>JANQGZ010000043.1:0-54238 GCA_028282825.1 SAR324 cluster bacterium
CTAATCGCAGGTTTAATACTGACTTTTCATAGCCAGGTGTTTTCAGAAGAAACGTATCGTTCGGTTACAAGTATTTCGTACGGAGCTTACCAAAAAACAGATGGAGACGACACTCTCAGCGGAAGTCAATTGGCCGTTTCATATATGAGCCGTTTTTCCGAACAATGGTCATATTTTTTAAGATTAAGCAATGGTAGCGCCAGTGGAACTCACACGGAAAACGGTGAAAGCTATGACTTGAAATCCAGTAACTCAACTTTAACAGGAGGCGTTCGCTGGAGCTATGATTTTGATGTAAATTCTGACAATGATACCGACTTGTCTCCATATGTCGGAGCCGGTCTTTCGGTTCAAAAATATGAATATGATTTTGAATACCCGGGAAGCGAAGTTGGGAAGACCTCGGGAACCGGATATGGACCTTTTGTAAGTCTGGGGCTGAAAATAGCTATATCCGCCAATATTGTAATCGTTCCCGGTTACCACTATGAACAAATTACAATCAAAACCGAAGACGGGGAGGACCGTGCGTTTACATCTTCCGGAACGTCACTGGCTTTTGTTGCAAGGTTTTAAAGTTTGACTACATTCCGGGAAGCGAGAAGAGAGGGAATTTTGAAGCCAGTTAATATACCCAAAACTGAATACGTTTGGGTATGTTTAACTGGGTAAATGCAATGGTTTAAACTAGTTTACCGCATCCTTAAGGTTTTTACCTGGCTTGAATTTTACTACGTTTTTAGCAGGAATTTTGATTGTCTTACCTGTTTGAGGATTTCTTCCTTTTCTAGCAGCTCTTTTAACTACGGAAAAAGTTCCGAAGCCTACCAAGGTCAAATTACCATCACTAGTTAAACCTTCATTAATACTGGAAAGAGTAGCATTCAATAATTTTTCAGCTTGTGCCTTGCTAACGTCAGCCTTGTCTGCAACTTTTGCAATCAGTTCTGCCTTGTTCATAAATTACTCCTGTTGAATTCAGTTTCCGGAAATTAGTTGAATAACATTGATGGAAAAAAATAAAGCTGTTTTCCCTGACAACGTTAAATCCAGTTAGGCTCTAAAACAAAACAATGTCAAGACTTTCGTCCCAAATTTACTCTTTTTTTTCACTTTTTCGGTTGCATGGCCAAATCTGTCCCAATACCTGTTGTTAGTGGGGTAAGAAGGTTTTTATCTTTATAGTACATAATATCAATCAGTTAAACAAAAACCTAAGCCTTGTCCTTTTTAAACAGAGGATTTCGAGAAACCAGCGGTTTGTCTTGACAAGATTTTCTGACAGAAGATGAAAAATCCGAATAAAATCAGATTTTTTCACATTTAAAAATAGTAAGGGTTAGGTATATCGCTTTGGAAATGAATTTTTCCGAATAAAAACAGTGCTGGACCTCTTGATAAGTGACATTAGGCAAGAAATAAAAATCATTTTGTCCAGGATTCATTGACCTTTTTTTTTGTTCAGATCAATTATCTTAAAACAAGAAATCACCCATGCTGGAACAAATAACCGAATACTACTTAAAATTACTCTGCAACATTGCTATTTCATATGATAAGAGGCTTTAGTTGTGTTATGCAGTCCTGCAGCGGTGTAGAAAACCTGGTTGACCGGTTAATCGGCTTGAACACATAATGATCCAATCACGCACAGATACAAACACATGAGCTTACTATCAACAGCAGGTACGATGAGCAAAAAGGCTATCTCACTCACTATAGGAATCAATCTCTTAATCATATGTATCGCAATCTGGTTTGGCGGACAAAATACCTGGAAGTTGCTTGGTTTCAAAGCGGAGCCGGATTCTCCAAAAGAAAATCTGGTCGCTCTGGAAGAGATACTGAATGATCATCCGGATGAAGGCCTTTCAAAATACAATCTTGCCGTAGTGCACTATAGGCAGAACAACTACCAAAAGGCAGCTGATCTTTTGAAAGAATTGGTTAACTCGGGAAAGTTAGGGGCTGATCAAAGAAAAATTGTTCACTATAACCTGGGTAACAGCTATTTTAGGCTATCTGAGAATAGTGAAGATCTAACGGAATCGATTGAATTGCTCGAACAAAGTCTGCTGCATTATCGCACGATTATTGATCAGGACAGGCAGCAGTCCAAGTATACAGACACTTCATTTATAGCAGATGAAGACGCGCAATTTAATTATGTACTGGTCAGGGCTAAGCTAAAACTACTTAACGACAAGCTGCGTCAACAGCAAATCGATCAGGCAAATAAAAAACAATTGTATCAGCTCTTAAAAGAACTGAGGGAAAAAGAGAAAAGGATTGCGGAACAACTTGGTATCATGAAGAACGATCCTCTCTCGTCACAATCGCTTGCGTTAAGAGAGGAATTGTTGGAGATGCGAAAAGAAAACTACAAACAACTTCAGATCATTAAAGAAAAATTGTTAAAATCTGTTTCTCAACAGCGGTCAAAGCCATAGAGATACTAAGGTTTGGCAAAGATCAAACGATTACCGGCCAGTTCTTTTGTTTTAAGGCGGATGCCTTTTTCTCTGCAGGCCAGATAAAGCTTTCGTCTCATGCGGGATTTTTCCATAGAAGAAAAGTATTCCACTCTCAATCGAAGGGGGATGTTTTCCAATTCTGTCATCGATTGGTACCCCTCAAGATTCTCTAGAATCTCCAGAATCTGAAATTCTTCGTCCTCAGTAAAATCGGTGAATACCAAAAGGAAGGCATTTCCAATTTCTCCTACTGATTCGTAATAGCTGACGATATCCCGCATAATAACATCTGCAGCAGCATTTCCGGCACGATTACCTGCTCTGGATAAAGCATTGTTCCAGTCAAAACTTCCCCGTCGTGCATTAGTCATCTGTTTTTGGGTTGTTCCTACACTAGCCATTAATCGTCCCGTAGATACATCATAGCTTCTGGCCTGGATACTGACTTTGGCCGCTGAAAAAGCAGACGAGGAAAACGGCTTTTTCTCTCCTGCGATCAACTCAAATTCCAAAAGAATATCTACCTGCTGTTGATCGGCAATTTTTACCCATTCTTCTGTTGGCGCCCCTCGTTGAGTAATTCCATCGATAACGCGACCCAAGGATTTTGCGTCAAAGACCCGAAAACCGGATTTCAATAATGACGCCTGTAAAGCAGTTGTAGCAGATGAAACGGCACTATGAGTTTTCTTGAGTGCGTCAGGATGTGTCGGACGATAAATAATCATCAATCGTTTGTTACCCATTTTTTGATGCAGAATCCTGAGTTCGCTGAGTTTTGATTTGATGTCTGCTGAGGAAACTTCTGCATCAATTTCAATATGCCAAACACCACCGGTTTGTTCGTCCCTTAGCACCTTGTATTCCGTTACAAAGCCACGCGCACTTGCGTATATCTCATCTCTTATGACAGCCCAGTTTTTTACTTCTGTTTGCGAATCGATAAACAACCCTACACCTTGTTTTACGGCATCTCTTAATGCATTGTTCAAAGCCTGGTTGCGAGCTGATCCTTCATTATTGTTAAAAATCTGGGCACTACCCTTGCCAACAACACCTGCAAAACCTGTGATTGGGCTCAAAAAAAACAATGTGATCAAAAATATTATGGCGCTCTTCATACCAATCCTTTTTATAATTTTTGGATATTTTTTGTGCTTGATGGTTGCCATTTTAACAAGATTGATAAACGATTTGTCTAACTAATTTACCTCAATTTAACTAACGCACAGTATCGATTTGGCCTTGTGGTTAAAAGATAACTCATTGCTCCTCAGTCGGCGACTCCGGAACTTGTTTGATAAGATCATCTTCCAGCAGGGGAACTTCCATATCCATTGGTTTAATAAGACCATTTTCCTGATCATCGGCAACAAGGTCATCAACGGTTTGAGGAGAGTCTGACGGGATCTCGGATTCAGGAGTCATTCCAGGTGGTTGAGCAAACTTAAGAGCAGGCTCCAGCGGCCACAATTCCCTTGCTTTCAGTAAAAGCTGCTTATTTCGTTCCATGCTTTTTATAATTTCCGCTTCACTCACCGGCTCTTCTTCCAGCTCTTCGAATTGCATGTCGACAACTTCCTGTTTATCAACCGGTTCTGCTTTCTGTGGCGAGAGTTCGTTGACTTCATCTTCTGTTCCTTTTTGTGCTGTCAGCCAGGCTTGCATCATATTCCCCCAGGCTTGCGCGTATTTTAGATCTTGAACCATTCTGTTCGCCATGGAAAACATTTCGGCGGCTTTTAGCATATCTCCCAGCTTATGATGTACGACGCCTAGATTATAGTAGGCGCTAGCCCTATTTTTCTTATAAATATCCAGCGGTTCATCATCTTCAGGCTCAAATAACACCAGTTGCCATAACCAGATAGCCTTGTCGTATTCTCCAATATCGGCAAACCGATTTCCTTTTTTTATCCTACTGCTTCCAAAATTATAGATGATCCTTGAAATCCAATCCCAGCCATACCCGATTTCCAATGCCATTTCCAAAGGTTCGACCTTCGCCTGGTAAAAATCTGTCAAAAGGTTGTAGACCAATACTTTGGCCAGTCTTTTCAACTCCAACGATTTGTCGGGCATTTTCTCTATTTCGTCTTGTCCGACATAAATTTGCTGAAACGGTCGTGAATAAGGTTTTCTGAGTAACAGTTTTCCGGTTTCAGCTTCATAGAGAGAGACCCTGAAACTCACCAAGGCGTTTCTTCTCAGCACCTGCCCAGGCACATTTGGAGCATTGCCTCCACTTTTCAAATTCAAGTCAAGTTTTTCGTTGGTTTCCCAGATAGAAAAATCTGTCACATTGAGCCGCATGATTTTTAAATCAGTATAATCATCCGGTAGCAGTTCAACGAAGGTAAAGAGATTTTGTTCTGCGGCGGTCTCAAAAAAGACTTCTTGAACTTCTTTAATGTTCTGTCCAGTAAAGCTCTGGATATAGATCTTCTGTATCTTCAGCTGGTCCGGGTCTTCATCTGCAGTCGTATCGGAGGCAAGGCTTTCTGCAGAACCAAAGATTTGACATCCTGACCAGAAAAATGAGAGCAGGCCAATTGCTATTAATAGAAGGTATCTCAATCTGCTTTCTTCTAAATATTTTAAATGGGAAATCAGCAACCAGTCTGCTAAGGTAGCATGGAAATTATTGGACTTAGTAAACTGGTGGCTTTACCAATGAGGGTATCGTTTAAACAATATTAATGGAATCTATTAAAGCAAAGTTGATACCATTAATAAAGCCCCTGATGTTTTGCAACCAGGGCGCGTAAAACGAATTATAGAGGTCGTCAAGATAAGAGGGAATGTAACCTTCTACAATAAAGAAAACCAAAAGACAAACAAGCATTCCCTTTGTTAACCCTAAGAGCCCACCGATAGTGCGGCTGAAAACAGTTGGTCTTTTAAAGGAGATCAATGCCTTAATTAAGGTCGAAAGCAAAAAGCCGGCTAGAATGACTATGGCGAAAATCGCAAAATAAGTGACTATTTTAGCCTGCGAGTTATTGCTGAGGTAATTGAGGGTGATGCTCATGTATTTCTGGTGAAATCTCTCTGCAGCGTAGTAACCAAAAACGATGCTAAAGGTAGAAATAATCTCGCGAAGGGCACCTCTGGAAGAACTTATGACAACAAATACCAGAACGACAATGCTGAAGACAATATCAAAAAAGTTCATAAGCCTAATAAAACATGGTTAACAGCGTAGATTTCTTATTGACCTGTTTTTCTTTTATGCCAATGATATTGAAAAAGCAATTGCTTTTTTACTCCGTATCAACGCTGAAATGACGACATTTACCCTAAATCTTTATGCGGTATTTACAACGTTTTTACCTGTCAAAACATAGTTACTATTAAAATTTTCAATGATTTAACTTGCAAAACAAAATCGCCTCTATCTGTTATCAAACTAAAAACTACTCATCCGGATTTACTGAAATATTCAAATAATTTGTTTTGATAAAACGACTATTTTAAACCCTGGACGACTACTTGGGATAATTCACCATTAAAATCATTTTGATTGAGTAGAAACCAAACTTTTCATTAACACTAGGTCAGAAATCTTCACTACCATTTTTAACCATTTATCAACAGGAAGACATGAGCATCTGCAATATTAAGGAATGGAAAGATCTGGAAGATCATTTCAAACAGGTAAAGAACCAGACATTAAAAACACTTTTCCAGGACGATAAGAATCGAGCTAAACAACTAACATTAAATGATTGCGGCTGGTTTGTGGATTTTTCCAAAAACCTGGTAACCCAAGAAACGTTGCAGCTTTTGATCAATTACGCAGAACAACGACAAGTGGGTAATGAAATTGCTGCCATGTTCGCAGGTGAGAAAATCAATCGAACGGAGAATCGATCCGTCCTGCACGTTGCACTCCGCAACCTTTCCGGGGATCCTTTGTTACTGGATGGCAAGGATGTTATGGATGAGGTAAACTCCGTAGTTGCGAGAATGGAAGGGTTGGCGAAAAAAATCCGTTCCGGAAGATGGAAAGGGCATAGCGGGAAAAAGATCAAACATATCATCAACATCGGTATTGGAGGCTCAGATCTAGGTCCTGTGATGGTTTACGAGGCTTTAAAATACTATTCGCAAAGATCCTTAACCATTCGATATGTTTCGAATATAGACGGAACCCACCTGACAGAGCAGCTTCATGACCTTAATCCTGAAGAAACCCTTTTTATTATCGCCTCGAAGACATTTACTACCCAAGAGACAATGACCAATGCCGAAAGTGCCAAGAACTGGATTTTAAAAAATCTGAAGGAACAGGAGGCAATACGTCACCATTTTGTAGCCCTTTCGACGAACCTTGAAGCAGTTCAGGCATTTGGCATTGATGCAGACAATATGTTCGAATTTTGGGACTGGGTTGGTGGCAGATATTCCTTAACTTCGGCTATTGGGCTTTCCCTGATGATAGCATTGGGACCTGAGAATTTCAGGGCATTGAGAATGGGATTTTTCAAAGCAGACGCCCATTTTAAAGAAAAAGAGCTGAAATCAAATATCCCTGTAACAATGGGGTTAATAGGATTTTGGTATAATAATTTTTACGGGTCGGAAACCCAGGCCATATTACCTTATGATCAATATCTCCACCGATTGCCTGCTTATCTGCAGCAAACAGACATGGAAAGCAATGGAAAAGGAGTTGATCGCCAGGGAGTACCTGCCAACTATCAAACAGGTCCAATCATTTGGGGAGAGCCGGGTACAAACGGACAGCACGCCTTTTATCAATTGATTCACCAGGGAACCAAAATGATTCCTTGCGACTTCATCGGATTTGTCAATCCTTTGAATCGGCTTGGCGATCACCACGATAAGTTGATGGCTAATTTTTTCGCCCAGCAGGAAGCGTTGGCTTTTGGGAAAAATGAATCTCAGTTAAAAGCAGAGCAAGTAAATCCGGAGCAGATTCCGTTCAGGATTTTCGAAGGAAATCGTCCTTCTAGCTGTTACCTTGCCGAAAAACTATCTCCGGAGACCCTGGGAGCCCTGATTTCTTTTTATGAACACAAGGTGTTTGTGCAAGGAGTCCTGTGGAACATTTACTCCTTTGATCAATGGGGAGTTGAGCTTGGCAAACAACTGGCAAGCAATATACTCAAAGAATTACCAAAAAATGCACCTGATAAGCTTTCCCACGATGGTTCCACCAATCAGCAAATCGAATACTACAGAAGCAGACGAAACAATGACTAACCCTTTTGACAAATCCATCAGGGGTTTGAAAACCTATCTTGACAGTCAACCAAAAAGTATCCGAAGTAACTATTTAAATTCTTGAAAAGCAGGAAATTAAAATGGAATTGAATGATAAACTACTTGAAATCCTTGCCTGTCCGAAATGCAAAGGTGATTTGAATTTGACAGAACAGCAAGACGGATTGATATGCCCTGCCTGCAAACTAAAATATCCGATACGTGAAGGTATCCCGGTTATGCTTATTGATGAAGCCGAAACTTTGGTAGATTAGAAGTCATCGCCAAGCTTTGATGCGATTGTTTCGCTTAAAGCTTCAAGAAGATCTTCACGAGCTTCTTCCACCTCCGAACTGCTTAAATCTGCAGATTGAGTGGTAACAGAATAACTGCCTTTTAAAGCCTCCTGCCTTAAAATGTAGCGCTCCGTTCGATTATCAAAGACAGAGAGTTCTCCGTTTATGCTGAATTGAAATTCATAAGTCTGCCCTGTTTCATCCAGAGAATATTCACTTTGTTTCAATTCATAGGTGTTTATAACCAGATTTAGAACCAAATCTGCCTGATTAATCGGTTTGATTGACACTAAATTTGAGTTAAATGTCTCAATCAATAGTGCTTTAAGGTTAATATCCAGACGAGGAACAAAACTTTTATTTACTATTTCTGATATTGATATGGATTGAGCCTGATTAAGAAGTTGCAGCTTATTTCTATTCAGCTGAAAACCACAGGCAGTAACAATCAGCAATAGTGAAATTAAAAAAAAACTCGTCACTGTTCTCTCGACATAATTTGAGCAGGATTGAGAATATCTAACATTTTTCACAATTACTTTCCCTAATAAAAACAATTTATTGGAAATTTTTTGGTGATATTTCCCTAGGATTGACAGGAACATTTTTTGAGGCTAGCATTAACAATTGTGCTTTTGACGAAGAAAAAGATTAATTTTCCAGCTGGGCGACCACCAAAATGTTTGAAAATCTAACTGAAAAACTCAATCAAACATTTAAGAAGCTAACCAATAAAGGCGTTCTTTCAGAGAGCAATATTGCAGCCTCACTAAAAGAAGTCAAATTTGCCTTGCTGGAAGCTGATGTTAACTATCGGGTTGTCAATGCCTTCCTGAAATCGGTTAAATCCAGGGCGCTTGGTGCAGAGGTAATGAAATCTCTCAGCCCGGGACAGCAGTTCATCAAGATTGTGAATGATGAACTGATCGAGATGATGGGGGCAGAGAACCACGGAATAAAGCAGATCAACAATCAACTGACCATTGTGATGGTTGTAGGGCTTCAAGGAAGTGGTAAAACAACTACTGTAGCCAAGCTGGCAAACAGGCTGAAAAAAGACGGTAAAAAGGTGCTGCTGGCTTCAGCTGACGTTTATCGACCGGCTGCTATTGATCAGCTAAAAGTGTTGGCGAAAGACATTGATGTACCTTGCTTTGATAGCAATGTGGGCATGAAGCCGCTTAATATTGCCAAGGAAGCTCAAAAAGAAGCAGAAAGCAAGCTGGCCAACTACCTGATTCTGGATACTGCCGGGCGATTACAGATCGATGACGTGCTGATGCAGGAACTTGATGAAATCAAGAACAATGTTGCTCTCAGCGAAGTTTTGTTCGTAGCTGATGCCATGACAGGGCAGGATGCAGTCAATGTGGCCAAAGCGTTTCATAACAGGCTGGCATTGACCGGATTCATCCTTACCAAAATGGATGGTGACGCCAGGGGTGGTGCAGCTCTCTCAATTAGAGCAATCACCGGGCAACCGGTGAAATTCATCGGTATTGGTGAGAAAATCAAGGATCTTGAACCCTTTGTACCGGATCGGATTGCTTCCAGAATCCTGGGAATGGGTGATATGGTCGGGCTGATCGAAAAAGCCCAGGAACATATTGACCAGGAAAAAGCTGAAAGACTGGAAGAAAAGATTAGAAAAAATACCTTCACTCTTTCTGATTTTCAGGATCAACTAAGACAAATTCGCAAGATGGGTTCGATGAAAGACATCTTGGGAATGATTCCGGGCCTGGGAAATAAAATTCCTACCGGAGCTGAAGTAGATGACAAATCATTGGTAAAAATAGATGCCATTATTTCGTCCATGACTCCCAAGGAGAGGGAGAAACCGAGCATCATCAACGGTTCAAGAAAAGTCAGAATTTCAAAAGGAAGCGGCACGAACGTTAGTGATATCAATCGCCTTTTAAAACAGTTTGCCCAGATGAATAAAATGATGAAGAAGTTCTCTTCTATGGGCCAAGGAAAAAAATCGATGAGAGCTCTTCAAAACATGATGGGACCCGGCGGAAACATGGGTCCCTTTTAATCGTATTCAATTTAACATCAACTCGGAGAAATAATAGTGGTACGAATTCGACTTGCCAGAGCCGGAGCAAAGAAAAAGCCTTTCTACAGAATCGTAGCAGCTGACAAGCGATTTAAGCGCGATGGTAGATTTTTAGAAAAACTGGGGACCTACAATCCTCTGACAAAGCAATTGGAAGTCAATAAGGAAAGCGTTGAAAAATGGCTTGCCACGGGCGCTTCAGCATCTGAATCAGTAACCAAGCTTCTTATCAAGGAAGGGTTTGATCTCAAACTGACTTTCACGCCTAAGGAAAAAGAAAAAAAGGAAGAAGAAAAAGTAGAAGCCAAAACTGAAGAGAAAGAAGAAGCAAAAGAAGACGCTGCACCTGAAGCAGAAGCAAGTGCTGGGGAAGCAAAGGCTGAGTAAACCGAATTTTGGATAATGGATCTGGAAGGCATCATTCAAATCGGTGCTATCGTGACCTCCCATGGAGTCAAAGGGGAAGTTAAGGTAATGGCTTTAACAGATGATCCGGAGATTTTTTACGATCTTGAGCAGTTGATCCTCATTCGAAAAAACGGCGTTAAAGAGCAAGTTTCATTAATAGACGCCAGAGAGGTAAAAAAATACTGGCTATTGAAGTTCGATGAAATCAAGGATATGACCACAGCGTTAGCCTATAAAGGAGCTGGAATTTATACCGATGAGGCGAATATTCGTCCTTTGGACGATGATGAGTTCTATATCCACGATTTGATGGACTGCAAAGTTTATTCTACAGACAATCAGTATCTTGGGGTAATTACCAACTATTTTGAAGCAGGCACACAGGGCGTTTGTGAAGTAAAGTCAGATGAAGACAGTTTCTTGTTTCCGACTTCTGATGAAATCCTTGTTGAAATCATTCCTTCAGAAAAAGTGGTGATCAACCTGATTCCTGAGTTGAGAGATCTAAATAAGCGAAAGCCAAAATAAATTGACAACACCGGAGCCTTTATCAGTTTGTTTTCATGTACTGACCGTTTATCCGGACATATTTGCTTCGTTTTTGTCCGAAGGGTTGATTGGGAAAGCGATCGACGATAAAAAGCTGATTGTCGAACTTGTCGATTTTCGTGAAAACGGAATCGGAAAACACAATAAAGTAGATGCACCTCCTTATGGTGGTGGTGCTGGAATGGTTTTAAGGCCTGAGCCAATTTTCGAATCATTGACAGCATTGGATAAAAAAGCATCCGTACATAAGATTCTGATTTCACCCCAGGGTCAAAGCTTCAATCAACAGAAAGCTATTGAACTAAGCAAAAATGAGAAACCAATAGCACTTGTATGCGGACGGTTTGAAGGATTTGATGAACGTATCCGATCCTTGGTTGATGAAGAAATCAGTCTGGGAGATTTCGTGATGATGGGTGGTGAAATTGCTGCCATGGCCATCGTTGAATCAGTAGCAAGATTAATCCCCGGTGTTATCGGGAATCAGGAGTCCTTAACTCACGAATCGTTTAGTCAGGACTTGCTGGAGTATTCGCAATATACACGACCAATCGAGTTTAATGGGATCAGAGTTCCGGATGTTTTGACATCCGGAAATCACCAAGAGATTGAAAAGTGGCGACTTAAAGACGCGGAACGAAAAACCAGAATGAAACGTAGTGATCTTTATGAGCGCTACCTGCAAAGATCAGAGTCTTCTGATATTTGATAAACTGGCTGATCCACTGCGTCAGAATCGCATTCAAATTATTATTGTTCAATTGTCAAACGTATTGTTGGAGTCAAAAAATGAGTAATATCATTGAAGCAATTGAAAAGCAGCAACTAAGGGAAGTACCTGCTTTTGATATCGGCAGCACTGTGCGTGTGAACTACAAGATTAAGGAAGGAGAAAAGGAAAGAGTTCAGCCTTTCGAAGGTGTAGTCATCGCTAAACATTTCGGTGAAAAGAACCTAAAGGCGACTTTTACCGTACGAAAAGTCAGCCAAGGGTACGGCGTGGAACGGATTTTTCCACTGCACTCACCTCGCATTGAAGATATAAAAGTAGTCAAAAAAGGACGAATCCGGCGAGCAAAACTTTACTATCTGCGTGGAAGATTTGGTAAAGCAGCCAGGATTAAGGAAAAGCTGTTTACAAAATAACAAACAGGTATGCCGCCAAACAAAAATCGGTTGCAATTAGGACGTAGAGGGGAAGAAATTGCCGTCTCACACCTTGAGAAAAAAGGTTACCGGATTGAAGCTTGTAACGAGAGAATAAAGCAAGGTGAAATTGATATAATTGCTGAAAAAGATGAATACTTGGTTTTTGTTGAAGTTAAGTCACGAAAGGAATCAAACCCTGCTGTCAGTCCGTTTATTTCCATGACCAAGGCAAAATGCAACAGGATCCGATACCTGGGGAAGGCATACTTGGAACGAAACAATATAAGAACTAAACAACCTCGTTTTGATGTCATTGGCATCGTGTTCCAGCATGACGGTCAATTTTCTTTGGAACACGTTGAAAATGCATTTTGATAATTAAACTATCAAAGAGACTATCAGGGTAACTATGGCAAATCATAAATCCGCAGCAAAAAGAGCTCGACAGAACATTAAAAGACGCCTCCGCAATAGAGCGCTAAAATCAAGTTATAAAACAGAGATCAAAAAATTTGTTGAATTGATTACAGAAAAGAAGCTTGAGGAGGCAAAAAACATGTTGCCGTCAATTCATAAAGTGATTGATAAGGCAAACACCAAGGGTGTTGTACCAAAGAATACAGCTTCTAGAAATAAATCAAAAATCACCATTATGTTAAATAAAGCGTTGGCTGACGCTTAATTTTATTTCGGAATTGATAAAATAATATCAATGCGTGAATTCTCGCTGGGCTTTTCTCCATGTCCGAACGACACTTATATCTTTGACGCGTTAATTCATCAAAAAATAGGTGAAGATCTTCGTTTCAAGGTTCACATCGAAGATGTGGAGACACTCAACCAGATGGCGTTAAACGCTGAACTGGATATCACCAAAATCTCAACCCATGCTTGGTTTCACGTTCTAGATAATTACAGACTACTTTCCAGTGGCGGGGCATTAGGTAAAGGATGCGGACCCATGTTAATCGGAAAGTCACAACATATACCAACAAAAGGGGCTATTGCACTGCCAGGGGAATTAACAACAGCCAGCCTTCTTTTTCAAATGGCTGTTCCAGGCGATTTTAAGTTTAAGCAAATGCCTTTTGACAAGATCATTCCCGCGATAATCGATGGCACTGTGGATGCAGGTGTTATCATACATGAGTCGAGATTCACTTACCAAACATTCGATTTGAATTGCCTGTTGGATCTCGGGCAATGGTGGGAAGATACAACAAATTCCCTGATTCCCCTTGGAGGGATTATCATCTCTAACAAAGTTGATAAGAAAGACCAGGTTCGCATTCAATCACTAATCAGGGAATCGATCAACTATGCCGAAAAACATCCGGAATCAGCCAGGGCGTTTATCAAAGAAAACGCACAGGAAATGGAAGATCAAGTCATTGCCGATCATATTGGTTTATATGTAAATGACTATTCCAAAGATCTGGGAGTTGAAGGAAGAAGATCGATAGAATTATTGTACGAACGTAGCGCACAGCTAGATTTGTTACCGGATCATAGCAAAAATAGAAATGGCCAGCTATTTATCGGCTAGAATCCGATTTTCTATTTTTAGATCTGAATAAAGCGATAAGAGATTATGTCCACAAAATCAGGCTTTATCTCTCAAGAGCAGAAAGAACAGATTCTAAAAGCCAATGATATTGTTCAACTGATAAACGACTACGTTCTTTTAAAGCCATCCGGCAAAAATTTCTTAGGACTATGTCCCTTTCACCAGGAAAAAACCCCTTCATTTACCGTTTCACCCTCTTATCAAAATTTTAAATGCTATGGCTGCGGAGAATCCGGAGATTCAATCCGTTTCGTAATGAGCATTGAAAATCTTCAATTTGTTGAAGCGGTTAGATTTTTAGCAAAAAGAGGTGGAATAAGGCTTGAGCAGTCAAGCAATCAAACTGAATTCAAGCCGGTAAAATCAAATATTGATCAGTGCTTGAACCACAGTTTCAATTTTTTTAAGGATAATCTTCAAAGTGCTTCCGAAGCCAGTGAGATAAAAAAATATCTCTCAGAAAGAGGAATTTCCAATGACCTGGTTTCAGCTTTCCAACTTGGGTATGTGGCACCAGGCTGGCAGAACTTAAGTCAGTACTTATCAAAAAAATCAATATCCATTGAGATCCAGGAAAATGCGGGATTAATTAAAAAGGGAGATAAGGGAAACACCTATGATCGCATGCGAAACCGGCTGATTTTCCCAATCAGGGATAAAAGAGGGCGTTTACTGGGTTTTGCCGGAAGAAGCATAGGGGATGATGAGCCAAAATATCTCAATCCTCCGGAAACCGATCTTTACAAAAAAAGTTACGTTTTTTATGGAATTGACAAAGCTGTCAACGATATTCGCAGAAAACGCAGAGCAATACTGGTGGAAGGGTATTTGGATGTAATCAGATTGCATGAGCAGGGCTGGCAGGAATCGATAGCTACATGTGGAACTGCGGTCACCGGGGAGCACATCAACAATCTCAAAATATGTGGCGCAGAAGAGGTTATTCTGTTGTTTGATGGTGATAAAGCAGGCATAAAAGCTGCAGATCGTTCCGCCAGACTTTTTATTGAGAATGGCCTTGACAGCAAGGTCGTCGTTCTACCCGAAGGGTTGGACCCCGACGACTATTTTAAGAAATACACCAATCAGGACTTTAGCAACCTGGTGGAAAAAGCTGCCTATGATTTTGAATTTATTATATCAATTATCACAAACCAATTTAAAGGGGTTAGCCAAAGCGAAAATCTCATTAAAGAGATACTGAGTTACGAGCAGTTTATTAAATCGACAACCAAACGAGAACTGTTTTTAAACAAGGTTGTCGAGCTTACTAAAATCAGCAAGAAAAATATTCAACAGCTGATTAACAAATCAGATACGAAGAAAACTAATCAAACCACCATCCAAGAGGAAACAACTCTTTTTAAATTTGATAAAGAGTACTTACACGAGATTCAGTTTCTACAGTATCTGATGAATCATGTTCAAGCGATCACGCTTGCCAGGGAAAAAGTTAAGCCCGAAGAGTTTATTCATCAAAAACTTTCGCATGTTTATGCGCGATTTTTGCAGTTAAGTGATGAAGAGTTTAAAACACTGGAGGCTAAATCTTTTCCGGATCAATTTATTGAGTTTAATGAATTATTAATGCACCTCTTGCATTTTGGGACTGAGTACAAAGGACCAAGTCAACCCAGACCCAGCACTCAAGAGATGGAGAATTTAAAGATCAATCACGAACAATCTATCAGCAGTTTCTCTGAATTAGCATTAAACATTTTAATTGAACGTTTGAAGAAAAAACGCAGAAGTTATGATATCAAAAAGTTAAAACTGTTTCCTTCCGGTGCTGAAAAAAGTGCTGTGGAACGTTTGGCTGAAAATCGAAAAAAAAACAATCCTTAACTTAAGGATAAAAGTCCGGTTTAATCAGAAATTTATACTGCAGATTCGCTAAAATTTCTGATATACTTATTTGAGATAGTTTTGAATAAAAAACTTAATCGTCTCTGTAATCCTAAGGATGAAGACCATGAGAAAGAAAAACTTGAAAGAAAAAATCGAAAAGGTCTCAAAAACCACTAAAAAAGAAAAAAGCGTCAAAGCGGCGAAAACCAGGAAATTCACCCAAAAAGAGATCGAAAAAATCATTAAAGATCTTACAGCAAAAGGGAAAACCAAAGGGTTTGTAACCGATATTGAAATTAAAAGCATATTTCCTGGAGAACCGACAGAAAAAGTTCTGAACGCTCTTTACGATTACCTGGCCGATAAAAATATCGAAATCGTAGACTCCACAAAAAAACGTGGGGCAGATAAAAAAGAGGCATCGGTTAAAGAGAAAAAAGCAGCTAAATCAAGCAAAAAGAAAGTCAAACTCGAAGAGCAGGAAGAAGAAATCGTAGCTGAAAGTGATCCAGACGAAGGCAAAGACTTCGACGACGCCCTCAGTTCCAGTTTGAAAGCTGAAACTTCAGCTAAATCCGATGATGATGGTGAAGCTGAAACACTCCCTACGACAGCGGATAAAAAAGTGGATGAAGATGATGATTTCGCTCCTCCTGCTGATGCTGACGAGGAGAAGTTTGTGTTATCCGATGATGATCTGGAAGATGACGGCAGCATCGTCGATGAACTTGAGGAAAATGGCGAATCAGATGATGAAGAGTTCGACGAAGAAGAACTGAAAGAATCCGCTAAGGAAACCAAAGCCAAAACTGTCTCAACAGATCAAAATTCCGATGACCCTGTTCGTATGTATTTGCGAGAGATGGGATCGATCAAGCTTCTGACCAGAGAAGGTGAGGTCGAGATCGCAAAAATGATTGAAAAAGGTCAGCACGAAATGCTCGATATTCTTTTGCGGTCTGAGCTGATTATCAACTATCTGTTTGATTTGGGTAAGAAATTAAAGAACGGTAAAGCAAGGGCTCGGGATATCGTTTCCGGAATTGATGAAGATGATCAAGTCATTGAAGAAGAATCCCAAGCAGCTGATCAAGTATTAGTAAAACTGAAAACAGCAAAAAAACACTTTGAAGATAGAAACAAGTTTAGTGTAAAACTGGATGGTATCAAAGATCAGAAGAAAAAACGTGAATACGAAGCTGAATACGAAGAAGCCAAGTTTCTGCTTTTGAAATCGCTACGCAGTATCAACTTCAATACCAAGCAGATCGACACCATGTTTCGTGTCATGCTGCACCACAACGATAAAATCGACTTAACATTTACCCAGCTTTCCAGATACCAGCGCGACTTGCATGCTCCTGTCGCCCAGGTTTCAGGCCTGGTTGATGAGTGGGATGAAAACAATCAAGACAAATGTGAAATGGTGGAAGTGCAACTCAAAAAGCTTACCAAGCATAGCTTCAGGGTTGCTCGTCGAATTTTGGAAAAAGTTCAGGCCGGAGGGCGTCGAATTGATAAGATGATCCACCAAACAGATGTTAAACTCGATAAATTCCGTTCAGAAATCAAAAGATTGAAGGGTGCGGAACGCAAAGTAAGTAACGCAAAAAGCATGTTGGTTGAAGCTAACCTGCGATTGGTTATCAGTATCGCTAAAAAATACACCAACCGCGGCCTGCAATTTCTGGATCTGATTCAAGAGGGTAACATCGGTTTGATGAAGGCTGTTGATAAGTTTGAATATCGAAGAGGATACAAGTTTTCAACCTATGCCACCTGGTGGATTAGACAGGCCATAACCAGGGCTATTGCAGATCAGGCAAGAACGATCCGAATCCCTGTTCATATGATTGAAACAATCAATAAACTGATTAGGACCTCAAGACACCTTGTACAGGAATTTGGACGAGAACCTTCACCTGAAGAAATTAGCGTTAAAATGGATCTGCCCGTAGAAAAGGTGCGCAAAGTCTTGAAAATAGCCAAGGAGCCTATCTCACTGGAAACACCAATCGGTGATGAGGATGATTCCCATCTTGGAGATTTTATTCCGGACGCAACAGCCGTTCTTCCCAGTGAATCGGTTGTAAATACTTACCTGGCGGACGTAACCAGAAAGGTCCTGGGAACCTTGACCCCAAGGGAAGAAAAAGTATTAAAAATGCGGTTTGGAATCGATGAGAAAAAAGACCACACTCTGGAAGAGGTTGGTCAGGATTTTGATGTGACACGTGAAAGAATTCGTCAAATCGAGGCTAAGGCATTAAGAAAGCTTCGACATCCAACACGATCAAGAATGCTGAAAAGCTTCTACGAGTAGGAGCTCGTCAATACTTGATAATAATTGGGAAATAGGTATTAAAAAGCCTGTTTCCCGAAATTAAATTACCGTGTTTCCAGCGGTTAGCCAATCTAACAGCAACGTCCAGCCTATCTAACGACAGATAACGACTGCTCAGTCAACTTCAGCCTTTTGTATTTTCGATGTTAGGTGCCGCTATTTTTGGATCACATTGATGCGAATACGAAAAACAAATCAATGCAAATTGCATCATTATGTACAATAATGCAAACTAACGGTTGGAAAAAAGCATTTAGGAAATTGGACCATCTTCCAGCGGAATACTAGCTGGGAAGTCTCAGTTAGGTTATACTTAGAACGGAAAGTCGTTGGGCTGACTACTGATTCTGAAAAAAAATCCTGCTTTCAATTCCCATCAAAAGCAATTCATTATTGTAATCAATCACATTTTAACAACAGAAAAGGACTGATAAACCATGGAGCTTGATCAAATAGTAAACTGGCAACGAACAAAAATGTGTGGAGACCTTAGATCCAGTGATATTGGAAGTGAACATATTTTGATGGGATGGATAAACAATAGAAGAGACCATGGCGGTGTTATATTTTGTGACTTAAGAGACTATTCCGGTTACTCCCAGGTAGTATTCGCAACTCAGCATGATACAGATTCGTTTGAAAAAGCCGACAAACTCAGATCTGAGTTTGTGATAGCCGTAAAAGGAGTTATTGCCAAACGTGATCCGGAAACTATTAATCCCAAAATGGTAACCGGAGAAGTTGAGCTTCATGTAAAAGAACTGAAGATATTGAATACCTGTTCTCTGCTTCCTTTCCAAATTTCGGATGAACAGCAAGAAGTTGGTGAAAAGACCAGGCTGAAATTCAGAACACTGGATCTACGTAAACCTGCCATGCAGAAAATCCTAATGATGCGCTCCAAGGCAGCCCAGGTAGTAAGAAACTTTTTCTTTGATAATGGGTTTTTTGAAATAGAAACGCCTGTATTAACTAAATCCACACCTGAAGGCGCCCGAGATTTTCTTGTACCCTCTCGCGTAAATCCCGGTAAGTTTTTTGCGCTTCCTCAATCGCCTCAGTTATTTAAACAGATGTTGATGGTCAGCGGTTATGACAGATATTTTCAAATTGTAAAATGTTTCAGGGATGAAGATTTAAGAGGTAACAGACAGCCTGAGTTCACCCAAATCGATATCGAGCTCTCCTTCACCAACCAGGAAGAGATATTGGATTTGATGGAACAGATGGTCGGTAACCTGTTCAAAGAAGTAATAGGTTATGATGTTCAATTGCCCATTCAACGCATGACGTACACCGAAACCGTAGAAAAATACGGAAGTGATGCCCCTGATTTACGCTTTGATCTGCCTTTGATTGATCTGAGCGATGTCGCTGCAAATTGTAATTTTAAGGTATTCTCCGGAGCTATCGAAAACGGCGGAATCGTGAAAGCCATGATGGTTCCCGGCGGGGATAAAATGTCCAGGAAGGAACTGGATGATCTTACCGAGTTTGTGAAGATTTATCGTGCTAAGGGTCTTGCTTACGTAAAGATGAAAGAAGAAGGATGGCAGTCCCCCATCTCCAAATTCTTCACGGAGGAGGAAATTATGGAGATTAACAAAAGGACGGGGGCAAAGGTTGGTGATTTGATTCTTTTTGGAGCGGATCAGACGAAAATTGTTCACGACTCCCTGGGCAATTTAAGAAAGGAAATTGCACGCAAAACAGGGTTAATTGATAACAACGAATTCAGGTTTGTCTGGGTCACTGAATTTCCTCTGTTCGATTACGACGAAGAAACAAAAAGCTATACTTCTTCTCACCATCCGTTTACCATGCCCAATTCGGAAGACCTGGACAGATGGGAACATGAAGATCCTTTTAAAATAAAGTCTGTCGCATTTGATCTGGTTCTGAACGGTGTTGAGCTGGGAGGCGGTAGTATCAGAATACATCAAAAGGATATTCAGGAGCGGGTATTTAAATTGCTGGATCTTTCTGAAGAAGAGACCAGAACAAAATTCGGGTTTTTCACTGATGCCCTGGAGCAAGGTGCCCCGCCCCATGGTGGATTGGCTTTTGGATTTGACAGAATAATGATGTTTCTCGCCGACACCGAATCAATCAGGGACGTCATCGCTTTTCCAAAAACTCAGCAGGCGGCATGTTTATTGACAGAAGCACCTTCGGCCGTGGACAAAACCCAGCTTGGTGAATTAAATATTGCAGTTAGAAAAACAGTTTCGTAGAATTATGAATTAAAAAACCATTCATATCAACCTTTTTCAAAAATCAAATGGGCTTCAAGGTAGGACTGGCATTGGGAGGAGGTGCAGCCAGGGGACTGGCTCACCTTGGAGTTATCAAAGCACTGGTTGAATCAAACATACCTATCGACATCATCTCCGGTACCAGTATTGGCGCTATGATAGGCGCCATTTACGGTGCTAATCCGGATATTGATACAGCTATCAAAAACATCAGTGAATACATCGGATCGCCTGATTTCGACAGAACAAGACTGGACCTAATCAAGGAAAGCTCCCTGGAACCAAATTCCTATTTCGGTTCTCTTAAAAAGGTAGTGCAAACAGGTTTGTTTTTTGCCGTTTCCATCAGACAGAATTCTTTTATCTCTGAAAAAACCTACCGATCCAATATGGAGCAAATTCTCCCTCCAGGAAATATTGAAGATTGCCCCATCAAATTGGGACTTATCTCCATGAATCTTCGAAATGCAAAAGAAGAAGTTTCCACTTCAGGTGAAATCATCGAAAAGGTAATGGCCAGTTGTGCCATTCCTGGAATTTTCCCCCCGGTTCACTCCGGCGAGGATACCTTTGTTGATGGTTCCTGGATTAATCCTATTCCTGTGAGTATTGCTAAAAAGTTAGGAGCAAAGTTCGTTATTGCCGTTGATGTTGCCCCTGGTATGGACCAGGAACAAAAGGAACTGAACGGTTTTGAGGTTACCTTAAGAGCAGCTGAAGGTTCAAGAGAATACTTGAAGGAAATAGGGTTGGAGAAAGCTGATGTTGCAATCAATGTTGATTTGAGCGATATGCATTGGGCGGATTTTTCGAAAATTGATATGTGTATCGAAGAAGGTAGGAAAACTGTCTTGAGTACTATTGACAAAATAAAAAAGAAATTGTTTTGGAAGCGGATCCGATCTGCCTTATTCTTTTAGCCCAACCAAAACATTCCAGCTGAAACAGGCTGACAGCTTGAAAATAGTACCTCAATAAAGACGGCTTACCTTTTGCATTTTTCCCATAACACCAATTTGAGTAGAAAAAATTGGTTTCAATTCACAGGTTACCGTTTGAAATTGCAAGCTTAAAGATAATATTAATCGATTAGTGTTTTTGGTGCTGTATCATGGCAAAAGCATCCAAAATGAACTTTGACAGCGGAGGCTCAATGGCTGAAGAGGATGGTGAAGAAGGTGGTGGTGGCAAAAAATTTCTAATTATCATTGTTTTATTGTTACTGCTTCTCATTGGTGTTGGTGGAGCTTTATATTTTCTTTTTTTTACCTCGGAAGATGACGCATCCGGCACAGGCGAACAACCATCACAAGAGCAGATAGATCAAGACATTTCAGCATCTACAGAGAAGGATATCACCAAGCTGACAGATCCTATTTATACACCCGCTAAAAAATATGTTGTAAACCTGAGAGATGGGAGAAATTTTCTTACTATCCAGATGGTGGCGGCCTTGGAGGATCCTGACGCACTAGTATATCTGATGTCCCGGGAACCGATCATCGACGATATGATTATCTCACTATTGGGCAACCTTACCAGTGAAGACTTAAGGACATCCTCCGGTAAGGCCCTGCTTAAAAGAGAGATTTTCAAAAAAATCAACAGCCTTTTTACCCAGGAGTTCATCGACGATTCAGAATCTCATGATGCAACCCCGGTGAAGAAGATTTTGTTTACGGAATTTATTCTAAATTAGAGAAAACTCCTTTTTCTAAGGTGAAGATTTCGATACACTAGGGCTAACCAAAAGCTAGTATAATTTTAACGCAACTCGACTATGGCAGATTCAGGTGAACTAGATTTCTCGAGCCTTGACGGCATGGACGACATCGATTGGTCCGATGTTGAAGGGGAACTGCAACAAAATCGAGAAATGCTCATCAAAGAAGCAGAGGAATCAAAACCTGCTGAAGCAGCGGTGGCAGTTCAAGAAACCGTCAAGGAAGAGTTACCCGAAGATGTTGATATAGATTTTCTACTGAATGTTCCACTTAGGATGACAGTAGAAGTGGGACGAACATCTCTTTTAATCAAAGATCTTCTCAATGTTGATTTAGGTTCTATCATCGAATTAAAGAAAAAGGTCGGCTCGCCTCTCCACGTTCTGATCAATGATAAGTTGGTAGCAAAAGGCGAAATAGTGGTGCAAAACGAAAAATTTGGAATCAAACTTACTGAAATCATAGAAGAAAGTGAGCGTCTACTTAAGCTTCAAGAAAATTAATATGCTCCACAAACGTGTTTTTCTTTTGGTTTATCTGCTCCTTTTCTGTCTTACTTTCAATCTATATCCCTCAGATTCTAAAACCAGCTTAATTACATCAATCGATATCGATTCCTCGGAAAAACAGGAAAAAATCCGATTACGATTTGAAAAACCGTTCACTGAAACGGCCAGCCAGCATTTTGACCCGGGTTTGGTCAGAATCACACTGCCTTATACCAACTACGAAAAATCCATAGAAACAACACACGTAAACGATCGTTTTATTCGCATCACCAGACTGTACAAGGAGGGAAGCAGTTCGATTCTGGAGATTCAATTCGCCAATCAAGAATTTCAGGCTATTGGCAAGGTCTCGTCAACAGTTGACGGACCATTGTTGGATATATTCATCGACAAATCAATGGAACCCGTCGACATCCCTGATGAGAGCAGCATTTTTCTTCCAGCCGGAAAAAGTAATCCCAAAGCGACTCCGCTTGAGCTATCAGACGAGATGTTGCCGGACAACAATATAACCGTAAATATCATCAAAATGTTGCTTGCAGTTGCGGCGATTTTGATCTTTTTTTATGGTATTTTATGGGTCTACAATAAGTTTTTTGTCACTCGCTTCAGTTTCAAAAAGGGCGGTCATGCTATTAAAATGGTCACCTCATATCATATCAGTCCAAAACAGAAAATTGTGGTCCTGGACGTTGATAACACCACCTTTGCCTGTGGAGTGACACCAAACAACATTAGTTTAATATCGGAAATTGCAGACAAATCGTTTTACAACTATTTAAAACAGATAAAGCCAAATTCCGAGAAAGGTGTTGATTTTACCCGCATTCGTACGCAATATCTGGAGAGCAAGATTGCCAAATCCAACGAAGATTCCGTCAAGCCTAAAGCCCCTTTTGCTGCAGAACTTCTGAGTAAGGTCAAAAAATTAAAACCGATAGATTAAGCAAAAATCGCGGTTGAAGAAGTTAGTATTTTAATTTAACTTGATCTACCTATTGAATATCAGCGCAGGATAATCACCGGACAGCTTCATTCTCAATCACCAAAATGAATCATGAAAAACGAACAAGCGGTTTACGATATCGATATTAGCGGCTTAAGGCTTTTTGCCTATCACGGGGTATTTCCGGAAGAGAACAAACTGGGGCAGGAATTTAAAATTGATTTGCTGTTAACGGTTTTAAAACCCAAAAATCTTGGAGATGATCATTTAAAAAATGTACTCTCTTATTGGAATGTTATCGAATTGGTCAAAGAACTATTTATTGGTAAGACATTTAAACTTTTGGAAACGGCTGCTCAAAACATTCTTGAAGAACTTCGGCGATTTCCTCAAATACAACGCGCCCGTATTAGGCTAAAAAAATTGACACCGCCAATTCCGGTAACTGTGGATTACGTCGGTGTTATACTTGAAAAAGAATATTTTACCTTGGAATGTAAGAGTTAATACCTTGTTTATATACGTTTTTTTGATCGATCCTATCCTCTTCTCATGCAATATCGCAAAACACAAGCAGTTATCAACCTGAATGCCATTCTACATAACATAAAGCAACACCAAAACATCATCGGTTCAAACAAAAATCTGATGGCTGTTGTCAAGGCCAACGGATATGGTCATGGTGCCACCCCTGTTTTAAAAACCGCCATTGAACAAGGCGTTACCTGGGCAGGCGTCTCTTCTGCCGAGGAAGCCATCCAACTCCGTAAGGCAGGATTCAGTCTTCCCATTCTTCTGATGGGTGGCTGGTATCCGGAAGCAATTCCTGCCTTTTTAGAACACGATATCACACCAAGTCTCTATTCTTTAAATCAAGCGGTGTTATTAAACGAATTTGCAACCAAGCAAAAGAAGTGTATTGGAGTGCATCTTAAGTTGGAAACAGGCATGGGAAGGCTTGGGTTTGCAGAAAATCAGCTTTCGACATTTCTTGAAAAGCTGGCAGTATTTCCAAATATTGAAATCGAAGGCGTGTTTTCGCATCTATCCTCAGCTGATGAACAAGTTACTGATTTTACAAATAAACAAATTGGAATCTTTAAAAAGAGAGTAGAACAGCTGAAACAATTTACAGATGTAAAATGGATTCATGTCGCAAATTCTGCAGGAACTTCCACTATTGACGATGGAGTTTCCAATTTATACCGTCTGGGTATCAGCATGTATGGTCAGCCAACGTCAGATCATATATCCCTAAAACTCGACCTCAAAGAAGCCATTACCTGGAAGACAGCCATTGCCCATCTTCAAGATTATCCTAAAGGGTATCCAATCAGTTACAACCGAACCTTCCACACCAAAAAAAAATCTACAATTGCAACCGTGTGCGTTGGATATGCGGATGGATACTCAAGGCTTCTATCAAATAAAGGCATGGTGCTGGTAAAAGGTCAAAGAGCCCCCATTGTCGGTAGAGTCTGTATGGATATGCTTATGATCGATGTTACAGAAATAGAAAATGTCTCCCTGTATGATGAAGTCGTATTGATAGGACGGCAAGGTCAGGAATACATCTCCGCTACAGAAATGGCCTCCTGGATCAATACAATCAATTACGAAGTGGTCTGCAATATTTCATCAAGAGTGCCACGTCATTATCAATAATAACGATTTTCGATAAAAACTGAAAAGATGACACGTCCGTCAAAAGCCCTGATTATTCTTAATGGAGAGATCCCCGGAAAGTCACTGCTACAAAAGTTGATGACAGCAAATGACATAATTGTTTGTGCAGATGGAGCAGCAAAAGCAATGGCTGCATACAAACTGGAACCTGATCTGATTATCGGCGATCTTGATTCGATTACGACAGAAACAAAGAAGTCTTTTCCCAATGCCGGGATAAAAAAAATCGATGACCAGGAGACTACTGATGGAGAAAAAGCCTTTGATTACTGCATTGAGAACGAGTATTTTGATATTACGCTTGTTGGTGGGTTTGGTAAAAGACTGGATCACTCATTATACAATATTGGGCTGCTTAAGAAGCATCACAAACCGGGAATTGTTATCACTTGTTTTTCCGACACTGAAAAGGCAATGCTTATAGAGGAATCAATAGTTTTAAATGAAGATCCAGGCACTACAATTTCCCTTATCCCAATCTTTGGCGATGCCAAGGGCGTCCGAATGGAGGGGTTCCTTTATGACTTGAAAAAAGAAAACCTTCATTTTGGTGATTATTGCAGCATGTCCAATGTCACCCAATCACAACACCCCAAAATTACCATTGCTTCCGGTCAGCTACTCCTGGTTATTCCTCTCTAAATCAGTCTAAATAAAAGCGATTACTTATCTTCGTTAGTTATCCGTAGACAGACTCTTTGAATAGTTCTTTATGACGTCAACTATTGTCATATTTTGATATTGAATTTTATTCCGATTTATCACAAAAAAATCAAAGGTATCAGAGCCAACCACAACAAAATCGATTAACACATCCAGTTTGTAATGATTATTTATATATAACAGCAACAAGAGATATGATATCTGCAGGGATAATTTGCTTTCCAGTTTGCTTTCCAGGTGTTGCTTGATGATTTTTAAAAACCTTGTTGCCTTGTCATTAGTGATAGAATCCCGACTTAAATAAAACTGGTGGATTAAGGCAAATGAAATGAAATAGGACCATCCTTGTTCAAATTGCTTCGATGCTTTGGTAAGGGAATCCACGTCGAGCTTTTCTACCCTGATCATTTGAGGCGCAACTCGAGATGTATGAAGAATGTCTTCCAGGATCGGGAGTCGGACTTTGATACCTGCCAACAAAGAGTTAAACCTTTTATAATCGGGACTAGCGGCAAATTCTTTTCTTTTGTGACGCTGCAACAGCTTCATACTGTTGACAGCTCTGAAGGAGGTTTCAAGGATTTTTTGATAAAGCGAGTTTTTATACTGGTTGGCAATGTTTTGCAGGATCTTGTCAGATGGAACTGTCTTGGGATAGTTTTCGAAAAGCCGCTGGCGCCATACCCATAGAGGAAACTCCAGCATGTCTTTTTTTTGGTTAATGGTTAACTGTGAATCCTCAATCAAAAACAGTTTCACCAATCCTTTTCGTTTTAAATATACAATTCTATTATTGAGAACGTTCGTCCAGTAGTCAGAAGTCGAGAAATCTTCCACCTCATCTGATTTCAGGCTTTTCAAATATTCGGAACAATCAATAAGGTCTTCTATACACCCTTTGAGATATTGAGCCTTTTCTGCAATGCCATCGAACAGTTCCCATTGCATCCTGTCTTTTAAAGAGTTGAAATACTTTAATTCATGAGGAAGCACCAAACCAAGTTTTGGTAGATTATCAAATACCTTGGACGAAATGTTTTTGAAAAATGCCCGGGAGTCAGTTGCCGCTAATTCAAACTGTGTCGAAAAAACTGTGTTTAATATGTCTAAACAGTGTGAATTTTGATTTTCAGGGTCATTCTCCAATAGTCTGTAGAATTCATTTTTACCGGACTCTATCTGCTTTTCCTTGCTCAGTTTTTTGTTCAAAGCCAGGTTTTTGATCTGATCCAAAATGGGCTGTGGATATTGATCCAACATCCGGCAGAAATGTATTTTTTCCCTGACATCATAATCAGACTCTGATGACGAATCGGTTTCAACAAAATAAGGTTTTCTGGATAAAGCAGTCTCTCCAAAAAATAAGGTTCCAAACAATTTGGAGAAAAGCAGCCTGACTGTTTTTATAATTGTTTCTGACGAGTCGATCCTGGCCGGTGTAATGACTTGAATTATGGGTTTGTTTCCTTGCCAGTTAATAGTTGATGCTGGTAAATTCAGGGCGTCATTGTTATTTTTTTTCCAGGCTTTTTCCGTATAAAAGACAATTTCCGGATCAGCTTTTCTCAATCGAAGCCCATTAAGACCGGCAGACTTGGTAACTCGACCGACCATTGTATTGAGGTATTTTTGGGTTTTATCTGAGTACGATCCGTTAAATCGGACTGGCAGCAGATAATCTTCCGCAATAAATTCCCCTTGCAGGGCATCGATTTTTTCTTTGAATATCTGCTTGAATTTAGGATCAAATCTGACATTTAAAAAATCATCATCAATATCTATTTCGTCGTTCATTCAAGACTCGCAATAAAAGCTGAGTTCTAATCTTTGAAAGTTGTTTCACAACGTTTTAAGACCACTGGTGCTGATCTTATATGAAACATGTTCATTTTATCTATGGCAATCAGCCATTTGAAATTGAAGAAGAAGTTGAAAAACTCGTTAACAAGCTGCTTCCCGAAGATAATAGAAAAGAGGCTGTTTTCACTTTTGATATTGAAGACTTTTTCTCAAAAGATCAAAACCAAAATCGAAATTCAATTAGCGATTTTAAAAGCACATGTGAGACTGTGTCCTTTTTCTCTCCCGTCATTCTTGTTCATCTCAAGAATCTTCAAAGCCTGGTTCTCAAAAAAAAGGGAAAAGAACCGCTATCCAAAGAACTTGAGAGAATCAACCTGGTCAAAGTTAAAATAGACGGTAATGATGAATGGGTGGATGCGGATACTTTGGTCACTCCGCCGCAGTCCCATTACAGAATCAATGGCAGACAGATAGCACAATCCATTTCTGTTGAAACAGGAAATACCCATCGCATTGTCTTAGATGAAACCTGGAAAAACAGAATCGTGTTCCAGCAAAAAAGCTCAAAGTTCCAGCAATTATCGATCAAAGAGCTTTTATCTCACAAGCTTAATTGCGACCTTGAATTTGTGGATACTGCGGCAGACTCCACGTTAAATGTAAGCGTCAGCGATGACTTTGTTGCCCTGCTCTGTGGCTATTTAGCGTCTCCACCACCCCAAGTGGAACTGGTGATCACAGCTGATATTAAAAACACCAGGGAAATCAATCAAAAAATCTATTCCCTCATCAAAACTCACGCAAACCAGACAAAAAAGACTGTCGCTTATGATGATTTTCGCCCCGTTACCTGGGTCATGGAACGAGCTCAAAAAAAACACCTAACACTGGATCGCACTGCAGCTGACTTAATGATAGAAATAGCTGGATCTGACTATGGAAATCTGGATATGGAGCTGGACAAACTCACCGTGCTCTTGCCACAGGATCAGAATGTGCTACCGGAAGTATTAATGCGGTCAGTAAGTCAATCCAAAAGTTTTACTGTCTTTAAAATAACTGATTCATTGCTTAAAAAAGATCTTAAAGAGGCTCTGGAGTGTCTGGAAACCCTACTTAACACACACTCAGCAGATTACATCAGCATTTTCGCATTGATAGCAGCCCAGTTTCGCAAAGCCTTGAAGATATCCTGGATGAGCGAACAGGGATTACCGGAAAAGATAATCATCGATAACCTGGGAATTAACCAATGGATCGGGAAACAGTTGATAAAACAAGTTCAAAACTTTACAACAAAAGAACTGGAAAATTTGGTGATTTTTATTTCCAAATGCGATGTTCAATTAAAGTATTCCTCCAAAGGAGCCTCCACGCTACTTGAAAACATTTGCTTCCTTATCTGCCAAAATGAATTTAGAAAATTCAAATCTATCAAAAGCAAATGGTTACCTTAGTTCACGCTTTCCAATCATAATTCAAATCTTTCCGTCAGCACGAATTCGAAGCCCCCTGTTCTTCCTGATTTGTCAACTACTCATCTGCTTTCTATATTTTTCACAATTATCATCCTGGTGGTTGATCATTGTGTTTAGCCAAACATTACTTTGCCTTTTAGGAATTTTCATAACGGATTGGAGAGCAGCGTCTGCAATAATTCTTATTTTGTTATTGCTGTTCAATTTTCCTTGGATCAGTTCGTTAGGTCAGTTCCCGGATGTATGTACGGGGGAAACCGATACCGTCATTGGAGTCGTAAAAAGTGACAGCCATGATAACAAAGAACATATCGATTTAATCAAATGTTCACTGTTTTGTGGCAGACTGAAAAGCAGGGTTCCCATGATCCGATTGGATTTACGTCAGGCCACTCGTCAAACAAAGGTGTCTTTCAGGCCTGGAGATACATTGGAAATAAAATCGTTGCATATCAAGAAAACAGGTGTATTTGGCATAACCGGCACCCCGACAAAACAATTTCGAATTTATAACCGAACTTCTCAGGAAAAAACACTGATGCGAAGTTCTTTGTTGATTTTCATTCAAGCAAAGGCTGAATACTACCTGGATGGTTTTTCTCTTGCGGTATTTAAAGCTCTGCTAACTGCCGACCGTTCTAATCTTTCGAACGAATGGAAAGCAGTGTTTAAACGCCTTGGTGTTTTCCATATATTTGCTATTTCCGGCATGCATATTGGGATCTTGTTCCTTTGGTTAAGCTTTGTGTTGCATAAGATGGTTGCTTTTCCTAACAAATGGGTGATTAAAGGGTATGGGGTGTTGGCAGGCGACATAGCTTGTATTGTATTGATTGTTCTTTTCCTGAAGATGATAGGAATGCCGATATCCGCAAAGAGGGCAGTATTGATGCTAATTTGGTGGCTGCTAGTCAAACATGTTTTTTATTGGCAGCCGATTTGGTTAATTTTACTGGCCGTGGCGCTGATCGTACTAATGGAAAATCATGCGGTGATCGGACAGCTATCCTTCCAATTATCCTTTCTTTCGGTTACCGGAATCTTGATACTTTTGCCCTTGTTACCGATTCCCAATCGTGCAGATTCATACATTCAAAAAATATTCAAACCGTCGTTTTCCACAGTTGTTATCAGCCTCTGGTTATTGTTGTTTACAATGCCGGTTGTTCAACAACTTGTTGAACAGAGGTCTTTGCTCGTTCCATTGAACAATCTTGTTCACATCACTTTTACAAGTTTGATTTTTCTACCTATCTCACTGATCGTTTTGGGCTTCAATCTGTTCACCTTTTATTTCGGATTTTCATCTGGTGAATACCAGCTTTATACAGTCGTTCACCTTATAGGAAAGTGCTGGGAAAAGCTGCTTACTGTTAATGACACAGTCAACAATTTGTTTCTAATCGACATCCACTATGACTGGACACCGTATTCAATGCTGTCGTACTGGGCGTTTTTGATTTTGATCGTTCAATTTTTAAAATGGAGGCAGAGAGAAAATAGAATCAAGCAAATTTGACTGCTGATACCATAAACTTTTGTTCACTTTTTTCTTGACAAATGTTCCCCTGGTAAACAAGAATACAATTGTTCACTCAATCAAAGGAGACAAGATGGATGCAAGAAACAAGAAGCTGGTTTTGATAGGTATTCGCAGAAAAGGAGAAAGTCGGTTCAAGATTAGGACCGTCACAGGACAAAAGTCGGATTGTCCTGGAATGGTAAATGGCAGAAAAACCGGTCAAATTGCACTGGCTCGATAACGACTGATTTGGATATTATTCCAATAAATATTTTTCGGGGTTTACATATTGATCGTTGACCAGAACTTCATAGTGCAAATGTGGAGCTGTACTACGTCCTGTATTCCCTATTCGGGCAATTAGATCGCCTCTTTTTACACGTTGTCCCACCTGAACTTCATATTTTGCCAAATGACCGTATCTGGTTGTTATGCTGTACCCATGATCGATCACCAGAAACTCCCCAAAACTCCCATTCTTAAAAGTATTCACTACAGTCCCGTCAGCAGGGGCATAAATTGGCGTATATTGCCTGTTTGAGAAATCCAAACCGTTATGCATTTTTATTTTACCGGTAAAAGGATCATGTCGTTTTCCAAAACGTGAAGAAATATGTCCCCTGGTTGGGGCGATTGACGGTGTCCTTGCCAGTCTATCCTTGCGCTCCTGAAGATAGGCACCAAGCTGAAAAAAGCTGATTTCGCGAAGTTTGGTATTTAAATCCAGACTTTTCACCTTGTCCAAAATTTTCAGATCTTGAAATTCTGATCCGTTTTCTATCCCGAACAGATTGTTTGAATTTCCAATATAGCGAATTCTCGTTGAAGACTCCTGCAAGCCACTGATTAGACGAAGTTTTCTGTCAAATTCTTCGAGACTTTCCAGGTTCTCATGTGTTTTCAGGAGTTGATTGTTAATTTCCTGGATTTTGACATTTTGCAACATCAAAGCCCGCTCCAATTTGCTTTGGTCTTCGCTTAAGCCTTTTGTTCTAAAATAGTCAATTGAAATTAGTGTTGATATTACGATAAAAACTAACAGGATAAGTGCACTGGCTTGTAGAAAAAAAGACGACATTTCAAATCTGAAAACATGTCCGTCTTTTTGTGGAATGAATAAAATAGTGAGTTTGTTACTAAGCATTCGAATCCTCGGCCGATAAATTCAGAACCTGTTGTTTTTAGACTGCCTATCGACAAGTAAACAGCAAGTCAACAATTTAATTGCCAACAATGGCAGCAGTCTGCGTCGGGTATTATTTTAATATTATATTTTTACTCAAACTCTGAAAATGCAAAAATGATATCTTCTAACCATTTGATCAATTCGGACTTCAGATTCAAGATCAATGAACTCTGGTTACAATATCTATGGAAATCCAACGTTTTTGAAAAAGAAAACCTTTTTACGACAAACGGACAGTCCTTGAAAGTCATTTTTCCCGGTTGGTTCAATGACAGTTGGGGGCCGGATTTTAAGGAAAGCCGGATTATCATTGGCAATACCAGTTACTTTGGCGACGTCGAATTGCACATTGACGAATCAGCCTGGCATCAGCATTCCCATCACACGAATAATTCGTATAACAAAGTTATCCTGCACGTTTTTCTTAATAAGTCCAAATTGTCCGCAATGAACACCTTTGGACAAACCATTCCTTCGTTGTGTCTGAAATCTGATTTCCTTACTGGTTTCTGGAAATCACTTTCCTCGAAAACCAATTTGAACGAAGGAGAACTGCCTGGTGCCTGCGGATTGTCATTGAATGATAGATCCTTTAAACGGTTAAAATCTATTATCCAGCAGGCAGCAGAGGCAAGATTGATCACAAAATCACAAAAATTTATGAAAATTTTGAAAAAGGGTGACCAGACTCTTGCCGAAGATATACTGTTCAGTAGTATCTGCAAGTCCCTTGGATACGGTGCTCATGCAGAACAAATGGAAGCAATATCCCGGATTTATCCTTATTCATACCTAAGAAGCTATTTTACTTCGCCTCAGCGCCAAAATAGAAATGAAATCCTTAGTCGTTGGTTTGGGTATCTAAGAGTCTTTGACAAAACCGATATCAATCAAATGCATGAAGACTTAAGAAGAGAATGGCTTGCTTTGGATCAGCACTGGAGACAACTCGGTGAAAAGAGGCAAACCAGCAAAACGAACTCCCAGGTACCTTACAGGCCTTACAATAATCCTGTCAGAAGGTTAGTTGGATTGCACTATCATCTTCATTCCGTTCGGTTTGAAGGATTGCTTGGATCATGGTTAAGGTTTTTGAAAAGATGCAAAACAGACATCTGTTCCAAAAAGGGCAAATCAAAATTTCTGGAAGCACTTGATAAAATGTTTCCGCAACCTAGCTGGGATCCATTCTCCTATTTCAATCCCCCACTAGGGAAAACAAATCCTCAGCAGCACTCGCGTTTTATTGGCAGACAGAAACAACTAGTCGTCTTCGTCAATAGCATAATTCCTTTTTTTCTTGCCTGGTCAAGAATTCATCATGAAAAGGAATTAGAAAAAATCTTGTTCCGGTTGTTATTGATTTTACCAAGCGAAGGAAAAAATAGAAAAATCCGATTTATGGAAAATCGGTTGTTTATTGGCAATGACACTTATAGAATGAAAAACAGTTTGGGATACGGCCAGGGATTAATACAAATTCACGATGACAGCTGCACTTGCTTTTACGAGGGATGCAGACGCTGTTCACTTCTGAACTGGTTACGTAGCACAGATACTTAGAGTGCTAATTATTTGGTCCACATTATTCGATCATCCGCTTAACAATGCTATGATGTTTCTCTCCCTTTTCAAAAAGAAGAATAAAATTTCAATAAATATTAAACTGTTGGCCGGATTAGACAAAATTGCAGGGTACAATCCTGAAACTGGAATTACACTGGAGACAGTGGAAGGAACCAGGCTAAAAAACGTGTTGAAGCAAATTGAATTACCACAAGATCAACCTTTATCGTTCTTAATAAACGGTAATAAAGTCAGTGCCAGGGAGCGTTTGCAAGACGGTGATGAAGTTTTTTGTTTTCTTCCTTTTGCAGGCGGCTAAAATGGAATGATCAAATAATCATGGTGCCTGTTCCCTTGTCAGTGAAGAGCTCAGATATTACGGCATGATGATCCATCCCGCAGATAATGTGCACACTTTTCACGCCGTGTGCCAGCGCATGCAGCATTCCCCTAACTTTGGGGACCATCCCACCGGAAATAATTCCATCATCAATCAGACCATTAACATCCTGCTTGTCGATTTCTGAAATCAATTGATCACCATTCATAATTCCTTTCACATCTGTGAGAAAAATAGTTTTTTGAGCTTCCAGGGCAACAGCTATATGAGAAGCGGCAGTGTCTGCATTGATATTGTAGGTATGACCATCTTTGCCCATTCCGATAGGCGAAATAACAGGTATGTATCCCTTCTCAATCAGGGTCGTCACAAGTTCCGGGTTTACCGATTCAATTTCACCAACATAACCAAGGTCCGCTTCCGGATGTTCCATTTTTTTTGCGACAATCAACTGACCATCTTTCCCGCTCAACCCAACTCCCATCCCGTTTTGAGCATTGATATGCGCAACAATCTCCTTGTTTACGGTCCCGGACAAAACCATTTCCGATATTTTAAGACTTAAAACATCTGTAATCCTTAAACCATCGATAAATTTGCTTTCCAAACCGTATTGCTTAATTGCCTGTGTGACTTCCGGCCCCCCTCCATGCACGACAACAGGATACATTCCCAGGGAACGGAGTAAAACGATGTCCTTGGCAAATGAAACCTTAAACGGTTCCTGTACCATGGCCGCTCCGCCGTATTTAATTACGACGATTTTCTGCTGAAATCCCTGAATATAGGATAGTGCTTCTCTCAAGACTTGTCGTTTCTCTAAAGGGCGTAGTTGTGAAAGCTGATCTGTTTTTATAGCCATGATTACATTAGTGAATTATGGGAAATAATGACGTCCAAAGTGTTCCATCCTATTAAATCTGGATCACTCGGGCAATTTAATTGCTGAAGCAAGTTGTTAGATTTGCTATACCAAAAAAATAAAATGTCATTATAATAGGCTCTATTATTCTCAAATAACCAGGTGTATAAAACTTTAGTTGACAGCTACTTTGTTTACCAATTTAGATGTATACTTCTTCCACCATATACATCAATTCCAACCCACCTTATAAAGGAGCAAACTATGCCCGTTGCAGACTATCAAACTTATTGTAAAATGCTGGATACTGCCCTTGAGAACCATTTTGCCTTTCCCGCTATCAACATCAGTTCAGTAGTAACGGCTAATGCCGTATTAAAGGGACTCGCCCAAGCCAAGTGTGATGGCATTATTCAAGTCTCAACCGGAGGAGGCGAATTTGCATCCGGCTTGGATGTAAAAAATATGGCTGTAGGGGCTATCACCCTGGCACAACATGTTCATTTGGTGGCAGAACACTATGGAATCTATGTCGCCTTGCATACGGATCATTGTCTTCAAGCAAAACTAGATACCTTCGTGAAGCCTCTGATGGAAGAAACTCGCAGAAGACGCGCTCAAGGTCTGCCTAATCTTTTCAATTCCCATATGTTTGACGGATCAGACCTGTCCTTGGAAGAAAACATGAAAGTTGCCGTCCCCCTCCTTCAGGAATGCGCAGAACTGGAAATAATCCTGGAAGTTGAAGCCGGAGTTGTGGGCGGAGAAGAGGACGGCTTGAACCGTGAGGATGTACCTTCCGAGAAATTATACACAACACCTGAAGATATGGTTTATGTTTATGAGCAGCTATCTAAGGTTTCTAACGGAAGATTCATGCTGGCGGCAACTTTCGGCAATGTCCATGGTGTGTATAAACCCGGAAATGTGAAACTTAAGCCCAAAATTTTGTCTGAAGGCCAAAATGCCGTAAAGGCAGCCTATGGTGAAAAGGCTATGATGGATCTGGTTTTCCATGGCGGTTCAGGATCCGAGCTTAGCGATATTCATGAAACGCTGGATTATGGTGTAATTAAGATGAATGTTGATACCGATACTCAATATGCGTATACCCGCCCCATTGCTGATCATATGCTCAAAAACTACGACGCAGTGATCAAAGTGGATGGTGAGGTCGGAAACAAGAAGTTTTACGATCCCCGAGGCTATAGCAAAAAAGCTGAAGAGGAAATGGCAGCCAGAGTGGTCCGGGCGGCGGAAGATTTGAGAGCAACAGGAAAAACTATTTTTAGTTGAAGTAAGGCACCAACTATTAATCTAAATCAATTCCTGAGATTCTCTCTCGCTCAAAAGATCAAAAAAAGGCATTAAATAGCAGTGATTTATAATGCCATCTGAAAAAAATAATTGGAAGAAATCATTTTTAATTGACAGCATCGGCATTCACCTATATGCTTACTGAATAATCTCTACGAGAGACGGGTCGGTAGCTCAGTCGGTAGAGCACCTGGCTTTTAACCAGGTGGTCAAGGGTTCGATCCCCTTCCGGCTCACCATTCACAGAGGTGTCCCCATCGTCTAGTCGGCCTAGGACACCGCCCTTTCACGGCGGCGACAGGGGTTCGAATCCCCTTGGGGATGCCACATCTTTCCTGGCATCAATTCTATACGTTCTTCAGCAAGTTAGATCAATCCTACCCAACTGTTGCGTCCAGCGTCTTCCTTGCGTTTATTCAGCCAATTTCATTTAATCGTTGTAAAGCTTATCATATTCAAAGCGCAGACACTCCTGTATAATTACAGTCAGATTCTGTGATTTAAACGACTTGCGCTAAGAGCTTAATATGATAGATATCGAAAATTTAAAAAGGACTGTACAGCACAATTGCGACATTATTGATGCTGAGCATGGTCAAAACTATGGATTATGCATCTACCTTCTGAGGATGAGGGACTATTTCAGATGGCATAAACAGATACCGTTGCATCAGGATCTCAATAATGATGATATTCACAATTGGATTGCAAATACCGAAGAACACTGGGATCAAATTTCAGGCAATGCTCTGCAGAATATTGCCCTCAATGGCCACACATACAAACCTTTTGATTCCGACAGTATCAACGATCAGCTTAATCCGGAAGGATTGATTTATAGCGGCGGACTGGGTTATGGAGGAATTCCCTTGTTTTTCCTCGCAGAACTGGACCATGAGGACAAACAGAACGGATTTTCTGTTTTTCTCGCCGGTAAAGAACACTCTCGTGGATTGTTTGGTACGCCTGCTTTTTTTAGGGACGACAAGATAATCATAAGACAAGAAGCTTTAAAGCACCTCTATTGGTCCAGGTATGACGAATGGAGTTTTAGTAAGCGTGAAAATACCTTGGGCAGAGCATTAAGCTATTATGATTTTAAAAATTGTCCAAGTGAAGCAATTGAGGACATTACCAATTTCGAACTGCCAGTAATAATCCAGCATGAAATCGGCGAAGGGATTTTAGACAAGGAGTTTGGTCCGACCTGGGCAGAAATGATCCTTGAATTTGCCTATTCGAAGACGGAAATATTGCTCCGAGCTGTGCGTGATCTGGCAGCTGATTGTATGACTACACTTCCCTTTTTGCTCGCAGAACAGAGAGTACCTTCCATTCATATGTTCTTCGCCAGTTATTCAGATATGAGAAAGGAATTATTCCCCTCTCTTTTTAATGCCTACAAAGACTGGCAACCCGGCAACGATTTCAATAAATTGAATGAATTAGTTGAGCAAGGCAAGATTTTCTGGTTTGATGTTGGCAAAAAATCGATGGAAATGTTTCGCAAAGATGGCAAGTTATCGCAGGAACCGCTAAATCAATTCATTGGAAACCTGTCGCAATAGCTTTTTTTAAATTTTCAGGATGTCTTGCTTTTGCACTTCCATTTCAAGCAACTGAATCCTTTTTTCCAATTTTCGTTTTGATGTCTCTAACTGCTCTGTAAGCAATGTGACGTTCTTATGCAACATAGCGTTTTCGATCGCAATGGAGACTTGTGAAACAAGTAGTTCCAGGTTATCAACCAACTTGGGAGGAAAAGCCCTGGCTGATGAAGGATTTTCCAGATATAAGATGCCGTGAAGTTTTTCATGATTGATGAGTGGCAAACAAAGGATCGATTTCGGTTTGTTCTCTTTTATGTATTTGTTATATGAGAACATGCTGTCTTTACTGGCGTCGTCCAGAACAATAATTTTGCGAGTTCGAATAACATAAAACACCACACTGTGAGCTATTGGTTCAAATTCTTCCAGTAAAATAGACAACTGACTTATCTTTATTGAATCGTTCTTATCTGCTTGCGCAAACACCTTGAAATTGTTCTCCCATTCCATCAGAAAATACCCTTTAACAGAACTGGTGTTTTCCAAAATCAAACTCAAAAGCTTTTCGACCATTTTTTCCAGCGCTGTTTCTTTAGATATGTCCTGGGATGCTGCCACAATGGAGGAAAGTTCAGAGAAGAACGAATCGTTTTCAGTCTGTTCAGTTTCCTCAATCTCCGGCATATCATCCTGCCTTTGTCTTTGCTTTAATATGTCCGGATATGAATACTCCAGATGTTTTAGCTTGGCCATGGCTCCCCATTTCACATAAGCCAGGCAAGCTTTTCTTAAATAGGCAGTGGCAATAGTGGTTTTGTTTTTTGACAGGTAATACTTTGCTGCCAATTCGTTGGCAATCGCCTCGTTTTGCAGGAAACCGTTGTCATTGGAAAGCCGGATAGCTTCATCAAACAGGTCTCCCGCTTTGATATAGTTACCGGAAACACCTGCTATCAGGGCCGATAACAAGACCTCCTTGTCCTTAAAATTGATCGGGCATCCGTCAGCAAGGTTTGTCAATCGTTGGTGGTTGTTTTTTAGAACATCCCAGTATCTTTTTTTATCTTCATCACTAAAATTATTATAGTTCTCTAAAATAATCAGCGAATAATAAAAATAGTGTTCCGAGATAGCCAATTGGGAATAACTGGCAATTAGCTCATCTGATTTTTGAATCAGCTTCAAAGCTTCTTCATAATCGTAAAAGTAATAATGAATTTGTGAATTTACCAGATAAAACCATTGCTGCAACTGAGTGTTTTTACTCTTTGATACTGATTCCAGCAATTCAGCGGACTGCAACTTTCCAAATTCAATGCCTTCATCTGTTCCGGCCGATTCTTTGAGTAGCAATACTAGCCGTGAAATCTCCAACAGGTTTTCCAGATCGCGATTGTTAAACTGATCAACGAAGTCTTGATGTTTTTTGACCTCTTTTTGAATTTCCTCCAGGGGAATCCCAACAATGATTTGGGTCTTCATTAAAAAATCGATGCTGAGAGCAGCACTAATATAGTCTCCATATTCCAACCCAGCACGATATGATCGTTTAAGATATTTTATATTTTCAACAGCTTGCCGCTTCCAGTGCCCGATGTAACTGCCAAACAAAAAGTTCAGTTGGCTGATCAGACTTACCCTTTCAAAACGGGCATTCAGGTCCAAAGCAAGCTGACCAATGGCATATCCATTGCCATAGTCCTGCAATCCTGAGCATAAAATTACGGCATAATTCATATACCCAAATGCTGAACTTCTTGAATTACCATGCTTTAAGCTTAACTCGACCATTCTAAGTGTCAGCAGGATCCATAAATTTCTTTTTGCAATGTAGGCAGCAGGAATAATATTGGTAATCAGATCCATCAATGCTTTATGGTCTTCTTCCTTCATCTCGGGGAGAAACAGCAATTGATCGATTTTCTTCTGTTCCAGGATGAGTTGGATTTCCTGCATCTTCATTTGGGAAATTATTGTGATTTCAGCATTATTTGGCGGGATCTGCTCTTTGAAGATTGTAGAAAGAGCATTCAATCCAAAATCGATCGCTTCATCCAGTTGGTTGTTTTTTATGTAGATATTTAACTTCAGATCGATAACATCAACTTTCTCTCTGTTGGTACGAATATTTTGAAGGAGCAAATCAAATATAGGTTCGGCAGCTTCTGTGTTTCCAATAAAGTACTCGCATTGGGAACGTTTTAAGTATAGGTATTTGGTTAGTTCATAATCATCATTCCAACTGCCTTTGGGAAGCAATTCGGAACCTATTGAAAAATATTTCCAGGCTGTTTCGAATGCTGCAATTGATTGAGATCTTCTGCCTGCAATCAAGTTTAATCTTGCCAGTTCATAAAGCTCTTCAGGTTTCTTGATTAGCTGAATTCCCTGGTTCATCTGATTAACGATTTGATAGGAATGCTGATCAATTTCATCTTTTGAATAACTCTTGAGCAACAAACGGCCTAAACCTAAATGAATTGTTCTCCTTTCTTTCGCTTTGAGTAATGAATAAGTCGCATGCAATACCCTGCTGTGGGTGAATTGAAATTTAGTTATCCCGAAATCTGATTCCATTGGAGACTGGGTGACGAGATCCCTAGGTTTCGAAGCTTGTGATTCAACTCGTTTCAGCAGCCCTCTTTCAATGGGCTCTTCCAAAAGTTTTAAGATGGTATTTTGATCCTTTTTGGAAAACAACACCAGGGTTTCCAAATCAAACTGGTTTCCAATGCAGGATGCCAGTTTGAGCACTTCAATTGCATCGGGGTGGAGATTTTTTACTTTTTCTGCCAGCAATGAGACGACATTCTTGGGTACTTTTTCTTTTTTGATGGTTGCTATATCCCACATCCAGCAACCTTCTTTTGAATCAAACCTGATTAATTGTCGCTCATGGAGCAATGACAGATATTGTTGAACAAAATACGGGTTCCCACCGGTTACCTCCAGTATATGCTGCGCCAAACGTTTGAAGTCCTGCTTGAAACTCAAAGCATCTTCAATCATCTGGCTAACATCCATCTGCGTCAGGGCAGTAACGGTAATATTTTGAATGGAGGTGCCGGATTGTTCTATTTCATCCAGTGAAATTGCAAATGTATGGGAGCGACTCACCAGCTGCTTTTGATACGCAACAATAAGCATTATATAGCGACTGCTTAAGTCACTTAGAGCAGCTTGTATGAGTTGAATCGAAGCGAAGTCCGCCCAATGAAAACCATCCAGAAACAACACCAGTGGGTTACCCTCATCAGTAAAAGTCTGAATGAATCTCCTGAAGGTATGCATCAAGCGATTTTGCGATTCATCGGCATCAAGCTTGGGAACAGAAGGCTGTTCGCCAATTATCAGTTCCAGCTCGGGAATAAAATCGATTACCAGCTTTCCGTTGCTTCCCAGGGCATCCGCAAATTTATCCTTCCAGGCAAGGATTTGTTTTTTGTCTTGAGTCAAAATATCACTTACCAGCATCTGAAAGGTATTGATCAGTGAATAGTAGGGAGTATCTCGATATTCCTTCTCACATTTGCCACGGCCGATATAAGCACCTTTTTGTGCTGCTAATCCGAGCAGCTCAGAGATCAGCGTGGTTTTACCCATTCCGGCATTACCTTCAACCAACATCATTTCCACGCTTCCCGTGCAAACCCTGTTGAGAGATTCTATTAAAGTCACAAAATTTTCTTGTGAACCATATAACTTGGAAGGTATGACCAGACGTTCCAGATTGTCATTTTGACCCAGTTCAAACGACTCAACAGATCCACTTAGAATATACTGGTTGGCGCAGTTCTCAACATCTTTTTGTAAACCAAAAGCACTTTGGTACCTGTCCTCAGGGCCTTTTGACAGAAGCTTTTCAACAATGCCGTTTATTATTTCCGGATACTCGGGATGATTTTTTTTCAGGCTTTCCGGCTCCATCACCAAATGACTCTGGATTCTTTTTTGAGGTTTTTGCTCAACAAAAGGTGCTTTGCCAGTCAACAGTTCATAAAAGATAGTGCCTAATGAGTAAAGATCGCTTTTTTGATCAATTTCCCAGTTGATACGTCCTGTTTGTTCAGGTGAAGTATACAGGAACTGATCCTCTCCTATGGTTTCGGGGGACAGTCTTTTTGGACCTGTTGATTGATATGTGGAAAAGCTGAACCCGGTAAACATGACTTCGCCGGTCCTTTCATTTAGCAGTATGTTTTGTGGACGAAGATCGTTATGCAGGATCTGATTTGTATGCAACTCTCCCAGTCTTTTTGTGATCTGGCTGGCCAGCCCAAAAAAAGTAATTAAATCCGCTTTTTTGTGCTTTAAAATAACAGAAAGAAACATCGCTCCGGTGTCTTGCCAACTAACGGCAATGCTGTCTTCTACTTGAAAAACTCTTAAGGGATTGGAAATCAAATGAGATTCGATTTTTTCTTTGTCATGGACAAAATTACTGAGTTTTTCAAATAACTCTTTTGAATACTTTTGATGAAACAATTTCACCAATACAGCACGGCCATTCTCCTTGTTTTGTGCACGATAGATAGATGACTCGGGAAAATCCTGTACCAGTTCTAAGTGTTTATATCCGGGAAATGAATCCATACCAGGTTCTTATAATATCAAGTTAAGCAAATTGAGCTTTTAGTTTATCTTTCTGCAAAAAACAAATCCTTGTGATTTGTTCAGCCTGAAACGGCCAGAGTGTTTGGTAGCAAAAAGGTTGTAATCTTGTATTCTTTTTAATTCGGGTAAATTGAAGTACCTTCTTAAAAATGCTGATGACACCCTAGGATATACAGGTTTCGCTCCATATTGTTGAAGTAATTCATGGGAAGATATGATCATCATAGTCAATGCAATGGTCGAAAAGGCACTTTCTGCATGTTTATTCAGCATAAATTGAATTTCATGATTTGATAAAGGATGGCAATCCCGAGAATAATCTTCGGGTTTAAACAACCTAGCTAGACCAGGACTTGGTTCAAAATTACCGGATAAATAGTAAATCCTGAATATTTTATTCAAACCGGCTTCTACAGCTTCAATGTGGGTGCTGCTAACCTTTAAATATGGATGTTCAGTTGCCAACAATTCATTGAATGCCCCCGATTTCCAAAACTGAAGAATAAGATTGTTCAATTCTTTATTGTCATTGAGCAAAACGGCCTTAAATCGGTTGCTTTTTTGAAAGTCAGAATCATGAATGTCTGTTTTAAGCGTATACTGGGCTGGAAGAAAATGAGTATTGAGTCTGGGAGACTGAATGGTACATGCTTGAACGATACTTAAAAAAAGACCACAAATAAAAGGTATCAGCCGAAATCCAAACACTCGTCTACTTGCGCCACCAGATCGATTCTCCTGAAGCGTCACCTGAATATTCACACCGTAATCTGTTATCATCTAGTACCGAAAGCCTGACAATAGTTGTATGCCGGGTCGAAGGCATTAAAAAAGACCCTTTGAAAGTCGAATCGTCCCAATGTATAAAATGCACTTGAAAATGCTCCCGGTCTTCCATATCCCTTCCTGAAAATATGACTAAACCGTTTTTGAGAGTTATGGTGAATTCTGCCGTAGATCCCTCCACAACCCAAGTTCCAACAAATCCTCGATCAAATGCATTTTTTGAACTGGACAGTCGTTTGGCAATATATGTTTTCTCTGTCTTTGATGATTCAACTTTACGGTTTCGCTCCTGCGTCCTATCAGCTCCAGGTTTGGACGGTGAACACCCCGCAATCCCAAATATAATAGAAGCGAAAACCACAAACATCAACTTTGATTTAATAAACACGATTCTCCTTTTCTCCTTTGATATTTTTAACCTCATTGTAAAATTAATCGTTTGTTTAGCATATAGCGCACTAGGTTTGGAGACAAGGGAGAAACATACGTTCTCAAGAGACTTAAGCTAAATTCCTTTATCAAATCTGCTACAACATTTTTGATACCTGATGGCGTTTTGGTGCTTTCGGGAAGGTTTTACTCTGCAACGGGTTACCTAAATCTTTAGTGAATTGTGCCATTCTATTATTTGAATTGAGATTCACGAATTTTAGATTGACATACGCATAAGTAAATAATATCTACCAAGTAACACAATTATTATTTTCGTTACACGAAATCCTGGCAATAATCCTACCGACGGAGAATTAGTATGCACATGGCAGATGCCTTATTATCCCCGGCAGTTGGGGGAGGAATGTGGGCTGTTTCAGCTGGACTCATCTGGTATAGCTCAAGAAAAGTAAAAGACGATCTTGATGACAATAAAGTTCCACTAATGGGAGTGTTAGGCGCATTTGTCTTTGCGGCTCAAATGATCAATTTTACCATTCCAGGTACCGGTTCCAGCGGACATTTAGGTGGAGGTCTGTTGCTCGCCGTATTATTGGGTCCCCATGCTGCATTTATTACTCTGTCGTCAATACTAACCATTCAGGCATTCTTTTTTGCTGATGGAGGTTTACTCGCACTTGGCAGCAACATTTTCAATCTTGGTTTTTATCCTTGCTTTCTTGCTTATCCGCTTATTTACAAAGCAATTACCCGAATAAAAGAGACTCGATTGTTTATCACCATAGGAGCCTTAGTGGCCGCTATTGTCAGTTTACAGCTGGGATCTTTCAGTGTGGTATTGCAAACGGTTTTTTCCGGAATTTCTGAATTACCTTTTGATGTGTTTGTTCTCATGATGCAACCCATCCATCTGGCAATCGGTTTGGTGGAAGGTTTGGCTACTGCTGTTGTTGTCATTTTCATTATAAAAGCCAAGCCGGATTTGTTTAAAGACAAAGATCCGGAAAAAACCTCCAAACGTTTTGACTCAAAAAAACTGGTGGCTGCTATTGCTGTCTCTGCAATAGTTATCTCAGTATCTGTAAGCTGGTTCGCTTCAACTCATCCGGACGGACTTGAATGGGCAATTATGAAAACTTCAGGTATTGAAGAAATTGAGGCTCCTGAAGAAGGTGTTCACAGATCTCTGGAGAATTTTCAGAAAAGCTTTGCCCAGTTTCCCGACTATCAACCTGCGAATAACGATTTACTCGAACATCAAGAGTCGGAAACCTGGCCAGCTGTTGATTCAGGAACATCAATAGCGGGATTCGTCGGCAGTCTGCTGACACTGGTCACTATGGTTGTGCTTGGACTGTTAATGAAAAGAAACAGACAAAACCGCTGAGCCTTTGTCGAAATAGCAAAACCATCCCAAACAAAACCGCAATATTACATTGTCAAAGGAACTGCTTAGATATGCCCAAAATAGATAGTGGATTTTTTGATATTGGGTATATGGATAGGCTGTCACACCAGAAAACGATCATACACGGCCTTGATCCTCGCGCAAAGCTCATTACAACTTTGATATTCATATTTTTTGTAGTTTCCTTTGACAAATATGAGCTTTCGGCACTGGTTCCTTATGTCATGTATCCATTTTTTCTCTGCTCATTTGGAAATATTCCCTTTGGTTTTCTGATCAAAAGGATCTTATTGGTTTCGCCCTTTGCAATCATGATTGGGGTTTTCAATCCTTGGATTGATTCAAATACCCTGGTTGTTATTGGTGATATTGACATTAGCGCAGGGTGGGTATCGTTTGGATCTATTTTATTGAGATTTTTTTTAACGGTCGGAGCCGCTCTCAGCCTAGTTGCAGTGACAGGATTTACAAATGTTTGCCTTGCCATGGAAAAGCTGAAAGTGCCAAAGGTCTTTGTCGTTCAACTCCTGTTTCTTTATAGATACTTATATGTGCTTCTGGCTGAAGCAGCGAGAATGGTCCGGGCAAGCGAATTCAGGAGAATTGATGGAAAAGGATTAGGAATCGGGGTGTTTGGGTCCCTTGTAGGGCATTTATTATTAAGAACCCTGGACAGGGCGCAACGTATTCATCTTTCTATGCATTGTCGCGGATTTGATGGTCGAATCAGATCTTTGGTAAAACTTTCCTTCAGGCCAAGGGATGTTTTGTTTATAACAGGCTGGATCGCTGTCTTTTTCTTTTTGAAGCATTACAATCTGTCTCAACTCGTTGGCAGATTGATTGTAGGGTGAATTGCATGAGTCATCATCTAGTTGAGGCTAAGGAGTTACATTTTAGCTACCCCGATGGAAACCACGTTTTAAAAGGTATAACTTTTCGCATCACTCATGGAGAGTCGGTTGCTGTAGTTGGGGCAAATGGTGCCGGAAAATCGACTTTGTTGCATCATTTAAACGGGTATTTTCTGCCTGATAACGGATCACTTGTTATTGGAGATGTTACACTTACAAAAAAAACGGTGTCTCTCGTTCGACGGTCTGTGGGCATGGTCTTTCAGAATCCCGATGATCAACTTTTCATGCCAACAGTCTTTGATGATGTAGCATTTGGCCCCTTGAATATGGGAATGTCTGAAGAGGATGTAAAGAGAAAAGTAAAATCAGCGCTTGCCGCTGTTAGGTCTGAACATTTAAGAGACAGACCTCCATATCGACTCTCAGGGGGAGAAAAACGATCCGTTGCAATCGCTTCAGTATTATCCATGGCTCCGGACATCCTGGTTATGGATGAGCCATCTTCCAACCTGGATCCAAAATCAAGGCGTTTGTTGATAGATCTGCTGAAGACTTTCGAACATACCAAAATCATAGCGACGCACGACCTTGATTTAGCCCTGGATCTGTGCGAAAGAACCATTGTGCTGAGTGATGGCAAAATACTGGCCGATGGAGAAACAAGCGAGCTTTTCAAGAATGTTGATCTTCTGACATCCGGCAATCTTGAAATGCCTCTACGGCTGCAACAATGCCCGGTTTGCGGTTCCGTTTGAATTCAGGATTACTCCTCTTCCTGCCTTGCCGATTGCCTTTTATCTCATTTACAGATTACATTAACTTTCAAACATATTCTGCAGCCACTAGGGCTCAAGAACAAATGAAACTAAAACCGGGAATAAATTTATAATGACAAAGACCATTCGATTTGGTGTGTCTATTGACGAACGCCTATTAAACAAATTTGATGAACTGATTTCCAGAAAAGGGTATGTCAATCGGTCGGAAGCAGTCAGAGATCTTATCAGAAATAACCTGGTCAACGAGCAATGGGAATCCAACACAGAAGAAACTGTAGGAACAGTTACCCTCGTTTATGATCATCATACTCGTGAACTCTCAGATAAACTGACTGAGCATCAACATGCCTATCACCAGAACATCGTTTCCGCAATGCATGTGCATCTGGATGCTCATCATTGCCTGGAAGTTGTTGTTGTAAAAGGAAAACCTGCAATCATCAAACGACTGTCAGACGAATTGATTGGGACTAAAGGCGTCAAACATGGAAAACTTGTTACAACCACAGCAGGTAAAGGGATGGTGTGAATCATCTCACATCGTTCTCATATCCATTTCTCAATTTTTCCATAATTCCCGACAATGCCCACTTCTGAAACAATAGATTCAAAGAACATCAGATCCGCCGGGCTAATAGGAGTTATCACAGTCATCAGCAGAATTCTGGGATTGATAAGAGAAATTGTCGTTGCCATTTTCCTGGGAACCTCTGTTCTGAGTGACGCATTCACCCTGGCTTTCGCTTTTCCGGACCTTTTCAGAAGGCTTTTCGCTGAAGGAGCCCTGGCCAACTCATTTACTCCCAAGTTTATATCAATTACGAAAACCGAAGGACCTGACTCAGCAGGCCAATTTGCAGGCAGTATGGCCCTGATCACAGGAATCACCACCGGATCAATTTGTTTAATTGCGATTATATTTGCGCCTACTTTTGTCGAAATAAGTATCGGTTATGGTCTTATTGGCAGCGCTTTGGACTCTACCATACTGCTAAGCAGGATTATGGTTGCTTACATTGTATTAATATCAGTGACAGGAATATACCAGGGCATATTAAACTCGGTTTCCGTTTTTTGGGTTTCATCTTTGACGCCGGTTTTACTGAATCTTTCCATCATATCTTGTGCATTGATACTCTCTCCGCATCTTTCCAATCCCGCTGTCGGGTTTGCCTTGGGTGTCATTACTGGAGGATTGGCTCAGTTTCTGTTTCATTTGCCATTTGTATTTAAAATCGAACTAAAAATAAAATATAAAATCGATTGGAGTAATCCTCATTTAAAATCAACCATACGCCTCATGATACCGACGATTTTTGGTATCGGTGTTTATCAAATAAACATCCTAATAAGCAACATCATTGCTTCAACATTGGAAACGGGCTCGGTAGCATCTTTAAAATTTAGCAATCGTCTGTTGGAATTGATCATCGGAGTATTTGTGATCTCATTGGCTACTGTCATATTACCTCGTCTTTCAAATTTATTTGTCGATAAAAAACTGGATGAAATTCGTAATAACCTGGCGTTAGCTCTTTCTATCACGTGGTTTTGGGCCTTGCCATTGACTGTAGGCGGAATTCTGTTGGCAGAAGAAATCGTGACCTTGATTTACGCAAGAGGTGAATTTGATTCCCTTTCTATCCGTTTGACCTCGGAAGCCTTTCTATTTCATCTGCTAGGGTTATGTTTTATTGCCGGGAACAGAATTTTTTTAAGTAGTTTTCAAGCTCTGGGATTGGTCAGATCGATGGTTTTTTCCGGGATAATTGCATTAGTGGCCAACCTCTGTCTGGCGATTATATTGAAAGGAGTAATAGGTCACAAAGGGGTCGCTTTGGCAACATCGATTAGCCAGCTTTTACATATGCTAGCGCTGGTATTTTTCTTGCGTAACCAATTTCTTAACCGGATTTGGTCGCTGCTAACCACTAAAACCAACTTGGCAAGTATATTCGCTACGGTGGTGATGCTTTTGTTGCTATACCCGATAAAAAATTACCTGGCTGGCATCGAAGTATCTTACTATGTGAATTTGATTATTTTGATTCCCATTGGTGCGGTTGTTTATTTTGTTGCCTGTTACCTTTTAAAAAACCAGGCGATGATACTGATGCACAAATCGCTTTTCAGAAAATCTGTAGGTTGATTGATAAATAAATGCTCCAATAGCTTACATTAGAGATTAAACTTAACCACAAGCTACACTTCGTAAATGAACAAAGTGATTAAAGACTGGGTGATAGCTTTATGTTTCGCTATCATCGCCGCGTTGTTTTTCAGAACCTGGTTCTATACTCCGTATAGTATTCCTACTAGTTCGATGTCTCAAACCATTGAAATCGGCGATCATATATTTATTGACAAGCATACATATGGCTTTTCGATTCCTTTCACAGAAAAGAAAATTTTCAAAAACAATGTCAGCAGAGGGGATATCATTGTGTTTCCTTATCCCATTGAGCCCCGAATCGACTACGTGAAGCGAGTGATCGGTATCCCCGGTGATGAAATACAAATCTTTGGAGAAACGGTTTTTATAAACGGAGAAGAGGAAGATGCCGGTTACCTTTACTTTGATCCCAAACTGTTGACTATTCCTGAAAATATCAAAACGATTGTACCCAAAGGAAAACTATGGGTTATGGGTGACAATCGAAGAAATTCCAAAGACAGCAGATTTTGGGGTTTTGTTGATGAAAATACAGTTATTGGCAAGGCAACCATGATATTTTGGTCGCATGATCCCGAAGAAAACATTTTCGGGGGTTATAAACTTGACAGGATTGGAACAATCGTAAAATAAAGATCACCGATACAAGAATCCATTAAAAGCTACTGAATAAAAAGACTATCTCAACCAGCATTTGACATGAAACATCTAATTTCAGCCCTTGCATGCCTACTTTTTTTAATACTTATCGGAGTGAGTTACTCAACTCCGGTTTTGGCCCAGGACGAAGCAGACTATATTGATACAAACGATGAATATGTCGATGTCGTTGAACCTGGCCCTGATGGCGCCCCACAAGCAGAAAGCTCACCATTTGTTTCCAGGGCTAGTTGGAATCACGATGATCAAATCAACACAGGAATATTAAACTATGGACTTTCAAATTCCGTGTATTACCAATTCTCAGGCGAAGACATCTTCGAAGACGGTAATCCGGTCGAAGGCAGCCTGGGGTTCAATTGGAACTGGTCCCATTTCAACAAATTGGACTATCGAATTCCCAGGGCTTGGTCATATGGGGCTGAATTATTGTATTTCAACTCGACGTCTGAATCGATATATAGTGGTAGCGGTGATGTGAGTGGTTCAAGTATCGATATGAATCTATATATGTTCAGTGTTGCCTTAAAAGCATTTTTTATGGATCCGGTTGAAGACTATTTGCAGCCTTATTGGGGCGTAGGCTGGGGAGCATTCTTCGGAGATTTTAAATCCGTTCAAAATGTCACGAACAAAGAATCTACAACCAACTTTAACGGGCTTTTGAATTACCAGGTCCTGGGCATTCAAATTATGTTAATGGAAAGGGTGGGCTTAATGGCTGAAATCAAAAACATGAGAGCAAGCGCAGATACCTCAAATGATCCATTCAACCAGGGTGACGGAGACACGGTGGAGTTGATGTTTGATGGTGTAATAATCGGACTGACCGGGTTTGTCCGTCTGTAGCTACTTTGGATACAAACCACACCAAACGGCTTATTGCCTGCAAATTCTTATTTATATAGACCGATGTTTTTTAACATATCAAAGATACTGATCTTTTTAACAGACCCGCTTCTTTACATCATTATTCTCACATTTCTCGGGGTATTGCAGTTCAGGCGGAGGAAAACTTTTTTAGCTATCTTCTTATTGATGTATCTAACGACGATACCTTTTATCAGCAAGCGACTTTTATACAATCTTGAGCATTTAGAAAAACCCACTTTCTCTGAAACTGCCAAATATGATGCTGCCATAGTTCTTTCCGGGATGGTGAATTTACCGCTAAGCAACAATAAATATATTGAGTTTTCAGGAGCTGCAGATAGAATTCTGAAGGGAATCGATATTATCAAAAAGGGCAAGGCAGATTATCTGTTATTGTCAGGAGGAACAGGCAGTTTGCATCAAAAGGATCACTCAGAAGCCCTCCTTTTAAGCCAATTTGCAAAAAACCTGGGAGTGCCTGAACAGGCTATCTTAATAGACCAGAATTCCAAAAACACTCACCAAAATGCTGTTGAATCCAAAAAGATTATACAAGAAAAGGGATTGAATCGCGTTTTATTGATCACCTCAGCGTTTCACATGTTCAGATCAAACGGATGTTTTAAACAGGTGGGAATTACTGCTGATTTATTGCCTGTGGATTACAAGGCTTCTTTGACATATTCGGATTTCAGGGATTTTCTTCCTTCCAGTAGTGCCTTGCATCAGAACTATGTTTTTCTCCATGAACTGATTGGCATTATCATCTATGGCTTAACGCAAAGGGCCTCATACCAATAATACTATTTTTCAAATTCATCCCAAAGGGATTGCTTTTTGTCAGAGGCTGATTTTTTATCGCCACCGCTTTCCTTGGCTTTTAAGCGCCTTTTGTCGACTATCGGAGGCGGTGTTACTGAATCCAGCGGTGCATTGGAGAGTGTTTCCTCCAGCATATCCGGAATTGACGAATCATGAATATTTGATGTTCCTGTTAATCCCGCCAGATCATTTGAGATCTTCCCAACATCACCATCAGAACTTTCGATTCCCAATTGAGCTTGAGCCTCCCGCTTGAGAACTGCATCATCGGAATACTGCAGGTTAGTCACTACCAATACCTGTTCTGTTTCTCCCAAATCAACAGGTTCAATTTCACCTAACACGCGATGGGGAAAGGACCCACTTGCTTTGTCCATCAAAGACGCGCTGACAAGGATTTCTTCGGATTTGGCACTGGTGCAAAGATACTCGGCAACACTCGCCGCTTTACCAACAACAGTGTAGCTCACCGAATGATGACCGATTGTTCCGGCGACACCTTCCGCGGAATGCAACCCTAATCCGAAATCCAGTCTTTTACGCCCCAGAACTTTCCGTTCATGATTTAATACCTGCCACTTCTGATTGATCTTCAATGCAGTACGTATCGAATTGTCAATGCTGTTAATCCCTTCAAACAATACATATACTTTGTCTCCCAGAATTTTTATGACCTGTCCGCCATATTCCTGGACAACAATTTCTAAGGGATCTACAAATTTAGCAATCGATTCAGCCACATCTTCAGGAGCTTTATCCTCAACCATGCCATGTACATCCGGTATCCTTGCACACAGACATGTAATATCAGCTTTTCGCAAGGCCAGTTCCTTGGATCCGGAACCGGAAACTTCAATGCTGTTTATTACGGAATTCATTTTTGACTGCTGGCGTTCCTGAAAGTAGTTTTTCAGCTGATTGGTCATTTTGTTAAAAGTATCAAACAAAACACCAATTTCCCCCTGATCCCGAGTTCTCAATTTATAGTCAAAATTCTTGTTAGAAATTTGAACGAATCCCTTGATCATTCGTTTGTGCAATCGACTCAGAGGCAAATACATAATCCAAACAAATAATAAGATGCTGAAAAAGAAAACCGCTGCGACCATGAAAAGCATCTGCCGGGTGGCATTCAGAATTTTTCCGTAATCAAACAGGATTTGAGTAACTGCTATTCTCTTTTTTTCGTCATTTTGCTCAACAACGATATTTCTAAGAAAATGTAGAACCTGAACTGTTCTGCCGTTGAACTCGTAATTAAGGTTTTCGACGGTCATTTTGCTGGATTCGTTTGACTCAAGCTTTTTGAGCAGGCTCAAACCGACTTTTTTGTTTACAAATTCCGGATTGGTTGAGGCATAGTATATTCCGCTGGGATAGAGAATTACGGAGATTTGTAAAAATCCCCCGCTTTGATCCTTTAGATCACCGATGGTTTTGCTTAATGCACTGCTGATGCGTTCCTGGCTGCGATTGTAAAAACTTGCCAAAGCCAGTTCCGAAACAACAATGGACGTTGTGTCGGCGAGTTCCTTGACCTGATTCATTCGGGGTTCGGCCAGTCTTTGAATAAAGGCGTAATTTAGAATTGCGGTACAAACCACAACCACAAACCCGGCTATTACCATAATTTTGTAAACCAATTTAAAACTAAACATTGACAGGCCGTTTTCTTGTCCGTTTATCTCAACCATTTTGTATCCAAGACTTGTTTTTTGCTCATCTTCACAATACGCATGACCCGAAGTTTATTCCTTCTTCTGGGGTATTAAGCAATTCATTTGTCGAAAAACTATTTGAAAGGCAAGCTGCTACATATCCGTATCTGTAATCGTCACTCTAAGCATCTCATCAACCGTAGTCACACCCTCAATAACTTTGACGGCACAATCAAATTTGATTCCTTTCATTCCAAGGTTGGACGCTATTTTTCGAATTTCTGTAGCGTCTGTGACTTTGTTGATGCGCTTTCTGATTTCATCTTCGATCAGCAATAGCTCGAATATTCCCACTCGTCCCTGATACCCAGTATGAAAACAGGCATTGCATCCCCTGCCTTGCCATAAAACACCCTCGTAATCGTTCTTTTCAACTGCCTGACTCAGTTCAAGTTCTCCTATTTCTTCCCAAGTCATCGGGTAGGATTCCTTACATTCAGGACAGATTTTTCTCACCAATCTTTGGGCTAGAACCGCCGTAACAGTGCTACTAACCAAATATGGTTCAATACCCATATCAATCATTCGAATTATCGTCGAAGCTGCATCGTTTGTATGAATCGTGCTCAACACCAGATGACCTGTTAGAGAAGACTGAATAGCGATTTGTGCTGTTTCGGCATCCCGCATTTCTCCAATCATTATGACATCAGGATCCTGCCTTAACATGGCTCGCAATCCTTTGGAAAAAGTCACCCCTACTTTTTCATTGACCTGCATCTGGCCATACTTGGCAATCCTATATTCTACGGGATCTTCAATAGTAACGATGTTTTTTTTGTCGGCATCGATTCTATTAAGCGCCGAATACAGAGTTGTGGTTTTTCCTGAACCCGTTGGGCCCGTAACCAGGATAATGCCATGCGGTTGTTGTACCAATCTATCCATTTGTTTGGACATTTTTGGAGTCATACCCAATTCTTTTAAAGGTATAATGCCCTGACTTTGGTTCAAAAGTCGCAATACAGCCTGTTCACCGTGAACAGTAGGAATAATCGAAACCCGGATATCGATCTTTTTACCAGCAAGCAGGATCATGGTTCTACCATCCTGGGGTTGGCTTTTTGTTGATATATCCAGGCCTGCCATTACTTTGACCCTGTTAACCAATGGAATGTGTCCCTGTTTGGGAACCTTGGTAATTTGATGAAGCACTCCATCTATTCTATTCCGGACCACCGTATCCTTGGGACCCGGATCTATGTGAACATCTGAGCTGCCATCTTTGACAGATTGGAAAATGATTGAGTTCATTAGTTTTTTAATAGGCTCTTCATCTTCCGCATCAAGCAGGTCTTCCGTCTCTTCTGATGCAAAGTGGTCTAAATAGTTCAAATCAGCATCATCAACGAGAACTTCCGCAGCTTCTTCTGCTGACCCTGTATTTCTATCATAAACCTGGTTTACAGCAGATAGAATATTCTCTTCAGTGGCCAACACCAGAGAAAAATGATGCCGCCCTAGAGCTCTTGCAGCTTCTTCAAAAACAGTGTCAGGCCAAGGATATAATGCAGCAAAAACAAGATCACTTTCGGTAAAACGATATGGGAAAAAAAGGTGGCGTTTGGTGTAACGAATAGGAATTTGACTGGTAAATCTTTCCTGAAATTCTGGGGCTAAATCATCGATTGCCTCCACATACTCCAATCCGACAACGGCAGCAACAGCCTGTTGAAAGGCTTCATCCTTTACTGTTCCGGAATTGATTAACTGCTCTCTGAATGATATTTCCTTTACGGTCCCCTGGTACCAGTTTTCATTCAGATTCTCCTTTGAGATCAAAATAGTTTCACTCAAATAATCAATTAATTTAAGCTCAACA
>JANQGZ010000084.1:0-4853 GCA_028282825.1 SAR324 cluster bacterium
TGGGAGTTCGGGCTGTATAATAAGAGCCGTATGAGCTGAGAGGTTCACGTACGGTTCTGTGAGAGACTGAGGGGGAGGTTCCCTCGGCCTACTCGACTACTTATTATTTAATAGGCATACTGTCACCCGAATTACTTCACCCGAATTAAGAACAGCAGCAAGCCGTGATGAAATTCTTCGATTTCCTGCCCACCCAGGTCATCCGCATGGCGATTTATGATTACTGCTACCTGGCAAATGCTTTTCTCCAGCTCATCCCGGAGAAGGAAACAGGAGACGTAGCTAAAATAAGGCACTTATACGCCCGAACCATGCGAGTAGGCACCGCAAAATCACCCTACAAACAGGTGATCGAAACCAAAATACGTAAGCGCTTTAAAAGATGGAATATCATTCATAGTAAAGATGGTGGAACAGAAAGCGGCATTTACGGAACACCCAGCTACCTTGGCAGTAGATTGAGCAGTGTCCTTTACCAAAGCTACGAACTGCTGATGCGACGCTTCCTGAAAAACGGCGCCCACCTGGGCTACGCCTTCATCTTCAACCTCCGCTACTCTGATTTCGACGATGAAAAAGGCACTTCACCCACAGAAGAAAAGATCAAAGATTCAATAAAAGGAGCCAAAGGCTTAGGCAACGGCAGCAACTGGTATCTAAACCTGGGCGGCGTGGTGGATGAACAGGGAAAACCGGTCAAGATCGATGATATCTTAAAGATAGAAAACATGGCCCAACTGCTCTCTAAAGTGCATATGGATAAAGATTCTTCAGAGAATCTAAGGAACAACATCCTAAGCGCCCACCGTATCCCACCCGTGATCATGTCCGTAGTAATCGACGGCAAAACAGTCGGAGATATCGATAAAATAGTAAAACTCTACAGCCTGAACATAGTGACGCCGATCCAACAAACCTTTCGCGAAGACATCAACAAAAAGTTGCCTTCAGATCGCTGGATCGACTTCGACCCATACCATATCTTCTAATATGCATCGAGGGTGCGAATTATGCGAAGGCTCGTAGGATGGGTTAAGGCAAAGCCGAACCCATCATGACAATATTGAGACGTCGCAAAGCGACACAAAATAAGCTAACAGCCAAATGCTAATCGCTAATAGCCAAAAAAAAGCCAGCAGCCATTCAAACATTTATGACTATCCAACCTAAACGCCCAATGATAACCTATCGAACAACAACCCCCTATCAATAAACGGCCGACGATGAAATGTTTGAACCCCACATGCGGTAAAAAAGCCAAATACCAGGGACAAAACACCAAATCCACCAACCCATATATCGCCACGGCGTACTACTACTGCCCTCACTGCCACACAAGATTCACGATTGATAAAACGGAAGGAGAAGTCACCTCCCCCACGGACCCGGAAGAGGTCTTGAGGAGAGTCTTGAAGGATATCGCCTGCCTGCCAAGGGAAAAGCTGAAAGTTGTCTCTGCTTCAGTTGCCGAGCTGCTTTGATTAATTAATGAAAATCTGATCTAAATAGACCTATCAACTAAAATTAATCATTTATACTATCCAACCTTCTAAAAACTTAAAAATGTCTGTTCAATATCACTATGGAAAATTTCCACCTGCCAGTGATCAGCTCAATTGGGACAAATTAACACCTTATATCGGTCCTGCTCATTCAGCTCTTGCAAGGTACGATGCAACTCTGTCTGTAATTCCAAATTCATCTGTTTTCCTCAGCCCATTAACAACTCAAGAAGCTGTCCTCTCTTCCAGAATTGAGGGTACCCAAACTACTATAGAAGAGGTTTTAGAATTTGAAGCAGGTCAAGGAGATAAATTATTACCTAATGAAAAACAGGATGATATAAATGAGGTATTAAATTATCGAGCCGCTATGTCTAAAGGGGTAGAATTGTTAGCGGAAATGCCTTTATGCGTAAGAATAATTAAAGAATTGCACCAAATACTAATGTCTGGAGTAAGAGGTGCCAGCAAGGCCCCAGGTGAATTTAGGAAAAATGCAAATTGGATTGGTAGGCCTGGATGTACTATCGAAGAAGCTAAATTTGTCCCTATCAATGCCAACGAGCTTTCTGAAGCAATGAGTAACTGGGAAAAGTACATTCATCACGAATTTCAGGACAATTTGGTAAAGTCAGCAGTTGTTCATGCTGAATTCGAATCTTTACACCCGTTCTTAGATGGAAACGGTAGAATCGGTCGCATGAGTATTCCATTGTTCATGTACAGTATAGATTTAATCCATCAACCAATGTTTTATATTAGTGCTTTTTTTGAGCAAAACAGGGATGAGTATTATGATCGACTGTTGGCAATTTCCCGTGACAATGATTGGACAGGTTGGTGTATCTTTTTTCTTGAAGCCGTGAAAACTCAGGCGCAACGAAACCAAAAAAAGCTTCAAAAAATACTGAGTTTATACGAGCAACATAAACGGGAAATTGTAGACCTTACCCATTCACAGTATTCTATTGTTGCTTTGGATTATATCTACTCAAATCCGGTTTTTAAGTCGACTCAATTTTATAGGTCAGTTCCTATCCCAGAACCAACGGCAAAAAGAATACTCAATGTATTAAAGAAAAGTGAGATTCTTAGCATATTAAGACCGGCTGCTGGGAGACGGGCTGGATACTTCTTTTTTCCGGAATTGATAGCTATTACAGAAGGATTAGATGAGGCTTAAAGACTTTTTTGTAGTTAGTAGATTAACCACTAACGTTTTTGTAGATCAATTTGTGTCATAAATGAGCTACAAAGTTGTTTGTTGATAATAAATGATCGAGAAAACATCCATAGCCCTTGAATATGTGTATTGATATGGCTTTATGGTTAAAAGGCAAATCTAATAAGCTGCTTTGAGAAAGAAACGCAGCGAAATATAAATCATATTTCGCTGCTATAATTTAAAAACTACACAACCTGCCCCAAAACCTTCTTAAAAGTCTCTTCAGTTCTCGTGACCATTTTTTCCACGATTTGTTCACCGAAGGTGGCGCCTTGGTAGACTTCTCAGTCGGTGGGGCGGAGGCCTTGGTCGATGGATTCGGTGGCCGGGGCTGCGAAAGCTCTTAGCAGGAAATTGAGCTGGGCTTTCTGTTCGTTCAGGTCGTCTTGCAGACCCAGGAATTCTTTAAGTATCATCTGTACCTCCCTGGTCAACATCGTCGAACCCTAATTGCTTGTTTTTCAGTTCGGCTTCCACAAATCCGCAATCGATTAAAACCTGTCTGGCAAACAAGCTTTCATGCTTGGCGGCCAGCTCCATCAATTTGATATCCTCTGTCGTGATTTCTTTCGGCTTATTTTTTTCCAAAGCGATCGGGATCGCCTCGCGAATCACCCAACGGGTGAACGGCACCGCAATCGGTTTGTTAGATCTCAAAACGAGAAGAAAGAATCCGGACAGGTACAAAACAGAGACGTGATTTACGTTGCAGGGTAATAAATTATTATCCTGCCCCAAGGAAACCGTCGGGATTGTCTCATAATCAATCCCTTCTTCAAGTGTAGAAGACTGCCTTAATGACTGCCGCGGTTTCGTAATGCCCAGTATCTCGCCGACTTCTTTGGTCAAAAAAGCCAATTTACCATAGAGCAAAAACATATGGAGAGGATGATTTTCAAAGGAAAGACTCTTAACGAGTTCGGAAGTGTTGTTCTGGTTGATGGTGTAATCTCCTGGATAGAAGATTAAGGTCACCACCAGTCTGGAGCTGGTCTCTAAAAATAAGAAAAGCCCAGAAGCCTGGCAGTGTCAGCACACCATAAAGCAGAGCGGTAACCCTGCCCTAGCCAAACCTCTGGGCCCATCTCATTTCACCTAAGAGTAATGTGGATTACCAGTCCAACGAATTCCGTTCCCGCAGAATTCTCAAAACCCAATGAAGCATGAAAGTCGATATCCCCAAAGGAAACAAAATCTCAATACTCCTAAAACTTACCCCTCCATCACCCCCCAGTCAAGCGCCAACTTCTTCAGACAACAACCTGATGAACAGAAACTTAGGCAATTAATAAATATTTTGACAAATGTTAGAGCATTAATGTAACTTGCCCATGCTTATGTTTAATTTGGAGGTATTTTTTCAATTCTGATTTTATAGATTTATTACGTAACGCTCAAACTATGAAATAGCCAACCTGATGGGTATTTCCCAAGCATTACTACCCTTTCTAAGCAACTGATCGGCGGAGATAAAATGAAAAAGATCTCAATTATTATTATGAATTTGATTTTCGTAATAAATGTTTTTGCTGCAGAACCCAATGAGGGAGCAGAATTAAAGAAGGCCATGAAGACAAATGAAGAAGATACTTGGTACAATACTTTTGCTCTCACTGGTGCTGTTCCAGCAATTAAGATGGTTCCAGGAGAAGATTTTCGACTTTTTGACGGCGCGGCAGGGGGATTGATGTACAGACCCTTTAAATATAAAGATTACGGCTTATTTTCGGCAGCTCACATATCACTTTTGGGATTGATCAGCACAATGAATGTACCAAATGAAGAGACAGACGATCCAGATGATCGAACAAATATTTATGTTTTTTCAACTGGTATAGTGATTGGTCTTGACTGGCTACAGTTTGGGTTCGGCTATGATCGCTTTTCTTCAAATGATGATAATTCTGCTTGGAAGGAAAGAGGCCGTGATTTTTTTATGATAAATCTACAAGGATCAAAGGACTTGTGGTAATGGGGGCAAACTTTTTTTTGTTGTGAAAAGGACGAGGGTCACCCATTAAAGCTTAGGTCACCCATTAAAGCTTAGGTCAAGCGAAAAACGCACACCTCCCTGCAAAAAATACTGTGTTTTTCGCAATTCTGATCCGTCTTCTAGGACTCCTGTC
>JANQGZ010000052.1:0-61322 GCA_028282825.1 SAR324 cluster bacterium
ATAAAACCTTTTCCACCAAATAGTGGAAAAGTCATCGCCAATATGTTTTGTGTAGGGATTGGGTTGGAACGCTTATTAAGGAGTGTTTGACTAAAACCCGAACTCAACCATTGCTTTGTGCAGAATTTCCAAAATCTTGCTCATCTCCTCGACTTTGATAATCTTGTAATAGGTTCCGATGTCAGACATAAATATACTCGACTTGATTCTCTTTCCATAATCAATTTCCATCTTGCCATTAGCAATTGTGCAGAGCTTTGCTATCTTCAATCCAGAAGGATTTACCTTCAACACCTTATAAACAAACGCCTGTCTTTCAACCACCTGCTTAAGCAATGCTCCCTCTTCAATCATCTTTCCTTTTTCTCCGAAATAGTTATCCATTAGTAAATACTAACATTTGTTCACCAATGGTCAATAAATAAATAATTCAGAGAGTTTTTGTCAGTCTAGCTTTTTGTTTTATCTGGTGTTGACGATTAAGTTTTTTGATCTTCTAAATCATTCTGGCAAAGAATTGAGGCAGTTTTCAACCAAACACAATCCCCGCAATCATACCGCCAAACATTAATCCGAAAAGAACCCCGAGTCCAAAAGAAATAATGTCAATTTTGATTTGCTCTGGAAATCTCATCTGCCTTTTGCTTTGTCCAAAGAGTTTAAAGATTGAAAAGCAAAAGCACCTCGAATCATCCTTATAATATCCATCTGCCCTTCACCGTATTCAGTCAAATTTCCACTCTTGCCTAGTTTGAGGCAATCCGTCTCTATGCCCTCTAACTCTTTTATCAGTTTAATCAGGCATTCAAGGTCATTGGTTAAGGCTTCAAAGGTTATCATTTGATACACATATAGAACACGCACTTTATTTAAATACTTTTTGCTTGATACACATATGGCTATCAGAATAAGACCTCAAATCGTGAGAAGAGGAAGCGAATATGAGAGTTTCAGAATTACAATCCCGAGGGCAGTTATCGAGGCACACAACTTGAGGGACAGTGATTTTAATCTCGAAGTAAAAAAAGGCAGGATTATCTTGAGTCCGACAAAGAAAAACTAATAACTGATTGATGCTATTTCAATTTCACTAATACGCATAACTTTTCCAACTGCTTGTCGGTCTCTGTCATCGTCTTCCCAAATAATCTTTGTCATGTTAACTCTTCCTTAAAAAGGAATATTGGAGAGTTCAACGCTTTTTGAATAAGCGTTGTCTCCGAAAAAGCTCACATCCCCAACAATAAGTTTGATAATTACCTCAACAGGAGGGTTAGATTCTTGCCACTAACATCACTCTTCCTTTACGCTTTTAGGTACTCTTATGATGAGTGCCTGAGCATAAAAACTAGCCCGGGACTATCCACAAAATAAGTCAAAGTATTAAGTTTTCCCAACTGATAATTAACCCATCAAATAACATTAATAAGTCGACGCGTTTACCGTTGAATCCTTCAACAAAAAATCCATACTCTTCAAAATATCCTGAATAGGCATTTTGTCCGCCCGAATACATTTGCCCAGCAACCGATAGGTATTTCTTATCATGAGAAGTGAGGCATTTTTCCAGTTTGAAATGTTTAAAGTTATTGCTTAATTCTTTAATCAAAGACTGATTGTGGTTCTTGACTGGAAACGGAGATAATCCTTGATAGTGTTTTTTAATGTACCATGGCAAACGACTATCTGGGTCATAAGGATTAAACAATTTAATAATTTCTTGCTTTTTTTCAGTGTCGTATTCATCAAATCCGAGTGCCCACTCGAACAAATGGTTGAGCGAGAGTATCACATTTAGCACTTGGTAGCGGTTGCGTTCATTCGGTTCACTCGTTGTAATCTCACCTCTTTCAAATTTAATTTTATAAAGTAAATCTTTTGGCTTAGATAAACTGAAAATCACGCTACCGGTCATGTTTTACCTTTCTTATTCGATACAATTCTGTGAAAATCGGCACCTAAATCAGTTAGGTATGGCACTACTGGCTCATAATGGGGATCATCTTTTGGGGCAGGGTAGTTTTCACGATTAGAGGCAACAAAGTTTATTAAATTAAATTGGTAAAGAATTACACCAGTTTCCGGCCAGCTTTCAACTTCATCTCCATCTTTTCGAATAAACGGCATACCTGAAGTTGGATTAAAAGAGAGATAAACACCACCATGTTTTCCGATCCTATCTTTTATATTGATAGAATTTAATAATGCGGCCTCAATAGGGCTGATGGACTTTAGCACATTCACGAAGAATGGATGGGATTCGCCAGTTTCAAGAGTATTAGCCAAAAGATTTACCCACATTCTGTGCAAATCGATGTTAGTTTCTTTTGATGACTCAACAATAGCGTTAATAAATGACTTCGGATGATCAATTATCTCAGGTTTAAAACTTGCTGATGTGGAGCTTTTTTTAAAATTTTCAATAGCTTCATAAATAGATAAATGTGCAAGTGCTTTTTCATATTCAGCCATATTTTGAAATTTTTGTCGGAGCCACACCCCAATACCATGCGTTGTTTCTGTAATTGGAGCGACCAGCTTTTCAAAAGTGCCTAAAGTGGTATCAGCTACTTTTTCGTATACCGATTTCGGGATGCTTTTAGCTACTTTCCCTAAACCTAATAAATCCAAAGAGAAGTCGTTGCTTTCTTCTGCCATAGCATCAATTCGATTAACTATTTATAAGGATTGTCATCATCATCAAATGGATCAGGAATGGATGGAAAGGTTTTGTTTTCATTTTCGAGTAAAAGCTCTAACCCCTCTTCCGTAATGCTATATGAATAGAATTCATAACCATTGTAATCCTCATCATTTCTTTTTTGAACATATCCAAACCTTTCCAGACGAACAATAGACAGATCAACTTGATTAGAATTATTACTCAAATTGCTTTTTATTACATTAATTGCTTTCCCGTCAGGACTAGCAGTAGCTGTGCTTAACAAATCCGAAAGAACTACATAGTCATAATCTTTCAATTCTCCTTTGATATTTATGGCTGACTTAGCTGGTGCGGGAGGGGCAGAAACATTTTGAATATTGCCAAGTTCACTCATCTGCTTTTTAATAAGAGAACATGCATAGTTTACTGCTGAGACTAGATCTCCATCAGATCGATTCGTTTCAAAATCCGCTAATGTGAGACCAAGCAAATCAGTTGGGAAATGGAGATCAACATTTCTTGGTTTAAGAATAAAACATCTTTCCTTCCCCAAAGATCCTATAAATAAACCTAGTTCAAAGAGTACATTATCCCTTACGGCAGGTTTTTTTTGCCCCCTTATTAACGAAATGTCATCGGGTGAGAAAATAAATAAGGAAAAATCAACAGAGCCTGCTTTTTTTGTTAGAGAGTCGATTGTGTTACTCGACAACTCAAAAGTCCCATTTCTCCAAATTGTAACTTCAGCTTGGTGATCTAAATTGGTATTGACTGCATCAGCAATTTCAAGGCTCTCGACGGATGACCCAATAAACAATCTCGGTTTTCTATCCATTACAATTGTCTTTTAAAGTTAACACCGAATAAGTCTTATCGGATTCAACAACGATTTCAGAGACGACTTATTGTTTTGTCTCAAAGGTTACATAGTCCGCCGGGAAAAGGCCAGAAAATGATTCGAAGATTCTATGCCCAAAGACTTCATGTTTGAAATACCAATCCAGGTTAAATGAATTCACAACCTCATTTTCCGCTGGAAAATTCTTAGCCGCCAAATCAAAATCAGCGCAAGCGAATTTATGCGAATTTACTTCGCAGGTCAGCAATGAAAAAACTCATCGTGTTTTTGTCGATGATTGTATTAATCGAGTGTAACCGAAGCATGCAGAATCTGGAACACAACCCTGGCATACTTGGGGGCAACAATTAGGCAAGGCTATTAAAGCAATTGGTTATCCGGATGGTAAGTATGAGCTTGGCAGCGAGACTGTTTTTATTTGGTCCCGCACCATTTCTAAAAAATGATACTGAGCTTCAGATTACCCAACCTTCAATTCTGAAAAAGCCTTTCAAGGGTTTTAAGCTTAATAGCTCTGTCAACAATATCCTCCTCCTGAGCCTCAACTCCTTGCAGTTCAATCTGATTGCGTTCTGCCTTAAGTTTAAGTTTCTCTTTTTCTATATCCTCACTCAGACCTAATTCATCTGGACGCAAAACCATTAATCTGTATCCATCTTTTTTCAACTGCACTGTCTTTGATGAAATCCTTCTTTCAGCTCCGCTTACCCACTTAACATCCATGCAAGGAATAGTTATCGAGTCACTATTATTGACCCAATCATTCAAAGGCACACTAAAATAAAGAGTCAAAGGAGACTTTCCAGCATAAATCCCGCCTTCACCAAGGGCATTTTTAGGCAGCAAAATCTGACCTGCATAAATTTTTCTGTTGGGTGGCATTTCACAAGCAATAAAAACATTTGCAACCGAAGGGTCAGTCTCAATATCAACCGGCATCCACTTAGTGCAGCCACCAAATACTGCCATTAAAAAAACAACAGCAAGTAAAATCAAAATATTGCTTTTCATATCATTCCTCTCTGGTTTTAATTTTAAAACTTAAACACAGCCTATCTCTTTAATTCTTTTAAGATTGGTCTGCGCAACCATTTCAACAGTTGGCGGGTTAATAAATCCGTTGCTGCTGTCGCAGATATTTTTTGCAACAAAGTAATCATAAAGCTCAGCGTCTTCAATTTTCTTTGTGTAACCCCATGTCCCCTTTTTCCACCAGCTATCATGCACAATGCTCCATATATAAAATTTCACACTCGAACAAATTTCCATTAATCAAATTCTCCGCTCAAAACATCACGTTTCTTTGCATGGTTCCAGTATTCTCGAAGAGATATTTGCAAATCCTTTTTCAAAAGCATCAAATCTTTCCAGCATTCAAGATATTCTTTTCGTTTTTCCCGCCTAAGCTCCAGAATATTATCATTAAGCTGGAATCTTTTTTTTTCCATTGCCTCAGAGACTTCAAATGAACAGGGATAGTTCATATTCTCCAGTTGCATTAGCTGACTGTTTTGTTTGCAAATGTCGTCGTCGATTTTGTTTAGCAAATTAAAATTTAAATCTTGTCTAAGTTCAATTTCTGAAAGCAAAGCATTAACCCCAGCTTTTGAAGTTTTGCACTTATCTGAAAACACATCCTCTAAAGTACTTTTCTGCGGCAGTTCCTCAGACAATGTCACTTCAAGTTCCTTTGTTTTAGGCATCTGAAGAAACCAGGCGCTTTCCTGTGACTGTTTAGTTGATGCGTATTGAGAGCTGATTGCCATTTTACCTGCTTACTCGCAAACAAACCCTTATTTAAAGGATGTATAAGGATTTGAAATTCTTTAATATTTAATATGGTTTTCTGGTGAAGTGACAAGAATTGTCTGCAAGTTATTGATAGGTAAACAAAATAGAATAAATATGTCAATAAAAAGTAAAACAAGGCAATTTAATTCCTTTTCGCATTATTGTGATATTATGGACAATTAGCCACTTTTCCTATTGGAATAAAAATGTCTCCTCAGGATTAAAGCAGGCTAATTATGTCGACAATTGAAAAAAGAATCGGTGGAAAAATCACAGAAATCAGGATTGGAAAAAAATGGACTCAGGCTGAACTTGCAGAAAGAATTGAAACAAGTGTCGAGACAGTCTCCAGGCTTGAAAGAGGAGTAAGTTTTCCCTCACTAAAAACGATTAACAAAATTGCATCAAAAATAGGAGTGCCCTTAAAGGATTTCTTTGATTTTGACGACGCTGAGGTAAAAGACAAATCATTTGAACGAGAGTTGTCCAAGTTTACTGCATTTCTTAGAACACTAAGTGAGAAAGAGGTTCGTCTTATTCACAAGGTCGCAAAGGCAGCTTTGAAGGTATTAAGAGAGTAATCTTGTTTGACCTGAATTTAAGTATCTTTTGCGGTTTTCAAATCAAAGCCAATTGAATCCCAAGCCCCACCAAAACAAACCAATAGAGCTTGGACTTACTTCACTCAAACAACTAAATACACCCACTCTTGCTTTGATGCTTTTTCCGTATCAACATTTATCTTCTCAGCTTTCTCCAAGCTCCCGAGAATTCGGTCATACTCCTTAACACCGCCCTTCAAAATCCTGGACGCCAATATTTGACCTCTGGTTGCTTTGCCTCCGCTTTTAATCAAATATCGATATATTTTTTCAAGCTTTATCTGAAGATTTGACTTTCGAGCAATCGATTGCTTGCGCTTTTTATCAGAATTAAATGCTCCTTTTTGGTTTTTCCACAATTCACCAAGGGCATGGGCAAACGCCAAATTAGCAAGCTGAACAGACATTCTCAAAAATGTTGAAAATCCAATAACTATCCACAACATCCAAACTGGTGTAGATGGTTTATCTTTCAATTCACTTATTAGCTGGTTTGACACTTGGCGCTGGTGCTTAATTGCAAGCGCAGTATTGGCTTTTTGCCCTTGAAGCAAAGCAAGGTGAGCTTCAGACTGCTGGTTTATCTTGTCCAATTGATTAACTAGTTTTTCTTGAGCTTTTGCTTTTGCAAGCTCAGTCATAATCGGAGACGCAACTTTAAGTGACGCTCCTATAACAACAACCAAGAAAAGCAGAATCATCACAATCTTGATGCAAAAGTTTAGTTTCTTATGTTTGTCTAGCTGCATCACCGCTGCAATTGCAAGAAAGCCCTCAACCAGAAGTGCAGCCCAGTAACCCTGATAAACATTATCATAAAATCTTGAATAGTATTCCCCTGATTCAACAATCATAAAAAGGGAAGCTGAGATAACAGCAACAAGCAAAAGAAATGGCAGGTATCTTCTCATAGGTTCTCTCTTAATGGAATTGTCTTAATTCTAGTCGTAGAGACATTTGTGTTTGTCGTCAGTTTTCAATCCGGTGAAAAGAAATGTCTTTTGCCAAAATTGACTGACAAAATACTGACCGAAAACTGACCAAAGAGTGCCTGTTGAGTGCCTTATGAAAGACAAATACCTTCTAGTGGTTGTTTAAATACTGGTTTTAATCATCTGAATTTATTTGGTTTTATTAGGGAGGGAAAAAAGAAGCTTGAAAATGCAAATAAATCTTCCAAGCTGAGGGTCGCGAGTTCGAGTCTCGTTTCCCGCTCCATCCTTAAAACTTCTGAGAGCCGATATTTATTAGGGTTTATGAGCCTTAAAAAATATCGGCTTTTTTATTTTCTGCTGTAAAATCCTCTCTGGTCACAGATTAATTTATAAACTGTGGTTATTCGGACTCTCCAAGCACCTTCTTTAATTAAATTCGCTCATTTTTCACCTGATAGCTTCATGCGAGATTGTCATAATATGAGCGTCTTTGACTTTGTAAATGTTTCCGATATCAGGGGCAAGGTTTAAAGCGGCATGCTGTTGCCTGGTTCTCCTTATTCCGCTAACAGCAAGTCATTCAGAATGAAAGATTTGATTTTGACCTGATTCTAATATTGAGGTGTATCATCAACCGGCAATGCTTTAAATAACGACACTGCAAACAAAGGTTACCCTGGATAAGGAGCCAACGATAAAACTAAAAAACCTATTCTCTGAATGATGATATTTAATAACAACACATTTTTAATTTGATAGATCTTATTTTGATTGATACTAATAATGCTCACCCTTCCCGAGATTCCCGATAGCCTATATACCGCATTTGAGAGTTTGGCTCACAATCTTAACAGTTTGGAAGAAACCAATATCAAAAAACTGGATCGCATTTATCAATGGCTGGATGATTTTCTGAGCTTTATTAATACATTTACCCGGTGTGATGAATGTGACGGCAGGATGATCTATTGCTGTAACGCGGATATTCACATTACCCTGGCAGAAGCTGAATACCTGGCTTATTACCAGGGATTGACTTTTGACAAAAGAAGGATAGTAACCCGAAATAACTGGTCACCTTGTCCGTTTCTCAAAAACAAGCGATGTTCGGTATACCAACACCGTCCTTTTAATTGTCGCACGTTACACACGTTGGATGAACCATGGAAATGCTATGCCGAAGTGAACAATTTTATGATCGGTTCTGCTCAGCACGGTTATGGAATTGATCTGTTTCAGGATGTGGCGGACTACCTGCTTGAAATCAGTCGAGGTGTAGTACGAGATATTCGGGACTTTTTCCCGGAATATCAAACTTAAAACAACTGCCGGTTTTTAGTTAAAGCGTAAAGCAAAATCTCATCTTGATTCGTTGGATAGGTACAATCCCAAGGTTTGTTCAAGCCTTACGAAGTTCCGATTCTTTTTTCAGGATCGATTAATACTAGATGTTAATCGATTGAATTAATTTTAAATTGCCTTTTTGCCATACGGTGACACTTGATTGAAGCTTTTATTTAGGAGGATTCATTAGCTTCCTTGAATAAAGGCTTTTCTATTTTTACTTGAAAACTCCTCCCCCTTAAGGATCAGTTCAAATTTTCGACTGAACCATTCATTATTCTCATAGAACTTCATTTATAAATTGTAAGCACCTCATTTTTTGCCTGACTGCATCAGACGACAAGTATATGTTGTAAATTTGCTGACAATCTGGCAATACGGCATCTTTTTAGGTCAAATTTCAACTTTTGAAAAGTATGCTTAATTTCAAAAGGTCAGTTTAGTCTCTGTTGGATACTTTAAGAAACTTGAGCCTTTCATTTTGACATTTCCTCTTGAGGTACCGGAAAATGGGTCGAGCCAGGCTTATTTTTCTACATCAGAAGGAAAAAGCGCTAGGTTGTTCCTATGTTAAAAATGCCAAAATGAAAAACCTGATCCTCATCACTCTCAGACTCCGAACTCTGAGAACATTTATTAACTGGTATATTGACAAAGAATACATTGATACAATTCCCCGAATTAACGGGAAAAAAGTATTCTTTGATACAGTTAAAAAAGTTCCGAAAGTCTTAACAAAGAAAGAATTCTTAGCGGTTAAAAAACGGATTGCTTTTCGAGTAGAGAATGCACGAAATGCTGATGATCGGTGGTATAACCATTTACACGATCGTTTTTAATGGTTGCCGGTTCAACCGGTTGTAGATTGTCAGAAATATTTTACTTAAAATGGGAGCAAATCGACTTAAATAAAAGATCTTTTTGATCAGGGTTAATCAGCAATTCACAACGAAGGCTAAAAAAGAGTATTTCAGGTTAATACCTAAATACACAGTTAAATACTTAACAAACCTTCGCGGACAAAATCCAAATGAAGTTTATCTGTTTGATAATGGTAAAGGTAAGCTTGCGTATTCAGAACCGCATTCATTGAGTACTGCTTTTCGAAGACATTACCAGGCACTTGGAATCAAAGGTGTGAAATCTGTTCATGGGTTCCGGGCGGGGTTTGCTACGATGATGAGGAATGAGGTAGGCGCGGATTTGAAAACGATTCAAGAATTACTTGGTTTAAGCGATGTTCGGGTTTTAGATCATTATTTCGGGAACTTAGATGAATTACCAATCCAGGCGATTGATAAATTGGATGAGATCAAAGGTGAAGACAGTGGATAAGATAAGGCGGCTCATTGAGGAATCTGACACAAAACCGGGTAAGGCTTTCGATATCTTCATTCAAGCATTAATTGTTTTGTCATTAGTCAGTTTTTCCATTGAGACGTTACCAGATTTATCTAATAAAACCTATGTGATCCTATATCAAATCGAAGTTTTTACAGTTGCGATTTTTACCATTGAGTACATTTTAAGGCTGATCGTCTCTTCGAACAGGAAAGGTTTCGTTTTTTCTTTTTTCGGAATAGTGGACTTAATAGCAATCCTACCATTTTATTTAACAACTGGTTTCGATTTAAGAGCATTGAGGTCATTTAGGTTACTTCGATTAGTCCGTATTTTTAAACTCGCTAGGTATAGTGCAGCAATAAAAAGATTTTATCATGCTTTTATAATTGTCAAAGAAGAACTTGCGCTGTTTTTATTTACAACTCTAATTGTTCTTTACCTTGCAGGGGTTGGAATTTATTACTTTGAAAACCCCGCACAACCCGAAGCTTTCAGCTCCGTCTTTCATAGTCTTTGGTGGGCGGTAGCCACGTTAACAACCGTTGGATATGGCGATATTTACCCGGTTACGGTAGGCGGAAAAATTTTCACTTTTTTTATTTTATTTATTGGGTTAGGTGTCGTTTCTGTGCCTGCTGGTTTGTTGGCTTCTGCTCTTTCGAAAGCAAGGGGCTTAGAAGATTAACAAACGCCTTTCTACAATACCCCAATCTTCTTGAACAAGAATCCTTCTTGTGCTAATTTCACCACGGAATAAAAAGCAAGTTTACAAAGATTATAATTTTTTCAAGACCGATCATAGTAAGGGGGAAACATGAAACGCCTAATAGTGCTTCTTAGCTTTGTGATTGTAGGTTGTGTTTCAAGTATGCCGGGGTTCCCTGGTTATATTTCAGAGTCAGTATCAAATTATGATGGAACAAGGCAACTGAATATGGAACCAGGTTGGTTGCAAAACTCATCGATAAAGCTTTCACTGACTAAAAACTCAAAGTGGCCGAAAAACCAATACTTACTCACAGTGCATTTGAGTGGCGGCGTGAACATCGAAACGAAAAATTCACTTCATTTCAATGTTGACGGTTCAGAGTATCATTTTACTTCAGATGACAGTATGACTAAGTTTGAAAGTCCACATGGTTCCCTATGGTCATATAAAAGTTATTTCGTAAAACGGGATTTTTTAGAAAAGATTGTTGCCGGGAATAACGTTGGAGTCAAGGTTGACACCTTTAATGGTTATTTGACAGGTAAATTTACTGAAATAGCGACAGGTGCGAAACCTGCTTTTAGGGAGTTTTTAAAAAGGTCTAATGTGGATTATTAGAATGAAAAACGAAACACAGAAGTTATTCAGTCGAGATTTTCATTTATCGATAGCGCCTGCAGGGTAGAAGTTAATTTAAGGAAATAATTTAAAATTAACAAGAGATTGAAGGTTTAAGTGAGACAATACTTCATATCCACCAATTTAATCCTGAAAAAATCATAGGGTTCATCGAGATCAAGTAAAGGTAAAACAATGAAAGCAAGTGAATTATTTGATGAGAAAAACGGAGATTTGTTGCATAAACTCAGGACGAAGAGCGATTTAATTAGACATATTGGCACTCGCGATAGTGATAATACTGCAAATTACTGTCTAATGTTAGGTGCTGGTGCTTCCTATTCCTCAGGAATAAGAACTGCTGGCGAATTGATTAATGTGTGGTTAATCGAATTATATGAAAGGTTTAAAAAAGAAGAACCTAAAGATATTGAAACTGCTAAAAACTATTTTGAAAAAGAGCATGCTAGTTGGTTCAACCCACTGAATTCGTATTCTTCACTATTTGAAAAAAAATATGATCTACCGATACAACGAAGAAGATTTGTAGAAAATGAAGTTAGTGGCAAACTTCCATCAATAGGATATGCATACTTGATTTCTTTGATTAGTAAAAATTTTTTTAATACAGTTTTTACTACCAACTTTGACGATTTGATAAATGAAGCGTTTTATCAATTTTCCAATAATCGTCCTATTATTTGTGCTCATGATTCCTCAATCCACTCAATTTCTATAACCACAAAAAAACCTAAAATAATAAAGCTACATGGTGATTATTTATTTGATGATATTAAAAGTACCTTAAGAGAAACTGAATCTTTAGAACAAAATACGAAAGAGAAACTAATTGAATTTTGCAAGGAATACGGCCTTATAGTCGTTGGATATGCCGGTTGTGATAGATCAGTAATGGATATATTAGAATTCTTAGCAAAACAAGATAATTACTTAAAAAATGGAATTTACTGGTGTTTAAGGCCGCAAGACGAGGTTAATCAAGTTTTAAGAAATCTCCTTTGGAAAGAAAAAGTATACCCAGTATTAATAGAAGGGTTCGACGAAATTATGGCTGATACACACATAGAACTTATTGGAAAAGGACTTGATTTAACACCTAACTCACGTGAATCAAGGTTGCAGAAGATTATTAAAACTATTTTAGAAGACAAACATCAATTGTCTAAAAACAAGACAATTAAAAACGATATTATATTAATAAAAAATGAGAGTAATAAGCAAGATATATCAAATTTTATTAGTGATTTAGATATTGGAGCTGATGGTGATTACAAATTAGGTCTAAATGACATGAGAAATTTAATGGAAGTCGATAATCTATCTTCAAACGGAAAATTGATTGAAGCTTACAATTTATGTGAAGACTTTTGCTCTAATACTGAATTTTCAGAAGTAAAAGCAAAATATATTTTAAAATTAATTGCTTTGTCTGAAGAACGGAACAAAACCGATTTAGCTATGAACTGGAGTAATAGATTAATTGACATAGATAAAAGAAATATCAGCTATAGACTTCGAAAAGCCTCATGTTTTGAAGATATTAGGGAAGAGCATGAATATTTATTAAAAACACTTAGTGATTTTCCAAACAGTTACAGGCTTATAAATAGAACTGCAGAAATAAAGTTTGATATAGTAAAAAATAAACAAATATACGATAATAAAGATATAGATAATATACTTAGTTTGTACAAAAAAAGTTTGATTCTAGAACCAGGATTATCTAATGAAGCATGGTTAGAGAAATTTAAAGTTATAAAGTTTAAATATAAGAAAAATAAAAATAAAGAACAATTGCAGAGTGAAACTAGGGAAGTTGTTGAAAAAGCAAAATCAATTAATTCAGAGCATATAAATACTATTAGATTAATGAGATCAAATATACTATTAGAGTCTTCTTTTAAAGCTGTTAAAGAAACAATTGATCATACTTATGAACTTGAAAAAAAATTACCGTTGTATCTTAGAGAAGATATATTAAATATTATTGAAACAATAGTAAGCTATTTACCAGAAACTAATAATAGCTCAGACTTTATCGAAGAGTATGAAAAATTCTATGAGAAATACATTGAAGACGATGAAATAAAAAATAATTCATTACTGCTTTTAAGCAAATCAAGATATCTTTTTGTTTATAAACGCAATTATAATGAAGCCGTTAAATATTTTAACTACGCTCTAGAAAGCTCTGATCTTTACAAAAACATTCGTAGCTCATTATTTTTAAATAAAATACTTGATACTAATAGTATATCTACTATCGACTCTATCCTTGAAGAAAAAAGATTTAAAATAACTAAAGTTTATTATTATAAAACTAAAGCTGAAATATTATTAAATAAAAAACAATACGAAAAATCAATTGATTATTACAATAAGTCATTTGATTCAGGTATGCCAATTGATTCATATTTAAATAAAATATCATATGCTATGTTGAATGCAAATAAACTAACTGAAATAATTAACATTAAAGAAAACTATATAGATTATATCAATTCAAACGAATCGGAAATAGGCCCATTCATTATTAATCATCAATTTGCATTAAAGAATAAAAGCAAAAAACTTTTTAATAAAGTATTACTGAGAAACATGATTGCTCACTCTAAGGAAATTGGAGAAAAAATATGCGCATTTATTTTATTGGATCAAAATAAAGATGCTTCAAATTTGATTAAGAAACAAATTGAAAAGGATTATTTAAATTATTATTTTTTTAAAAGCTGGCCAATAATACCAAATGATATGTTAAAAGAATATGAGATTTTAAACTGATCGGCATAACTATAATAACGAATATCAAATTACTAAATAATTTTAATCAGCATACTTTACCTTAAAGTAAATATCACTGATTGTTTTTTTTTCTTGTCTGGCTGTTGATGATTTTCTTTAGAAATTAAAATATCACTCTCATTACCAATTAAGACTTCCAAAAGCTCCCCTAACTCCTTATTCGTCTGCTGTACGTCTTTTCTCATTTGATCTATCTTCCTTGATAGCTCAAATAATTCCTTAGGTGTAGCATCCATAATACCCCCCTCGCTTGGTTCCGGGATTTTACAACTCAATTAGACCGAGCAAAACTTGTGTTGTCAAATTTAAATGAAGATCATTGTTTTGCGCTGAAATCCGGAATTTGATAAAATTGGAACCGCTTGTAATTTTAGAGTAAAAATACAGTTTTATCGGTAAAAGTGCAGGGTTTTTCTATATGGTTAAAGGAGTTCTAACCCTGCTTTGATCGGCCTTGAAAAAAAACAACGAAAAAACAGGGGTTTAGATTGTTAGAATTTTGTTAGGTAGGCTTTTTGATGTGGGATAATTATCTGAAATGATTTAGTTAATAGTTTCTTTGGGCGCAACCTTCCAAGCTGAGGGTCGCGAGTTCGAGTCTCGTTTCCCGCTCCATCCTAAAAGCCTTTATCAAAACAGGTTCACAGCCGTTTTTGATAAAGGCTTTTTTATTTTCCGGAGATGGCATCCCATCAATCAATCCCGCTAAAGAATAAAGCGCTTCAGTTTGTATTGTCATATCCGTTGCATAAAGCTAATCTTGCAAATCAAACTATATTCTGTATAGATTTGCATTTTGCAATTTAATAAATGGTAATCCCCAAAAACAACCACGGAACTTTAAAAAATGGAAATAGAGTTTATTGAATACGGAAATTCAAAAATAGCGAAAGTATCAGCTGAAACAATCATTCGTTCTGTTCAAGACGCAACAGACTTATTGGGAAATGCAGATTATCAAGGAGCAAGCAAGATTGTAGTTAATGAAACAAGCTTTGATCCCCGGTTTTTCAACTTAAAATCCGGTATTGCCGGGGAGATACTTCAAAAAGTATCAAACTATCACAAGCAACTCGCCATTATCGGAGAGTTTGAAAAATATAAAAGCAATGCACTAAATGCATTTATCATTGAGTGCAATAGAGGTCACCATATATTTTTTGTTTCTGACTTTGAATCAGCATTGAAAAAACTTGTTTAAAATCAGTTTATGCTAACAAACAGATACACCGGTTAGCAACTGCCCTTGGATGGGCTGTTTTCCCAAAGACCCTGGCAAAGTTCATCATTAATCAACCACCAGTCCGACTGCCGGTGATCCGGGTGTCATCTGCAAAAATACTTGCAAGTTATAAAGTGATAGAATAGTATCACTATTATGAAAACAGAATTAGTAACAACTTTAAAAAGGCAAGCAACCAAGATACTTGCCGACTTACATGAAACCAAAGAACCTGTACTAATAACAGAGCACGGCCAACCTTCTGCTTATCTTGTCGATGTCGACGACTATGAGCAAATGCAAAGTAGAATGAAAATTCTTGAAGGCATTGCAAGAGGCGAAAAAGCAGTTTTTGAAGGTCGCGTATATTCTGAAACAGAAGCTGGGGAAAGGATGAGTAAATGGCTCAAATAATATGGACCGAGCCAGCGCTTATTGACCTTGAGGAAATTGCAGAATATATAGCTCTTGATGAACCCGGTGCAGCAAAAAAACTGGTCAAAGACGTCTTTACGTCCGTAAAACGCCTGAAGAAATTCCCAAAATCTGGCAAAACCCCTCCTGAATTACAAAATACAAATTATTTCGAAGTCATAATTGGCCCCTGCCGGATTTTCTATCGCATTGACAAAAACAAGGTTTACATACTTTATATCATGCGAAGTGAGCGAAAATTAAGGTTGTATGTTTTGGAAGATCGTACCATTTCAAGCAGATAACTAGGATTTGGAGTGAACCGTCGGCTGGCATTTGATAAGGTCAACTATCCAAATTCCTGGTAAATCCTTTTAAAGCATTTTGACATTTTTAAACTGATGCAAATGTTGCTTGCGAACTTAATTTTTCAGCATTGACTCAGCAATACAAAGAAGGAAAGAGTTATTGTACGGCATCGTTACAGTTGTTAAAAAACAATGAATGAGGAGAAGATGGATATTATCGACCTTTCAGAAAACACCAAAGAAGACTATTTGATTTGTCTGGAAGAATGGTCAGATGAAATCAAAGATGGTGTCTGTCGCAAGGAGTGTTGGTATAATAACATGCGGGAAAAAGGCTTGCGGGTAAAACTGGCACGAAATGATAAAGGAGTTGTTGCCGGAATGATTCAATATGCTCCGATCGAATACTCCTGGGTTGAAGGGGAAAACCTCTACTTCGTTTATTGTATATGGGTGCACGGACTCAAAAAGGGACGCGGGGACTTAAGAAAACAGGGCGCAGGAAAGCTTTTATTGCGCGCAGCAGAAGAGGATGTGAAAAACCTGCAGGCAAAAGGACTGGTCGTATGGGGATTGCTGCTGCCGTTTTTTATGCACGCAGGATGGTTTAAAAAGCATGGGTATAAGAAAGTGGACAGAAACGGCATAAGCGTATTGTTGTGGAAAACGTTCACAGATGACGCAATTCCTCCCCGGTGGATTAAGGTGAAAAAGAAACCGAAAACGGTTCCGGGCAAGGTGGTAGTGACAGCTTTGGCAAACGGGTGGTGTTCCGGAATCAATGGTATGATAGAACGTGCAAAACGAATCTGTGATGATTTCGGGGACAAAGTAATTTATCGGGAAATCGATATGAACCTTAAGGAGAACGTGCACGAATGGGGTTTATCAGACGGATTGTTTGTTGACGATAAGAACATTTACCAGGGCCCGCCGTTGTCATTTGATAAAATCCATAAAATCATTGAGAAAAAAGTAAGTAAACTGCGATAAATGTATCATCAAGGACAATTAAACAAGCGACATTCATGAAAAAGAACCTGGATCATCTACCGGATTTAAAAAGAAAAGAAATATTGAGCATTGTCTCCACAATTCGAGATAATTGCGATGATGTGGAGATGATTATTCTTTTCGGTTCTTATGCCCGCGGTGACTATAAGGTAAAAGATGATTTAAGTGCAGATCGGAAGTCCGGGCATGTATCGGATTATGATATCCTGGTAGTCACAAAGCACAAAGAAACTATTGAAAACAGTGGCCTTTGGGATGGTCTAACCGAAAAGTGCAACCAGTTGAAACTGAGTACCCATACCAGGCTCATTGCTCATGACATTCAAGAATTAAACATCAAGCTTGCTGAGGGGCAGTATTTCTTCTCCGATGTAAAAAAAGAAGGTTGCAAGCTGTTTGATTCCGGCAATTTTAAGCTTGCTGAAGCAAGGGAATTATTGCCGGAGGAAAAACAGCGGATTGCCCGGGATCATTTTGATCACTGGTACAAACGAGCGAAAGGAGCATATTCCATACACGAAAAATCTCTGGAAATAGATGAAGATCATTGGGCTGCTTTTCATTTACACCAAGTTGCTGAATCGTGCTTCAAAGCGGCTATGTTGGTTTTTACCAATTATAATCCAAATGAACACTGGTTGGCTGTTCTGTCCAAAATGGTTATTAAACTAGATGAATCATTTTCTAATATCTTTCCTCTAGATACCGAAGAAGACAAGAACAGGTTTAGTTTGCTGGATTACGCATACATTGGGGCACGATACGATCCAAAATATCGAATATCAAAAAACGATATACAGCTTCTTGCAAAATCAGTCAGAAAGCTTCTTGAGTATACTGATAAGGCGTGCAAACAAAGAATTCAAGATTTAATCCGAAAATAACGAGTGTATTGAACGGACGGCATACAGATTGGGGAAAAGGGTATCAAACAAAAATCAACGCTGTTTTAAAGTCGTCTATACAAGCCCAATCCTAAGAAAAAATCAGATAGCACATTTATCAGCCGGACCGCTTAAACCTGAAAAAACATTTTGAAGCCCCGGTTGGCAGATTACCGGATCTTGTGTATTTAAAACCTAACTGAACGCCCATATTTGGATACACAACATCATCTAACTCGCACCAGGGAAAACTCCAATCGGGATTTCCATATTCTTTTGCGACTTCGTGTGCGACACAGTAGTTAACATTGAACGCCAATGCTTCTTTTGAATCCTCAATTATTTCTGCCTCATGAAATTTTTCTCTCATCCCGGCTTCTTCCATTCCTTTGGTGTATTCTTTGAAACAGGCAAAGCGATCTTTACATTTTTCAAGTTCCTTAATTGGATAGAGAAATAAATTTACGGCAGAGTGTTTCTTTTTCAGTTTTGCTTCCGTTTTTTTGAATATGTCGGTGATGATGTCTTTAGCTTTAGCAATGCCAAACATGTTATCCAGGACTTTCATTAAAGCTATATATTGCATTGTTGATTCAAGTACTTCTCTCACTATTCCCTTTTTTTCAATCCGGCCCCAGTTGTAAGACTTCATTTTACTGTTCTCGGAGCGCCAGTTAAAAAACAGTTTGAGCAAACCTGAAAAACCAGCTTCCCTCAACAGCACCGAAATAACTGGTATGATCATTTGTCTTTCTATCTGTTTATATTCAGGTGTTGAAAGGGATTCAACAATCCCTTTGCCATAGTTTTTCATATGTTTAACATCCACATGGACCCCCTTATTACTTTACGCTCGCGCCGGAAATAGTTAAATCAGCAAATGACTTAAGTGTGTCTATCGCAGTACCTGAAGAAAGATTTTCCTTAGCAGTGATAATTAAAACGAAAAGATAATGAGAAAACAACGCAGAAGCTAATGTCTTTGAATCAACATAATCTTCTATTTTTTTCTGTGTTTTGGCCTGTTGGACCAATTGCGAGATTTTATCAACCAGTTTCATGGATTGAACGTTGAACTTAGCTGCCCATTCACCTTCAATGAAGACACTATGGTGTACTAGAACTTTCGATAGTTTTGGTCTTTTTCTGTAGTAGTCAAAGAATTGTTCGGCAATAAAAAGGAACTGATTTAGCAACGTTTCATTTTTAGGTATTTGGTCAAAAATCCTTTCTTGAATGCTCTGAATATCATTGTATAGGGCTGCTGCTAGTAAAGCAGACTTGTTCTCGAAATGTTTAAAAATTGCTCCGGGTGTAATTCCGGCTTTTTCTCCAATTTTTTTAAAGGTCGTTTTTTCAAATCCAAGCTCTTCGAACAAAGCTTTTGCCGTGTCAAAGATTGCAACATAGGTTTCGGCCTTTTGCCTTTCTCTATGGCTGGTGATCGGTTTTTCCGTTTTTGTTTGCATGTGTATTTTAGTTGTTGAGTGAATATATTTTCTTAGTAAACGCGTTTTCTGAAAGTGTCAATGCTATTAAACAAAAAATATTTTAGACTGCCGCTTCTTAACAGGGAAGACCATGCCTCGCTGCAAACCAACCAATCTTCAGCGGATCACGACGATTCCGGTGGATTTCAAGTCACAACTTATCCCCGGACACTTTACAAAAAAGTCTTTTGTGAAAAAATTCTTGCATGCGGCTGCTGAAGCCCGTCGTTCTGAGATGCGGGTTGTAAGGGATGTACTTCATTATTTGCTTGTGTAAAAAGGAAACGGATACTAAAATCTAAATGTCTAGACAATCCAGATGATTTAAACGGAGAATAAAATGGAAACAAAATGGCAGCTTCAAGATGCAAAAAATCGTTTTAGCGAACTTGTCGAAAAAGCAATAACTCTTGGTCCACAAACAGTGACAAAACGCGGGATAGAAACAGTAGTGGTGTTATCAGTCGAAGAATATAAAAAGTTGACAAGACCAAAATCCGACTTCATTGACTTTTTTAAAAGTTCTCCTCTACATGATGTTGAGATTGATCTTGAAAGGGACAAAGATTTTCCAAGGGAGATTGAGCTTTGAAATACATACTTGATACATGCGTAGTGTCTGAATTGGCGAAGCAAAAGCCCGAACAGGGTCTTATAAAATGGATAAACCAAAAAGATGAAATTGATTTTTTTTTGAGTGTATTAACAATAGGAGAATTGCAGAAAGGTATCTCAAAGCTTGAAGAATCAAGAAATAAACAAACATTAATTCAATGGGTTGAATCAGATTTAATCAAGCGTTTTGAAAATCGAATATTACCGGTAACTGATTCAGTCGCAAAAAAATGGGGAAAGATTCAAGGCAAAGCAGAATTAGAGGGTAAAAAAATGCCTGTTATTGACAGTCTTATTGCGGCAACTGGTCTTGTATATGATTTTGAAGTTGTTACTCGAAATACCACGGACATGGAAATAAGCGGTGTTAGATTATTCAATCCCTGGCAATTAAGATAATCTATAAAACGCAGAACATACACATTTACCCAATTGTATATCGCATTCGTGCGATTGTTGAAACCTGACATTAGTGTTGGAAGACAAAACCAAGGCAGGTCAGTAGTGAAATCTGAGTTGGGCAATTTTTATAGATTCTTTTTCAAACTTATATACTATTCGATGTTCATCATTTATGCGGCGAGACCAATATCCAGACAATCCGTGTTTTAATGGTTCCGGCTTTCCTATTCCCTCATAAGGTGAACGCTGAATTTCACGAATTAAAAGATTTATTCGCTTGAGGATTTTTTTATTTGTGTTTTGCCAATATAAATAATCTTCCCAAGCGTGGCTGGAAAATATTAAATTCATTCGATCAATTCTTTGTTCAATCCTTTACCATTTTCCAGCTCGGTAATGGAATCCAGGAGCCTTTTTGCATTTTTTGGACTTCGCAATAGGTAAGTTGTTTCTGCCATTGCTTGATAGTCTTCCAATGACAGCATGACTACCGGACGTTTATTTTTCCTGGTTATTATCAATGGATTGTGGTCATCACACACTTGTTCCATTTTACTAGCCAGATTTTGGCGGGCATTCGTATATGTAATTGTATCCATTTTAGTCTCCTCTTGATGAAAGGTACAGTTAAACGTACATGTACTATTTAGAATTTGTCAAGGTTCGACTACTATTCGAAGTTTGAAACACGAAAAAGGATTTGCAGTGGGCCGGCAACTGGCCTTCGGTGAAGTCAACTATCCAAATTTCTGACAAATCCTTATGAACTCAAAAAACCTTGCACGCAGCCACTGAAACCTGGCATTAGTTACAAAACCAAAAGATTGCATGAGATTCCAATTTGAAAGGTTTAGTTCGTCAATTGCTTCTGATAGCTTTATTTTGATTTCTTAGAAGACATATCAAAAGAAACATATCTCATGGATCCTCTTATTGCCAGGTAAAGAGAAAATGGTATCGCTAAAAATCCAACCAAACACAATTCTTGATTCAGGAATCACCTTCTGCTCAAAATTTGGTGGATCCGAAGCGCGGTGTAATGCTGAGACTTTGTTTCAGGTTAAATAATTGAAATCATCAAGGTAATAGTTGTTTTGGGCGCGGTCTTTCAAGTTGAAGGTTGCGCATTTGGATTTTGATTCCTGCTCCATCGCAAGAGCCTATTTTTAAAGAAGTTTACCAATCTTCTTAGATATTGTTTCTTTTTTTGCGGGCTACGGGTATCAATTCCCCTTTTTTTGCCCTGGCAAATCCTTTCCAATTCCATTTTTCTGTATTTGATCTCATTTTCAACTATAAGCCACTCCATCCTATCTCCCCTTTCAACAGCCGGTTAGCTAATGTGAATCAAGCTGTGGATTGATTCGTTTAAGTCAATCTTAGTATAGTATTCCGATAATTTAATAACAGATGCAGATATTGCTGTTAAAAAGCATAACAGATTAATAAAATATAAATATGTAATAAGTTTAGATATATAAAAGATATTGATTTTTGTAATACAACAAAATAACCTACAAATTAACAGATTATTAATAACTACCTATAACAGATTGACGATCATGGCATTTCAATATTTGGAACTGGCTGACGAAATTGAGAACAAGATTTTAAAAGGGGATTTTCTGACTGGAGAAAAACTGCCGTCGCTAAGAAAGATGCATCAGGAGTACAGTCGCAGCATTACAACTATTCATCAGGCGTACTTGGAGCTTGAGAAAAGGGGGATGGTCGAGGCGAAAGAAAAATCCGGTTTTTTTGTGAAAAGATTTCGCCAGGATGATTTCAGGCAGCCCGAATTGCATCGTTGCAAAGCGGAACCGCAAAAGGTTAATGTAAACAACCTGCAAAAAAGCATCTCCAAAAGACTTGGTGATCCTAACATTTCCCTGTTGGGGTATACCATTCCCGGCAATGATATCATCCCGATCAAGCAGTTTTCGAAGATATTTAAATCGATTTCCCCGCAAGCATTGGAGGATGTGTTTGGTTATGACTGGACCCAAGGTAGTTTGGATCTCAGACGACAAATTGCCAAGCGATCTCTTGGTTATCATGAACGAATTTCATCGGGAGATGTGGTGATTACAAATGGGTGCGTTGAGGCCGTCAGTATCTGTTTAACGGCAATCGCCAGACCGGGTGATGTGATTGGAGTGGAATCTCCCACCTACAATGGATTTCTGCAGCAGATCGAAGAAAACTCCATGTATGCCCTGGAATTGCCAACTACATTGAATGAAGGCGTTGATGTGCAAAAGCTGGAAGAAAAGTTAAACTCTTGTAACGTAAAAGCCTGTCTGCTCAATCCCAGTTATCAAAATCCGCTGGGTTTCGTGATGCCAACCGGGAATAGAAGAAAACTGGTTGAATTGCTGAACAGGATGGAAATTCCGATTATCGAAGATGATGTTTTTGGTGATCTGCATTTCCATGAACAGCGACCACCGACTCTAAAATCCTTTGATAAAAAAGGGCTGGTTTTGTACTGTTCTTCATTCTCAAAAACCCTGGCACCCGGTCTCAAGGTTGGCTGGATCATTCCAGGTCGGTTTTTGGATAGGATAATGGAGGTGAAATCCAACCTGAATTTATCCAGCACCAAGTTGAATCAACACTTGATTGTTCAGTTCATGAGAAACGGCTCCTATGACAGACAGCTGCGTCAGATTCAAAATGAATTAAGAAAACAGATGTGCGATATTACCAGGGCTGTGTTGCGATACTTCCCTAAAGATACAAAAATTACCTCACCCGAAGGCGGACTGAATCTCTGGGTACAATTGAATGATTCCATAGATGCCGTGGAGTTGCATAAGGAAGCGTTACAGGACAACATTCTGGTCGTTCCGGGTGTACTTTGTTCCGGATCGGGAAAGTACCGGAACTGTATTCGAGTGGGATGTGGTCGAGCGCTTAATAAGGATCTGGAAAAGACGATACAGACTGTCGGAAATATTGTTTATGACATGATTGTTTAATCCTCGACAAAATAACGCATGATGGGGCGGTGTTCAGCGTGTCTGGCGACTACTTTGAATCCGGCTTTTTTGTAAATGGCCTCCGGTCCGACGTAGGCGTCGATATTGGAAGGTTTTTTTCCAGCCTTGGGACTGATTGCGTAGGCTTCAATGATTTTGACTTTCTGCTTCTTTATATAATCAATTGCCGCATGAAGCAGGGCCTGGGAAATGCCTTGTTTACGGTGACTTTTGTGAATGAAAAAACAAACGATCGACCAGACCGGTTCCTCATCAATGGCTTTGCAATAGCGTGAAGTTTTTAACCTGACAAAATCGGTTCTGGGACCAAACGAACACCAACCGACGGCCTTGCCATTCTGAAAGGCCAGAATTCCCGGCATTCCGCCGGATTTTACCAGTGTTTTTAATGCCAGCTTGTTTCCTTTGCCCGTATTTTTGTTGAACTCCTTGCTGGTAATCCTGAAATACATGCACCAGCAGCCCTGGCAGGCACCTTTTTCTCCGAACAATTCCTCGAAATCCTCCCAGCAATCCATGATTAGAGGCTTAAAAGTAAGGTCAGTCATGTAGTCCCCATGCACGATCGAGCATTTGTCAATTTCAAAAATAACCATAAATCCCACCTTGAAAGGTAGTGAAATTATTATAGCTTGATGAGGTTTCCGGTCAATTCCATTTTATTCAAATTTTTAATTATTTCAGACCTCCAGGAGAAAAGATCAGGAATTCCTAAAATATATGTAAGAATTACCAGGTGTTTTCTTCCACAAAATTCCAGAAAAACGGTAGGGGTTCGCCTTTTCGGAATAAGGCCATATCAGCATCCAACTAACAGCTGCCTACTCCTATTGACTACCAAATCCACTTAACGTATACAGACTAAGAGCTTTTTCGCGAAAGACAGACAGCAAAAAAGTTATTAATTTGAAGTATACGCAAAACCAGCCCTTACTTTGTTAAGATTTAAAAAATCGGAACTCCATGAGAAAAAACACTAATAGATTCGATTGTACACCGCCACCTGTCCGGTTACTCACTTTTATTTTTGATCTGCTTAAACAGGTTATTAATAAAAAAGGTAATGCCGGCCAGAACAACTCCAAACTCAGTGTTCAGGAAAAGCAATCCCTGGTGTTAAAAGCTGCTAAGAAAAACAACGGCAGATTGACTATTGCAGAAGTTACCATGGAAACTGCACTTAGTCTGGATGAAAGCAAATCAATCCTGGAAGGCATGTGCACTGAAGGGGTAGCGGAATTGCAAATAACCGACGGTGGCAGTCTGGTTTACGTATTTACCGGTCTGTTAACTGATAAAGAAAAAGATACGGCAAAAGAACCGTTAAACAGATAAGTTCTAATCCGAGCCTGATTTATCAGTATTCGAAGTGACCAGGGGATTTCCGGGAAAGGGTGAGATGATGTTGCCATCTTTGGGAAGATCGGAAATCTTGCTGATGCCTTTTTTCTTTACTTCATCAATGCGAATAACGGAATGCATGGGAATATAGGATCGCTTGATGTCTGAAAACTCCTTTTTCAGCCGCTCTTCCGAAGGATCTATAACAATGCCGCTGTTTTTATCAAAAACATAATCCCCTATCTCTACAAACCCCAATAAGGTACTTTGACAGACCTGTTTTGCGTAGACCTCGTATAGCTTTCCGTTATTGATAAAAGTTACTTTGAAAATTGTTGATTTAGCCATGTCTCATTTGATCGCTTCGATTTTTCATACAATAAAATAAAGTCTTGGAGTGCTGTTCATTCACTCATAGGGGAAGCATATCCATTTCAAACAGGTTAGCAAACAGAAAACCGGTCAATTCCGCTGCCATACTCATTTTTTTTGGTCAAAATCCTTATCTCATCCGCACGAATAAATTATCAGTTTACAAGATCTAAGTATCTGAAAATAAACGAAAAGTTTCTCTGTGGAATTTTGTTGAATAATGGTGTAGGTTTCCCGTAGAAAATCGGATTAACCAACACAAAAAAGGAGCTATTCTATGGAAACAGTCCAAGAGGTTCTAGAGGAAATTATCACCAACGAAAGCCTGACAATCGAAGAAATCAGGGAACTTGCCAGAGAGGGCAGGGCATTGCTTCTAAAAATGTCACAGGAAATTCACCGCATTGAAGGAGCCATTTTTAATACGGAGAAATAGTATGACTTTCGGAATTGATTAAAACCATCCACACTGTTTTTCATTTACCACCAAGCACACAATGTCTGTGCTGTTATATCGCTACACCACATCGTGTTGAAACAAAAATATTGTGATGTTGTCTGATAAGTACTTCCGTTACGTGAGAGAAGCGCTCGCTTTGTTATCTAGCCGCTGCACGCTTCCCCTGCCTGATAAGATCCATTTGCAGAACTTCAGCTCGACCAACTAAATGCAGAACCAACAATCGCAGCCGCGTCAATGGTTCTGGTTAATGTTCTTGTTAACAAAGTTGACTAATCCGGTGCTAGCTCAAGTTCGGGCGGTTCGATTATTGGAATGTTTATAGAAAATGAACAGTTGGCAGGCATATCTTCAATATCACCTGAATCCGATACAGAAACAAACGCTCGAATATTCGAAAGCGTAGTTTTGTCGTGCTATCGCGTTGAAACGATAGACTAAAAATTCATTGATATTTCCTTTTTAACCTGCCATATTTCTGGACGGTTTGAGTTCTTCGTCGATCGGTTTTGAATTTTTTATCAGGCATAATGACTATTGTTATTTTAATCGATTTTGATTTAATCAATTTGTTATCTGAGGCCTTGTAATTAGATTTTTAAAAGCCCTTCGGCTACTAATACCAGTGACCTCAGATAATTTATGAAAAATTTTAATCAATGCTATGTTCTTCTTCTCTAGTGTATCTGATCAGACTAATGACTCGATCACTATTTAGACTTTTTGAATCTACTTCTTCCCAACGATATAACTTATAAATTTTCGTTGTTGGCCAAACAGCCGTAGCGTACATATATTTGAATTTATTATTTTTCATTATGGACTTGTTAAGCTCACTTGAGGATGCGGCCAGTTGAAATGGTTTGTTTTTTTTAACAGGCATAATAAAGAAACTTAGAACTTCACAGCATTGAGATTTTTCTTGATTCGCAATTGTGAAGCCTATTTTCTCAAATTGCATTTCTCCATTTGAGTTTAAATTGTACATGCACCCAGCCACAAACACATTTTTCTCTCGATACACGCCCAGAACCTCCTTATAGTGCGGGACGTTAGGACAAAGCGTTTTTTTTTTGTGATCTACTTTGTAGTTATTCATAACCCAGCTTTCCGGCATTTTATGAAAACTCAGGTACAGATTTCTATAAAACTCTTCTTTGCCTTGATCATCGGTTACGATTGAGAACACATTATTATTTTCAGTCATGATTAGAAGTTTCCTCCTTTTTGCAGTTTTTATTAGCGTTTTATTACTTGTGCTCTTAGCTTCAATTAGAAGTGCAACGGTAGTTCGCAAAAATGCTGTGAATGGAGTATTGGACCTGGCAGGAGGTTCTCTGGGGAGCGATATCATTGAATTATCCGGGGAATGGAGATTTTGGGAAAATGAGTTTTTAAAACTCGTTGAGATGCATAAAGCAAGGAGCAGGATAGTTATTGTGCCGAAATCTTGGAAGCTAGATGGAAATGCAAAAGAAACAGGTGGTAATCGTATGCTGGGCTACGGTACTTATGGGCTATGGATTAATGTTAAACCTAATTACAAAACTGAGACTTTTGCTTTGTTTATGAACAGGGTGGGATCAGCATATAAAGTGTATGTGAATGGAGAATTGAAAGCCTCTGTTGGGGAGGTAGGTAGTTCGATAAATACCTCAAAACCAGAAAGGAGAGTTCAATTTATACCTTTTGAGGTAGAGCTTAATGGCGTTCCAATTGAGGTTTCCATCCAAGTTTCGAATTATCACCATCCTAAAGGAGGTTTAAAAGACAGGATTCTTTTTGGTCACGCTGATGAACTATTGATGAAGGTATTTGTTACTTCTTCTTTGGATTTGTTCAGTGCGGCGTTGATTTTTACTGCCTTTATTTATCATCTGACAATATATGTGCATCGAGGGGATGAACCGGAGAATCTAAAGATTGCTTTGTACAGTTTGATGGGTGGAGGTTTTATACTTGGAACAGGCCAAAATATAATAACTTTTATTTTGCCTATGAATTATGGTTTATTTTTAAAACTGGTTCACCTTACCGTGGTTCTCCCAGTTGCAATTTATACGGATATGGTTTGTAAACTGTTTCCTGCAAAAGGATCATGGTTGGCTCATAAATTTATCGTCACTGTTTGCGGATGTTATGGGCTAATGATTGTGTTGACTCCACCAATTGTATTTTTACCTTTTCTTTCATATTTTCACCTATTCATGTGTCTGGCTGCTTTTTTCTGGTACTACATCTTATTAACTGCAGCATCAAGAAATATTGACGGATCTAAAATATTGTTAGTTGGATTAACCGGATATTCTTTGTTTTCGATTATCGAGCTACTCTACTTGCATGAGATCGTTGTTTTTCCACGCTTATTACCTTTCGGTATGTTGCTGTTGGTATTGTCAAATGTATTTTTTGTCTCTGAAAGATATAAAAAAAGCTTCTTTTTGATAGAAGACCTTAAATTTAAAAACAAGGAGCATTCCAGGCAAGTTAGGCATGTGAATCTAGAGAAACACAAGCTTGAAAAGACTGTCCACCAAACTAATAGTAAACTGAACAGGATGTTTGAGACTATAAGAGATCCCGAGTTTACTGAATCTATAGATAAAATCAGACAGCATTTAAGCTTGATTGAGTATATTCAAGCGGGTGGTCAGGTATGCACAGTATATGACTTTAAGGGAAATGCAATTTGTAGTGTGAATGTTACATTGAAGGCGATTGAGCAAGTCTTTGAGGGAGAGCTCGTCCGGTGCCAAAAAAGTTACCTTGTGAATCCAAACAGAGTTATCAGGACTCACAAATCCGGTAGAAAAATTGAGGCTGAATTACTTTCCGGGCGAATGATTCCCGTTGGATCGAAATATCTGGTGAATATTGCTTAATGGGGATTTCATTTTATCGCTAATTTCTTTCTTTCCAACTAATTCCCAACAAAAAACTCTGCCAATGATTCTAAAGAACTTCATTCATACTTCCGGAGCGATAACCTTCCAGGTCCAGGGTGATGTAGGAGAAGCCCAGTTGTTTCATGGTGTTGATGATGGATTCGCGGTGTTTGAGTAGCAGTGAGATCTCTTCCCGGGGGATTTCAATTCTTGCCATGTCGCCGTAGTTTCTTACGCGGGATTGGGTGATACCGATTTGAAACAATGCATCTTCTGCCTGCTCAATTTGGGTTAGTTTTTCAAGAGTAATTCTCTGGCCATAAGGAATTCGGGAGGCCAGGCAGGTTGTTGAAGGGAGGTCATGATTTGAAAGCCCCAGGTGTTCAGCCAATGCTGTAATCTCCGACTTATTCAGATTTGCTGCGACCAGGGGGTGAAACGCTTCATCTTCTTCCAAAGCCTTTAAACCGGGGCGATGCTCCCCAAAATCAGACATGTTCACCCCAAAGGCCACATGTTCAATTCCATTTTTCCGGGCCACTTGCCTCAATGTCGCCATTTCGCTTTTTTTGCAGAAGTAACATCGATTAACCGGATTATGCACATAGTTGTTGTTTTGTAGTTCGCTTTTCGCGACCACCTGGTGAGCAATACCAATTTCTGCAGCAACGGTTTCAGCAATTTCCAATTCCCGCTTTGAATAGGATTCAGACTTAATGGTGACAGCCATCGATCGGTCGCCAAGCTGCTCAAAAGCTATTTTGGAGATCAACGTGCTGTCAATTCCCCCTGAATAGGCCACAGCAAGTGAGCCTTTATCTTTTATTACCTTTCGTAGTGTTTTAAGTTTGCCTTCCGGAATACTATTCATGTCAACCCCCTGGCGATAATTCCGCTTCCCGCAACTATATCCCCAAGATAGAACACGATGGTTTGTCCTGGTGTTATTGCCGATTGTGGTTCTTCAAATTCAACACGCACTGATCCGTTTTCCAGCGGAATCACGCGAGATTGTGATTCGTCATGACCTAACCTTATTTTCGATTTCATTTCCATTGGGGATAACAAATCATCCCACAAGTGCCAGTTTAGCTGGGTGGCGATCAAGCCGGATTTATAGAGTTCCTCCTTCGGTCCCACAATAACAGTATTCGATTTTGCATCCTTGCCTGTGACATACATTGGATCAGATGAAGTCAGACCAAGACCCCTTCTTTGTCCTATGGTGAAATACTCAATGCCCGGGTGTTGCCCGATTACCTTGCCCAGTTGATTAACAATCGGACCGGGAAGATTGGTTTTATTGAACAGCTGATGATATCCCCCGGCGATGAAATCCTGACTCTCACTTTTCGAGCTAACAGATGGTACCAGGTCTTTCGCAAGCTTCCAGACCTCATCTTTTGTTTTATCTCCCAGTGGAAATAAAGATTTCTGTATATCTTCTGTTGTCAAAGCCGCCAGAAAGTATGTCTGGTCTTTATTGGCATCAGCGGCCTTTTTCAAAACCTTTCTTTTATATAGTTCGTTGTATTCAACCCTGGCGTAATGTCCCGTTGCGAAGTAATCATACTTGATACCCTTTTTTGCCAGTTCCTTTCCGATTCCTCCAAACTTCATTTCATGATTGCATTTTACGCATGGATTTGGTGTAAAACCCTGTTGATAGGCTTTGACAAAGAAATCCAAAATGTTCGTTTTATATTCCTCTTTGAGGTTTACAGTTAGGTAAGGAATTCCCAGTTTATCTGCCACCCTGGCCGCATCTTCTATGTCCTGGGTTTCTCCAGGTCCAAAACAGGCATGATGATTCCCTTCAGGTTGGGAAGTGGAACCATCATAGATTTCCATAGTCACTCCCATAACGTCATAGCCATCTTTTTGCAGTAGAGCTGCAGCAACCGATGAATCTACACCGCCGCTCATGGCAATAACAGCTCTTGGTTTTTCCTTTTTCATCATTCTGGTGTTGATATTCTTTACGATATTGTGTCTTTTTTTATTACGTCTGAAACAAGCGGGTTTTCTTCAACGGAATCCAACATGGCCATTCTCTAATTTTACTAGGGAGGAAAATTGACTGCAACCGTTATCGATACAATGGAGGAGATATACAATCCGGTAGAATTGATTATGAGAAACCTGATCGTTAATTGCAATTAACTAAATATTACAACTAATTGATAACTTTTTTAGAAAAATTAAACATTGTTGCAGTATTACATACCAGAGAGGTTGCTCTTTGGTTTTGCAATAAGCACATATTTCAATGCGCTTTTTATGAGTTTTAAACTTTGAATACCCGGAGGAGATGATGAAAATACGAGTTGTAAGTTTGTGTGTAATATTGTTTATGATTGCGGGAACTGTTTGGGCGATGGATCATCAATCTACAGTTCAGCTAGGTCCGCGGCCGTATTTTCTGATTGAAGATATGGAAGAAAGCGCGCTGAAAAAAAGTTTGCAGCAATGTAAAAATGGGTCTTTTGAGAAGAAAGATTTTTCAATTGGTCATCGGGGTGCTCCTATGCAGTTTCCGGAACATACAAAAGAATCTTATGTTGCTGCTGCAAGGATGGGAGCCGGCATTTTAGAATGTGACGTGACATTTACCAAAGATAAACAACTGGTTTGCAGGCACTCACAATGTGATCTTCATACTACAACTGACATTTTGTCCAAACCCCGGTTGGCAAAAAAATGTTCGGTGCCCTTTGAACCGGCTCAGGTCGATAAGAAGACAGGCAAAGTCATTAAACCGGCAATGGCAAAATGTTGTACCAGCGACATTACCTTAAAGGAATTCAAAACCCTGCAGGGAAAAATGGATGCCGCAAATCCCAAGGCCACCTCAGTTGAAGAATATATGAATGCCACGGCCAACTGGAGAACTGATTTGTACTCTTCCAGGGGAACATTGATGACTCACGCAGAAAGCATTGCGCTGTTTAAACGCCTGGGTGTAAAAATGACACCGGAGTTAAAATCTCCCAGCGTGAAAATGCCGTTTAACGGAAATTACACTCAACAAGACTATGCACAACAGCTCATAGATGAGTATAAAAAAGCCGGTGTCAAGCCACAGAATGTTTTTGCCCAATCCTTCAATTTGAACGATGTATTGTACTGGATCAAAAATGAACCCGGGTTTGGTAAACAAGCCGTGGCTCTTGACGGACGATATGACATCAAAGCTTTTGATCATACAAATCCAAAGACCTGGAAACCGAGCATGAAGGAGTTGTACCGGCAAAATGTTCGCATCATCGCTCCTCCCATGTGGATGCTGCTTGATGTTAAGAACAATAAAATTGTTCCATCACTGTATGCCAAGGAAGCCAAAAAAGCCGGACTGGAAATCATAACCTGGACACTGGAACGATCAGGGCTTTTGAAAAGCGGTGGTGGCTGGTATTATCAGACAACCAAAAATGTGATTAACAACGATGGTGATATGATGGAGGTGTTGGATGTCTTGGCCCAAAAAGTCGGCATCCTTGGTATCTTCACGGATTGGCCGGCAACTGTAACTTATTATGCCAATTGCAAAAATCTTAACTAGTGCCTGAACGGAAAGCTGTTGAGCCTTACCAATCAGATGTTAACAGGCGACTTTTTTGCCGGGAACTAAAACCCTTAGATTTCGGGGTTCCTGCTTCAAAAATAGAGCCCCGCTATTGTGTGTGACGAGCGAACTTGCCTTGTTGAATGCAGTTTTAGCTTGCAAACCGGATTGAGCAAAATCGATGGCAACCAGATCCGGTTGATCACACACTTTAGCTGTCAAGATTTCAAGGGATTTGAAATCGTTTGAACCAATTACTTTTTCGATCTCTAATTCAGCCTGTTTGATAGCTGCGGCCGCGATTGACATTGATCCCACTCCCTTTTTTGAAAAACCTCCCACCCTATTTCTTTCATCATCCCTGTCCATTTTTCTCTCAATATATCCCAATTCCTCGCATTTATTAGTCATACGACTTACAGCCTGTTTTGATACCCCCACCTGTTCGATCAGAACAACCATGTTCACCCCGGAAAGCATATCCAACTGAGAGAGCAGTTGCAGTTTCGGCCCGCCTGCTGTTGAAGACTAAGGTTATGATTGGTATAATAGGATTAGTGCTGATTGGTTTTTTGAGAGAAAACAAAAACGTTCATTCAAGACGTATTTCAGATAATTAACTCAAAAGGGGATCTTAATGATGGTTAAACGCTTTGGTCTTTTGTCTGCTTTTTTGTCTTTTGTTCTGATACTTGCAGGCTGCTCTTCTATGGATGTTCAGCTGGATAACTCTGTCATTAATCGGGAATTCAATAAATTTGCTAAATGGGTAGAAAAAAACACCAACTACGATCCTTATGGAAACGAAATTCACATCAATAGGCAGGAATTAAGGGCAAGATATAGTGATATGATTCGAAACATAAACTATTATGCTTCTGTCCAGTTCTCCAGCATCAATACCTATGTCTCTCATTGCAATACTTTTGAAGACGATTGGCGTTGCGTTAGAAGAGACAGGGCTATTACAAAATCACAAATTGGAGATAAATGGCGAAAAAGAGCTCTTAAAAATTTCAGAGCAGACGGATTTGTGGTTACTCAAAAAGACATTCCGGAAGGTAATTTGAATTTTGGATCATTTTCAGTTCCCGTTCAGTTGACAATTGGAATCATTGGTTCTGACTCCTCGACAGCAAATCTGGCAGTTCGAAAACATAATTTCACTATTAAAAAGCACGTTTCTGTTCCCCAGGGTCAGCCCAAAGTGATTAAGTCCTCCACAAAAAAAGAACTCTCGGTTGCGGAAAGATTAAAAATGCTTAAACAAATGCTTGATGACGGACTGATAACGGAAGATGAGTTTAAAAACAAAAAAAGTAAGCTCCTGGATGATTTGTAGCAGCAGAATTCATTGAACATGGGAAGGCTGCTTTTAATCATCCAAATGGCTGCTTGGCCCGGGATTCTTTCACAAAGAACAACATGATTAATGCTCCGGCCAGGCCGATAGCGGCGGCTGTGAGTGTGGCGAATGTGAGGGTGAGGGCTTCCATTATGACGCTGATCAGGAAAGGGCCTGTTGTAGAGCCGGTATCCCCAAAGAGGCGCCAGACTCCGAGAAATTCTCCGCGACCTTCGGAAGGAGAAAAATCGGCTCCAAGCGTTAAAAATATTCCGCTACCCAATCCGTTACCAAATCCCATCACAAGCACAACAGCCATTAGCGCGGTAAAAGAGCTGCAAAATGGAATCAACGCCAACGCAAAGGAAAATATTCCCAAACAGGGCACTGAAACCCACTTTCTACCGTAACGGTCCATTATCAACCCCACCGGATAAAACATGAACATTTCCAGCCCCATGGGAACTCCGGCGATCAAACCAATTTGTGCTTCATCCAGCCCAATGGAATCTCCCCAGAGTGGGATGATAATTAAGCGCACTGACCGTATCACAGTCAGTCCAATCACTGCAGTTCCGGCCGTTAAAAATACCTTCTTGTATTTTATTAGAACAGATTTGACTGATTTAAAGGGATTATTGCCGTGTTCTGCTGCAGTTGGACGACTGACTCCCGAGAGAAAACCTATAAAGAGAATTGTTGAGCCTATGACCAGTCCGGCAATCATCAATGCCGGGGTAAAACCGAAGTATTTGGCTATAAATCCGGCAACAATAGGCCCTAAAAACACCCCGACTCTCATGGCCCCGCCAACGGCAGACATAGCTTGTCCGATCTTTCCCTGGGCTATCTCAGTGATGTAGGCCATGCGGGAAAGCATCACAAATCCCCTGCCCATTCCCAATACAAAGACGGCAATTCCCAGATAATAGGCAGGACCGGCCAGAGCTGCAATAAAAGCGGCACTGGCCATTAACAGTATACCCAACAACATCACCGGCCTTACTCCCAGTCTTGAAATCAGCATACCAGCGGGAATATCAGCCAGCAAGGTGCCAGGGCCAAACATAGCCATGGCAAGGCTTGCGGATGCATAACTCCCTGTTATTTCAAGTGCAAACAGCGGTAAGACCAATATGACCATTCCTACTCCGAAAGACATGAGTATACTAGGGACATAAATGGGCAAGGCAAGTCTGAGAATAATTGATGGTTTTGGAGATGGATGCATAATGTTTATAACTAGTTAGTGCCTGAACGAAAACCCCTTGGATTTATACTGAATCGCATTGTATTCGCAGTAAAAATCTCTTCATAAAAGGCCGGATGGTAAAGCTTTGTGGGTTTTCCGTTCAAGTACCAGTTAAACAATTGATACTTCTAAACAACCAGAATGACACCGCCTGCTTCACTCGTCAATCAATCTTGTCTGGCAGCATGGCTAGTCGATCAACTCCCTGGTTAATTTGGCATTCATTTAATCCGGAATAACCCAAAATCAAGCCATTGTCTGGAGTGGGCTTTTGGGAAAATCGTTTCCAAAGTATTTACCGTGCTATAGCGTCGGGATTTTTCATCATTCCGCGCAATTACAAAAAAATCCCGATTAAGGCTGGTACTTGATAAATATACTCCTTAAAATAATAGACTGGAACAATTGATTATTTATTAAAAGATCGGGCGGAAACCTTTCATAAAGGGGAATCGATGAAACGAATTGCCATAGGTTTTGCGGTATGGTTTTTACTTAGTACCGCTTTTGCTTATGCTGATAACCTTGTTGAGGCCGGTTTGGTGAAAGCTATGTCCGGAAAAGCCTCAGCCGTTAATCAAGGGGAATCTCGTAATCTGAAAAAAGGCAGCAAACTGTATTCGGGTGACAGGGTATTCACAGGAAGTAAAACCCGTTTAAAAATCGAAATGAAAGACGGTGCCGGCCTTACTTTGGGTAATAACACAGATTTTTTGATTGAAGAGTTCCGGTACAACACAAAGACAGGTGCTGGTGTCAGCCTCTATCGTTTTGCAAGCGGCTTTTTCAGAGCTGTTTCGGGAAAGCTGGCTCGATTGAAGACCAATCATGTCAAATACAGGACGAATCTTGCTGTGATGGGCATCAAAGGAACAGAGTTCTGGGGTGGTTTCTGGGACGGCGGAAAATTCGAAGTCGCTTTGTTAAAGGGAAAAGGGGTTGTAATCTCCAACCGGGGTGGTGAGGTTGAGATAACAAAAGTCGGCTGGGGTACGACGCTGGTAGCAGATGATGTTGCCCCAACAACGCCAAAACCATGGGGAAAGGATAAAATTGCCAGGGCGCTGGCCTCAGTAGCGGATTTGCCCAAAAATACCTATTAGACAAAGATCTTATGTTTCGGTCATTGATCTTTCTTTATTTCAAACAAAATGGTGAATTTACTTCCTTCATTGGATTCGTATTGAATCAATCCGTCAAGCTGATTTTCAACGAGGGTTAGAACCAATTGTAAACCAAGTGTGTCACTGTTTCGCCAATCAAAATGAGTGGGCATACCTTTGCCATTGTCTTCGACAATCAGTTCAAGGGTTAATTCATCTGTCTTTTTTAACTCGATTTTAATCCAACCGCTTGGCTGGGCGTCAAAAGCGTATTTGTAAGCATTGGAGACCAGTTCATTCAGGATCAGTCCAATCGGATTTGCCTGTTCGATATTCAATTCCACATCATCAGCCGCAACGTCAAGATGCACATTTGAACCTTTAACCTGGTATGATTGGGCCAGGCTTCTGGATATGCTTTGCAGGTAAGGTTCGATTTTGATTTTTGAAAGATTATGTGATTCATGGAGAATCTCGTGTACAATCGACATTGAATTGATTCTGCTCTGACTCTCCAAAAACGCTTCCTTTAACTGCTGATCTTCGAATTTTCCGGCTTGAAGCTTCAACAGGCTGGAAATGATCTGCATGTTGTTCTTCACCCGATGATGGATTTCCTGAAGCAATGTCTCTTTTTCTTTTAGAGAAGCTTTGATCTGTTCTTCCGTTAGTTTTTGGTCGGTAATGTCCTGATTAACACCAACACTCGCTATCGATTCTCCTTTCTCATCAAGAATTATTCTGGAGCCGGAGCGAATCCAACGCAGCTGACCATCAGGGCGGACAACCCGAAACTCCATGGGCCAGGAATGTCCCTGGGCAACCATTTCGTTGACCTGGTTTGTGGTGGATTCAACATCGTCAGGATGAATAAATCTTTCTAATACCCCCTTTAGTTTCCCTTCAAATTCTTCAGGGGTAATTCCTGCAATTTCGAACATCTGTTTGGACCAGCAAATTGTGTCGGTTTTCTTATCCCAGTAAAAAGAGCCGATATTTGCAATTTCCTGGGCTTCATTCAAAGCGGCCTCGCTTGAACGCAAGGCCTCTTCAGTCCGTTTAAGTTGGGTGATATCCTGCAAAAGAGCGAAAATGTATTTCAACTCTCCTTTGCTGTCAAAAACCGGACCTATAGAGGTCAGAGCATGTATAGTCTCCCCCTGCATTGTCAAATACCTTTTTTCAAACTGCACTGGTCGACGTTCTTTGATACAGCGGTTGAATTGCTGTATGCTGACTTCCAGATCGGATGGATGTGTAATATCGGTAAAAGAAAGGGATAAAAACTCTTCCTCACTATAACTAAATAGCTTACAGGCAGCATAGTTAACGGTTTCAACTTTACCTTCCTTATTTACTATCGCCATTCCGACGGCAGCTTCATCAATCGAGATTTTGTATTGGTCCTCCTTCTCACCGGAATTGATCCCGGCTTTTTTATCCAACGCTATGTCTTTCGATATGACCAGAACTAAAAACGGCTTCTCTCGGTTGTTCGAGACCGGAATATAGCTTGACCTGATCCATTTGGATTCGGCTTTACCAGTGATCTCATCTTCATATTCTTCTTGGGAGTTGGAATCCACTGCGTTTTTTATACGATCCAGTCTTTTTTTATCGTTCCCGGGATAAATGTCATCGATATTCTTACCCATTAAATCCGGTAAGTTCCCAAAATTGGTTATTATTGCTCCTTTGCTGCAACCAATTAAGCAACCTTCCGGACTATATCTTTCAACAGAAATATCCGAGTGATTCTCCAAAGCTTGTAGCACTGCCAAATTGTTCCCCTGATGCCGTATGATCGCTTCAATCTTTTCAATATTGGCAATGTCATTCATAAGTATAATCCTTCGGTTAGTTCGGTTTTTTGTTTGAAAGATAGAGCATAGCAAGAAAAAACGTACAATTATCTACTATTGGTAAATCTTTAATCGGGTTTTATCGTTTCTTTACTTCATTGTCTATTTTTCCGGGTTTAATAGATGGCGAAAAAGGTATTTCGGGTTCATTGTTCCAAAATTAAAATCGTTATTGTATCACTACCATGCGTTTAAAAACTGTTTCTCAATTTCCCGGAAAATAATGAAAAATCGGTGGTTTTAATAGAACCCAAGGAATACTATGATGTAATTCGAAGAGTTAAACAATTGGTTCAATGTGTTTCTAAACGACAAATAGGTTAAAAGCAATAGAAGGAGAAACCATGACACAGCTAAGCGTGAACCTTAATAAAATAGCGTTATTGCGAAATGCACGGGGCAGGGATTATCCTAACGTGGTTAATTTTGCAAAACGATTTATGGACCTTGGTGTGAAGGGCATTACAGTACATCCCCGGCAGGACGAACGTCATATCACGGTTCAGGATACAATAGACCTGGGAAACCTGCTCATCAGCAATACCGAAGTGGAATTCAATGTTGAAGGGTACCCGTCAGAAGACTTATTGCGGCTGGTAGAAAAAACCAAACCAAATCAATGTACCCTGGTGCCGGACAGTCCCGATCAATTGACCTCTGATCATGGCTGGAATTTGAAAGAGCATGGCGGCTTTGTAAAGGATGTGTGTGCTCGACTTTCCGAGTCCGGAATCAGAACCTCTATTTTTTTGGATCCTGATCCGGAAGACGTTAAGCTTGCCAAGGAAACAGGTACCGATAGAATTGAACTTTACACGGAAGCATATGCGGAGTCTTATGGGTCTCCGGGAAATGATGTTATTATGGACCAATACAGGCAGGCAGCGCTGGAAGCCAATAAACTGGGAATAGGTGTTAATGCAGGTCATGATCTTGATTTGAATAATTTGGCCAAATTTTTAACCATCCCGGATATTCTTGAAGTCTCTATCGGTCATGCCTTAACTGTAGAATGTCTGGAACAGGGAATTGAAGCCGTAGTGACACAATATTTACAGATCTGCAGGAATGCTGCCTAGGCTGTTGTCTGCAAATCTACTGATCTTCCAGGATAATATGTAAACCCGTATTGTCCTGCTTCAATGCTACTTGTCCTGAATGTACTGATCCATTTTCCCAAAAAGTTTCGGTGCCCTACCTCAATAACCTACAACAACCGATGAGTTGCATTTTTACGCTCGGTCAATTCTGTGTTTGACAAACTTTGAACCAATTTGTATGGTTCTTTAATCTGTTGTTTCTAAAGAGCCTATTATCGGTCGTCTACGATGTTTTGTGATAAAACTCCGGTCAACATTCTTTAGACAATCAAGTCCTGTAAATGCCTGTTTTGGGTTATAAGCGCCGGTTTGCTATCCTACCCCTACTAATGATCGGCAAATTCTTCACAACAAATGTGTTGTTTTTGTCACTCGGATTTTTGGCTTGAGGCTCAAAGTCAAGCATGACAGCTTTGTCTTCAGGTTGTCACATTTTTTGCTTATGTATTCGCTGTAATTGTTGATTAAATCGATTTAACTAATGATGACAGGAACTATGAAGGTCGATTTCGAGGAGAAGAATCTCAAGCGAATAATTGAAAACTACAGGCAACGCGTTAAAATTGATCAGGATTTTAATGTTGCCTCGGGCTGTATCCATAAAGTGGCAAACAGCAAAGATGAACTGGAGGCTGCCTACACTTTGGTTCATGATGCATTTGTCAAAAGGGGGTATATCGAACCCCAACCATCCGGTATTCGAGTATCCGTTTGGAATGCAGCACCCGGCTGCACAACAATTATAAGTAAAAACAATAACAATCAGGTGCTTGCCACAGCTACCCTGTTTCCGGACAGTGACCTTGGATTGCCGATGGATAGGATTTTCAATGAAGAGTTGCAATATTATCGGCAGGAAAATACCAAAATTGTGGAGATAGGAAATCTGGCTTCCATCATCGCTGATCAGAAGCTGGTTTTTCAGCTATATAAATTATTACTTTTGTACAGCGAGCGTTTTTTGGGCGCTGATGCTCTTGCTATTGCCGTGCATCCAAAAAGGATAATGTTTTATAAAGCACTGCTCGATTTTAAACAGATTGGTCCGGTTAAAAGCTATCCTGCAGTCAATAACAACCCCGCAATCCCTCTAATAATAAGATTCAAAGATCTGCATACCAGCATTTACGATGAAAATGTTGACGCCCGTATGAGCAAAATATTTTACCGGAATATCTATAACACCAAATGCAGTTGTATTCAGTTTCCGGACAAAAAAAGTGCTCGGGGTTCCTGGAATGCGGATCTTTTTCGTTACTTTTTGTTTGAAAGGACCAACCTTTTTAAAACGGTTGATAAAAACACCCTGTTGAACTTGGAGCACGGCTATGAGGATGGTGGACCGGTCACCGGAAATGCCTCAGATTCTTTTTCCAATTAATAAATAGGCAAGCCCGGCTCCTTACCCGGTAAGCCCAATAAAAGCATAAAAAATGGCAGAAATCTGGATCTGGAATTCCATGGCAAGGAGAAGGCGTTCAGCCAGTGATACCTTCGAAGAGAACGGAATTCAAATCATCAAAAGCTACCTTTCTGCCCATAATCACCATGTGGAAGTCATTGACTGGGCAACGGATGACGGATTTCAATCTCTTTCACCGCGGTTGTTACGAAAATTAAATCGTATTGTCGTGGAAAAAGTGATGGAACCGAGTGGTTCGACATTTGTGAAAAGTCTTCTTGCAGCTATCTGTGCCGTTACCCAGGGACTGCTCAGCAAAATTCAATGGTTGAGAATGGCGGGAAAACTCAGACGTCTGGCTGTTGAATCAAAAAAGAAGCAGCTTAGGTTTTTCGGAATTAAGGTATGGTATGGTGAAGCCTTTTACTGGTCCAAATACCTTACCAGGCAAATTAAAAGACTGAATCCGGAATGTATTGTGATCGGCGGTGGGTATCACGCCAGTCTTTATGAAGAAGATATCCTGAAATACAGCAATTTTGATCTGGCAGTTATCAGCAAGGGAAAGGAGATTCTATTGTCAATTCTGAATCTCGCACAGGAATTAACCCAAAACGGAACGAAATATAGAAAATCTGCCATGCTGGAGCGAATTCGGTCGGAAGCTTCACGATCGAATCTGCAGGGAGTTTTGTATCGCCGGAACGATTCAATAGAAAGGGCAAAAGGGAACCCGAATCTTGCACAAAAGGATTCAGATACAGTGATACCCCGATATGCCGAAAACAGTGGTAAAACAAAAGTGCACATTCTGCTCGATTCGTTGGGCTGTCCCTGGGGAAAATGCAATTTTTGCGTTCATAATCAATTCACTCCCAGCTATCGGACTTTTGAAATCGAAGCGATTTTGAATGAAATTTACTCCATTTTAAAACAAGGCATAGCACTTTTCAGATTTACAGGATCAGACACAACCTACACACATGGAAAAGCAATCGCGGAAGAGATAATAAATAAAGGGTATCGGATCGAATACTCCATGGGTGCGAGGGCTGTGAAGAATTGTTGTAACGAAAAAACCTACAGTTCGGTTGTTGATGCCTACACAACAATGATTAAGGCAGGATTGCGTGCTGTGTTTATTGGTGGGGAATGCGGCAATGATGCTGTTAATCATAAAATTATGAATAAAGGGGTGAAAAGGCAGGATCTAATATCCACCATGCAAGCAATACGTGACGCTTCGAATCAAGCGAACACACCGATTGCCATCTCATTGGCGTTTATTTACCCGACACCCCTTTTTAATGGAATAACAGACGATGAGGTGCTGGCTGACAATTTGTCGTTATTGGAAGCTGCCATGCCTGATTCAGCGGTTATTTCCCCTCCCGGTCCTTTTAAAAAATCTGCCTGGTATGAAGAGAAAGACAAATTTGGCTTTGAATTGTCAGATTCTATTATTCAAACCATGATGGAATATGAGTATGTTCTTTACAAACCTCTTTCTATGTGGCCGGAATTGGGGGTTTCATTACATGGCAAAGATTTCAGGGAGGTACTTTTCGAATCCAATCGATTTCAAAAAATTGTTGAAAATGAATTAGGTATCCCCTGCAATCTATGCGATGAACACTTCATGATGATGCGGGCCGCCGGAATACATACCAAAGAAGAAGTTAAACGATTTAAGAGGGAGTCATCATTATCAATTATTTCTGCAGACGGAGCCTACCTGCAACAGATTAGTGAAAAGGTCAATAAACACAGTACCTGCCTGGCAAATCAGAACGTTGCCATCATGAACTAAAAACTAAATCAAACCATTTTTATGGGCTCATTAAACGTCCGTTTTCCCAATCAACTCAGATATTTTACCCTTCGTTATCTATTCAGAGTCAAGACCCCAAAAGACCTGATTAGATACATAAGCAGAAAATACAAAACAAAAAAACTGTTGGTTCAGGAAGGAAACTACAGGACCTTTGCCCAAATCAATGAGAACGTAAATCGCTTTTGTAACACATCAAACCTTCTCGGTTTATCCAAGGGAGACTGTGTAGCGGTATTTTTAGAAAACTGTTTTGAGTTTATTGAAATCCGGCTGGCCTGCTACAAAACCGGCTTGATTTTTTGCGCTTTGACAGATGATTTTTCCAACGAGGAAATTGTCAAACAGCTAAAAAACACTCAATGCAGGCTGTTGGTTCATGATCACAGAATATCTCCCGAAAGCGTTAAGGATTTAAAAAAGACAATTACCGGATTGTTCACCTTTTTGCTGACATGCAAGCCTTTGCATACCGGCTCGTACCACTCTTTCCTCAAGCAGGTGCAGACCAGAAATCACGATCATGAAATTGATAACAAGGAAATTTCCGCCATCGGCTTCACTTCAGGTACGAGCGGACACAGGAAGGCCGTTGTCTGGTCGCACCAGGCCTGGATCTCAAGCTTTTACAATTTCCTTTTAACCTCCCCTAAGAGTAGCACAAAAAAGCGGGTCTTCCTTCACACCATGCCTCTTTCCACGGTGGGCAGCCTAAGTATTTTACCCGGACTGGCCTCCGGAGGATTAAATGTTCTCTTGCGGGAATTTGATGTAAAAAAAGTAGCCGAGGCTATCGATCGTTACAAAGTAACAAACCTGGTTATCAGTCCGTCGTTTATGATTGATCTTTGGGATTTTTACTTAAACAGCGGCAATCAATTTGATTTCAGTGCTCTTCGGGCGGTGAGTCTGGGGTCTGCACCCATCGCCCAATCAAAACTAAAGGCTTTGATTGAAACCTTTGGTCCTGTCTTTCAGCAAGGATATGGAATGGCGGAAGTATTGGCGCCGCTATGCGGATACAGGTATGAAACCCCAAGGCTGGAGAAAAACGGTTATGGCACCTTGGGTAAACCCTTTAACTCGAAAAGTATCAAACTGAAATCCCTGGATGGATCGGGACTAAACAGAATTATCGTTCAAAGCAAGACCTGCTGTGAAGGGTATTGGAATCATGGAAAAATAGATTCTTCCAGCATAGAAAACGGCTGGTTTTCAACGACAGATCTTGGTTCATTTGATTCCAAAGGTCACTTTTTTGTCCACGACAGGATATCCAATATCCTTCGAAAAAAAGGAAAGGTAATCATTGCCCGGGAACTGGAGGAAGTCATTCACAAGTGCCCCGGAATCAAAGACGCGGCAGCTTATGTTTCAGATGACAATTTGCGTATTTGGGTGTCCCCCTTAAAAGCAAATCGTTTAACAGAACAACAGGTCCGTGCTTTCTGCGAACAACATTGTCCGCAACACTGGATACCCGATTCAATTAAGATTGTGACGGAATTACCTTACAACAGTAGTGGTAAAGTGCTGAAATATAAAATGCTTAATTCTTGATGCCACAACTCTGTCCTGCAATATTAATAATTACCCCTACGACCTTTTCCATCGATTCTATTGGAATACATTCTAACTTCCGTGACCGTTCAATCCGCCGGTGAACATGTTTGGCGGCCGCAGCCCCGGATAAGATGATCTGGCTCCATTGTCACCATTTGGTTATCGAATGCTGCAGAGGATAAAATTCTTTTTTCAACGTCATTTATATCTAGTCCTATAATAGGATGCACAGGAGGATTGGTGGGGTTCGGAGTTGCAATGATTCATAATGCTTTTTATGCCGGAAGAAGATATTATCTATCTGTTGTCAATCATCAATTGAATGGGTTGTGAGCTATCTTGACGCATGTTTAGGGATTATTTATCATCCAACTGACTGAACCAAAACAGGAGGAACCATGATTCACGTGCTTGCTTCGATCGTTATCGAGGAAGGCAAAATGCCTGACGTGTTGAAGATTTATGAGAATTTTGTCCCCCTGGTTACCAGGGAAACCGGATGTCTCATGTACCAGCCGACTCTGGATGTGGATACGCCAATTCCTACCCAGGTTAAAGATGATAACCTGGTCACGGTTATAGAAAAATGGGAGAGCATGGAAGCCTTTAATGCGCATTTAAACGCTCCACATGTCATTCAATTCAGGAAAGAGATAAAGGGAATAGTAAAGAACATATCTATCAAGGTGCTTACAGAGGCGAATGAAAAGTACCACAACGCAGGACAACAATACGGTTTTGGAGAATCACTGAGATAAATAATGGAAAAACAAAAAGTGAATGCGGAAATCCTGGTCAAAGCAACGGCGCAGGGCTTTAGTATATCTATTCATGGCATTAAACAGCCTGATGGATCATGGAAATGTGCCGTGGAGAAAAACGAAATCACGTTCACCGATATTCCTACCCACGAAGAAGCGAGTTCCCTCGGTGAGTTAAGAGACTACATCAAGTCTGAATTTGAACTCAGTTTTGAAGACGCTTTCAAAGAGTTTAATGAATCCGAATGGTTTTTGTGCCATCCGGGGCGTTTACATGAAGATGTCGTTGATATTGTTATGGAGGCCTTGGAGAAGCGTTTTGCGGAATACGAAGAGCAATATCCCGCCGACTCCCCCATGGAGAAATTTATCAGGGAAAACAAACTTAAAGAGTGGCGATCAAAAGCTGAAAAAGCAACATCTGGCTAGTTCTTGGCAGGCAAGTCTTCGTGAATAATGTTTCCTTCATCATCGATTTCCGGAAGAGGCAGATTGCGGGCTCTATAATGTTTCACCACACTGGGGTAGGCCCACTCCAGCGGAAAGCGTGTTATGGTATCGCCTCCGCTATCATATAGTCCTTTCTCCTCTCGCTGCCTTTGGGCTTCGAATAAAATTAAGGCTGTGGCTACTGAAACATTTAGTGATTGTGACATTCCCATCATCGGAATGATAATGTTTTTGTCCGCCCGGGTGGCTGCATAGTCCGACATACCGTCCAATTCAGAGCCTACTACAATGGCAGTTGGAACGGTGTAGTCAATCTTCCTGAATTGAGTGGCATCTTCCGAGAAATGGGCGGCCAAAATTTGAAACCCATTCTGCCTCAGTGAGTCATAAGCCCTATCAATAGTCTTGTGGGAAACAATGTTGATCCATCTTTTACAACCGCCGGCTGATTTGGCGTTCATAAAGCTTCGTCTTCTGACGTTTTGCACAACATGCAATTCAGGAATTCCCACGGCATCACAGGTTCTGGCAATTGCAGCCATGTTCTGCGGTTTATGGACATTCTCCATAACCACGGTCAGATCCTTCTGGCGACGATTCATCACCTGCTTGATTTTTTCAAGTCGTTGTCGGGTCATAATTCCTTGTAGAAACAATTCCGGTAATTCACTATATTCTGCTTCTTCCTAGTCTTTTTAGTCAAAAGATTAGAGTCCCCAGCGATCGATTTCCTCACAATTCTTCACCATTCATCAACCATTCTGGTTGCCCTTCCTCTCTTTTCACTTTTTTTTCACATTCTTTCCACATTGTTTTCATCCCCTGTCTTATAAATTTGATTCATGAACTTGTCATCAAGCCAGGGAAGATTTTGAAGTAATCGGTTTTCAACCCTCCGTCTTCAGTCTTTATCCATAACACCCGGGGTGATCATGAAATCAAACATCAAACAGACACGATTTATCATCTTAACTGTTTTAACCAGTGTCTTGTTATTAGGCGCCGGGATTGCGGGGATGAGTGTTCTTGCAGGAATGAAAACATTCCCGACGAAAAAACCAAACCTGGAAACGGCACTGCATGTTGAGGTGATGGAAACACAAATGGAGTCGGTTATCCCCTATATCACCGGCTACGGTGAGGTTAAAGCGGTGGATGTTGTTGACTAGCGTGAACACTGTCGGTGGTTTGGCGCCCTTGATGATTGAAACGGATAGCGACGCGACAATTCTGATTCCAATGGCAATTGCCATCGTTTTCGGAGTTATCTTTGCTACTGTCTTAACTCTGGTCTTAATCCCCTGTGTATTTGCCATCCTAAATGATTTCAGATTGCTGGCGTACCGGGTTAAGTCAGGCAAATGGCCGAAACGAAATGACGTGGAACCGGCCACCCGGAGAAGGCTATCAGAAGAGGCACTACAAATTTACAACTTAAGGGAGTTAAAACAGATATGATTTTATATTCAATTGTCATGTTGAGCGATATCGAAGTCTTAGACTCGCTATTCATTGCCATTCACTGTTTTCTATGACAAGCTTGGCTTGATTTAACATCGACCAGGGAATTTGCTTTTCCCAACTGGTGAAACCCCGGCGGCTGTGCAGGGACTACCGAATTTATCCAGATTTGATTTCTTTTGATGTTTGCACTAACGAACGGTAGGGCAGGGCTACGTCCCCGCCGCACATCGGTCCCCCGGCGGCCACGTAGGGCCGCCCTACCATCGACCAGCGATATTAACCAAATTTTGTTAAAACGTCTTGAATGCACTAACAAACGGTAGGGTGGGGCTACGTCCCCACCGAACATTGTGATAAAAAGAATGGCTCGTATTCATAAAAGATGGGATGGAAAAAATCAGTGGTATTTTGTTTCTGTGGTTACAGATAAGCGTAAACCCGTATTTTCCAACTCAGATTGCTGTGAAATGCTGAAGCAGTCTTTCCGGGAAATCAGAGACTATCACGAGTATCGTCTCGCCTGTCTTGTGATCCTGGAAGACCACTGGCATGCTATCATAAGTCCGCGTCTACCTGCAGTTATTGAAACGATTGTAGGGGCTGTCAAACAGAACTTCATGAATCGAATTTGGAGGCATCAGCAGCGGAAAACAATTTGGCAATCTCAATTTCTTGATAGAAGGTTGCGGAATGAAAAAGATTTTTATTTTCACGTGGAATACATCAGGTCCAATCCGGTCAAACATGGATATGTAGATAAATTAGACGAATATAAATGGTGTTTTATTCACAATTCACCGTTTGGAGAATAGGGAATAACTATAATTCAAGACTGCCGGCGGCCACGTAGGGCCGCCCTACCATCGACCGGTGATATTAACCAAATTTGGTTCAAACGTTTTTATTGCACTAACAAACGGTAGGGCGGGGCTACGTCCCCGCCGAACATCTTGATAAAAGGAAAGGCTTGAATTCATTCGCAATGGGATAGAGTGAATCAATCTTTTTTAAAAAACAACTTTCTTAAAGGCAATGTGGGGAATCCTGAACATTGATTGTGTGAAACATTGAGATCATTGTTGTAAGAAAGTGCTAAAGGCATGGATCCCTGTTAATTTGCCAAACCCCCGGCGGCCGCGTAGGGCCGCCCTACCATTGACCGGCGATATTAACCAGATTTGGTTTAAACGTCTTAAATGCACTAACGAACGGTAGGGCGTGGCTACGTCCCCGCCAATTCAAACTTTAACCCAGGATTTTAATGTGATTGTCCTGGACCTGATGTTGCCGGGAATGGATGGGTTAACCTTATGTAAAAAATTCAGAGAAGAAGCCGACAAACAAACCCCGATATTGATGCCAACCGCCCGTGACACCCTTGATGACAAGCTGACTGGATTTAAAAAAGGGGCTGATGATTACCTGGTGAAACCGTTTGCCTTGGAAGAATTGTCTGCCAGAATTACAGCGCTTGCAAAACGAGGCCTTACAACCCAAAACGCTCGTTTAAAAATTGATGAGTTAGAATTGGATCCCGGCACCATGAAAGTCTTTCGCGAAGGTAAACCCATCGACCTCAATCGGGCCTGTATGACGATTGTGGAAATTCTGATGAAAGCCTATCTAAACGTTGTCAAAAGGCAGGATCTTGAAACGGCACTTTATTTTCCGGTAGTTTTATAATTGTTATCTGACTCGTTTTTTTTTAGTTCACACTTGCACATCTCCGGATTGTTGCAAGCCACAGAATTTTGAAACGTGATTGTCTTAAAGTATGAAAAGATCTGCCTGAAACAGGGGACGAATTAGAAGGATTGCTTGATTAATACCTTCTAATTCCGATTCACGGTGTCACTGCCCAAGTCCGTATCGTACCACATCAACGGCATCGATCACCAGGGAGATTCCTGCAATGACGAGATACACCATGACGTATTGTTTAAATGGAGTTTTGAACTCGCCCTTGCGGAATTTAAGAAAGAGCCAGATGTAGACAGGTGTCCAGAAAATGAGATGGGGCAACCCCAGTAACCTCACGTAACCAACCCTCCCATAAAGCCAGGACATGAAAAGCCCGGCTGCGAAGAAACTCACAACAACGGCCATTGACTCCGGCCGAATCTTTAACTTTCCTCTTTGCCTGGTAAGGATGAATAGAATTGCAACAAGATTTACAGCAACAAGCACCATAATCCATACTCTAATCATCATCGGCTGAGTAGCGATGGCTGCATTCAGATTTGCGGGTATTGTCTCATTCATATCCGGTATCCTCTGAAAAATGTTTGGTTAAAAGATCCTATCATCAAAATGGATTCCACTCTTTCAGGTCAAGGAACGAGTTTGCCTAACAGCTCTCACACACTTTTATTCTATATTCTATTTATACACGAAACCAGTCATTTCTATTTTTTTTTCAAGGCTATTAAAACCCCGGGAAGCTCAGAGCTCATTTTGCCAAATATAAATAGAGATTATAATCGATTCTTTTTCTAGAAACCTGCTAATAAATGGTTACTTGCAGTTGGCGAATTGAAGCAGCATTTAGACAATATATCTGGTTTTAAAATTAAGGAGGCTTGATGAGGGCCGGAATGCTATGTGTTTTGATAACGTTGATGGCCTTTTTTGATGTTGTGACTGCAGTAAGGAGACTTGGTTTCTTGTTGTTCGGAATCTTTCCACATGTTGGTGTTTTCAAACAGAGGAACCCCTATTCATCCATAAAGGCTTCCAGTTGTTCCTTGAACAGTTGACGGTGTCTTTTCAACTCTATGTGAATACGGATTCGGGCTTTAAGTATGGGGGGGATGATCGGTTTGGAAAGATAATCGGCGCAACCTGCTTGAAAAGCTGTGGTTTCATCATCGATACTATCGATTGATGTCAACAATATTACTGGTATTGACCTGGTATGTTCGTCATTTTTAAACAATTTTATGATTTCAAAACGATCCTGCTCTGAATGGTCAACATCCATTAGAATGAGGTCTGGAGTTTTTTCCTTGATGCAAAATTGATGTGCTTCTGTTTCCAGTTTGAATTGTACGAGTTCGTAGTCATCGGATAACTCTTGCTCTATTAGATCGTGCTTTTCCTTGTCATAATCGGGGTTCACCACAACCAGCAGTTGTGTTTGTTTGGAATCCACGATTTTCACGTCAGACGTCGGTAATTCAATAGACTCTTCCGGAAATACTTCCACCGGCGTTTCGGGCAATTGTTCCCTGTTATCGCGGTTGTACTGATACAATTCCAGAATATTGTTGATGCGGGCAGTTAAAACATCGTGCTCTATCGGCTTGACTATATAATCGACAGCGCCTGTTTCAAGTCCTTTCAATTCATCAGCTTCTGTTCCCAGGGCTGTAACAAAAATTATAGGAATCGAGGCAATTCGCGGATCTTTTTTTATTTCGTGAAACAAGTCATACCCACTCATTTCCGGCATGATTATATCGGAAAGAATCAAATCCGGGGGTTCCTGCTCTTGTAGTATTTTTAGGGCTTCCCGGCCTCCCAACGCACTAAGCAGCGTGTATTTTTTTTCCAGGATTTTCCTAAATAAAAATAACGTGGCCTGGTTGTCGTCAACCACTAATATTCTGCTTTTATATTTTTCTTCAGCCATATGGATGCCTTACCAAATGCAGTGTGAGCTATTCAGGATCATATGAATCCGGTCAAATGCGACCTTGCAAAACAGACCCGACACTAGGCAGAAACAGGTTTCCCTGTTTCCGCCATCAAGCTTGACAGTTTGAACTCCATTTTTAGTGCTGTTTGGGTAAATACCCTGGTTTTAGACATATCCAGCTTTAGCAGTCTTTTAATTGCTATAAGCGCTGTGCGCAGCATATCATTCTGCTCTTCCGCATTATACAACCCAAATGTCATGATTGTAACCCGACTGAGATTAAAATAGGGATCTGCTTCAAAGCTTTGTTTGACATGCTGATTGGCTAGTTGTTGCAGATTTTCACTGCTGGTTTTGTAAATCTGTCTTCCATAAGCCCGGACCTTGTCCGTATCACCTTCCCTTACCATCAGTTCAAAGTTAGTAAAGGCTCGGGTTGCCTGCACAGAGGCCTTTCTGAGATAAAGGTCGGGGGATCCTTCGGGAATCTGCTGCAAAATTGTGTCTACAAGGGAAGTCAAAATTGGAATACGAGCAAATACATCGAGTATTGCCAGAATGTAAACCACCATTTGTCGAGACTCAGCAGGTCCGCATTGATGCCTGTATTCACCCTGCTCGACTTTGGCTCCTGCAAGCTTAATATCGGCGAACTCCCAGGGCAGATTATAGCTGGAAGACTTAAATCTTCCCTTGATTTGATTGAATACCTTGGAAATCCTCGTTTTTTCGTCGATCAATTTGTCGCACATCTTGATGGAGACTTCCAATTGTTTTTTCAATTCCTGTTGGCGAACTGTCTCACCGAGTTTGTTGTAGGTGGCAACTTGAAACCGTTTCAATCGACCTAAATATTCAAAATAGATATCAAAAAACTTCTCACAATTGTAAAGGCTGATTCCGTCTTTCTGCAAGGCAATCGCAGCGTCTTTGCAGGCTTTTTTTAATCCTTCCAGGGCACCTTTCCGATTGGATGAATTCAATACATTTCGGTAGGAACATAATGCAAACAGAATCATCAGGTCGGCATTTTCCGGATTGTCTTTTATAACTTCCTGCAATTGTGCTTTTGCCCTACCCGGTGCCTTGTCTACACTATCCCGGAGTTGGCTGATATCTTCCTCTGTCAGTTCCTTTCCTTTGAGAAATGGTAGAAGTTTGCGCTTTTTCTTTTGGCTTTTGCCGGCGACAGTAATGACCCAATATTCATTTTTATCCGGAATGGGTAATTCCGAAGCTATTTTTGTATCTTTAACCAGTTTTTCTTCAAGCGGACTGGCAGCCTGTTCCGGAGTCTGTTTTTCTGGTTGCTTTTTGTCAGTTTTTTCTTCTGTGGTTTCTGTGTCGGACATAGATAGCTTAATAAAGTTTATAATTTTGCTTTGCTCATTAATTCCGAATTCGACAGGTATTTCCCCCTTCGCCGGCATGGGGCAGGTCTTTCAGTATGGATTCACGATATCATTTAGCTAAAAAAATGTCGATTCGATTCGGGATGCATAAAAAGAATGACATCTATTTGATGTCTGCAGCAAAAAATACTGCAAACGCTTAATAATCTGCCGTGTAGGCAATTAAACCTCAGTGACAAAAGTCAACAATTGACTTATGTCAATTAGCCCTGCGCTCTTTGGGGATAACCACTGATGCTGTTTTTCAATGATTTGCCGTGACATTTGTCACACCCTTTTGATCAAAGTTGGATAATTTTAGTTAGTAATTACAGTATGTTGTATAAGAGTTTTGTTTGGCATGGGACTGGCTTTATATTTAGCTAAAAGAAGATTGTATTTGCACAGTTATAATTGAAATGAAGAACATCATGCAACGTCTAAACCCCCTACTGCTGATAGCAATAATGATCATGGCTGCCATTTTGGCAAGCTGCGGTGGCGGTGGTGGTTCCTCCGGTGGTTCTTCCGGCGATGCAGTGACTGAACCGGATGATTCTGATTTGAAAGATGTTTCTGAAGCACATGTTACCATTGCCAATGCGTTCGACATAACGTCAGCAAATACAGAGAGTTATTTTATAGTTGGTACTTGCAGTGAAAATGGTCAATCGATCGACGGTTCAATCGGGGATATTGAGTTTACTGCCACTTGTGCCGGGAATGCCTGGATTACAACAAATAAGGATGTTTCATCGTTGCCTGATAGTGAAGAACTCATGATCAAAGCAGATCATTCGGATTATTCGGGTACTTCAACAGCAATGGCCCAAACCACGGTACTAAAAAATACTTCCACACCCGTAGTTTCCATTTTGCCTGCCAGTCCTATCACCAACGCCAATGTGACGGATTACTTGGTAGAAGGCACCTGTAGTGAGAATAATCAAATTGTTACGGTCAGTATCGATGCTTTAATCCTGACACCTAATTGTGCTTCGGGTTATTGGTCAACGGGACATATTGATGTTTCCGGCATTCCGGATAGTGTTTCCGTAAATATTACCGCCAATCACCAAAATTCATTGGATGAGTTTGCAATCCCCGCAGTAACAACTGTAGTAAAAGATCTGAACATCCCTACGGTATCCATTGGCGCAGCTCCTGACATCAACATATCAAATCAGTTTTCTTATACTGTCAGCGGTGCTTGCAGTGAAACGGATGAAACAGTAGATATCGACATCGGTAGTATCAATCATATCGAAACCTGCCGGGCAGGAACCTGGATGGTAACCTCCATCGACGTCTCCCTGTTGGAAGATGAAAAGGAGATTGCGGTTAGCGCCAGACATGGAGATGTATCCGGTGATGCGGGTGCATACGCTGTCAGCTATGTTTCAAAAGAAACCCTGACTCCAACCGTATCGGACCTGTCACTGGTTCAAACCCTTGATGACAAAGCGGAACTTGTCTGGTCCCTGGAAGATCCGGGTGGGTATACAATTAACGACTACTTAATTAATTATCGCATCAAGGGAACCGGTGTTTGGTTGCTGTTTAACGATGGGCTGTCGACAACTGCAACCACCTGGATAACGGGACTGATTCCGGCGATTAGCTATGAATTTCGCGTGGCACTGGTTTATGATGCCGGCAAACTGTCCGCATGGTCGAACGTAGTCCAGGCTGAAACCAAACCAAATAATCCGATATTCAGTGAACATACGGCAATGAATGTCGGCGGAGCGGATTCTTCAAGTGTGGTTGCCTTCGAAGATAATACCAGGATAACCTTGAACGGCGCAGATCTTGTCACCCTGAACAAGGGGCAAACCTATGTCTTTGCCTCCGCACAGTATGATATCATCGATGCGGACAAACCTATTTTCACTTCCGGAAGGTTGGGTCCGGATAATGCTGGAAGAAGAGCTGCAAATATGGTTTGGATTCCAGCCAGTTGGGCAAGTAGATCGTTTAGTTTTAACGCTACACGATACAACGCACAACGCTTGGAAATCTTCCCTATTGAGAGCGGCATTATTACCGTAAAATCAGGAAATACTGTGTTGGCTACAACCACTTTAACAGAAGGTGTAGGTGACTTTCTGGAATGGAACACGTATGGCAGCTACCAGGTTTCATCGACTGGCATGGTCCTGCTTTATCACTATTCATCAGGCAGCGGATCATATGTGGACCCCAAACCTTTGCTTCCCAGTTCCAAGAAAATAATTGGTTTTCCGTCGCGATCGATGAGGTTAACCTCGTTCTTCGACGGAACCAACTATACAGCAATTCATTCCAATGATGTATCCGACTCATCAAGCCTGAACAAAGCAGATTCGATTCGGATCAATCCGGAAGGAGCCAGCGCGGTATTGTATAAAAGTGACAGCCTGCTCATTACAGCCGATAAAAAAATCAGTGGTGCCAGCTATGCGGATTTGAATGGGTATTCTGCCTCTGTCTTTCTGCCCGTCAGCAAAATGAAAAAAACCTACGCTTTAAATGCGGACGCGGATTATGTAGCCTTTGCCGGCACAAAACCGGGTGTGATCAAGATTCTTGATGCCAGTGATGATGTGATAACGATTGGGACATTGAACAAATCAGGCAGTTTGCCTGGCAGTCCTTACAAAGCCAGATTTGAGAATCTTCCCGCCGGCACCAGAATGTATTCAACAGTTCCCATGGCAGGGTGGTATCAACCAAGCGGCTATGTGGCCTCCATGAGAAACGATGAAACAGTACTATATGGGACCAATCTGGAAGATCCCACATCCGGGTTTACCCCTCCGTCTAACCCAATCACCTGTCTGACTTTGAAATTGGAAGATCCATCAGTAACCGACGGAATGTATGAAATCGATCCGGATGGCGATGAGGGCGAAGCACCTTATCATGCCTATTGCGACATGACTACCCAGGGCGGTGGCTGGACATTGGTGGTGAGATACGACCGGGATCTGGCAACATCGACAGATTTTTCCCTGCCTTTCGGTGCCGGTCGAGCAAGCATTAATCCCGATGATATGACAACGATAGAGGCAACAACCAATCTTGCCGCCTCACTGGATATTCGTCCGTTTATAAAAAGCGGTGCCACGCATTTTATGCATGTAACAACAGCAAGCAATGACTCCAACTACACCTATACCTATTTCAGTGATATCAATCTTTTCGTAAGAATGTTCCCGGATGCCGTATTTGACCCCAGTATGGATTCCAACGCCGGTGAAGGGGTACAGGGAAGTGCTGTCTCCTGGTCTGAAACAGATCTAAACCGTTGGTATGAAGATGATTTTTCAATCATGGTGAATAGCCAGACGACCGGTTCGGCAAGAAAAAGTCATCAATCAATAAACGGCGGCGAAGGTCGGGCCATGTTTACCAACGGGGACAGGGAAGGCGCCGTTTATAGTTCCGGAGTAGCCACATCAGGCAGTGTGGAAGGCCATTCCAATCCTAAAGTCCAATGGGGATTTAAAGGCAAGGATGGAACGACTCAAACCTATGCCGGAAAAACTCATGTAGGGACCTACTGCAATGCATCACTTGCCGCCTGCACACCGGCTGCACGCATGAATTTCATGTTTGTACGCTGATCTTATTGTCTCTTCCGGTTTCCGGTATCGAATCTCCAACGGTTCACACGCCGGTTGCATACTTATAGACTCGTTAAGAAACGAAAACCGCTATTTGCCACTTGATCCTACCTTTTGTTTCCGATAACGATTAAAAAAGCTTAAAACTAAATTTCTCCAGGAGAGCGGAATGAAAGCGATTGTTGTTGGTTCGGGAATTTCAGGTTTAACGGCGGCATGTTATCTTGTTGATCGGAATTATGAAGTGGCAGTATTTGAGCAGTACCCGGCAATTGGTGGTGTAACGGGAAGTATTTCCCGGGACGGTTTTACCTGGAACCAGGGTCAGCTTCTAATTGAAGGCTTTTCCAAAGGCGAGCAGGCCGGCAATGTTCTTGCTGATATCGCGTTGACCGATAAGATCGACCTGATCCGTTCAGACAGGGTCTATTCCTTCCCCGGTTATAAAATTGAGAAAAAAGAAACCTACGACGGTCCCTTGTGGAGAATGCAGCATTTCAAAGACCTTTTTCCCGCTGATACCGGTGGATTAAATCGCTATTACCGGGACTACGTGAGATTTATGGAATTAATGACCCTGGCTCGAAGATCAGAAAGAGCATCCGGGTTGTCCGCAGCACTTCTCAAGTTGAAACTGTATTTAAAACTGCTTCCGTTTTTACCTGTTTTAAAGTGGGATGCTCAGAAACTTTCTGATCGTTATTTTAAATCGCATAAGCTTCAAGCGGCTTTTCTTTCTATTCTGGCGGATTTTGTTGTTCGTCCCAGTGAGTTTCAGGGACTGGGCATTTTTGCTGTTAATCCGGAACCTGCTTTTGACTTAAGAACCCCTTTGCAACTTTCAAAGACCGGTTTTCAACCTGGATATACCTATGTAAAAGGTGGTGTTGGATCCATCATTGAGCAAATGGCTGACAAGGTGACAAGCAAACAGGGGAAGATCACAACAGATGCAGTTGTGCAAAAAATACTGGTAGAAAATGAAAAAGCTATTGGTGTGCAACTTTCAAGTGGTGATCTGTTTTTTGCAGATCAGGTATTTGTGAGCGGAGGTGCCAGGGAGTTTGTTGACCTGCTGGATGGCGCCGATATACCTGATTCGCTGCAAAACCACGTTGAAGAGTTACCGCTGATGGAGTCGGTCTTTATGGTACACCTGGGGGTGAAATACGATCCGAGTGTTCATCAAAAAGCTGCCACAACCTACTATTATAATACTTATGATATTGAAGGCAGTATTGATGAAGTTAAAAGCGGAATATACCACGAAGGCAAACACGGATTTGTCATCTACATTCCCTCGAAACATACCCCGGAAATGGCTCCGGACGGACACCACGCTGTTACCATCTATACCATTGCTCCCAATAACCTGGATGAAGGAAGCTGGGAAGATCGAAAAGAGGAGATGTCAGACAAGTTGATTGCCGAAGCCGAAAAATATATTCCTGGCCTTAATAAGAACACCGTGGTCAAGCTGATTATTACACCGGACGATTTTAAAAACAGAACTCATCTTAAGCATCATGCCTTTGGCGGAGTGGCCCCCGTGATGGGTAAAAAAGGCTTACCGCACCAGACCCCGTTTAAAAATCTCTGGTTTATTGGAGCGCAAAGTGAAAGCGGTGCTGGGATGAATAATGTTATGGAGGGCGTCTGGCGTGCGATTAAAAAAATGGATCAATCCGTTGATGGGTAACGAGTTTTCCCTGGCCAGTTCCTGAACGAAAAATCGCTAACCCCTTATCCAGCCTTGTGTCAGATCTCGGAATTCAGTTCCCGCAATGGTCTTGTGACACCAATAGCAATAAGTACCTGGGCCAGGTAATAAGTAGACATCACCCAAACACTGTGGAGAAACACCGGTGAAAGAAAACTGTTGATGGCGATGATGGAATCGGAAATCATAAACAGACAGGCACCGATGGTAAGCATTGGGTTGTTTTCCTTACCCAGGGATGCGCTGATACCCATAAACAGAATTACAGTCAGGTAAACCAGGATCGGGATCAGCAGCATGGTTTCCAGGTGGATTGTAAAGATGGTTGCGATGACAGCGCTGTAAAGCAACATCGATCCGATTGCGGTTCCCCTTGTTTTGGTTAGAGTCAACCTGCGCAGGAAGACGGAAATGTAAAACAGATGAGCAATCAGAAAGGAGCAAAGCCCTAATCCAAAGGAAGCTTTAAATGGCAATTCCAATAGTATGTCGCCAATAGCCGAGAATAAAAAACCAAGACCGAGCAATTTACCCTTTTTCCCTTCAACGTTTACCAAGGCAAATACAGCCAGACAAAAAATAGGAATCGATTTAACCAGGAAGTGCAAAGGATACGGCCTTAAATACAACGTAAACATAAAAGCCAGGGCAAATATGGAAAAGCAGATCCAAAGTGATTTGTTAAGTTTTATCATACAGCTCCAGTCGCTAGTTTAATTGATTCCGGATTTAATGGAACCTTGATCAGAAATTGAGTACCATTACCAGGATCTGTTTGAATATTGATGCTCCCGCCCGATTCCAGAACCTCTTTGGCAACCGCATCCATTCCAACCCCTCTGCCGGAAAGGTCTGTCACCTCTTCATTGGTAGAAAAACCCGGATGAAAAATTAGTTTCACAATGTCGTCCCGACTCATTTCGCTTATCTTGGTTTTGTCAATAAGCCCTTTTTCAAGGGCCTTGTTTTTGACTTTTTCGGGGTCGATTCCCGCCCCGTCATCAGAGATCTGAATCATCAACTGCTCTTTGTCGGCCTTCGTTTTGATCAACAGATTCCCTTCCTCAGGCTTATCGAGGGAAGCCCTGGTATCCGGATCTTCGATTCCATGATCCACACAATTACGCACCAGATGAATCAACGAGGCAAATATCGATTTAAAGGTATCATGAACAATTTCGGTTTCTTCCCCTTCCAGTTGGATTTTGACTTTTTTACCCAGTTTGACGGTAAGGTTTTCGGCATCGGAAGCCAGTTTTTTCATGATGTTGCGAATAGGCTGCCTTCTGAGACTTCTGACCACATCTGCCAAAGCTGGGTCCTGCCTGACCTGACTATCCAAAGCTTGTTCCAGGGCGGTCATCTTTTGTTCTGATACTGTGTAATAAGACTGAATTCCGGCCTTGATCAATTGTTTGGGAATGATATCATCCAGCTCTTTCAGGGATGACTCCAGCATCTCTTTTAACGTTGATGTTTCCGTTTTTATGGTTTGCAAAATATCATCTGTTGGCGAGTTTCCGGTCGTTCTGATCGAATCGAGAAGATTCTCTATTTTGTGGGCTTTGTTGGCTACATCTTCAAAGAAATAACTGGCCATGCCTCCTTTGATCGTATGGTAGTATCGAAACAGCTCATTTGCTTTAAAATCGGAGTCGGACTCATCCAGCAGCTCTTCAACACATTCAAGGCAGCGGTTAACCTCATTTATGAAATCAACAAATCCGCTACGATCCACAGCAATCTTAACGATCATCTGATTGCGGGTTTCGTCGGCTTTCAGTTTTAATTCAAGCTTTCGTTCGACGGTGATGTCGGTCATGACGATCATGATACGACCTGGTGAGTTTTCGCGTGCCTCGATCCAATGATAGTCAATCTGAAATGTTGAGCCATCCTGCTTCATTTCCGCAGGCAGGATTTCCTCCACTAAATCCAGGTTTCCATTCTGGTCGAAAACAATATTGAATATCTCCTTCATCTCTTTCTGATTTCCGGGAAACATCAAATCCAGGGCATTGATGCTTTCGATCGGTTTCCCGAAAAAGTCAACAGTCGCTTTGGATGTATAGTCCTGAATAGTGAAATCCTCAGTAAAAGAGAAAAAACCTTGACCCGTGTTATCAAGCAGATCTTTGATGGCTGCCGTCCTTTCTTTAACCAAATGATCCAAATGTATGGAAAGTTCTTCAACCATATCAAATGCTTTGGAAAACTTGGAGGAAAGTACATAGGATTGGAAAAATATCATACAAAGCAAACCAATTCCTACAAATTCGCCGGTATAGATAATTTCCTGATTATAAAGAATGTCATTTACCAGGGTAATAATGATGATTGCGCAGCCTCCCAAAATACCCCCGGCTCCTTCCCTTCCTCGAATTATCGCAAGTACCAGGGCATACATCGTGTAAACGCTGGAAACCACCATGAGTAGCTGGTAGTAGGTGAGGTATGCCGGGAATATTGTGGCTGGCGTCAGCACAGTAAAGGGCACGTATCCAACTGTAATCACCACGATGAAATTCAGGACCTTTCTGGAAAACTCAAGGGGATACAGGCTTTGAATGAAAGCACAATAGTAAGCCAGTCCAAAAAACAAGGTAAAATAGTTTAATTTTATCATCAACTCCCAGGAAAAACCCGGAAACAACTCTGCAAAAATACCGGATCCGATGATTGAAATCCTGAATGCTACCACCAGACAAAACAAACCAAAGAACAAGGGCGACACTTCCTTTCTTCTCAGGGCATACAAACCAAAATGATAAAGCGCCATAATCAGAATAGCCCCGATCGTAAACAGATCAAAGGCAGTTTTCATTCGACTGTCATTCAGCACATCGTCAATATAGCCAATTTTTATACTCTGCCAGATACCGCCGTTGTAATGATGAAAATTGGAAATTTGCAAGACAAGTTCGATTTCATTGTCCGCAACGTCCGTTACAACGGTTTTAGGAAGGTATTGCGGGATGACCTCTTCTTTACTTGCCCCGACCACTCCATTTGTTGAAATTAGACTGCCATTGGCCCAAAGTCGGTAACTTGTATTCATTAACGGAACCTGAAACGCAGCCAGTTTATTTTCCGAAAGTCCCCTGATTCGCAGTCGAAATGTTGCGTAACCGGCTCCATCCAGTTCCTGACCATCAATGAGATATCCTTCGTTCCAACAGGCAGGAATAGCGAAATATAGAGGAGAAGGCTCAACCCCGGAGGTCCTGAATGTCTCCGGTGTGTATAGTTTGTTCCAATAAAACTCCCATTCACCGTCAAGTTTAACCAGTTCCCCTTTATTCAATTCTGCTTCTGAAAGATCCAGAATTCCGTTTTTTGCCAAAGGGGAGGATAACAGCAAACTCCCCTGTAAGCAGATGATAACGCCGATTAAAAAACTGACTATACGCTTCATTGAACCCCTTGCTATGCATTAAACTCAATACCAGGTTACTACCCGGAAACCCCCTGTTACCTTTTGCACCACTTCCAATAGAAAGCATTCTCACAACCCTAACATATTGTTCAGGATATTTAAATTTGTTGTTTTAAATTTTCTGTAAACTAGTTGTAAAATCGATCTATTTTCTTTTATGAAAACATTTAACTATACGTGAAGGGAGCCACAAGGATTTAAATAAGAAAAAATTCATTAACAAGTTACAATTATTAATTGCAATTGTTTTATGGATTGCTAGCCTTAGGAATTTTGGGGTTATAATGAGGAATGAAAAATTGACAATTGCTAATTGTAAAAAAAAGCTTGAAATTTTCTCAATTAAGCGCTTATGAAAGACGGGGCAGGTTACATCCGATCTCATTTAGTTAAGAGAATCGGGACCGGATGTCATCCTGAACAAATGTGAAGGATCTGTCGGAGCCTCCGGGAGATTCTTGACTAAATGATATTGAGGCTGCACCGGATCATCCCATGGTTTTATTTGAATTCCAAAAGCTTCTCCAACGAAGAAGCTTGTAATAGTCCAGGGTGAGCCAAGCATAACCCCGGGTTTGGAATACTCCCGCTTATCAATTCTCTGAGCGAGAATATCAAAACAATTTGCTTGAATGAACACTTCGATTGCAGGTGACGAATCGCTGGAGGGAAAATCACGTGAAGTTTTTAAACCAACGTTTTTGATTCTTTACGCTTATTACCTTTTTATATGTAATCGCTGGGTGAGATTGAAATTCTAAATGCTTCCTTCATGTTTTTATCTCTAAAAACATGAACAAACTCAACTTTATTGTCTCTAAGGAATTTTAAATTGTTTTTTGTTTTTACCTTCACAATCATTTTTGGTTTTAAGTTTTTAATAAGATTTTCCGCGTCGATCTCACTCGAAGAAGAATTTAAAATCGTATAATAGAGCGTAAGTTGATTTCCCGGACCGGATTTGGTCATATCCATTCTAGTGTCTTGATCAAGAATAGTAGGACATTTCTCATTTATTGACTGGGAAAAAGCAGCTAACTCCTCACTGAACGGTTTGTTTAGTTCAATAATCATATTGCCAATGACAAGGATGAAAAGGATAGAAAGGATACTGCCAATAAAAGTTATGGATTTAAATATATTTGATTTATTCTTTAACTTGAATGCTAAAAAACCCCCGAGTCCGGCACCAATACCGGCAAGCAAAGCACGTGAAAACATTGGAGGTATTATTTTGGGAAGAATAGGATTCACTGCTGGTAGTAGTACTGCCAGAGTAGCAATAAAAACTATTTGCCAAGTATCAATTTTCCCTTTTGATGTTTCCTTTATTAACTCTTCACTCATTTGTATCCTTTATTTTTAGATTTTATTTGTTAGCTAAATAATAGGACAAAATTGATTTTAACTGGATTTAGTTAATCACTATTAGAACTAATTTTATCTTATAATCGCGTTTGAAAATTTCTCGGCCGATTGTCCACCCGTCTAATGGTGGTGTATTCGTAACACAATGATGCTAGGTAGGACAAGATGTTGTCGCTTTGGAAAAAGGTAATCTCAGTCATGTAGGATGGGCCGCCGAAGGTTGCCTATCAACTCAACTGATGCATGGGATTGTAGGATGGGTAACTCGTTACCCATCAATTCGCCATCGATGAACGCCTATTGTATGATCTGATGTGCTGCAAAGTGGTTCAGACAGAACGCTCTTTTGTGAGCAATAAAAAGGG
>JANQGZ010000056.1:0-16964 GCA_028282825.1 SAR324 cluster bacterium
CCAAACTGTTGCCCCATTTTGATACTTGCATCGAAACCTCCATTTTGGATATACGTTTTTATCATGTATATCATCTGCTGGAATCAAAAATCAATAGCAAGTCGCCGAATCCGCTCACAATATGGTCGACCAAGTGATCAAACGAGTAGAAGAGGCCTTCAAAGCAGAATTCTGCAAACCAGTCCATGGATTGGAAGAATAGATGGGAGTATGAGCTAATCAGACATTACTACTGACGAATGAAGTCATGAAAAAGTAAGTCAACTTATTTGGGCAAGCGCGTTGTTAACAAATCATTCGTTTGTGATCAATTAAAAATAGGCTCCTCAACTCGGTCACTGTTTTGTTGATACACTAATTAGAGACAGATGTGCTTTATCCGAAAAAATGTAATATTCAATCCTCTAAAAACGATAAAATAGTGTAGATAAATAGTTACACGAAGCTTAAAAATAGAAATAAAAATTTACTAAAAATTGATACATATGTGTTTTATTGATTACTGTATAATTTAGTTAAAATAAAATGATACAAATTCAAAATAGCTTAAAATTACAAAGTCATAACACTCGCTTAAGTGGCTGGTACAATAAGTGAAATCAACTCTTTTCAAGTTTTCCAGATATAAGATGGAAGCTTGTTGTGATTCGAATTAAATGACATTAACCATCAATGAAAAGGATAAATTATGTCTTATTATAATGCATGGAAAGAAAAAATGTCTCAAATCAAAAAGCCTACCGTTAGAGCACATGACGAAAAATGGTAAGAGATATTTAGTACAGTTTTTATTTAAAAACTGAAACGTTCGAGTCGCAACTGTATTGTGACTCGACCTAAACATCGCCAAAAATGGAACAAAGCATTGAAATAAGTCATCTTTTAGAAGATGTACTTGATATTTACTGTCTTGATAAAATCAGTAATAAAAAGCCATACAAAGCAAGTTTGGAACATTTTGAAGCCAAGTTGTCTGCAAGGGAACTGTCGGATAGTGATATCAAGGAGGTTTGTGGACTAGCTGCGATGCATCCTGATCCATGGGTCCGGTCAACATGTCTTAAAAAATTGATAGCTGCAGCACCTGAAAACAGCGATGTACTAGAAGTGGTTTCGTTTTTGACTCATGATTTTGATGATATAGTTTTTTTTCCTGCTATCAGGGCATGTGGAGATTTAGTGCTTAGCAATTCAGTGTCAGACTTAGCCCTACTTTCTGATTTTAGTGAAGTCGCTGCTGATAGACCGAATAAACCAGTTGGTATAGGCCATGCCGCAGTTTTTGACTCAGTTTCAAAAATTTTAGAAACAAGTGATCCTGAGATATTAAAAGCAAAAATGCATGAACTCTTTCCTGATGGGAGAGATAAAATTTCCTCGTTTAAAAAAGAACCTACCGTACTCCCTCTGAACATCTTACATAGCCATGACAACATGATTTATATTCCTCCTGGAACGGTTGAGATTGGAAAGTTTCCATCATCTATACGTAATCGACTTCTTAAGTGGGACGAGAGAGGAGAAGAACGAATAGTTGAGACAAAAGGTTTTTGGATTGATAAGTTTCCAACATCATGTGCTGAGTACGATAAGTTCGCATTTTCAGAGGCGGCTAAAACCCATAAACATTGCCATTCAGGCGAAGCAAAAAATCACTTGCATATCAGAAATACCCTATTAGATGAGAGGTTTAAACCGGGAGATCCAGTTACAGGAATTTCATGGTTTGATAGTTTCAGTTTTGCCAGATCTATGGGTAAACGACTACCATTGGAAGAAGAATGGCAGCGTGCAGCTGAAGGAGATGAGAAATATGAATTTCCCTGGGGTAATGAATTTCGTGCTGACAAGGTACATGGCATTCATAAGCTGTCAAAAACAATCCCATCATCAGCAAAGGACTGGAGAAGGGAGTTGTTGAAACTGCTTAATGAGAAGACCAATGATCTTGTTGTTCCAGTAAAAGAGGAGTTAAATGTAAGTCCATTTGGTGTTGTGGGCATGGCAGGGAACCAGTGGGAATGGACTTCAACTAATCGTAGTAGTTTAGGACATTTAAATCCTTCTTGCTGTTCAAATAAGAGCTATGTTGATCTTATTTACGATTACAGATCATTCAGTGTACTTAAGGGCGGAACTTGGACCTCAATTCCTGAGATGATGAGCACAAAATTTCGGGGTAATGATTTCATATATGATCGACATTTTGAAATTGGAATGCGCTGTGTCTGCGATTGCCCTCCACCAAATGATTTTAATTGATGGAAAATAAACTACTAAAGATCATCAGGGTTGTTGCTGCGTGCCATATTATCAGCGCATTAGGAGCATCAGTTTTTATTGTGGTGATTTGGGCTTCCAAACATTCAATTTACGACAAAATTGAAAGTGGAATGCTTACTGCCGGATTTTTAACTCTTCGTTTGTTGCCGGGAGGAGTTTTACATCTCTTGGTTCCAAAATTCGGTTCAAATATATCTGCACGTTTTGCATTAACACTAAGCTGGGGAGCCAACATAGCAGTTCTGTCATCTCTGCTATTACTGGGGGAGTTGTCTTCAGGGCTGGAAATAGCATGCTTTAGTATTCTTATTACGTTGTCATCTCTTGTAACACCAATAAGTGCATCTACAATTCGGCAAACCCCTTTGGCATTAAGGCAATATTTAAATGAGTCCAAAAGCACGACTCTGATAGTTGGAGCAACACCTTGGATATTTGGGTTTGTTGTCTCTTTTGTCAGTTTCCTTCTGGATAACTATGACAGTTTGGCGTTAATTTGGATTATAGCTACTGGTTCTGCTGTTTTTGGAGCCAATGTTTTGGGAATAGAGAATGCGACTGTTTTACCGGACAAAAAAGAAAATAGCATAGAAGAGGCCACGGTTTTACCGAAAGAGATTTATACATCAGAATTCAAATTGCTGATGTTTGCTACCGCAGTCTATTATTTTTGCTACGGTGTTTTTGAAATAGGCATGATCCAAAACTTGACTGAAAAAACCGGTGAAATGACGGGTATTGGAATGTTTTGGGCCCTATTCACGGTAGGAGCGGCGGGTATTATGCTTTTACAGTTCAATTTTAAGTATTCCAATCACTTAATATGGATTTCAAGCATAATACTTTGCTGGTCTGTTTTGATTGTACTCTTCCCTTTCGCAGATGGTTGGCAAATGCCAGTTTTAGCATTCATTCTTGGCGGATCATTCGCTCCTTATGCAATCATTTGCAATACATATATTAATAGAATCACGACGCCAAAGATACGTAGTATCACTTACAAAACATGGTCATCCATTCTCCTGTTTCCGACACCGGCAGGTATAATGGCTGGCGGTTTTTTAATAAGTATATTACATGATGAATCTACATTGATTTTGAGCGGTGCTGTTTTAATGGTTTTATCAATCATTGTTTTTATCCAATCAAAAAGAAAGTCGTTTGAATTTGTTGGCGACCCAAATAAGACGAATTGAGTACCATTTCATTGATCTTTGAAATGTATCATCTCCCTAAAAACAGTCTCTGATTTTGATCTGTTTGGAACTCTGATTATTATTAAAAACATTTCAATTGTTTCCTTTGGGAACCTTTGGTTCACTATATTTTGAAGATTCTGCAGACACGGGATTCGCTAGGCCACCAATCCACAAAACGATTTAGTGAAATGAGATGGGAGGTAAATCAGGTGACATGATACCAATTTACAAAAATAAGTATACTGTCACCTGATTTAACCTGATTTAAACAAGTGCAATAACAGCTATGTAGAGGTTTTGACATTGGCAAGAATTGGCGGGTTGGGTTTAGGTTGAAAGAGAGACGTTGAAACGCTTTTGTGGATCAACAATCTGCTTTGGGAAGCAAATTTGACTGGTTTTAGCTGGGAGGTCCCTATGTTGTAAAGATTGCTTTTACGACCTAGGGAGCCTAAAATGCTATACTTAGCGGGAATCAATTGAACTATTGAAATAAGCAAATCAAATTTCAATCGTTCAACCACGCCAACGATTACTGATAAAGAGAATTCAGTAACGGTTCGTATTTTTCTTCGACTATTTTTCTGCGAGTTTTCATGGTGGGAGTCAATTCGCCGGTTTCCACCTCCAGAGGTGCCGGCAAAAGGGCAAATTTTTTGATGGTTTCAAAACGGGCGAGTTTGGCGTTTGTCCGGTCTACAATACCTTGAACTTCCTTTTTTAGTGCCTCAAGCTCGGTAAAAGCACTATATGTCAATCCGACATGTCCATTATTTTGACCCCATATTTCCACATTTTCAGGACAGATAGATATTAACGCCGTCAAATAATTCCTGCGATCACCATGCACGATGGCTCGTTCAATCAACTGATGATTCATAAGACCCTGTTCAATATTTGAGGGTGTCACGTTCTTGCCGCCGGAGGTTACGATAATATCCTTTTTCCTGCCTGTGATCCAGAGATAGCCATCTTCATCGATACGTCCCAGGTCTCCGGTGTATATCCATCCGTCTTCCGAAAGCGTCTGCTTTGTCAGTTCGGGTTGATTGAGATATTCCTTAAAAACAATATCCCCCTTCACCATAATTTCACCGTCAGCCGCAATTTTTAAATCCACCCCCGGAAGTGCCTTACCAACCGAACCGAAACGGTAATCCCGTGATGTGCATAAGGTGCAGAAGCAGGAGAGTTCGGTTTGCCCATAGGCTTCCCAGATCAACATTCCACAGGCATGAAAAAATTCGATGATTTCACGTGCAATTGGTGCAGATGAGGATAAAAAACTGCGGACCTTTCCGCCGAAAATTTGTCGGATTTTTCTTAATACCAGTAAATCTGCAAGTCGGAACTGCAAGGCTAATCCCAAGGGGATGGTTTGATTCTCTTGAAGGAGTCTGCTGACTCGAGTTCCCGTTTTTTCCGCCCAGTAAAACAGTTTTTGTTTCAAAGGCGATGCATTGGCAACTTCGGACTGAATTTTCGCATAGGCTTTTTCAAAAACGCGGGGCACACTTCCAAAAAAAGTGGGTTGAATCTCCACTATATCTTCCAGAATTTTGGTGATGTCCTGAACATAAGCCGCCGCAATGCCTCTGCTGATACGCATGTACTGACCGCCTACGCGCTCCCCCACGTGGGATAAAGGAAGAAAAAACATCATAGTATCACCTATATCCTTCTCTAGGAACACTTTCTCAAGCATGTTTAACTGTGCCAGGACGTTTTTGTGAGAAAGGCAGGCTCCTTTTGGAGGGCCTGTTGTCCCGGATGTGTAGACGATGATCGCTGTATTATCCGGATTTATCTTAGATTCATGGTCAGCGATGCTCCCGGGTTCGCTGGCAATATGTTGTTTTCCAAGGGAAAGCAGATCTTCAAAGGACAGGACTTTATCAGATTCAACCCGACCCTTCCATAAAACAATGGTTTTCAATTTCGGGAGTTCAGGGAAGAGATGCTCAATTTTTTGCAACTGCTGCTCGCTTTCGATAAATAAAACCCCGGACCCGGAATCGGAAAGGATATATTTACACTGTTCTGTGGACAGTGTTTGATATATCCCCACACTTACACCGCCAATTCTGGTAATGCCAAGATCGGCCAGAGTCCATTCCAGCATGGTATTTCCAAGAATAGACACCCGATCCCCGGACTTCACCCCCAAATTCAGCAATCCTCCGGCAATCAAGTCTACTTTTTTATCAACTTCCGACCAGGTAACCTCCTCCCATTTCCTGTTTTTCTTCACCAAAAAAGCTTTTTTACCCGCATCCTTTTGACACCTGTCCCTGACCAGTTCAGCAAGATTTTCCATAGACTTATCCGTTAACTTAGGTGATATATATCTGAAATTTAAAATAATACAAGTATTGCCTGAAACCGATTAAACAATATCAGAATCAAAGAAAAATGCAACCTGCTGGGATTACAAGAAAAATGTAAATCAGGTGACATGATACCAATTTACAAAAATAAATATACTGTCACCTGATTTTATGATGTTAAGGTCACTTCCCTTGAAGCCTTGAAGAGCAATTTGATAAGATAAGTCAAAAGAAGACTTGACCCCTTCAATTGAAGAGCAATTTGACAAGATAAGTCAAAAGAAGACTTGACCCCTTCACTTGACCCCTTCATGACCCCTTCACCAAAACCCGTGAAAACCCAGGAATGAGAGACGTAAGTGATGAATCAGGAGAGTGCTCCAAACACCACAATATGCAGTGTTTGGAGACAAGTCAGGCTAGGTTGCTAATTCAGTTGCTGTGGTCGTTTTGATCCGTCTTTTCTGTAAAAACCAGATAAATCCCAGCAATAGGAGAGCTGGAATAAACATGACGTGTTTAGGGGGACGCTGTGCTTCCACCCGAAGGTTTTCAATTTTCCATTCAAAACTCAACCCCAGCTTTTCTGCGGGACTGTCGAACCTCACCATGTCGATGGTGATAGTGCCATTTTCTTCAACCAATAAATTACCATCTGCCCCGGTTCTTAAGTCCAGGCCGGCATCCTCAACCCTCTGCCTGCCAGTTTCAGCGTCACTGAGAGGGAGCAGCACAGACTTGCGTTCTTCTTCGCCCTCAAGATTCATTCCTGATGCGACCAGGGCCAGTTTCCCACCTGGTCCTGCTTCTTCGGCAACCTGATAAATGTTTACCGGCTGTTTTTGCAGGTAGGGTTCATATATTTTGTCCCAGAAGAATCCCGGGCGGAACAAAATGAATGCAACTAATAGCATGAGCAGGGATTCCCATCTTTTGTTCCTTGTCATCCAGTATCCCTGTGTAGCAGCAGCGAATAAGAGCATAGCAACAACTGCACTGCCAATAACCAATAACAGCTCCCAAATACTGTCGATACCGATCAGCAACAGTTGAGTGTTAAAAATAAACATGAAAGGTAGAATTGCAGTCCGGATATCATAGCCAAAACCCTGGATACCTGTTCTAACCGGATCACTTTTGGCTATGGCAGATGCCGCAAAGGCAGCAAGCCCCACAGGCGGGGTGTCATCTGCAAGAATCCCGAAAAAGAACACAAACATATGCACAGCAATCAAGGGCACTACCAGACCTGCTCCCGCTCCCAGTTCCACAATAACCGGTGCCATCAATGTTGATACAACGATGTAATTCGCTGTGGTTGGCAATCCCATTCCTAAAATCAGACAAATAATCGCTGTGAAAAAGAGAATCAGCATGATGTTACCACCTGAAATAAATTCAACCAGTTCAATCATTACCTGCCCGATTCCTGTCAGTGTAACTGTTCCAACCACGATACCCGCGGCCGCAGTAGCTACACCAATACCGATCATGTTTTTGGCGCCGGTTATCATTCCTTCCAGAACGTCAATGACACCGTGTCCAAATGCTTCTTTATATTTTTCCTGCTTCCTGAAGTAATTAAGAATTGGACGCTGAGTCAAAGAGATAATTATCATCAACATGGATGCCCAGAATGCTGAAAGGCCGGGTGAGAATCGTTCAACGATTAGACACCACATAAGCACTACTAGCGGCAAGAGGTAATACAGCCCTACTTTGATAGTTGGTCCGGGATCAGGTAGCTCCAATATCTCATCACCACTCTTGTCTTGTTTTAAGGCAGGAAACCTGGCGGCAAATTTTAACAGGGCTATGTAAATTCCAGCAATTGCAACAGCAACAACATAGACTGCACCCCCGCCGAATACGGTCTTCAGCCAGCCAATTCCGTAGTAAACAGCGAGTCCAATAACACAGATACCAAGGATGGTTGTCACAAAAGAAAGGAGACTTTGCAGCGCGGTTCGTACAACGCGTCTGGGAAGTCCTTTCATATCAGCTTTGCAGGCTTCAAGATGCACAATATAAACCAGTGCCATGTAGGAAATAAGGGCAGGTAGAATGGCGTGTTTGATCACTTCCAGATAGGAAATACCAACGTACTCAACCATCAGAAACGCGGCTGCCCCCATTACAGGAGGTGTCAGCTGTCCATTGGTTGAAGCCGCAACCTCTACTGCCCCGGCTTTGTAGTCTGGAAACCCGACTCGTTTCATCAGGGGTATAGTAAAAACACCCGTGGTGGCGACATTGGCAATGGATGATCCGGAAATGATCCCCGTTGTCCCTGACGCTAGCACGGCTGCCTTGGCAGGTCCCCCGCGCATGTGGCCCAGCAGGGAAAATGACATTTTGATAAAATAATTCCCGGCTCCTGCTTTTTCAAGTAGCGAACCGAATAAGACAAACAGGAATACAAAGCTGGTTGATACCCCCAGCGCTACACCAAAAACACCTTCCGTTGACAACCATTGGTGTGCTGAAACTTTATATAAGCTTTGACCCTTGTGAGATATAATTTCAGGCATATAAGGTCCGGCAAAAGTGTATGTCAAAAACACCATTGCCACTACCATCAGTGGAGGACCTAAAGCCCTGCGGGTGGCTTCAAGCAACAATACGATACCAATTACCGAGACAACGATATCGATTGTTGTGGGTGATCCGGCACGCTCGGAAAGACTTTCATAAAAAACATATAAGTAGCTGGCTGCAAATGTTGCAACAATCGCTAATATCCAGTCTTGGATTGGTATATAGTCACGTGGCGATCTTTTTAAGGCTGGAAAAGCGGTATAGGACAAAAAAATCGCAAATGCCAGGTGAATGGATCGAGCTTCGGTTCCATTAAAAACCCCGAAGTTGAACAAAAAGGGGAGGGGAGAAGCCAGCCAGAGTTGAAAACAAGACCAGACAAACGGAATGAATAAAAGTAGTTTTCCCGTTGGTCCGATTGGATGCCGTGAACCGGTATCGGATTCGGCTATCATCTCCTCTAATTCGGCATCGGTCTGTTTTTTATCAGTTGTTTCTGTATCTGCCATTTTTCAGTCCCTTAGCAATTCATTTAGTAAAAAACTGTGTTCTCTTGTCTGGCTTTTTACCAATGATAGTTATTGATGTGTTTATAGGCGGCTGCAAACGGAGGTAGGTATTAGGCAGGCTGGAATAGCCTGCCCGAATAGATTACTTGAGCCCTACTTCTTTATAGTACTTCAGTGCACCGGCATGCAAAGGAGCTGATAATCCATCAGATACCATTTCTTTCTTTTTCAAAACACCAAACGCTGGATGAAACTTCTTGAATGACTCAAAATTCTCGAAAACTGCTTTCACCACCTGGTAAATCACTTTTTCGGGTACGTCAGTAGAAGAAACGAACGTTGCACCAACACCGAATGTCTTTGTGTCTGCCAGGTTGCCACGATACATTCCACCAGGAATGGTAGCAATTCGATAATAGTCATTCTGCTTCACTAATTTTTCAACGACAGGTCCATCCACATTAACGAGAACCGCATCACATGATGTGTGAGCTTCCTTGATAGAACCGTTTGGATGTCCAACGGTGTAAACCATGGCATCAATTTTATTATCACACAAAGCACTCGCCTGCTCTGCAGGTTTAAGCTCAGAAGCCAGGGCAAATACAGATTTGTTCCAACCCAGTGCTTTCATCAATACTTCCATTGTTCCCCTTTGACCGGAACCGGGATTACCAATATTGACACGTTTACCTTTCAGATCCATGAAGTTTTTAATTCCGGAGTCTTTCCGAGCAACAACGGTAAAAGGCTCTGGATGGACTGAAAAGACGGCACGTAGCTTTTTGTTTGCTCCGACTTTATCAAACTTGCTGGTACCATTATATGCATGATATTGCCAATCGGACTGAGCCACACCCATGTCCAGTTCACCTCCTCGAATCGTATTGAGGTTGTATACCGATCCCCCGGTTGATTCAACGGAGCAACGAATTCCGTGTGTTTTTCTGTCTTTGTTTACCAGTCGGCAGATAGCACCACCGGTCGGATAATACACACCAGTAACCCCACCCGTACCGATGGTTACAAAGGTATCCGCGCTAACAGGAGCAGCTGTGATGGAAAGACCGGCTGTAACCAGCCCTGAAACGAGAAATGTTTTTAACTTATCAAACATTGGATTCTCTCCTTAAATTAATTAACATTGATAACTAGTCAAACATCAAAATGAGCTATAAAACGATAGCTTACAATCGACAATATATCAATGCTGCAATGGCAAGAGCAATTCATTTTCAAATTTTTATACTCTGATCTTTTCCCTATGGGCCGTCGTCATGGGGGGGTGATAACTTGGAGAAATGGGCTCAGACCTAACAAAATCTGGGGGCAGGTCTTTCATTTTGGCATTTTCAACCAGGTTTAGCCTTTGCACCAATCACCGGCTACATCAAAAGACAAACACAATTAACCGTCGGTGATTTCCTCAATCCAGTCCAATGAACTACTGGCCCTTATTCAAAAATATCGATCGCAACTCTATCTCTATTTCATGATCAAAGGCTTTGCCGCCCTGGTCACCGAAATCGCAGACCAAACCTGCGACTCACGGAATACGAAGCTCTGCAAGTCGCCAAATCCGCTCACAATATGGTGGATCAAATGATCAAACGAGTGGAGTTGAGCTTCAAAACAGATTTCCGGAAACCAAAATAATGACGAAAACGAAACTGACAGGATCTCCCAAGTCTAGAGCCCGGTTATATTGGCTAAACCGTGAATTCAAAATCTAATTGCGTAAGCCTATCGATGTGTAAGATCATAGGATAAAGGCGAATGTGGAGCTTAAAACGAGATTGATGATCCTATGAGAGATTTTGTTTTAATTTACATTAATGGGAAAGCCCACCGGATTTATGGAGAGGATGTGTTTCAGCCTCTGTCGACGTTTCTCAGGTTGAATCTGAGATTGATCGGGACAAAAGTTGTTTGTGCCGAAGGAGATTGTGGCGCTTGTACCGTTTTAATGGGAAAGAAGAAAGGAAAAACACTCCGGTATGTTCCGATAAACTCCTGCATTAAATTCATCTATCAGTTGGATTGCTCTCATATCATTACAGTGGAAGGGCTCAAAGAAGAAGGAAGCCTTCATCCGGTGCAGCAGTCCATGGTTGACCATTTTGGCTCCCAGTGTGGGTATTGTACTCCGGGGTTTGTGATGGCAATGGCTGGAATGTTTGAGGAAAGACCGGCAAGGTTAAAATCCCAGGATGTCCGGGAAGCCCTAACAGGGAACCTTTGTCGCTGTACAGGTTATGAGCCCATTATCAAAGCTACCCTGGCGGTGAATCCCAACCATGTAAAAACCATGGAGGAACGATTTCCATCTGAGAATTTTCTTAAGGGTTTTCAAAAGTATAGCCAGGACCCTATCGCCATTCACTACAGCGAAAAAGGTTTTGATCATTCACAAGACCGGTTTTACTTCAATCCTGCCACTTGGCAGGAGGCTCTTCAACTTAAGAAAGAGCATCCAACAGCCACCGTTATTTCCGGTGGAACGGATATTTCAGTGCAGATCAATAAGAGAAGGCTGTGCCCCCATAAGATCATAAGTCTCTCCAATCTTCCCGATTTGAATCATATAGAGGTTGAAGACAATGTTTTATGGATTGGCGCCAAAACGACCTGGACGCAACTGGAACAGTTTACCCTAAAGACACTTCCTGAATTTCACAAAATCATTAACGTTTTTGCATCACCTCAAATCAAACATGTCGGAACCCTGGCCGGGAATATTGCCAATGGGTCACCAATAGCTGATTCGCTTCCTTTTCTTTTTGTGGCCGATGCAGAAATAGAGTTGGCCGAAACATCGGGCACCAGATGGGTCAACATCAACCGGTTTTACCATGGTTATAAGCAATGCGACCTGAAACCGCAGGAATTAATCAGTCGGATTCGCATACCTGTTCCTCAACCAGGCCAATTACTCAAGCTGTATAAAGTATCTAAACGCAAAGACCTGGACATTTCCACCTTTACAGCCGGCTTTATGCTGGAAATAGAGAAGAGTAGAATTAAGACTGTTAAAGTATCTTATGGAGGGGTGGCGCCGATTGTACTCAGGCTTCCTCAAACGGAGGCGTTTTTAAAAGGCAAAAAAGCTGAATTGGCGGTTTTTCAGCAGGCGGGAAAGATTGCCCGCAACGAGGTTACTCCCATCTCGGATGTTCGGGCATCGGAGGAGTACCGTTTGCAATTGTCCGAAAACGTTTTAATAAAACTGTATCATGAAATTGCAGCGGAAAATGGATAAGGCAACGCTATGACGGCAGTAGGAAAACCAATCCCTCACGATTCGGCTCTAGGCCATGTTACCGGTGAGGCGCTTTTTATTGATGATCTGCCTTTCACACAAAACGAAGTGTTGGTTGATTTCGTTGGCAGCCCGGTGGCTCACGGAAAAATTTTGTCGCTGGATCTTAGTCAGGCTAAAAAAGTGGAAGGCATTATCGACATTTATACCTATCGGGATATTCCCGGGCATAATCTGTTTGGCCCCATGATTCCCGATGAGCCTTTTCTTGCCGAAGAAATTTGTGAATATAAGGGACAACCTCTTGCGATTCTTGCCGGGAAAACTCATAAAGCACTTTTGCAGGCAAAAAAGCTTATTCAAATTAACATTGAAGAATATCCTGCCGTCCTTACAGTAGATCAAGCCCTGGAAAAAGAACAATTTCTGGGGGTTCAGCGAAAAATCCAAAGGGGCAATGTACAAACGGCGTTTGAAGAAGCAGAGCATAGTCTGGAAGGCACCATCTGGCTGAACGGACAGGAACAGTTCTATCTGGAATCCCAAGCGGCTCTTGCTTATCCCGGGGAGGAGGGGCAGATAACCATCCATTCCTCCACTCAAAACCCGACGGAAATACAGCAGGTAGTTGCTGAAGCCCTTGGTTTAGGGCAACACCAGGTGGTATCCATTTGCAAAAGGATGGGAGGAGGATTCGGCGGGAAGGAAACCCAGGCGGCTATCCCGGCTGTTATGGCTGCACTGGTCGCTGTGAAAAACAATTGTCCGGCCAGAATCGCCTATACCAAAGACGATGACATGAAGGTTACCGGAAAGCGCCATCCTTACAAGATCCGGTATAAAGTGGCATTTACCCGAAAAGGGAACATTACGGGATTAACAATTGATTTTTATTCTAACGGGGGAGCCACTGCTGATCTTTCTCCATCAGTTTTGGAGAGATCCATGCTGCATGCTGAAAATGCTTACTATCTCCCCAATGTTGAAATTAACGGGTTGGTTTGTAAAACGAATTTACCTCCTAATACCGCGTTCCGGGGATTTGGAGGTCCGCAGGCAATTGTTGCCATTGAAAACATCATAGAAGAGATAGCCATTCACTTAGGCAAGGACGCGTTGGCTATTCGACTGCTTAATTGTTATGGCAAAACGGAGAACAATGTTGCGCCCTATGGGGCCATTATCAGGAATCATGTATTGCAGGAATGTTTTAACCGGTTGGTTGAAACATCGGAGTATCACACACGATTGAAGGAGATTCGGACCTTCAATCAACAATCTCATACTCATTTAAAAGGCATCTCAATAACCCCTGTTAAATTTGGAATTTCATTTACCAGCAAGTTTATGAACCAGGCCAGTGCCCTTGTCAATATCTATCGGGACGGAACCGTTCAGGTTTCCACGGGAGGAACCGAAATGGGGCAAGGGCTGAATACAAAGCTTCGCCAGATCGTTGCTGATGAGTTGGGTATTTCTTATAAGAATGTGATTCTTATGCCAACCTCAACGGAGAAAAACAACAATGCCTCTCCCACAGCCGCTTCTGCCGGGACAGATTTGAACGGTTTGGCTGCCGTAAATGCGTGTCAAAAAATTCGTAAAAATTTAACTATATTTGCCAGCCAACACTTTGCTTCCGTTGAAAAAGGTCTCTCTCCATCAACCCATGCTATCTGCTTTGAAGATGGAAGGGTATTTGATGAAAGAGATCCTGAAAACCAGATGCCCTTTTCCGATTTTGTGAGGCTGGCTTATATGAATCGCGTTAATCTGGGGGCAAGGGGGTTTTATCGAACTCCCAATGTGGATTTTAATCGAGAGACAGGCAAGGGAAATCCATTCTTTTATTATACGACAGGTTGTGCTGTGGCTGAAGTTACGATAGACCGGTTTACGGGCGATCTCAACGTGGAGAGATCCGATGTGTTGATGGATATTGGAGAATCGATAAATCCCGGAATAGACAGGGGACAAATAACAGGAGGATTTATACAGGGCATGGGGTGGCTGACCACAGAAGAGTTGCGCTACCAGGACCGGGGAGATCTACTCTCCTATTCGCCAACCACGTATAAAATTCCCAACATTCAGGATACGCCTGAAGTCTTTAATTTTGAGTGCATTCATAACCCCATGCATCATATTAACGTCCGCCGGAGTAAGGCTGTAGGAGAGCCACCCCTGATGATGAGTGTTTGCGTCTGGACTGCGGTTAAACATGCGCTTTCATTTCTTAAGAAAAACAATATCCCCCAGTTAAACGTGCCGGCAACCAACGAAGAAATTCTCAAAAGAATCACCCAATACACCACGCAATCCCCTTCTATTCCTAAGGAACAAGAGATTCCAGTGATTCAGTAACTTCAACATGACCATTTTCGTATACCAAACAAGTCCGGATTAATTAAAATGGTCTTATAACAGCATCGTAAAAATTAAAAATTGCTGTAATTATCCAATCAACACGAGCTTTCATCGAGGCTCATACTATTTCCAGTTTTTTCCGTTAAACCTTAAATAAACGCTTTCAAAGGCTACTTATTCATTATCAAATATGACGACAACGCAAAAAGAGCTGGCTACTGTTGAACAAGCCGTCAAAAAACTTCGATCCTTCACCATTCAGGATTTAGCGGGGCAAACCGGGCTTTCCACTTTTGATTCCAAAAGGGGAGTTGAAACCCTGATGAAGAAATACTCCTGTCGGATGCTGGTCACCGACCGTGGAGAACTTATTTATGACTTTGGAGGGCTCGTTCGCAGGGGCAGTAAAACACTGAGAGAACGTGTGAACGAAATAGCTGCAGTATTGTGGAAAGCGTTTACCTATTTTTTTAAAGTTTGGATCATGGTGATGCTGGTTGGCTATTTTGCAGTGTTTGTTATTCTGCTGTTGGTTATTGCTGTCGCCACGTTGTTCGGCGGAGATCGGGATCGGGAGTTTAACATGAACAGCGGGGTTTTTCTCATCGTTATCCGGGTATTATCGGAGTTCTTTTTCTGGAGAACCATTACGGACGACCTTACCTATAAGCGCGATAGACATGGCTATCGTTATCGTCAGTATAAACCGGTTACTTCCGATCTATTCAAGTCCAAAAAACGGGGCAAAACAAAGAAGTTTATCATATCGGTCTTCGATTATGTTTTTGGTCCTCACCGGGCCGAGATTCACCCCCTTGAAAACCAAAGGGAAGTTGCCACCTATATCAGGGAGAATAAAGGACTGATCACCATGGAAGAGGTAAGAGCCCTGGCAGGTTGGAAAGGAAAGCAGGCAGATGAATTTTTTACGGAAATGATCTCCAATTTTGACGGTGAAATCAAAGTGTCCGACAAGGGCGTAATTTACGGTGAATTTACCGATTTTTTATCCGGGAAGCACAAGGAAAAAAGTACTGACATCGTTTTTTACTGGGATGAATTCGAGCCCGAATATCAATTGAACGGTAACTCTACTGAACGAAATTTGATCATTACAGGCATGAATCTGTTTGTGCTGGTAATGTCATTCGGAGTATTGTCCAACCGTTTTCAAATAGTCGGGGAAAGCGCCCAGTCCTTTCAGTTTTTCTTCGGTATCATCCCTTTTGTGTATTCAAGCCTCTTCTTTCTTATCCCATTGGTGCGCAGCCTTATTAACAGCATGCGTGAAAAACAGCATCATCTGAACAATGTCAGAAAGCGGCTGATGAAGGAAATCTACCAGAACTCCAGTATTAAAATGTCCCTGGTAAGTATGGAACAGGCATTGAATTCTTCCCGGGAAATCACCGACAAAGTCGATCAAAAAAGCATAAAACAGATCATGAGCGATGAGATTCACGATTGGAAAGGAGAATTGCTCGTCGATGATGATGCAGCGCTGGTTTACGATTTTACCCTGTTAAGAGAGAGCCAGGTCGAAATAAATCGTCTGAGGGGAGAGAGCCAATCAAGCGTGACAACAGGCCAGACTGTATTTGATACCAATCCCGGTTGATATCTTTCCGACCCTTTGTTTAACGTGTACAACACACGATACCAATTTCGAAACATCAAACTGCTCTTAAAGCTTTTATTGGTATGGGTTAAATTGGTTTTCGTTCAGGCATTAGATAAGCTTTTGGGAGATTTCGATTCAATATGATTTAAAACCAAGCTTTGTGTTTGTAGTATTTCCTGATGATCTTCCGAGTTAGAATGAGGAAAATTACCAAGATTTTTTTACAACTCAAAACTATTCCAATAATCGATCAGAAGGGCAAATAGATTTTATTCGATAAAAAAGGAGGGATGTAAAAGATATTATCTATAGAGAATGAAATCTAAGATGGGGTCAGATCGAAAGCGCCGGGATAAATCAGGGAGCAAGGAGTCAGGGCGGGAAAGATATAGGCCGTGAAAATACTTGAATTTGAAATACAAATTCATGAAAAAGAGAAAGCTACCCGGCCCGACCAAAACTTCAATGCACTTTGAAGTGATGCAGTTTATCCTCAGACTGAACACAACAAAAAAAATAAAAGCTAACTGAAAAACTTTCCCTTATAAAAATTCTCATTTTCAAGCTTCTTTGCGATCATCCTAAACATAACACAACCGTCTGGGCAGACAATTTCCTTGCTATATTTGCTGTTTCCCCCGATATTCTCTAAATCTCCGCCACTTCTGACCGCCTCCATTATTGGGAACATCATCACCATTACTTTGGAGCAAATACCCTGACCATCCTTATTAACAGGACAGCCATAAGTACAGGTGTATATATCTCCGATTTCCTCACCGTTTCGGCAATACCTCTCTGTTTGGTCACCTCGAAGAAACCCTGTTACCTCGATTTCCCATTCATACTCCTCATCATACC
>JANQGZ010000018.1:0-13929 GCA_028282825.1 SAR324 cluster bacterium
CAGCTAAATTTCTATCCCCATGCTTTTGGCTGTACCGCGAACCAATTCTTTAGCCGCTTCGATGTCGTAGCAATTGAGGTCCGGCATCTTTATCTTGGCGATCTCTTCCAGCTGTGCGTCAGTAACCGTACCCACCTTTACTCGGTTTGGTTCGGGCGAGGCCTTTTCAAGTCCCAGAGCCTTTTTCAACAACACTGCCGTTGGCGGTGTTTTGGTAATAAAACTAAAAGAACGGTCTGCGTAGACTGTGATAACAACGGGGATTATCATGCCTTCGTCTTTTTGCGTCTTCGAATTGAAGCTCTTACAAAATTCCATAATATTGACACCGTGCTGCCCTAGAGCCGGTCCGATCGGAGGTGCCGGGTTGGCTTTGCCGGCTGGAACCTGCAGCTTGATCAATGCCATTACTTTTTTTGCCATTACGTTACTCTAAGTCTTTGTTTAAGATAGTTAAGCTTACTTCAGCCGATTGCCGAACTTCGGCTTAGCGGTAAGTTACCCAGACTTTTTCAAGTCGCTAGTCTAACTTTGTCAAAGTCAAGCTCAAGAGGCGTCGCCCGACCGAAAATGCTTACCAGCAGAATCAGTTTATTGTGCTCGCGATCGACTGTATCTATGACACCGTTGAATTCTGCAAACGGACCTTCAATTACAACTACGTTCTGTCCGGCAGAGAAAGTAGCGTCTATTTCGGCCTGCTTGACACCACTCTGGATCTGCTCCCTGATATCCGCCAGTTCGCTCTCCGGAACCGGCAGAGGATTCTTCTGATCGCCACCGACGAAACCCGAGACCCGCGGAATATCACACAACAGATGCCATAGATCGTCGGTCAGGTTCATTTTGATCAGAATGTAACCGGGAAAGTATGTAACCTGGCTTTTTCTCGCCTTTCCCTTTTTTTTAGTCGTTACCTCTTCGGACGGTATGAATATCTCTTCGATCAGCGACTCCATCTTTTTGACTTTGAGCTGCTTCTCGATCAGGACTTTTACCTTTTGCTCAAAGCCGGCGTACGCCTGAAGAATATACCAATTAAATTCATCCGACATGTCAGCTATCCGATGATCATTTTCATAAAGCCCGACCAGCCCGTGTCAACAATCCACAAGAACACACCTGTAATCGCCACCATCACAAGGACAACGCCTACCTGTTTGAATGTCTGCTCTCTAGATGGCCAGGTGACCTTCTTAAATTCCGCTCTTACGTCCGTAAGAAATTTTCTGAATCTTTTGAACATTTACAGGCTAAAGGTATATGTGTTGAGACAGTGCTTGCTGGAAACAGGATGGCAGGCCAGGAGGGATTCGAACCCACAACCACCGGTTTTGGAGACCGATGCTCTACCAATTGGAGCTACTGGCCTACACTTATTTGACCTCTTTATGAACGGTGTGTTTGCGGTCAAATCGACAGTACTTCTTGATTTCCATTTTGGCCGGTTTTACTTTCTTGTTGCGCGTCGTGCTGTAGTTCTTTCTCTTGCACTCGGTACACTGCAGATGGACGATATCTCTCATTGTTTTCTGTTTGCTCTGGAGCCCGGGAGCAGGATTGAACTGCCGACCTCTTCCTTACCAAGGAAACGCTCTACCACTGAGCTACCCGGGCTCTGGATAGCTTTGCGCAAAGTATGTGGTGGGGAGAGGAGGATTCGAACCTCCGAAGGCGGAGCCGACAGATTTACAGTCTGTTCCCTTTGGCCACTCGGGAATCTCCCCGTTAAAAACTGGTGCTGGCTGGAGGATTCGAACTCCCGACCTGCTGATTACAAATCAGCTGCTCTACCAACTGAGCTAAGCCAGCACTTTGACGTAAAATATTCAATTTAAGACAGAATGGAAAAACTGTCAATATCTTTGTAGTGGTTTTTTGAGTTCAAAAAATAGAATGAATCCAGAACTGCCTCAACACACTACAGAGGCTATTATAAACCAAACATTGTAAATTTCAGTCAACCAAACAATACAAATCAAAATAGTCCCTATTACCTTATGGTTTACAAACTTAATCTGAATCCTAATAGCTCTAGTTTCAAAAAGATGATTTCTCAACCGATACCTGTTTTTGGTCCATTGAACTCAAAATGCTATTGGCTTAAAAGACGATATACCTGTTTTCTATTTTTTAAATGTCCCCTACACTGTCTTAAGAAAATTAAGACGAATTAATTAGGGCATAGAAAACATTTCAGGGACTCTCAGGCAAAGGACGTAAATGAGCAATTTTAAATCGGGATTTGTAACCTTAATTGGCAGACCGAACGTTGGGAAGTCTACCTTATTAAACAGCCTTATCGGTCAACAGATTTCGATTACTGCCGACAAACCCCAAACGACAAGAAACAACATCAGAGGGATTATCAACGAGTCGGATTATCAGGCTATTGTACTTGATACCCCCGGTATTCATTTACCAAGAAACGAACTTCACAAACGGATTGTCGGTTACGCCCTGCAAACGATTAAGGAATCTGATTTGATCTTCTTCATTACTGAGCCTCTTTCAAGCAAGCAAGAGGAAATTGATAAAGGGGATGAAGCGATTTTGAAACAATTCGACGGGAATCTTAACAATGCAGTCCTTGTCATTAACAAAATAGATCTTGCCAAACCGGAAGATGTTTTGAGAACGATAGCTTTATTTAATAAGCGACTTTCGTTCCTGGAAACAGTGCCGATCAGCGCCCTGAAACGCAAGGGAACAGAAACCCTGGTTTCCTTTTTCCCAAAGTATCTGCCGGAAGGAGTTCCTTACTTCGATCAGGACCAACTGACAGATACTCCGGAAAGAGTCATTGTGGGTGAATTTGTTCGTGAGCAGATCATGAGAAATTGTTTCCAGGAAGTTCCCTACGGAGTGGCTGTTGTAGTTGACGCTTTTAAAGAGGGAAAAGAAAAGATAAAAATATTTGCCACTATTTTCGTGGAGAGAGAGTCCCACAAACGGATAGTCATAGGAAAGCAGGGAAGTATGCTCAAAAAGCTGGGGCAGTATTCCAGGCAAAAAATCGAAAGACTGCTGGGAACAGGTGTTTACCTGTCCCTGCATGTCAAAGTGGCAAAAAACTGGATTAACAATCCCGGAAAACTGAATGAATTCGGATATTCCAAGTAGAAAATGATTATTGAGTCGGTGGAGTTTGCGGCTGCTGTTGAACTCGAATGCAGCGTCCGACGGACCCAGTTTGACAGATTGATCCATCAATCCACTGCGCCCCGGTAAAATTTGCCCCTGCTATTTTAGCTCCTCCAAGGTTTGCACCAAACAGGGTTGCTCTTATGAACGTCGCACCAATAAGGTTTGCATTTCTTAAATCAGCGTTTGCCAAATCCATCCCGGAGAGTTTGGCATAGGCTAAATAGCATCCCTTACACCTATTTGTGCGCAGCAATGTGTTTCTGTTTCTTTCCACATCAAACTCGTTGAGGGCGGATAGACGACTTGCCCTGGTAAATCCCATTGCTGCCATCGAACACAAACAGCTGATAATTAACAGGAATATCATTGTTTTTTTGAGCATTCTTTACCTCAAGATCCTTTCTTATTTACAGTTATGATGACGTTCGATAATTCAATGCGAAATCTGTTCAAAAGTTTCAGATTTTACCAAAAATCAGGTTTTAGTTTTTTCAAGCTTGGCAAGCAAACTATTAAGAATAGCAGAATTGATACGTTTTTCAGGGTTTTGTGCTTTCTCTTTGCCGGATTGAATTACGCTGTATTTTGGTAGTGGATTTTTGAGGCTGTTCAACTCCAGAAGCGATTTGATCACTTCCGGTTGCAAGTTAAAATTCTGATGCTGTTTTGGCGATGCGATTTTCAAAACTAATAAAGTACTCAAGCTCTTATTATCAACGCTTAAATCCAGTACATCATCGATAGAGATAAGTTTATTTAAAAACACTATTTTACATGTGAACAGATCCGGAACCTGACTATTCAATTCTGCTTTCATGTTATCTACTTTTTGTTGAAACTCTCTTTCTTCACCATCATCTAATAATAGTTTAACGGAGGTTTCAATAGCTGTTTTTTCGAGCGACTGAATCATCAGGATTTTTTCTTTGATTGGCAGATCAAGGATATTAAAAATATTTTTATAAAACGGTTCCAATTCCCTGGTAAAGTTTGTCTGAATGTGTTTGGCAACAAATGCAGGAAATCCCTGGGGAAACTCGTCTTCAAGCTTGACTTGAAGGATTAATTTCCAAAGATGCCTGGGAATCTCGCCAACATTTGACGATTTTTCTTTTGAGATTTGATCAAACAAGATATTCAGTCTTTGCTTTTGCGCCTGTAAATTTTGATCGGAGTCTTTTTTAATTATTTCAATTCTCTCCTCAATGCCCTTTTCAAATTTGTTAATGTCGTCAGCAATTACGTTAACCGTCCCACTTTGCTTCAGCCGGTCCATTTTACTTTTGCGCTTTTTTAATTCTCGAAGTTTTTTTTCCGCCTTTTTTCTTATCTCCGCAATTCGTTTAGCTTCCAACTCCTGATCGTTCGCTACTCGCTCCTTAAAACGCTCCATAATCTTGTATCGAGCTTGTCTTTTTGCTTCAGTGCAATTGATCATGGTCGTCATGATGTTCATCAAAACAAATTGCCTAACCGGTAGCTGCGATAATTCACTCTCGAATTGGACAATAGCTTCAGGGTCTTCAAATTTTGCCTCAGCACGTTTATCATCTTCAACCTGGGCGATATCCGAGTCTTTCTGTTTTGCTTCAAATTGTGTGAATTTTTCCTTAAGCTTCTGAATTTTTTTATCCAATTGCAGCTCATCATCCAACAGCTTTGTTTTTTGCTCCTCAATCTCTATTTTTTCTTCTTTTCCCAACGACTCTGAATCATCGTCTTTTTGTTTGATTGCGGCTTTTCTGACGGTCAGCTCCTTTTTTTCCTGAAGCAATAGTTCTTTTTCTTTCGTTAGTTGCTTTTTCTCTTCAATTAAAGCCGGATCGTCTTTCTTTTCTTTAACTTGTGCTTCTTCCGGTTTTTGTTCGTTTGTTTCAACGACTGGAGGACGATCAATGTTCAGGATATAATGCTTAGCAAATGTACTCCATTCCGAGTCTTCACCGGGAGTATCTTCCAGTTCATATGTTAGGGTAGTCTGATCCAGCAGCGGCAGGTTATAGGTAAACGTTTCAAAGTTACCCATTTGGGTTTTAATGTTCTTCTTCAGGGGCTCTTTCAGCTTTTCCTTTGCCAATCGTTGGAATGGCACTCTGAAAGCACGTTTGGTTCTGTCGGTTTCAAAAGAGCCCAAAAATACATTTCGGTTTTCGATGGCTTTGGCCATTACGGGCTGGAAAATTGTCGTCAGATATCGAATGGCATCGGTTGAGACTGTCGAGATAACCAAAGTCAGATAGTACCTGAACAGAAATTGCTCAATGGAAAGGTAAATAAAATTATACCAATAGAGTGTGTGTAACTGGGAATCAAAACTTTCAATTCCCATGGCATCGTCAAAAGCATCCTGATCTGTTGCCACATCCTTGGATAAGGACGCTTTCCCAAATTTAAACGGTTCGTAAGCCTCGACAAATTTTTCCAGATCCGACTTCAGTGGTTCCAACTCCGAAACAATTTCCTGATAGGATGACGCCTTTGTGATCCGCCGCAGATACAGATTCAGTTTATAACGATCCCAATTGGCTGGATCTGCATAATAGCCTGCAACCTTGAAGAACAATTTGGCTGCCAACCCCTCAGTATGGCGTTGTGTAGCTGCACCTTTAGCTCTAAGCTGGACAACAGGCAGAAGAAATTTTATTGGCGTCCAGGAGATGATTACTGCATCATGAGTCGAGTTTAATGACATGATCTCATCGCCGGCCTCGTCTTCGTGAAGCTCGGGAAATTCGGTTTTCAATCCTGTGTAGGCTTTGATATCCTTTAAGGATTCAAGATAAACCAATCGATACAATTTTCTGGCGTTTCTTGTCGTAAAACGCAATGCCGCCCGAGTGGCTTTCATTTGTTCCATCAGGGACTTTTCCCTAAAAATGGCAAGCCCCTGATCTCCCCGTTTAATTTTTCGAAAATATATCCACTTCGATCCCAATTTCTGATGCGCTATCAGCTTCAGAATATAAACTTTATTTTCAGGTGTTTGCAGAGATAGTGGTTTTATCGATGGTTTACCCAGCATAAAAAATATATTCGTATTTTACTCAAACAAGTGGCACATAAGATGGCCTTTATTAATAGACTGAGATTACTAAGCACCTATTATACCTTTTTTTATCGTCAGATGTAAAATAAGCAAGGGAGAATCCATAAAATCCTGTTCACTGCAGCTCCTAATTTGATATAGTAGATTCAATTGCCAGATGCTTGATTTGATGTTTTTTTGCTTGCTTTCGTTCAATCTTTTAAATAAATACTATTTTAAATAGCGCTTATGCTGACGAGGGTTTAGCAAAATTCCTTTTTACCCGGATTGTTCCGAATAACCTGCCTAAACCGGAATACAGGTCTTATGGAGCTTTTAAAATTGTTTTCAAGATCGAACCATAATGGTTGCGTTTTATTGATATTCAGCCTTTTATTGCTGGGATTTACCCCCGTTCTTTATGCAGAGGAGGAATATCAAAACAGAATTATCACCTATTACAACGATGCTAACATTGTATTAAAAGAAATCAGGACCTATCCGAAGGCCAGGGCTCTTAAACTTGGACACTATAAAACAATAACCCACTTCAACGAAAAAGAGAAAAAGATCAAGCTGGAACGCTTTTTCACAAAATCTTATGCCAGGAAAAAAGGATTTATCCAAGACACCATTTTTTATGATGATAAAGGAAAACCAACTCATATTGAGCATAGATATACAGAAAAAGCAGCGGCTAAACTAGGCGTGGATAGGACCATAGAATACCTAGGGACAGAAAAAAGAAAATCAACCACTTCAAGGATTGAACAATATACCTCCGCAGAAGAACTAAAACTGACAGGAGAATACAAGAAGATTAAGCATTTCAAGCCAAACGGCCGACTCTATAAAGAGGAGATGTTTTTCCTTGTCGATGATGCCAAACCTGACGAGTTAATGAGAGAGGTATTAAATTATAATGATCGCGGTAACCTGATCCGCAAAGAGAGATTCTATCCGGATGCTGAAACCAATCCTCTTGGTTACTATCAATCAGTGTTTATGTACGACAACAAAGGAAGAAAAAAAAGAGAGGAATGGCTTTTAACAAAGAGCCTGGTCGCCCAGCAAGGAATTAAAAAACAGGTCTACTTATACAACAACCAGGGAACTGTTATCTCGCAAGAGGCTTATTATGCAGAGGATAGACCCTTTAATGAACGCTATACCAAAGTCGCGTATTTTTTCGATTCAAAAGGGAAGAAAAAAAAGGAGGAGCGGTTTTTTAACAACAAAATCTTACAAAGAACCGGTTTAAAAAAACAGACAATTAGTTTTAACACTGAAGGGAAGCAGCAAAAAATCGATACCTATGATCAGAATAACAAACTGGTCAAATCCACTGTTCTTTAGGTTAAACGGCGGGTGAACTACCCATAAGTAACTCTACCTATCCAGTTCTTTTTCCTTCTGGACAATCTTTCGTCTACCGTTTCCTCATCATAGCTCATCACTTTGGCGTGCCGACTAAAGTGCTCTGCTTCTTCCAGAGTATTTATATTTACAATGCCAAATAAATTTCCGTCGATTTCGGATGTCGCCAAAGGAATGCTGCCACATATAGCGCAAACTTTAAATTGGGCGGTTTTAGTGCCAAACTCATAAGTCGACGTTTGAGATTCATCCCCAATGTTTATTGAAAGCTCTCCATTTGGATCTGAAACATAACGAGTTCCTGACTTTGTGCAATAAGAGCAATCACACCGGCGTATTGCGAACTCTGAAATCTTCAATGCAGTTTTAAATTCATATTGAATATTGCCGCAATGACAATTTCCTATAAATATTTTAATTTCGCTCATCTTTAATTTAGTGTTTACCCACTGTTAACAACGCTTTGAGATTTACCCTGCAGATGAGGATTCCAAAACAACCAGTTTCATTCCTCATCTTCCTCGTCTGCCCCTTCATCAAAAACCATGGTGGTGCCATCAATATTGATTAAATCGCCCGGCTCCAATACTTTGGTTGTGACAAGCTGATTATTGACTAACATCTTTCCTTTTCCTTCCAGGGCATATTTTTTTGAAGAAGGGTCAAAAACAATGGTTGCATGGTTTTCTTCTACTGTCGGTAATCCTGCTATTGTCATGTCCGCATTGGGTGAACTGCCGATAATTGTTTCCTCGCCCCCCAAAGTTACGACCTGGGTAGAAAGCTTGCCGGCACCGGCATTTAGCACTTCAATGGAAGGGCTGCGATGTTGTTTTTCAAATTTCAAACGAGAAATCCACCAGAGTAGAGCTCCGGCAACGGCGATAGCCATTAGAAAAACAGCACTGAATGATTCGGACGGTTGGCCAAACACCGTGCTGGAAAAATAGGTTCTGGAAACAGTATCACTGGCGGAACCCTGCTTGTATTTCACCTGTACAAATTTACGATCGGCAGGGTCCATTGTAGCCCGGTAGGTGGTGATATATTCCCTTTGTACCTGATTCATGATTTTAGAATACACCTGGTCAAGCTGTTTTGCACTGTGGGCATCGAACGTTACACCACCTGATTGTTTAGCGATTGTTTTCAAATGCCTGTCTTTTTTATCAGATCTTTTTCCAAAATTGATGACATAAAGGGAAATACCTTCCAATTGTAGTTTCTCCAAAGGAGTTGTATGGGGGGTAAATTTTGCTCCAAATTGCTCGTTGATCTTGTTTGTGTGCGGGTAAGCCGGATTGTTTACCCCATCCGAAAGAATGATCACAGCCTTTCTGCCTTTGGTTGTCCCCAGTTCTTCGATGGCCAGGGAGAGACTTGCGTAAATTTCAGTATAAATTGCATCCCCTTTTGGTCTTTCGATGGCATCAAGCTGCTGCTCGACCATGCCAATCTGATTGCTTGGGGCGGCCAATAGCTTGTAATATGAATTATATACTGCCACCCCAACCGTATCATTCGGATTTTTAATACTATTAATGAATGACGTGACCGCCTTTTTGGCAATGGTCATTCTTCTTCCGGCTTCAGATTTGGTTTTTCGGCCCTCCAAAGTCCAATACATGCTTTCCGAATTATCAATTAACAATAAGAAATTGACTCCTCCTGCATCATTGATACCTGACTGAAACCCTGTTATTTCTTCAACTGGCTTGAATAACATGCCATCTGAGGATTCCAGTATGTCAAAATTATCCTGTCTTAATCCCGAAATAGGATTTCCTCCGTCATCGGTAACACTAAGGTATAGCTTTACTTCTTGATTGAGCAGCAAGTCACCGGAGTCAACCTGGGAGATTCTTATTGAGTCCGCAAAAACCAAAGGTGCAATTAAGATGAACAGGATTGCTGGAATTAGTTGGTATCTTTTTGTCATTGCTTACTCCCTTATTTGTAGAAAAAAAGAAATTTTGCTGTACCAATTTGCAGCACATCCTCAAACTTAAGTGTGTGTTCTTCAACCTTCTCTTCATTGACTAAAATTCGATGGTTATCCGTTTCCTGACTGATGTTTACCACGTCTCTTTTAACGACCAGCTGGGCATGCATGTCAGCCACATCTCTATAATCTAAAAGTTGTATATCTGCCTTGGGTGAGGTACCAATCTTAATTTTGCGTTGAACCAGCAGATATTCTTTGCCTTTTAACTGTCCGTTTAACAGCCTGAGAACCCCATTTGATAATCCTTTCTCAAACAATCCGTAGAAAAGGCCGATTAAGAATCCAAAAACCATCATTCCAGCCAGACGGGAGAAAAGCATTCCGGAGAACTGTGCGTTTAAAAACTCCATTGTTAGCCCGCCCAGGGCGCCACCTACAATTCCTCCTAAGATACCAACCCTTATTTTAGACCAGGATACAGCCCGAACACCTTCCACCATACCTATAAACATGCCGAGAAATGTCCAGCTGACAATGCGTGAGACAGGAATACCGATGGCTCTGAGGGATTTATTGGAATGGAAGACAATCTCACTCGTTACAGCTAATATTCCCTGTCCGATTAGAAATCCAACAATACCTCCCAGAACTCCAACCAACGAGCCTGTTATCATTCCCGGAATGATCTTGGGCTTTATCGACAAGGTAATTCCTTCGCTGCTTCCCAGAAAAGCTCCCATGATTGCACCAAAAACGGCACCAAGACTGATGGTAAATACCAAAAACGAAGAAAATCCCGATTGTATCATCAGCAAAAGCTCTGCAAGAGGCCATGCAGCGAGTCCTCCCAACAATCCAATACATCCAAAAACAAGCTTTCTAATAAGCGTTGACATGCTTTCTCCTAAACTATTGGAATTTAAATTGTAGATTCTTATTCTCAGGTGTTTCATTGACTGCCAGATGAATCTGTTCTCCGGATTTTACACGGAGAGTTTCCTTGGAAGGCTCTGCTCCAAACAAAAACTTTCCTGATTCCGCAGTTAAATAGTAGTCACCCGGTGATAGCAGTATTTTTTGTTTTGATCCCGATAATACCGGTAGCTTTTTAATTATTCGATTACGCCCTCCATCAACATAATATTCAGAATCATTTATTAGCAGCTTGGTACCTTTTAAATTTGAACTTAAAAAGATGGTCGCCGGAACCGGTATCATTTTTATTTTGACAGATACTTTGGTTTGTTCCGGACGAATCGTCAAATTGTAATATCTGGTATAAAAATCGGGATGCTTGAATCTGATACGATACCGTTTACCCGACATGAATCCCGGATTTTTCTTGCTCTTAGCTGCAAAATCCGACCAGGTCTTCCATTCCGAACGACTCAACACCGAAACCTCCGCTTGAGTTGTGATAGATTCATTGGTGTGAATGGTATACACCGAATAATCTGCATGAACAGGCAATGAAGGCAGCGATCTGTCAACAGTGAAAGAAATTTTGAGGGATTCGCTTGTACTTAAAAGATCTTTTTGAATGGATCGGGGAAAAAGAAAAAAATTCTCACGATATTGTTCGTTTTCGGCATACAAGACAAGTTTATAGACATTTTGCGGCAAATAAACCTTTTGAGACATCAAGGTGTAGTATGCATTGCTTTCCAGTTCTTTGACAGCTTTGAATTCAAATTTTGTGTCTTTCACCAGGCTTAAGGTGTTGTTTTCTTCCTTAAACAAAGACGCGTTTACATAGCTATCATTCTCTGATTTATAGCTTTTTCGAATCTTTACCAACAGTTGGACAGCTCCGTACTCGTCAGCATAGAACCACTCGTAGTGCAGCCCTTTCTTGGTCCCCCAGAAAACTCCCAAGCTCGCTGAGCAAACTACAATTGAGATGATCAGACCAGCCATTGCCAGCTTTCCAACCATTCCCCCCACCATACTTTTCTTCTTTTGAAACGGATCTTCTTTTCCTTCCAGGTATGTCTTTATGGTTTGCTGAATCTGCTCATCCGACTTATAGCGTTTTAGATAACGGGAGACCTTTTTAACTACCAATCCAAGATCCTGATAACGTCTATTCACCTTGTGGTGCATAGCTTTTTTTATAATTCTTTGAATAAACGGTTTTATTTTCGGATTGATTTTTCGTGGCGCCAGGTATTTCCCTTTTTCGATCATCGCAATGACTTCGGGGTTAAAACCTCCACGAAAAGGTTTTTTCCCGATGACCATTTCATAAAGCATCACCCCCAAGGAATAGATATCGGAACGTTTATCCCTGTTTTTTGCATTGGATATTTGTTCAGGTGCTAAGTAGGAGGGGGTTCCTATTGTCATACCTGCTTTGGTCAATCCGTCTTCATCACTGGCATCCAGACTGGTTGACACTCCAAAATCAACAAGTTTAACAACCCCGGATTTGGAAATAAGGATATTGGCAGGTTTGATATCCCTGTGAATAACGTTTCTGTCATGGGCGTATTTCAAAGCCTGGCAAATTTCGGAAAAAATAAGCAGGGCTGCTTCTTCCGCTAAAAAACGCCTCGACTCTATCAAATCCTCCAGAGTAATACCGTCCACATACTCCATCACAATATGATACGCATCTCCGGCTTTAAAGTGGTCGTAAACCCTTACAATCTTTTCGTTGGTGAACTCCATCATCAACTGAGCTTCCCGTCTGAATCGCTCAATAAAATCCTGACTCCCGGTCAATGTCAGTTTTTTGATGATAACGGTCCTTTTAAGTGTAGGATGAACAGCTTTATAAACAGCTCCCATACCTCCTTTCCCGATTTGGGAAATCACTTTGTACTTTCCGATTTGCGTAGGTTGTGTAGGCATAACTGTGGGTTATTATTGCACTTGATTAAGTTTTTGAATTCAATAAATATGGGCAATCTTTTTGGTTTTGCTAGACCGGAATCAGATCTTTGTTCACGTTGACAAATTCATTGGTCATAACAACTGTCACTTCTGATATTTTCTCTTCCTGCTCAATAGCATCCAAATCATCCTTACAAACTGCAATTTTAAATATCGAAGACGTGCTTTTTACAGGTCCCACTTCGAATTCTATCGGGCTGTTAATTGCGACCTCGGAAGATAATTTCGAGTTTTCTTGCACCATGGAATCCGGTACGTTTTTTCTGATCCCAATGCTGTTATAAGCAGCTTTTCGATAACCATCCACCAGGGGACCTATTAATACCAGGGAGCCTGAATAGGTCAAGGCAACCGCCCCTTTAGAGTCTTCGACCCCTAATGACTCAATTTCAATCATATCTTGGTCTGCAATCTGCTCTTCAAATATCTTCTTTTTGTCCAACCACCCTTTTGCCATCTTCTCGTATGATTCTTCATCATCTGCTAATCCTGCCGACTTAGTAATACCCTTGATATGTATCTGAATTTCAGGGGGCAGCTGATTCATTAATTCTCCCATCTGTCACTCCGTTTATAATCTGTTGCCTGGCCGTTAATTTAAAACAAACTCACAATCAAAAACTACATCATCTGAGCCAATCTATGATACCAAAATCAAAAAGAAACATAGCATATTCAAAATCTAACAGGAACTCATATCAGACAGAAATGCACACGAAAGACTGCTCTTCTTTTGTTTGAAGTAGAATTGCACCCTTATTCTTTACTAGAAGCAGGTACCGGTTGCACCATTTTGATAGATTCCTGTATTTATACTAGACATACTTGAGACAACTCAGCTTAGTTGAGTGAACAATATCCAGATTATACCCGGTAAATTCAATGTCTAATGAAATTTTGGAGCCTATACCCAACCGTTTTAACGGCGCATGTTTTGGTTGCAGCACTGAAAATCCAGTCGGTCTAAAAATGACATTCAAAGCAGGAAAAGAAACTGTCGTATCCGAAGTGATTGTACCAAAACATCTTTGCGGCTGGAACAATCTCGTTCATGGAGGTGTATTGACGACAATTCTGGACGAGATAATGAGTTGGACAGCTATTCACTTCCTGCGGAAGCTGGTTATGACTAAAAATCTGAATGTGACGTTTCTGAAATCTGTTTTGGTCGGAGATTGCGTAAAAGCCATCGGTCGAATCAAGAAGAAAAATAATGAAAGGGAAGTTGTAGTGGAAGGTTTGATACTAGACAAAAATGGGCGTGAATGCGTTAAAGCTGAAGCTAATTTCGCCCTTTTGTCCCCGAAAATCGCCAATCGTCTGGGAATTTCTGAAGACGAATACCCGGAAGGATTTGAATAGGTTTATATAATATAAAATTGCGACTAATGAAAAACAGCAAATGAGTAATATGAATACAAAACTGATCACACAATTTACCCTAATCGCAGGTTTAATACTGACTTTTCATAGCCAGGTGTTTTCAGAAGAAACGTATCGTTCGGTTACAAGTATTTCGTACGGAGCTTACCAAAAAACA
>JANQGZ010000080.1:0-22850 GCA_028282825.1 SAR324 cluster bacterium
TGGGAGTTCGGGCTGTATAATAAGAGCCGTATGAGCTGAGAGGTTCACGTACGGTTCTGTGAGAGACTGAGGGGGAGGTTCCCTCGGCCTACTCGACTATTTATTTTTAAAAGGTATACTGTCTCCTGATTTGACCTATTCACTAGTTATCTAGAGCAAATTTGATAAAAAGATCACAAATTTCTGTAGGTTCAACGCTTGTAGTTCCACCATATCCTGCTTGTACGTATAGAAACCCACTATTTAAAAAATTCTGTTCAACAACTCGATTCGGATCAACCAATTTTCCTGGATGCATATTTGAGTAATATTTTAAGAAAGGAAGATCACAGGCTAAAACTCGATCAATAGCGTAATACAATCGCTGTAATTGGAAACTGTTGATATTTCCCCTACAATAAGCTTTAAAAGCTTTGGCAACCATTTTTGGTTTATTCAAATCATCAAGACGTTCAAGCAGTAACATTAAACCTTCCCCAACCTTTTGTGAATATGCAGAATCCGATTCAAGTCTCTCTATAGCTTTTTCCCTCTCTTCAGGCTCGATATCTTTAATTGACACTAAAAAACTTAGAAGCTTTTTTAGGAATATATGATCTCTTATAGATCGGCTAGTTTTTAATAAACCAGTTAATATATTGACTACTGGAATGTCTTTTAGCAAACCGTCTTGCATCAGTTGATCGATACCAATTTCCGACAAATTCGCTCCTATTGATCTTAAATCGGATTGCCTTAAGGTCGACAATAATGACTGTTCTAATTGTTTGTATTCATCCATTTTTTTATCTCCAATTTCATTAATTCGACTTTAACATTAGCTAGGAGAATTAATCAGAAGCGGGCTCGCTAATATTAGGTAACATAACGCTGTTGTTATCTGTGAAAATCATTAAATTCGTATCTAATTCCATAAATTGATTCAAACTCAATAATAAATCGGAATTTATCTACATGTTCGGAAAAAGCCTTATTCACTTCTTCATTATTTTCGGAGTCTGGAAGTGAGAACATCTCAATTGTCTCTCCAGCAGCGAGAGAGGTGTTTTTGCTTATTAGATAGGATTTTATGGTTCCATATCCTTTTCTTGGACTCATCATTTCATGAAGAGATGCTCTATCTTTAAAAATGACAACCTTGCTTCCAGTATGAATCTTAATGGATTTTAATATTGCTGTACCTAATCCGTTATTCTTTATCGTTACTGAAATTGGTGATTCAAGGAACAGGTCTTTGTAGATCTCTAATTGGGGTTTAACTGACATTTGATTGTGACGCCTCATCAATACAACTTGGCTAACCGAAACAATTAATGCCGCAATTGCAATTAAAACTGCTGAAATCGCTGTTAGATCAGAAACAGCAAATTCAATTTGGGTACAAATCATATGGCAGATTCAAATAATGTTTTAAAGTATTGATACAATGGAATGACCAAGGTTCCGAGAACTGTTTTTTCCCTTCCGATTAAGAATTAGGGTAAGTTTGGCGAATTATTATCACAGGGTGTTGGAGTGGGCAAGTTAGCCCGCTAGTTAGGTCTTAGCGAGGGGAGAGAGTTGTTTTGATTTGGGAATTTGAAATCAGGTCAAATCAGGTGACAGTATATCTATTCAATAAATAAGTATACTGTCACCTGATTTTTGAAGAATTATCCAGACAAATCATTCTTTCGGCGAATAGGTATTATTTTTCCTTCTTTTTTGTTTTTACTAATAGGTTGTTTCTTATTGAATTTTGGCAATATTTTGATTTTTGAAGAGCTATCACTAAAGAAAAACTCTGGAAGTCCAGTCAATTTAGTTATGTCTTTTTCAGATAAGCGAGTGTTGTTCTTGAATGAATCCTTGGACTGAATATCGTTTTCTACAAGAATTCTTATCGCGTCTTCCAAATAAGTTGGCTTTTCTATTTCGATGCGATCATCTAAAGGCTCTTTTTTCCTCCAACCTTTTTTGCTTAGATAAATGAATAGATTTCTTTTTTGGCTTTCATTAATTAGCCCTATTTGTTGACTTCGCATAATCATCGCTGCTATAGACACTTTCCACTTATCTTTTAGCATCCAAAACGTGTCAATTTTGGCACCATGTTTTGACACATCTTTTATGAACTGACGTTCTGGTAATAAAAAAGCAGCGGCGAACCGGTCGGCTTGTGTTTCGATAAGTTTCAGCTGTGATGGAGTTATATTAATCTTTTTATGCAACAATAAATGTCCTAGCTCATGAGCAGCGTCAAATCTTGATCTTACAGCACTCTCCTTATTTGATGTCAAGATAATGATCGGTCTGTCATTTACAACCCAACTAAATGCATCTAAGGCCTTACTGTCAGTTTCCCACCTTGAAATTATGCATCCCTTATTTTGTAAAGCGTTAACAAGGTGAATAACAGGATCGTCCTCAAGCCCCCAATATTTCCGGCAGGCTTTGGCTATTTCTTCTATTTTGTCATCACTGATTGATAAAGGATTTTCTATGTTGATGGATGGAAAATCCACTTTGGGTAACTCAATGAATGATTCAAGATATTGAATTATATCTAAGATCCATAGAAGTTTTGTATTCGCCATCTGTCTGTCCATCTTTGTTGATGAAGACAAACTTCTAAAAAATACAGAAGAACCTGTGTAATTCCTTTCCTGGGTTGTAAAATAGGATAATGGTTTGTCTAGTAAATCTGAAATCCTTTCCATTATTTCTGGTCTAGGTGAGGAAAGGTTTTTCTCATATTTACTAATTGTCGTTTTACTTACATCTATTAACTCAGCCAGAGTCGTTAAAGTCATCGATTTTCCTAGCCTAGCTTCTTCTAGCCTTTTTCCACTAAAACCAGGCGTTCCCATTTTCATTCTTTTTACCTATTAATATCTTTTTTAATTTTTATCAGGTTATTTTTTGTGATTGGTTTTGTTGACTCAAAAATATCATTTTTCTCAGCCGTTATGTCCAACTCATCAATAAAGCCAGAAAAGTCACGGTTTGGCAATGACAGTCGAATGAAAGATGGTCCCTCGTCAGTAAATGTACCATTACCATGAGTTAAAATTATATAAAACATGACATCATCATCAGTTAACAAGTCTATTTGATCAATAACTTGCACACCACTATCATCAAAATAAAACTGAATATCTGGATTTTGTTCTGCTTTTTTTGACAAGAAAGAATACTTCTTAGCTGTGAAAAAATCGTACCGTTTGTTAATGTGGGCTACATCTATCAGAAAGTGCTTGGTACGAAGCTCGGTATAATTCCAGTTACCTGGCTGAATTGTTCTCGAATGGATCTCAATATCATCAAATAGTATAGCTGCATCTGCAAATGCCTGGTGAACGTGTGCCCATCTCAGCATTCCAACAATATTTTTTGCGATATTCTCATTAAATTTCCCAATCGAGTCATTATAAGCGTCGCTATAGGCTTTTTTAAACCTTTTTGTTATTTCTTGCCTAAATGGTATAGGAATTTCGTTTTCGAGGAGACTCTTTATTGATTCCATGATTATTTTCTATTAAAAGTTACTTTAAAGATCTAAATGATTTGTTATTGTTCCCTTAAGAGTAATAATTTCTCATATTTGTTAACTTATATTAGAGTAATGAGCTTGTCAATAGCAATAATCTCTATCGAAAACTATTTAGAAAGGGGGAAAAGGGGGTCAAGTCTTCTTTTGACTTAAGAAGGGACTGAAATCAGGTGACAGCAAACCAATTATTTACAAGGTATACTGTCACCTGATTTCATTTACATGCTACCACATCAATGGGAGGGAGATGATGATGGTGATGGGGTCAAGCTTGAATCTTTGGAATTTTCAAAACTTCAACTTCCTGCTGGATGTAATCATCGGCCACCAGCTTCTGCCTAAATTTGTTTAGGTTCTTACTTAATGTTGATAAGTCTTTATCAACATTAAGTAAGGGATCGTGTCTTTAATTTTGGCATTTTGGTTTAGTCCTTGATTATTACATGCGCTGGAACTGGTTTTTAGATTCATCCTAAATTTTGACTGAATCAACCGGAAAAAACGCACAAGCCAAACACGATTGATAGATCAAAAGCAGCATGCATTAAATTGAAAACTTAAGCCGGAAAGTATATTCAAAACGAAAACCGGTCGCAACACGAGGTCTGTGACAGATTAGTCGCCTGATTTTCTGATTTGGGAATTTTCTTTCTTTTAAGCCTATGATATTGAATAATCTTGATTTTATGACAGACGTTTTTTTTCTTTTTGATCACCGCTGAAATCTGCTTATGAAAACCTCTTTGGAACATTTGCCGGAACTTAAACGAGAAGAACTTCAGGAAATTGTAAAGATTATCCTGGATAACAGCGGAAAAAAGACAGAAATGATTCTTCTCTTTGGCAGTCACGCAAGGGGTGATTGGGTTGAAGACCGATACACTGGGGATGATGGTATTGTCTATGAGTATCGAAGTGATTTTGACGTCTTAATAGTGACATCCTCGATAAATATTGCCAAAAAATGGAGCTACTGGCTAAAAATCGAAAAGAAACTGCAACGTAGCAAATTGATTCGAACCTGGGTCAGCCTCCTGGTCATAGACATTCAGACTCTAAACAAAGAGTTGAAGAAGGGACGATATTTTTACCACGACATTCAAAAAGAAGGCATTGTACTTTACAACTCTGATAAATTCGAATTAGCCGAACCCAGGGAACTGAGCCAAAAAGAACTGAAAGAAGAAGCAGAACGACATTTTGAAAAATGGTTTCATAGTGCAAACAGCTTCCTGATTAATTTTGGTCATGCTTGTGAAAGAAACGATCTTCTCAATGCGGCCTTTGAACTCCACCAAGCCACAGAACGGTTTTTCATGACAACCCTGTTAGTATTTACCGGATACAAGCCCAAACTCCATGATCTGGAGAAACTAAACCGACAAGTGATTAATCAACACCGATCATTTTTGGCAGTTTTTCCGCAATCCACAGAACAGGAAAAAGAGAACTTTGTCCTCCTGAAACGAGCCTATATAGATTCCAGGTATGACATGGAAAACTATCATATTACAAAAGAGCAACTGGAATGGCTGGCTGAACGAGTCGTAAAGCTAAAAGAGTTAACTCAAAAAAAATGTCAGGAGAAAATCGAGAGTTTTGATACTTGATACCAATTTTAAGAAATAAGTATCACGTTATAGGGTTTTTTATCACCTCATCGTATTTATAATTCTTTTCTTTCGAGAATGTAATTAGCCCAGTATTTTACCTCCGAGTCTTTATCGTCTTTGAAACGTGCAACCCGTATTACGTCCCCTGTTATGCTTTGAATAAGGTCGACAAGACTCGATAGATAAATGGCTTACTGATATACAAAAAAAGAATTAATTACTCTTTTCTTTCAACGCAATGGCTTGAACCACTGCGGCGAGCCCCGTGTGGTATTTACCTTCGATCACTTTTCGTTCAAGCTCGATTAGATGAATAAAATTTAAACCGTCCAACTGATCAATCAATGACTCCTTGGATGTCATTACATCCACCGACTTTCCACCCCCCGTACGATACTTTACCTGGTCCGGAGTATAAGCTTCCACAAGGAATACACCATTTGGTTTAAGCCCTGTGATAATCTTTTTGTGCACTTCTTTTCTTAGTGCCAAAGGGAATGGGCAAAAAATAGATACTATACCATCCCATTTGCTTTCACCCAGGTCAAAATCGGCCAAATCTGCGTGAATCAGTTCAATAGTGACGCCATGTTCTTCCGCCAGTTTTTTGGCTTTACCCAGGCCAACCTGGGAAGAATCAACTGCTGTTACTGTATAACCTTGCCTGGCAAGAAATACGGCATTTCGCCCTTCCCCTTCAGCCAGGCAGAGCACCTTTCCTTTCGGAATTGTTTTGTAGTTTTCTTCTAGAAAGTCGTTCGGATTTTTACCGTAAGCATACTCTTCTGTGCTGTATCTTTCATCCCACATGGGTTTCTCCAAATTTGTCTCGAATAAAACTATTCTATTTTGTGGTAAGGATTTTCATGAGCCACAAATAGTCGATGGGAAAATCGTGGAAGACTCTCACCACCTACAAAGATAATTTCTTCTATCTTTCCATCTTTATGTTCAAAACTCCGTATCTTGATTTGATGATATTCGACTTTATATTCTTTTAAAACTTGTAATTCCGTGTTTGAGGGTTTGTAAAGGGGATATAGCTGAAATATTGTAATTTGCTTTTTATTTTTTTAAAAATCAAATTTCAATATCTTGATTACGTTCCCTATTGCTTTTGAAATACTACTAAGACGGAAGTTCATCAAGGAGACAAAGCCGCTATCGAAGATTCATGGGAGGGTGTACTAGCTATCCCTGTTGCCGGATTAAACAAAGGCGATAAAATGGTGGCTCACTTTGCCATGTTTTTCAGATTCAAAGACAGAAAACGAGAATTTGGGTAGAGTAGGGGACAGGTTATCCTGTTCCCTACTCTACCCAATTTTGTCATTAAAACAAGAGGAAGTATCTTGGGACCTTTTGGTAATAGGTCTGGTAGGATTCGCCATAGTGTTCCCGGCAATAACGCTCTTCTCCGAGAATAAGGAAATGGGTGCATATGTTATAGATTATCCAAATCAGTAACAGCGGTAGAGACATTGAAGCCAGAATAAGAGCGAAAAACATGATCGAAAATAACAAGTATTGCGGATTACGCGATATTCGGTACATTCCCTTTGCTATTACTTCGTTTTCCGGCGTTGTGGCATAGTTATGAAGGGTTACCACATTGCAGATTAATGTTATGGCAAAAACGGAAAGGCCTGTATAAAACCAGGGTGTTCCAAAATCTAACGGTACCCAAATGGTAAAAATCATCATGCCGTACATGAAGATCATACTGAACATTGATGCGATTTTATCACCCGGGGTCTGCCAGGAGTTATCCATCAGCCGTTTTCTAAGTTTCTTGTTTGCTGAAACAGCAACCATGTTGAGCAATACGATGAGACTCCCAATCCAAGCATTCAACAGACTGATACGAAGTTCTAAATAGGTTTCCATGATGATTTCTTTTAATGACTTTAGAGTGTTTAGTTTTAACCAACTTCCCAGATGGCAGATAAATGCAGCGAATGAAACCGCTTAAAATCGATATGTTCCTTTAATGCCCATTTCCCTTGGCTCACTATAGAGAACGTAATAGCCGCCGAAAAATCCTTCCGTGTCATATTCCGTATCAGCAAGGTTTTTACCGTAAAGGTAAATATCCCAGTTTTCGCTTTCAAATCCGGCTTTGGCGTTGATCAAATGATAGGCATCCCTTGCGTATTCATTGCGGATATCAAGGTAGGTTTTACCGTATCCGATCAGATCGCCCTGGATAAAAAAACCGTCGGGAGTTCTGTAATGGGCACCGACATTAAATGTGTATTCGGGAGCGTCGGGGGTTTTGTTACCTTCATAATCACCGCGAGCATCGCTATATTCATCAAATCGAATATCAACAGTCCCATAACTGGCCATAAGGGAAAGGTTATCGCTTACTGAAGCCGTTAATTCCAGTTCTGCACCTGCACCACTGGCTTTTGCAGCATTCGTCACATAGGAATCCGACATATTGATGGCCTGGCTGAGCTGCATGTCTTCAAGTGCCATGTAGAAGACTGTTCCATTGAGGATCAAACGCTTATTAAACAAAAAACTTTTGACACCTAATTCATAGGATATCAAAATCTCTTCCTCATAGCTTTCATATTCCGGATCTGTTGCAGAAGCATTAAAACCGCCGGATCGATACCCTTTGGCTACCAATGCGTAGGCCATGATTTCAGGGGTAATGTCGTAGTCTATTGCGATTTTTGGGGAGACCTCATCCCAGGTGCCATCGTAGCTGGTATTTGCCTCGTTGTTTTTAAAGTCTGACACTTGCTCTTCATATCGCAGTCCACCGGTCAGTCGAAGGTTTTCCTGCAGGGGCAGTGTAGCCTGCCCAAAGATCGCTTTTGCCGAACCGTTTTGTTCCCAGTCTGTCGTTTCGGCTATTGACGGAACAATTGATTCTGTCTCAGTGTGAAATTTAGTTTTACTTTGATCAGCATAGACGCCGAGCAGCCATTTCAGGTTTTCTGCCGATGACACCAGACGAAATTCCTGGGATGTCAGACTATACTCCCTGTCGTTGTCGAAATGCATGAATTTAACAGGATTAAAATCCCAATCTCCGAAAACATCTTCTATAAACGACCAATTTGCAGTTACAGACGTCAGGGTAAGTGTATCACTTATTTCATAATCAACCTTCAGAGCTTGTGTATTTGAATATGACTTGTTGTAACCAGGGGAATCCGGAGATATTTTTCGATCTTCCGGACTAGGCAATGATAATTCCTGAGCTCCAAACTCAGTTAAGTTAATTTTATTTGTGCCGTCATCATATTGAATATGCGAGGCGATTAAAGTTATATCGAGATCTTCCTGTGGTGTCCATCGGAGCTGGGCCTTTCCATACCAGTGTTTTTCATCGTTTGCAGGTTCACCGGTTTCGGTGTTTTCAATATAGCCGTCTTTTTCATAGAATTTACCTGCCAGTCCGAAATACAAGGTGTCTTTCTGGATAGGACCGCTCACACTGAAAGTGAGTTGTCTTTTGTTATCTTCGCCCAAAGCCGCGGAAGTCTTGTTGCGAAATTCATTGTCCGGTTGCCGGGTGAGGATATTGATTGCCCCGACCTCTGTATTTTTACCATATAGCGTCCCTTGTGGTCCCCTGAGTACCTCCACCCGTTCGATATCAAGAAGTGCATCGTCATAACCGGCAGGAGTCAAGACCGGCACGCCATCAACATAAAGACCGGTGGTTACGGTTAGAGTCCCTACATATGCACTCATGCCACGCATAGACGGTGAATAAAACGAAGAAACACCGTTGTCAACCAGCATCAGGTTGGGAACAAAGTCGACAAGCTGGAAAGTCGATTCGATCCCTCGATCCTCGATATATTGTTCATCAAGGACCGTGATTCCCATTGGTATTTCCTGGACATTTTCCTTTGATTTCTGTGCTGTAACAGTGACGACCTCCAGTTTGAGTTCATTGTCGTTTATTGTTTGATCATCTTCTTCAGCCATTACTTCCAATCCCGTTAAAAGCAGACAAAACACTGCCAACAGACGGGAAATCAGACCTATATGCAGTCTCATTAGATCTCCTTCTTTGTGCTATTGATTGATAAAACGCAGGTATAGATATTCTGGTTCTGAATAGAACCCTTGCTGCAGAACAGCGCAGCGACAATAGGTATAAAAAGAATAGCGAAGAAATGAGGAAGGTACCGGCACCATCGTCCGGATTTATATCACAATCATCCGAATTTTATGCATTATCGTCCGGAACCGATTTAAGATGGGTCTTACAATATTGTTTTGGAGAGACACCGAAGAACTTTTTGAAAGCTCTTGAGAAATAGTTGGAACTTGAATATCCAACGGCAAATGCGGCTTCAGTGACGTTCATTTTCCCTTCCAGCATGTAAAACCTTGCAATCCTGAGGCGATGACTCTGGAGATAGTCGAATGGTGTAACGCCATAAACTTTCAAAAAACTGTCATGGAATTTGGTTCGACTCATGCCGACTGTTCGTGCGAGTTGGTCCAGACAGGGAGCGTTTTCAGGCTCTTTGATCAGCAATTCTGCTGCATAGCGGACCCGATCCAAATCAGCCTGTTTCAGCTGGTCGCCAGCTCGTTGGTATCTATCAGTATCCAACTGCTCAAGCTTGTAAGTCATCAACTCAAGGACCTTTCCTTCCAGGAATAAATCCCGTGTTAACCCGTGAAAGGGGCATTGAACGATGTGTTGAATGGTCTCCCGCATAGATGGTGTAATAGCGTCTTTGCGTTGGGTGAAAACATCAGGAGGCTTTTGCAGCAGCTTTGGCAACTTTTGTTCGTATCGGTCTGCTAACGCGCTCAGTTGATCGTGATTAAGAAACAAACCGACAGTCATGGTTTTTCCGGAGCCGATTGTCTGGGTGAGTCCGGATAAACAGTTTGACCAGTTCAATACTGTTTCACCCGGTTTCATCACCGACATGTGCTTGAACCCATCGACATTATCTTCCGTATTACCGCAAAGACAGAAACCCATACCCATAGGCTCAAATGGCGGTTCATACCTCATTTTGACCGGGTCGGCAAAATCGCTTTGCATGATTGACAAGTTGATTCCTGCGGATGTCTTTAAAAAACTTAGAGATGCTTTTCCTGCCGTTGTATCAAGAATTACCTCACTTTGCACAACAGCTTTTGTTTGGATAAGATGAGTCAAATCTCTCCTGAAATCTTGATGTTAACCCCAATTTTCGCTAGCGCAAATAGTCGCTGGGGTTGAAGCCGAAGTAACACTTAAAGGCCCGAGTGAAGTTTTTTGGATGGTTGTAACCTACTTCAAAGGCTACTTCGGTGACATTTTTTTGTCTGCTTCTCAACATCTCTCGAGCCGTTTCCAGTCGATACACTCGCAGGAAATCAAAAGCGCTTGTGCCGTAAATCTCCCGGAACCCCCTGTTCAATTTGTCTTTGTGGATACCTACCCGACGGGCCAATTCCGGCAGAGACGGAGGTCTTTCCAGATTATCCCTCAGAATACGTCCGGCACGCTGGATACAATCTACCTCAAATGGCAGCAGCTTTTGTCCGGTTGAGGTCTTGGTTATGTGAAATGCCAATTGCGTGATGGCGAGTGTAATCAATTCGAGGGTTTTCCCTTCCAGATAGGTCTTTCGTAAGGTTCCCTGGTATGGAGAGTGAAACACCTGGTGAGCGGCCGTGTTGATTGAGGGAGTGTTGGGAAATGCCTGCATGCAGCAGATCGAGCGATCACCCCGGATCAAAGCCTGCAAATCGGGTGACATTAAATCGATAATGGTGTCATTCAATAAAGTGCACAGGACATCGGGTTCAATATAGATAACGACATAACGGATTGGTTCACTTGTTGGATAACTGGAAGATCTACACGGCTTTGGGCAATGGCAGAGAATTCCGTTTCCGGTTTCCAAGCTCATATGCAATTTCGGATTCACTTCAAAATCAACTTGAAAACCATTGCCTCCACCGAGGCAGAATCCGATGCTGATGGGCGAGGTCTTTTCATCAAAACAAACCACGACAGGTTGATTCAACTGATACTCATATACCGCCAGCGCCAGACCGGGTCGGATTTTGATCAAGTTAAAAACTCCTTTCCCGAAAACCGGCGGCCATTTCCAAGTCATCTCTGCTCCGACTTGCAACTGATCGATATTAGCAAAATTTCCCAACTCACCAAAAAACTTACCGTCGTAACATTCAGTTCTTAATTGATTCATGCCTGTACTTTACATTCAGTTCTTAATTGATTCATGCCTGTACTTTCGGTTTTAAAACGGTTTCAATGTTTTTGCCGCATCAAGGTCTTTGCCTGCAATTCCAATTGAATTCTAAGGGTTGTGCAACACAAACAAATCATCAAAAATTCAATGTGTCTTATATTTTTGTACTATCTAAAAAAAAAATTCGTCAACGCGAATATAACTGAAACATTTACCTTAGTCATCACGACCTGAATGTTACTCATCACGAAGGCAACGTGACAAAAAGTAGATTTAAATCAACAGGGTTAAACAACCCTTTCAATATGAACATTTGCTCAATCTCAAGGCGGAGGAGGGGAGTAGGGAAGCGATGACGCAAAAACGCGGTTTTGTAAATTTTATTTTCAAGTCCGCAATGAGTGTTAATTCGTCCGCAATGAGAAGAAAACTATGCTTTCTTATGATAACAATATATCTATCCGTAAATACGAATCCAATTAACCTTTTTTATACAGATTTGTTGACTTCTTAATCAGGATGAAACCTCAGGAATGCAGGTGGCAGTCATTTCGTTGTAACGACAGGCGGCATGCTTGTTAATTCGATTGCACTAAGTGGGTGCTGTTTCAAATGGCATCTTTCTGCAATTTCACAAACACCCGAGACAAAACATGAGTAAAACATCGGTTTATGAAAAACAGTTAAAAAAGAAACCCAGAAAAGGGATTCCGCGATTGCTGCAAATTGCTGGAACGAAATCAGTTTATCTAGTTATTGCAGCAGTATTTGCTGTGTTAGCTGCTGTCGCACAGATCACGCCCTTTGTGACGGTTTATCTGATGGTGAAGGAACTGGTATCGAATATTGGAACTCTCGATTCCATTGATATTGATTTTGTCTGGAAGCTTGGTTGGTGGACGTTGGGCGGAATTGGCCTTTTCGTTCTTTTTACCTTTATTTCTGGAGCCCTCTCACACCTGGCAGCCTTCAATATTTTATTTGAAATAAGGATGAGTCTGGCAACCAAACTGGCCAGACTGCCAATGGGGTATTTCGGACAAAAGACCAGCGGTGGGATTAAAAAGGTGCTCAGCGAAGATGTGGAAAGAATTGAACTGTTTGTAGCCCATCACACGTTGGATATCACTCAAGGGGTGGTACTTCCGATTATTACCTTTATTTATCTTTTTTTCTTTGACTGGCGCCTGGCTGTTGCGACCTTTGTGCCGATTCCTCTTGCTTTAACCATGCAGAGGTTTATGCAGGGAAAAGCCGGACGGGACCGTTTTCGCCAATGGCAGGAGAAACTGACTGCCATGAACGGCACGATTGTAGAGTATGTGCGAGGCATGCCTGTGGTGAAAATCTTTAACCAGTCCGTTGATGCCTTCAAACGTTTTTCCAAAGATGTGTATGCTTTTCGCGATATAACGCTTCAATGGATTAAGGATTCCACTTGGCCGTATGCCGCGTTTGTCGCCCTGTTGAGTTCAAGTGCCATCTTCATTCTTCCTGTGGCGATTTATCTGCTGCAATCCACACCGGAGTCCGGATACGTGCAAATGGTCACGGCCATCTTCCTGTTTCTTTTTATCGGTATGGGAATCGCGGTTCCGTTATATAAACTGATGAATATGGTGTCTTTTCTTGTCCAGATCAGCAGCGGGCTGGAACAGATTGACAGCATATTAACCGAACCCGAGATACCGGAACCTGAGACGGGCAAGACAATCCAAGATCACAGCATAGTTTTTGAAAATGTCAGCTTCTCTTATGGGCAACAGGAAGTGTTGAAGAATGTTTCATTCGACGTGAAACCCGGTACGATTACAGCTTTGGTGGGGCCGTCAGGTGGGGGGAAGACAACCATTTCCAACCTGATCGGTCGCTTCTGGGATGTTCCCACCGGTGAAATACGAATCGGTGGTGTCAATGTTAAGGAGATGCCAATCGAAGAACTGAATGATTCGGTTTCCATTGTGTTTCAGGATGTGTTTCTGTTTTTTGATACCATTGAGGAAAACATCCGCATGGGGAACCAGTCTGCGACGTTGGACGAAGTTATTGACGCTGCCAAGGCAGCCCAGGTAGATGAGCTGATCAAAAGCCTTCCAAATGGTTACCAGACCTTGATCGGGGAAGGAGGCACTTATCTTTCCGGCGGAGAGGCCCAGCGAATCTCGCTGGCCAGGGCTATACTGAAAAATGCTCCAATCGTCGTCCTGGATGAGGCCACAGCCTACGCTGATCCTGAAAACGAATCCAAGATTCAGCAGGCATTATCGCATGTTCTGAAAGATAAAACGGTTGTGATCATCGCCCATAGACTCTACACCATTACTGCCGTTGATCAGATTTTGGTGGTAGACCGGGGAGAGATAAAAGAACGAGGAACACATACCGACCTGCTGGAGAAAAAAGGAATTTATCATGGCATGTGGAAAATCCATACCCAGGCCAGGGACTGGAATATGGATATTGTTGAGGAGGTACAATCATGATCACTTTTTTGAATAGCATCACCAGAAATAAGATTCACCTGCTTAAAAAACCGATGATCTTTGAAGTGATTCAATCGATTCTGCAGGGACAACCCTCTTTTATTGTCCTGATGGTCACACTTGAGTTGTTGGCTCCGCTTATTGATCCAACTATCAGCGTTAATCACGGCAGATTAATTCAATACACCCTCTGGCTGCTCGGTGCCGTTGTTGTGTTGTTTTTGGTTGGTGCCATGGTTTATCGAAATGAACACAGCGCTGCTTATACAATCACTTCAGAAGGAAGACTGGGTCTGGGAGAGCACCTGAGAAAGCTGTCCATGGGATTTTTTAAAGGACGTGATCCTGGTGATATCACAGCCTTGATGATGAAGGATTACACCAATGTTGAAATACTGATCAGTCACCTGTTGATGGGGGCCATCGGCGCGATGGTGCTGCCCTTGGTGTTTATGGCTTTTCTCTTGCCATTTGATTGGCGTATGACCCTGATTACTCTTCTTCCAGTGCCTCTGGCCGCAATTGCTGCGTACCTGGCAAGGCTGTCGGTCATACATTTGGGAAAAATCCATATCGCCGCCCAGAATAATGCTTCGTCAAGAATGCTGGAATATGTTGACGGCATGAAGAACATCAAAGCGTATAATCTTCAAGGTAAAAAATTTGAAAGACTTCATCGCTCTTTCAAGGACCTGTTCATTAAAAGTATCAAACTTGAAATTGTACCGGGACCGCTGGTCATGGTAGGAGTCTGGATACTGAATGCCGGGGTGGCGTTGATCATGCTGGCAGGAACCTATTTCGTAATCCGGGGAACATTAACGATCCCCTATTTCCTGTTTTTCCTGATCGTCGGTGTTCGCATGTATGATCCCTTATCCAAGCTGCTGGCTAATATCGCGGAAATCAACTATTTCGCTATTTCAGCGAAAAGGTTAAACAACATTTTCAATACGCAACCCTTACCCGCGCCCTCTTCTCCAAAAAAGACCGAAAAGTACAATATCGAATTCGACCATGTCTGGTTTAAATATCATCAAGTCGATGTTTTGAAGGATGTCAGCTTTCATCTGCCTGAAAACACAATGACAGCGCTGGTCGGTCCTTCGGGGTCCGGTAAAAGCACAATGACACGTCTGATCGCGAGATTCTGGGATGTAAACCAGGGGAGTATAAGAATCGGCGATGTACCTGTTACCGAGATGGATAGTGAGTATCTGCTTTCAAAGATCAGTATAGTTTTTCAGGATGTCTATCTCTTCAATCAGAGTATCCTGGAAAACATCAGGGTGGGCAAAGCTGACGCAACCATGGAAGAGGTGATGGCCGCATCTAAAAAGGCGAGATGCCATGACTTTATCAATGCCTTACCCCAAGGGTACGAAACCATTGTGGGGGAAGGTGGTTCTACTCTTTCAGGAGGGGAGAAACAACGTATCTCTATTGCACGGGCTATTTTAAAAGACGCGCCAATTGTACTCCTGGATGAAGCGACTGCATCGCTGGATCCTGAAAATGAATTGTTCATTCAACAAGCCATCGATGAACTAATCAAAGGCAGGACCTTGGTCGTTATTGCCCATCGTTTGAGTACCGTCACCCGGGCAAACCAGATTCTGGTGTTAAAGGATGGCGTCATTGCGGAAAGTGGCAAGCACGCTGAATTACTCAACACCGAAAATAGCGTCTACCAAAAGATGTGGAACGAACAGAAATCAGCACATCAGTGGCGATTATCTTCCACTTCGGCACTTAACTAAAACCTGAACAGACAAGACATGGATCTTTTTCAGCTGATCGCTTGTTACGGCTTGCTTCGAAGTAAATGTCCAGTTCTTAAGCTGTTTATCATAGGGATTTAACAGGTTTTAGATCAGACACCGGCTAAAGCTCTAATCTGTCGCTCTAAAATTGAATTTCTTAAAAGGGTGGCGGAATTAGAGCTTGTTATTGCTAGGTGGGTTTATTGAGCAAAATTGGTTTTATGCCAATGATGTTTAACTTTTAACAGGAGATTGAAAATGAAAAAAATGATGATAGCAGTTTACCTTTTGGTCATTTGTTTGGTCAGCAGTAACGGCCTGGCAGCGGATAACAAAGACAAGAAAAAGGTGACAGATCTTACTCCCTGGAAGGGATACGCCGTCTCAATAGTCAATTTGTATAAAGGTGAGGATGGAGAAAAGTTTTTTAATGCGGTTTTAAAACATGCTCCGAAAGGATACAACAAGGAGATGGTAAAAGCATTTTACACTAATATGTTCTCGTTGAAGTTTAATTCCATCGAATTTATTGATGAGAATACTTTGACCATTGATGGTAAGATGACAGGTGATTATGCCCATGTTGGAACCCTTAAAACCAAATTTAAACAATATGATGTTACCTGGGATATTTTTAAAACCGATTCCAAAGATCTGATCGCAGCAGGTTTCAAATATTTTTTATTAATCCCCTTTCACCAGCACGGTGAAGATGGATTGCGACATTCTCATTTCAGATATGGCAATGAAAATTTTGATTTCCTGGCCACAGATCCATCTGTACAGACTTGGTGGCCAACCATCTACCAACCGGACAAAACTAATGTAAAAAAAGTGATGGCATCCATGACAAAAGGAGCAAAACTGCAGGCAACAATGCTTCCAAAATTGAAATAAGCCCAACCCCCTTTCTTCTTTAAATATCTCAAAGAATACGGAGATCCGGCAGCGGATCTCTGTAAAAGAGTTATTACTAGTTTCAAAGTATAAGGGGTCAGATCTTCTTTTGACCCCTTCCCCTTGACTCCTGCCTTCTTCAGAGTTTATACAAGGTAAGTCAAAAGAAGACTTGACCCCTTCGCGTCCCCTTCGTTCTTCTGTTTCTTGTTTTGTCTCATTTTGCGTTCCTTGACACCTTAGGCGGGAATACCTATCATCACATTTTTATCTTTTGCTTGCGGACAGTAACTGGTGTGCCTTGAACTTTTGCTTGTGAACAGGGAAAACCGGTGACCGTGAAATTAAGGAGTGATTGACGATGTATATGGAAAGCCATTTGTTGATAACCTATCTGGTTGCCATAACCGTTTTATCCATGACACCAGGGGTGGATACCATGCTGGTTATCAGAAATACGGCTCGTGGCGGTTGGCAGGATGGAATTACAAGTAGTTTTGGGATCTGTTGCGGTCTTTTTGTGCATGCGGCGGTTTCGGCCGTTGGGATTTCGGTGATTCTGCTGCAGACTGCATGGGCATTTTCGGCGTTAAAAACCGTCGGTGCCTGTTATATTATCTGGCTGGGTCTTGTCAGCCTGAGAAGCCTGTTGCGAAAGGATAAGATGGCTTTTGGAGGCAGGCTTTCCGCAACAAAACAACCGTTTCAAGTTGATCGTTCGTTAAGAGAGGGATTACTTTCCAACGTTCTTAATCCAAAGCCGGTTGTGTTTTACATGGCTTTTCTGCCACAATTCATCAATCCTGAACACTCAGCTTTGATTCAATCCCTGGTGCTTGCCGGTTTTCACTTTATTATCGCTATGATATGGCAATCTATTCTGGCATTGTTGGTCAATCAGGCGAAAAGCCAGTTGCTTCAGCCTCAAGTCGGGCGAGTGTTCGACGGTTTGACCGGTGCGATATTGGTTACCCTGGGCATCAGACTGGCATTGGATGGCTAATATCCGTCCCATTCTGCTACCGAGGCCGGAATCATCTTTTTGTAAACCAGGGCATCGTTTGCCGTGATGCCGTTTGTGGTTTACGAAAGCCGTGCAAGTTTTATTGAGTCCGGGATATGATGTAATCCACAGCTTCCTTGATATGCTCTTTTGTGCATTCGTTGCAGCCACCCTTTGGTTTCATGCCTTTGGTACCTTTAACCGTATTCTCCGTCATCTTGTCCGCACCTTTTTTGAAGAATTCGGCCCATTCCTCTTGGTCCCCGGTTGTCGGTGCGCCGCTAATCCAACCTTTGAACCCGCCGTCATGACATGAGGCGCAATTACCGGTGTAGACGGTTTTTCCCAATGACTGCAGGTTATCCGATGATCCGGTATGGGCAAAAAACAGAAACAATAGGATCAAAAGAATGAAAGATACGGGTAATCGTGGTCGGAAACCGGGTTTTCTTCTTTTCATATCCTGCTCCTTTAACCATGGTTAGTGATTAAGACGATCGCCCGGTTACTTTTTGAACCAAGGTATGCCAATCCGGTGCAATACGTCCGATTTTAAGAACTGGTAGGAAAGTACGCCTCCGATATGCAATAGCAGTAACACGACAAGCAATTTCGCAATAATTCGATGAGCTATCAAAGGCGGGAATTCGCGAATGACTCCTCCGAAAACCGCCGATTTTGTGGTAAAACTGAACTCCCCTGCCAGCCACGTGCCGATGCCGCTCAATGCCATTCCTATCAAAGCCAGGTATGTCAAATAATGGACGGTTTTGAAAGCCAACACCCGGAGAGGAGATAGCTTTTCCGGGGGTTTGGGATTGCGATCAAACATCATCCAGCCAATTTTAAAACAAACCAATACCAGGGTGAGAAAACCGACAAAAGCATGAGCGCGGAGTAGGCCGGATGAAAACAGGTCCGAATTCCCCGCCGCCAAATTTCCGGTTGTGAACAACCCAAATACAGCCAAAACCGTAAGCCAATGCAGAGTAATAGCCAGGCTACCGTATGTCATTGCGGTGTTTCTGATGCCCATCGTGTGTCTCCCTCATAAGATTGATCGTTAATGAAAACGCAGATTCTAAAATCGGAAGCCTTTTTCGGCAAAACTCCCGATTTTGGCGCTAAAAGCAAAAGAATCGTGCTTGTGTCGGTTGTACAAAAAAGACCATTCTGTCAGGCGTTCCTAGATCATGTGCCCTCCGCCACTAACAGGAAGGTAAGCACCTGTGACAAATCGAGTCTCTTCACTGGCCATCATCAACACAGCGCCTGCGATGTCATCGGGCATAGCGTTTCTTCTAAGAGGGGTGTGATCTGCCATCTGCTTTTTCAATTCTTCCGGCATATGGGAAATCGCATCTGTTTCGGTCAGTCCCGGAGCGACTACATTGACACGAATTCCCTCCGGACCCAGTTCCAGAGCCAAAGATTTCACAAAAGCATCCAACGCTGATTTGGCTGAGCTATGGGCGACAAATCCTATGCCGGGTTGGCGGGACAAACCACTGGAAACGGCCACAATACAACCGGACTTTTTTTCTAACATCATGGGTACGACCTCTTTACAGCAAAAAAAAGCGGATTTTATCTCGTTGGTCAGTTTTTTTTCAAAATCCTGCCAAGGATACTGAATGAAAGGAACGGTAGGGAAAGTAAAACCGGCGTTTAACACCATGATGTCGATGGTTCCCAGTTCATTTTTAACCGTGTCAACCATCTGTTTAATCTGTTCCGGATCGGAAACGTCAGCCTGGACGGCCAAAGCCCTGCCTCCGTCTTTTGCAATTTCCTGCACAACCTGATCGGCTGCTTCCGCACTCCTGGCATAATTAACCGCTACGGAAGCACCATGGGCAGCAAGCAGTTTTGCCGTTGCAGCACCAATGCCTCGACTGGCGCCTGTAATCAAAGCTGTTTTTTGTGACAATAATTTCATAACAACACTCCATTTTAACATTCAAAAAAACAATACAAAAAAGTGAGGTGACAATGTTGCACCAGTACCTTGCTCAATCAGTCCAAAGGGCGGACCGATCGCCTTCTAACCCGTTCGAAAGGATTTTGCGATTGGCCCCCTGTCCGATTTGATACCTTTCGTGCCGATCCAAAAGCTTTGACCAGCAAAACCGGAAGACGAAGAATCAGACCAATCGGCATCATGGTCAGCGCAGCCCACATCTCCTCCGGTTTCATGTGGGCTGATGTCGGCATAGTTCCCATCATTTTACCCCGAAGTACAATATCGTAACCACGTACATCAAGATTTTTGATCTCCATCAATGTAGCACCATCCGACGAATGAAGAAGAAAGCTCTGAGCGACGGGCTTTAATCGCAAAACCATCAATAAATTAATTGAAATTATCAAACCTGCGATTAACGTGTACCAACGCGCTGTTCCGTCGATAAACCAAGCTAGCGGTACAAGACACGCAGAGACAAACAACATCAGACGAGAAATCCATGGTCTACGAGCAGCTGTCTCAAAGATTATCGCGCTACCAGCCAGGAGTATGAGTAGTGCCCCCGTCGAAACGGCAACTATCCAACTCCATGTAAACATTGAAGCTTTTGTCAATCCTAAAGCTGTCACAAAGCAGATACTGATTCCAATCGTAATGTTGTGAAGAAGATTTACCATACTTCCCCCTTAACCCAAGGTTTTTTCGAAATCCAAGCCCAAATCTTCCATCACAACCATCGCTGCTCCACGTGCTCCCCCGGTCACGCCCCCACCGGGATGTGTCGAAGGTCCGCAGAGATATAATCCTTCAACCGGCATTTGGTAATAACCGGCCCCTGCAAACGGACGATGGGAGAAAAACTGGGCGATCATGTTCCGTACATGCAGTGGATCTCCGCCAATCCATGCGCTGTTAAAAGACTCCAGATCCACAGGACTCCAAATCGTATTGCCAAGGATGTTTTCGGGTCCCATGTTTGTAGTGTGCTTGCGAAGATGTTGCTGGCACGTTTCGGCAACTTCCTCTCTCACGGTGCTCCAGCTTTCAGGTCCGCTTTCAATGTCATAAGGATTGTATTGAAAGAGATAAACCGTATGCTTCCCCTCGGGCGCCCGTGACGGATCATGGACGGTTGCCGCCATGCAGCAGGGCATACTGCCGTCAACCTTACCGTATTTATAACCATCAAATGTCTGACACATTTCCGGCAGCCAGTCCGCAAGCTCAACCAGGCAGGATCTGTTCACTTCATCGCCTGCCCTGAAATTAGGAGCCTCGTTCAAGGATAGATTTTGATTGAATCCCACAAAAACACTTTTCTTGACGTTCTTGACATGGCGTAAAAATTCTTCGTCAAGAATGCCGTCATTGAGTAATTCCGGTATTTGCTTGATATTAAGGTCTGCTAAAACCGCCTGACGAGCGTTTATCGTCTCTCCTGTTTCGATTTCTACCCCTTTAATACGTCCTCCTGAGGTATTAAAGCCGGTTACGCCGCTGTTAAGGTATATCTTCCCACCATTCGCCTCGATACAACGTGCTAATGACTCGGACAAGGCACCTGATCCACCCTTGGGAATTGCCATTCCATAGGTGTGCAGAAGGGGCACCATGATAAAGAAAAATGCACCGGTGCCTATATCGTCCGGTGATACGATAATCTCTGATACAAAACGGGCCAACGCAGCTTTCACACAATTGTTTTCAAACCAGTCGTCCAGAATATCCAGCGAACTCATCTGCAGGGCCCGGATGAGCTCCTGACCCGGCTCGGGTTGATCCAGTTGGGCAAACAAGGCGCCAAAAGGTGCTGGCGGAGAGAAAAACCCCTGCATTAACATCTCAAGAATTGGTTGCGTCCACAACGCGAACTTGCGATAGGCTTCAGCATCGTGAGATGAGAATTTAGCTATGGAATCGCAGGTTTTATCCAGGTCCCGATATAATGATACATAGCTGTCATCCGGGAAAAGAACCGAAACCGACGGGTTTTCGTCGAACCCGATGTACTCCAATCCATGTTTGGACAACAGGTTGAGCTCGTCGCCACGTATAAGCGGATTAGCCTGAATGAATATGTGAGCTGCCGAGGCGACATCGTGCTTAAAGCCCGGTAAATTTGTTTCTAAAGTAACAGCCCCCCCACCAACGTAAGATTTCTTTTCGACCACTGCTACATCAAGTCCGGCTTTGGAAAGGTATGCTGCAGCTGTTAGTCCGTTGTGACCTCCTCCCACAACGAGTACATCATGAGATCCAGACATATAATATACTCCTTCTATAGATCGCTCTGATTTCACAGAAACAGAATTAACAATACAAATTGTCAATAGTTATCTAATTCAACTATGACAATAAATCACCATATAGGTAATATATTGTCAATATGACAATATATTGTCAATTTAATAATGCCGATTTCTCCTAACGGATTGAATTTAATGTATTTGTTATTTAAGCTGATTAGCTATTTACGGCAACTTGTCGTTTTTGATCACAAGTCTTAAGGAGTTATTTTGATAGTTTTTTGCAGGAAGGATCGGCAATTTACTTGGTCTCACATATTCTTAAACTGCCGGTATCGGTAAAGATTTTGGGAATGGGGGCGGGTAGGGCAAGATTGATTAAACTATCGAGCTGTTAGCTGGGCTCCGGTTTATTGGCTCTCCAATTCCCGGTTCAGATTTTGTAAAACGGAAATTGTTGTGCTCAAATCCTGCTCCCTGGAGTTTTCCGAAATTGAATTGGCCCAGGGAGTCTGTTTTTGATCCAATTTCTCGTTTATGTTTTTCCCCTGATCAGTCAATGCAATCAATCGCGAACGCTTGTGGTCCGGATTTGTTTGATAACGCAGCAACCCTCTTTTTTCCAGGACATCTGTTATCCTTTGTATGCCTTGTCGAGTCTGCCCCATTTTTCTGGCAATTTGCGGCACGGTAAGAGGCGACTCTGCCAAAGCCAGTGCACCTAGTACCTTCCAGCTCACGGTGCTTAAATCAAATTCCTTCATCAACCGGTCACCTTCGGAGACCAGTTGTCCGTTAAGTTTAAACACTTCCAGTACAATTTCGGTAAAGAGCTGTCCTTTTTTTGTATGTTTCATATTCATGTTTCAGGTTTTTAATGTCTGCTTAAAGCTGCCTTTTTGTTGTTCATTTGAAAGATACTAAACAAGTTTTTGAAATATATCTATTTCTTAAATCATCTAATTCCAGATCCATTTGATGACTTGAATTATAATCCGGGCATTTCGGGCTTATGTTCCCTGTAGAAAGAGTCATTATAAAATTTTTTGCCGGATTTTTGGCAGTACACAATCGCCTGATTTGGGTATAATAGTTGCTGAAAACCAAGGCAAATCTCAGATTTTGCTAACAAATCGAAGGTAACACAATG
>JANQGZ010000091.1:0-184335 GCA_028282825.1 SAR324 cluster bacterium
TTTTCAAGTTCTTTGATTAATTGTTTAATTTTTCTTGGCATGATTTAATAGTACCAAAGTGATATCACAAATTCAAACGGAATATCGTATATGTGGAACAGTGGCTAACGCTAATTATGTATCTTCGGATCGATAGATCCGGTATTTCGGGTGCAAATGTTCAAAATTGAGAGATATCCTCTGAATTTGGTGGTTTATGTTGTAGATTCGAATGTATTTCATTATTGAGATCGATGAGCAGATAAACCATTGGGATAGTATTTAGGTGCTAAAATTATAAGATAAATAAGCTAATTCAGGGTATATGGTTCAATTACGGACATAAATACAAGATAAAAGTGTTTATATTTTATGTGAATATAATTCCGGATTTCGGGATTTTTGTTTCAAATTCGGATATAAATACTTAATTGCCGGCTTTTTGTACCAGGTAGAACATATATTTTGAGTTTTTCATGTCCGATTTTTTCCCCTGATTTGTCAGAGGTATTGATAGCATGGGGTTGTTGGTTAGACAAGTCTGCTTGAATTGGGGTTGGGGTGATTCACTGTTTAAGAGTTAATTCAATTGACAAAAGATGGAAAAAACTAAAACATTTTTAAATTGAGGAAGTTTTCGGTTTTGGTTTGACAACATATACCAACGCGGTAGCAGGAGTATTCTATGGGTATTCATTTCGACGAAAAAAAGGGGCTGTTTCATCTCTTTTCCAACACAACAAGTTACATTCTCAAAACAACTGATGATGGTGACCTGATACACCTATTTTGGGGAGAAAAGCTTAGAGATCCGGATATAGAGCACACCCGGCGATCCTCTTTAAGAGCGTTCTCACCAAGTACCCATGAATCAAACGTTGACCTATCTTACGATACCATGCCAATGGAATATCCGTTTTCTGGCACGGGGGATTTCAGAAATCCCGGGTTTGTCATCCGTTACGAAAACGGGACAACGGCAACGGAATTGAAATACAAAAGACATTCAATTTCGAAAGGAAAGACAGCCCTGGAAGGGTTGCCTGCCACTTATACCGAGTCGGTTGAAGAAGCCGAATCCCTGCTGATTGAAATGGAAGACCACCTTACGGGGATTGTCGTTAAACTTCAGTATGCTGTTTTTAACAAAGCCGATGCCATCTGCCGTTCAGTTCGGCTGGTGAATCATTCCCAGCAACCCGTATTCATCGAAAGCGCAATGAGTTGTTCCCTTGATTTTCCGGATTCCAGGTTTGATATGTTACAATTATCAGGATCATGGATCAGGGAGAGGCATATTCATAAAAGACGATTACAGCCGGGTTCCCAATCTATTGAGAGTAAACGAGGGGTTAGCAGTCATATGCAGAATCCGTTTATTGCCCTGATGCGACCCGATGCTACCGAATTCCAGGGAGATTGTTACGGCATTTCCCTGGTTTATAGCGGAAACTTCAAGGCTGAGGCAGAGGTCGAACAATTTGGCACCACAAGAGTCACCATGGGGATTAACACTTTTAATTTCTCCTGGAAACTTAACCCGGAAGAATCTTTTCAGACCCCGGAAGCTGTTCTGGTATTCTCAAGCAAAGGCTTAAACGGATTATCGTCTGTTTATCACCAATTGTATCGAGAACGGCTGTGCAGAGGAAGGTTCAGGGATAAAACCCGGCCGGTTCTGGTTAACAATTGGGAAGCAACCTATTTCGATTTCGATGAAACCAAACTTCTGGATATTGCCAAAGCTGCCAGGGATTTAGGTATCGAACTGTTTGTACTGGATGACGGTTGGTTTGGCAAAAGAGATGAGGATAACAGCTCACTTGGAGACTGGTTTGAAGATCGCAGGAAGTTGCCGGAGGGGTTAGCCGGTCTTGGCAAAAAGATACGGGACCTGGGACTTGACTTGGGTCTCTGGGTGGAACCGGAAATGATCTCTAAAAACAGCGAACTTTACAAAGAACATCCCGACTGGTGTTTGCATATTCCGGAAAGGAGAAGAACCGAATCGCGTAATCAATTAGTCCTGGATCTTTCCAGGGCAGAGGTCTGCGATTTTTTGATAAAAACCTTGAGCAAGGTGTTTTCTTCTACAAACCTATCTTATGTTAAATGGGATATGAACAGAAACCTGACGGAGGTTTTCTCTGTCGCCTACCCAGCCGATCAACAAGGAGAAGTTGCTCATCGTTACTTGCTTGGCTTGTATCGGGTGCTGGAAGCCCTTGTAAGCAGTTTTCCCAATATTTTGTTTGAAAGCTGTTCCGGAGGCGGTGGCCGGTTTGATCCCGGTATGTTGTACTACATGCCGCAAACCTGGGCTAGTGACAACACCGATGCTATAGAACGACTTAAGATTCAACATGGAACCAGCATTGTTTATCCACCGATAACCATGGGATCTCATGTGTCTGCGGTTCCCAACCACCAGGTTCACCGCACTACGCCACTATTGACTCGTCTGCATACCTCCATGTGCGGAAATTTTGGGTTTGAATTGGATCTCGAACAACTGGAAGCCCGGGAAAAAGAACTTGTTATCCAACATATTGAGATCTACAAAGACATCCGGGCGCTTATCCAATTCGGGGATTTTTACCGCTTGTCCAGTCCTTTTGAAGACAATCTCACTGCCTGGATGTTTGTGAACAAAGAGCAATCAGAAGCTGCTTTGTTTTATTGCCAGGTTCTGGCTCAACCACATGCTCCCCAACAAATCATCCGTCTTCAGGGATTGAATGGTAACAAAGACTATAAACTGCTTAACTATGATTCCTTTTTCGAAGCCATGGGTTACAAGGAGATTTATGGCGGGGATGCCCTTATGAAAGCTGGATTTCGAATCACGCCTTTAATGGGGGATTTTCAGAGTGCCTTGCTGAGATTTAAAGGGTAAGAACAATTATCAGTCCGGTTGATGGGCAACGAGTTGCCCATCCTGCAGTTGCACTGCGCTAAGAATCGGCGGGTCCGCCTCGTTAGTTGAGTTCCAAGATTCTTTTAAATTCATCCAACATGTTTTTTTCGTTGATGGTGATGGGAGAGTCGGCGGCGGCGACTCTTTCTGCCAGCAGGTAAGCTTCTTTTCGTTCCTTCGACGTTTTCAACAACTTGTTAAGAGATTGCAATCCCTTTTCCTGGTCGGTTTGCAGAATGCGGGCTTGTTCTTTTGCTGTTCTCTTAAGCTCGCTTACAGGCATGCCTTTCAATTTTTCGTGAGACTGGATAATACGACTGGCCTCCTTCATCTCTTTCTCATCCACAACCTTGTTTTCCCGAGCAATAGCAAGCATCATGCGAATGACTCCTTCGGCAAAGTTCCCTGTTTCCATCAACGATAACCAGCGCTCCCTGTCTTTTCTGCTATCTGCTGTGAGCTTCTTTTTGCGCTCTTTAGTTACCTGTTTGTTTTCTGTCTTTTTAGGCAGAAACAGATCCCACATGGGATTGTCATAAATCGTTTTGAAGATCATTTGTTGGGTTCTATCCCGCATGTCTTGGGCGAGATCCAGCCATTCCTTTCCGAACTCGTACCAGTTCTTTTCCAATTGGAGAAAGGGATTGTCGTCCTTGACAGGTGTACGGTTATCCTTAACAGTTTTAGCGGCATTCTCCAAACCGCTAAAAACGGGATTCTTATCGGAAAAGAACGTTCTCTGGACTCTAAGTGGATGAAATTGCCTGGACAGTTCCGCTGTTTGTTCATTCACAAAGAGTTTTACCAAGGGACGAAAAAATGTTCGATATACCTGGTCATTTAACTCGGACAACCTGGAAACCCTTCGAAAGGAATCGTAGTCTCCATCTCCATCGCAATATTTGAGAATATCCTCCATTTCCCGTTGTTCAAATCGCACCTGGTAATCATTCATCCAATTCTTGCTTGGGGTTTTGGTGATCACCATTTCGTAAAGACCGGGCCAGAGAAAATCGATGAGTTCAATGTTGCCGATCATCTCCTGTTGTTCCTTGTTGGCAATTGCGGTGGATACAAAAATGCCAAGGTGGCCGATCTCCGGATGCACCATATAAACAATCACCTGCTGCCGGCGCTTGATCTCTTCCACGCTGCCGTAAATCTTCGGTATCCAGAACAGGGCCTGCTGTGGCGGAGCAATGAAATCGCCTTCCGAGGCAAACACCAACACGGAATCATCAATATCTCTCAGGTCGATCCTGTTATCTCCATCCAGGAAGAACTGGTTTTCTTCCAGTTTATTCCCGATGAAAAGATCTCCCGCTATCTGGCAAATCTCATCGGTGGTTAGTCTGAAATAAGCGCTTGACCATTTTTCGTAGTCAAGAAATCGTTTCTCTTCGGTGTCCGCTTTTGAGTAGAGCTTGTAGTACTTGGACCAGTAATTGGCGGTGAAAGTGGCAAGTTCCATATTCATGACAAGACTGGCACCATCAAAAAGCCCATTTCCCAAATCGCCGGAAAAGGAATTGGCCCAAACGCCTCCAACCATGCCTCCAAGGTATCTCATAGGATTTTTATGGCCGATTCCGGCCCAATAAGAGAGCGGAGCTCCGTTCATCAACAAGGGACCAACCAGATCAGGTCGGTCTGCTGCTAAAATGGCTGAAGCCCATCCTCCCTGGCAATTACCTACCACAGCCGGTCTGGGTGCGTTTGGATGTCGACGAACGATCTCTTCCAGAAATTGAACCTGGGCATTTTTAACGTCTGATAATGTCTGGCCGGGTACAGGGTCGATGTAAAAATAAACGAAATAAACATCGTATCCAAAGGAGAGAGCCAGGCCAATTTCGGATGTTTCCTTTGAGCCCCCAATGCCTGCACCATGGCCAGCCCTTGGATCGAAAATTACCACGGGACGTTTGACTTCCTGGTCAGTATATTGCTGTTCCAGGGTAAAGGCATCTCTTCTTTCTTTTGGAATCCTGCTCTTCTTTGAAGACTTAGTTCGTCTATCCTTGATTTTAGCTAAAGCGAAATTGACAGGTTTTTCGAATTCCCGGGCATCCAGGATGGTATCATAATCGAAAATCAAAACAGGCGGTTGACCTCTTTTCAGATGGTCATAATATTGATTGCCCCGTTTGCGCAGAATATCGGTAAACAATATGGAACGTTGCCAGGCATCCCTGCCGTATTCAAACATGTCTTGAAGGATATTGAAGGGATTGATCGATTTCGTGCTAGAATTCTGAAGTTCCATGCTACTCTCCCTGGCAGATGGGTTGGGTGTGCCGGTTTTTTGACTCTTCACCGGCATCACATCTACTCCGACTTTTTGGTAGATTTTGCTTTAGTGGTTGTTGTAGCAACAACAGGCTCTGACAGGTATTCTCGAACCTTGTCAAAGTTGTTGGTTACATACTCTTTGTAAGTTTCCGTGCCCTGTTTTACAAAATCAACCCATTGGGCATAGGTTTCTCTTGCGTTTTCCGGAAGGTAGGTGTTGTTTTCAAACACCTGGTCTACCAGCCGTTGACCTTGTTCCTGGGCAGCATCCAGAAAAGTGAAAGAATTTTCGAAAAGAGATTTTTGGTAATCAACAGCTTGAACGAGTGTTTTGTTGTCGTACATGACGTTCTCCTTTGAATGGATTTCAGTTACTTTTGGTTTAAAAGTTCTTCAAGTTTGGCATATCCTTGATCGACAGCCTTTTTGAAATCATCTCTGGCCTTTTTGGCGACGCTGAAAACCTCCTTCATCTGCTTTTTTCCTTCATCAGTCACCCATGGAAATTGTTCTACATAGCCGTTGATCATAACTTCGGTTTGGTCTTGAGCGGTTGACATGGCTGCATAACTGTTATCAAAAGCAGTTCTTTGCAGCGCGATCATCTGCTTTGCCATTTGAGCTGTGTCCATTGTGATTCTCCTTGTTTTGATCGAATGGGTTTGAAAAACATGAAGTGACTATTGCAGTTTTTGTTCACTTCATAACTTAAGTGTAAAGGGTGAGAAAAGTTTGTCAACAAAAAATTGTGCAGTGCAGCATTTTTATTTTGAAGATATTATATGGTTGCAAATCATAATAAAAAGCTAAAAATAAATACATTTCAGCCTGTGAATCGACCAAAATTGGATTCATTGACAGGAATTATGTTGCAGTGTAACATCGGTTAGCATGACATTAAACAAATTTCCCTACTGCTTGAGAGAAGCAAAACCCGGAGTTCTGAAAAAAGGATTGCTCAAGGGCTCTGACAGGCCCTTCACAATCGTTCAGGATGACACATAATCTTAACTTAATGATATTGACGTAAGATCGCCCTGCATTTTGTTTTGAACGAGAGTCGAAATTAAAAAAGATATTGGGTGTACACGATTATCAGAAAACCAAGCACTGAAGAAATGTTTTAATCAGCCATAGGATCTCACTTGACAACGACTATCATCATTAAAAAATATCCAAACCGGCGTTTGTATAACACCAAAGACAGTAACTATATTACAGCCGAAGACGTTTCCAACCTGATTAAAGAGGGGAATCGTGTTCAGGTGCAGGATGTCAACACCGGGGATGATATCACAGCCCTGGTTTTAACCCAGATCATCATGAACAAGGCAAAAGGAGATAACGCCATTTTGCCTGTTTCATTATTGCATCTGGTGATTCAATACGGAGAGAGCCATCTTCACGAGTTTTTTGATCAATATCTGGAAACTACCATCGAAAATTATCTTAGTTATAGAAAGCAGATGGATGATCAGCTCAAAAATTACATGGAGATGGGCATGGATTTTAAGTCTTTTACCGAAAAAGCGTTGGAGAATATGAATCCCATGAACTTGTTTTCATTTAAAGCCGATGGCAAAGAAGAGGATGACAAAAAAGGAGAATAAAATGATTGGAAGAACGATAGATCAACTGACGATTGGCGACTCGGAACAATTTAGTAAAACTATTGCCGAGTCAGATATTTACTTGTTCGCGGGAATTACAGGCGATTTAAATCCGGCTCATATCGATGAGGAACATGCTAAAAACACCAGGTTTGAGAAACGAATAGCACATGGCATCCTGGTAGGTGGGTTAATTTCAACGGTCATCGGTATGAAACTGCCTGGTCCCGGAAGTATTTATCGTGAACAGCAATATAAATTTCTAGCGCCGGTATTTATTGGGGATACGATTACCGCCAAAGTAGAAGTTCTGGAACTGATCCCGGAAAAGAACAAGATTGTTTTGCAAACAACGTGCACCAATCAGGATGGAAAGCTGGTGATAGACGGATCGGCCGTGATCCATCCACCTTTGAAGAATACCTAAATACTTTTGAGCAAATTGATTTTTCCAATCTCTCCCAAAGCCAGAATCGTATCAGAATCTGTAAACACATAATCCGGATAGGGCATAATGGTGGATTTGGAGTCTGATTTTTGTTGATCTTTAATCATGATGATCGACACATCAAACCTGGCTCTGATATCTAACTCCAAAATTGATTTGCCGATAAATGACTTGGGAACGGCTATTTCAGCCAGGGAGTAGCCTTCCATAAAATGGACCGTATTTTCTGGTTGATCCGTTTTGATCTGGCTGGCAAAGGATGAGGCCAGATCCCTTCTTTTTACTTCTTTGTGATAAGCCACGTAAATATCCCTTCTCCAGATCATTCCCAATAGCTTTGACGGATCCTTGGTTTCAACTACAGGTATGCCCTGCAAAGCGCTTTTATTGAGTTTTTGCAGTACTGTCTGACAATTATCCTGGGGTGTAGCGGTAATGACATCTTTGATTGCCACATCGCCCACAATCAGCAAATCCTGCAGCAGATCCTTGTCATAAAGAAGTTCTTTGATATTGTTCAATGAAATAACACCTGAAAGCTGACCGGACGAATTCATAACCGGAAAATAAGGGTCTTTGGCGGTTAACAAGCGTTCAATGAGCTGGTCAAAGGTCTGGGTTTCGTCCAGGGTGTCCACGGTTTTGGAGTAGATGTCTTTGACGAATAACGATTCCATAACATTGATTTCAGAACCGGTTTTGATGTGAACATTGCGGCGAACCAGGGCAAGGGTGTAAATAGACTCCCGGGACAGGGTGGAGGAGATAGCTGTGCTGACAATACAGGTCAGCATGAGTGGAAGAATGATCGTGTAGTTGTTGGTCAATTCAAAGATCATAATAATGGCTGTGATAGGAGCATGGGTGACGGCTGAGACTAAACCTCCCATGGCAACCAAAGCATATGCTCCGGGTTCTGCTGCGGTTTCCGGAAAGAACCTGTTTAGAACACCCCCATAGTACACTCCGGTCATAGCCCCCAAAAACAGGGATGGAGCAAATACACCTCCTGCTCCTCCTGATCCTATGGTAATGGACGTGGAAACGATTTTAACCAGAACCAGGATAATGGCAATCTGGCCGATGGTCTGACCGTGCAGGGCATTATTGATAGACTCATATCCAACTCCCATGATGTCGGGGAAAAAGACGGCGATAACACCAACCAGAAATCCGCCAATGGCAGGCTTGAGATAAGGAGGAAGTTTGATTCGTTTTTCAAAAAAATCTTCAGAAAGGTAGATCGATTTAATGAAAATAACGGCAATAATGGCCATGATGACAGCCATCAGCAGGTAAAACCACATTTCCGAATAAGAGTTCAAAGTGTATTCCGGAATCTGAAATTCGGCGAAGTTTCCTATGAACCCGTGGGAGATAACCGTGGCCATGACCGAAGAGATAACGATTGGTGAGAATTGGGCAAAGGCAAAATCCTGGAGGATTATCTCAACTGCAAACAAGGCTCCGGCTATGGGCGCGTTGAATGCTGCGGCAATTCCTCCGGCTGCCCCGCAACCCACAAAGGTTTTCATCCGCTGGCTGGAAACTTTGAACAATTGTCCGATGGTGGAACCAATGCCGGAGCCGATCTGGACAATTGGACCTTCCCTGCCCACCGAGCCCCCGGTGCCAATGGTAATGGAAGTGGTTAAGGCCTTGATAATGGCAACCCGAGGACGAATGAAACCCCCTCTCAAAATAACCGATTGCATGACTTCCGGAACGCCCGAACGTTTGGCTTCTCTGGCTAAAAAGTGAAGCACGGGACCAACAATGATTCCGCCGATCACCGGAATGATCATTCTCAAATACCAGGGGGTGTTTTTTATGTTTTCCAGAATAGTTCCGTCGCCCATAAAAGAGAGGTTGGAAATTTCCTTGATCATCACCCGGATTAGTAAGGTACCAAAACCAGCCAACGTTCCAATCACCAAGGCTGCAATAATCACAAATATCTGTTCGGTCAGGATGATTCGTTCCAAAAATTCAGACAGTCTTTTTTTCATGATACTCGATTCTGAGCTTTGAATTAAGGTTCATCGTAACTGCACCTCATAAAGTTAAATGCTTGCAAGGCTTTCGAAATATGAATAGAACAAGATTTGCAAAAGAAACTGGAGCCAAAATATCAATGGCTTAAAATGTGTTTGCTGGCCAAACTGCCGACCCAAGGCTGAGATGCGAGATGCACATAGTCTATACAATTTTTAAAAGAGTTGCATACCAATAAGTTAACTAATCGCCCATCGTCAGTTTAGATTTGAATTATTTTGCCAAAAAAAAAGGTGCAATTTGACTTAAGACAATTTTGCGAGAGGTGCCAGGTTATATTTAGTGAGTCAAAAGAAGATCAAATTTGTGCACTTTACAAAGTTCTGTATGCTTCATTTGATGTTTACGATAAAAAATTGGAAAAAAAATAGAAAAGTCTCCAAATTTTTATACTTTTTTGATAATAAGATCACTTGAGTCATGACAAATTCTTCGTTTAGATGTATTTTCTTAGGTGAAGTTTTTCCCTAAGGAATCTCAATGTAACAGATCGACACAAAGCAAAATCGCACGTCAAGTATAGGAAGAGGGCCAGTATGAAAACTCTTGGGATAAACATTGGATCAGCAAGCGTCAAAGTAGTTCTGCTTGAAAATGATGAATTGGTCTTAAGCAAGGTTCTGGATCATGAAGGCAGTTTCCAGGAAACTTTGAATCAAATTCTTATCGATAACCAGATACCTGCCGGAATCAAAACTCTTGTAACCGGTACTGGTGGACGTTATCTTCTTCAAACCAATAGTGTGATCGAATCAATCTGCATTGAAGAGTCACTAAAACAGTTTGATTTTAAGGTTGATGCAGTTGTATCGCTTGGTGGCGAAGATTTTGTAGTTTATACCATCGATCACGATGGCAAGATTATCACCAGTCATTCCGGGAACAAATGTGCATCGGGAACCGGTGAATTTTTTAAACAACAACTTGGTCGAATGGATTTAACCCTGGACCAGGGGTTGGAGATCCCGCAAAGCTGTCAGGTTCATCCGCTGTCCTCGCGCTGCTCCGTTTTCATGAAAAGCGATTGCACCCACAAAATGAACAAAGGGGAGGCCACCAAGGGAGATATTGTATTGTCCCTGAGCGATGTGATGGCAACCAAAGTGGTTGACTTCCTTAAGCGGGCAAAAATCAAGGAAGGCAGGGTATTGCTGGCTGGTGGAGTCACAAAAAACCCCTTTATTACTGATTTTATTAAAGAAAAACTTCCGGAAATTGAATTCATCGTACCGGATGAAGCTTCTTATTTCGAAGCATATGGAGCAGCCCTGTTGGCTGGATCTTCAGGAAGTCCTCTTCCTAAGATGGATGATCTGTTCAAACCCAATAAAATTGATTTTGGCAGGTATGACACCTTGCGTTCGGCGGAAGACAAAGTGCAATACCTGGAATCAAAACGAGGCAAAGTGGTTGCGGGTCGCGAGTACATTCTTGGTGTAGACGGAGGATCGACCACAACCAAGGTTGCTTTGATAGACATGGAAACCGATGAGATCGTGGCATCGCATTATGGAAGAACTCATGGTGATCCTGTCAAAGCGCTTAAAAATTGTCTGGTTGAGTTACAGGAACAGATCAAAAAAGAGATCGGTGATGAGAAGATACGGATCACTCTGGCATCCACGACCGGTTCTTCCCGGGAAATTCTTGGTGTCTTTCTCGAAACACCGGCCGTTTATAACGAGATCATTGCCCATGCCTATGGAACCACCTATTTTCATGAAAATGTAGACACCATATTTGAAATAGGCGGACAGGACGCTAAGTATATTCTGCTTAAGAATAAGGTTCCCATCGATTATGCCATGAATGAAGCCTGTTCGGCAGGAACCGGGTCATTTCTTGAGGAATCTGCCTCCGGCGATTTAAATATTGCCCACGCCTGGGAAATTGGAGATATAGCGGTTCAGGCGGAAAGCCCCTTGAAATTTGGAGAACACTGCTCGGCGTTTATCAACTCCGACATCAGAAAGGCTATCCAGCTAGGAGCTTCCAGGGAAGATATCACGGCAGGCATCGTTACCTCCGTGGTTTCCAATTATCTGAATCGTGTCGTGGGAAACCGGACCCTGGGGAACAACATTCTGCTCCAGGGCGGGGTTGCAAAAAACAAATCGATACCGCTTGCCTTTGCCATGTTATTGGATAGAAGCATTACAATTCCGCCTGATCCGGAATTGCTGGGATGCTTTGGAGTCGGGTTGCTGGCAAAAGAGAAACTCGAAAAAGGTCTGATAGATAAAAGTGTGTTTGAGATCGATAATATTCTCGAAACCAATATTATCTACAAAAAAGTGGTCACCTGTAAGCAATGTGAAAACTATTGCTCTATTCAGGTAATGGAAGTAAACAAGCGGCGCTACATGTTTGGCGGTCGCTGCGACAGATACACGAATAAAAGGAAAAAGAAGGTTCTTGATGAATCCAAGATCTTTAACTACATTGAGGTTCGGGATGACATGCTGTTCAGGGAGTTCGCTCCGGATGTTACGACCTTCAACAAAAAGAAAGACTTTGTCGTCGGTATTCCCAGGGCATTTTCTATCTATACATTGTGGCCGCTGTATTCGTGGTTCTTCCATGAACTGGGCGTTGAGGTGAAACTTTCGGAAGAGATCTGCCATGAGGGTATCGCCCGGACTGAAGGGGCATATTGCTTTCCGGCCGAAATTGCCCATGGAGCCATGCAGGATATTGTCAATACAGGCACAGATTTTATATTCGTACCTCATTTTCGAGATTTGGAAAGTTATGAGGAACATGGCCACTCAAACTTCTGCCCGATCACACAATCCTTACCTTATTACATCGAAAAAGCTTTTCCCGAGGTTGAAAGCAGCAAGTTCCTGAATCCGATTATTAGTTTCAACTATGGCCTATCCAAAGCCAAAGAAGCTTTTATCGAAATGGGAGAGCAGATGGGAATTACCCGAAGCAGTTCTGTCAAAGCTTTTGAAGTTGCCCATGAAAAACAGAAGGCTTTTTGGAAGCGTTATCGGGAGGTTGGTGTCGAAGCACTGGAAAAGGCAAGGGAATCGGAACAACCGGTGATTGCTTTACTGGGAAGGCCTTACAATGCTTTCACCAAAGATGCGAATATGGGAATCCCCTTGAAATTCACCAGTCGGGGATATTCGATTATTCCGTACGACATGTTGCCGTTTGAATGTGAAGAGATTTTTGACAATATGTATTGGTATTATGGCCAACAGGACATGAAAGCCAGCGTTTTGATCAAAAACGAGGACAATATTTATGTCACCTTTATTTCAAATTTCTCTTGCGCACCGGATTCATTTATTCTTCATTATTTAAAATGGATTATGGGATCAAAACCATTCCTAAGCCTGGAACTGGATTCCCATTCTGCAGATGCCGGAATTGATACCAGGATTGAAGCATTTCTGGATATTATTGAGGGCTATCGATCCAAATTCGCGGAGAAGAAGAAAGAACGGTTTGATAACGGCCTGCGTTTCATCAACAACGGTAAAGACAAGATCCATTTGAGAAATGAAAAAACCGACGAACGGATAGAGATCTTTAACAATAAGAAGGTAAAACTGTTACTTTCCAACATGGGAAGACTGTCTACCGAACTTGTCGCTGTCACGCTCCAGCAGGTCGGCATTCACGGTGAGGCGATGCCGCTTCCGGATGTTTATACCTTGCAACTGGCACGAAATTACATGTCGGGAAAGGAGTGTTTGCCGTCGCAGTTGGTACTTGGATCTACCCTGAAGTATTTTGCGTCAGAGAAGTACGACAAAGATACTATCTACCTGGTTTTCGTTCCAATTACTACGGGTCCCTGCCGAACAGGGCAGTATTATATTTTCTACGAAAATCTTTTTAAAGATCTGGAAATTGAAAATGCCTTGATCCTGACCCTCAGCTCCGATAATTCCTATATGGAATTAGGACCGGGAGTAAGTAAAAAAGTGTGGTGGGGAGCGGTGATTGCAGACTACATGAAAGATATCGAAACCTCACTGCGTGCCTGTGCCGAGGACCCCGAATATGCCATGTTGAAATATGATGATTTATGGCAGGGTTTGGTCAAAGTTGCCAGCGATGAAAAAGCAGATTTAATTCCTGCTTTGGAGCACGTTGCCGATGAAGTGAACAAGATTCCTCTCAAGCAGAAAATGGAGGACACGCCAAAAGTTCTGATAGTCGGAGAAATTTACGTGCGGCGGGATGATTTTGCTGTCGATGAATTGATACGTTTGTTCAGCCAGCGCGGAATCATTGCCAAGGTGGCTCCTGTGATTGAATGGTTTTATTACTGCGATCACACCCGAAAGCATGAATTGAAAAAGAAACTTGGTTTGCACCCCTGGTACAAAAGACCCTTCTCAGATGAATTCAAAGAGCTGATTACCTGGAATATTGAAGCGACATGGAAACACAGGGTTGAAAACAAGGTGCGAAAAACCCTCGAAAAGACAGGTTTGTTGCCCACGGCTCCGCACGATATGGAAGAAATTATGAGCAACGCAAACAACCTGTTTGTTAATGAAGAGTTGCATTCTGAAATCTCCGTTTCCAGCGGGGTGGCAGCCACAGCCATGTATCAGGATTATTCGGGAATTGTAAATATTTCACCGTTTGCCTGTCTGATCGGAAGAGTGATTGAAGGTTTAATCACACCATGGGCAAGAGATAACCGGTTTCCTGTCATGTCAGTCGAAATCGACGGTAACATCCTGCCGCCAAACATCATTAACCGGTTGGAAATTTTCATGCTCAATGTCCTAAGATTCAGGCAGGACCCTGATAACCAGGATTTGATTGAAAAAGAAGGTCACGAACGTACCAGTTTTAGTCGTCAAATTATAAAGAATTAACAGCAGTTGGTGGATCTGTTGGTTTGATCCACCAGTCAAGCTAACCGGCAGAGTTGGGCTCTTTGATTCGGTACCCCATCAAGAGCAGTGAAAATGCTCCCAACAGTGCTACTCCACCAATCATAGCCACCGGAGCAAATGTCATCGCTCCGTTGGTCAAGCCCCTTAAAATCAATCCAATCGGAAGTAATCCGGACACGATTCCCAGCCAGGAAACTCCTTTGCCCAACTTTGCAGAACCATTGTAGTTCAATAACAACAGACCGATTACGACATTACAGATTCCAATCAGCATACCATGGGTATGACCGGCTCTCAATGTTATCCGAGCCATATCCATTTCATAGATTCCAGCGGAAAGATGCTCTGGAATGGTGAGTCCCAGGTAAAATGCAAAAAATCCAGCCATTACAAGAATTGCCAATCCGACCTTGATATTCCGTCTTCCAATTTCCATGCTACTCCTAATTGAAGAGTTAACTGTATTTGGTTTCAGTTTCTGTCTGCAGGCGAATGGAGAATAAGCTTTCTCCTGCCAGCTTTTGAACAGATTCTGAAAAGGTTTTAAAAAAATCCCTTTGTCTAAGGGTTTCCAATGTTTGATTGGAAGTCCAACGACCTACGTGAACCCGTTTTGCCGGTTCACTGGTTTTGAACACGCTGTAAAAGAAGTTGCCTTTCAACTCCGGGTCATTGTCAATATCGAAGATGAATTTGTTGACAACGGCCTGCCATTGGCTCTCATCGCCCTTATATTCGTATTGAATCAAAATACCATCCATTTTTTTCCTCCTTAGTATTTTATTGGAAAGGACGTAGGATGGGTAACTTGTTACCCATCAACTCTTTTTAACCTTCCTCCTATTTAAGTGAATTAAATTCTCATCACCCTTAGCTTACAAACCATCTTTTGGTGTCGTTGAGCAATACAAAAATGACCGAAGATATCTTCAATTCAGGCTTCGCCTGGTGGGCAACAGAGTTGCCTACCCTGTAATTAACTGCAAACTTTGTATCGTCCTTTCAGGATGAAGTAATAGAGTAATCAGTATTTCGGCGGCTAAAGCACGCCGGCTATCATACATCACCACTAACGCAATGCCATTTAGTCCATAAGATCGGGACAGTATGTTATCCTGAACGCAGTGAAGAATCTCTCAGAGTCTTCGAGAGATTCTTCACTATCGTTCGGAATGACCTTTTGGCTAGTTTCCTTTGACTGAATGACACTGATCCCTAGCGGGGCAGTTGGTGTGTAATAGAATTTGATTCTACCTTGACTTCAAATATTTATCTAATTTATTATTTATCTATCAAATTATTTACTAAATAAATATCATGGATTACAATCTATTTCCCGTTTTTGTCGAAATCGTTCGGCATCGCAATGTTTCAAAAGCCGCTTCAGTTCTTGGGATAACACAATCAGCGGCCAGCAATGCTCTTTCCAGGTTGCGATACATGCTTGGCGACAAATTGTTTATTCGAGCCAGTCATGGTGTTGTACCAACCGAATATGCCCTCAAAATCGCGGGCAGGATTGAGGCTGCTGTGGAAGAGTTAAAGATCATTGGAACTGAAGAGTCCCTCAGGCACATTGAGATTTCCGGAATTACACGGCGGTTTCGAATTGTGGCATCGGATCTGGAGGAAAGTCTGATTGTTCCAAAACTTGTGGAATATCTCGGTAAAGATGCACCGGGCATCCAGCTGGAGATAAGACCCTACAATAGAAATACAATCAAAGATGAATTTCAGCTCAACAATGCCGATCTGGTCATGGCTTATCTAGTTGACTCATACGCCAACACGACATCGATGGATTTGTTGTATCAGGATTTTTGTTGTGCGGTCAGAAAGGGACATCCAAAAATTAAAGGTTCTATCTCCCTTCAAGAGTTTATTCAACATAATCATATTCTGGTTTCACCTGACAAAGGCGGATTTCACGGATTGGTAGATGATAAGCTCAAGGAACGGGGAGTAAAAAGAAAGGTGGTTGTCAGTGCTCCTCATTTTCTTTCCGGCTGTCAATTGTGTGCCTATTCCAATCATGTGATTACCCTGCCGCGATTTTTGGCTGAACAAGTGGCCGATCCCTTTAAATTGAATCTGTTTGAACTGCCTTTTCAAATGGACGGATTCACCATTGGTATTCATTGGCATCAACGATTGGATAATGATCCCGAACACAAGGTAATACGCGAGCTGATTCAAAAAATTGTCCGAGATCAGTATCATACATTGCAGTAAACAGATAAAAACAAGCGTTCTAAATTGTTTAATCGGGTTATGGCAGAGGCATGCAGGTGCAGGTCAATATACTGATCGGTCATAAAGCGTTGTATGAACTAATACAATAGCATCAGCGCGATTAAACATCTATTCCAACGCCATCCACCAATCACTTTTTAACTGCTTTTTTTTCCTGATCACAAAATAAAGAAAATCATGGCTGCCCCGCCATTTGTAGATGAGTATTTCATCACCTGCTTGTTTTACCTCTCTGGATAAAGTATTGAGATAAAATTCAGGAGCTTGCGGATCATTATAGTTCAGCATGATATCCGGGTTTCCCATAATACTGATGATTGTATGCTTATCGGCCCTTTTTGAAGTCAATTTCTGCTGCAGATGCAACATCACCTGGTGTTTGCGTCCCATCCACTTGTCAACGGAATCTGACCATTTTCCACCGGAGAAATGTCCCTTTGTTTTTCGAAGCTTTTGAAACTCCAGGCCGCTTTCTTCCAATGAAAGGCTAATCAAATCACGACCCTTTGAAGGCTGATTATATTTGGCAGCAAAGGCTGAGGAGGATGACAGCAATCCAACAGCAACAAATGTCAAGAAAAACTGAAGACGTTTCATGAGGACTCCTGCCGACTTGTTTTATAATAAAAAAGAAACATTCATTAGTACTCTAATTTAACGGAGCGGCAAATAAAAGCAGGAAAAACAAAAGCTATTGACTCCTCAAATACAACTGAATGGCAATGAGCGGGCATAGCAGGAAACAAATAGCGATGGATTTATACACCAGCATGGATTGGTAATTTATAAATCGCAGGTTATCCTGTGTTACACCAAACAATTCCGAATGACTTAACATCCAGTATCGTCCTATCGTAAAATATAATATGATCCAAAGCACCAGTACGATCATGGAAACGATAAAGCTTCTCAGCAGAATAGCAGAAATTGATTTTAACACGGCATTAATATTGTTCATGGAATCTCCTTGAATGAATAGTATGAAAATCAGTTTTATTCGATTTCAGTTTACCCGGGGCAGGCTATACTCCAAGGGATTTGTCGCAAGTGGAATGTTTTTGTCGGGAGTGGATAAAACTGTTTTGCGAACATTTTTTTGGGGTTGACCGGATTGGTGTTTGGATGGAAAATGTCGCGACTGCATTGCTAAGATTGGCTTTGCCTCATTACCTGTTTAACGGGACCGGTAAATGTTTGACACGAGGCCGCACATGGCGGGTGAGTTAACAAGTTATTTAAGTAGATTATTGGATCAGTATCCGAAAAAGGATTCTTCCAGGAATCTGAGTTATTTGATTGAGGCAGTTTTAATTTGCGCTTCGACGTTTCTATGGCTGGAATTTGCCGATATGGGAGCGCTCTACCACTGGCTATACCCTATAGTCGCAGCATCCAGCCTGGTTGTTGGTCATTTTATAATTACCGAATCGGGCTGTATCCTTTTTAAGTTCAAAGGGATCAAGGTAGCCAGGTATTGGCTGATTTCCTTTTCCGGCATCGTGGGCAGTTTTTGTCTGGTTTATTTTCTCGGTTTATGCGGGTTTGTTTGCCGTGTAATTGGCTCGTATTGCCCGATTACCTGGCATACATCTCCCCCTGACACGATCAGCGTGTTTTTCAGAACTGTATTTATCCCTTGGGGGCTCTCAAAATATCTTTTTGTTCAAAGCAATTTAAAACAGCAACTTGAATATGAATTGCTGGAGATAAAATCCATTAACCAGGCTTTGCAACAAAAGAAATCGCATGAAAATAACCCTTTGGAAAATAAAAATGGGGGCAGTCCGAAACAGTTTCCTTTTCCTGTGAATAGCCTACAAATCAATCTATTATTAGATGATATCCGATTCATCAGAGTGGAGGATCATTATTGTAAGATCGTGTATCAAGACGAGGATACGATTAAAGAAGAAATGTTGCGGCTGACTTTAAAGGAAGTGTTAATCGGCTTATCTGAAACCAGCTTTGCCCAGGTTCACCGGTCATTCATTGTGAACCTAGATTCAGTCAAAGCAATCAAAAAGAAAGGTCAGGCCTATAGCATATCCCTGGCAGATATCGAAGAATCGATCCCAGCCAGTCGACATCGTGCCCACCAATTTTTACCAAAACTTAAACAGATCCTGAATTAAACGGCTCTTAACAAAAACAAAGCAATTATTTTATTGACGTTTTGATAATTGTTCGATAGTTATAGAACTATGGAACTAACAAAGATATTCAAAGCCCTTTCCAATGAGCAACGTTTGACTCTTTTTAAGTATTTGTACGAATGGCAGATCAACAACATGTCAGCGGATGAAGACCTGGGGTGTTGCAGTGGGATTGAAATGGCATTCACCAAGGCTTGTGATTGCATGTCGATTTCGCGTTCTACCATTTCTCATCATATGAAAGAGTTACAGAACGCCGGTTTGATCAGTTGTACGCGAGAGGGAAAGACAATGTCTTGCAAGATAAATGAAGAGGCTATCGAATTAGTTAAAAACTTTGTTAAGTAGTGCCTGAAGGGAAAATCGCTAAACCCTTATCCAGCCTTATGCCAGATACCGGACCCGGCTTGAAGATTAACGTGCTGTCAGCCGTCAACATTCAGCTGAAAACATTACAATTACAAGAAAAAACCGGCTGAGAGTTGATCGCTGAAAGCATTAAACTTCAAAGTACCAAATGCTTTTAAAGCTTTTATTGGTATGGGTTAAACTGGTTTCCGTTCAGGCTGAGTGAGTTTTTTTGAAACAACAGTTCGAAAGTAATCGAACTATAGGCAAAATTCAGGTTTCTGGGAGGAAACGCTATGGCGAATTGGGATTTTTTATCAATGGTAGAACTTTTTTCCAAGAGTGGGTCAAAGGACCAGCTTTTGGAAGGTAAGTGGGGACTGGAAAAAGAATCCCTGAGGATTACCCCAACCGGAGACTTGGCGCTCACACCTCACCCCACGGCATTTGGAGACAAGATCACTAACCAGCATGTCACTGTTGATTTTTCCGAAAGCCAGGTGGAACTGATTACGCCCGCGTTTCATACCATCGAAGAAACATATCGCTTTTTAACAGATTTGCACAACAGTGCCTCACGAACACTGGACAGCGAATTATTCTGGCCATTAAGCATGCCGGGATTATTACCGCCTGATGAATTGATTCCTATCGCCAGTTATAGCGATTCTCCGGAAGGGAAGGATAAAGAAATTTATAGATCCGGTCTCGCCTTGAGATATGGCAAACGCATGCAAATGATCTCCGGAATTCATTATAATTTTTCCTTTGGCAGTACTTTTCTTGAAACTTTGTACAATCGCTATGGCAAGGCCGTGAGCATTCGGCAGTTTAACGATGAGGTGTATTTAAACCTCGTTAAAAATTTCCTGGGATATCGGTGGCTGATGATCTACCTGTTTGGTGCCTCGCCAATGGGCACTGACGAGTATATGAGCGCTTTTCTCAAGCGAAACGCAATGATGTGCGACAAGGCAGGATGTCGGATAACATTTAAAGATCCTGTGAAGCATGCTACATCTTTGCGCATGAGCCGGTTTGGTTATGAAAACAGTTTTCAAAACCAGTTAAACATCTCCTACAACTCGCTCCAAACTTATATTTCGCAGTTGCGAGAGGCCTTATCAACAAAGGTGGATACATACAGCCGGCTTGGTGTTTATCAGCAAGGCAAACGGGTGCAATTGAATGATAATTTGCTGCAAATTGAAAACGAATACTATGCCCCAGTCCGATTTAAACAAGTTGCGGATAAAGGACAAATCATGCTGGATGCACTGGAAAAAAAAGGTATCGACTATGTTGAGATACGAACTTTTGATCTGGATCCGTACGAAGCACCGGGCATTAGTCTGAACCAGCTTTATTTTACCCATGTGTTTCTTCTGTTCTGTGCGTTTGAAGGCTGCTGTGAACTAAGCTCAAAAGATATGGCAAGATTCAATGATAATGCACAGTTAACCGCCTTATACGGCAGGAATGAAAAGCTGAAGCTACGTAATCATTTAAATAAAAAGACAACTATTCAAAACTGGGGTGAAGAATTGTTTGCAAAGCTTTTTGAAATTGCAGCCATGTTGGATGAGGCTGCAGGTAAGGAATCATATACGGACAGTGTTGAGACCCAATATTCCAAATTGAAAGATTTGAACAGCTTACCCTCATCAAGAATTGTTGCAGATATCGATTCCGGGGATCACAATCACGAAACATTCGGATTAAAATGGGCGAAACAACATCACAAACTACAACCTACAACAGCTATGATGGCTTCCTGAGTTAAGAGTTGCAACGGGAGGAAACTGTATGAATCTGGTAGCACCACAATTTAACGATTTGGAACTATCTACTCAATTATTGATTGCAGAAGCGGAAAAAAGGGACATTGCAGTAAAAATTCTTGATAAAAAAGACAATTTTCTGCAACTAAGCAAAAACGGAAAGATAGAATATGTCAAACAAGCCACCCGAACATCGGTAGATAACTATATCGCTCCATTAATCATGGAAAACAAGGCTGTTACGAAATCGATTCTTGAGAAAACCGGAATTCAGGTACCGGAAGGTTATATGTTCGATACGGTTCAAGATGCCATGGGAACCTATGAAGAATTTAAAGGACAGGACATCGTCATTAAGCCTAAAAGTACCAATTTTGGAATCGGGATAACGATGATCAAGCCGCTCGATTCAATCAGAGAATACCAGGCAGCAGTGGATGAGGCATTTAAGTTTGATCGTTCAATTATTGTGGAAGACTTTATTGAAGGCAAAGAATATCGTTTTTTGATTATTGAAAACAAAGTAATTGGCGTCTTACACAGGGTTGCGGCTAACGTGGTAGGAGACGGCAATAGCTCTATTGTGGAACTGGTTGAATTAAAAAACAGTGATCCGCTGAGAGGTATTGGGTATAAAAAACCTCTGGAGCAAATACGAATGGGAAATGCGGAAAAATCATTTCTCACACAGCAGGGAAAAGATTTTAATACAGTCCCCAAAAAAGGCGAAGTGGTTTACCTGCGTAAAAACTCAAATATTAGTACAGGTGGCGACAGTATAGACTTTACCGATGATATGTCGCCGGTATTTAAAGAAATTGCCGTTCAATCAGCACAAGCGGTTGGGGCCAGAATTTGTGGTGCAGATTTTATTATTGACGGCTCCATTTCAGACCCCGATTTAAAAAAGCTTAATAGCAACTACAGCGTGATCGAGCTGAATTTCAATCCCGCCATTCACATCCACGGATATCCGCACCAGGGAGAGAACCGCCATGCAGAAGTGCACATTTTGGATTTATTAGGGTTTTAGATAGTGCCTGAACGATAACCGATTTAACCCATATCAATAAAAGCTTTTAATGGAGTTTGGTACTTCGAAGTTTAGTGCTTTCAGCATTCAGCCATCAGCACTCACTCGATTTTGCTTGTGATTGTAATGTCTTCAGCTGAACGCTGAAAGCTGACGACTGAGAGCACTTTAATCTTCAAGATAAATTCTGGCATCTGACACAAGAACGGATAAGGGTTTAGCGACTTTCCGTTCAGGCACTGGATAGCCTTCAAGATTCGATATCAATAACTTAGTCAGGTACCCAGTCACCGGAAATAAAAAAACCTTTTCCTTGCTTGTTTCTGCTTTTTCTTATCTATAGTTTCCAGCGACAGTTCACCTAAATTTGCTCTTCAAAAAGGAAAAACCGGGTTTGAATCGCCATGGTTTTTGGCTTCAATTGGATGTTCGAAGCATCTGTTTTTTGGGATCAGCACCGTTTATTCATATCATGGAAATTAAGACTACATGCTGATGACGTTCAACACCTTGTTAGGTTCTAAAAGTGAGCAGAAACTTTCGGTAAGATACTTGCAGAAAGTAGCTGTCCAAATACAGTTGACTGGTAAACCAATACTATTCCTCATTTTCGGACAAATAAATGAAGACCAATAATGGTGCAAGCGCCTTAGAAATTGGTGCCTTGGATATCAATAAATGGATCGAGAAGAACCTCTTTGAAGTGATTCCAATGTCAACCGCTGTCATTGACAAAGATTTTAATATTATTACCGCAAACAGAGCATTTGAGTCTATGTTTGGTGGATGGCAGGGCCAGAAGTGTTATTCGGTTTATAAAAATCGTAATTCCATGTGCTCTTACTGTAAAGGAGCTGAAACCTTTGAAGACGGCAAACCACGGGTTAATAAAGAAGTAGGGTATAACAAGGCAGGAAGGCTTACCCATTATATTAAGCATACTATCCCTGTATTGGATGAAGAAGGAGATGTGCCCTTTCTAATAGAAATGGCGACCGATGTTACTGAAACAGAAAAACTTCGGGAAGAATATAAACTGCTCTTCGAGCAAGTGCCTTGCGATATCTTAATTCTGGATCGTGATTTTAAAATTCATCAGACAAACAAGCGAGCAAAAGAAGTATTCGGCAAGATAGAAGGAGACTATTGTTATCAAATACTCAAGGGGCGAAAAACCAAATGTACGGACTGCACTGCCGGCAGGACTTTTAAGGATGGTAAGCTTCATATGGGCCGCTCTACCGTTATTAATAAAAAAGGGGAGCGGGTTGAATTTCTCGTAACAACCGTGCCCTTTCAGATGGAGGATGGAAAGTTTGATCTGGTATTGGAAATGGCAGTTGATATTACGGAAACACTGGAACTACAGGAGGAGTTGAAGGTTGCAAATACCTTTATGAAGTCGATGATCTCTTCTTCTCTTTACGGAAGTATCGCCATTGATGCCAATGACAGGATCACCATATTTAATGATGCCGCCAAGGCTATTTTTAAAGTGAAAGATGAATCCAAACTCAGCAAACAAAAACTGATAGAGCTTTTGCCTAAGGGTTTGATGGAATTACTTGAATCCAGTGGCGGTACGGTCAACTTAAATGACGTTAATGCTAAAACACTGGATGGAGAAACAGTTCCTATTCGTCTGATTGGATTGAATATTGTGGTGGATGGTCACTATATGGGGAAAGTATTCTGGATTCAAGATTTGAGTGATATTAAAAACCTGGAATCTGAAAAACTTGAAGCCGAGCGGCTGGCTGCGGTTGGTCAGACCGTTGCCGGATTGGCTCACGGCATAAAAAACGTCTTAACGGGGTTGGAAGGCGGTATTTACTTATTGAATACTGGTTTGCAAAAGGGGAAGGTCGATCGTTCCAAAAAAGGCATGGAGATGCTCAATAGAAACACGGCCCGAGTCTCCACTTTTGTAAAAGAGTTTTTGAATTTTTCAAAAGGCCAGGAAATACAGACTGTTATGTGCGATCCTGTGGATATTGCCCGGGAAGTTGTGGAGATGTTTTCAGCAAAAATCGAAGAATTGGGGATTGAATTGTTGTTTGAACATGAAGATGTTATTCAGCCAGCAGCCTTTGATGAAGAAGGAATGTTGGAATGTTTGTCAAATCTCGTTGGCAATGCTATCGATGCTTGTCGACTAAGCGACGACACTATAAAATCAAAGGTGTTAGTCAAAGTTTACGAAAGGGATAACACAATCATGTTTGAAGTGATAGATAATGGTTGTGGAATGGACTATGAAGTCAAAAGAAAAGTGTTTACTACGTTTTTTACAACTAAAGGGCTGGGGGGAACAGGGCTTGGTTTGTTAATGACAAAGAAAATAATTCAGCAACATGGGGGAAAAGTCGAATTTGACACAAAATCCGGAAAAGGCACAACATTTAGAATCACATTACCTAGAAATAGACTTCCGGAACCGAGTATTAATGGTTTTGTCAAACATGTCTAACGGGTTTCTTTCACTGATGTCTGATTAAACGGTTAATGCAGATGAACTCTAGTTTAAAGCCCTTGCCTCTGGCACCCCAGGAACACCACATTTTATTTATCAGCGATCATATCTTCAATTTCCACCTCATAGCTGAATACCTGGCATCCCAAAGATCTCTTGAAGGGCTGGTCTTTAACAGTGTATCGATTGTACCGGGAGGACTGAATCCTTCTGTAGAAAAAGCAATGCGGGAAGCTGGATACAGGATTACCGGGAACTCCCTTGCTTCTTTGAAGGAAGTTAAGCTTCATCGCTTTGATTTAATTATAACTATTGGTAACTCCGTGCAAATGCGGGATGTACAGATTCCTGTAGTATTGCCTCATATCCATTGGGAACTCCCTGAATCTATTCAGCGGGGTAACGGATATACCGAGCATGAACTGATTCAAAAAGGAACGGAGTTTATCGAATACAAGCTAAATTCGCTTTTTGATTCCGAATTGTTGCATGGTCTTTTTGTCGTTCGCACCAATCTGAAATTGATCCTGGATAACCTGCTGGACGGGGTAATGGCCCACACAAAAAATCGCAGGATTTTCTTTTTCAACAAGGCTGCGGAAAAAATGACCGGCTACAAGCGAGAGCATTTGCTGGGAAGGGACTGTCACGATGTTTTTCCGGGAAGGTTCTGTGGTGGTGACTGTGATTTCTGCGACGGGGATGACGTCAAGCAGCAGCGAATGATTATTGAAAAGAAAATCCAGTTTAATCGCCCTGATAATAAAGAGAAAACGCTGATCATGTCGACCATGCCGCTTTCCGATGAAAACGGGAACAATATTGGCGCTTTGCTTTCCTTTAAGGATGAAACGGAACTGGAAATGCTGAAGAGTCGGGTCAAGTTCCATCATTCACTAGGGCGCATGGTTGGCAAGGACCCCAAAATGCTGGATGTATTTGAGCAGGTACGACAGCTGAGTTCAGTGCAGGCCCCGGTGTTGATCGGGGGTGAGAGTGGAACCGGAAAGGAACTGGTGGCCAATGCCATTCATGATTTAAGTGCACGTTCCAAAAAGCCGTTTGTAGCAGTCAATTGCGGTGCATTGCCTGAAGGGATCCTGGAAAGTGAATTGTTCGGTCATCACAAAGGAGCCTTCACCGGTGCTGTAGCAAACAAAAAAGGTCGGTTTGAATTGGCCCATAACGGAACCATCTTCCTGGATGAAATCGGGGAGCTATCCCTGGCCATGCAGGTGAAGCTTCTCAGGGTCTTGCAGGAACAGCGATTTGAACCCCTTGGCAGTGAAAAGACCATTAGTGTAAACGTTCGCGTGATCAGCGCCACCAATCAGGATTTAAAGAAGATGATGAAACAAAAGCTGTTTCGTCGTGATCTCTATTACAGACTTTGCGTGGTGCCGATCAACATACCGCCATTGAGGGAACGCAGACTTGATATTCCGGTTCTGGTAGATCATTTTCTCGAGCAGGTTGCCCAGGAAATTGAAAGACCGCTGTTAACTCCGTCAAATGAAGTGTTGGATATATTCTCACGATATTCGTGGCCCGGAAACGTGAGAGAGCTGCAAAACGCAATCGAATATACCTATGTAAAATGCCATAACAGTATTATCAAACCGGACCATCTACCTCCCGAACTGATCAAATCCAGCCAAAAACAAGGCAAAAAGCCCGGTCCTCCCCTCAGGCATTCCAAAAAAGAGATCATGATTGCCCTGGAAGAAATGAAAGGCAGCCGCAAAGATACAGCCAAATATCTTGGTATCGGTCGTGCGACCTTGTATCGCTATCTTGATATCTACGGTCTTAAATAAATACGCGCAATTATAGGTCATCAGTCCGTAGGATGGGCCGGCGAAGCCTGCCCATTATGAAGATTTTGAAAAAAAACTGAATTGTCCTTTTACTCCCCATTCCGCCCGATGGGCAACGAAGTTGCCCATCCCACAAAGTTGGCAGAGTTTTAAACATCATTGCAAAGATTTCAACCAAATAATCTGATACCTGATAACCATAAACCGAAAACTGTTTTTAAATTATTGATCTAAATCTACCCAATCCTATCCTAAGACACTCCTTCTAACGTTGTGTGATCCTGAGACATTTTCCCAAGGTATTGCAGAAAAATTTACATCTGTTTTTAGTGAGTTTTATCTGTTCACTCACTGCCCGTCGCTTTTAACAACTCATTAACAGTTTTCATACCTCTTTTCGTGTTTCGTGTCTCAAGTTAGTCCAATGTTTCCAACCTTGGATTTGAGATCCATGTTTAATTTACTGAAATATAGGAATAATTTTTATAAAAGTCTCAGGTTCCATCAACCGTGTCTGAAGTTCCAAATAAATTGAAGAGTTACACTTTATCGTTCAATACAGTTAAAAGACTGTAAGTTATTAAAATATAATAAAAAATAGTTACTTTTTAAAAAAAAGTTCACGTGGCATATCAGGTGCAGAATAGCGAATCCTTAATTGTCTCACATTTTCACATCTTGGCTTTTTTATTATGCAAAACAAGATCGACCCAATTGACAAAAATTTAAAAACCGTGGTTGAGCTTTGCTACGAAATGCTTCAGGTAGCAGATCATGGAGATAAGATTCGCAATGACGAAGGCTGCGGTGTCGTTTACGGCATGTTGAGAGATGCTGCTTATAAAATAAGACGCATTGCTGAAAAGGAATTAAAAAACCATGAAAAAATCAATCTTGGCATTGATTGACCTATTGTATTTCAGGAATTGGAGATGAATTACAGCACTATAAAAAAGGTATTGATCGTTGATGATGAGACAGACGTACTTATTTACCTGGAAACGCTTCTACAAGACAACGGTTTTGAAACTATTACAGCCAGCGATGGTGTACAGGCATTGAAAATTGCCGAGAATGAAAAACCGGATTTAATTACCCTGGACATTACCATGCCGGAACAGTCCGGTATTCAGACATATCGTTATATCAAGAGTAATCAAAAGCTGCGAGCCATTCCTGTGGTTATTATCACGGCCATGGGAGAATCGATCCGACATGTGTTGAACAAGCTGGCTGGTTTCCCGGAACCGGAAGGTTTTATGAGTAAACCGGTTGTGCAAACAGAGCTCGTGGAAATGATTTCAGAACTGGTTGTGAGTTGATCGACTGGCAATCAGATTAAAAGAAGGGGGACGCCGGAAATTGGAGATTCCGTAACCGGCTCAAGTGAAAAATCCTCTGGAATGAGCGGTGAATCTACTTAAAACACATTTGCTATCTTCTCTCGCTTAAATAGGTACACCGCTCTTAACAAGATCTTCAATTTAAATCAAGACAGGAGATGTTATGAAAAAAGTGGTCATTTTAGGTTCAGGAGCAGGCGGAACAATGGTTGCTGCCAAACTGCGAAAAGAACTGAAACCTTCCGAATGGCAAATCATCATTATCGATAACGATGATGTTCACCATTACCAACCTGGCTGGCTATTTATTCCGTTTGGAATATACACCGGTGAGGACTGTATGAAGCCAAAACGTGATTTCATCCCCAAGGGAGTCGATTTCAAGCTGGATGAGGTCGTTGCGGTTGATCCCGGCAAGAAACTGGTGGAATGTAAAAAAGCAAAATACAACTACGACTGGTTGGTAGTTGCCACCGGTAGTACGATATTTCCTGAAGAAATTGAAGGTCTGGAAAACTGGAAACCGGATCCCAAAGGTGATATCCATTCATTCTTTACACTGGACAGTGCGGAAGCCCTGTTTGAGCGTATGAAGACATTTGAATCCGGTCGCTTATTGTTTAATGTTGCGGAAATGCCACATAAATGTCCCGTAGTTCCCATTGAATTCATGTTGATGGCTGATGACTTCTTTAAAAAGAAGGGGTGCCGGGATGACATTGAAATCAGGCTTGTAACACCAATCACCGGTGTGTTCACAAAACCAATTGCTACAAAAATCCTTACTGCCAGCGCAGAAGAAAAAGGTATCAAGGTGACTCCCGATTTCTCCATTGCTGCTGTTGATCTTGAGAAAAAGACCATTGAATCGGCTGGTGGCGAAACCATGGACTATGATCTGATGGTTTCGACTATGCCAAACATGGGTGCCACCTATGTCGAGGAATCCGGCATGGGCGATGGAATGGGCTATGTATTCACGGATCATCATACACTGCAAGCCAAGCAATACGATCATATTTATGTGATTGGCGATGCCACTAATGTTCCAACCTCCAAAGCCGGCTCTGTCGCGCACTATCAAGCGGAAACTGTTGTGGAAAACATGGTGTTGGAAATTGAAGGTAAAGAACCAAAATCGAGTTTTGATGGTCACTCCACCTGTTTTATCTGCTCAGGAGAAGAAAAGGCTTTCCTGATCGACTTTAACTATAAAACCGAACCACTACCGGGCAAGTTTCCATTCCCGGGTTTAGGACCCTTTGATCTCTTGGGAGAAAGTTATCTCAACTACTGGGGAAAGATGATGTTCAAGTGGGTTTATTGGAACCTGCTGCTGACTGGTGAAGAACTTCCATTGGAACCTCAAATGATTATGTCAGGTAAATTTATGCCCCGCGCATAACCCGGTATGGAGACTAACATGACAAACGAAGACATCATTCTGCAAAAAATCAACGAATTCGAAGCTCATCTTAAGCCGATTCTTGATTCCAGGGCGAAAACAGAGGAGTTAAAGAAAGACCTGACGCCCCTGATGAATCACGGAATTGGGGTGCTAATCACGGAGATGCTGGAGGTGGAATCCAGCTTCGAACTACAGGACCTGTTTGACCTGATCAAGCAGACCTTGAGATCAACAAAAAATTTAAAGTATTGTCTCAAACAACTCGATAATATCATTGAGTTTATCAAGGATATGGAGCCTCTTTTAAAATCGGCAGTACCGATCTTGATCGGATACCTGGATGATCTGGAAAAGAGAGGTGTATTCAGAATTATTAAGGCGACATTGGATATTCGCGCGAAAGTCGCAGCCGCGTATGATCATGAAGATATCGACAGGATCGGTGATGGTATGGTTGCCCTGCTGGGTTTTGCCAAGTATTTGGCAGAACCAAAGACGTCCGAATTCGTTGGCAAATTGCTCAGCGTGCCTGGCAATGTGAATCTGGATGAAGTTAAAAGTGTGGGACCTGCCGGCCTACTTTCCGCCGGATTTAACAAGGATATCAAGAATGGTCTGGGAGTTGTGCTGGAACTTACCAAAGCCCTTGGCAAGGCGAAGGCCGCCTGATCATCATTCCCGTTGAAGTTCAGTATGATACTGTCGCCAATGTCCATGCTGAATTTGATTTTCGACAGGCGGTCTTCAGCCAGACGGAAAAGAGATTTTCAAATAGATATCTCGATACTTAGTAACACGGAACCTGATTCGATTCACACACGAAAGTCGGTTCCTTTTGGCAGGCTGCTTTTTCATGATTGGAAATGGCATCCTTAGCATGACAAAGCAGCCTTTCAGCCTTGAATTAAGTGTTAACCAAGATCTAAGGAGTACAAAATGACACTGGCATCTGAAAAGAAAATTCTGGTTGTGGATGACGAACCGGATGTTAGAGATTTCATCAGCGCCTGCCTGGAAGATGCAGGATTTCAAATCAGATCTGCCGTCGATGGTGTTGATGCGCTTGAAAAAATCGAGGAAGAGATTCCGGATCTGATGACATTGGACATGGTTATGCCCAGAAAGTCAGGCTTGAGCCTGATGAGAAAACTAAGAAAAAACGATCTTTGGCAAGATATACCCGTCATCATTATCACAGCCCATGCAAAAGACGAATTAGCCCAGGATGACGTGAAAGAGTTGTTGGTTAGCTCAGAAAGTAAACAGAGCAATCGGCACCTGCTGGAAAAACCTATTGTTCCCTCAAAGTTGATCGATCTGGTTTGCGGAATTCTTAACGTTTCAACCGATGAAGACCTGGGAAAAAGAGAAGATCTGATTTCTGCAATCAAACATGCGGACGGAGATACCCTGCATGAAATTCGTAAAGTATTGGGCCAATGAAAACCGAGCTACCGTTCACGGTCTTAGAAACGACGAAAAAAGCTGAAGACTTTTTGAGCAAAAGAACTGATCAGGTGGCATTAACACCAATTGAAGACCTGAAGCTGCTGGTATCCGATCTCATCAAATGCATCTATTCAATCGCGGATGAACCCCAAGATATGGAAAGGCAATCTAACCATCAAAACAGTGTAGTCCGCGGCAAAATCAGTATTGATGAAAATGGAACCATTGTTGCGGCTGATACCGGTATTGCAACTATTCTTGGTAAGGCACAGCAAGGACTGGTAAAACACCGGATGCAGTCCTTTATTGATCGATCAGACAAGAAGCTGTTTAATCAACTGAGGATGGCTGTTTTTGAAAACGGCATCGAGCAAGCTTGCCGGCTAAATCTCGTCCACTCTGATGGTCGCAGCCTTGAGGTTCAATTAAATCTAAAGCCGCAATTCAGTCATTCCGGAGAATGCCAAGCCGTTGATACGTCCATTCATCTAAATTTCGATCATTAGCAAGCAAAACACGTCCATGAGCACTTTTACGATTCACCCCATTGTTATGGGTACCAAGGTATTTGATAAAAGTATGATGACCTATCAATACGGCACAGGTGAGGAATATACCATTGCTGTCTATTGTTGGTACCTGAAAGGTGGAGATCAGACGATTCTGGTGGATACCGGTGAAAGGAATCCGATCCAGTCTGAAGCCAGGGAAAAGGCAATTGGAGGCAAGATACATACTTTTACCAGCGGTCTGGAAAAATGGGATTTAAAGCCCGAAGATATAGACATTGTCATTCATACTCATCTGCATAACGATCATTGTGAGAATGACAACTTGTGCACCAATGCCCGGATTTATGTGCACGAAAAAGAAATGGAAAATATAAATGATCCTCATCCATTGGATTACAGGTATGATGATACATTTATCTGGGATGTTGAAGACAACGATCAGCTTGAAATTATTAAAAATGACAGGGAGATTGTTCCGGGAATCAGCGTAATTCACACTCCGGCTCACACCCATGGAGGTTTGACTGTGATGATAGATACCCCGGCAGGAAAAGCTGCAATTACAGGATTCTGTGTAATACAGGAGAATTTTAATCCTCCTAAAGCTGTTAAAGCGATGGAACTGGATGTAATACCACCGGGAACCCATGTGAATGTTTATGACTCATACAGGATTCTGGAAAACTTGAAACACAAGGCAGATATAATTCTGCCTCTGCATGATCCTCAATTTGCTGCCATTGATACCATCGGAAATCAACAATAGTACGCTCACTATCAAGATGTTCTGATGGTATCAATTCCCTATGAACACTCTCCCTCCTTTTGTTTCGCGATTTTTCTGACGACTGCTTTTGGTAATTTGTGGTCATACTGTTCGGACAGGTATTTCTTGAATTCCTTTAACATATCTATTTGACCCTTTTTGAACTGCTGATTGAATTTTACCTCTTTTTCGTCACTCAAAAGCCTGATTGCTTTTTCCAGTTTTTGATCGATTTTATTCTTGAGATCAAATAGGTATACGTAGGACATAATCTGCTAGCCTTTTGATTGGTTAGAAATAACTCTGGGTAGTGAGGTCTACTTTGGTTGAAAGATATTCACGAATCTCAATTAATTCAATTAGCTGTCCTTTGCAATATTCGGTAGTATCCACATCTTTTTGATGTTCTGCTTTTTTCATTTTTTCCGTTATCTCTTTTATTCTGTCGCTAATATATTGCTGTATTTCAACAGAGAATTGGTGAGTCATTTCAATCTCCGGTATTAATTTGTCTTTTGCTGCTTTTGTAGTGAATACTGGCCTGGCATTTCTTCAGAATTCATGCCAATTTTAGCAACTTGAGACATTGCATGGGGATATTGTCCTGGCTCTTAAGTAAACTCAAAATGAACGGAATTCGAATGTGTAATTCCGATCTGTCCGATCCTTGCCAGCAGTAACGTTCAAATGACAGAGGATTTTTCCCATCTATTTATCAAAATTGTTGAAAAACAGCGTTTAAGCCATGGCAAAGCTGAATTGATAAAGTTAACATACTTTGATGCGGATTCCTTCGAAGCTGCAATCTATCCTATTAGGCAGATGAACGGCAGGGCGACCCTAGATGGCTGCCAACAGGTTATTTAAGGTCGAGGCTTAAAAAACCTTACTTGAATCCTTAAGCATCAGGAGTAAATCAGTTAATTCGCTCCGATCTGATAAAACACCATTTATACAATCAACAATTCAACAAAAAACATCATGTCAAGCACATTTGGTAGCGTATTCAGAGTAACAACATTTGGTGAATCCCATTGCAGGGGAGTTGGAGCTGTGGTTGATGGCTGTCCTCCCGGTTTGGAACTGGTCGAAGCCGATATCCAGCCACAGCTTGATCGCAGGAGACCCGGTCAAAGTGCCGTTTCAACGGATCGTAAGGAAAAAGACCAGGTGGTGATTCAATCCGGAACGGAAAATGGTAAAACACTGGGAACTCCGATCTCTCTATTTGTTCCCAATGAGGATCAAAGACCCGGCGACTATTCAGAAATGCTGAACATACCAAGGCCCTCTCATGCGGATTATACCTATCAAATAAAATACGGCATTCGCGCATCCAGTGGTGGAGGAAGATCATCAGCCAGGGAAACCATCGGTCGGGTTTGTGGTGGTGCGATAGCGGAAAAAGTACTACGAGAAGCACTTGGAGTTGAAATTGTTTCTTGGGTCAATTCGGTGTCTCATATAGACTCCCAACCACCCGATCTGTTTACAATAGATCGCCGGGAAGTGGACCGGAACATCATACGCTGTCCGGACCAGGTTGCTGCCGACAGAATGATTAACTTGATCAAAAAAGCCAAGGAAGAAAAGGACTCCCTGGGAGGGACCGTTAGTTGCGTCTGCAGGAACGTACCTGTGGGGTTGGGAGAACCGGTGTTTCAAAAGCTGGAAGCCTTGCTTGCCCAGGCAATGCTTTCCATACCTGCTTCAAAAGGATTTGAAATCGGTTCCGGATTCGAAGGAACAAAAATGAAAGGATCGGAACACAATGATCCGTTTACCAAAAAGGGAGACAGGCTTGGAACCACAACAAATCATAGTGGCGGTGTTCAAGGCGGAATTTCCAATGGCGAGCCGATTTTCTTCAGGATCGCATTTAAACCACCTGCTACTATCGGGCAGCAACAACAAACATCAGACTTTGAAGGAAACGAAACAACCCTGGAAGCAAAAGGTCGTCACGATCCCTGCATTGTCGCTCGTGCAGTGCCTATTGTCGAAAGCATGGCAGCCCTCGTGCTGGCTGATTGTTTATTAAGACAGCGAACTAGGTAACTCGACTAGGATTGATAGATTTGCAATAAATTCAGGCCAGCAGTTCTTCAGGCTATTCAATATCATCTGTCCGAGATTTAATATCTAAATCGTGATTGAAGCAGATTACAAACGGTAGGGCGGCCCTACGTGGCCGCCGGAGGAGTGGATTGAGAGAGCAAACAAAATATGATTATTTGGATTTATATATAGACAAGGTCTAAACAGCATATCTGAAAACGGTCCACTGCAAGAGCTCGTCGGCGGGGACGTAGCCCCGCCCTACCGTTTGACACCCTACTTAATAATGTTTCCCACATAGTTTTTATTGCAAAAAAATCAATTGGGATGTTTGTTTGGATTAATACTCTCTCACACTCAATAGAACATTTACCACAGACACATTATCTCCCCGGATGGCGGTTCGGGTTTTTCGATCTTTTTCCAGCGTGGCCTGAAACCTGGGATTATCCGACAAGGAGTATCCAATAGCAGCCTTCTCCTTTGATTTAGCCAGGTCAGACAGAAGCCCTACCATTTGAAAACCACCTGTATCCAATTCATCCATAATGTCGTTGTTAACGATTGGTTGAGTGTCAACTTCCTCGATCTCAGAGCCGGCCAGTGTGAAACGTTTCTTTTTGGCGTTATAGGTATCTCCCGGTCTTATGTAGGAAATTCTAACACCTGAAATCTCAAAATTATCCGCTCGTCTTTTTACTCGAGCCCTGCTTAAATCAAGAACCGTGACACCATCCTGCCCAATGACCTGCATTAAATCATTTTCAACGCTTAGGCTGGTATCGGTATCAATACCAAAGCCAAAACGATGTCGAGTATCAGCAAGCAACCTGAGTAATCGTAAGGCTCTTTCCGAGTCAGAAAAATGAGTATCGGTTATGCCATAGCGAAAGGTTCCAATACCGCCATCTTCATTAAAAAGTAATTCATCGCAACTTCCGCCACACACTCCATCACTGTAAACAAGATCTCTTTCCGTTGCGTCCCAAACGGCCGAACTGGCTCCATTTACAAGAGCTAACGGATTTCGACCATTTGCAATCATAAAATGTTTTGTCTGAATAGCCGTTCCCGCACTGGTTCCTGACATTAAGGCGCCTTTCTTTACCCGCTTGATGATTGCTTTCAGCAGCGGACTGGGCTTACCTTCATTTTTAAGAGAAAAGACTGCCCGGCTTTGATCCCCTCCGGTGAAAAAGAATCCTGTGCAGCCCTCAGCTGCTTCTATCAACTCCGGATTTGTATTTTGATCTTTAAGGGTAGAATCGATATAAATGCCTGTGTATTGGCCAATGCCAAAGCTTTCCAGGATCTGACCGTACCATTCGATATTGATTTTACTGTTGCCATAATCCCAGCCATAATCGTCAGCACATTGAAAAGCTTCCTCACCGGTCAAGCCAAGCACATCTGTGCAATATTCCAGGTCCCAGTTCCATGGATAAGAGCTGGCAGGAACCACGCAAATTTTGCCTTCTGCGCCGCCAGCTTTAGCGACAATATCTTCAAAAATCTCAACATTGGATGAATTGATACCACCTCCTGCCAGAACAGATTTTGTATGCTTACGAGCCAGCAGCTGGGTTGTTGAAAGGGACAACAGTACCATTGATATTAATATTATAAACAATACGTTTAACACTCTCTTGTGTTTTAACATGACTCTCCTCTTTTTTGTGTGACCGCGAAACAACAGCAGCTAGGGCTGAATGCGTTTTATGTTTTAACTGTTATAGAGAAAACAACTGACACGATGTCCTTCCGTTAAAGCGACTTCGGAAGGCGATTGGTGTTCACAAATATCCATACATTTTTCACATCGGGGATGAAAATAACACCCACCAGGAGGATTAATGGGTGAAGGAACATCCCCCTTGATAGCCTTCATCTGTTGTCGTTTGCGAGGATCTATCCCCGGCGATGCAGCGAACAAACTTTGAGTGTATGGGTGAGCAGGATTGGCCATCAGTTCCTCTTTGTCAGCAATTTCCAATATTTTTCCCAGGTACATCACGATAATCCTGTCAGACATGAATTCCACGACGGAAAGATCGTGAGCTATAAATATGTAGGTCAGGTTATACTTATCTTGCAGGTCTTTTAACAGATTCAGGACTTGAGCCTGGATAGACACATCAAGTGCAGATACAGATTCATCGCAGATAACAAGCTCCGGATTCATAGCAATGGCTCTGGCAATGCCAATTCGTTGACGCTGACCTCCGGAGAACTGGTGTGGATAGCGATTTTTATACTTGGAATCAAGACCGACCTCAGACAGGAGCGATTCTTTGCGATTCTCAATTTCTTTTTTGTCTCCAAACCCATGCAGTTTCATAGGTTGAGCGATAATATCTCCTACCTTTTTTCGGGGATTCAGGGAAGAAAAGGGATCTTGAAAAATCATCTGCATCGATTTTCGAGCAGCTTTCATTTCCTGCTTACTTTTCTCAAAAATCGAATCACCCTTGAAATAGACATCTCCCGCCGTTTTTTCATACAATCTGAGAATCACCTTTCCCAAAGTAGATTTACCGCATCCGGATTCGCCGACTATCCCCAGGGTTTCCGAAGGATATACTTCAAAACTGACATCATCAACAGCTTTTAAAACAGCGCTTTCGGATCTGACTCCCTGTGATTTAATCTTAAAGTGCTTTTTCAGATTCTTAACTTCGACAATGGGTTCCATTATTTACCCTCCTCTGAGAGAGCTTGAGAGGAATGCAAATGGCAGTGGACCTGGTGTCCGGTTCCTACGTGAGAACACACAGGAAAACTATCTATACATTGCTTTAAAGCAGAGTCGCACCGGCGTTCGAAAGGGCAACCCGGACCTAACTCCAAAGGCATGGGTACGGTTCCGTTGATGGCTTCAATTCTTGTTGCATTGGCATATTTGGTGTTGGATGGGATCGAGTTTAACAAGCCTATGGTATAGGGATGGGCTGGATTTTCGAATAAATCCAACACATCCGCTTCTTCGACTTTCCTGCCGGCGTACATAACTGCAACCCGGTCTGCCACTTGAGCAACGACTCCCATGTCGTGCGTGATCAGCAGGACGGCAAGATTTACTTTCTCTTTCAATTCGTTAATAAGATGTAGGATTTGTGCCTGAATAGTTACATCAAGCGCCGTGGTCGGTTCATCTGCTATCAGTACGCCCGGGTTGGATGAAGCCAGTGCGATTGCAATCATCACTCGTTGTCTCATTCCCCCGGATAATTGATGCGGATAATCGTGCAGTCGTTTTTCCGGTGAGGGTATGCTAACCATTTTTAACAGGTCAATTGCCTTAGCCGTAGCTTCCTTTTTGGATAATCCATCGTGTTCATAAAAAACTTCATTGATCTGATCACCGACCTTAAACACCGGGTTTAGAGACGTCATGGGTTCCTGAAAAATCATTGATATCCTGTTGCCGCGAACAGCTCTCATTTCCTTTTCGCTGAAATTCAACAAGTTGTTTCCATCAAAGATTATTTCCCCACCAGCAATAAAACCAGGGTTTGGCACCAATCCCATGATGGAGAGAGAGGTCACGGACTTGCCACACCCCGATTCCCCTACCAGGGCAAGTGTTTCTCCTCGATTGAGTGAAAAAGAGACATCGTTAACCGATTGGATTATGCCCAAAGGGGTCCGGAAATGGGTCCTTAAGTTCCTCACTTCCAGAATGGTATTGTTCGTCATTGGAGTCTCCATCATTCCTTCAATCGAGGGTCTAAAACGTCTCGGAGTCCATCGCCGAACAGGTTAAATCCCAAAACCGATATCAAAATTGCCATTCCAGGCAGGGTCACCACCCACCAGGCTGAAGAAACAAATTGTCGGGAAGATGCCAGCATTAAGCCCCATTCCGGAGTCGGCGGTTGCGTTCCTAATCCGAGAAAACTAAGCGCAGCTGAAGATAGAATCGCTCCAGCATATCCCAGGGATGTCTGGATGATTATCGGAGCCAGACAATTGGGAAGAATTGATTTAAACATCAACTCAAGGTCTCCGACACCGATTGATCGCTCGACCATGATATAATCTGCTTCCTTTTCTGCAAGAACGGAGGACCGGATTATTCTTGCTATCCTGGGAATTCCGACAATTCCTATGGCGATCATTGCATTCTGCAAGGATGGGCCGAGTGTTGCCACAATTACGATAGCAAGCAGAATGTAGGGAAAGGCCAGCATGATATCGATCACTCCCATAACAATAACATCAAGCAAACCTCCATAAAATGCTGCAAACATACCCAGTAAAATCCCAAAAAGCAGGGAGATTCCAATGGATATTCCGCCTACTAACAGCGATATTCGTGCTCCGTAAAGTATCCTGGAAAGAATATCTCTTCCAAAATCGTCTGATCCCAGCAAGTAACCATTTTCGAATGGTTTGGATAAACGTAACGCAATATTCTGATCAAGAGGGTCATGCGTTGCCAGAATTGGTGCCAATAAAGCTACCAGCAAAAACAGCAAAACGATGGTTAATCCGACCATTGCAGAGCGATTTTTTCTGATTTGTGTCCAACTCTCAAACCACGGAGAGTTTTTAAAATCGGTAAACATCTTAATATCTGATTTTCGGATTAACAAAGGCATAAAGGATATCAACAGTGAGATTTACCAGGACAAAGACCACTGCTATCAATATGACTCCACCCTGCACCGCTGGAATATCACGTGCAGAGACAGCACCAAAGATCCATCTTCCTATACCCGGCCAGGAGAAAATTTCTTCAGTCAAAACAGCTCCGGCCAAGTTATAGCCGAATTCAAGCCCTATGACTGTTATGACCGGTAACAGGGCGTTCTTCAGGGCATGTTTGTACATGACCTTGCCTTCGGAAAGTCCTTTTGCCCGGGCAGTGCGAATATAATCCTGTCTTACAATTTCAAGCATGGAACCACGAGTCACCCTGGCAATAACAGCTAAAGGTATGGTACCCAGAGCCACAGCCGGGAGAATCATATGTTTCAAAGCAGACCAGAAGTAGGAGGGATCTCCTTCCCTGACCAGGTATATCAGGCCGTCAATGAGATAAAAACCGGTAATGGGATCAAAGAAATAGCGCATATTCATGCGTCCACCCGTGGGAAAAAGATCAAATCCGACGGAAAAGACCATGATAAGCACCAAAGCCAGCCAGAAGACAGGCATGGAAACCCCAATCAGGGCAGAAAGCATCGCTCCGAGATCGATAAAAGAATACTGCCTGGCTGCTGAAATCACACCGATTAATATGCCAAGTACCGTTGAGATGGTGATAGATACAAGTGCCAGTTCAATTGTTGCCGGAAAACGGGCGAAAAGTTCATTCACAACCGGTTCACCTGTTTTTATGGACTTTCCAAAATCCAACACCACAACTTTTTTCAGATAGCGGGTGTATTGCACCCAGATGGGCTGATCCAAACCAAGTTCTGAACGCAGGGCTTCAACCGCTTCCGGAGTTGCCCTTGCACCCAATGCCAGTCTTGCAGGATCACCCGGTGCAAAAGACATCATAAAGAAGACAATGGTCACCACACCCAGGAGGGTTGGAAATAGCAATAGCAGCCTTTTACTGATATAACGGAGCATTTCAAAAACTCTGTATTCGGTTCTAGTCTTCCAGGGTTACGTGCTTCAATACAAGTTTGTTGGTTGGATATATTAGGTACCCTTTGACTCTCTTATTCATAGGGGCCGCAAATACCGCATTTGCCAGCATCACAATAGGTGCTTCGTCATGAATTAATGCCTGGGCCTGCTGGTAAAGACGGGTTCGTTGCTTAACATCCGAAACCAATCGTGCATTGGATACTGTTTCGATGTACTGTTGGTTCTTCCAGCGACCACTGTTTAGATAACCGCTGGTGAACAGTCTTAACAGGAAGTCGTTAGGATCAGGCTCTCCTGACCAGCCAGTCATACAGACATCAAACTGACCGGCATCGACCTTATCCCAATAGGTTCCGATCTCGTAGGATACAATTTTCGCATCGATTCCAACCTTCTTAAGTTGTGCCTGAATGATTTCACCGACCTTCTGACCGTTGGGATTATAAGGTCTGGATACGGGCAAGGCGAATAATTCCATTTTAAAGCCTTTACCGTATCCGGCTTGTTTTAATAGTTGTTTTGCTTTTTGCGGATTGTACTCATAGGGAGCGATTGAACGATCATAGCTCCAGAGTCCGGTGGGTATTGGTAGATCATTTTTACTGCCGAGAACACCATAAACACCGTCTATAATTTCCTGTCGGTTGATTGCATGGTTGAACGCCTGACGAACCAGTTTATTATTAAACGGCTTGCGCTCTACATTCATACTTAAATAACCGATGCTTAATCCGTCCTTGTATTGAATCTTGATGTTCTTTTCATTCTTAAGTCGTACCAGGTTATCGTAATCCGGAGGGTCAATGATATCTGCTTCACCCTTTATCAAAGCCATAGTCCTGGCTGTTGCATCGGGATACACTTTGAATACCACACGTTTTGTGCCAGCCGGTTTGTCCCAGTAATTCCTGTTTTTCTTTAGCATCACATAGTCATCCTTGACCCATTTCTGAAAGACAAACGGGCCCGTTCCCACCGGGTGTTTTTTAAAATCTGCTCCATACTTTTTCACAGCAGTAGGCGAAACGATGGAAGTGAAGTAAAGACAAAAATTGACCAGAATGGATGCATCCGGTTTTTCCAGGGTCAGGTTAACCGTGTAATCATCAACCTTCCGAATGTCTTTGATCATCCCTTTCTTCTTTAAGGAACCATCCTTTTTATAGCTGTCGGAAAAATGACTTGAATTCCAGTATTTCCAGGGACCGAACTTGTAGTATGGATGGTCTTTGAAATGCTGCCTGGCAAAAGAGAAAACGACAGCATCGGCGTTCATTGGTGTGCCGTCATGAAATTTAACGCCTCGTCTCAAATAAAATGTGATTGTTTTTCCGTCGGCTGAAATTTTCCAATCTTTAGCCAATGAGGGAATAATCTCCGTTGAACCGGGTTTATAGTTAAGCAGGGATTCAAAAATCTGGGAGACGACTGTTGACGAACCACCTTCATCAACTGCACCTGGATCCAGGGCAATTGCAGGAGATGACTTTCCATATATCAATGTATTACCTAAGGTGACAGTGGTAAAAGGGATGATTGCCAGGAATAAGGCAACCGATAAAACCAGAACTAATCGCTGTTTCATTTTTCCAACTCCACTTAAAGTTATTGGCAAGAAATATTGTAAGCCCGAGATGAATTTCGAATATTTGAATTATGATGTCAATATTTATTCCAATAAAAGTTTAAAAAAATATTAAACCACAATGAAACCGTCTGTTTTGAAAGGCTTTGTATGGACACTCACTCGATTGATGTTGGATACAGAATTGGATTTTTTTTTAAGTCAGGAAGGAATTGCTTGATAATGTCCAGTTAAGGACCAAGAAATTGTCATCCGAAAAGACCCTTTCAGATTGATTGGATACGGAATCTGATTAAATGTAGCGGTAGGCGCGGTAAAGGGGGATGGAATCGAGGCTGGTGAATCAATCCTCAAACTACAAAAACGAGTATTCAGGTTTTGAGATGCTTTCTTCAATGTAGGATTGAAGTGCGGGCTTTAGCCCAATTTTATCAAAAAGATCCAGAATGTAATTCAGGTAACTATGGGGATAGTTTTGTGCAATGTCATCTTCAACGGTTCTGCGGCATAATTTGATTTCATTTAAGAAGAGCTTGATGGTTGCAGGTGCATCTGAAGTAAATCCTTCCAATGAAATGTGATCCAGCCTGTTTGTTTCATAATCATGAAGCTTCTTGCCAGGAAAGGATACCTTTGGCGATTTTCCTTCGGCGTCTTGGATCTGGCATTCGAAGTAAGCACAGCGTTTGACTATATGGGTTTTAAACTGATCCGGATTTCGCAGAATTGCTCCCATGGCATTGGCAAAGTATTGCAGAAACATCTCTTGCTTGCGGGACTCTTTTGTAGAAAGTTTCTGGTCGGCGTGGGGGATTTTGTTGGCAATAAATTCTTCCAGACAATGTTTGCAGATGTAGTTCTCAACACGGTGTCCGGCTGCACAGTTTTTCAAAAAAAGCTCTCGACGTTCTTTGAACAGTGCTAGTGTGAATTCAATACGAAAATCACGGGCTTCCTCTTGTGTTTCAAAGGGAAATTCTCCCCAAAGGTAAAGATCTTCCGGCATGTAGATCGAACTAGGCCTATTTTTTATCAGGAGTTTTGTCCCTCCCATCTGTTCCAAAGAAACCAACAAAAGCTCAACGTAAATATGGTCAAACAAAGGCATGGTGGTGCCCTCAATTTTTCGTTTGCGATTGTTCTTCTTAATTTCCGGAATGTCATGTTTGTTAAGGGGCTGGTAGTCGTATCCGGCGAGCACTTCGTTGATTTGGCTTATGGTATAATTCATGGCCAGCAGGATCGAAGCAATCTTATCTTTTCCGGGACAATTGATCTGCCCGCGTATAACTTTTGTCAGGTAAGTATGGGAAACACCGGAGGTTTTGCAGATTGAGTTTAGTTTAATGCCGCTTTCTTCAACAATCTCTGCAATACGATTTTGAAATCTTCGCATGAATTAGTATAAGCTTGTGTAATGACTGCCATTTCATTATCTCGCACTAATAGAGATTACCTAATTCAGAGAAGATAAAGAGTTAATTCGTATTTGAGAAGTGCGAAATTTGAATTTTTGTTTTTAATTGAAATTAGATCAGATACTGGAATAAGTCAGACTGGTCGTTGAGGTACTGAAAGCTGATGTTTCTGTCATTCATCCTTTGCACGATACCGTTAAAATCTTCTTTTTGATTTACGACCAGACCAATCAGAGCCGGTCCTTTTTCGCGACTGTTTTTCTTGCTGTATTCAAAAAGAGTTATATCATCAGTAGGTCCAAGCACATCTACAACAAATTCCTTTAAGGCACCGGCTCGTTGAGGAAAGCTGACCAGAAAATAGTGTTTGAGTCCTTCATAGAGCAAAGAGCGCTCCTTGATTTCCTCGGTTCGGGTGATGTCGTTGTTACTGCCACTGACGATACAGGCAACGGTTTTGCCTTCTATTTCATCTCTGAATAGATCCAAAGCTGTTACTGAGAGAGCTCCGGCGGGTTCAACCACGATGGCTTCTTCGTTATACAATTTTAAAATAAAGCTGCAGACCTTCCCTTCCGGGACTGTCACAAACTGATCCGTTACCTGTCGCGCGATTTCAAAATTAAGATCTCCTACACGCTGCACCGCCGCTCCATCAACAAACTTGTTAATTTTATCCAGAGTCACAATACTACCTTTTTCTATCGACGCTTTCATGGCAGCCGCACCCTCGGGTTCTATTCCAATTATTTTTGTATTGGGACTGAGCTTCCTGAAATAAGCACCAATACCCGAAATCAACCCTCCACCGCCAATCGGTACGAACAGGTAGTCGATGGGCTGTTTGGTTTGTTCCAGCATTTCCAGGGCAACGGTAGCCTGGCCTTCGATAACCTCGCGATCATCAAAAGGCGGAATGATGGTACGCTTGTTCTTGTCGGCATCTGCAATGGTTTCAGCATAGGTTTCATCAAAGGTGTCACCGGTTAAAACAATTTCAATATTACTCTTTCCATACAGTTTCACCTGTTTGATCTTTTGTTGCGGTGTGGTTACCGGCATAAAGATCTTTCCCTGGATTCCCAACTTCCGGCAGGACATGGCAACGCCCTGTGCATGATTGCCCGCACTCGCACAAACAACTCCAGCTCTTCTCTCTTTTGCTGAAAGGTTAACAATCTTGTTATAGGCACCTCTGATTTTATATGAGCGTACCACCTGTAAATCTTCTCTTTTCAGCAGCACGGTGGCACCATATTCTTCTGAAAGATTCATATTGGTCATTAGCGGAGTGCGTTCTACAATATCTTTCAGACGAATTTTGGCTTTTAGAACGTCCTCAATATCAGGGAAATAAGAATCATATCCGGATCGTTCATTGCTGCTGACGACTGATAGTTTTTGCTGTTTTGTGTTCGTTGCCATTTTTTTAAGGAAGGGAATAGGAAAAGATTTGTTTCGGTTTAAGACAAGATGTTAGCTTGCCACTTTAATATGGTTTGGGGAACAGGAAACCCGCCTTGGGTATGGATAAAAACAGAGAAATAAAGCTGGCGGGTTCTATAGATATAGTTTTCCAAATACAGTTATCCGCCAACTCACCAATTACCTCTCCAAGGCAGTAAATCCGGAGCGAGCTACATCGATGACCTTGTCGCCGCCTAGATCGCTTAAGAGATCATCAATGTTCTTGGAGATGGAAGCCAGCTGAACAATATAAACTCCTTCATCCTGTTTATCCAGAACTTCAAATCCATATTTATCCACTAACGAGTCAAACTCTTTATGGTTTGCCTCGAATTTTATCAAAGCTACTTCTCTCCAAAAACTTTGCGCAGCATCCAGTTCCCTGGCAGATATAACTTCCGTCATTTTCTCGATCTGACTGATCACCTGACGTGTTTTTCTGTCATCATCTTCATAAAGTGTCAAAGTAATCCGACTGTAACCTCTTTGGACAGTTGCGCTCACAGTGAGTGTCTCCACATTGTACATTTTGTGACGGATCAGCATGGAAATCTTATTGAGAACTCCGGGTTTATCGTGCACGAAAACAGTAATGGCACGTCGTTTTTTGTGATTTATTGTTGTCATTGCTTTTTTCCTCAAGCGTTATTTTTCTGATCCAGGGAAACAATCATGTCCGTAATGCCACCTCCGGCGGGAACCATAGGTAAAACAATTTCGCTGGGGTCACAAAGAAATTCTATCATATACGCCCCTTTATGGGCTGCAGCGATCTCAAGCGCTTCTACAATTTGATCTGATGTGGATACCTTTAAATGAGGTATACCATACGCTCCTGCAATGGCTCCGAAATCCGGATTTTTCATTGGCGTGCCTGCAAATCTGCCATCGTAAAACATAGTCTGCCATTGCCTGACCATGCCCAGGTAGCCATTGTTAAAAAGTAAAATTTTAACATCAATCTCATGTTCCATAATGGCGCCCAGTTCCTGTATATTCATCTGGAATCCACCATCACCGCTAATTGTCCAAACACGCTCATTCGGCCTGGCCAGCTTCACTCCCACAGACATCGGCAGAGCACATCCCATGGTACCGGCACCGCCTGAGTTAAACCAGCTGTTAAAGGTCTGAAAGTTGTAAAATCGAGCCAAAATCATCTGATGTTGCCCCACATCGGAGACAATGATGTCTTTACCTTTGGTAACTTCTGATAATTTGGTTACGATGTTTTTCATTAAAAGCTGACCTCCCTTGCCAACACCTTTTTCGATCTCTTTTTGGGTCGCCTCCGCGATTTCCTCTCGAAACACTTCAATTTGTTCAAACCAAGCTTTACGAGGCTTGGTGAGACATTCAGGATCAATTACCAATTGTTTTAAAACCTTGTTGGCATCAGCATTAATAGCAAGGCTTGTGGCAACGTTCTTATCAATTTCGGAAGGGTCGATCTCAACGTGAATAACATCCGCGCTGACACCAAACTTCTTTAAATTACCTGTTACCCTGTCATCAAATCGCATCCCAAAAGAGATCATCAGATCACAATTGAGCAAGGCTCGATTTGCCTCCACACTACCATGCATACCGACCATTCCCAGGCTCAGGGGGTGATCCGCCGGCACTGCTGAAAGTCCGTGCAAGGTAAATCCAATGGGAACATTGGCTTTTTCGGCAAATGTTTGAAGATTCTGTCCGGCATTGCTGCAAATAACTCCATGGCCACAGAGAATAATAGGTCTTTCACTCCGGTTGATCATGACAACAGCTTTTTTCAGCAAATCAAGATCCGGCTCCGGTGAGTACTTGAACCCGGGAAGTGCCGGTTCGTACGAGCCACCATCAAAACAATAATCACCATTTGTTTCCTGCGCCTGAATATCCTTGGGAATATCAACAACTACCGGTCCACCCCTTCCTGTTTTTGCCACATAAAGTGCTTCATGGATGGTTTCTTCGATATCTTCAGCAGCAAGTGGCATGTAACTCTGCTTGGTTAAAGGCATCATGACACCGACCACGTCACTTTCCTGAAAAGCATCGGTTGCAATAACTGAAGTTGGTACCTGGCCGGTAATCGCCAGTACAGGGACAGAATCCATCAGAGCATCGGCAATTCCGGTAACCAGGTTCATTGCTCCTGGACCGGAAGTTGCCATGCAGACACCCACCATCGGGTTTGCAGTTGATAGAGAAGCCCTTGACAGTCCCTGGGCCATAAAAGCAGCTCCCTGCTCATGGCGAGACATGACAAAAGAGAAAACATTCTGTTTCTCCATTTCATCGAACACCGGCATAATAGCACCACCGGTATACCCGAAAACGTAAGTTACACCGTTATCCAGCAACGCTTTAAGTACCAATTCAGTGCCTTTCATTTTTTCTTTTTCCTTTGATTTACATGCTTTTTTTTAATTAAATGTTTTAAAAGTACAGCGTTCTATTTTATTTTATCGAAAATTTGAGGTCAAACAGCTTTTTGGATTTCGTCGAAATTTGAGAATTATTGGCGTAAAATTGTAAATTTGAAGCTGAATCAGCACGAACTTTACTCGTAGATTCAAAAATCAATTCACCATTTTACTTGTGCCAATGTAGGATGGGTCAGCGGAGCCTGCCCAATCTTTTGTATTTATCATGATTCGCCCGATGGGCAACGGAGTTGCCCATCCTACGGTTCGGCGTGCCTGCTCACCTTTGTGAACTATCTATTTGTTTATTGTTTGTTTACGGTTGGTTGTTATATAATTGGACCCAAGCTAAATAATTTTGTATAAGCCTGAGCCTGGCCTGACTATGACCGGAAAAACCCGAAAACGGCTTTTTGTATCGCTTATTATCTCATTCGTTTGTGTAACGATTGTGTTTGTGATTGAACGTGTCGGCGGTTTATCTTTTCTTGAACAAAAAACATTCGACATGAGGGTTCAATATCGTGACGGGCAAAAGGCAGGTCATGAAGACATCGTTATTGTACTGATCGATGAAGCTTCCCTGGAATCGATGAATCCGTTGGTTGGTCGTTGGCCTTGGCCAAGGACGTTGTATGCGGAATTGAATCTCTTTTTGGCAGAGCAAGATGTCAAAGCGGTCCTTTACGATGTTCTTTTCACCGAGCCTCAAATCCCCAGGGATGAGAATGGCGAGTTGGGGCCGGACGATATTGATCTGGTGATCAGCAGCATGGAAATGGGACATGCCATCCATGCCATGCAGTTGCTAAAGGAACCGGAATGGGACGAAAAAAACAACATACTCGGGAGACAGTTACCGGAACTGTTTGTGAAAAGGTTTTCCTTGAATGCCAGAGGCTCCACCCAGCTCTTCGAATCAGGTAACAACAACTATTATCTGCCCCTGACAGAACTTTACGAAAACACTGCGGGTATCGGTGTTGTCGAATTCTTGCCGGACAATGACGGGATTTTCAGACGCACCAAGCTCATTAGAACCTACCAGGGGCACATGTTTCCTGTCCTTTCTCTTGCAGCACTAATCCATCAACAGCCGGAAAATGAAATAAGCATTGCAGGTGAAGCGATTAATTGGGGTCAGACAACGATTCCCCTATTGAAAAACGGCGATTTTCTTGTCAATCCCAAAAATGAATTCCAGACCATATCGATTGGAGGAGTTTTTGCTACTATTCAGCAAATTAACGAGGGAAATTTCGAGAATGTTATAGTCGATCCGGAGCTGTTAAGGAATAAAATTGTATTGGTTGGAGCTAGTGCCGTAGGCGTGGAGGATCTCAAACCAACACCTTATGGTCCTAATTTTCCAGGTGTATTCCTTCACGCGTCCATAATCAGTAATGTTTTGGATAACGATTTTATAACCAAGCCTCCCGTTCTGGCAGAAATTGTTATTTCCCTGCTGATTGCGTTTCTGATTGCTTGGATTATCACAAGTGATGTCAAGATCTGGTTTAAGGGAACGATTCCTTTAATCATTACATGTCTTTATATCTTGGCTGCATACTATGTATTCAGTTCATTTAGGGTGTGGCTGGCGGTTGTCTTTCCGGTTGTTGGTGGAATGCTTTCTGTATACGGAGCCTCTTTTATTTACATGGCCTTTACCGAAGGTACCGAACGGCTTAAAACCAAGCGTATGTTTTCTCAGTATTTAAGTCCCAGTGTGCTTTCAGAAGTGATGGAATTAAAATCTCTGACAGCAGAAATCGGGGAAACCAAACATCTGACCATTCTCTTTTCCGACATTCGAGGGTTTACCTCTATCTCGGAATCGCTTGAATCCCGAAAGGTTGTGGAGATGCTTAATTACTACCTGCACGAAATGGTAGAGCTGGTGTTTAAGTATAAGGGGACTTTGGACAAATTTATCGGTGATGCTGTCATGGCCTTCTGGGGAGCTCCCATTGAAATGAATAACCACGCCAGTCAATCTGTTTCCTGCGCCTTGGAGATGATCGAAAAATTAAAGTCCGTCAACAAGCACTTTAAAGCAAACGGGTACCCTGAAATAAATATTGGAGTAGGATTGAACACCGGTCCGGTCATAGTTGGGAATATCGGATCAACCAAAAGGCTGGATTATACCGTCATCGGTGATAATGTAAACCTGGCTTCCCGAATTGAAGGACTGACGAAAAAATACGGCTGTTCCATTATTATCACACAATCTGCCCATGATATGTTGGATGATCGCTATATTTGCCGAACAATAGACAAGGTGCAAGTCAAGGGAAAAACTGAGCCGGCGTTGCTTTACGAACCATTGACCAACCCGGAAACGCAAGCCGATGAACGAAAAATAGCCGAAAGCATTGCTCAGTTAACTAATACCGGTTTTAACGCCTATCTGGGCAAAGACTGGGAATCAGCTGAAAATTCATACCAACAGGTTCTAAATATAAATAAAAACGACCCTGTTGCCGATATATTTTTAAAAAGGCTACAAGAATTCAAATTGAAACCACCGCCTGCAGGCTGGGATGGATGTTATGTATATACATCCAAATAGTCGTACTTTAAGTCTTCTGCTTATTGTTTTGTCTGTATTGCGGATCGATGACCGAGTTGGCAGTCATAAAACGAGGAGGTAGGTATGAATCAAAAAATATGGTTTGTCACAGGACTGGTGTTACTCATGCTTTTGCCTGGTGTTTCGGGGCTTGCAGATACCATGTTTGTGAGAAGTTACAAGATCAGCCTGATGTCAGCACCTGCTCATCGATCGCAAAAACTTTTAACTTTGAAACGAGGAAACAAAGTTGAAAAACTCAGCACACAAAAGAATTGGGTAAAGGTGCGTTTTGCCAAAAAGGAAGGTTGGGTGAATAAGCTTGCCTTATCGAAAAACGAGCCTAAAAAACGGGTATCCTTGTTCAAGAAAAAGGTGGACATTACATCCAAAGCAAGAAAAAGGGCGTCAACGTTTACCAGCGCGGCTGCTGCCAGGGGACTCATGGACTCCGGCAAGGAAAAACTGGAAATTAAAGAAGGACCCGATTTTATTGCACTGGCCAAAATGGAAGGAGTAGAAGTCGATGTTAACGAAGCGATTGAATTTATTAATGAAGATGAATAGATTTGTCATATTCATTCTGGTAGTATTGCTCGCAAGTCCGGTTTACGCAGGTCGTGCCAGAGCTAACAAAACCGTGATTAAATACACAGAAGACGATACCATTGCCGAAATTCGGTTCGGCAGAAACCTGGCAGCTCGTATTTTGGGAGAAACAAAAACCTGGGATAATGAAAAGGTATCGGATTATGTCAACATCATTGGTACTGCGCTGGCGAGCCAAATGGGTCGACCCGATCTCAAGTTTAAATTTGCGGTGTTGGATTCCCCCGAAATAAACGCATACGCAATTCCAGGAGGATATATCTTCATTACACGCGGTGCGATTCAATTGATGGAAAACGAAGCGCAACTTGTTGGAGTCCTTGCTCATGAAATTACCCATATCAACCATCGTCATATTGTTAAAAAAATCAACTTAAGAGGACAGTCCAACGCGTTTTTATCCAGTCTTGGTGTGGCTGCCGGTGGTGGGGCTGTTTCCGGGGCTACTTTATTGGATAAACTTTTGGACGAAGCAGCTGATCTGCTTTTTGAGATTGGTGTGGAGAAAAAATTTGAAACAGATTCCGATCTGGAAGCTATCAAAATTATGATCGCTTTGAATTACGATTGGAGGAGCTATGTCAGATTTTTGGAAAAGATAGACAACGAGACCTATAAAAACAGACGAACGGTAAACTCAAAAACTCATCCACCCCTGGCCGAGCGTATCGAACAAATTGAAGCGGAGGCCGGAAAATTTGCCACTGAAACGTTTAACGGCAGAAAACATCAAAAAAGATTCCATGAGAAAACTCACTAAAAGAATAGTCATTGGTATTTTTTGTTTGGGACTGATGGCGTCAAACAGTCTTTGGGCGGACATCTATCACTATAAGGAGTTACTGGTTGGGGATAGGGGAGCAAACCTGGCAGGAGCATACTCGGCAGTAGCCGACGATGCCTCCGGTGCATACTATAACCCGGCCGGACTTGTATATGGAGCCAAACAATCCATGGTCGGAATTTCGAATGCCACAAATTTTGTATACAATGATTACCAGGAATCTGTTGGCAACGAATCCCAATTGATGGAGGGTTGGCGCTATTTGATTAATTTTGCCGGCTATATGAAACGTGTGGGTGACGCGGTGATTGGTATCTCCTATGTCATTGATGACTCCACTGAGCTTCATCAAGATCAGGAATTCGATAACAACGTGGTCATCAACAGAAGAAGCGATGACAGAACCTACAAATATGGACCTAGCTACGCAACATTCCTGACGGATAAGGTTTCATGGGGAATTACACTATATGCTTTTCAACGACAATACGACTCCCAGGTAAACCGCTTGATTAATACCGGTGATGCATCAGCCGATTGGAGGTTTGATAACACAAGAGGCGATGAATTTGGTCTGCACTTAAGAACAGGTTTGATGTATGCACCAGCTGATGAATGGTCTTTAGCCTTCGTTTTGAAACGGACATTTTTATCCCACTCCGTTGAGGAGGTCCAAGTTAATGAAAAAGACTCGTCCACGACAAAAATCACTTATTCCACAGATACCACCAATGAATTTCGAAAAATGCCCCTTGAGATTACATTCGGCTGGGCCTGGTTTCCGTCTGCCTATACTATGGTGACGTCTGATATAGACTACTATCTTTTGAACGAGGATGATCGCATTAATGTCCTGAATATCTCGTTTGGCGTTGAGCACTTTCTTAATGAGGAGAACGTCATCAGGGCCGGAATATTCACCAATTTTGACAACCGTGAAGAGCCGGATTCTTCAACCACAAATGCCGAAAAAATCGATATGTATGGCATGTCCCTGGGTTACTCTATCTTCAATGGTCCTACTATGATTACCGTTGGTGCTGTGGGTGGATATGGAAGAGGTAAAATTCAGTCCGACCCGGATAATCCCACCGAAGTCCACGATTCCATCCGCGAGGCTTATTCGTTCAGTCTGGCTGTGAGTTACAATTTGGATAATTAAAACACGAAAAGCCAGCTTACAAGTTGATGGGTAACGAGTTGCCCGTCTTACAACACGCTCTTGGTTTGCAGTTAACTATTGATTATTTTGCGCAGTGAAATGGGCAGAATATGCCAACCTATCTCACAATTTCATGTAAAAGTTTCATTACTGCGGTAGGATGGGTAACTGTGTTACCCATCATGCGAAACGTGAGCTTTGATTGAACATTGCAGTAAATTGACACATCAGTAGCAATAAGCTAATATTGTAGCAAAAAGCAGCAAATAAAACGGAGGATAATACTATGGCCAGTCCCATGCGATTAAATTCGGCTCTGGTAGCCGCCGCCGAGAGAGAATCAACCATACAGAAACGTTCTGTTCCGAAACAGATTGAATTTTGGGCGGAACTGGGAAAAGCAGTGGAAAACCTGCTGGATATTTCGGATGTATTTGCAGTGATTCAGGGGTTTAAGCGACTAAAAGTGGAATCATTGGATTCAGCTCGTGTTGATGCGGAAGATGTATTTGATGATCTGGAAACAGATCGAGCTGATGGAAACCTGTTTGACAGAGTCACAGGATCATCTGTTTACTACGAAGCCAGCACATCCAAACCGGGATTTATAGACAAAGTGGATTCCGGAAAAGGGACCCGATTAACCGGTAAATTTGAAAATGGTGAATTCATGGCTGTTACATGAAGGAATCCAAACAGCTTTGGCTGCTTGCCGGAGGTAACGGAGCCGGTAAATCCACGTTTTACAGGGAATTTCTGGAAAAACGCGGAATGAAGTTCATCAATGCGGATATTATTGCCAAGGCAATCAATCCGGAGTATCCCGAATCCGTCAGTTATGATGCTGCCAATCTGGCTGAAAAATTAAGGGAGCAGTTAATTCAACAAGGTGCTTCTTTCTGTTTTGAGACTGTCTTCTCCCATGTTTCCAAAATCGATTTTATCGCCAAGGCCAAGGCTTTGGGCTATGAAGTTATCCTTGTCTACATTCATCTTGAATCCACAGACCTTAACGAAGCCCGTGTTCTTCAACGCGTAAGCGAGGGAGGGCACAATGTTCCTGCCGCAAAAATCCGTACTCGCATTCCACGTACAATGAAACATATTGCCAAAGTACTTCCTTTGGTGGATGAAGCGCGATTATTGGACAACTCATCCCGTACTAATCCTTTCAAACAAGTTGCCCGGGTAAAAAAAGGCAGGTATGTGAAAATGCAAAAGCGACAGCCGCTTTGGGCCAAAGAGCTATTGAATGGCCTGACCGAAATCTCTAACTGAGCATTTTTTTGGAATCAGTCTGGTTGATGGGCAACGGGTTGCCCATCAACTCTTAATCAGAACAACATCTTGGTCAGTGAATCAAAATATAGTGGCATTGTTGTAACCCCGCCACTATAGGTCGGGTTGATTACTTCCTAAAGCAGATCCGATTTTTTCAGCAGAAATACCGCACCTTTGTAAGAGACGACCACTACTGCTACATAAAGAATTAGTAATAATGCATTCATATTTTCTCCTTAATAAGCCTTGCCTTTGGTTACTTCATCGGAAGTCAGTTTGCTGGAATCCATTTGCTTCCAGACATATGCGATGTATGCCAGGACGAATGGGATACCCATGGCCACGTAGGTCATGGTCGTCAATGTAAAATGACTGGATGAGGCGTTATAAATGGTCAGGCTTGATTGCAGATCCAGCTTGGATGGATAAAATGAAGTATTATTAAAAGCGGGAATGCACAACACTGTCAGTCCGACGAGCACGGTACCGAGTCCATAAGGCCAGATTCCTCGAAAGCTGTTTTTAAACTTTGCGAGATAAATTCCCAGTATTACCAGCACCACTCCTGCCAGCAAAAGAATCAACAGAACAGGAACTGCCAGCAAGTTTCCGAGATATTTGTACGCAACCATCGAAACCGTGCCTTCCGCATCAAATCCAAATCCATCCATCAATAGAACTGATACCAGGAAGTACAATAGAAATGGCAGCGCAGCCAAAAAGTTTGTTAATACTGCTTTTCTTAATCTGGCTTCCAGATCCGGAGTATCGAAAAAGTCGATATTATTCAAAAGATATAACGCTCCAAGCACTCGGGAGTTAAACACCAGGAAAATCCCCAACGAGAGGTTAAACAGAGAAAAGGCAGCTTCCAGTCCTCTCAGGTTTATTCCACCCATTGAATAGTCCCAGGTTACCTGGTTATAGTCATTCAGCATGAAATTAGAACCGGTATAAAAGGTTCCAACTGCCGCACCAATCAATAAAATACCCACGGCACCGTTCAGCAGGAGAAAAAATTCGTAAGTTTTGGTACCCAGGAGATTATTGGGTTTTTTTCGATACTCATAACTGACTGCCTGAATGACAAAAGAAAACAAAATCAGAATCCAAACCCAGTAGGCACCGCCAAAACTGGTGGCATAAAACTTCGGAAAAGCCGCAAACAATGCTCCACCGAATAATACCAGGGTTGTGAAGGGTAATTCCCATTTTCTTCCCAGGGAGTTGATCACCAGGGAGCTTTCCAGGTCGTTCTTTGCAACCTGCCACAATAAGGTTTGGCCGCCCTGCACCAAAGTCAAAAACAAAAACAAGGCTCCTACGACAGAACATAGAAACCACCAAAGCTGTTGTAGTGTCGAATAATCCAGTGATCCTATCATTTTGAGCCCTCCGGTCCGATTGAAATTTGCTTGAGCATGATTTTGATCTCAGCGATGAGTAGAACTGTAAATGCAATAAAAAACAAGGCAAATGTAATCTGAACATTAGATGCAGAAAGGTTAGTCGTGGCAACTTTTACAGGGAGAAAATCCTGTATCGCCCAGGGTTGTCTTCCCAGTTCTGCTACGATCCACCCCGCCTGAGAGGCCAGCATCCCCAACAATGCCGAGATGAGTCCAATGGGCAGCAACCATTTCTGTTTGGTAATGGTGCCTTTCGTGGTGAAATAGAGGAATAACAGAAATATCAATGGAAACGCAGAGCCAAGTATGAACATGATCCGGAAGGCATAAAAGGTGATCGGAACATTTGGTACTGCCTCTTCAGGAGTGTCCAGGTATCCGTAACCCAGGTATTTTTCGCCTTTTCTAAAACTTTCCATGGCTTGTTGAGCCAGTTCTTCATTTTTATCCTTTTTTGCCTGTTTATAGACTGCCAGGTCTTCAACGGCTTTTTTGCCGATGGCTATTTTGCTTTCCACCCCTTCAACGGATTCAGCAGTATTACCATAGAGTAAATCATCCACTCCCGGAACGAAGGAATCAAAGGATCGATTTGCCAGGTAGGAGAGCATGAAAGGTACTTTGATATTGAGATGGAAGGCGTCCTGGTTGTCTCCCGGTTTTTTGTTGCTGTTTAATATGCCAAAAATACTGATACTAGCGGAACGTTCACCTTGATAAAGACCTTCCATAGCAGCCAGTTTCATGGGCTGCTGCTTGGCCACGTCATATGCTGAACGATCTCCAGTGAAAATCACAAATCCCGAAGAGATTAATCCAAACACCGAAGCTACCACAATCGATTTTTTTGCCATTTCGATGTGCCTGCCCTTGATCAAATACCAGGATGAAACAGTAAGCACAAACAATGCAGCAAAAAGGAACCCGGAGCTTGAGGTATGGGTGAATTTTGAAACAGCGACCGGGTTAAATACAACGTCAGCAAAGTTAAACATTTCGAAACGGGTTTTATCCAGGTTGAATTTCATGCCAACCGGATTTTGCATCCAGGCATTGGCTACAAGGATCCAGACGGCAGAAAGATTTGCCCCGATGGCGACCATCCAGGTTGAAAACAGATGGAACTTTTTAGAGACCCTATCCCAACCAAAAAACATAACTGCAAAAAAGGTCGCTTCTATAAAAAACGCAAAAATCCCCTCAATTGCCAATGGTGCTCCAAAAATATCTCCCACCATCCAGGAGTAATTTGACCAGTTTGTTCCGAATTCAAATTCCAGAATAATTCCTGTGGCAACACCAACTGCGAAGTTGATTCCGAACAGTGTCATCCAGAACTTGGTAATCGATTTCCATTCTTCTTTTCCGGTTTTAACGTAGATCGATTCGAAGAAAGCACATAAAAACGAGAGCCCCAGCGTCAACGGCACAAACAACCAATGATACATTGCCGTTAAGGCAAATTGAGCCCGTGCCCAGTTTACCATGCTTAGATCAATCTCAATCATATTTTACCTCCAGATTTGGTCCTAGAAAAAGCTGCCGAAAAAATGGCAACAATAATTGGGATTCTGTTAATTCAGCCTATTGATCCGTACTCTCTACAGCCGGTTTAATAAGCTGGTCCGTCACGTGGTTTCCACGTTTTTCATCAGTTGAAAAATTAGTATTCAGGAAATTTGGGAAAAAGAACATCTTCAGCACACCAAACATAAAAAACAGTTTAACAAAAATGATCCCCCATAGTTTCTTTCCAACCGTCATCCCCCTGAATCCATCAACATAAAAGAAAAAGATACTTGAGAGTTTTTTCAACATCTTTTCTCCCATTAAGTGTCTGTTCACGGGTACATTGTAAAAACTGCTTTATATATCAAGCGTTGGAACATGTGGAAGACAAAAATTCTCCTGACTCAATTGAGCGAAATTGGCACTTGCCAGATTGGCCCTCAACTGTTCGCTGGCCCTGTCCCAAACCCTGTGAACAAGGCAGCGAGGACTGGAAGGACAGCTAGCCGGCCTTCCCACACAATCGTTGAGATATATCTTGCCAATCATGATCTCAACCACCTCCAGGAGAGAGATGTCTCCAGGTTCTTTTAAAAGACGATAACCGCCTTTGGCACCTTGCTGGATTTCGATCAACCCACCCTTGCTTAAATCCTGCGCTATCTTTGCCAGAAAACTGGGCGGTATTTCTCCTTGTTCCGCAATTTCCTGCTTGGGAACACTAATCCCGATTCCCTTTTTTGAAAGATAGCTGATACACCGTATGGCGTACTCACCAGCCCGAGTTAGTCGCATCTAAAAATCTCCAGATACATCTTAATAAGATAAATAAGACAATAATTATCTTATTTATCTTATTTCGAAATTAGTCAAGAAAAAAAATTGTATGTAATGAAGTGGCATCATTGAGTTTCGATAATTGGTCAAACGAATGCTTTTTCATCCTGGATGAATCAACCACGTGATAAAAAATAAATGTTCGTTCAACGTACCATTTTTTAAATCGGCAGGGTAGAAATTTTTTACAAGATCAAATTAGGCAGGTTGTTACGGTTATCTTCTGTTGCTTCAAAGATTTCGATGCCATCCCTCTTTTTGAGGGATCGGATTAGATCGTCCCTATCTAGAGTGATGGTTCCGATTGTTGATCGCAGCTGTTTTGCTGGAAGAGGGTGCCCCTTCCAACTCACTCTCTATCTAATTTTGTCGATATATTCAAGATTTCATCGTGTTCCGGCGATTTGTTTTTATCTGTAATTTAAATCAGTTTCCTGTAGAATGAGGGCAATCTCAATCTGTGTAGCTGGACTAATTCATGGTTTGCTTAAGTTAATTTACGGAGTGTGTCATGTTCATCAAGACCAAGATTCGCTGGAAAATCATCTTCAGCTCATTCACGATTATGCTTTCTTGTGTGGCTTTGATTACCTTGTTTGTGGTTATTACCATGAAGAGCAATGCAAACAGGGAATTGAATGATTATCGTTTTCAAGCCAAACAGGAAGTTCGGGAAAATCTCAAAAACTACGTTGATATTGCTTACAAAACAATTGTTTCCAATTATATTGCAGCTACCGATAAAGAGTATCTGAAGGAGCGATATGGCAAGCGAATGAAAAATGTTGTGTCGGTTGCTGTTTCTTTTGTGAGGGATGCCCAAAAACGGGTTAAAGCGGGGGAAATAAGTGTGAAGCGTGCTAAAACGCAGGTCGCTGAACAGATTAGGAAGATGCGTTACGACAAAGGAAGCGGTTATTTATGGATCAATGACACGGGAAGACCGTTACCTTTGATTATCATGCATCCTATTGCTCCTGCTCTTGAGGGAACGGTCATGGACCATCCTAAATACAATGTTGCTCTTGGCAAGAACAGAAACATGACAGCTGCTTTTGTTGATGTGACAGAAACAAGTGAAGAAGGTTATGTGGACTATGTTTGGCCCAAACCCGGAAAGGACGGCACAAAGGTCAACCAGCCTAAACTCTCCTATGTGCGCAGGATTCCGGAATGGAATTGGATTATTGGCACTGGTATTTATGTTGATGATGCCCTTAAAGATGCCATTGTAAAAACCAAAAACGATATTGGGAACATGCGATATGACCAGGGAAACGGGTTTTTCTGGATAAACGATACAGGTACTCCTATACCGAGCATGGTGATGCATTCGTTGGACAAAGAAATGGAAGGGCAGGTGTTGGATAATCCCAAGTTTAACAGGGTTGGTGAAGAAAGATCCAACCTTTACGTGGCAATGGTGGAAAAGGTGAAAGCCGACCAAAACGGTTATTTGGAATATACCTGGCCAAAGGTGTCGGAAAATGGAGAAGAGAGAGAACACACGAAACTGGCTTATTTCAGGTTATTTGAGCCTTTAAACTGGATTATCGGCACTGAATTGTTTCTGGATGAAATTGAGGCTCGGATTGCAGCACGGCGTGCAGATGTGAACAATCAGATTTTTGGACTCATTTTTAGAATTATTGCCATTGTGGTTGTTATTTCATTTTTGGCGTTTTTGGCTTTGCTATTGGTTGCACGCACTATATCCCGACCTATCGAAAGTGGGAGTGAGATAGCAGAACAAATTTCCTTGGGTGATCTTTCCGTACAAATAACAAATGAGCAGCAGGATGAAATCGGGAAATTATTAAAAGCGATGCAAAAGATGATCGATTCCTTAAAGGAAAAAGCGGATATAACAGCCCGTATTGCCGAGGGCGATTTATCTTCCGATGTGGTACTGGCTTCCGAAAAGGATGTGCTTGGCCGTACCTTGCAAACAATGATCAATTCGCTAAAAACCAAGGCGTTTCAAGTTGAGGAAATTGCCAGGGGAAACCTCGCGTTGCAGGTTGAAACCATATCTGATCGAGACAGATTGGGCTGTGCTTTGGTCAAAATGGTCGAAAGCTTAAACGAACTGTTATTCGATGTGAATTCGGCAGCAGAGGAACTGGCATCGGGCTCAAACCAGATTTCAACAACCAGTCAGAATCTGGCAGTAGGAGCCAGCCAACAGGCAGCATCATTGGAAGAAATCAGCTCTTCCATGGAGGAACTAAAACGACAATCGGACAGCAATCTGAATAATGCCAGTTCTGTCAAAGATGTTTCGGCTGACTCCAAGACCAAGGCAGAAAAGATAAAAACGCAATTGGCGGGGATGCTGAGCGCCATGAAAGATATTAACACCACGGCAGAGCAGATATCGGCTATTGTGAAAACCATAGACGAAATAGCTTTTCAAACCAGTGTGCTTTCAATTAATGCAGCCGTTGAAGCTGCCCGGGCCGGAGAAAAAGGCAAGGGGTTTGCTGTCGTGGCGGAAGAAGTGAGAAGTTTGGCTCAACGTAGTGCCCAAGCCTCAAAAGAAACGAACAGCATGGTTCTGAATTCCATCGCAACAATTGAAAAGGGCGTGTTAAGAGCCAACGAAACAGCTGGTTCAGTAACTGATATTATTGAAGGATCATCTTCAATCAATGAGTTGATAGAAACCATCGAGGTCGCCAGTCGTGAGCAAGCCATAGGGACTCAACAGATTAACGATGGTTTGTCTGAATTAAACGGATTGGTTCAAGACAATGCTGCCGCTGCTGAAGAATCAGCTTCTTCCAGCACGGTTCTGGATAATCAGGCCAAATTGTTGAAATCGATGGTTGCGAAATTTAATCTGGATGATCGCCCCTACCAAAAAGATTGCAGTCAAATAACCTCCATGGATAGTGATTCCCGTATAATCCAATCCATATCCGATTCCGGAAAACGACTTTTAGAATCCTCTGCTTTACACACGGATCAGGTGGTTGATAAAATTAACCTATAACAGAGAGGAGCATAGACATTTTTAAGGAGAACGTAATGAGTCAGGATAACAGCAAGGCAAAGCAACGCAAACCCGACTGGTTAAGAATTCGCCCACCATCAGGCAAGAATTTCAGTTTTCTCAAAGGATTGGTGAAATCGGAAGGTTTGCACACTGTTTGTGAGGAAGCTCGTTGTCCTAATCAATCCGAATGCTGGGGTACCCATCGAACAGCCAGTTTTATGATCTTGGGCGATATCTGCACGAGGCGATGTCGCTTTTGTGCTGTCAAGACCGGTATGCCAAGTGCCGTAGACATTCAAGAACCAAACAGGGTGGCAGAAGCTGTGCAGCGAATGGAGTTGCGACATGTTCATATCACCATGGTGAACAGGGATGATTTGGCGGATGGTGGCGCAGGTATTGTAGCCGAAACAGTCCTGGCCATCCAAAAGCTGGTTCCGGGTTGCTCCATTGAGGTGTTAACATCTGATTTCCAGGGAAAGAGATATGCCATCCAAACAGTTATTGACAGCGACCCCGAAATATTCAGCCACAACGTGGAAACAGTGCGCCGCCTGACCCCTCTTGTCCGGTCCAATTCCAGTTACGACAGATCTTTGGAGGTTCTTAAGGTAGCCAAGGAGATCGATCCTGAGTCGATCACCAAATCCAGCATCATGATCGGACTGGGAGAAGCTAAAGACGAAATCATTGAAACCATGGACGATCTGAGAACTCATCAAGTCGACATGATCAATATTGGCCAGTATCTTCAACCTACCAAAGGTCATGCTTCCGTAAAAAAATTCTGGCATCCGGATGAATTCAAGGAATTTAAGCAAATTGCCATAGAAAAAGGATTTGTCCATTGTGAGTCAGGTCCGTTTGTTCGTTCTTCCTACCATGCTGATGATCAGTACCAGGGCTATTTAAACCAGGAAGCCCTTTCTGCGAATTGATATGAAACCTTTCTATCCATCTGATAACTAAAATCAATCTATGAAACATAAACTAATTGGGATTAAAAACTATACGGATTCCGTCTTTGAATTGCGCATGGAACGAAACGGACTGGAGTTCGAACCGGGACAGTATATTATGGTCAGCAAGCCAGGTCTAAAAGAAAAACGTGAGTATAGTATTTATTCGTCAACCGATGCAGAGTTTCTTGAGCTGTTGATCAAGGATGTGGATGGCGGGGATGTATCGGGTGCCTTGCATCGCTCTCAAATCGGAGAGGAGCTGGATATTGAAGGTCCTTTGGGGACCTTTACGATTCCGAAAGAGATCCGGAATGATAAATTCGTGTTGATTGCCACCGGAACCGGTATTGCACCATTTCACAGTTTCGTCACCAGTTATCCGGAATTGGATTACAAACTTCTGCATGGCGTACGTGAACCTGAGCAGCTTTACGGAAAAGAGTCTTTCGATTCAAGCAGGCATGTGGAATGCCTGACTCGAAATATAAACGGTCATTTTAATGGCAGGGTAACCGACTACTTAAGACAAAACAGCGTTGAGGTGAGCAGTTATTATTACCTCTGCGGAAGCTCAGACATGATTTATGAATCATTTGAGATTCTTCAATCCAAAGGAGTTGCCCGCAACCATTTGTTAACGGAGATTTATTTTTAAGGACCGGTGTATCATTTATGCAATAGCAATGAAGAAGAGTTCTATCGTTCCGAATGTAAACATAGAGACAGGTGGAACCGGTCTGGAACAAGCTATCTGCCAAAAGATTGTCAATGCCCACGGCGGCAAGATATGGGGTCAAAACAATCCAATTCCCGGCTCCACCAGAGGAAGAGATGGTTAATTATATTCTCAGTTTTCTAGAAGTACATCTTCCGATTAAACAAATATTGCCTTCCTGCAAAAATTCAAGTTCCCCAGCAAATTGTGGAAATATTCAAGCTTAGTACAAAGCAATGAAAGCGAACGGTTAAATGAAATTGTCTAGTTAAAGTAAGTTATTAGGCGTTTTTATAAAGTATGAAATGTTTAATAACTTTGTAATTTTTCCTTTTAAAGATCTTTTAGATGGTCTTCTTTTTTCTACCGAATCTACAAATCCGCAATTAAGTATCTGGCCAGAAGCAAGTAAAGCAATAAAGTATTCATCTAGTAGTTCACTGGTTATTTCTTTTTTGGAAAAGTGTAACTCTTTTAATGTCGGCGCCTGGTCCATAGATAATTATTCACGTTCTGCAATGTTAGAATTCAAATGACATGGAAAGAGTCGTATTGTATGAAAAAAAAAGTCTGATTATCAATACTGTAAAAAAATCACACTGTAATAAGTTTGCAGTACTTGGTTTTGCACTTTGCAAACTTCAATTCTTTTCAGCCTCCGAAGAATCGATATGGATAAGTTAACGATTTAACTATTGAAAACAGAAAATGAGTTAAATAAGCCTACGCATGAGCTGACAAGGTATTTTGTATCTCCTGATTATCGTAATCAGCAAATTATTAATGGACAAAAAGTACTGTTTTCAAGATTACTTCACCAGGCGTTTGGTCGAAAATAACATCCGATAAAGAAATAGAGGAAAAGGGCTGTTTTTCCCAGTGTTTCCAATGTTTTTGCCAACTAGTCCAGTTTGTTTTTGCAGTAAATCAATTAGAGAGAAAAAGACACAATTGCCCCCAATCTAAATATTTCTTGAACTCGACTTAAATCAAAATCGTCAAGACAGCATACTGTGCCTGTGAAACCCGCTAATTTGTGGTTTTTTTCGTTAGTTTCTTTCCTATCTTTTCTGACAGTGGGGGGGTAGGGTGCGAGCTATTGTTTTCGGATCATCTATGAGACAATTAAAGGTAACAGAGATCAATTCAGGAAAAAAATGAAGTGAATTGATATTCAAAACGTTTTCTTTTTCCGGTTCGATCGTAAATGAATTCTTTTGAAAAACAAAACAAGTGTTAAATCAATCCATGGAATGGATTGAGTACATGGTCAATTTTAAATATATTCATTAAATACAAATAATTAAAAACACTTAAACGAAAACCGGTGAAAGTCAGCCCTATAAAATCTATAGTACCAGCAACAAATATAAAGACGTTAAGATAATGAGAACTGAGGTTGAATTTAATCAAAATACCGGAATTGTCACCACCCGTTTTTTCGAAACATTAACCATTGAAGAAGTCAAAACAGCTATCGGTGGAATAATACGTAACAAGGAATATGTTCCCGGAATGAAAGGGATTTATGACTTAACCCATGCCAATCTCTCAGATATTGATGGGGAGATGGTCGAAGAACTATCAATTCAAATTGAAAGATTGTCAAAAGGAAGAATAGGAAGACCAAGGGTTGCCCTGGTATCGGAAAATGCCTTGAATTATGGAACGGTGTCACTTTTTAGGGAATACTACGTAGACATGGTCACCGAATTAGAAGTTTTTGAATCTTTGATAGATGCTGAAAAATGGTTGCTTAAAGGCTGATTATTGCTTGTTAGACCTTAATTGCATATACTCACACCTGAATGCGGTTCTGCAAGAAACCTTCCTTAGTTGAATTTGTATTGCTTCCTAAAATAAATACAAGTTTTTTGCAAAAGATTGCTTATCGTCGCAGGAGGTGAACTTGGTAAAATATATTCTGGTCGGTCTATTTGCCCTGATTGCTATACTAATAGCGGCAATTTTTTCAGGTCCCAGGGTTACCATCGATATGGAAGTAAAGCCGGTAGTCCTGGAGGATGATTTAGATAATTACCTTTCAAAACAGGAACAGCAATTTCCCTTAACCACTCCTGATGTTGCAAAAAAAATTGTCTGGCAAAATAATGTAACGAAAGAAAAAACGAAATATTCTATTGTGTATCTGCATGGTTATTCTGCCACTCTGATGGAAACGCATCCGTTGACCAGAAATATTGCAACAAAGCTGGAAGCAAACATATTTTACACTCGATTAACCGGTCATGGTCAAACCAAAGAGGAGTTCGCCAAAGCCACAGCAAATGGCTGGCTGCAGGATACTTTAGAAGCCTGGGAAATCGGAAAGGCAATTGGTGAGCGAGTGGTAGTCATCGGCACTTCCACCGGTGCAACTCTGGCTATCTGGTTAGCGATAACACGGCAGCTGCCTGAATTACAGGCTTTGATCTTCATTTCACCAAATTTCTACCCGGCAGACAGCTCTGCACGAATGTTACTGTGGCCATGGGGAGTTAAACTCGTGGAGCTGGTGACAGGAAACGCCTATCATCCATGGGAACCTTTAAATGAAGACCAAGGAACTTACTGGATGACTTCCCCCGCGTTGTTAAGCAGTGCTCACTTAATGGCACTCGTAGACCATGTCGATTCTTTTGAACTCTCAAACTTGCAAAAACCGACCTTAATACTTTATTCGGAGCTGGATGATGTGGTCAGTGTGTCAAAGATCAAAGAGAAGTACGAGCAGATTGGCTCTCCGACAAAAAAACTGGTGAATGTTCAAAACGACAGCAACCCAAGCAAACATGTGCTGGCCGGTTATATCTTGGGCAATACCACCACCCGATTCGTCGAGAATTCCATTGTTCAATTTTTAGATGAAAATAGTCTGGTAGATTGAAATGGATCTGCCATGAATACTTTTCAGTCACGCATGGCCCCTTGTTAAAAATCCTTTCCGCACTCAAGCCGTTTTAGATTCTTTTCAATTGACTTTTCCTAAGGAATCCCGAATATCGATTGCAACTTGCACAGATATCACAATTGCCGATTTCGGTCTAAAACCGAAGAGCTTAGTGGCGGCGTTAACATGAAGAGAAAAAGTGACTCTGATCCACGCCATCCATGATGATTCAATAGTGTCTCGTGTTAAATCCGTCATCAAGATTTCTGATTGCCGGACAACTGTCTGTTTTCTTTTAATATGCGTGTTGGTCGGAGGTGAGGGATGTTAAAGTCTTTTCCGGAGGCCAAGTATAAAGGTTGCGCCTTTGCCGGGGCCTTCAGATTCAGCCCAAATTTTGCCTTTCATATCGGACAGGAAGTTGGCGGCATTGTGGAGACCAAAGCCATGGCCGTGTGTTTTGGTTGTGAAACCGTGAGTAAAAATCTTCTGCAGGTTCTCTTTGGTAATACCTTCACCGTCATCTTTGAAACGAAGATAGATGTATTCTTTATCCTGATCCAGGGAAACGCAGAGGGATTTATCCCTGCTGCTGTTGTTGTTCTCCATGCTGTCCTTGGCGTTATTCAGTATATTCATAATAATAAACTCTAATTTCGACTTCTGGACCGCTATTTTAGGAACTTCCTTATAGTTTTTGATAACACTGACACCCATGCTTTTAAACGTCTCCTCATGCATGCCTAAAAGCTTGTCGACCACATCTTTGATCAGGCAATTCTCCTCCATGAATTCTTCATAAACATAGTTTTGTTGCGTACGAATAACATTTATCATCAATTCTATTTTTTCCGTAAGACGACGGGTATGATCATCAATGTACTTGAAATCGGATTTCAGGGATTGCTCAATTCCCACCAGGTATTTCATTAATTTGATGCCGTTGGGGTCTGAGGAAACAAACTCGGTCAAGCGATCGATATTCTTGCTCAACAGGGTAATTGCTTTGGAAAAGCTCTCCATGTCGGACTCTTGTAAAGTGTTGCTGATTGATTCATTGGAGATTTTTGCACTATTGAGGAGATTGCCAAGATTGTGAAGCGTATCGGAAGCAATATCCGCCATACCTGCCTTATGAGCTTTTTCAAGTAATTCAGCTTGTGCTGATTCAAGATTGGATTCGGCTTCTTTGTATTCAATTGCAAAGGCTATCTGATCTGACACCGATTCCAGTAGCGCAACATCTTTTTCGTTGTAGCAAAACGGATCCGAATAGCTTTGAATAATAATGCCACCAAGGATTTTGTTTTTTCCTTTCAGGGGAACACCCAACCAGCATTTAGGATAAAGCATACCGGGCATCACACCGATTTTATCCTTTTGAATCAATTGTTCATCCATGTTGGTCATCAAAACTGACTTTTCTTCATTGATGATCTTATAAGTCAGCGAACCGCTGGCACTGGCGTTTTTAATGGATGCCGTGACAATATCGTCCACATCGTCAGACGTATATTGAAACTCAATAATATCCCTCTCTTTGTCGTACAACGAAATAGCGATATGCTGAACGTCGATGATATCTGATAAGGCTTCATGGATAGATTGATACAATTGACCCAGACTTTTGGTTGTGTGGATTGAATTAGAGATTTTATAGAGTGAGGTAATTACCTTCTCCCGCATTCTGATTTGCTCCTCATTGAGCTTTCTTTCGATCGCTATTGCAATTTGTTCCGAAACCGAAGTCAAACATTCAACATCTTCAGCGGTATAAGCCTTAGTCGCATCAAGCGTTTCAGTCAGCATGGCGCCTATGATCTCTCCTTTGACACTCAAAGGGACACCCAGCCACGATTCCGTAAGAGTTCCCAAGACCTCTCCACCACGACTCTTGGCAAATTGAAGCATGCCTTCCTTGTCAAATATAATGGGTTTTCCACGTCTTATAACTTCGGCTGCCAAAGATGTTGATTTACTCGCATTTTCAACGACCTTTGGAAACTCTATGCCGACAACTTCTGTCGAAAAGCTAACTGTGATGCGATCCATCTGTTTATCAGACAATAGGATCGCAAACCGCTCTACATTGATGATTGGTTTTAACGCTTCGTGTATTGTTAAATAAAGCTCATCTAAATCGCGGGTTGCGTTGATAGCGTTGGAAATTTCATAAAGGACCAGGTTTATCTCTTCAGCACGTTTTTTTTCCTGGATATTTGAGATGTTACCTTCGAGATAGACGTTATCCATATCGTCTTTAAAGAATTGCCCCCTGTCATATACCCAGAGTGATGTGCCATCTTGCCTGGTGATCTTGTACTCACACTCGAATGAAGAATGTTTCTTTGCGCGGTCGCTAAGTAGCGTTTCGATTCTACGACGATGATTAGGATGAATCAGATTGTTAAATGTGGCCTCCTGGGTACCATCATGATTCCAGCGAAAAGTGTTTATGAAATCTTCCGGAGAATAACCGGTAAGCGAGGTCACCGCGGGACTGACGTATGTAATTTTCCCAATCGAATTTGTTGTATAGATGATATCATGTATATTTTCCAGCAGGTTTTGAAAACGTTTGAGACTCTTTTTCCTGTCGATGGCAATGGCTATTTGATCTGAAACCAGGGAGAGCAATTGGAGATCATTGTCGTTGTAGCAGTCGGGATTTGAATAGCTTTGTACAGCAACAATACCAATAACCGTTTGGTTTATTTTTAAGGGTACACCTATCCAAACTTTACTCACCGGACCTGACGGGAATGATGCCGTTTTTTTAGCATAGTCCTGAATGTCTTTTTCTCTCAGGAAAACAGGTTCACCCTTTTGTATCACCATCGATGTGAGTGATCCGGGTCTCTCTATAGCCGAATATTTGAATCCGGATGTGAATGTTGATTGCTCGTCGATAAAATAGGGAAAGTGAATAACCTCTTCACGGGGCTCGTATAATGCGATGTAAAAGTTTGTTACATCTATGATATTACTAAGAGATTGGTGAATTTTTTGATAGAGATGGTTTAGGTCACCAGTGGAGCTTACTGCACTGGATATTTGGTAGAGAGTCTTGGTGACCAAATCAGATTGCATATCAACGAAAAAACAGTATGAATTGTTTTGAAGCCAAGTGCAGCCCGGCTTGAATAGAGGCGTTAAATGGGATTATAACGTAACTTTTGAAGCAGTTTCAAGTTGTATTCCAGTCTTGATCGGATTGTTGTTTGATTAAGGGCTGACAGCCTTAGCTTCGTGTTCTGAAATGCAAGTGAGGTAAACTTGGAAAAATGAATTTCTTAACGGGATATTCTAAAATGAAAACGTGTATTTGGTAAAATTAGTAAAAGCTGCTAGTCAACGGGGTGTGAGGGTGGAATTTTAAGGGAGGCAAGACACACTCCCCCGGATGGGGGAGGAAGGACCTAAACAATGGAAAGCATTCTTTCGATAGGTACACGTGCTCTATCAGCAAGATCAACAGGTACCTTGACTTCGACTTGCTCGTTTTTGAGGGCATTTCGAAGTTTTTCCAAAGTCACAAGCTTCATATATTCGCATACTGCTTCTTTATAGACGGGGTAAAACTCTTTCTTCGGATTGTTTTGTTTCATGCGATGCAGAATCCCTACTTCCGTGGCAATCAAAAATTCTTTGGCTGGCGATTCCGTGACGTAATTGAGCATGCCTTCGGTTGAGAAAATCTTGTAGTTGCAATCAGGATTTTGGGTAGAATCCAACATGCATGTAGTTGAACATCCACATTCCGGATGGATAACAACCTCAGCATCGGGATGTTTGGCACGGATATCACTAATTTCCACTTCTCCGATTTTCTCATGGATATGACAACATCCATTCCACAATGTCAGCTTTCGACCGGTCACAACCTGAACATAAGCTCCCAAATACATATCAGGGGCAAACAGTATTTCTTTCTCTTCCGGGATAGCTTGAATAACCTTGACTGCATTGGAGGAGGTACAGCAATAGTCGGTTTCCGCTTTAACCTCTGCAGTTGAATTGACATAGGTAACAACAACTGCACCCGGATGAGCACTCTTCCATTCCTTTAACTGCTCAACCGTGATTGACTCGGCAAGGGAGCAGCCTGCCTGATCATCCGGAATGATTACTTTTTTATCCGGAGATATGATCGACGCAGTTTCGGCCATGAAATTGACTCCGCAAAAAACGATCAGCTCAGCGTCTGTGTTGGCAGCAATCTGGGAAAGGCCGAGTGAATCTCCCACGAAGTCTGCGATGTCCTGAATTTCAGGTAATTGATAGTTGTGAGCAAGAACAACTGCTTTTTTTTGGCCTTTTAACTCTTCAATTTCAGTGATTAAACTTTGATTGTCCATTATTTGGGGATTGGGTAGGAATTGAGATTAGCGGATAATGAAATGTTTTATATTTGATTGTAGCGTGTTTTTGGGTTTTGGGTATTGATAATAGTCATTATAAAGCCAAAGGGCTTTTTAAAAATTATGTTTCCGGCAATATAATTTAAGAGTTGTCTATTTGCTTTTCATTTTACCTGAGATCAATTTAAGCGCAATTAACGCTCCTTAGTTAAACGGCTACAAACACTAAACCCTTTCCTAAACATTTTTTAAAAACGACGGTTAAAAAAAAAATTTCTTCCCGTTGTTAATGTTCTTATAACCGGCTACAGTGTCCGACAAGTCATAGTCAGAAGGTGCAAGATATGAAAATCCGATTTAAATTGGCATATTATTATGATCAAAAGTATAAAGGATTATAAATTTACGACTGTTTTACTGGTTATAAGCATTGTTATTCTTTTTCTAACGCTTTCCGGTAGAATTGAGGTCTTTGAATACATTGTTGAGTTTTTCGAAATGTTGGAAGCGTATGAAGTCGATGAATTGTTTTTGGTAACTTTTTTACTCGCGTTGGGTCTGGCGATAGATTTTAGACTGATATTGCTTAAGCGCAGAACAACCTCAATCATCAAAGACAAGGAAATAGCCGTCTTGAAGGCGACTATGAACAATGTGCTCGATATTGTGAACAATTATTTGAATCAAATACAATTGCTTGGTATAGAGGCTGAAGAAAATGGAAAAGTATCAAAACAAAACATTCAGCTCATTGAGACATTGACATTTGAAACATCGAAACGTTTAAAAAAGCTGGCCAACTTAGAGGAAATTGTGATTGATAAGACCATTTCAGGCCTGCCGCTTCTGTCAATCGATAAAGATAACGAGTAGGATCGCAATATTAACAATGGTAAAGATTTGAATATGCTTAACAGGGAAGAATCCATTCTTGTAGTGATAGATGTCCAGGGCAATCTTGCACAACAGATGCACAAAAAGGAGATGTTGTTTGATTCTCTTGCTAAAATGATCAGGGGTGCCCAGGTTTTAGGCATTCCCATTATCTGGGTGGAACAGAATCCAAAGGGGCTGGGAGAAACGATTTCGTCTATAGCCTCCTTGCTGGTAGATTCCCCAAAAGTTTCCAAATCGACATTCAGTTGTGTTGGTGATAAAGAATTTTTAAAACTATTAGAAAAAACATCCAAAACTCAGGTTATCCTGGTGGGAATTGAGGCTCATGTTTGCGTGTATCAAACTGCCTTGGATTTAATGAGTAACGCTTACCAGGTAACCGTTGTGACAGATGCCATCTCCTCGCGGACAAAGGAAAATAAATTACTTGCCTTGGAAAATCTGAGAGCTGCAGGTGCCCGGATGTCAAGTGTGGAAATGGCACTGTTTGAAATGCTGAAAAAAGCGGAAGGACCTGAATTCAAGAAAATAATAAAGATTGTGAAGTAACGAAATCTTAAAAAACAAACGATAAGGAAATTGAATAACTTTCCTGATTCGTCTCTTTTTCCTCATCTGAATCTTCTTTTGTTAATTCCTCGTCTGTTGCTGTTTTGTCGACGGTATCCAAAGCTTGAAATATCAGGGATAAGGATAGTTTCGCCTCTCCAATATGAAAGATTCCGTCAATGCCATAATCAGGCGTTTGAACTTCGTTTATCGAGGGAGGGCTGATATCGAATAGTAAATATGGCCAGGATAGCCAGGGAACAACAGAAAAGGAATCAACAAGATAAAACTCCCCAAATAACCCGGTTGTTCCGATAGTGTACTCATCTTTTTCTCTGTTTAGCTCTTCGTTTTCCTCAACCACAGCCTTGCCTTTGCCCCAAATCAGGGCAATTCTGCTTTTTTCCCATTTATACAGCGTGGGGATAATATAGTAGTAAGTCCTGCTGCTCTTCAGCTTGGTTTCCACCTCATTGTTTGTGCCCGCTTCAGTGCCTTTAAGATCGATTTCTGTGGGATTGCTACTAACGCCAATGGCCAATCCGTCTGTTACACCTATAGCCAGAAATCCGAACTGTTCAGTTGTGATAACACTTTCCGGAACTACTCCGGAAACCTGGTATCCCGGATCCTCAACTTTTGTATTGGTCAGACCGATTCCCAGTAATACGTCCCCGGATTCAATAAAGGCGTGAGTCATCGGAGGAGACCGTAGGGTTACACCATCGATTTGTGCAGAAACCTTTTGAAAAACCGAAAGGGTACAAATGAACGTAAAAACTAGAAATAGGGCTTTGGAATTCAGAATTAGGTTTTGAGACATAAGCAGACAGTGATAGTGTAAACATTAGTTAACCATGGTAATGCAAACCCAATGCTACGAGTGTAAATCAGGTCTAACTTTCTGAATTTATGAGGTATATCAATATGGTAGTGGATCCAAATTTTCACAAAGGCACTCAAGGCAGGTTAAATTTCTTAACGCAAAAAGAAAAAATACACTTCGTTGTAAATTAATGATATCATGGTGTTCAAACACTGATTTTTTGATTGATCCATAAACCAAGAAAAACAACGTGTTGCCTAAAGTCTTTATGAAATCGATTGTTAACCTTTTTTTTCTTATTTGCTTGCCTGTCATGTTTATTGGGTGTTCTAACGCCTCTATGGATAAAAGTGCACCTAGGGTGAAACAAGGAACTATTGATCTCAGGGACTGGAACTTTGCAGAAGACGGTCCTGTAGACCTTTCCGGCGAATGGGAATTTGTTTGGAAAAAATTTCTTTTTTCCGACGAAGAATTTGTCACAGACACGATCTCTAACCCTGACTATATCCAGGTTCCCGGTGTTTGGAACGGACACGAATGGCAGGGTAAGCCTTTGGCAAAAAACGGTTTTGCAACCTACCGTTTGAAAATTTTTGTCGGTGAAACGAATGAACGCCTGGCGCTAAGGATTGGAGAGGCATACACTGCTTTGCAGGTCTACTTGAACGGAGAGTTTCTAAGTTCATCCGGGACTCCGGGTAAGAATGCCGAGACTACATTTCCAAGGTTTTATCCTCATATTGCCGGCTTTCAGACATCTGATGCAACTATTGAAGTTATTCTTCACATTTCTAACTTCCAGCATATTTCAGGTGGACCTACAACTGCGATTCAAATAGGTACTGAAAAGGCTTTGAATAGGGACCTCGGGGCAGACATTGCTTTGGACTTTTTCGTATTTGGCAGCCTGGTGATCATGGGATTATATCACTTCAGTCTGGCAAAAAATCACAGGAAAGAACGGACGCCTCTCTATTTTGGCCTGCTATGCCTCATCATCTCTATTCGCATCATCGTCCAAGGAAACTACTTTCTGGTTCATTTGGTTCCAAACATTACGTTTAGCCAGATTGTTATTCTGGATTATCTTTCTTTCTATTTTGCAATACCGGTATTTGTGATTTATCTTCGATCGCTGTTTCCTGAGGAACTTAACCAAATCGTTATAAGATTCTCCGTCGGTTTGAGTCTGCTTTACTCTTCAAGTGTTTTGCTGCTTCCCATTTCTCTTTTTACCAGTTTCACCGTTTCTTACCAGGTAGTGACGATAGTCGTGTGTATCTACGTTTTGTATATTTTGATTATTGCAACGATCAGAAAACGGGAGGGGGCTGCGATATTTATGCTGGGATTTATAGTCCTGTTTTTAACGGTGATTAACGATGTTTTATACGGTTTGGAAGTGTTAAAGCTGGGGCTTTTTGTTCCTTTCGGATTGCTTGTTTTTGTGTTTGCGCAGGCATACCTGATATCAGTGCGTTTTTCCCAATCGCTGCTTTCTGTCGAAAACCTCACGGACCGACTACGTATTAAATCCAGCGAATTAAACGAGAGCAACCGGGCATTAAAAGTCTTGAACGAAAAGCTGGAAAGGAAAGTCGAAGACAGAACCGCAGAGCTTAATAATGTTATTCACCAGCTTAGACATTCTATACAAAAATCCGACAGACTTGCAAAAGAGGCGGCTGAAGCCAACATGGCCAAAAGTCACTTTCTGGCAAACATGAGCCATGAAATCAGAACACCAATGAATGGAATCATCGGAATGACCGGTCTATTGATGGAAACGAACTTGAACGGTGATCAATACGATTACGCAAAAACAGTTCAAAACAGTGCTGAATCGTTAATGGTCATCATTAATGATATTCTCGATTTTTCCAAGATTGAAGCAGGTAAACTGGAGTTCGAGAACATCGATTTTGATCTGAGAGCTGCCGTTGAGGAAACTGCCGGATTGTTGAGAATAAAAGCGGAAGAAAGGGGATTGGAATTCGCCTTAATGGTGGATTTTGACGTGCCGACCGATTTAAGAGGAGATCCCGGCAGGCTGAGGCAGGTTATTCTTAATTTATGCGGGAACGCCATCAAATTTACCAGCGAGGGGGAAGTGATTGTTAAACTCTCTCTCGAAAAAGAAACCAAGACACACGTTGGTGTCCGGTTCGATGTTATCGATACAGGTATTGGTATCTCCGCACATGATCAAACAAAGCTGTTCAAGTCCTTTACACAGGTAGATGCGTCAATTACCAGAAAATTCGGAGGTACCGGACTCGGTCTGGCTATCTCGAAACAACTGGTTGAATTGATGGGAGGAGAACTGGAAATTGAGAGTGAATTGGGCATTGGCTCTACCTTCAGTTTTACATCCGTATTTGAAAAGCAGTCGCAACATATTGATTCTGTTAACAACGCCGTAGGGGACATTAAAGGAAATCGAATTTTAGTAGTTGATAACCAAAAGGCTCACCAGGATATGATTGCAGATTACCTCAGGACTTGGGATTGCCAGTTCACAGCCGCCGAAAATGGACCTTTGGCGCTGACATTGATAGAGCAATCGTTTGCTGAAGATTGTCCTTTTGACATCGTTATCATAGAAAGCCAATTACCGGATATGAGTGGTGAAGCACTAGGAGATTCGATACGAGCAAATTCCCAATACGACTCGATTATTCTGGTAATGCTGACCTCTTACGGTCATAAAGGGGATGCCTCACGAGCGAGAGAAATCGGTTTTGACGCTTATCTTTCCAAGCCTATCAGTCAGTCTCAACTATATGACTGCCTGACGACAGCTAAAGTGTATCGGTCAGAAAAAAAACAATCCAAACAGAAATCGCGCTTGATAACACGGTTTTCGCTTGGAGAATCGCAAGTTAAAAAACACCATATTCTGTTGGCTGAGGACAACAAAGTAAACCAGAAACTGGCTTATAAAATTCTGGAAAAAATGGGATATCGTGTTGATGTCGTGGAAAATGGAAAAGAGGCTATTAACGCTTTGCAGATGAAAAACTACGATATTGTATTAATGGATTTACAGATGCCGGAAATGGGAGGTTTAGAGGCAACTGAACTTATTCGGACCAATAAATCCGGTAAAATAAATTCAGATGTTCCAATTATAGCGATGACTGCCCATGCCATGGTTGGTGATAAACAAAAGTGTATTGATGCCGGTATGAATGGATATGTTTCGAAACCAATCGATCGCAGTGTTTTGCATCGAGAACTGGAAAAGCAATTACCGATGTGAAGTCTGGATAATCCGCTTGGCTCTTATAGATTCCTCCGTTACAATCATTTTAGCAGTTTTGTTACATAATCCGGGTCAATTCACTATCTCACCCAGGTTCACGGCCCTGAAAAAATGGTTCTGGAAAATTAGGAACTTATCCACACCAACTCACTCCAAACGATAAAAGTCTCCAAAAATTGCATTTTTTAAAGGGAAAGAGGGTTTAATTGGCGTTTTGATATTGAAAATATTGGGGTTTGGAGAATATGAAAGAAACAAATGAATCCACTGCAAATCGACCATTTCGATTGTTAAAATACCAAATAGTCTGTCTGGTGTTAACTGGATTGTTTTGTTTTGTTCCTGACAGGTTTCTGGGGGCTGCCTTACTTTCCATATTTCTGATGGTTTTTTTAATGGTGGTTACCCAGACGTCTTCGAATTCCATTGTAGAACAGCCTTTAACTGATTCTCAGGCCAATTCATTTGAAAAAATTAACAATGATAAGGAATTAGTGTCTTCTCCATCTGACATTGCCGGTGTTCAACAAAGCCAAACCATAATGAGGCTGGTCGAAAAAAAACCGGGATTTAGGATGCACTTCAGTACAACCAGACTGCGCAGCAGGAATGAAATGAACGATGAATTTCTGGAAGGTAGAATTCGCACTTTGTTTGAGGATATCCGTGATGCCGATAACAGGCGCTATCGAAAGGGGTTGCTGGAGATTCAGCATCTGCTGGAACTGAGACAGAAAAGTCTGAAGGGTTTGACTCCTACCAATAAGATATCTTAAGCTTAAGCAACTCACGTAAAGGGCTTTATCCGATTAACTGAACTTCATAACAACAGCAATTGCTAAAACAACATGAAAAAAACAGTGATAGGTTTAATATTCATGTGTTCCGTTACGCTCGCCTTAAATGCTTTTGCTCTGCAATTTGTTAAAATTGATGAGAAGGGCAATCATTATTTCAGATGTGAAGGAAATTCAAGTCGGGCAATTAGTGTTAAAATCATTGACAAGGGTAAGTATAAGGTGCTTGCTCCTTATATCGGAAGAATCATTCATGCAACATCTGAATCAGAAGTTGCTTTGATGGTTTGCGGCGAAGCCGGCGAAAACAAAAAAGTTAAATAACCAAATACTTTTCCTCCTTCAGGGCCCTATTCCCTCCTCTCTTCCCATCAATTATCAGTTGCAAAGACCTGGTATTTGATGACACCATAAACGCGTATCACGTTCGAATTTCAGTTCCTTACAAGCAGATTGGGTAAAAAACGCAGGGATGGTTTTTATGATTCACGAAACAGCTATTGTTGATTCCAAGGCGGAAATTGGAGCAAATGTCACGATAGGGCCATATTCAGTGATCGGCCCCGACGTCAAAATAGGCGATGACACTTTAATTGAAAACCATGTCACCATCAAAGGCAAGACAACCATTGGACAGCGAAATTCAATTGGTCCTTACACTTCAATAGGACTTTCTGCTCAAGACAAACATCACAGAAATGAGCCAACTTTGGTGGAAATTGGAAATGATAACGAAATTCGTGAATATGTGTCTATCCATCGAGGAACATTTGGTGGCAAAGGAATCACCAGGGTGGGAGATAATAATCAGCTCTTTGTCAGTGTACATCTTGCCCATGATACCAGTGTTGGTGATAACTGCATGCTGGCTAACAATACAACCCTGGGTGGTCATGTACAGATCGGCTCCAGTGTGGTTACGGGCGGTCTTTCCGGCTTTCATCAATTTACCAGAATTGGGGACTTTGCAATGCTTGGTGGTTATAGCGTTGCCTACCAGGATGTACCACCCTACATGATGTGCACGGGTACACGCGCCCAATTGTTAGGCTTAAACTTGATTGGCCTGGAAAGGAATGGGTTTGACAAGGTTGGAATCGAAGAGATTCAGAAAATATATAACATCTATTTCACAAGCGGCGTGGTTCCTAAAAAAGCCTTGGAACTATTAAAAGCAGAAATAAAACCGGGACCCATCCTAGACAGATTTGTCGATTTTGTCTCGGAGACCAAACGAGGAATCATTTCCAAATGATTTTAGTTAACATGAACCGGCCATTCCGGATCAATGAATTACCAGCTTTGCCGACTGCAAAGCTATGCTTGGTTTAACTGGAAACCGTTTTATTGTTTTGTGTATAAAGCCCCGTATATCGAAATACTATTTGCTTTCGGAAGGAAATTGATTTTCCTTCTTATGGCAGGATATATTGAAATAAAAGCACAATTCGATAGAAGTATATTCAATAATCGGTTATTATAAATATTAAGTTTATTGCTCAGGGTGTAAAACCATTAAAAAGACACTGGCAAATAATCTTAAAGTGATGGAAGGGAATCGTTTGACGTAGAAAAACGAACCTGGTCACAAATGAGGTTATTGTGATGATGGAATTAGAGATGGAAAGGCAGTCTTCAGCCGAAACAGCTATATCTGAATTAAACCAGGAGTTTGCACAACAATTTCCTATGCAAATATTGATAGCTGAAGACAATGCTTTAAATCAGAAACTTATTCAGAAGATGCTGAGAAGACTGGGCTATGAACCGGTCATTGTGGAAGATGGCAGCGAAGCCCTCGAAGCGGTAAAATCATCCTGTTTCAATCTCCTGTTAATGGATCTTCAAATGCCAAAAATAGATGGTATTGAAGCTACACGACTTATCATCGAACAAATACCCGAAGAAGATCGGCCAGTTATCATTGCATTAACTGCTGTCGTATCAAACGATGTTAAACAGAGCTGCATGGACATAGGCATGAAAGGGTTTATTTCCAAACCCATCAGCATGAAAAAACTGGCAGAAACACTCAAGCAGTATTACTAGTTTCCGGCTCCAGGAAAGCCTGATTTTATCCAATCTCTCAATTGTTCGATTCCCTGCTCTTCGGGGTAAGGGACATGATAGTTCATAACCTGCTTTAATTTTTCTGTTCCCGGTCCTACCAAGACGCCTAGTCCGAAATCCCTGATCATCTCGTAATCGTTTTCCTGATCCCCAACAGCGATAATCTCCTCAGGTTTAAAGCCAAGTTTTTTAGTTAACCTAGTTGCTGCATCACCTTTGGAAACGTTTTTGTTGGTCATTTCAACATACCGCTCATGAGAGCGGAACAATCTGACTTGGGATTTCGTACCCAGGATGTCCTGCAGTTTTTTTTCAAAGGCGTCAATTTCAGTTTTTTGGGCATGAAAGACAATTTTGATGGGATCCTCGGTAAGTTCAGCCTTTAGATTGGGACAAATGGTTCCCACTTCAAAGTGGACGCCTTCATCGGGCCAGGGAGTGTCGTCAGTTTTATACAGCTCACCTTCCGAGAGATGAAATTTTGCTGAAATTTCAAATTGCGGGAGCAGCATCAAAACAATTAATGCGCTTTCAAGTGGAATACCGTTAATGATTTCGCGCTCGCCCGTGTCCGGATTGTCGAAAACCGCTCCGTTGCTGAAAACCATGGGTTCCACAATATTCAGACGATCTAAAAACGGTTTGGCGCTTTTATAGCTCCTGCCTGTCGCTACAGTGATCCTGTAACCGTTTTTTCTTATGTCATTAACGGCTTCGATAGTTCCTGGCAGCAGCTCAAAGGTCTGTGTTAATAGGGTACCGTCCAGGTCAAAAACGACTAGCTTATAATTATTCATATGTCTAAAAGCCGGAATAGGTTGATGATGAATTAGCCAGATGCTGATTACTGGGTTTTAGCCGAATAAATTTTCGGATTTAACGATGGATCATTATACATTTTAAACTGCTTGTATAACTTGAAATGTCGTTCACCTTTTTTGATGTCATCGACCAGTTGCAAAAGACAGGTCAACAAATCTTCCCGCTGGATTTGAAGGATTTTTGTTTTACGCGTGGCTTCTTCGATGTGATCTGAACTCACATCTTTACGCTTGGTCTCTTCCTTCATGTGGAATATTTTAAGTGACATGATAGAACAGCGATCGATAATACTGCCAGGCGTTTCTGAATTGGCAGGTGAATTCCGGTTTATATCCGAGCCGTTTTCAGCCAGAATCTGCAGGATAGACTCGTCCAGGGCTTCTATCAGATCGTTTCTTTTTTGATTCAGTTTATCGATATTGCGCTTTACTTGTGCAATTTCACTGTCATCAACATCCGGAGCCCTGGCAATATCTTCCTCATGCCAAAGCAAAAAATTCTGCAAGTGCTGGTTTTCCACAAGGCCTAAAAACCCGTCTGCAGAAGCTTCGGGCTTCTCCAAATGCCACCTTTTTACCAGTTCTTGTTGCAGAAGGCCAATTTTTTCAAGGTTTTCCATGAAATGTATTCTCTATAAAATGAAAACTAATATTGTTTGGCAGTATACAGAATTGTCGAACGGAAATGGATGTGTTGTTTTTATAAAAACATATCCAACAAGCCGATACATATCCTGCAAGTAGAACGCTATTTGCTTTTTTTGGCAATCGTTTACATCAACGACTCTCTATCTTGTTGAAACATTTGCAATGTTAAGCAGGTTTTATTCGTCTTTGCTTGAGGTAAGCAAAAAAAGACGGAAAAAGCGTGAGGTCTTGATCTTAAAACTGGTACTCTTGGTACCATTTTTTGCAGGATCATACAATTTGGCATTTAAATTGGATGGTTTTTCAAATATCAATGGAATAGATATTCGAAGTTATCTGCAGAAAACGAATCCGGAGGGACGATGATTAAAAAAAGAATACTTACAATTTTGGCAGCCATTGCACTGGTATCGGGAATTACTACAACTGCTTTTGCTGAGTTGTTTTCGTTTGGTGTTGGCATTCCCGTTCAGCATAATTTTACCTCGGAATGGGAAGAAACCGGCGAAACTGTTGAATCGGACGGGACATCCGGTGCCTTCATACACGTCAAGTTTCCAATAATGCTGGGTGTTGGCTATGAAAATTATACCACAAAGCTAAAGCCGGTAGACAATACTGTCGATGATATGAGTATTACCATTAATATGATTGACGTCTTTTGGCTGACACCTGTGCCCATAATTAATTTCACGATTGGAGCAGGTTTGGGAACTACCGATATTGACTGTGAATACTCTAACGGTGATTCCTGTGATGATAGATTCAAAGATCCGGTTCCAGGTTCTGCCTACCAATGGTATCTCCAATTAGGATATGAATTCCTTCCTTATCTGGATGCTCATGTAAGTTATCATAACGTGACGGCAAAAGTGACCTATGAAGACGATGCTCCAAGCAATGGCGGTGATACTGATGCTTTGAACGGAAACGTAATTGGAATTGGTGTCGCATTCATATTTTAGTTATATTCAAAACCAAGTAGCAGTTTTCAAAAGCTGCTACTTGCCCATGCCCCATAGTATTTGCCTGCAGACCCGCAGAATTGGATCTTCCCGTTAATCGACAAATTCTTCTTGGCACCTTATAGTAGTCACGCTAGTCTGAGTTCGACTATAACGTCGAACTGACCACTACCAGTTATCCTCACAGCCAGGTTCAAAAGATGTTGTCTGTGAGCCGTTTAAACCTTAAGTTTGAGTGCCGTTTTGTCCGAGTCTCCGATCTTTGAACGATTTAAGCAGAAACGTTCTCCATCTTCCAAACAGAAAAAGATTCCCCAGGTATTCTTTCAGCTTGTTTTTGAAAAAAAATCCGTCAGACTTTTGACGGTTGATAAAGATCTAAACCTTGTCAAAGCAGATTTTAGAAACTACACCGGCGTCACAAGAGGTGTGTTAAAAGCGCTTTTCATGCTGGAATCGGAATCAAAGCGATCCATAACGTGGGACAAAAAAGAAGCGGGAATCGACTTGAGTTTAAACTCGTTTCTGCTGTGGCAGCTGAAGAAATGCGATAATTTTATCGATTCCGCAGGTAAAGCAGTTCGATTTTCTGAAGCTGAAGGCACTTATGTTTTGACCATCAAAGGTGAAGAACAATTGGAGTGCAGGCTTGGATTGAATACGGAAGACGGATTGCGGGAAAACATTGACATTATCAGCGAACGTTATGCTTTTCATGATGGTTTTATCTATCCCGTTAGTCATAACGGAATAGATTATTCAACATTAAGATCGTTTGAAACCTTGATTCTGCCAACAGAGCTGGAAAAGTACCTGAGCCTGTTCTTCTCCTACTGTCCGAATGTAGAGCTGAATTATAATGAATATGACATAGTTGAAGGACCTCAGATTCAAACAAAACCGACTGTTGTCATCGATAAAATAACTCCTGATCATTCCCTCTTTCTTAAAGTGGTTCAATCTCTTCCCGGATATGATCCGGAATTTGTGGAATTATACGATTTAACAAAGGTGGCGCTTGTTGATTACCAGGTAAGGCAAATTGAAATAAGGGAAATTGATTCAACCTGGAATGAAACACCTGCAAATCCCATTCGAAGATTGCTGAACCAACGGAAAAATGAATCGGAACAACAGCTTGAGTACTATCAGGATGAGAACTTTTTCATTATCGAGAATCCTTTATCGGAAATGTTTGTGCGGGACTTGTTACCCGCACTACTTAAGGATTTTGCGATCTTTGGTTCTGAAAAGTTGCAGACATACAACCTTGTGATTGGCAAACCTGAGCTTAGTTTGTCGTTGGATCACGGTATCGACTTTTTGGAAGGTACAGCTGAGCTGATAGTAGCCGGAGAGCGATTTTCGTTGTTTGAAGCTTTGCATCAATTTAGAAATCAATCGTATATCCAACTGAACGATGGCACAAGATCGGTATTGGACCACGACTATGTTCAAAAACTGGAGCGGCTCTTTGACAAGTCGAAAGAGGATGTCAAAGTATCTTTTTTTGACTTACCAATCGTGGAAGAGATGCTTGAGGCGAGGGCTGAAGGCGAAGGATTGACACAAATAAAAAATGTCTTTCAAGGCTTTTTGGCATTAAAAGACAAGAAGATAGATCTGCCGCCCGTAAATGCCGAACTCAGACCTTACCAAAAAGACGGATACAAATGGTTGCGTTATCTTCATGACAATGCATTGGGGGGTTGTCTGGCAGATGATATGGGGCTGGGCAAGACTCTGCAGGCAATCACATTACTTTCCGATATGTACCCCGGCGAATCCTTGCCAAGCTTGATCATAGTCCCGAAAAGCCTTGTTTTCAACTGGCAGAGTGAGGTAGCCAGATTCAATCCGAATCTTTCCATCAAAGCGTATTATGGGCCTGAAAGAAATCTTGAGGATGCCATGGGTTGTCATTTGGTTCTATCAACATACGGAACGGTACGAAATGATATTGAGCTAATTAAGGACCATTCGTTCTATTATCTGATCCTTGACGAGTCCCAGTACATCAAAAACCACGAGTCCCAGGTTTCAAGAGCAGTTAGCGTCATTCAAGCTAAGCATCGTCTCGCTTTGAGCGGAACACCAATCGAGAACAATCTTGGAGAGCTTTATTCGCTGTTCAGATTTTTAAACCCTGCCATGTTCGGCAATTTGGCGAAGTTCAATCGACAATACTTGTTTCCTATTCAACAAGCCGGAAATCGGGAAGTTGCTACGGAACTCAAAAAGAAGATTTACCCATTTATTCTCAGGAGGTTAAAAAAAGATGTGTTGGACGACCTGCCAGATAAAATTGAAAAAACGATTGTCATTGAAATGAATGAGAATCAACGACGATTCTATGAACAGCGCCGAACGTTTTATTATGATGCTATCAGGGATCGTATTGAATCCGAAGGATTTAGAAAATCACAGTTTTTTGTGCTGCAAGCAATAACCGCACTTCGGCAGATTGCTTCGATTCCCGAGGTTAAAACAGAGGCTCAGATTATTTCTCCAAAAAGAGAATTGTTGCTGGAATCTTTGGAAGAAGCAATTGCCAATGATCATAAGGTTTTAGTTTTTGCCAACTTCCTTGGTGTTTTGGAATATGTAGCACAGGACTTGGCACAGGTAGGAATTGATTTTGAAACCCTGACAGGAGCAACCCGGAATCGTGAGATTCCGGTTAAACGATTTCAATCCGATTCCAACTGCAAGGTATTTTTAATGACCTTGAAAGCGGGTGGACAGGGGTTAAACCTAACCTCGGCAGATACTATTTTTATCTTTGATCCTTGGTGGAATCTTGCTGCTGAAAACCAGGCTATTGATCGTTCTCATCGAATCGGGCAAAACAAAACCGTATTCAGCAACAAGCTTATTGTCAAAGATTCAATCGAAGAAAGGATTCTCAGCCTGCAGCAAAAAAAGAAAGCCATTTTTGAAACGATAATTTCCGATGAAAGCATGTCTTACCAGGATCTGGGTGAAGATGACATCGATTACCTGATGGGATAAGGCAGATATGAATAAAATAAAACCAGATAACGAGCTTTCCCTGGATGAGGAAATTCTTCAATGCTATTCTCCTGATCTTTTAGATGATATTTTCAAGATTCACCTAAAATCATTTCTTGCCACCACAAATAAATACTTCGAGATCTGGAACCTTGACAAACGAGAGTTTGAAGGATTGACCATTCGCAAACGAGAGATTGCACGGTTGTTGGCAATTACTTTTAGCGATGAAGGAATCTTCATTTCCTGGATAAAAAGTCTGCCTTACATGGTATGTAAGGTTTTTGAAACCATTGTCTGGGAGGGCGATAAACAAATTGTTGATTTAAATGCAAGAACCAAAGGTGATATTTTTCTTGGAGAAGACCTTAAACGCTTGAATCGTGATCATTTAAAATCTGATTATTGCCTGTTCCTGTTGGAATTTAAAAAGCATGAGGATTTTGATGGAAATCCTGTCATTAACTTATCTTTACCCTGGTCAGTCAGAAAAAGCTGCCGTCGCCATCTTCCCAAACCAAAAGGGTATTATCTAAAAGCGCTTAAAATGATCGGACCGACCCGCTATCAGTTTTACGACAAAGGAAGAATCCTCAATGCATTTCCTGTTTTAAACGAATTTATCGGTCAAGGACATTTGGAAGTGACGCGAAATGGTATGCTCAGCAAACTGGCGTTGGCACGTTTGTCCAAACAATGTGAATTGGATGAGTTCTTTCCTGACCATGCAGACAGTTCAGCCAAGCTGATGCGAGTTGAACTGGTGGCTTTTTTGATACACTCATGTAATCGAAAGTTTGAGCAAACCTCTCCAATTGAGTTCTTGAAGGAGGTTATTCAACATTTCGAAAATTTGACTGAGCCATTTTTAATCCGATTTCTTGATCATGTTAAAGGGTGGTACCATGCATCAAAGTTTTTTCAAACAAATTTTAATTCTCAGTTTATCCGATTAATTAAGGAGTTACCCCAAGCTAAATGGATATCACTAAAGCAGCTAAATCGTTTTGTTGAGGTTAGAGACTTTGAGCTGTATGTGATCAAAGAAGAAGCCGCCAATAATCTCCATTTTCCCAAAAACTGGGAAGGTTGGGGAAACAGGAAATATTCTTTAAAGCCCCGCCATTTCTATGATAGTATTATCATTCCTTATCTTCAGATCAATCTCTTCCTCTTTGCCGCTCTTGGTTTGGTTGACATTCACTTTGATCTTGCCATGGAAGATACTCAACTACCTGATGGCTGCAGATTTTTTAATCCATATGACGGCATTAAGTATATCAGGTTAACTGCGTTAGGAGCTTTTGTCCTGGGGCTTACCAAGGAATATGAGCAGACCGGTCAACATAAAGAACATACCGAGCTTTTGCTGGATGAGAACCGATTGCTGGCATCAATTTCAAAACCGGATGCCAGAATGGAAATGATTTTAGAGCAAATTGGCGAGCGAATCGGCCGCTTGCGTTTCAAAGCGGATTATCAGTCAATACTCAAAGACTGCAATAATGAAGATGAGCTGGTTGCTAAAATTGACAGGTTTAAAACGCTGGTCGTTAATGAGATGCCTGGCAATTGGCAGAAATTTATTGGGGATGTCCAAAGAAAAGGCAACTCACTGAAGCAGGAAGATGAAATGGTAATCATTGGAATTGATCCCGTGGATAATGTACTTGTGGATTTATTCACCAGTGACGATGAACTCAGGCAAATGGTTCTTTTAGCCGAAGGTTATCATATCCTGGTTCGCAAAAGAGATATTACTCAATTTCAGCAAAGACTGCGAATTTTTGGCTATCTTTTTTAACCAGATTCGGCTACCAATGAAAGGGATGTTGATAGAGAGTTAGGAAACTAGAAGGACAAAAGATGCTGGAACTTGAAAAGTTTGAAAGAGAGAAAAAGCTGCGTGCTCTGGAACTTAAAATCCGGATGAGAAGGTTTTACAAGCTGAAAGAGGAATTAAATCGAGTCAAGACCTATTTACTGGCCGACATTGAAGAGATGGAAGAGTACCAGGATGATATGTCTGATGAACTTCTTCAGATTAAAGATGAATTGATAAATCATAGTTAAATTAGCACGTACTCCCCTTGTGTCTATTATTACCTGCCTGAAATCTTTAAATTACTGATTTGCACAAATTACATGTCACCGTGAGATATATCACAATTTTGAGGTATATCTCAATTTTGCCATTACAGAATTCCTGTGACGTGTTAGCCTGATTATCAAGGCATGGCCAAACAGACAAGGGGGTTCCGGTCGATTGTCATGACCGCACTGTGTAGTGACATTCGTTCGATGTTACACACTTAAAATCATCAATTGTCTGAGTTGCTTGACACGATTCACACCAACGAATGTGGAATGAGATATGTCTGTAAAGGTTGATACAGAAATACAAGAATTGCTTTCCAAAGCCGCTTTGTTTGAAGGGGAGTTTTCCATTGATTGGTTATTGGAACTTTGTGAATTAAGAGCTTCCCAGGTTCTTTCCATTCTAGACCAGAAGAAGCGTTCCGGAGAACTGGTTGAGGAAAGTTCCGGTATGTTTTGTTTCAAGGATGAACCATACAGAAAGAAGCTTTTTGATGCCTATCCTGTTGAAAAGCGAATCAGGCTTCACGAGCAGGTTGCCCAGATTTTGATGAATGAACCTGAGCATAACGGTCTTAAAGCATACGCCCTTTCCAAACATCTTATCTACATTCCAAATGATATTGAGGGATGTCGCTGGTTGATCAAAGCCGGGGATTCATATGCTACCGAAGTGAAATACCAGGAAGCAATTGACTGCTATACCAAGGCCATTCGTGATTTGAGTGATTCTACGGAAACGGGTTCCAACCGGCTTTTTGTGGAAACCGTTTATAAGTATATGAACATGTTTTCAGTCAAAAGCGAAAGCGAATGGACCACCTCAATTCTGGAAAAAGCTCTGGATAGAGCCAGTATAATCAGCGATCAAACCTTCCTGTCTATAATCAACCTTCATTTGGCAATCAATCAATTCCAACGTGGTAATTTTCGTCGGGCTGAAAAATATTTTGAGGAAGGCTGGAAAATTGGAGAGAAGGTGGAAGACAGGGATTACCTTAAGTCTATCCATACAGTGGGGGCTTATTTTTACTACCTTCAGGGAAAATTCGGCAAGGCAACACAGATCTATGAAAAATCATTTCGAGGTGTTGAACAATTCCCGGAAAGTATGTCTCTGCTCTACGCAGTAGCAGCCATGGGGAGATCTTATGCCGCATTAGGCCAGGCCAGCCAGGGATTGGGCATGCTGGACGCTATTCGTAAGCATTGTCTCCACATCAATCAGATCCAAATAGCTGATTGGGCGGTCTTGCAAATGGGTTACATCCTTAAGGGAATTGGAAGGATCGATGATGCTTTTCAACTGTTGGAAGAAATAAAACATACTGCTGCGAAAAACGACGATGTTCGCTTTCAAGAAGATTTCCTGCTGTTAAAGGCATTGCTGAATTACTGGAAGAAAGAAAACGATGCCTCGGTTCGTTATTTGCGCCAGTACTTGCAGTTGATAAAGGAAAATGAAGCGTCTTTGGGTATGCCGATCGCATCCTATGGATTTGTGCTGAAGCTTTGTTGGTCGATGGAACAGGGGAAGTATCCCCGCTTTGAAGATCTCACCGTGGAGGAGGCCGTTGAGCACTCCGTTAGCAGTGAAAACATGTTTTATAAGGGGTATGGTTACCGGTACAAGGCGCTGTTGCAAAGAAAAAACGGAGCCCTTCCAAAGGAAATCCTGGATTCCCTGCTCACTTCGTTGCGACTGTTGGAACAGTCCGGACACAGGCTGCCTATTGCTCGCACGCGCATAGAACTTGCCAGGTTTTATTTAGCAACAGGAGATGAGGCCAAAGCCAAGGAAGAATCCAAAAGGGCGGCAGCCGTCATTCTTTCCAACCGCTCCCTTGAATTCCCCCTCGATTTAAGATTTTTAATCAAGGATATCAGTGTTGAAGGAAATCTGTTAGAAGAAATTTTGCAGCTGAATCAGGAAATCTCAGGCATTGGGGTTTCGGATGATATCGAAAAACATATCATTCTCACGGTTGTCCGAATCACCGGGGCGGAACGAGGTGCTATTTTCATGCTGCAAAAGGACTCCGATCCTATTGAATTCAGACTGCGCGCAGCCAAAAATATCACTGCGGAAGATATTCAAGGCGAGGAATTCAAAATTCCCATGAAAATCGTCCGAGATACAGCGATGACCGGAAAGGGCATTATCAAGGAACTGAATCGCGGACTGGATAATGATCGTGATGCCCTTGATAAAATACGCTCCTGTATCTGCGTGCCTATGATTGTGAAAAATACGATCGTTGGTGTTATGTATTTTGATAATCGTTTTCTGGCATCCGCGTTTAGAAAGTCCGACCTGCAGATGTTTACCTATTTTGCCTCTCAGGCTGCGATAGCCATGGATAATGCCGAGGCTTACAACGAGGTGAAAAGGCTGAACCAGAAGCTGAACAATGAAAAAGAGTATTACAAGGACCAACATCTGGAAGGCTTGAAGGTTGATGGCATTATTGGCGAAAGCAAAGAGATCAAGGCTGTCAACAATAAGGTGATGCGGGTGGCCAAAACCAACACTACTGTTTTGATTCTTGGTGAGACGGGTGTCGGAAAGGAACTGGTCGCTGCATCTGTCATGGATAGAAGCTTAAGAGCCGACAAACCTTATATACGCGTGAACTGTAGTGCATTTTCGGAAGGACTGATTGCCAGTGAATTGTTTGGCCATGAAAAAGGAGCATTTACCGGGGCTGATAAACAGAAGGCAGGCCGATTTGAACTGGCGGATGGAGGGACCTTGTTTCTTGATGAAATCGGTGATATCCCAATGGAAGTGCAAGTAAGGCTACTCCGGGTTTTGCAGACCCAGGAATTTGAGAGGGTTGGAGGAACCCGAACCCTGCGTTCCGATTTCAGGCTGATCGCTGCCACGAACCAGGATTTAAGAGACCTGGTTCGAGTTGGGAAATTCAGGGAAGATCTTTACTACCGTTTGAATGTTTTCCCTATCACAGTGCCGCCTCTTCGTGATAGAAAGGGAGATATCATGTTGCTGTCGGAACATTTTTTAGGTGTTTTTGCCAAAAAAATGGGAAAATCTTTTGATGGGTTGCCTGATGAAGAATTGACTAATTTGGAGGAGTATGATTGGCCCGGTAATATACGGGAATTGGAAAATGTGATTGAACGAGGTGTGATTATGAGTCCGGGTACGAGATTCCGCACACCTAAATTGGCGTCTTACAACCAGGATGTTTCTGAAAAAGCGGTCCTTTCTCTTTCAGAAAATGAAAAGCAGCATATTCTCTGGGCAATGGAAAAGACCAATTGGAAGATCAGTGGCCCGGGAGGCGCTGCAGAATTGCTGGAAATAAACTATGGTACCTTGCGTTCACGGATGAAGAAGCACGGTATTAAAAAGAATTGATTTTTTAACAGACGAGGGATTTGGATGATTACGGTTGGAATTGATATTGGCTCGATCACGGCAAAAGGAGCATTGCTGATTGATGATACCATTGCAGGAACCAAGGTTATGTTCACCGGTTATAATTCAGAACAAGCTGGTAAAGACATTTTTAAGGAATTGCTTGCTGAGGTTGATATAACCGAATCAAAGGTAGATAGAATTGTTTCAACGGGTTACGGACGTAACAACGTAGAATTTTCCCATAAATCTATTACCGAAATTACCTGTCATGGAGCTGGAGCTAATTTCCAAAATCCTGAAGCACGAACAATCATAGATATTGGGGGGCAGGATAGCAAGGCAATGTCTGTCGATGGAAACGGAAAGGTCAAGGACTTTGCTATGAATGATAAGTGTGCTGCGGGAACTGGCCGGTTTTTAGAAGTAATGGCCAGGGCTTTGGAAGTTGAACTGACCGATTTTGGTACGCTTTCTTTGAATTCGGAAAACCCTTCTAAGATCAGTAGTTTATGTACTGTTTTTGCAGAGTCTGAGGTGATTTCCCTGATCTCAAAAGGTGAATACCGAGAGAATATTATGGCAGGTATTCATGAGTCTATTGCTTCGAGAGTGGCTTCCCTGGCAAAACGTGTTGGTATAGAAGAGCCGGTTTTAATGACAGGCGGAGTAGCCAAAAATATCGGTGTGGTAAAAGCATTGGAAAATAAACTAGGCACACCGGTAGCAGTGGCCGAAGCCCCTCAGGAAAACGGTGCCATTGGGGCTGCAGTTCTTGCTTCACGACTTTAAATGTGAACCTACCCTTCATGTTTTAACTTTTTATCAGCATACTTCAAGAGGTTTTCGGTGGTTTCCCATGAAATGCATTCATCTGTGATGGAAACACCATACTTTAACAAGGCATCGTCCGCATTACTTTTTTGATTACCCTCATGAAGATTACTTTCCAGCATCATCCCAATTAGCGCATCATTCCCTTCCAGTCTCTGATCGATGACATTCTTCCAGACAAAAGATTGCCCTTGATATTTCTTTCCCGAGTTTGCATGAGAGCAATCGACCAGGATGGCATCAAGCAAGTTTTCTTTGTTCAATCTCTGTCTCGTATTTTCAATACTGACAGGATCGTAATTTGGATGAGTACCTCCCCGCAGAACCACATGACCCCAGGGATTACCTGCGGTCTTGACGATACTGGTATAACCGCCCTGATCGATCCCCAGAAAACTCTGGGAAGATCCCGAGGCTTTCATTGCATTAACAGCAACATCAAGGCTTCCATCCGTGCCATTTTTGAATCCGACGGGCATGGAAAGCCCACTTGCCATTTCCCGGTGAGTCTGGGATTCGGTTGTTCTGGCTCCAATGGCAACCCAACTGATTAATCCGGCCGTGTACTGAGGAATAATAGGATCAAGCATTTCCGTAGCGACTGGTAATCCTAAATCTGTAATAGCCAAAAGAAGTTTTCGGGCGCGGATCAGTCCGTTCTCGATATCATTCGTTTCATTTCTATCGGGATCATTAATAAGGCCTTTCCAGCCGACGGCTGTTCGCGGTTTCTCAAAATAGACCCTCATAACTATCAAAAGGGTATCCTTCATTTGCTGGGCGGTTTTATGCAGTTTTTCTGCATAATCCATAGCTGCCTTTTCATCGTGGATGGAACAAGGTCCCACGATGGCGAGCAGGCGTTTATCCGTTTTGTCCAATATTCGTTCTATAGCTTCCCTGCTTTCTACTACTGTCTGAGCTGAATTGGAAGACATTGGAAGCTGCTGTTTTAATTTCTCCGGTGAAACCAAAGGTCGTAATTCTTTAATGCGAATGTCGTAGGTTTGTTTCATTACAAAACTCCAATAAAAAAGGTCGTGAAGCGGAAGCTCACCCACGACCTTAAAACAAAAAAAGCCGCGAGCACAATGCTTACCCGCGGCTTTAAAAACAATGTTTTAATCAGCTCACCACAGGCAGACCGGTAGGAAAATAAAAATAGTACCAGAAATAGAATGTGTCACTGCCTGTATAGTTTAAATTCATCTTTTCCCTTAACTTTAACCAATGAGTTTTTGTTATAATAAAGAAGTTTCAGTTTTGGCAAGTGAAAAGGTTGGAAGTGACGGAAAACAGCCAAATATTAATATAAAAATGCGATATAAGACATAAATATACAAATATATAACGAACTCTTAATTTTGGGATTTAGCGGATTGAGAATCGATCGATACATTATTATGGATAGGTTTATAAAACCTTGACAGAGGCTAAAAATACCTATTAGGCTGCGGCATGGATTCAACAGTAAAATGGAAAGATAGTGAAGCGTACGAGCTTGCCATTACACAGTGGTTAGTAAAAACGTTGCAGGACAGGGAAATTAAGGAAACGCATTTCAGCCGTGATGCCGGACTCGGCAGGAACGACACAGATGCCAGAACTTTCAGAAAGATCAAGGAAGGTAACCGACACTGGTCCATTGTTGATTTATGTAAGCTTGCCGGATACTTCGGTTTAAAACCATCTGATGTACTTTCCAGGGTAGAAACTTTTTACGAAAAAGAGGGCGTTGTCATTCCGGGCAAAACAGTAGAGCGGATCATCGAATTAGGATTCTCGGAAAAGGAGAATACACCGACTTTGATTTCGACCTGGCAGAAAAAGGGAAAAGGATTCTATTTTCTGGATTGCGATCCTTCCTGGAAAAAAGAGGCAACAGGAATCATCCCCAGAATTATTGGCATGACAAGCAAACAAATCTTTCCTTATCACCCGGAAATCACAGCATCCTTTCAAAAAGCCTGGGCTAATAAAGGAGAAAATGCCATAGAGTTGGAATACAGTGGTAACAAGAGAAGCAAAAAACAAGGTAGCAAGACTGACAAACTGCGCATTCTTCGTGTAAACTCCAAGTTTGTTCCGCCCGATTTCATAGTGGTTTATGTTGATGACATTTCGGGTTAGTATTTTGATTGGTTTTTTTGACTGTGGAATCGTTTCACCATGATTGAAACAGCTTAACTTCGGACCGGATCGGTCGACTGCCTATCAGGCGCATTCCATTAAGGAGGGACAATGGCTCAAACTCAAGCGGATTTAAGGGATATCAATTTTGTTTTATTCGAGCAATTTGGTATTGATCAACTGGCTGAGAATGAAAAATATGCAGATTTTAACCGAAAAACCTTTGAAATGATAATCAAAGAGGCGAGAAATTTCGGTTTGAAAGAAATTCTTCCAACTTACACGGAAGGGGACAAACAGGGAGTTAGTCTCGTTGATGGCGTTGTTAAAGCACCTGAATGCTTCAGAAGACCTTTTAAATTGTTTGTTGAGGCAGAATACACGGCGATGATGGAAGATCCGGAAGTTGGAGGGCAAGGTCTACCTCACGTTATTTCATCTGCTTCCAATGAGTATCTATCCGGTAGCAATTTTTCATTCGCTGCCTATGCCCTGATTGGTCATGGCACTGGAAAGATGATCGAAATTTACGGAACCGACAAGCAAAAAGAACTTTTCCTGAAAAATATTTATACAGGAAAATGGGGCGGAACCATGCTGCTAACAGAACCGGATGCCGGATCTGATGTCGGTGCGCTGACTACGACCGCAAAACGAAATGATGATGGTACATTTTCGCTTACCGGAAACAAAATTTTCATTACCTCGGGTGATCATGATCTGGTGGAAAACATTATTCATCCTGTTTTGGCCAGAATTGAAGGAGCACCTGCCGGAACCAAGGGCATTTCACTGTTTCTGGTACCAAAATTCTGGGTGAACGAAGATGGCAGCATGGGAGACAGAAACGATATTATTTGTACAGCCCTGGAAGAAAAGATGGGAATTCACGGAAGTGCTACCTGTTCTATGTCTCTTGGCTCCAAAGGCGAATGTAAGGGTGTCCTGTTAGGTGAAGAAAACAAGGGAATGAGAGTCATGTTTCATATGATGAACGAAGCAAGATTGGGTGTGGGGCACCAGGCATTTACCCACGCATCTGCCGCTTATCTTTATGCCTTGGGGTACTCGAGAGATCGTATTCAAGGCAGATCTCTGGAAAACTTTATGAATCATGATGCTCCTTCAGTCCCCATTATCGAACATCCCGACGTAAGACGGATGCTGCTCGACATGAAAGCATACGTCGAAGGGATGAGAAGTTTTACTCATTATGTTGCGGCTTGTTTTGACTGGGTCGAAATGGCCAAAACCGAAGAGGAAAAAGAAAAATACAACGGCATGATTGATATCTTGACTCCTATATTGAAAACATATAATTCAAATCTTGGTTTTAACATGTGCGTCCAGGCCATGCAGGTGTATGGCGGAGCCGGTTATACAAAGGATTACCCTATTGAACAGTTGGCAAGGGATTGTAAGATTGCGTCCATCTATGAAGGGACCGATGGTATTCAAGCGATGGATTTACTGGCCAGAAAAATGCCGATGAAAGAAGGCCAGGTGTTTATGGGACTGATCAATGAAATTCAGACTATTGCCGAGAAGGCAAAACAGACGAAAGGTCTGGAAAGTTTTGGGGAGAAACTCGACGAGGCAGCAAATAAACTTCAATCCACTGCCATGGAGCTAGGAAAAAACGCTATGTCGGCCCAATTTAAAGTGGCGTTTGCTCATTCAGTACCGTTTTTAATGGTGATGGGTGATGTTTTAATCGCCTGGTTTTTGCTTTGGAGGGCAGTAGTCGCTAGTGATGCGCTTGAAGCAGGTGCAAAAAAGAAGGACCTCGCATTTTATGAAGGACAAATAAAAAATGCTCAATATTTTATGCAGACTGTCATTCCAGTGACCTTGGGAAAAATGGAAGCTATTGCCTTAGGTAGCGACGCAGCCATAGAAATCGCTGATGAATCGTTTGGGGAAAAATAAAGAGTTAGTATTGAAGCAGGCATCTTAAATCCTATGGATGCTTGCTCTATGCTTCAACCTCTCTAAAAGCCGCACTCGAAAGAATATCTTCAAGTCACGACTTCTAATAATTCCCCATCAGCTTCCTGATACCTCGGTGAATCGCATGAAATGAAAAACCCGGCGTCACATACATCACAGCACAGGTGCCCGTGCGCACATTCATGCCTTTTTGTTTAGCCAGATCAAGCGCCTCCGGCGTTTCTCTTTCCATATGAATCCATACATCCCTGATGCCTGCATCGGCAGCGCTGGCAATCCAGTTTTCAGTTTCTTCCTTGGGAACTTCCAAAACCACAGCGTCTACTTTTTGCGGTAAGGAAGAAAAATCATTGAATGTTTTTTCACCTTCTATTTCATCCACACTGCGATCAATGGCAAAAACAGTTTTTCCTAATTTTTTCAGACCCTTGAATGTGAGCTTGGGAAAACTTTTTGCCCGGGTATGTCCGACGACAGCAAAGGATTGGTTTTGAAAAAAGAGTTCATGATTAGACGGCATCTGACTTCCTCCTACATTTAAGGTGTTAACTGTCGAGTATCCATTTCCTTTATTGGCAAATTCAAATAGTGTTACTTCGAGCATTGAATATTTGCCGGCAGAAGTAAAGCACAAACAAAACAGCCATGGCAAGCGTATTTGAGAAAGGATACAAAGGTATTTTAATCGCTATTCCAAAAATCTAAACTATGTCTTTCAATGATCATTTGAAGATGTTAATCAAGTTATTTCTGTCTGAACCATTGTATTTTTCGGTAGATATATGTCATAAAGTGACGGGTTTTTTAAAGATAAACATGCAGTATTGGGCAAGTGATTAATTGTGATGAATAAAAGCCGGTGATTCATTCGTTTTACAAAGCTTTGCTGAAAGAAATGCTGATAACCTTAACAAAGAGTCTGTTATGAAAGAAACCAGGGATAAAGCCAGAGATCTAATGAAAGGATATTGCCGTGTCTGTCCTGTTTGTAACGGGAAGGCCTGTGTAAACGAAGTGCCGGGCATGGGAGGGGTAGGTACGGCTCGATCTTTTCAGGCGAACATTGAGGCACTGGCAGACATTTCGTTTAACATGAGAGTGATTCATGACAACAATTCACCACAGACAAAAGTCAGTGTGCTTGGTTACGACTTGGATGTTCCTGTGATTGCAGCACCCATTGGTGGTGTGTCATTTAACATGGGAGGCAAAGTATCGGAGGACGATTATATTCAGTCTGTTCTGGACGGTTGCCAGGAAAAAGGTACAATTGGATGTACCGGTGATGGTGTTCCGGAATTCATTCATGAATCCGCATTTACCGCTATCAAAAAACTTGGAGGTCACGGTATCCCTTTCATCAAACCATGGGAAGACGAAGAGTTATTCAAAAAACTGGAAATGGCAGTTGAGACGGGAACCAAGGTTGTAGGGATAGATATCGATGCTGCCGGTTTGATTACTTTGAAAAAAATGGGTCGACCTGTTTCAGCCAAATCTTCAACCAAGTTAAAAGAGATCATAGGGAAATTTCCTGTAAAGTTCATTTTGAAAGGAATCATGACTCCTGACGCAGCAAAATTGGCGGTTGACACGGGAGCTGCAGGTATCGTCATCTCAAACCATGGAGGAAGAGTGCTGGATCATACGCCCGGCGTTGCATCCATACTGGAGCAAACGGCTAAGGATGTGAAAGGACAGATTGATATCCTTGCCGATGGTGGCATTCGAACTGGTGGAGATGTTCTAAAAATGCTTGCATTGGGCGCTGACGCCGTGATGATAGGAAGGCCGTTCTCGGTCGCTGCAATGGGTGGACTAAAAGAAGGCGTTGCTTCGTACATCGATTCGTTGATTTTAGAGCTGCAACAGACGATGGTGCTAACCGGTTGTGCAGATGTCACATCCGCTGACATGACCTTGCTTACTTAGCAAAGCGAGGTAATTCCATTAAAACAAAAAACAACCGGGTTTTATCCAAAATTCGGTTACTTTCCGCATCATCAAATTAGCGATCCTGGCTATCATCAGTTCCTGCAACAAATATCCTGCCTAAACATCCCAAATGAATCGCTTGTTTGAGCTCATTGTATAACACACCAATGAATGGGTTACTACCAATTTGCTTCGACTCAAACCGATTTAGTGCCGGATCTAAGATTTCATAGTGAAATCCGTCATATTCATTGATCAGGACGAACAGTTTTTCCTGACCATGAGTCTTCAAAAATTCTCTGAGTAGCTGAATCGGTGTGAGCCCTGAAAGAGTTGCTGCTGCAACAGATTCAAAATGACAATACTCCTGAATAGCATATTCGATTGCTGCTTCATAGTCCTCCTGCAAACGAGCCGGGTTGTCCGGTGCAATTGAACTGAAATCCAGGTAAAGAATTGAGTATAAGGACCTGTTGATTGGTTGAAAGTTGGATATGTATAATTGATGAAATAGTTTTCGACTGATTTTGGATAATCTGCTGGAATAAAAGTAAAACAAGGTGGAAAGCAACAAACATTTGTCGAATCCACGGGGGCGTAGGCAAATCACAAAAGGCTCATTGGCTTTTTCGTATTTTTCAATGTATGGAGTACGATCGACTGTGTATAGGCCTTTTTTTACGGATAGTTCAAAATCGGTTAACCTGTGAGCCGGTGATACCATCGGAATAAGAATAAGATTTATGTTCTAAACTTTTCTCCTGAAAACAACCGCACTTTTATAACGCAGATCGATATAACGGAGGTTGGCACCTTCATTTGCCAGCTGATCTATGGCATTCCCCAGGTTCAGCAGTTTTTCCTCAAAGTTGTCAGAACCCAGTTTTATCCGGACTGCATTGGGCATTACCACGAGAATTATGTTTAATGGATCGGATACATTGATCTCAGATACTGCCCCCAACGGCAATGTAGGATTGTTTTTTAACAGGTTTATCAGCCTGATAGCTTTATGGTAGATCTGATTCGGCAGATAGTCTCCCGGAACAGTGCTTTTGAAAGCATCATTAACAATGACGGGCAAATCCCTGCCAATACCGGATCTCTCAAAGGATAACAATTGAAGGTCCCTGCTTACCAGGTACAATTCATCCCGGGCCTTCAAAAACGCTACAGGGCTTACTTCAGTAATGTGGATGTCAATCCCCAAATCAGGTCGACGATGAACGTTCGCTTTTTCTATCCAGGAGTGCTTGGTCAAGAAACTGCTTAACTCGAATGTGTCCAGATCAAACCATCTGGTGTTTTTATAAAGCGGCAAAAAATCCAGAATTGCTTCTGTTGTTAATACCTGGTTGCCACTAATACTAATGAACTGTGGCTTGATTGGCTTTGTTAAGTAAGAAGGAAGGAAAGTAAAGCAATAGCCGATTAACGACAGAACCGAAAGCGTTAGGATTGCTTTTATCAGGACTAGAACGAGCTTGCCCCGGCTTCGCTTGTTTTCCGTTTTGGGTTTTATCTGAGTTTTTGGAGGAACGCTGTGTTTGGGATGATAGTCTCTCATTTAACTTGGTGCCGGTTATTTAAACTTGAAGTTAACAAATCGTTGCCCTAAAGCCCGCGCTTGCGGACCAAGCAAAACTAAACCAAATCCTATAATCTGTGACTGTTTTGTATTCAATATGGTTATCTAGGCCTGATTATGGTACGATTATACTCGTTAGTCCATTAGTTAGTTTGGATTGGTGAATGGACATTGGTTGTAATTTGAGCTAACCATAGCAAGCAAGTGTATTTAGTTGATTTAGCATCTTATTTAAGGATATGTGATGTCAGGTAGTTTTATTAGTCATCTTCCAAAAGCCGCTCAGTTATGGTCAGCCAAGGCAATTGCCGGAATTATTGTCGCTGATGGGATTGTGACAAACGCTGAATTAGGGGTCTTGCGTGAGTCCATTAGTTTCCTTGAAGATGTCGATAGTATTAATGATATCGTGACGATGGTAAAAGACAGGGAAAAACCAAAACTGGAGGTTTTAAAAACAGACCGAAGCACAGCTACCAAAATCCTTATGTCTTTGGCGTTAGTTGCATTAACAGACGACAAGCTTTCAGTTGCAGAAACCGATTACTTTAAATATATCGCAGGAAAACTGGGATTTGAGGGTGGAATTGCCAAGGCTACCATTAGCTGGGGCAGAGAATTTATTGCATTAAACAAGAAAAAACAGTCCATTATCAAGATGGGTGAAGAATCCACGCCTGTTTACATTAATTATTAATTTCCCTGCAGACCGTTAATTAAAGCGAGCACATTTTGACCTAAAACATCATGGTTGTAGCCTCCTTCAAGTATCCCAAAACAGCCACCTTTAATTCGACGTGAAGTTTCCAGAACGAGTCTGCCAATCGTTGTATAGTCATCCGTTTCCAAAACTCCTCCCCAGTCTTCCACATGATTATCAAATCCAGCTGAGATACCGATAATATCCGATGAGCAGTTTTTGAGTACTGTTTCAACATCTTTCAGGTAAATGTCGCGGTTTTCGGTTTCAAAATTATGAATGTCCACATAATCTTTTTCTTTTAGGATATTTACTGTGCCATCTCCGTAATGCATATCGATGTCAAGAATTGTAGCCGTTTTGATTTTTCCTTCCCTTTTCAATGCTTCGATGGCTATAGCCATATTGTTATAAAAACAAAATCCCCAGGCGTTTCCTGAGGAGGCATGGTGACCGGGAGGCCTTATTAACGCAAAACAGGGCTCCGATAATCCAAGTGCCGCCGATTGGTAAGCGCCTCCTGCAGCTAAAGATGCTATGCTGTGTAATTTTTGCCACCGAACTCTTTCGATTTGCTCATCCGTATGTACCAATCGGATATAATCCTCAAAGATTGGTTCAATCGGCATGAATTCTACAAAAGGTTTAATAGCGGCAACAACTGCTTCCATACGTCCACTGGCAGCAGCAGGATCGGATGTGTATACTTCGTAAAACTCATCGTGATAAAAGACTTTGAATGCCATAAGGAACCATTTGAAAAGATTATGTTTCCAGGAAACAGAGTGCTAAAGAAAGGTCTGACTTTTGACTGCAGTCATTACAACAGAATTGTATTTCGAATACCTTTGTTGATATTAGGGAAAGTGAGTTTTGGAAGTCAAGCAAACAGATTTACTCCTGGAGAAATGGGACAGTCGATCATTTACGATAACATTGCGATTAGTTTTGAAACAGACAGCCTGGCCAATGAATTAAAAATAACCAAAAGACCGCAACTTGTTAAATCGCTGAATGACATGACCAGTCAGCTAGTAACGCTTGCCAGGCCCAAGGCATTGGCAGTTCCGGTGGCACCGATTATTAATATTGGAGCATCCCTGTCAATTAAGGGATTTGAATTTCAAAGCAATGTCTTAAAAATCAATCTGGAGCAGGCTAACAACATTTTCGCAGTTTTAGTTACCGCCGGAAAGGAGGCAGATACCTGGATTCGGTCTTTTGATGATATTCTCTTTCAATACTGGGCGGATCATCTGGTCGATAATATTTTGAGGCAATCTATCAATTATTTGGAAGAGGAAATAAGGACTAAGTACAATCTTTCGACCTTGTCCTGGATGACGCCGGGGTCGTTGGAAGAATGGCCAATATCCGAACAGGAAAAGCTTTTTGGTATTTTTGGTGAAAACGCTGTGCGACTCGATGTAGTTCTAACAGATAACTTCATAATGCAACCGTTAAAATCTTTATCCGGCGTTATGTTTGATTCTACTGATCCTTTTTTTAGTTGCCAATTGTGCGACAAAAGTAAATGTGAAAAAAGGCGCGCGGAATACGATTTGACGCTAGCCCGACAAAAGTACGGATTGAAATCTTAATGAGTTTTGGCAGGAAAGGAATTTAGATAAGAACGTTTGACCAAACTGAATTTACGCTATCATAACGCAAATGGATGGAAACTCCGGAATGAATTCGCAGGTATACATCTCTTCCCCATCGGCCCCCACAAACGCATTTGAATCATAGGGAATATTTTCTTCCATTGCCAATGCCGGCAATATCGGGTTCATCACATCGGCTGAAGTGAAAAGAGTAGTTGCTGCCAATAGACCGAAGAATGTTTTTTTCATGGGACAAAACATTTTAACTTACATCGTAAGATTCTGCAGGCGTTTGGATCCGTACTGCACTTCGACTGGTTACCCGTTAGATACCAAAAACCTGCAGATTCCGTGTCATTGATAACGAATAATGGTTTACTATGCATTGGTCACACACTGCATTTTACTCGCCACAAGATATTTATCACATTATTTCAGCTAGTTAAAGATGGATTGGTTGAACAATGATCAACATATTAAGCACATACTGATCAAAATGATTGAATTTGATGGATTTGAACGAAAACTTGGTAGAATTTGGCGGATGTTTGAAAGGGGTTGCTTGAATTGCCAGACGAAAAGTGCGAATTGGACTAAGAACAAGGCAACAACAAAGTCTTGCAAATCCATGCTACAATTGATTCTGTCTCATCGAAGCGAAAAGTCGGAAGGGTGGAATCTACCGGAACATCCGAAACAATGGCATCAATGCTGAACTCCGATTCGTGAAACAACGGACGTTTATTATTTGCTGAACGCACAACTTCAATTTTTAAACATTCTTCGTTTTTAAATCCTTCCGAAATCACAAGATCCATATCTCCGAACCAGGTGGTGACGAGTTCGGCAAGTGGTGTTTTGTAACTTGATTCGGCATAGATCGCAATTTTCTTCCCGGAAGAAACTAGGGTACGGTCACTCCCGAATCTACGATACTTCCAGGAGTCTTTGCCTGGGACATCAAATTCCACATCATGATGTGTATTCTTGATTGTTCCGACTAAAAGCCCCTGTTCTTTAAAAAGAGGAATGATTTTAGTTAGGAGGGTGGTTTTTCCTGAGTTGGATCTTCCTACAAATGATACCAATTTTGGGGCATTAGATGATTGGGTCTTCTTCTGCAGATTCCTTTTCACGTTCTTCCTGCTTTTGGTATAGCCTCATTTTGTCTTCATGTTCAACCATTTTATTCCATCTTTCCAAAAGGATTTGCATCTCTTCATTTCTTTTTAGTGCTTTATAGATGGTGGCAAGATAAACAAAGACATCTTTGTCGAGTTTCATTCGAAATGCGAGTTCAAATGCTTCGATAGCGTGTTTATAATCCTTTCGTTTAAGAGAGATCTTTCCGTTGCGAATGTATTCCTGGCGCCTTTTTTCGTTTTCCTCTTCTTTTAACTGCAGTTGGATCTGTTCAAGTTCTTCGGTAAGTTCTTCTACTTTTTGATGGTTTTTCATCAATTTGTAGACTGTGATGGTCTCTTTAATCGTTTCATGATCCCTGAGGACTCGAAGTGCCCTTTCATAGAATGTAGCTGCAGCCTTGAATTTAGAATCTCTGTAAAAAGCTTCACCTTTGATTCTGTAAATATCATGTATTTCTTTGAGTTGCAGTTGGGCATGTTTTGACTTTGGATCAATTCTCAGAATTTCTCGATAGGTTTGAATAGCGTCTTCGTATTTCTCCTGGGTCATGTAGATTTCACCCATGCTTGACCAAACATTGGCATCATCTGTTTCTTCAACAACAATACGATAAAGTTTCAGAGCTTTTTTTAGGCTACCTGCTTCCAGGTTTTCGTCGGCAATTTTGGTTAAATCTGAAAGATGGTATAATCCGTCTGATTTTTCCAGCAGCGAGGCGCCAATGGTCAGGTATTTAGCAGAAAGGAGTCTGTTACCGGCTTTACGGTACATCAAACCTAGATTGACGTTAAAAAAACGATTGTTTTGCTCCGCGCCCAGCCCTTCAACGAAAATTTCGATTGCACTTTTGACATCGCCCAAATAGGTTTTGGCAATGGCGAAAAACATATCCAGGTACTTAAAACTAACTTTCTGGTTTTTTAAGTTTTCAAAAGCTTCAAGCGCAGTATCCGGGTCTTTTTTTGATAATGCGTAAATGCCCAGGTTATACATGGTGTTGTGATATTCCTCTTTACCGGCTTCTGAAACATCCTCTTCCAGGTTCTTAATCATCTTTCTGAAGTAATCACACACCTGCTCATGAGTTGGTGTATCTTGAGCTTGCTTCAACTTGTTGAATTCAAACTTTAACTTATTTGCTTCGTGAATCTCACCTTCCGCTTCCTTGGCTTCAATGGCTTGTTCCATTTCAGCCATTTTGTCCGCTCTTAGCTGTCTGTTTTTTTCAGTAAGTTCCTCATTTATTGTCTTTACAATGTCTTTATCTCCGACTAACTCGGGATAAATGAAATCGTTTATTTTTTCAAAAATTTTTAATGATTCGCGAACTTCGTTGTCAAACTTCTCAACCTTACCCATACTGGCAGCAAGATTGTAGAACGCATCGGTATAGTTCTTTTTGATTTTTAAAGCGTGTCTGTAAAGATTGTTTGCCTGCTTGTAATTCTTCTGGCGACGGGCGCAATTACCAAGAGTATTGGCGAGATGATGATCTGTCTTGTTTACTTTGATCAGTATTAACCCAATGGAAAGCGCTGCTTCATGGTCCGAAACGGCCACAGCCTCATCAAACTGCTTCTGAAGTTGGGAAGAGGCATAGGTAGGCTCAAGTTCATAGGCATTTTGGAACTCGATCATGGCTTGCTTGTAAAGCTTGCCATCAAGAAGCGACAGACCTTTTTTGATCAGTTCGTCTGTTTTTAGATGTGACTTTTGAATTCGGCTTTTTTTTAAGCTTTTAATAAGCATTGAAGCAGCTCGAAGTTGATTAAAACGTTGGGTATTCTACCTGTAAATCCATTAATTTCTGTCAAACGCCGTAAGGAATTGCAAAAAGCGTGCTTACCAATTTTTAATAACTCTAATTATTGAGGTTATGAAACGGTTTAATGGAAAAGGTCTATAAATACAGAATAATAACCTTTAACTAACTACTACTTTTTTATTTTTAAAAAAGCAATTTTCATTTTTGTAATGCGGAAAAAAAATCTGAAAATCACTGGCTACAAGTAATAAATTGCCATTTAAGCAGTCTGTTCTATCGAGGAAAAGAAAGCTTTGGATGGAGCAAGAAAAGAACTGTAGGTTCGAAGTAACATTTTTTAAAGATTATTTCATTTCTACGATCAGTCCATTTATTTTGGTATCATGTGATGATCCTTGACATGGCGCCATTATAACACGTAACTTTTATACATTACAAACCGATTAAGACGAAACGAATTTCGCAGAAAGATATCTACAGTTTACAATACTTTTCACAATAAACCAGAGGAGATTTGATGACAAAAGAGTTTTTATTTACTTCAGAGTCAGTAACAGAAGGGCATCCGGATAAAATGGCAGATCAAATTTCCGATGCAGTTTTGGATGCTATGATTAAAGATGATCCAAGCAGCAGAGTGGCATGTGAAACCTTAATAACAACCGGTATGGTCGTATTGGCCGGTGAGATAACCTCCTCTTCCAATGTTGATTTTCAAAAAGTAGTACGGGACACCATCAATGGTATTGGTTATGACGACTCAAGAAAAGGATATGACAGCACAACCTGCTCAGTGGTCGTGGCTTTGGATAAACAATCTCCCGACATTGCCCAAGGTGTGAATACAGGAGAAGGACTCTACGACGAACAGGGTGCCGGTGACCAAGGACTGATGTTCGGCTATGCTACTAACGAAACTCCTGAATTGATGCCCGCTCCCATTGCTTTGGCTCACAAACTGAGTTTAAGAATGTCTGAAGCACGGAAAAGTGGAGAATTAGCGTATTTAAGGCCTGACGGAAAAAGTCAGGTATCTTTGCTTTATTCGGGGGGGATGCCGAAACGAGCCGATACAATTGTTCTTAGCAGCCAACATGATGAAAAAGTAACCTACGATCAGATAAAGGCTGATCTGGTAGAAAAAGTAGCTAAAAAAGTCATTCCCTCCGAATTAATCAATAATGATACCAAATTTTTAATCAATCCGACTGGAAGATTTGTTATTGGTGGCCCCATGGGAGATTGCGGCTTGACCGGCCGTAAAATCATTGTTGATACCTATGGTGGAATGGGGAGACATGGCGGTGGCGCCTTCTCCGGTAAAGATCCTTCAAAAGTTGATAGATCGGCTGCCTACGCTGCCAGGTACGTAGCAAAAAATCTGGTTGCTGCCGGCGCTGCGGATGAATGTGAAGTGCAGATTGCTTACGCTATAGGTTTTCCTCGGCCGGTTTCAATTTCGGTCAATACGTTTGGCACGGCAAAAGCAGATGAAAGCAAAATTGAAGACGCTGTGAAAGAACTTTTCAAACTGACTCCTGCCTGGATTGTCGAGACTCTGGATCTAAAACGACCCATTTATCAAAAGACTGCAGCCTATGGTCATTTTGGCAGGGAATTGCCTGAGTTTTCCTGGGAAAAGACAGACAGAGTGGATGATATCAAATCAGCATTAGGATTATAATCGATCGAAACGTAGATCAATGCTTGTAGAAGAAATTGAAATCACAAATAAATTGGGGTTGCACCTTCGTGCAGCTACCAAGCTTGTCCAGTTAGCATCCGAATTTGAAGCCGCTATTACAATTTCCTGCAATGAGCAATCCGCTGATGCGAAGTCCATAATGGATGTGCTGATGCTGGCGGCTATTGTCGGGACTATTGTCAAAATTGAAGTATCCGGTGATAACTCCGAAGAGGAGCAAGACATTATCAACCAGTTAGTTGCCCTGTTTCAAGATAAATTCGGCGAAGACGAATGACACCAGCTTAAAAAGCCGGTGAACGATCGGAGAATTTGGTGGAAAACCTATTAATAAACGGTAATACCAGACTTTATGGCATTATTGGTAATCCGGTCAGTCATTCCTTTTCTCCAGACATGCATACGCGCGCCTTTAAAGAACTGAAAATCAATTCGGTTTATCTTCCTTTTCCCGTTCAAAGACTCGACCTGCCTAACCTGTTAACAGCCTTTCAGTTGATCAATTTGCAGGGATTTAACGTTACTGTCCCTTACAAGGAGGAAATCATACACTATCTGCCGGAGGTGTCCGAGGAAGCTGAATTCATCGGTGCCGTAAACACCGTGATTAGGACAAAAGATAGCTGGAAGGGATATTGTACGGATGGAAGTGGTTTTGTCAGGGCACTTAAAAACCAGCAGGTTGAATTAAAAAACAGCAGAGTCCTGTTACTAGGAGCAGGAGGGGCTGCTAAAGCGATCGCTTTTTCTTTGTTGAAGAATTCAATCGCAAAATTGGATATTCAAAACCGAACAAATGAGAGGGCGGATAAATTGAGATCGAATTTGAGCAAAGTTAATCATTCAATTGACATTTCGGTCAATTCCAGCGAGATAACCAATTACGATCTGTTGATCAACACGACGTCTGTTGGAATGAAAAACAACGGAATTCCCTTGCCTGAAGAGCAGATTACTAAATGCAAACAGGTAGTAGACATCATTTACAACCCACCTCTGACCCCTCTCTTGCACATAGCCAAATCTTTGGAGATTCCTTACCACAACGGGATTGATATGCTTCTGTATCAAGGTGTTGAGGCATTTGAATTATGGACTCAACAACCTGCACCGGTAAACATTATGCGCGAAAGCTTGAAAAATTCATTAGCATTCATTAAGTAATCGTTATATAGTTGAAATCAAGTGTTTTTCCCTGCTTACTAACCTCATTGTTTTCGGGTTAACATCATGCTTAAAAAAATATTTACTATTACCGGTTTAAAGATTTCAGTTTTTATAACCTTGTTCATTTTTGGCGTATACCTCTGGAATTATTTGAATATCGGTTCTAGTAGCTTTATTGAACTGATGGACAAAAAAGTAGTCGATTTTATCCAAAGATCCAGAGGGATGACACTTGAAACGGATCATATCGCAATTGTAGCGATTGATACCAAATCGGTGGATTACTACGGAAGGTGGCCATGGGGCAGGGAAAAGATGGCCCAACTCCTACATGAGCTTCAGGAGCATTATCAAGTCAAAGTATTCGGATATGATGTGCTATTTTCAGAGCCTGATTCCAATGATATCACCTCAGGAAAAGTTTTGGAGCGGTTTTACGATCTAGTTAGCAAAGAAAACCCGGATTCAAGGTATTTTTTGGATCGAATACAGAAAATCAAGTCTGATGTGTATTCAGAAGTAAATAACGATGCAAAATTTGGAGCGGAGTTAAGTAAGTGGGACAACATTGTACTCGGTTACTTCTTTTTTCTCAGTGCAAATCTGGAACAAACCTCTCATTTATCACCGGAGCAATTGGATGAATTTTCAAAACGTATCGAAAATTCAGAGATCACCATTATCCAGGGTGCTGAATTTTTAGATTACATTCCCCTCTACGAAGGATTTGCAGTTGAAGCGAACATTCCCGGTCTAATCTCCAGCAAAAACCTGAGTGGATTCTTTAATGTCGTACCGGATTGGGAAGACGGGACGATCCGCAGGGTTCCCTTGGTTATCAGATACAAAGATGCCTTTTATCCTTCCCTCGGTCTTCAGATCTTAAGGCGTTATTACGGAGACAAGCCCATTCGCATGGTTGCCAACCAGGGAGGGATTGAAGCTTTCTATATTGGTGATAAACGGATCAATACTGCCAGTGACGGCACAGTAATGATCAATTACAAAGGTCCGGAATTTACCTTCCCCAATTATTCGGTTTACGATGTTATCAATCATAATATTCCCAAAGAGAAGCTCAAAGATAAAATCGTCATTTTAGGTGCCACCGAGGTTGGCGTGTTTGACCTAAGAAATACTCCTGTCAGTGCTGCTTATCCCGGGGTTGAAGTGCATGCTACGATCGTGGAAAATATGATTTCGGGTGACTATTTCTACCGATCCGATTTTGTATATTTTTTAACCGCCTTATTGATTTTAGTGTTTGGTTTTGTGATGGGCATCATATTACCAAAATTGAGCGCCGCTCCCGGGTTGATTTTCTCTCTGACTGTTCTGGGAGGATATATTGGAATCAACTCATGGTTCCTTGTTAATGAAAAAGCCTGGACCAGCTATGTTTATATTGTTCTCGTCATTGTGTTAAACTGGTTTTCAATCGTTATTTTCAAGTTTTTCGGAGAGGAAAAGGACAAACGATTTATCAAAGGGGCTTTTCAGCAATACCTCTCACCAAAGGTTATTGACCAATTGGTTGATGATCCCAGCATGTTAACCCTTGGGGGTGAAAAGAAGGATATCACAGCCTTTTTCTCCGATGTACAGGGGTTTTCAACCATCTCCGAATCACTGACTCCGGAAGAGCTTGTTGAACTTCTAAACGAGTATCTTACCGCCATGACAGATATTGTTATGAAGTATGATGGTACGGTAGATAAATTTGAAGGAGATGCTGTTATTGCATTTTTTGGCGCGCCGATAGCTTATCCGGATCATGCAACCCGAGCTTGTCTGGCTTCTCTTGAAATGCAGGAAAAACTTGTTCATATGAGGGAAAAGTGGAGGGAAGAAGGTAAACACGAGTTATATGTCAGGATTGGACTAAACACTGGTAGCTGCGTAGTTGGAAATATGGGATCGGCCTATCGAATGGATTATACAATGATGGGGGATAGCGTTAACTTGGCGGCAAGACTGGAAGGGGTCAACAAGGAGTACAAAACCTTTTGCATGATCAGTGAATTTACCTATGAAGAGGTAAAAAACACCATTGAAACCAGAGAATTGGATATGATCCGTGTGGTGGGAAAAAATGAACCGGTAAAAATTTATGAGGTGCTGGGTAGAAAGGGGGAAGTAGACGAAGAGAAATTAAAGGCAATTAAATACTATTCAAAAGGACTGGAGCTCTACCGCAAGCAAGATTGGGATGAAGCAAAAAAATACTTCGCCCATACCAACAAGCTGCTTGGATACGATGGTGCATCCCAGGTCTTTTTTGACCGGTGCAAGGAGTTTAAAAATGATCCTCCGGGTGAAGCCTGGGACGGTGTCTATCAAATGCAATCTAAGTGATCCTTCACTTAAACATAATTCTCATCTGTGTCCGGGTCGTCACCCGGGCGATATTCTCCCAATCAAAAATTAAGCGTTTTCATTAACATAGTGCATTGCCAGGAACTATCTGTTCTGGGCAATATCAGCAAAAAAAGTATTAAATTCGAATAAGGTAAACCAATGAGTAGAGAGAGAATTACTAAGGTAGTTGCAGGTGGTCGTTTATTGGTATCTGATGGAGCTTGGGGTACTTTTCTGCATGCCAAGGGCTTAAAATCCGGTGAATGCCCGGAACAATGGAATTTGACACATTCTGATGATGTTTATGAAGTGGCAAAAAGTTATATCAATGCCGGTTCTGACATGGTTCAGACCAACAGTTTTGGCGGATCACGATTTAAATTGGAACACTATGGTTTAGGTGATAAAACGAGTCAAATCAACGAAGCGGCTGCTGATATTTCCAGAAAAGCTGCAGGTGACAACAATTGGGTTATTGCCTCTATTGGACCGACCGGAAAAATGCTTGTAACCGGGGAAGTCACAGAAGAAGTGCTTTACGATGTTTTTAATGAACAAGCACGGGCATTGGAAAAGGGAGGAGCTGATGCAATCTGCATTGAAACCATGTATGACCTGGGAGAAGCAAATCAGGCCATAAAAGCTGTTAAGGAGAATACCGGCTGTGAAGTAATTTCTACCTTTACATTCCAACTGACAAAAAAAGGTGAGTATCGAACCATGATGGGAACAACCCCGCAGGATTTTGCCAGGAGCGTATTAGATCAAGGCGCAGATATCATTGGAACCAATTGTGGCAATGGAATGGAACGGATGATCCCAATAGTCAGGGCTATTCGTGAGGTGGATGCCGATGTTCCGATTCTGGTGCATGCAAATGCCGGTCTTCCGGAAAATGTGGATGGCAAAGATGTATTCCCTGAGCAACCAGCAGATACAGCATCTTTTGTGAATGATCTGATTAACGCTGGCGTAAACATCATTGGTGGTTGTTGTGGCACAACACCTGATCATATTACGGCAATTAAGGCAGCGATCAACAATCAGCATTAATTCCTTCCAATTTTAAAGGTACGCTTTCCCAGACCCAGGTAATTGATTCTAAAGCGTTCACCTGGGTTTGTATCACTCCCTTTTGTTCCAACTTAAAAATAACCGACTTGTTTTGTTCATTTGCATCTTACAGCATTTCTGCTGTACGTGTTTTCAGCATTCTCCAACGATCAAAGAAAAAGTGAAAGGTGTGATGAAAGAACGTCGGGAGTTTATTACGGAAGCACTGGAAATTGATGAAGATGAGGATAAATACTTACTAAATGCGGCAATATTCGGCGCAATCTTTGTGAATCGTATCGATGATAAGGTCGGTGTGGAAAAATTGCTTATGAAGGTTTTTGAACGGTTTAATCTCATTGGTTAACTTTTTAGTTGCAACGATTAATAAGGTATTTAAATGGCAAACTTAAGAACAACAATCGATAGCGGATTTGAAACATTGGCCTATTGGATAGCTAAACATAAATGGTGGATACTGACGGTAATCCTGGCTTTATTGGTATTCATGGTTTCGCGTCTTCCTCATACCAAATTTGATATGTCAACCGAAGGTTTCTTGCATGACGATGATCCCAGCATAATTCGATATAACGAATATCGTGAGCAGTTTGGCAGGGATGAAATGATTGTTGTGATGATCAAATCAAACAATGTATTTGAACTGAGTTTTCTTAAAAAACTAAAACGACTCCATGACGACCTGGAGGAAAATGTTCCCTTTCTTAATGATATTAATAGTTTGGTCAATGCCAGGTTAACGATTGGAGCGGAAGGAGAACTAATAGTAGAAGACTTGTTGGAAGAAATGCCCGAGACGGCAGAAGACATTGCCAGGTTAAAACAATTGGTCATGAGTAATCCGATTTATTTGAATCTACTCGTTTCTGAGGATGGCAAATTAACGACCATATTGATCCAATCGGATGCATTTTCCTCTGAAGGCAATGAAGAAATCCCTGAAAGTGACCTGTTGGCTCAAGACTTTTCTGGTCCCTCAACCCCTGGGGGTGAAATGGAAAAAATACCACTATCAAATGCTGAAAACAGTTTTCTGGTAAAATCTGTTCGAGACATGTTGAAGAAACATGCCAGTCCTGATTTTCCCTTGTACCTAAGCGGGTCTCCGGTGGTAACCGATTACATGAAGACTTCCATGCAAAAGGACATGGGAAGGTTCACTCTGGCAGCCATCATAGGAATCTCCCTTTTTTTGTTTGCTTTATTCAGAAGAATATCAGGGGTACTTTTACCGATAGTGACTGTAACGTTCAGTGTGATTTTTGCGTTTGCCTTAATGGAATTGACAAACACGGCACTTAAGATTCCTTTGGTTATTTTGCCGTCTTTTCTTCTAGCCATCGGCATTGGGGCTTCCGTTCACCTGATGGCGATATTCTTTAAGTATCTGAATGGTGACAACAAAATAACTGCAATTTCGAAAGCCCTGGGACATTCGGGACTGCCTATTGTTATGACCAGTCTGACCACAGCTGCAGGCCTGGCATCGTTTAGTCAGGCTGAAATGGCTCCAATTGCTGATCTGGGACGGTTTTCATCGGTGGGAGTTTTGATTTCATTGGTCTTTACTATCTTTCTTATCCCAACTCTGGTAGCGATTTTTCCAATTGGCAGTTCAACCCAAAACAAGAGGTCAGAAATAAACGGCTACATGAACAAATGGCTGGCAGGATGCGGCGAATTTGCCGTGACTAATCGGATCAAAGTGGTTGTGGTAGCTATAGGATTACTAATCTTCAGCATTATTGGAATCAGCCGACTTAATTTTACTCATCATGTAATGCTCTGGTTTCCGGAGAATAGCGAGATCAGACAAAATACCGAATTGATAGATGAGCAAATGAAAGGGTCTCTCGCTATTGAAGTTGTTATCGATACTGGCCGTGAAAACGGGTTATACGAGCCGGATTTTCTGAACAGATTGGAAACACTAGCCAAAAGAATTGAAGCATTCACTCCTGAAGCAGAAGGTATGTTCATCGGTAAGACCATGGGTCTGGTTGATCTTGTTAAAGAAATCAACCAGGCCTTGAACGAAAACAACTCTGAGTTTTATAGCATTCCACAAAGCAGAAAACTGATAGCACAGGAATTACTGCTTTTTGAAAACAGTGGTGCAGATGATTTGGAAGATATGGTGGATAATCAATTCAGAAAAACACGTTTGACGATTAAGGTACCGTGGAATGACTCGGTTTCATATATAGGCTTTTTTAATTTTTTGGATGATCAGTTGGAAGAGCTTTTTGAGAATAAATTTGATATCACGGTGACAGGCATCACTGAAATGTTGATGACAACAGTTTCAGCAATGATGAACAGTACCATGCAAAGCTATACAATCGCTGCAATAGTTATTACATTGTTGATGCTGGTTTTAATTGGCAGGTTTCGTCTTGGGTTCTTGAGTATGATTCCAAACTTGACACCAATAATTGTAACCCTGGGAATCATGGGGTGGGTCGGAACAAATCTTGATATGTTTACCATGCTGATTGGAAGTATCGCTATTGGGCTTACTGTTGATGATACGATTCACTTTTTTCACAACTTTAGAAAATATTATGATAAAACCGGCAGTGTTCACAAAGCTGTGGAAGAGACATTGACTTCCACCGGTAGAGCCCTGTTGATCACTACCTTGGTGTTGGCAACCGGTTTCTGGCTATTTATGTTCGCAACCATGCAAAACCTGTTTAATTTTGGACTTCTGACCGGCATTACCCTTGTGTTTGCATTTCTTGCAGATATTATTCTGGCTCCGGCTTTGGTTGCACTTGTAACAAAAGATCGTTAGCTGGTATATTTTTACGCAATTCCAATAGTTTATACTAAATCTGAGAAAATGATTGGAATTAATTAACCAGTTAGTTAATAATTATATCATTGCTCATTATTGACAATGAGCTTTTCTGAGTAATAAATTTATATTGTACTATACAACTATAACAATAATAAACCGAAAAATACTGCCACAAGGAGGCTGACATGTTGTATCGCATGCGTAAAATGAGTTTGACAGGTTTGTTTGTCTTTTTGATGATGCTGGTTCTAGTAGCTCCCTCATCCCCATTTGCACGGGAAATGACTGCAACGGAGGTGATGGTCAAGGTTGACAACTTCGATGATGGAGAGACATCCAGCTCGGAAATGACCATGATCCTGATTGATAGAAGAGGAAATCAAAGAGTTCGACAAATGCGAGGTTTTCGAAAGGACTATGGTGAAGACACAAAAAGCATGAATTTTTTTCTTTCTCCTGCGGATGTCAGAAATGTCGCCTTTCTTTCTTATGATTGGGATGATGAAGACAAGGAAGATGACAGCTGGTTGTACCTGCCTGCCATAGGAAAACCTAAACGCATTAGTGCGGGAAATCAAAAGGATTCTTTTATGGGAAGTGATTTTACCTACGCTGATATGAATGATCTGGAAATCAATGAATGGGATTACAAATTCCTCAAGCAGTCTGAAATGGTGGATGGTAAGGACTGCTGGGTTATCGAAGGCGTTCCCAAAAAAAGCAAACGAAAAAAAGTAATTGATGAAACCGGCTATTTGAAAGTGGTTTCCTGGATTCGAAAAGACATTTTTTTCGTCGTCAAAGGAAAAATGTATGTGAAAAAAGGTAAGAAAATCAAATATTTTACTGCTAGCGAACTTGAACCAATACAGGGAATCTGGACCGCGAAAAAACTAACCATGGTCACAACCAAAAGAAAGAGAAAGGAACACTCCACAGTGTTGTTGTTCAATAAAGTGGTTTACAACAAAGGAGTTGAGGACGGAATGTTTACTGTGCAACGTATGGAACGAGGATTGTAATGACTGCCTATCGTTTCTTAATTACATTCTGCCTGATCGCAACAATGCTGATGCTGACTCCACTGGCTTCGGTCGGCTTCGCTGATAACCATGAGGAAACACTAGCCAGTAAGGAAACGGATTCATTTGAAGATGATGAGGGTCTTTCCGGATTTGACGAGGAAGGTGATGATGGTTTTTCCGGTTTTGACGAGGAAAGTGATGACGAAAGTGGTTTTGGTGAAGGGGGTGGATTTGGAGAGATTGAAGTCAATTTGGATGATATTGATCTTTCGGCTACCGAGCCATCTGCAGTTACCTTTGGCGGATTTATTAAAGAAGAGGTGGATTACAGTCACGCTTATGATGATCCTGACTACTCAAAAATCAGAACTACCCTGAATCTCAACCTGGATTGGAAAATAGCCGACGACTGGAAAGCCAAAATCATCTGGAACGGGTTCTACGATTACTCATACGCCCATCGCGGTAGAGATGAGTTCACTGATGAAACCTTGGAAACCTATGAATCGGAAAGTGAATTAAGAGAAACCTTTGTTGATGGCGATTTAACCAATTGGTTCAGAATCAAATTCGGAAGGCAGATTATCGCCTGGGGGCAGTCGGAAGCATCCCAGATTACTGATGTGGCAAATCCCAGGGACCTGAGGGAATTGGGTATGGTAGATTTGGAGGACTCAAGGGTGCCTGTGACGGCGACTAAACTGTCTTTTCTATTTGGCTCCCTGGAATTGAATGCAGTTGCTATTCATGAAATCAGGGCCAATAAAATCCCGTCAACAGGCTCGGAGTTTGATTTACTGCAGGATTTTAGAATTCCCGGAATTGTGATTGAAGATGAGGAAGTGCCCGAAAGTACAGGCGAAAACACCGAGTATCTTGTCCGTTTATTCAAGACCTTCAATGGTGGTGATGTTGGGATCATGTGGGCTGATGTGTACGATGATAACGCATATTTGGAATTTCATGAGCTGGATATGGATCCTACAAGTGATGCCCAGATTACACTCGTACCAAGGCATAAGAGGTTTACTATCTTTGGATTTTCGGCGAACTTGGTTTCCGGTTCTTGGTTATTTAAAACAGAAGTCGCAAGAAGGATTGGTGTTGCGTATGCAAGAAATGATATCTTAACTCAGATTGGAGCTTATACTTCAGGTCCAGCAACAATATACGATGAAGACAGTGAAGCCGTAAAAACCTGGAGAGAGAAGAACTCCCATAGCGGCATGCTAGGTGTTGAATATACAGGTATTCAAGATTTAACAATCAGTCTGGAAGTCGTTGGAGAAAGAATCGAAGAGTACGAAGAAGAGGAAAATTTGATCAGCAAGGAAGCATCTGCTCAGACTGTTCTGTCCGTTTCGTACACAGCTTTAAACGATACCTTCGAGGCAGGACTTTTCTGGATCAATTTCTCTGATAATAATGGTGATGTAATCAGAGTCAACCTGGAATACGACATCATTGATGCCTTGGCTGTATCAGGCGGTTTCATCAACTATCATGCAACCGATGAGGAAGCTACGGTATACAACTATCGCAATAATGATCGGGTGTTTGTGTCCTTGAAATACAGTTTTTAGTTGTTTGATCAATAGTTAACCAATATTAACCCTTGACTTGAAACTTCCAAACGAGATAATAGCCTCAAAACATTGTTCGTTTTACCCTGCTGTCCTCTCAAAGCGATCACAGCGGAAAAACTGATTTGAGGCGTTATGACTTTTTTTAAATACAGTTCTCTGGTAATTATTGTCCCACTTGTGCTTTTCACTGCCTGCAAAGAGTACAATTCTTTAGACTCAATCACGGTATCACCTGTTGATAGTGATTCTTCGGATGATGCAAGCAATGAAACGTATATTTGTAAAACTACAGGGAGTGGTGGAACTGGAAACCGTCGTTTTCAAGTTATTGGTACTTATGAAGATGACGATACAGAAGATTTATCCAGTGAAGTGACTTGGGAAATCGATGCAACTGACGATGTTCTATCAGATGCTTATCCTGGATTAGTCATATGTAATACGGCTTTTGGAACATCTGGATTAAAAGCTACCTACACTATCGATAGCGGGGATTCAAGCGAAGGAGAAGGAGCAAGTTCAACTGAATTAACTGACTCGGTAATTGTAAATGCTCAATAATAGTTTATTTCAATTACTATTCAACTACTTTCAGATAAGAAACTGCTTTGGACCAAATTGTTATAGGTCATTATAAATTGCCTTTGTCTCCCGTATCAAAATCAAATCTACTTACTAAAATGGGAACTAATAATTAACCTCAATTCCTTCACGGTTTGAGGATTGTTCTCACTGAACTGCACGCCAATAGACCCATTTTCGCAATACATCGTCATCGCATCCAGATCCAGGACTGAAGTAGTATCTTTGGGTACAATTCGGAGGACACAGGAGTTACCTTTGGTCAATTCAACATTGTTGTCGGTTTCGACTGTTGCCCCTTGAAGTGAAATGTTCTTAAGTTCCACTGGGTATGATTTTTTCTTATGCACCAGGGTTGTCTGATTGGGAAATGTGATTCTGCTGAATACTCTTTTTTCTTTTGTCATTGTCTTACCTTATGTAACCAGGTTTCCGTTCGTAAACGTTTAAATGTAGATTATCCTTGATTTACAAACTATTTATAGGTTTAGACTTGGAGTGATACTAATATCTTACATCCTCACGAATTCAAGAAATGTATAGGTAAAAACGATTCGAATTGGAATAAGGATGCGCTCTTAACCGACGAATTAGTATATCCTATTGAAAACCAAAATTGCAATGGTTTGCTGTTCCGGATGTACAGTTCACTGAAATTTCAAAATGATGAACTTTAGTTCCGATGCCGACACAACATCTTTTTTAGGTTGTTTGCGGAAATCAGTCGTGTTGGCATTTGCATGGACAAAACAGGTAATGGCATCGTCAATTTGCGTACATAGTTTAATGTCAAAAAGACGCTATTCTCATTTGCTTGACGTAAAAAAAACGTAAAAACAAAGGTTTGAAAGTAGGGAATATAGATGGATTAAAAGTTGCAATCAAACCTGGGATTCGTATATACTGGCATTGCTTTATTTAAAGTTATTAATCATCTTTGGGGTAGTGGTTATGTATCTAATCCGATTTTGTTTTGCTTACTTGTTTTTCTTCTTTGCAATGATCTTTCTTCAATTCATTCCTTCCCTGGATAGATTCAAAAAATCCTCGAGAAAAGATCGAAAATCCATGAAAGAAACAAGTGAAGAAGTAAAAAATGAAAACGACGAGACCAAAGCCGCTGCATAATCACAATGGCGGTGCTCGTCTTTGCATTCGTCTATAAAAATCAACCAGCATCAATATCCTGCAAATAATCCTTGTTATCCTCACTTGCGTGTGCCCTTTGTTACTAGATACTATTAAATCTTGGTTTAATTTTTACCTGGTAGTATTAAATCGACGGCAATGAATGATTTTTTAATCGACCACTGATCATTGTTCGGGTTACAATTTACATAAGCTTCTATTATTTTTACCTATATATACAAGTTTCCGTTCTATTATTATGTCGAAGCATCGGTTATTGGGGGAAATAGCCTGATTCTATTTTTTACGGGAAATACTCACACATTTAAGACGTAAAACAATGTCAAAAAACATCTATGTAGCCGGATTGGAACCCAAAAGCGGCAAGTCAGCCATCGCTTTGGGAATAATGGAGTTTCTGATTCGAAACATCAAAAAAGTTGCCTTTTTCAGACCTATTATTTGCGCGCCGTCTGATGAAAAATCAAAAGACTCTATTATTCATTTGATTTCAGAGCACTACAACCTCGATCTTCCGTATGAAGACAGTTACGGATTCACCTTGGATGAAGCCAAGTCTATGGTCGCCGAGGGAAACCATGCTGCTCTTATGGAGGGTATTCTGGATAAGTACAAAGCCCTGGAAACGGATTACGACTTCATCTTATGCCTCGGTACCGATTATGAGGGCGTTTCTTCATCTTTTGAATTTGATGTCAATTCTGAAATTGCCAACAACCTGGGTTGTCCGCTTTTAATTGTGTCCAATGCTCATGATAAGACGTTGGAAGAAATTGAAAAATCGTGTCAGTTGGCTCTAGAGTCTTTTGAAGAGAAGGGTTGTGACGTTATCAGCCTGATGTTAAACCAGACTCCGGTTTCCATCCAAGACAAAGTTGTCGATTATTTAAAGCCAAAATTAAAAGGTAAGGTAGATCTGATCTATTCTCTACCATACGAACCCACGCTGGGTTGCATCAGTATGTCGGAGATAGCGAAGGACTTAAAAGCTGAAGTCCTTTTTGGTGTCAGGCAACTTAATCGTTTGGTCTCCAGATTTACTGTCGGAGCCATGCATTTAAAGAACTTTCTGCCCAGGCTCTCGGAAGGAAGCTTGATCATTACGCCAGTTGATCGGCTAGATATCGTATTGGGCGTCCTGGCTGCCGTGAGGTCTCAAACAATGCCAAACATCGCCGGTATTATTCTTACCGGGTATCTTCAGCCTGATTATGTCTTGTTCAATTTATTGGAAGGTTTAACAGATATTGTCCCCATCCTTAAGGTTGAAGACGATACTTTCACGGCGGCAAAAAAAATCAGTGAGATGCATTCGCGAATTCATGCAGATGATCCCAAGAAAATTGCCATGGCGTTGGGAATATTTGAATCTAACGTCGATACAACTGAATTGAGGCAAAAAATTGTTGGATTCAGCGTTTCCTTTATCACCCCCAAAATGTTTGAGTTTGGCTTGATCAAACGGGCAAGAATGGCAAAGCAGCATATTGTTTTACCGGAAGGGGAGGAAGACAGAATTCTCAATGCTGCGGAGATTATAATTCATCGTGATATAGCGGACGTAACCTTATTGGGTTCAAAAGAGATAATTGTTGATAAGATTTCGCAGTTGGGTCTGAATATAAAAAATCCTAATATAGTCGAACCTCTTAAATCTCCCCATTTTGAAGATTATACCAACACCTATTACCAACTTAGGAAACATAAGGGCATCACCCAGGACAATGCCAAAGACGTCATGTCCAGTCTTAATCATTTCGGAACCATGATGGTCTACAAAGGACATGCGGACGGGATGGTTTCCGGAGCTGTGCATTCGACGCGAAATACAGTGCGGCCGGCTTTTGAAATCATCAAAACCAAAGCAGGATCTTCCAGAATGTCCAGCGTTTTTTTCATGTGTCTGGAGGACAAGGTTCTGGTTTACGGCGATTGTGCGGTAAACCCAAATCCGACTTCAGAACAATTGGCTGAAATTGCCGTTAAATCTGCAGAAACAGCAAAGATTTTTGGAGTTGAGCCGATTGTGGCCATGCTTTCATACTCAACAGGTACCTCCGGTGTTGGTGACGATGTTGATAAGGTGCGGGCAGCAGTCGACATTGCTAAAAAAATGGCACCTGACCTTCCCCTGGAAGGCCCCATCCAATATGATGCAGCGGTTGATGCTGTGGTGGCAAAAACAAAATTGCCGGACAGCAAAGTGGCAGGAAAAGCCACCGTCCTGATATTTCCCGATCTCAATACCGGTAACAACACTTACAAAGCTGTACAAAGGAGTGCTAAAGCAGTAGCCGTTGGACCGGTTATGCAGGGATTGAAAAGACCGGTTAACGATTTAAGCAGGGGATGTACAGTGACGGATATTGTGAACACTGTCGCAATTACAGCAATTCAAGCTCAAGCAGACTAAGGTAAATAATGAAAGTATTTGTTTTAAACAGTGGCAGCTCATCGATTAAGTTTCAGCTCTTTTTGATTACTGAAAGGAAAGTGCTTGCCAGTGGCATCGTTGAAAAGATTGGTGAAGAAAACAGTCAGATAACGTATGAGATTCATACTCCGGAAATCAAAAAAAACAGTTATGAAGAGCAAATACCTGATCATAAGACAGGTATGAACAGGGTGGTTGAATTGCTTACAGATTCAATTGTTGGAGTCCTTAAAGACAAAAGCGATGTTGAGGCTGTGGGACACAGGGTTGTGCATGGTGGAGAAGATTTTAAAACACCTGCTTTGATCGATGATGAAGTGTTAAACGCCATCAAAGAGAATAGTATGCTGGCACCGCTTCATAATCCCGCAAATATTGTTGGTATAGAAGTAGCCAGGGAAGTGTTTGGTTCGGCAAAACAGGTGGCAGTATTTGATACCGCATTTCACCATACTATACCACAGCAAGCCTACCTCTACGCACTGCCTTATGACTTCTATTCCAAGCTGAAGATCAGGCGATATGGTTTTCATGGAACATCTCATCAATATGTTGCTGAAAAGGCCGCTGAGATAATGAATCGGGATCTTGCATCCCTGAACATGATTACGGTCCATTTGGGAAATGGTGGCAGCATTACGGCTATTAAGAAGGGAAAAAGCGTAGATACATCCATGGGCATGACACCTCTGGAGGGATTGATTATGGGAACCCGCTCCGGAGATATCGATCCCGCAATACCTTTTTATATTTGCAAGAACTCGGATGTTAACATCGACGAGGTTGACCAGATTCTCAACAAGAAAAGCGGCTTAAAAGGTATCTGTGAGCGTAACGATATGCGGGAAATCATGGCTGCCTGTGATAGTGGCGATCAACAGGCCCAATTGGCGGTTGATATGTACTGTTATAGAATTAAAAAGTATTTGGGCAGTTACATGGCAATTCTAGGTAAACTTGACGCTATTGTTTTTACTGCAGGAATTGGTGAACATTCAGCGCCCATTCGAAACCAAGTGTGTCAAGGGTTGGAGCATCTTGGGATTTCTATTAACCAGGCGAAAAACGAGGAGCGAAAATCGGGGTGCAGGGAATTACAATCTGATGATTCCAAAGTGAAAATATTGCTCATTCCCACTAACGAAGAGCTAAAAATCGCTTTGGAAACAGAAAGTCTGTTGAATGCCTGAAATTGTCTTTGAAAAGAAACAATACCAATCTTAAGTTAACAACAAAAAAAGGCCGTTTATCACGTGTGATAAACGGCCTTTTAACGTCTTTCAAATAGAATTAACTATTTGGAATCGTTAATCTTCTCTGTAAGTTCAGGCATAAACTCAAGAATATCAGCGACAATACCAACATCAGCCACCTGAAAGATCGGTGCTTTTGGATTTTTATTTACTGCAACCAGAAAGGGAGACCCCTTGATTCCGCCGAGGTGCTGGAAAGATCCACTGATACCCATAGCCAGGTAAACCTTGGGCTTTACAGTTTGGCCGGAAGTTCCAACCTGTCGTGATTTATCCAACCATTTTGCATCGACAATTGGCCTTGAGCAAGCCACATCAGCTCCCATGGCTTCAGCAAGTTCTTCTGCCACTTCGATGTTTTCTTCATCTTCAATACCGCGACCAACAGATACCAGAATTTCAGATTTGGTAATATCCACATCACCAGCTTCCTGAACGACCGTTTCCAGATATTTTCGTTTTGCTGAAATGTCACCCATGTCACCGGACTTGTCAACAACCTGACCACCTGCGCCCTTACTTTCATCCGGTGCAAAAGGACCGGGTCGAACGGTGATGACAGCACCTGATGCGATATCGCATGTTACGTGGGTGCTAACTTGTCCACCGAACTCTTGTCTGACAACTTTGAGGTTTGATCCGTCCATTCCTTCAATATCAACCAGGTCTGAGACATAAGTCGAATCCAGCTTAATGGACAAACCGGGTCCCAAATCCATTCCAAAGGTATTGTGAGGGATTATAATAATGGAATCAGCCGGAAGAATGTTCACCAGTGCTTTTCGAATGACTTCTGCATTTGGATAAGCCATGGCTTCATTGTCAAGTTTATAAACTTCCTTATAGGATTCGGCCATTTCATTACATACTTTGTCCAGATCCGCACCGGATCCTGTCACTAAAGCAGTAACTTCGGCACCGCCATCAATCTTTTTTGCAGCTGTGATTAGTTCCAGAGCTGAATCATCTGCTACGCCGTCCTTGTGTACAATATACGCGAATATTTTTGCCATTATTGTAGCCCTCCTTTAGCTTTTAACATTTCAATCAGTTTCTCTGCGATTTCATCTATACTTCCTTCAAGCATTTCTGCACCGTCGCCCATATCAGGCAGGAAGTAATCGATCTTTTTAACTTTGGCTGCTGCTTCACCAGCTGCGTCAGAGCCGATTCCCAGATCAGATGCAGAGAAAGTGGGAATTTCAACAGAGGCTACTTTTCGAATTCCACGAATTCCAACATAGCGAGGCTCATTAATTCCGGTTTGGATGGAAACAACACAGGGCAATGAAATTTCATTCATTTCCTGGTCACCGCCCTCTACTTCACGTCCAACTTTAAGGGTTTTATCATCAACGACGTTAATCTCATTAACCAGTGAGGCATAAGGCAAATCGAGCATTGCAGCAAGAAAGCCGCCAACTTCGGCTGCTCCGGCATCTGCCTGGGCTCCGGTCATAATTAGATCGTAGTTTCCTTTTTCGACAACTGCTTTTAATACTGCGGCAATTCCTTTACCATCAGAGTTTTCCAAAGCATCATCGGAAACCAGGATACCTTTTTCAGCACCCATGGCCATTTCTCTTCTTAGAACTTCTTCAGATTCTTCATCACCTACGGTGACAACAGTAACTGATCCACCATGCTCATCTACCATTTGGATCGCTTCTTCAACAGCATAGTTGTCCCATTCGTTTACAGAATAAACTAAATCGTCTCTTTCAATGTCGTTTCCTTCACCGTTGAGTTCAATTTCGTTCTCTTCATTATCCGGGACTCGCTTGACACAGACCAAAATCTCCATATAAATCCTCCGATATACTAGCTTTCAAGCTAATGATTGTTATAACCCCGAAGGGTCATCAAAAATTCTCCTGTTAAGGTTTACGGCAGAAGGCAATCCATGTGTCTTCAACCGTAAAAATCCCGTTTGAAGCCGTTATGATTTAAGTTGACGAGCCATCAATTCGGAAAAATCGATAGCTTCCATTTCGCCTTCCATGCCGGCAACTTTGATGGCGTCCTCCATGTTGACAAGACAGAACGGACAGGCAGTTACAATAACGTTAGCACCTGCTTTCTTTGCCATGTCTACTCTTAATACACCCATGCGAGTTTCCTCTTCCGGTTCGTAAAAGAGCATTAATCCGCCGCCACCGCAACAGAATGAGCGATCCTTGCACTTAAGCATGTCTACCCTGTTCATTCCGGGGATAGCATCAAGTGCGTTTCTTGGAGCATCATAAATTTCATTGTGACGTCCCAGGTAACAAGGATCGTGGTAAGTGTATACTTTGCCTTCTTCTTCCAAGGGCTTTAATTGAAGTTTACCTTCTTTGATCTTTTGATCGACTGTTTGGGTAATATGCTCAACTGGCGGTAATTCACTGTATTCGTTTTTGAGCACATTGTAGGCATGTGGATCTGAAGTGATGATATTCTTGCAACCGCTTTCCAGGATTGCGTCCGTATTGTTATCTTTCAGATCTTGATACAGCATTTCTTCTCCAAAACGTTTCACTTCATTTCCGGAGTCCTTTTCGAGCTTGCCTAAAGAACCAAAATCCACCTCGGCGGCGGTAAGTACCTTGGACGTAGCCCTGGCAATTTCCTGCATGCGTTCATCAAATGAAGTGATACTGTCCACAAAATATAGAGTTTCGGCTTCACCACCCTTTTCCAGGGACTTCACTTCACATTCGGCTTTAAATTCTTTGTCATTGGCCCATTCCAGACGCTTTTTCTCCATCTTACCCCATGGATTTCCACGCTTTTCCAAGGCTTTCATTGGTTTTTGCAACGATTGTGGAACCATGCCCTCGTCAACCATACCTCGTCTCAAATCAACGATCTTATCGATATATTCGATACCGAGCGGACATTCCTCTTCACAGGCACCGCAAGTAGTACAAGACCAAACCTCATCTTCTTCATATACACCTTCCATCAATAGACCGCTTTCAGGTCCTTTGCCGAAGATTGGATAGTTCTTGAAGATGGCGTCTCTTCCCTTAATACTGATAAATCTTGGTGATAGTGGTCTTCCAACGGCATTGGCAGGACAGTGATCAGAGCATCTGCCACAGTCCGCACAGGTATAAAAGTCCAGCTGGTGTTTCCAGGTAAAGTCTTCCAGCTTCTTGACTCCAAAGGATTCAAGTTCATCCAGTTTATCTTCTGCAACGCCGTATCGAACAGGTTTGATGTTGCCTGTGTCGATTCTCATAAAGAACACATTGAACAATGAAGTAAAAACGTGGAAATGTTTTCCGAAGGGCAGAAAACAAGCAAAGAATAGGAAAACGACGTGGTGAATGAGGTACGAACTGACATGTAATTCCTGCAAGGCAGGCATTGATGTACCAGCAAACATATTTGCAAGTATCCAAACCAGAGTCAGCGGAGCTGCATAAGTTACGTGACCTCCCTGTTGCATTTCAGCTGCGATCAGAGTGGCTTCAAAAAGACTTTCCGTTATCATCATTACAGAGATCACACACAAAACAAAAATAGCTTCACCCGTATGATCCTTGCCGTATTTTTCAGGCACTTTGTATCTTTCCGGAGTAAAAATACCTCGTCTTATTGCCAGGATAATACAGGATATCAAGACAATTGTTGCAGCATAGTCTTTTACCACAACGTATGGTCCGGTAGTAAAGCCGGGGATTCCAAATTCAGGCCAGAACCCAATGAAAACTAAAGATAGCGTTCTGATAACGAGTGTCAAGAAACCAAAAAACACAAGTATATGCAGGATTCCGGCTAGCATATACCTGGGGTGCCTGTACTGGGCTAACCAGATTTTCATGATCATAGAGATGCGCTGTGGTATACGATCAAAGCGCGTATTGTCAGGGGCTGCTTTAAATAGTGGAACCAATCTTTTATAAACTATAAAAGTCAGTGAACCGACTCCAACCAGCGTTAAAATAATCGAAAGCAATCCCGTGGGTATCCCCAAAAACGAATAATCAGCCGGGGGAATTAAAACTTGTGACATCTTAATCTATTATCCTCCTTGGTATAAAATTATCGCTTTTACTTGACGCTGATCAGATGAAATCATCCGCCCCAGAACAAATTGTTTAAGGGATATTTGTATTCGCAGGTGGGGGTAGGGAACAAAGACGTTAGGTAAAAGCACTATCCTTTTGTAATTAAAGAGTAAGAGTCTAAACGTGTCGCCCTTTTTCGTTTGAAAAAAACGTTAAACTCCCTGAAATAACGTGCTTTCAAACGTCCTAAAAAGGTAATAAACTAATTTACATCTGTCAATAAGAAGGTTATTGTGAGGTGCGAACCATTCGGGCGTTTGGATAATTTTATCATTATTTTTCGCTAATTGGTTTTAGGGAGTAAATCATGGAACAACATTCTGATGGCAGACCTGCCGATGATATCGGAACATTGAGAAAAAAGCCCAAAATAAGTGATACACCGGTTGTTGCATTCAACACGGGTTTTATCCTCTCAATCCAATTGTTATTTATCTGGGTGTTTTGTAGTTGATCGGCCAGTGTCCCTCATTCGGATCTAATAAAAGATCAGCCACTCCAAACATAGTAGATTGATAAGATGAAAAAGACCAAAAAAATGCAGGTTGAAGCTTACTTAAATGCACAATTAGAGCGGGATGATTTTGCCATTGATGATCTGTTGGAACTGACAGTTGAAAAATTGCAGAAAGCTCCCGAGTTGAAAAATATAGGTAAAATTACTATAAGTACTGTGTTGGCAGACTTTAAGGGAAGATATGAACACGATTTTTTCAATGAAATCGACAGGGAAGTGCTGGAAGAAAGTGGCCAGTCCATAACTTTGAACCAGGATTTGCTGGGGAGATCAGGTAGCTTTGATCAGGATGAAATACGGTTACTTAAAAAGATGATTCAGGAGAGAGCAGATAAGCAAAATGCCGAATTGATAGAACTAAAACTGGCACTCAAAAATGCAGGGATTGACTATATGATGATTTTGAAAGACTACCGCTCTCAAAAAGAGTTGGAACTAAAGGAGTGGGAGAACGTTGGAAACTACTAAACCCGGAGCCTGGAATTGAGCTCAATTTTTCGGTATTTGCCGGTTAAAACCATGCCTGCAATCAGCAACATACAAAATGTCAAGCCGCTGAATAAAAAAGCAGCAGTTAAACTGGCATAATCCATACTTATTCCCGCAATTAACGGTCCAACAGACATTCCCAGGCTTTGTCCCATGTCTAAGATCGACATTACCGTATCCATCGATTTAAAATCTTTCCCAATTATTGCCGACATCGCTGTGGTGGCAGGAGCCAAAAATCTGCCACCAATGCCCTTTAAGCCGGTAACAAAGTATAGTTCCCAATTACATGAAGCATTATAGTTGAGCAATATTCCGGCAATGTGCTCCCGTTGATTGGGCATATCCGGGTAGGAGAGGGACGACTAAACCTTGACCAAGTGTGGAAGCAAAAACAGCAAGACAGAGAACGCTGAGAATCCGCCAGTTCATTTATTTACTGGCGGATTGGGTTTTATTGAAGAATATGTGGATTCCCACTAACTGCAGCCCTGACTTGCACCACAGGTAATACACACATAACAGGTGCCGGTCCGCATAAATTCAATTCCACCACACTCGCCACAAGGCATATGATCGCTGGTGGCAACAGGGGTATGCCCGTTTTCTTCAACATGACCCGGATTGCTTGAAACTGGGGCCGGATTACCGGGATTTGATGCTTCCCTTGGGGGAGCTACTTCCGGTGGTGTGATCTGAAAAAAGTCTGTCCTGCCAAGGTAGGTGTATCCTAAAATGCGGAAAATAGCGTCGATTAATGAGGTTGCACTTTTCAAATACGGGTGACCTTCTACGTATCCATGAGGTTCGAATTTGGTGAAGGAGAATCGTTCTACTAATTTTTCCAAGGGAACCCCATGCTGCAAACTGAAAGAGATGGCAATAGCAAACTGGTTCATCAGTGCGCGAACGGTTGAACCCTCTTTATATCCTAGGTCAACAAAAATCTCACCCAAGGTACCGTCCGGATTTTCACCGCTTCTCAGGAAAACCTTGGTGCCACCAATTTTAAACTCCCAGGTTTTTCCGCTTCGCTCATCAGGTAATCGTTTGGATTGGCCCCAGTCGAGAATCTTCTTGTCTACCTTTTCAGCGTACTTGGATTCCAACTTTTCGATCTCTTTTTTAAGAAAATTAATAGTCTCAAAGTTTTCCGAGTCTTCCTTATCCGGAGCAGTTGTAAGTGGTTGAGATCCTTTAGATCCGTCCCTGTAGATGGCAATAGCTTTTAAGCCAAGACGCCAGGATTCTATGTAGATATTATAGATGTCCTCTGCTGTGCACTCATGAGGTATATTAACCGTTTTACTGATCGCACCACTGATAAAGGGCTGGATTGCCGCCATCATTTTGACATGACCCATGGGATCGATTGATCTTTTTCCATCTCCACCAGGCATGGCACAGTCAAATATGGCGAGGTGTTCCTTTTTAACTTCCTGGGCGCCTTCGATGGTAGATGCGGATTTAATGTGTTCCGTGATTGAATCGATCTGAGAATCGGTATATCCCAGCTGAGAAAGAACGTGTGGGACACTTTGGTTTAGCATGGGAATCACACCACCCCCGGCAAGTTTCTTCCACATAACCAGTGAAAAAGCGGGTTCAACACCGGTTGTAGCACAATCCATTAATAGTCCAATGGTTCCTGTCGGGGCTAAAACCGTCACCTGTGAATTCCGGAATCCAAACTTTTCCCCGTTCTCAAGCACACCTTTCCAGCAGTTTCGTGCCTCTTTTAACAAACTTGAAGAAATTGGATTATTTTTGATGCTGTATGTGTCTTTTTCTACGGAGTCTGCATGCTTTTTCATGACTCGCAACATTGCATCTTCATTCTTTTTGTACCCCTTAAACGCCCCGACCAACGATGCCATTTCCGCGCTGACTTCATATGCATGCCCCGTCATAATAGCTGTAACCAGACCTGAAATGGCTCTTCCGTCGGCACTGTCATAGGGGTGACCGAACATCATAATCAAAGTACCCAAGTTTGCATATCCAAGTCCTAATGGTCTGTATTCATGACTATTGACGGCTATTTTTTTGGTCGGATAACTGGCAAAGTCAACCAGGATATCTTGGGCGACAAGCATGATGCGACAAGCTCTTTTAAAACTTTCAGCATCAAATTGATTATCTTTGAAGAATTTGATGAGGTTTAAACTGGAGAGGTTGCAGGCTGAATCATCCAGAAACATGTATTCAGAGCAGGGGTTTGACGATCGAATGGGGGCTGTGTTTGAACAGGTATGCCAGTCATTTATGATGGAGTCATACTGTATTCCCGGATCTGCGCAAGACCATGCCGCCTTACTGATTTTCTGGAATAACCATCGCGCTTTGAATGTTTGGTCGACTTTCCCGTTGGTTCTGTTGATAGTTTCCCAATCCTTGTCATCTTCAACCGCTTTCATAAATTCATCGGAAAGCCGCACGGAATTGTTACTGTTTTGACCGCTGATAGTGGCATAGGCTTCACCGTTAAAATCAGACTCGTATCCTTGTGCAACTAGCGACAGGGCTTTCTTTTCTTCTTTGACCTTCCAGTCTATGAAATCGACAATTTCCGGATGATCGGCATCCAGGCAGCGCATAACTGCGGCCCTTCTTGTTGTTCCGCCGCTTTTGATAGCGCCTGCCGCACTGTCGAGAACTTTCAGAAAACTCAAAAGGCCTGAACTCTTGCCCCCTCCGCTGAGCCTTTCATTGTTTCCCCTCAGGTTACTCATGTTTGATCCGGTACCACTGCCATATTTAAATAGGTTTGCTTCGTTTTTCGCAAGTTCAAAAATGCTGTTCAAATCATCTTCCACACTCTGGATGAAACAAGCACTAGCTTGAGGTCGCTGATACTGGTTCTTGATTTTTACATAACTTTCTTTACCATCCCAGGCGTAGTTCTCACCATTTCCCTTGATCTTGTACTTGTGATGAAGACCGATATTGAACCAGACCGGACTGTTAAACGCGGAATACTGGTGAAGTAGAAGCCATTGGAGGTCGTTTTTGAAGTTGCAGGCATCATCATCAGAGGCAAAATAACCAGCGTTTTTTCCATAATCTGCGATAGTATCTGCCACTCTGAAAATCAGCTGCTTGACACTGTATTCATGACCTCTTTCGTTGGGAACCCCGGCTTTACGAAAGTATTTTGAGGCGGCAATGTTTGTCGCCAGTTGACTCCATGGTTTAGGGACCTCAATATCGTTCATTTCGAAAATGACACTTCCATCCGCTGATGTGATGGAGCTTTCCCTGCTTTCCCATTCGATGGTATCCCAAACAGTCGGGGTCTCATCAGATTTTTCAAAAAACGATGCTTTGAACGTTAATCCTTTTTTTCGGCTTGACATTGTGTATCCCACTCAGTAATGACGTTTTCCTTTCCGAACCGAGCAACCAAGAGTTACCGGTTTGACTAATAACACCCCAGAATCGCGAGCTTCCAAGCAGGGGTTGCTTTTACAAAAGCTCACACTCTTTTAAAAAGTCAAATACCTCGCATAGATTGCGGTATTTGCATTTTTGAGAGCAGTCTTGGAGAAATAAATTATTTTAAAGCTAAGTGCAATTGGATATTTTATTTTTTTTACCCGTTGCACGCAACTAATTGAAACTAAAAACTTTAGAAGTTATTAAACAAAAATAAACACCTATAACTTAACTCTTTGAAATAACGAAGGATAAAGTTGAGACAATAAATTAGTTAATAAATCTTTTGTATTGGCTCCGACCAAAATTGTGATTAAACTAACAGGTCTTTGTGTTGAAGGGACAGCGTTAATAATCGAAATTATACAATCAAGCTTGCTTTCCAACGAACGGCAAAAATCAAAAAAAGAAGGCAGATCTTGTTTGGAAGTGTCTTTGAGGAAAAAATTGGCAAAAAAACCAAATCTACGGGAGTTTAGTATTCGATTCCATTCGTAGGCGATTCTGCCCATGGTATAGCGGGCATTTATTTCAATAAGCTTTAACTCACCATCTTTTGTTTTTAGTAAGTCCAGACCGATTGGTCCCCGATATCCCACGTTTGCAAGGTATGAAAAAAGAGGCTTGAACGACTCTTTAAGGTTGACCAAAATTTTATTCTCGGTTAGATCAAGTAGGTTACCCAGATAGCTTCCGTTGCTGTTGGAAAACATACGAGTCAGGGTTAAAATGTCAGTATTTCCTTCTGTATCCAATTCCGCCTGAATACTATATTCAGAATCTATGTCAAGTGCCTTTTCCAGAAGAATTCCTCCTGATTGTCTAATCCATGATAACCACTCCGACATTTTCTTGGAAATAATTACCCCGTCGGATACAGAATCAGAAAGTCTCCCTGATGCACCAAAGTAGTGTTTAATTTTAACCTGTGAAAATTCGGAAATAAACCTGTATATTTCACTTTTAAGGGAATTTAAGGAAATTTTTCGATTTTTTATCTGAACGGAAGGTATATGAAACGATTCCGGAAGCAGATTAGATCGGATAAAATCCGAAGTTTCCTTGGAATTTACGTGTGAAATAGTGTCTTCAAAAGATTCCGGAAGAGTATTTTTGCATTGAGCAGTTGCCAATGAAATAGCTTTTGGGCTCCATCCCCAAGGGGAGAGTTCAAATTCAGCAGGAAAGTTGTTTTGATTGTTTATTGCGGTAAAATCTTGCCAAACGCAGTTGCTTTCGCCATTTTCCAGAACAATGTTTAAAAAATCAGGAATGTTGGGAAAATAGCTCTTATATTTATTGAGGAGAATATCCGATGGGGGTTGATAGACCAAAACAGCGTCATGTTTACCGGCCAAAGGAGCAAATAAAACTGAACTGCGGTTTAAAAACCACCAGGGAGTTTTCTGCTGATGATACAGCTTGACAGCAGGTTGATTTGCCAGTTCAAATTCAAAATCATAGTTGTATGACCATAATTTCCTCGACATTAGCTTGCCCCTTTGTCAAATCCTAGGATTTGACAATCGATACGACTTTCTCCAAAACATCATTTGCTTTAATAGTATCCATACAGTAGTAAAACTTGCATTTTTCCCCTTTGCATCGGAATTTCTGTTTACAAGCGACATCAGGGGAATAGATTTTTCCTTTGGAAAGAAACGGTTCCCATCTTCTGGCTGATTGAACTTTTATGGGCGGGTAAAAAGAGACCAACGGCGTACCGACAGCGTTGGCTAGGTGTGTAGGACCTGTACTTGGGCCAATGTAAGCTTTGCAGCGGGAAAGTAATATCGCGAGTTCTCGTAAATCAAACATTCCAGCTGAATTGATGACTTTTGGTTTTTCGGAAATTGATGATCCCTTTATCAAGTGCTGATTGCTTTGAAACTCCTTTTTTCCGGCACCTGTAAGCCAGACCAAAAAGTCCTGGTTCAACAATCCGCTTAATAAATCTGAGTAAAATTCAGCTTCCATATTCAAGGCGGAATCGTTCATTCCGGGATGAAGGGCGATCCATTTGATTTCTTTTCCAATACTGGCATAAAGTGACTTGTGTTTTGACAGAAACGCTTGTGTCTCCTTTTCCGAAAGGTATAGACGTGGTTTAATACGGTTGTTAACCGGAAAATTGAAAACTTTGAGCAGTTCAAGGTTGTATTCTGCCTCGTTTTTGATTGACTTTGAGCGTTTTTGAATTACCGGGTGCGTATATTGAAACAGGGCAGAAGGTTTGCTCAAAGGACCTATGCGGATAGGTATATGTTTTAATTCGGGTAACAAGTCAAGAATGAAGGGATCATTAACCAGCACCAATAGAGCATCGAATGATCCTGCTTTGATTTTTGACAGCAATGAATCTTGATCCATAGCCTTATGGGCGGGGATCACCTCATCCACAAAAGGATTGTTTTTGAGTAGAGGGACAACGATATTATTGCATAAAACAGTGATATGCGGGTTGTGCTCTCTTTTTAATGCTTCAAATACCGGTAGAGAAAGTATGAAATCACCAATTCTGTCGGTCCTTGAGATTAGAAGTCGTTTTGGTATTGAATTTTTTAACTTTTTAAAGAAATATGCCATTGTATGAACGTCAAACGTATTTTAGTTATTCGTTTTTCTTCCCTTGGGGATATTATTCTTCTTACCCCTGTTTTTCGTGAGTTAAAGAAACAATTTAATGATTCAAGAATCGATTTTTTGACCTCCAGTACCTTTGAGTCGGTATGTAATCACAATCTTCATGTTTCATCCATCATCACTTTTAATAGAAAGGATGAGGCTTTGGAAACTAAAAAAGTCGTTTCCTTGCTTCGGAATAATCATTACGATCTGATCATCGATGCTCACAATTCTATTCGTAGCAGGGTACTTCTCATCAAGGCCTTCGGTTTTAATTATTGGAGGAGATCTTCCATAGTGTCGATTGATAAACGAAGCTGGAAGCGAAACTTGTTATTATCATTAAAAGTAAATTTGTTAAAAAATGCTGTTTCCCAGCGGGACGCTTACTGTCAATTGATCCCTTCGGTGCCCGGGTCTAAACAGCCAAACAGCTCAACTGAGCTATTTCCAAACAGTGATGATCAAGAGCGTGTAAAAGCCATTTTGCATGATTTTTGCGGTGAAGGGAAGTTGTTAGTCGGGTTGGGGCCGGGTGCCTCTTTTACCGGAAAATGCTGGCCAAAAGAAAAGTTTTTAGCCCTTAGCTCAAAATTGCAGGAAATGGGCGCTGCAATCGTCTTACTGGGGGGAAAAGACGACACTGAAGCATTCTGGATCGAGTCTCGTTGCCATTCTCCCCTCTTGAATGTTGCCGGAAAACTGACCTATCTTGAGACTGCGGCAATGCTGAGAGAATGCAGGTTTTCCATCAGCAATGATTCGGCCATAGTCCATTTCTCAGAAGCGATGGGGACGCCATCAATTGCTATCTTTGGCCCAACCGCCAAAGAGTTCGGTTATGGTCCATTTTTGCCTGAGAGCAGGCTTTTGGAAGTTTTATTGAACTGCAGACCGTGTAGCAGGAATGGAAAAGGTGTTTGTCAAAACCCCAACATCAGGCAGTGTTTGAATGATATATCCGTGGATATGGTATTTAGTGCAGCGAGGGAGTTGATGGACAAATAATTCTTTATCGCAAATTGACTTTTTGCTGTTTCCGCTTAAGAATCGAATTTAAGGCAACACGTGATTTTCTTATTTTTACACCGGAAAGATGAAATGAAATACCTGGTTATCGTCAATTCGAATCTAAGCAGAAAAACGGAATGGTTTTGGGCGAAGAATCGAAATAAGATAAACAAGTATTTTCCGGAATATGAGCACTGGTTTCCTGCCACCCGATTTTTTAAAGTTCCCTTGGATATCAACCGGTTTGAGGTTGTTTTATTGATTGGTGATGATACCTTCTTCAGCTGTTTTATTAACTCGGTGTTCTACGAAATGACCCCGGGAAAAAAGCAAACCAAAATTGCTTTTGTTCCTGACAACAAAAAATCCGCCATTACCAAAGCCCTGGGCATTTCCTCCAGTCTTTCCTCCCAGCTCGATCTCATCACTACAAAGCAATCTCTTCTGTTGGATTTGGTCAAGTGTCATTATTTGGATAAAAAAGGTATACCCAGGAGTCATTTCATGTTGAATGACGCTGTTATTGGCATGTCTCCTACCAGGATGCCTTTTCTGATTAAAACTGTTGCTGAAATAGCAAAAAACTCAGGATTTTTGCCTTTCAGAAAGAGAAGCAAACGCATAAAGCTGTACACCGATGGAAACAAAATTTTTGAAGGACATTACATGTTTTCGACTGTCATGCTCGGCCATAAACTGGTAAACGGTCCAGCCATTCCGGGACAAAAAAAGCCTCGGTGCAATCTGACAAATTTTGATTATATTCAGATCAATGCGGTTCCCAACCGGGGTTTTGAAGATCAGATCGACAACTCCAACAGACGTTTTGTGGAGTCAAAATCAAAGTATTTAGTTTCCAGAAGTTTTGAAGATCTTACCATAAAGGCCGAGGGACAGGAGAATACTGTCATTGTTGATGGAATACATTTGGGCAGACTTCCCGCCACTTTCTCCTTTCTTCCCAAAGCGATTCGGGTCATAGCTCCAATGGTCATGGTACGTGTGAGGCAACCTTGGCACAAAAAGGTTTCGGCAGCTGCATTTCCTAAGCCGATCGGCAGCAGAAACAGTTTGAGAATATATTCTGAAGAAGAAATCTTTAACCGTTTTTAACACCTGGATACCTGTCTTTTTCCAGAACTCCATTTTAACATTCCTGTGAAGGAATTTCGGTATTCTTGAAGGGTGAAGCCTGGCCGGAAAAATTATTGAAAATAAAACCTGTTGCAGGGTTTTGGAGGGAATCGGGTTGACTGGTTGGGAGAGTTAAAAGGGGGGATTCAGTGATTATGGGTGGCTGTTTTCAACTAGCCACCCTGATTGAAAACTACTCTTCTTTTTCTTCAGTTTTTTCCGCTTCTTCAGAGGCTTCAGGTGCTTCTTCCGCAACTGGCTCTTCCTTAGGCTCTTCTGCTACTGCTTCAGTTGTCTCTTCAGCTTGTGGAGATTCTTCTGCAGCCTCAGCCTTGGGTTCTTCCTGTTCTTCACCTTCCGCAGGAACTACTATGTCTCCTCTTTCTTGAAGCATTTTGTAATTGGACTCGGACAATCCGATTACACTCAGACCTAATCTACGCTCACTGGCTTTCAGATTGATAATTTTGGCCTGAATTTCACTTCCGATAGGATAAAATTGTGTCAAGCTCTTCTTGTTGACTTCCTTATCGATTTCGCTGATGTGAATCAGACCTTCAATACCTGGTTTGATTTCCAGGAACACTCCAAAATCTGCCAAGTGAACAATTTTACCATTAACAACGTCACCTTCTTTCAGTTCGTCATCAAGAGTCTGCCAGGGATCTTCGGTCAACTGCTTGATACCCAGCGAAAGTCTCTGGTTATCAACATCGATGTTAAGAATCTTGACTTCGATTTCGTCACCCTTCTTGTAGACATCATTCGGATTTCTTTGTCTCTGGCTCCAGGACATATCGGACACGTGAACCAGACCGTCGATGCCTTCGTCCAATCCAACAAAGAGACCGAAATCTGTGATGTTTCGAATCTTCCCTTTAACGATGGTACCGGCAGGATTCCTTTCAGCAATTTCTCGCCATGGATTTGGAGTGGCCTCTTTCATGGAAAGAGAAATTCTCTTTTGTTCCGTATCCAGCTCTTTGATGATTGCCGTAACAGAATCGCCCATAGCAACAACCGTGGATGGCTGTCTGATCTTTTTTGTCCAGGACATTTCACTAACATGAATCAAACCTTCAACACCTTCTTCAATTTCGATGAAGGCACCGTAGTTGGTCAGGCTGACAACCTTTCCAGAGACTTCTGTTCCAATTGGGTATTTCTCAGCAACGCTATCCCATGGATTAGCCGATTTCTGCTTGAGACCCAGTGAAACTTTTTCTTCGTCTTCGTCGTACTTGAGAACAACAACCTCAATTTCATCTCCGATGGAATACATTTCGGACGGGTGTACGATCCTGCCCCAGGTCATGTCTGTAATATGCAGCAGTCCGTCAACTCCCCCGAGATCAACGAAGATACCGTAGTCGGTAATGTTCTTGACATGTCCGATAATGAGTGCGCCTTCCTGCAGCAATTCAAGAGTTTTCTCTCTCTGCTCTTCACGATCCAGTTCCAGAATAGCTCTCCTGGATAGTACGATATTGCCGCGCTTCGGATTGTACTTTAGAACTTTAAAATCAAATCGTTCGCCCAGCAGTTTGTCTAGGTTACGAACAGGTCTAAGGTCAACTTGTGATCCCGGTAGAAATGCCTTAATACCGATATCTACAGATAAACCACCTTTAATTCTGGCAGTAACGACACCGGAAACAATTCCATCTTCCTCGTAAATTTTTCCGACTTCTTCCCAAACCCTTAATCTTTGAGCTTTTTCCTTGGAAACAACTACCTGGCCATTTTCATCCTCTTTACGCTCCAGGTAAATTTCAGTAGTATCTCCTTCCTGAACTGTCAATTCGCCGTCAGAATTAAAGAATTCCGGAGTTGGTATCTGTCCTTCCGATTTATAACCGAAATCTACGGTTACAAAATCTTTGGTGATTTTGGTAACAGTGCCTTTGACAATCTCTGATTCATTTATACTCTCAAGGCTTTCTGATAGTTTGCTGTCAAAATCGAATTCTTCATTTACAAATTCGATCTTGGTGTCTTCTGATGAGTTGTTTTGTAGTTCAGTCATGGAGCAATTGGTTAATTAAAAGGTTGATTAAATACATGAAAAAAATGCTTAAATTCGGCAGTTTTGATTCCATGGACCATAAAAAAGATTAATATATATTTATGACCGGATCTTCGAATTTAGTCAACGCATATTTTCCATCTAAAGTCCTAAAAATACGGTTTTTACGATTATTTTTTGGACTCGTTTTTATATAAGTTAATTTTACCAATGATAGATTTGAGCTTCAATCAGAAAACGCACATAAAACAATGCAGCAGGCCCAGGGTTTACAAATCGTGATTTAGATTGCTCCTTCAGTAAGAATCATCTATAATAGGGCCAGTATGAATAAAACAGGATCTTTGGTATGAAAAGTCTAAACCACTTAAGACGAACCTTCAAAATATTACAGATAATTAGCTTCCAAAACACGTTGAAATCAGCCTGTTTTTTACTTGTTTTTTTGTGCTTAATTTCAAGTTGTGGGTCACATGAAGACAAGATTCAAATCAGTGCAATGGATCATTTTCATCGTGGCAATAAATTTTTTAAGGAAAACAGGCTGCAGAGGGCGGCCGAGGAATATAAACTGGCAATTGTTCAAGATCCGGAACAGGAGCGTTTCCACTACAATCTGGGGTTAGTATATTATTCACTGGTTCTTTATGACAAAGCCATCAAGCAATACTGGCGAGCAATTGAGATCAATCCGGGGTTCTCTGAGGTCTGGTACAACCTGGCACTGGCGCTGGAAAAGACAGATGAAACCGAAAAAGCTGTGATGGCGTATCAGAAGTACCAAAAACTCAATCAACAGGAAAAGCAGGAAAAAACTGAAAAACCAAAACCTAAAGTTGTATCAAAACCTGGAGATAAATAGAGGCTGACGGTGCAAGGTAAGAATGGTATGGTTAGGCCCCGATTTTTTGGGATGTAGAAAACATCTCCCGAGGGTTGTTTTGGCAAATCATCAATTGAATTTTGAGCAGCAGTGGGTTAGGTTGATCTTTAATATTCAAAGGTGCAATCAGAGTTTACGACAGGTTACTAAGACTTTTGGGGATTGCGGAAGGGTGAAAACCATAACACTACTAAAAACGGAATTGACGGTAAATGAATAAAAAGATCAAACCATTAAGTTATGAAGGAATCTTGGAACCCATCAAGTCGGATCTACAAAGAGTCGAGACGATTCTGATCAAGAACCTTGAAACCGATATTCCTCTTTTGAACGAGGTCAGCCAGTATATTCTGAAAGCTGGAGGAAAGAGATTCAGGCCGGCGTTATTGCTGTTTGCCGCGGCATTGGTAGGAAAGATCGATGAAAAAGCCTGTATCACGGCAGCCGTCATCGAGTATATCCATACGGCTACACTTTTGCATGACGATGTTGTGGACAACGCAGACTTGCGCCGAAGCAAAAAGGCCGCCCGCTCCATTTGGGGAAATGAAGCATCCGTTTTGGTTGGAGATTATCTGTTTACCGTGTCTTTCCAATATCTTGCCGATTTTGAAGACCCGGAACTGATCAAAATATTGTCCCTGGCAACCACGGCGATGGCAAGGGGAGAGATCATCCAGTTGGAACGCAACAACGCAAATGCGACAGAAGAGGATTACCTTAAGATAATTCATTATAAAACAGCCACGTTAATTGGAACTGCTATGTCCTTGGGAGCAAAGATCGCAGGAGCTGATGAACCAACCTGTGATAAACTTTACCAATGCGGACTGAATCTGGGTATGGCATTTCAAATGATAGATGATGCTCTGGATTACAATATTACCGAAGCCAAGACCGGCAAAGACATTGGCACGGATTTAAAGGAGAGAAAAATAACCCTTCCTCTAAGCCATTTGATTGACAGGGCTGAAAGCAAGGATAAACAGGAGGTTTTGGATGTTCTGGAAATGGATGTTATAACGGATGAAGATGTTATCCGTGTTTTTAACCTGATGAAAAAATACGGTTCCATCGATTATACATTGGAAAGGGCGGAGGGCTATTCGGAGGCAACAAAATCAGCAATATCAGACCTGCCTGACAATGTTTACAGAACTGGCATTATGCAACTTGCGGATTTCATAATTTCCCGAAAAGTATAGCTTCTGGAAACATTGACTCGATCAATCGATCACCATTTTTTGTATTTTATGTTTTTTGACGTAGAAAACTAAACCAGATGAAAAAGATTTCTTTTGTTGATGATAATAAACTGCTGACAAATACCATCGGATTTGTAAGTAAAACTCCTTATTTCAGAACAGTCGACAAGAAGTTATTGAAAGAAGTTTTACAAAAAGGTGAGATATTTGAGTTGGATCTCGGTGAGTATTTAATCAGGGAAACAAATGAAAGCGATCAAACAGTTTACATCCTTTTATCTGGTGAATTTGAAGTGTATGCCAGTGGCCGTTTTATCCTGAAAATTGATCAACCCGGCCAAACTATAGGTGAAATGGCGGTTGTAACGCCTGATGCACCACGTTCTGCAGATGTCGTCTCTACGTCAAAAAGTCAGGTCATTGGCATAGATTCCGGTTTTATTGATAAAAACGAACCCCAGACAGCAAAGCTTGCCAATTCGTTCCTAAAAATGTTCAGCAATATTCTGGCTGAAAAACTTAGGATTACCACTGAAAGAGCAAAGCTCTATGAGAATGCTGTATTAGAAAAGCAGGAAATCGATAAATACAACAAAGAAATTACGGATATTTCCAAAGACCTGAAAAACGAACTTCAGCAGAAATTGGGTCAGATTAAGTTATTCTCCCAGGTAGTCGAGTCCAACCAGGATGCCATTATCACTTCCGAAGCGGATGGAACGATACTTACCGGGAATCAGGCGTTTCAGTCCCTATTTGGTTATTCGGGCAGCGAACTTTCAAAACAGAATTTGAGGGACTTGTTTAGTGAATTGGTAATCGACGGTTTTCAGGGCGACAGAATTGTCAAAGAAGGCTGGAACGGGCAAACGCTGGCAAAAAGAAAGGACAAATCCGATTTTCCTTCCATGATCTCCATTTCGCCGGTAAAAACAAAAACAGAACAGGGTCAAGTACGCACAGTGCTCGCTACGGTGGTTAAAGACATTTCACTGCAAAAACAATACGAAGAGAACATTTTAAAGGCTAATAAAGAACTGAAGCAAACATATAAAGAGCTGGAAAATACCCTCAAGGAACTTGAAAAAAGCAATGATATCAAAGACAGATTCCTTTCCAATATCTCGACACAATTAAAAACACCGTTGGATAGCTTGTTAAATTATGCGGAGCTGATGAAAAAAGGCCTGGTAAGTCAGCACAAAAACAGTTCACCGGAAGAGTCTTTGTCCCAGATCGTTGAAGAGGGGAAAAAGCTTGAAAAGCTGGTAGGCAACCTGATTACCATGGCAGAGCTGACATCCGAGCTAAACCTTTCCATGGAAGTGGTCAATTTTGAAACTTTGATCGAGGAATTTAAAAAACAATCCAAAGATGTCAAAAATCTTGTCTTGGATGTTGATCCGGAAATTACCCTGATTACGGCAGATCGCCAGAAACTGGTAAAAGCGTTGATGGAAATTGTCGAATACGGCATAGCCAAAAGAAAAAATCAGGAAAACATCTGTTTTAAATTTCATAGAAATCAGGAAAAAAGCCTGCTGGAAATGACAATTACTTTGGGTGAATTTCCGGTTGTTCTGGATGAAGACGATGAAGATTACAATCGACTGGCTGATGGTATCGAATTGTCCATTCAAAAAGGTGAACTGGAATTACCTTTAGCCAAACGGATCATCGAATTGCATCACGGTGAAATGCAGATTTCTATCAAGGAAGATGAAGATAAGGTATTTCTCAAGATACCGCTAGACCCAAGTATTGAGTCCGGTTCTCGTATCAAGGTAATGATTATTGATGAACACGAATGGGACAGAAGGATCTTAAAGGGAATTATTGAAAAGCAGTTTATCTTAAATGAAATCTATGAATTTGATTCACAAATCTCTGCCTTAAACGCTATTAACGCACTGAAGCCCAACCTGGTGATTGTCGATCCATTTTTTTCCGCACCGCAATGGGAATTTGAGGAGTTCTTAAAACGCATCCTCGCAGATGATCAAAAAAAGGTTTCAACCCTTGTAATCAGTGATCAACTTGCTGATTTGGATTTCAGAAACAAAATTATTTCCCTGGGAATTACCGATTTCCTGTTCAAGCCGTTCACCATTGAAGATGCCCTGTTTAAAATTAACGCTATCATAGAAACCGAACAAAAGTTTTTCCTGCTTTCGAACAATATCCAGAAAGCGAAAAAAAGCGCAGCTACAGACGGTATGACCGGCTTGTTTAATCGCAAATACTTTGATAGTTTTATCAGCGACCAGCTTGAAAAGGCCGAACTTCAGAATGGGAATTGTTCGCTTATCATGCTCGATGTTGATAGCTTTAAACACTATAACGATACAAACGGGCACCAGCTTGGTGATGAAGTGTTAAAGAAAGTAGCGAAAATACTTCAAAACAATATTCGACAGAGTGATATGGTTGCACGGTACGGAGGTGAAGAATTTGTACTTGTATTGCCCGGAACAGCAAGAAAGATGGCTGAAGCTATTGCGGAAAAGCTAAGAGACGCTATCGAAAAGTCAACATTTCCAAATGAAGAAAAACAACCCAAAGGAACACTAACTGCAAGTTTTGGTGTTGCGTCCTATCCTGAAAACGGAAAGGAACCGGAAACACTTCTTAAAGGTGCCGACCATTGTCTTTATCTTGCCAAAGAGCGTGGACGTAACCGTGTGGTCGGGGCAGAAGGTATTATAACAGTTTAGGGAATTGCCTTGTAGAATCCTATGTTTTATATAAAGTTTTTACTCTTTATAATTGGTGTTATTGCGTTGTTGAATGGCTGTTCCAAAGAAATCTACGATTCCGACAAATTCCTTTCTTCCAAGCAGGTCGCTTCCCTCTCCTCCAAATCGATGAGGCTCGTGCATGAGCCTTTCCGCTATCATCTTATTGGTGATGACCTAACCGTAATCAGTTTAAAAGAAGCGATTGCCCAATCCATCAATTATTATAAAAAGATACCTGGAGATACGATATTCCATTTCGGAACGCTAAAATACACTGCTGATGAAATGATCATCTCCTTGCGTTTGTTCCTGAATGTAATCGATGTAGAGCAAAGCTACGAAAAGATCATCAACAAACTGGAGGCTGAATTTTATTTGTTTGAATCGGTTCATAATGATGTCAACAACGGTGTCCTGTTTACCGGGTATTATGAACCGATCTTCGAAGGCAGTTTGATCAAGACAAAGAAGTTCAATGTTCCGGTTTATGAAATTCCGAAAGACCTCCTGGTTTTGCAACTGGGTAATTTTCGAAATTCCCTGAAAAACCGGACTATCGTTTATCGCATGGTGAACAACAATATCTTGCCGTACTACACACGACGGCAGATTATGCAGAAAAACGTTTTGGCTGGTCAAAACAAGGAGATTGCTTATATGAAGGATCCTGTGGATCTGTTTTTTATGCAGATTCAAGGGTCCGGTATTCTTCAGCTTCCTTCGGGGAAAAAGGTTAAACTGCGCTATGCCGGTTCAAACGGACATCACTATTCCAGTATTGGCAAGTTGCTTGTGGATAAAGGGATCATGGAATTAAAAGAGGTCTCTATGCAAAGCATCAGGCAGTTTCTGAGTGACAATCCGGGTCTTAGGGATAGGATTTTATATCACAATAAAAGCTATACCTTTTTCACTTTGGAAGAAAGTGTTGATGGCCCAAGAGGTAACATCGACGTGCCTTTGACACCCCACCGATCGATTGCGACGGATTCTACAATATTCCCAAAAGGAGCCCTATCTTATATTGCAGCTGAAATGCCTGTTTTCACGGAGAGCTGGCGTAAATTTACCCTGGAGCCTTTCTCACGTTTCACTGTCATTCAGGACACTGGAGGAGCAATCAGGGGACCGGGGCGAGTTGATTTGTTTTGGGGAAATGGCATCTTGGCTGAGAAAAGTGCAGGAACCATGAGAACTTTCGGAAAACTATACTTCCTCGTTGCCAAACCGGAGGTCTTGCACCGAACTATTTCAGGTCAGCTTTGAGACTGATATAAAATTGTCTGACGGTTGATTCGGTGGTGCCACCTTCAGAATCTTTGGCTTTAACTCTCCAAAACAGATAATCAATTCCGTTGCTTTCCATCAAAGCCAGTGCCATTGAAGGCATCTCTCCGGAAAGCGGTTTCAGCATATTATCCGGTGTCCAGCCTTCCTCTTCTTCTCCTTTGGGCAATTCAAATATTTCCTCGTAATTGGAAAAGAGTTTGTCCGAGGAGACCTGGATTTTAAATTGGTTGTATCGTTTGCTGCGCCATTGGAATTTAAAGAGGCCGTCTTCGGCAAAAGAGTGCTTTTCGTCGGGAAAAACCAACGCTATATCACTGAATATAATTGATTTTTTTGATACTGCCGTATTGTTTTTTTCGTTGAGTTCCTTGAGTTTGTTTGGCTCATCTACTACGGCATATACATAATATTCGCCCTTTTGTTCGATTTGGGGAATTGTGACAGGAACATCGATGACTTTTCTTTCCCCTGGTGCGATAACACTGATTGTCTGACTGAATGTTTTGATCTTGCGATTTTCTCTAGGTGCGAAATACCAGTATACCGTGTACTCAATGTCTGTAGCGATGTCACCTCCCAGGTTGGAAACAATCATTCTGACATGTGCTGTTTCGCCTCTCAGTATTGAGTTATTATTAACGATGCTTAATTTTTCAATAGCAAGATCCGGGGGATCAAACATAGAAACCTGAGCCATTTGAGCTTTTTTTGCCTTTTCTGCTTCAGCTTTTTTTCTGGCTGCTTCCTTATCGAACGGCCTTTTTGCTTTCTGGTTTCGTCGGGTCGAATCCACCGCAAAAAAGAATTTTTGCTGTTTCTCCGTGGTGCGAGCCAATACACGCCCCCGATGTGAATATACCTTTGCGCCCACTGTATAGTCACCACCACGAGCCTTATTGATAGGGTAAGGAAACAAAACCCTGGTTTCGGAACGCGGCAATAAATTAACCTTTTTGTTCCCGAAATTGATGATGTTGTGATTGGGCAGCACAATGGATAGCTTAACAACTGTACTAAAAGGCCTTTGTGAGACGTTTTTGATTAAAACCTCGATTAATTGCTTTCGACCGGTTGCGATTCGCTCTTCTCCGATAGTTACTTTTTGAATGCTAATCCCCGATCCGGGCTTTTTGGCAGCATGAAGTTCCATGGTTTGCAAGAAAAGCAAAATCGAGAACGTTAAAATGAAATTGATGAATTGCATTCTCAATCCATTATTATTGTGATGATACATGAGTTCCTTCATATCATTGAACATCCATATTCTTTTTAAAAATCGGTCGAAAAAACGTCTTCCATTTCATCATCATCTTCCCTGACAATAGCTTCATTAAGATAAAGATAAACAGGTCCGGACTCACTTCCGGTAACAAGATCCACATCTCCATCCGCATCCAGATCATAAGCAACAGGACTGGAACCTCTGGGAAACTGTAAATCGGTCTTTATTTTTGTGATCGGCGCCCAATTGCCCTGCAAGTTAGGTTTTTCATTGCGCAGAAAGGTAACCTTTCCGGAATCAGACCCAATCATCAGGTCTTGCTGCTCAGCGTTGCTTAAATCGACGAAGAATGGCGTAGATCCAAGGTCAACATCTATCTGATGATAATCGCGACGAATGATATTAAACCTGCTCGAATCGTTGCGAATGTGAATTAACTTGCCGTTAAAGGTACCAACCAAAAGATCCAGCAAGCCATCACTATCAAGATCAACTACTGAAGGTTTAGAGTTTTGTCCAAGCCATAAATTGTTAAACAAGGATCTTTCTGCAATAAAATTAGGTTCTTCTGAAGATCCCTGGTTTAAATAAAGATAGATCTTTCCGGTTTTTGAGCCGATCACCAAATCCAAATCCCCGTCCTGGTCAATATCATGGAGAATTGGTGCTGTGTTTCGTCTTTCCCTGTCGGGAAGATAATCATCGGAATTCAGTTGAAAATTCCATTGAAGTTCACTGCCAATATTCTCGTAGTGGTATATTCTTCCGGATCTGCTTCCAATCAACAGATCTAAATCCCCGTCAAAATCGAGATCTCCAAATGTCGGAACGGATTTGTTGATTCGATCATTACGTATTAACAGTTGTCGTAGGGAAGAAAAGTTTGGATCAACCTTAACTTTTTCCACTGGTTGTTCAATCAATGTGATTCCGGCTGTTGTTTCAAAGTCGATTGTTTCTTCCGGTATGGCTTCCTGTTCCAGGTCGATATCAACCCTGCCTTCTACTTCTTCAACTACTAACGAGCCGTCCTGCTGGTCAATGGAATTATCGAGAGTTCCCTCATCCACAGTTTTTTTGACCTCCTTGCCTTTGTTAATGTATAAAACAAAATCACCGAAATCGTTACCTACCAGCAGATCTTTTAGCCCATCCGCATTGAAATCATGTAACAAGGGGTGACTCAGGGCGTACATGTCGAAACTGAACAATGCATTGTCATCAGCTTGCCAAACCGGGTTTTCCAGACCGGCTTTGCCTGGAGACATCAAAAGCTGAAGATTGCCTTCTTCACTACCGACTATCATATCCAGAAATTTGTCTTCGTTCCAATCGAATAAGGCTGGTGCTGCATTACGTGTTACTTTAGCATTAGCGAATCGAGTGGATTCCAGGGCGAAAACCGGCTCTTCCGCTGTTCCCTTATTCTTGAAAAAGATAATTCTGCCGGCGTAGTTACCTATCAGCAGGTCCAGATCCTTGTCTTGATCAAGATCTACCAGGTAAGGGACGCTGTTTGATCCTGCGTCGATTTGAAAATATGTTTTATCGTTAAGCTCCCATTCGGCTTTCTTGGCTGTCCCAATGTTTTTCACAAAGATGATTTGACCTGCTTTTTCACCAACCAGAAGGTCCAAGTCTCCATCACCATCGATATCTCCAAGCGCAGGAGCACTGTTTTCCACTCCTGTCATGAAAATCAATTCTTCTGTTTTCAACACCCAATTTGGATTTTTGCTATCTCCCTGGTTTTCGTAATAATTTAAATTCCCTCTTCGTTCTCCAACAATAATATCAAAATCCCCGTCAGCATCTAAATCACCAACGGCTATGCTGGCGCGATGCCCTGTAACAATGAGCTTGTGAAATAGAAATAAATTTGTACTTTTATTCCAGAGTACTCTTTTTCCTGCCTGAAGTCTGTTCTCATAATGAAATACTGTAGGATTGGCGCTTCCCACGATGAGATCCGAATCGTTATCGTTGTCAATATCGACAAAATAAGGCGCAGATTCTCCACCAATATCGATCAATTGAAAACTCTGTTCTGCCAAGACCCATTTGGGAAAAAACCGATCTCCTTCGTTAAGGAACAAACTCAAGGTTCCGTTTTTCTGTCCGACAACCAGATCCAAATCTCCATCCAGATCCCAGTCAAATAAAGCGGGAGATGCGTGCGTTTCCAAACCGAATTCTACGACCAATTCCGGCGGATACCTGAGAAAATCAGCTTTGATACGGGTACCTTCATTCATGTAAAGCCAGACTTTCCCATCGACAGTTCCAACCAACAGATCATATTTTCGTTTTAGGTTCACATCGGCAAAAATAGGTACGCTGTTTTGTCCAGGTTCGATATTGCTATAGCGCGGAGTAACAAGTTTGAATTCGGGTACCAGGTTGTTGCCCTGGTTTTCGAAAAACCAGATATTACCTTGCTGAGAACCGATAAACAGATCAAAGTCACCATCGTGATCAATATCCACAAGAGCCGGTGCTGAGCGGGCGCCGACATCAATCGTGTTGCGGATTTTAACTTTTCGTCCTTCTTTTTTAATCTCAAATATAGCCTTATATTGCTGGGTAAGCAGAACGAATTGATGATTTTCAGCAGTGCCCCTGTTTTCAAAAAAAGCAATTTCTCCATTGTCCTGACCCAGAAAGATATCCTGATCCCCATCGTCATCGATATCTGCGAAAGCAAGTTTTGAATGTCGCATTTCGTGAGAGAACATCAGGCTTTTAACACCATTCAATTCACCGTAATACTGCTGTTCCCAGACATAATTGACAGCAGCAGCCTGTCGAGGATCTGTTTGAGAGGATGCCGAGATTGGAGCAATCAGAATAATTATGATTCCGGCAAAAAGTGAACGACGCCAGCGAAATGTTAGTAACCTTGTTATCGATCTAACGGAAATTTTTTCCAGCAAGTTAAATCCCATACCTGTTTTTTTGCGTTGTAACGTACTGATCAATCGGATGGAACAACTTTCTATACTTCGATCAAATCGTTCATTGCATCCAGTTCTTTTTTGATTTGCAACAAGAGACTTTTCTGTTTGGCAGTCAGACTCTTTTTTGGGGTTAAATCAGTACATCATATTCTGTGCCGAATTGTATGATCTCACAGTTTTTTTTATTGATGAAAGATGATGCTTTCTCACACGAAGTTCAACGATTTGTTTGGCAATTTAACTGCCGGTAGAAATGGATTCTTGCAAACCTATGATATTGTTATCGATACAATGTTTTTTTTTGTGCTCCCGATTAATAAGTTATTGAAATCTATTTTTTAATTTTCCAACAATTGTGGATACGATGATTTCTTTTAAAATCCAACGGTATGGTTTGCGGCGTGATATTCTCAATTTTCAGGCTTGATAGGCTCTCCGAATCTATTTTAAACTTCCTAAAATTATTGGAGAAAACCAACAATCCTCCAGGTTTCAGCAACTTAACAGTATTTGTAATTAGTGAAACATGATCCTTTTGAATATCAAAAACCATTTGTTTGGTTTTTGAGTTGGAAAATGTAGGAGGATCTAAAAAAATAAGATCATATTGCTTTTTATGGTTATTGATCCAATCAACACAATCATCCTGAAAAAACTGGTGTCTGGTATCACTAAATCCGTTAAGCGCGAGATTTTGCTTGGCCCAGGTGTTGTACCGTTTTGAAAAATCGACTGAAACCGTGGATTTTGCTCCGCCTTTGGCTGCACACACTGTTGCTGTTCCTGTGTACGAAAACAGATTTAAAAAGCTTTTTCCTGCTGCATGTTCTAAAAAGAACTGTCTGATTGGACGGTGGTCCAGAAACAACCCTGTATCCAGATAATCCGTGAAATTAACCAGAAACCTGCAGTTATTCTCCACTACCTCGTGATATTCCCCCTTTGATTCTTTTTTTTGATACTGGTTTCTCCCCTGTTGTTTTTGTCTAACCTTAAGATGAATATTGGAACTTGGGATGTTGAGAATGATAGGTAAAGCAGAAACAATATTTCCAAGCCTGTTTTGGGCTTTTTTAGGATCAACGGAATCTGGTGCCCTGTATTCTTGCACATGAACGTAATTTCCATAGATGTCGATACTGACGGCAAATTCCGGGATGTCCTTGTCGTATACCCTGAAACATTGAATATTGTTGGAAGAGAGCCAGCTTTTTAGCTTTTTAAGATTTTTGTGTACCCTATTGGAAAACATGGTTATTTCTTCGTTTTCCAGCTTTTTTTGACTTGGTTTTTTTGAAATCAAAGGCTTTGACTGTTTATTTTTAACAAACCATTTATCTTCAACCTGAAAGTTAAGAAGCGTGCAGGCTATGGCCCCGTTGTATAAGGCATATTTTTTATAAGCCCTGATCCCTATGTTTTTTCCCAGTTCTGCATTGCCAGTAAAAACAGTGGCATTCCAGTTTGGGAAATGTTCAGTGAGTTGCATGCCAATGTTTGAATAGAGATGTTTTAGCTCCGCCTGTTCTCCCAATCGGATGCCATAAGGCGGATTAACTATGAAAAGTCCGGGTTTTCCTTTCATTTTTGGATGGGGTAGGCAGGTGGCAAATTCTCTTTTTTCAAAATGAACTTTAGTGATAAAACCCGCCAATTCACCGCTATTGCGTGCATTAGCAATAGATTTGGCATTTGCGTCATATCCTGCAATGAAAGGCAAATTTTCCATCCCTTCAATTTCTGCCTGCTCGGCCTCTTCAATTAATTCTTCCCAGATTTTAGGACGATGACCTTTCCATCCCAGGAATCCAAAGTAGTCTCGCAATAAACCCGGGGCTGAATTAGCGGCAATCATCGCAGCCTCGATTGGAATGGTTCCTGAACCGCACATGGGGTCGATCAATCCACCGCCCGATTTTGCTATGTCGGGCCAGTTTGCCCTTAGCAGAATAGCAGCAGCCAGATTTTCTTTTAATGGGGCTTCCACTCCCGATTTTCTGTAACCTCGGCGGTGAAGACTGTCTCCGGAAAGATCAATGCTGATAGTAGTCTGGTTTTTTAAAACGTACACATTGATCCGAACATCCGGTGTCTGTATGTTTACCGAAGGTCTGCTTCCAAACTTGGCTCTGAACTGATCTACAATGGCATCCTTAACTTTCAGTGCTCCAAATTGAGAATGGGAGATTTCAGAGTTAGAGGAATTGAAATCAACTGCCAGCGTTCCTTCCTTATCCAAATGATCAGCCCAGTTAATCCGGTAGACCTCATCATAAAGCTGCTCGGCATTTTTTGCTTCAAAAGTGGATATGGGTAGCAAAACCCTGTTGGCCGTACGCAACCACAAGCAAGCCTTATAGGCCGTTTTCAAAGATCCTGAAAAAGCAACGCCGGCCCTGGTTAACCTGACATCTCCAGCTCCAATTTGTTTAAGCTCTTCGGCCAGCAGCAATTCTATGCCTTTTGGTGAGGTCGCGAAAAGCGACAGATGATTTTTCATTATTAAAATTGTGTCTTGTGATAAAATCGGATTTAATGCTCAGTAGTTTAATATACTATTTTACCAAACGAATAAAATAGTATAAAGTTCAAATGGTTATTTCATTATATCAGATAAATAAATTGTTAAAGGTCGTCTCTAACTTGTCAATCAGGATATGGTTTTATCATCCGTAATTTTCAAGCTAGATCAATAAAGGAATAGGGAATTCTGTGTTCCCTATTCACCTACCCCGGATAAAAGGCAAATTGAAATGAGACTGGTCGATTCACAGCAAATGCAGGAAATGGACAGGCATACCATTGAAGAGATTGGTGTTCCCGGCATTGTTTTAATGGAAAATGCAGCGCGTTCCTGGGTTGAAGCAGCCGTTCCTTATATGGATAAAGATAGCGTTATATATGTCTTTTGCGGATCCGGCAACAATGGCGGAGATGGTTATGCCATTGCGCGAAATCTTGCGAACAGGGGCTATGACTGCACGGTGATTGCGGTAAAACCCCCCAAATCAGAGAACTGTGTCAAAAACGCCAGTGCCTGGATTCATTTCGGTATGACTATAGCCTGGGACAAGTTTCTTGAGACCGATTTTGCGAATACAGACAGGGATATAATCGTTGATGCTGTCTTGGGAACGGGAATTGAATCAGATTTGAAGGGGTCGTTAGTCGATGCCATTAATATTATAGATAAATTCAAGGGATTTAAAATTGCAGTCGATGTGCCTTCCGGAATTAGCGCATCAACAGGAGATATACTGGGAATTGCCATTCGCAACGATGTAACCATTACCTTTCAAAAGGAAAAAGTTGGTCATCATCTTTACCCCGGAAAGCAATATTCAGGTGAAATCATTTCACAGCCAATCAGCATCCTGGAACGATATAATAAACAAGACCGGGAATATCGGTTGATCACAAGCAAACATGCGAAAACCCTGTTACCGGTACGAAGACCTGACAGTTACAAGAATAATTACGGTCACCTTATCACCTGGTGTGGTAATCCCGGGACTTTAGGGGCTTCTTTCCTTGCCAGTTATGCCGCTATCAAAACCGGTACAGGTCTGACCACCGCAGCTCTTCCCAAAGAGGCTGGCAATAGTTTTTTGATCAAAGCGCCTGAACTGATGTCTTGTGCTCAAGAATCGTTGACTGTCGAATACCTTGAACAGTTTGATGCGATTGCCCTGGGTTGTGGTTTGGGAAGAGAAAAGTCAAAGTGGCAAAACATTCTTGCAGTGATGAAAACACTTGAAAAACCTATGGTGATGGATGCCGATGCCTTTTATGGGATTACTGATTGGTCTTCTCTTGATTTGTCCAGAACAGTCCTGACTCCGCATCCGGGAGAATTTTCACAACTGACTGGATTTCCCAAGCCAAAATCAAATAAAGAAAGGTTGCAACAAGGGTTGAATTTCATCTCAAAACATAACACTACCCTGGTTTTAAAAGGAGCGCCGACGATAATATTCAGTGAACAGGGAGCTGTTTATATCAATAGTACAGGAAATTCAGGAATGTCCACGGCAGGAAGCGGAGATGTCTTAACGGGTATCATCGGTGGATTTTTGGCTCAAGGCTTATCAACTCTTGATGCAGCTGTTTTGGGAGTTTGGTTGCACGGAAAGAGCGGGGATTTATATGCAGAGGACAATTGTGAAGAATCGTTGACTGCCATGTCGTTGATAGAGAAACTAAACCCCGCGATTTCATTTCTCAAGTCTTGCTGTTAATTGATTGGATTGACGGCTTGCTTAAAAGTCGTCGTCTTCCTCCTCTTCTTCTTCAGCTTCCCTAATTCCGTTTGCCTCATTCTGTTTCTTAATAATGAGGTCTTCCAGCATGTCTTTTTGAGCCAACAAATCATCCAGGGAGCTTCCAGGTCCGAATTTCAGAGGCCTTGGTAGGTTCTTTACCAGTTCAAGCATCTGTTCATGGTTTTTTGCTATCATCATTTGAGCAACCACACCAGCTGCGAGCCCGGCGGTTAATCCGAAAAAAAAGCCTTTCATAAAAGTCTCCTTGGTAAAGATGTTTCCAATAAATAATTGAAATATGGTGTTCCGTATTTGTAATTGTTAAGCCGTTACCAAAGAAATGACCGGTAACAGGGTTGTTTAACAATTAGATAGAAGTGAGTGTAAACAATCGGTGGATCTATGTAAACACACATTAAAAATGATTGATTTTGAGTTGACTCAATGTGCTTCCTGGCATAGATATATTGGATTAGCGGTGGCATGAAGGCATACTATTTACCTGAATTCTAAACGTTGCTGCGATTCATAAGGTATTGAAAAAATTGTTTTAATCGTATCCATCGTATGTGAAAGCCTTGGTTTCAATGAATGTCGGATCAGTATCGGAGTTGACAAAAAGGTAATCTCTCACAGATTTTAGGTAAAAAGACCTTCTTGGATATAAGATTGATGTCCTTGTCGGATTCTCATCCGTTTTAATTTCTTAAACTCAACCAGACTATAGTGTTATGGAACAGCTATTCAATGATTTAGAAAGAAAAATGAAAAACGCTATTGAAGTTCTAAAAAAAGAATTTCAAAAAGTGCGCACGGGTCGGGCTAATCCAGCTATTTTGGACAATGTGATGGTGGATTATTATGGCACGCCCACTCCTATCAACCAGGTTGGTAACGTATCCGTACCAGACCCGCAGATGATCACTATTTCGCCTTGGGAGAAGAAGATGCTGAGTGAAATAGAAAAGGCAATTCAAAAAGCCGATCTGGGCCTGACTCCGCAGAACGACGGAAACATCATCCGGCTTCCTATTCCGCCTTTAACAGAAGAACGTCGCAAGGAGATGGTTAAACAGATCAAAAAGATTGGGGAAAATGCTAAAATCCCTATCCGAAATGTCAGACGGGAGGGAAATGACTTGTTAAAGAAGATGGAAAAAGACAAAGAAATTTCCCAGGATGACCAGAAACAGCAAATGGACAAAGTTCAAGAGCTGACTGACAGATATGTTAAAAATGTCGATGAACTGATGGGCGAAAAAGAGAAAGAATTGATGGAAGTCTAATCCTCCACCATGGCGAATCACTGAACCTGCTGTGATTCGCTGATCCCTCTTACCCGGTTGCCAGCATTTCCCATTTCATTTCCTTAATTCGTTAAATAGTTTTTGATGTTATTGCAGAGCGTTGGGTTCAATACCCTGCCCTTTGGGAAATTTCCTCGCTTTCCAGGATCCCCCTACCGCTTGCGACGGGGTAGTTCAGTTCTTTTTTTAAGAGCAAAATCTGGCGGGGGTGGGACGGAAATGATCCCGGCAACATCTATTAAGGTTATAATTACAGTATTTTGTGCTCCCCATCATGAACGACAGATAACTTGAAAAATCAACAGTTTTGTTTTGTTATTGCAAACAATAGCGATTTTAACCTAAAGTAAATTACATAATTGATTTGCTTTTAAATTCGTTTAAGTTTTGGTAGATAACTTAAAGGTTCGATTTGCTTCCTGGACGCGTAAAATCTCCTTGAAACCCTTGATTTACGTATTGAATCTCGCCGGCTGGAAATAGTTGTAATTCGTCTGTTTACGAACAGCCTGCTCATGAGTATTGCCAAGCTTGTCGAAGAAAAGTTGTAGCAACATTCCATAATTATCCAAAAGTTCACTTGGTTAAGTAATTACAAAAGGGAGGTCAAATGAAAGTGTTAATGGGACTGTTAAGTGCAGCAATTGGATTGATGATACCCTTGGTAGGTTTTGCCCAGACGCAACAAGGAACACCAAAGCCAATTTATGTCTCGAAAAGCGGTAAAATCTATGTGAAAAGCAAAACACCGTTGTACCTTCGCTTAACAAACAGTCCGGACGGCACGGGTCAAGACGTCCTTCTTAAAAGTGACGCGACTCCTAGGGGTAAACAGGCTCTTCCCTTTACTTTTGAAGGTCACGGTAGACATACTATTCAACACCCGGCTGATCATCGAATTCCTCAAAAGAAAAAAGAAAACCATATTTTTTACGTGTATGATGATGGCAAACCGCCACTCATTAAAGTGTCCGTTACTAAAGCTCCCTGGGTTTACAATAAAAATGTAAATGTTTACGGCAAACCGGTGACAATTACCTTAAAAGCTACCGATCGTGATTCCGGCGTTTCCGGCAGTTTTACGGCCCTGAATTCGAACACATTTACCCCTTACAGTCAACCGATCGTTTTAACCCAGGAAATGGATTATACATTGAAATTCTATTCTCTTGATAACGTCGGCAACAAATCTCGCGAAAGGCTTCGCTTGTATGCCTTGGATTTTACCCCGCCGATTTCCAATCATAAGGTTATCGGCGGACATGTCGTGATAGGTGACGAAGACATTGTTTCCCCAAAATCAAAGATTCAGCTTTCAAGTGAAGATCCAAAAGCAGGCGTCAAAACCATTCGTTACAGATTTAAGGGCAGGCGTGCAACATATAAGAATAAACTGCTTACCATGGATGGTTTGACAGCTGGGACTCATTCGGTGGTTTATGGAGCAACAGACAGAGTAAACAATGCAGAGAAAAACAAAACGTTTTCATTTTACCTGGACAAAGTTCCTCCCAGGGTTTCTTTCTCATTGCTGGGAGATCAGTATGCCAGGGGCAAAAACATGTTTGTCTCCGGTTTTACCACTGTCGAGTTGACAGCTACGGATAATAAGGCAGGAGTTAGAAGAATCCGTTACTATTTTCCAAATAAAAAAGCCAGGACATACACCTCCCCATTTGGTTTTCCAAAAAGAAACGGAAAATTCAGTTTTTCCTATGCGGCCAGTGATATGGTCATCAATGTCAGCAGGAAAGTGGAAAAAACGGTTATTGTTGATGTGTCTCCTCCAAAAGTCACTCCAAAGTTTAAAGGAGAACACTATTTCAGTAGGAAAACACATTATGTTAGACTATCAACCAGGATATCGTTGCTGACGACTGATAATCTATCAGGAGTAAAAACAAGAGGATACGTGATAAATCCGGCAACTGATAATGACAAACCGGTCAATTACTCCAGATCCTTCACCCTTCCTACCGAGGGCGAGCATGTTGTAGCATTTCATGCCACAGACAATGTGAACAATAAAAACAAACAAAACAAGGTCACAATGTTTGTTGATGAACGCCCGCCGGAGATTTTCCATCATTTCAGCGTCAATGCCACGGCACCTGCAGACAATGTTTACCCGCTTAAGTCATTGTTGTATCTGGCAGCAACGGACAAGCAGTCGGGTATCAGGGACATTTATTACAGAATCAACAGGGGCAAGGAGATAAAGTATAAAAACCCGCTCTCTTTTAAAAGAAGAACCAAATATTCTGTTAATATCAGGGCGATAGACAATGTTGGGAATCAGTCGACCAGTCAGGTGACCTTCACTATTCGTTAGGTGTTTAAAATATTACTCTTCTGCCGTTTTCCCGGGAAGCCGGAAAACGGCATTCCAATCTGCTTTTCCTTGATCAAACATCCTCACATCATTTAAGTTGGGTTAAATATTGAGTTGACAATATTTCAATCTCTTACCTTAACAACCATTCGAAAATGTCCGACATAAGCAGTGATATCAGTTTAAGCGGTGTATATGTGTTGCTGGTAGATAATGACACCAACAGCCTGAGAATTCTTCGAAGAGCACTTGAAAGCAAGGGAGCCAAGGTGAGGTTGGCTGGAAATCTTGCTAAGGCTCATCAGGTAATTGCCCAAAAGCTGGTTCATTCAATGGTTGTTGAAGCAAGTCTGAAAGAGGGAAGTGGATTGGAACTCATCCGGCATTTCAAATCTGTCTTTCCTTCAGGATCATTCTTTTTAATGTCGACCCAGAAAGTGATTTCATCTGTTAAGGAATTGAGTATTGAAGGGATAGATGGTTTTTTTATTAAACCGGTTGACACCAACCTTTTGGTGCAAAAAATCAAAAACACTACGCAGGTTGACAACTCTTCAATCAGCAGGCTTGATCCGCTAACGGAGTTATTACGCCCGTATCTTATATTTCGTTCTCCTGTAATGAGGCGAGGGCTGATGATTCTGCCCAAACTGGCAGCGAGTAACCATAGTGTGCTGATAACAGGTGAAACCGGTACCGGAAAAGAAATGGTTGCACGTGCCGTTCACGGGCTCAGTTCCTATGCCAACGGACCATTCGTTGCTGTTAATTGTGGCGCTATTCCGGAGTCTTTGATAGAGGGGGAATTATTCGGTCATGAAAAAGGATCGTTTACTGGTGCACAAACCATGCATCGAGGAAAATTTGAACTGGCCAGAAACGGTACCCTGTTTCTGGATGAAATTGGGGAGATGCCCCTGGCATTGCAGGCAAGATTACTGAGGGTTCTTGAAGAACAGCAGTTTTACAGAATTGGTGGTGAAAAGCCGATCAACATCAATTTAAGGATTGTTGCAGCCACGCAGGTGAATCTTGAAAAGGCTGTTGAGGATAAACTGTTCCGGGAAGATTTATATTACCGGCTCAATGTTTTACGAGTCCATATTCCAGCGTTAAAAGACCGAATCGAAGATATTCCCCTGCTTGCCTGGCATTTCCTGGAAAGGGCGTTTACGGAGTTAAACCGGCGAAAACCATATCCTGTTTTATCCGATGAAACGATTAATGCCTTGATCCAACAGTCCTGGAGAGGTAACGTACGGGAATTAAAAAATATTATGACAAGGCTGGCCGTGCTGCTGCCTAACAACACTCAATTAATCACACCCGATTACCTGACGGCTTATTTTCCGGAAAAAATGTTTGATACGGATAACCCCCAACATCAACCTACTTTTCCCGTATATGACAATGTACCTGAAAATGCGGAAAGGATTTCTCAAAACAATGTTATTGAGGTTGCCTCAATACCAACTGAAGAAGGGGTTTTTATACCTGTTGGAACGACATTGAGGGATGCTGAAGAATTGATTATTCAAAAAACCCTTCATCACACCAATGGTAATCGTACAAAAGCTGCAAAAATTCTGGGTATCGGACTGAGAACCATTCGCAGGAAAGTTAACGAACCACAAGTTTCTTAAAATGAGCAACACATATAAGGTATTTATTGACGGCCAGTCCGGTACGACCGGATTGCAGATAAATCAACGTCTAAGGAATCGTGAAGATATTGAGCTGGTTGAAATCGCAGACGCCGACAGAAAAAACTCAAGCATTAAAAAAGAGATTATCAACTCTGTTGATGTCGCCATTTTATGTCTGCCGGATGGGGCAGCAAGAGAATCGGTTTCTTTGATTGAAAATCAGCATGTCAAGGTCCTGGATGCAAGCTCGGTTCACAGGGTTCATCCGAATTGGGTCTATGGTTTGCCGGAATTGAATTCGGGGCAGAGAGAGAAAATTAAATCTGCTCGATTTGTCAGTGTGCCGGGTTGTTATCCAACGGGATTTATCCTGGCAACGGCACCATTGGTGGAAGCAGGTATTATTCCGGCTGATTACCCGGTAACGATTCAGGCTGTTTCGGGATTTTCCGGTGGCGGCAGGCAGATGATAGAAAACTATGAGCACCAGGAAGACCAGAATGATTTTACGAAAATCTGGTCTTACAGGCCTTATGCCTTGCAACTCTCCCATAAACACCTTCCGGAGATGGCTTTATACGCAGGATTAAAGCACAAGCCATTGTTTGTTCCCGCAGTCGCTCATATTAAACAGGGAATGCTGGTTATGGTTCCGTTGTATAGTCATTTGTTAAAGAATTCAGACCCTTCAATTGTCATTGAGACTTTAGGAAGTCGATATCAGTCCGAACCGTTTATACAGGTAAGTGCTCTTAACGACATGGATCAGCTGGAAAATGGTTTTTTATCTCCAACCGTTTGCAATGGTACGAACAATCTGGATGTAATGGTATTTGCCAGTGATGAACAACTGTTGTTAGTATCGCGGCTGGATAATCTTGGAAAGGGAGCGTCAGGTGCTGCGGTGCAGAATCTAAACCTGATGTTGTCTGTTGATGAATCTACCGGTCTGGTTTGAGCAAAGATAAAATTCATAATGCAATTTGGATGAACCCAAACATTTTAGGTTTTAACGGCTTTTAGCCAAAATTTTACGGAGACAAACATGACTTCTGATTATTCCGAACACGGATTTGCGGATCACAAAATTATTGCTTCAGAGAGCAAATCGTGGTTTGTTGGCAGGCCGGGAACTAACAAGAATTCGTTTAGCGTGACCTGGTCTCCGGGAGCTGTGTTTATCTATGGTGAAAAAGGGAATCTTACCCTGATTTATTCCAGATTCAATTCCTATGAAACAACAAAGAAATGGTTTTCCACCTGTGACCTGGACGAATTTAAGGCCGCAATTGCACACAATCATCCGGAAAATCTGGAGTTTTTCTATGAAGCGTTAAAGCACTGGGGAACCCAAAAGCATTATGTTTAGTGGGATCGTCCTCTGGTGCGCAGCCTTCGGTAAAAATCACAATATTTATGTGAGTGACTGAAAATAGCAAGACACGACGGTATGAAGAATTGACAACTTTTTTCAAACACAATAAATTTATAAGTTAAGTAACATGTTAGCTTTACCAATAAAATGAGTCGGTTATAGAAAAAGCATTGTTAACCTATTTAAAATTAAAAGAAATAAGATGAGCGAAACAAAAGAAGCAACCAAGAAGCAGGAGTATAAATTTCAGGCGGAAATGTCTCAACTGCTTCACCTCATAACCCATTCCTTATACACTCACCGGGAAATATTCCTCAGAGAACTGATTTCCAATGCATCGGATGCATTAAACAAGCTTCATTTCCTATCTCTCACTGATTCCAAGGTGTTGGGGGACGATGCCGATTTGAAGATTGATATTAAACTGGATGAAGAGAAAAAGACCTTTACCATTACCGATAATGGAATTGGGATGACTCATGACGAATTGATCAACAATATCGGAACAATTGCCAGCTCTGGAACGGGCAAGTTTTTTGACAAACTGACCGGTGACAGTACCAAAGATCTGGAACTGATCGGACAGTTTGGTGTTGGTTTCTATGCTGTGTTTATGGTTGCCGATGAAGTCACCGTTGACACCAGGTCATACCAGGACGAGCAGGGGCATCGATGGGTCTCACAAGGAACCGGATCATTCACCATTGAACCCCTGGATATGCCCAAGCGGGGAACGACAATTTCGTTTACCTTTAAAGAAGATGCAAATGAATTCGCCAGCAAATGGAGAATTGAGAGCACAATCAAAAAATATTCCGACTTTGTAGCCTTTCCCATTGAACTCAACGAAGAAAAAGCAAATAAGTCAACCGCTTTATGGGCACGGCCCAAAGAGGAAGTTAAGGATGATGAGTACAACGAGTTTTTTAAATATATTGCCAACGCTAATGAAGATCCCAAGGCGCATTTACATTTAAGCGTAGAGGCTCCGGTTCAGTTCAAGGCTATTATGTTTATCCCGGAAAAACCGGATAAATTTCTTTTTACCCAGGATCTGGATACCCGAATTCACCTGTATGTCAAAAGAGTGTTTATTCAAAACGATTGTAAAGAACTGATTCCGCAGTGGTTACGATTTGTAAAAGGTATTGTCGACTCTGAAGATCTGGATTTGAACGTGTCACGTGAAGTCACCCAGAAAAACGTGATTATGGAAAAGATCAACAAATACCTGGTTAGAAAGCTCCTGGGAGAATTCAAGGATTGGTCTGAAAAAGATAGTGAAAAATATAATACTTTCTGGGGCGACTTCGGAACCTTCATTAAAGAAGGTATTCATATGGATTTTGCCAACAGGGAAAAATTGATCGAGCTTTATCGTGCGCACTCTTCCAACGACCCCGAAAAACTGACATCTCTAAAGGGTTATGTTGAGCGAATGGCCCCTGATCAGGAAGAGATTTACTATGTTTACGGCAAAGACAAACAGACCATTGAGAACTCACCCAATATTGAATACTTTAAAAAGAACAATATAGAAGTCCTTTATCTTTATGAAGAAATTGATGATTTTATCATGCCTTCCATCGGCACCTATCAGGAGAAAACCTTGGTTGGTATCGATAAGGCAGATCTCAAATTAAAAGATGACAGGAAAGAAGAGGATAAAAAAGAGTCCGATTTAAGCAAATCAGCCAAGAAAAAGCTGCTTGGATACTTCAAGGATATTCTTGGTGACCGTGTTCAGGACGTTATCGAGTCAAAACGCCTTGTAGATAGTGCCTGTACCTTGGTAGCTCCAAAAGACGGCATGAATGCGAATATGGAAAGAATGATGAAAATGATGGACCAGAATTTTCAAGCCAGTAAAAAGGTTATGGAAGTCAATCTGGATAATCCATTGATTCAAAATCTTTCAAAGATTCAAGAGAAGTTTCCGCAGGATCAAATGCTGAAGGATTGCATCGAACAGCTGTTTGAAGGTGCCAGCCTGTTGGAAGGCACCCTGGAAAGTCCATCCAAATATGTGCCCAGATCCACGGCCTTAATGGAAAAAGCAGCGGAACTCTACTTCAAGTCGTTGGAAGACAAATAAGGAAACACATCCTCTTGTCTCCTCAACCTGCCACAATGACCTTTTGGAAGAGGAATCAAAACGTCCTCATCAATTTGATTTTTCTTCCGGGTTTCTTTTTGCTTCTTACCTCCATTCAAGTTTTCGCCCAGGAAGATGACATTCAAATTGAATATGCGTCTTCATCCTTTAACCAGTCCACACAAACATTTACCTTCAAAGAGCCGCGGGTTCGACTCAAAAACCTGACTGTTTCAGGGACAAGCGCCGAGTACCAGGAACAAACCAAAACAATGTCAATTACCGGCGATGTGATCATATACACTTCTGAAATGATACTTACCGCCAACAAAGCTGTCTTGGATCTCGATAAATCAGTCTATACCCTGTTTAACGCTACCTTTTTTGACCAGAAAAATGCGGTATACGGAAAGGCGGAGCGAATTGAAGCGATCAGCTCTGATACTTTCAAATTACATAAGGGTGAAATTACAACTTGTAATCCGCGGGAAAAAGCCTGGGAGTTGAGCAGTTCTCAGATCGTTTACCAGGTCGATAACTTTGCATATTCAGTAAATTCAGTCTTATACCTTTATTATGTTCCCGTTTTTTATACCCCGTTTATTTCCTGGCCAACCAAGGATGAACGTTCCACGGGGTTTTTGGCTCCGCGTTTTTCGCATCACAGCGGTTCCGATGAAACCAAAGCATTTGGAAGCCGGCTTGAAATTCCTTATTTCATAGCTTTAGACAGGGATCACGATCTTACCATCACAACAGATCTGGTAGAACGTCGCGGAACAGGTCTGGAGCTGGATTATCAATATGCATTTATCCAGGGAATGAAGGGTCAGTTTAAAGGCTGGTATCTGAATGAATCGGTTCAAGATAGAGATTTAGAGATCGAAGACCTGGGTAATCTTGATGCAACATCCGATGATTTTGATTTGCGTCCGGAGCGTTATTCATATCTTTTTAATCACAAACAGGGCATCCCATTCGGGGGAACTCTCAACCTGGAATTACTGAAGCGTAGCGATAATGAAGTAGATAAGGAATATTTTAATTCCACTGAGAACCTTTCCACCCAATTCAAGCAATCCGCTGATATTTCTTATTCAATACCTTATGGGAGTCTTTCAGTAGCTTATAGCACAATCAACACCTTTACCCAGACTTCGATTTACGACACCACAACAGATGAGGAATCAGTTGCCAATAAGCATCCCGAAGTTTCAATCAGCCAGCAATATTCAAGGTTGTTTGGTAGTCCCGTCTCTGTTTCGTTAAACGGCAGCTGGACTCAATATGACAGGGTTTACGGCTGGAATGCCAAAGCCACCACAGCAAAGGTTAAGGTGTCATCTCCTTTTAACTTGGATTTCTTAAATGTCAAACCATCCGCAACAAGAACTTTCTACCGTTACAAACCAAGATACGACTATCGGAGCAATGAAGATACCAGTGCCGACATTGAAAACAATGTAAATGAATTCGGATGGAAGGTTGACTCCAAAGAATTAGAGGTCAATTTTGAGATTTTCAGATATTTTCTAAATGCCAGGAATCAAAAAACCGCCAAACTTTCGTTTATTCCCAGGATTATCTATTCAGAAATCGAAGATGTTCCACAGGAAACACCTGGTGATTTTGGTATTGTCAGCACCACGATGAGTAAAAAGAGTTTAACGTATCAATTAGATACGGTCTACAAAGTGAAAAATCTTGCCACAAACAAAGTGAGAAATTTCTTTCAGCTTTCCCTGGTCCAACCCTTTGATCTAAACTCGGAAAACTGTGCAGATTCATCCTCGGATCCTGATGAGTATTGTGTAGACCATCATCCAACCGATGCAGAAGTGGAGATTGGTGAACAACAATTACCTCTGAGAATATCAGCAACGTTAAATCCAACTGACAGATTAAGCGGAAATCTCTTTTACAGGTACAATCACCAGCAAGGAAAAATTCAGGAGACCAGAATTACATTGAGCTCAAAGTACCTGGATGGCGGCGAATTCAGTTTATCTTATATCGACAACGAAACCCTGTACAAAGACCTGGACAATATCAGTCATCCCGGGGCGCAGACTTTTGAAATTACAAATGCTTTTCCAATATCTGATAGGCTAAAATTCACGGTTGCCGGAAAATGGGACCAGGCCCGCTCAAAATCAGATGTTAAATTTGCGGAATCAAGCACTACCAAACGGCTTGAAAGAATACTGACAGAGTTTTCTACTGTCTTGGCTTATAAACACCCATGTTATACTTTTACTACCAGTTATTCGGAGAAGATCAAAGAAAAAGAGATGGATTCAACAACTGAAGAGTATTTGGATAAAAAATTCACCATAACCTTTTCCTTGCCGCTTGTTCCCAATGCTGGATCCTCAGGCTTCGGAGAATTAAAACTCCAGGACGATTATGACGTTCAATAGCAGCGGTATGACTGTTTACCTTCGGTTGATTACTAAGATTCTGTTCTGGTTTGTTTGGATTTTGACCTGCGTCTCGGGATTGAGCGCCCAGGAGCAGATCGAAAAACTTCCTGAACTTAATAAAGACAGGGTCAGGCTGATTGAAAATGCATCTTATTGTTCCGCAGGTACAGGAGCGCAAGGTATTGTATTCACAGTGGAAGACGAAGTTGTTCATTCAAATAAAACAGAGAACTCCTATTACCCTCACACAGATCTATTCGATTCACCGTTTTTTAGAATAGGTTGTACCATCAATAAAGTTGTCATTGATTACAGTTACTTTGAAAGCTCTTATCGTTTTTCGGAAGATGTATTATATAAAACAATTGAATACAACATCATTGAATTCCAAAATCACAACCTTGCCATCGGCTACTCATTTACATTGATTACTCACTATCTATACTTGGATGTCGGTGCAGGCTATTCACACACGCAATATACTTTGGACTACACATCCGATGGGAATCTGAGAGGTAGCGGTGAAGAGGACTTAACCTCTACAAATCCTTTTATAAGAGGCAATTTAAAGCTTTTTGTTACTGATTATCTGTATTTACACTGGTCTAATCAACAATCGCCACAGCAGACTAACGGTACTTATTTCTCTAACCAGTTGGGATTGAATTTTCTGGTAAGATTATGAAACGCTTCTTTCTCTTTTTTCTTTTCTTGTTTTTTCTATTTGTGATTGTTGCCTGTGGTAAAAGAACAGCGCCGGTTCCCTATGAACAGCCGGAACTGTTGCTTCCGAAGCTGAAAGTCAAACAACCAAACTATCTTGGCAACTGGCTGCAAATCAGCTGGGAAATCGATTCTGTCTCTGGTGAGCTTGAAGCAGAAACATATATCTTGAAGGTATTCGAACAAACGGAAATCTGCAAATACTGTCTATCAAAACCGATTGATATAATAGAGTATTCAAAGACTGATACTGGCAAGCACAGATCGATACTGTTTCGATCATCGGGCAAAAAGTTTACATTGTTTTTAAAAGACTCTATTCACGAAAAATGGCAAACACGGGACCTTTTTTACTTCACCTTGGGATATCGGCTAGAGTCAGGTTTAATTTCAGATGATTCGGATAAAATTTGGCCGGTCAGGACAAAAGGTATTTCAAAGCCGATTGTAACTATTGTCAAACAGGATCACGACAAAAGTTCAGGAAAAATGAACATTATTTTGAAATGGACAAGACAAATCGAAAGAATCTATAGACGCGTTCATCAAGCCAGTACCGGAAGAGAAGTAACCCAATATTACGGAATCAACTTATATCAAATCAATCAGCCGGATCAATTGATCCTGGCTGAAAAACTGAATAATCTGCCGCTGCTCTCGGGAGTTGCCAATATTTCGTTTCAGAAAAGCCAGCTTTATGCGGCTCATGTAAACCGTTTTGGAAACGAATCCAACAGAATACTCATCGCTGAAAACGTTCAGGGAAACCAATAACCAATGGATACCAATGGTTGAGCACAAACGAAGCAATTGGAGAATAGTTAATTATCTGGTCGTAACCATTCTGGTGGTCGGATTGTATGGAGGTTGTACCGGGTCCTCGCTAATACGTTCAAACGAGTTTCTGATAGCAGATGGCAAACTAAAACAAGCAATTGCCAACTATAAGGAAGCCTTAAAAGAGGATCCCAAAAACGACGAACTCCTGTTCAGGCTCGCAGGTGCCCTGTTCAAATCCGGAGATTTCAAACAAGCTTCTCATGAGATCAGTAAAGCGATTCTCATTGAACCACAACTGGACTCCTATCGACTGCTTGCAGGAAAAATATCATTTGCCGAATCAAACTACTTTAAAGCGACCAACCAGTTGTTAAACGCTTTGCTCCTGAATAACAACAATCTGGAAGCATACTATATGCTGGCTTTGTCCTATCAAGCGATGGGAGAGACAGATAAGGCTGTGGCTCAGTTGGAAACTGCCGTAGACATCGAACCTCTTTATTTTGATGCACAGACACTGTTTGCAGAAATAAAATTTCAGCGGATCAGAAAATCTATGAAAGCAATTGATGCTAATGAGAAGAAGAGTTCAAACAAGGTTGCATCCGCGGATCAGGGCAATGGCACTCAGGAAGATCCTGCTTTAGAGGTCAAAGAGTTAATTATTAAATACAGGCAGGTTTTATCGTCCAACCCAAAATCAGTTAAAGGCACCTTGCTTCTTTCTCAGCTATATGAATTTATTGGAGAAACCAAAAGGTCCCAGGCATTGTTAAATAACTGGATAGACAGCTATGGAAACATCTCGGAAGAAATAATCGTTGCTTTGGCCGATCTCCATTTTAAACATGGCGAATTTACCAAGGCGTCAGGTGTCATCGAGAGATTACAAAATACCTCAATTCAATCAGATATATTAAAATTAAAAATTCAACAGAAAGTAAAACCGAATTCAACCATTGAAAAAACGATAGAGCAATTACTGAAAACCAATGGCGATTCTGTGGAACTTCTGTTGATGTCTGCGCAAATAGAAAGACAGAAAGGCAGGTTGTTTCAGGCTGAGAACCGTTTACAGACTTGCATCGATAAAGATCCTGAATTTGCAGGTTGTTACTATGCGCTCTCATCTGTTTTAAAAGACCAAAGAGATGTTATTGGTTCCCAGTGGGCTCTGCAAAAAGCCTTTGACATTTCACCCTACGATGTTGACTTAAGACTGGAATATGTCGAAAACCTTTTGGATAACAATGAAATTGATAAGGCTAAAACGTTGTTGACACATTTCAGCCTGGATCAATTGAATCCAAAAGTGGCTTTTTTAAATGGAAGAGTCGCCAAAGCTCAAAAGGACTTCAAAAAAGCAGCTGATCTGTTTAATCATTCCCGTAAGCATGTTTACGAAGTTGATGTAGAAACGGAAATTGCTGAATTGGAAATCCTCCAGGGGAAAACAGAACAGGCAGAAAGAAGGTTGAATGACATCGAGTTGACCGCTCCGGGGCATTTAAAAATCACTCTTGCCAGGGCAACTCTTTTTGAGGCGACCAATCGTCTGGAAAGAGTACCGGCGATTTTAAAAAAGCATCTCAAAACAGCGCAGGGAGCAGGCAGGATTCATTTAAAACTGGCAAACAGCTATGCCAGAACCGGTAAAATCCGGGAAGCGATCAACCTCCTGAACCAGGGTCTTAAAATCTGGCGTCGTCACTTGGAACTCTCTAACGCTTATACATTTTACCTGGGTTTAATCGGTGATTATCCTCGTGCCATAGATATTTTGACCGATATGCAGAGTTTTAATCATCAGTACAATCAATTGTTTCATCATCGCTTGCGCATGTACCGCTATAAAGCCGGACAAATCAATAATTTTAAGGCTATGGATAGTCACTACAATCAATACAGTCGTTAAAAAAATGAATGTTGATTCTCTGAATTTCCCCGTTTGTATTGCTCATCGGGGAGTAAAGGAGTTATTTCCTGAAAATACCCTGGTTTCTTTTCAAGCCGCATTGAAAGCCAACGCGCAAATGATCGAATTGGATGTTGCCCTCAGTGCGGATAGACAGTTGGTTGTAATTCATGATGAAACATTGGATCGCACAACCAATAGCAAAGGAAAGGTCAGTGAAAAACCACTTGAAGAGTTGAGAAAACTGGACGCAGGGGCATGGTTCGATCCAACATTTGCAGGTCAGAAAGTTCCAACCCTTCAGGAAGTCATTGATTTGGTGAATAAGCGTTGCGTTTTGAATATTGAAATTAAAAAAGAATATTTTGAAGAAAATGATGCTGCTGATACTATTGAAAAGCAAGTTCTGCAACTGATCATAGAAAACGATTTGCTAGATTATTCAATTGTTTCCAGTTTTCAAATCAAGTATCTGCAGCGACTTCAAAAGCTGAACCCCGATCTAAATCTGGCTTACATCTCCCTTGAACCGGTAGATCAGATTTGTCTGGATGCTTGTCTGGAACTACGGGTATTCTCCTGGAATGCCTGGCATGAAACGCTAAGCAAGGAGCAAGTGGATTTGATTCACAGAGCCGGTTTGAAAGTATTGAGCTTCACCATTCAGACCATGGAGGAATATGAGAAAGTTCAGGCAATGGGTGTGGATGGTATTTTTGCAGACAATCTTCCTCGTTTTCAGCCACTGGTAAACGTGTAGTTACGATTCACAGTGCCTTTACCCTTGCCACATTACTGGCTTCCACGCCCTCATGCAAGGGTAGCCAAATTACATTGTGAGGCTGTGCAACCGCAAGATCTTGTCCTGAAAGATCCTCAAATCGTTCAATGGTTAAGTCGATTGTTTCTCCTCGAAAAGGCATCAATTCAATGGTATCACCGATCTGAAGCTTGTTTTTTACCTGAAAAGCAAAACGTTTTTTTGCGTCATCAATATCGATCACTGTACCGGCCATTTTGTAGTCTTTTCCTATTTCACGGGATTGGTCATAAACGCTGTCTTTTCCGGCATTGGATTTGAGGTTTGCTTCCGTGTAACCGCGGTAAGGCACTTTTTCCAGTTCCTGTTGCCATTTATCCAAATCTGTCGTACCCGACCGCACTTCTTTGATTGCATTGGCATAGGCTCTTACAGTTGACGCGATATAGAGATTGCTTTTCATGCGACCTTCTATTTTAATCGAATCAATTCCCGAAGAAATAAATTCAGGTAGTAACTTGATACCGCACAGGTCTTTGGAACTCAAAAGATAAGACTGGGATAGCTCTTCATCCCCCCTTTTCAATGTGTAGTGATAACGACAATTTTGGATACACCCACCTCGATTGCTGTCCCTGTTAGCTACGTAAGTCGACATGGCACAATGTCCGGAATAACTCATACACATGGCTCCATGAACAAACATCTCAACTTCAAGCCCGGTATTTTCCTTGATTTGTGCAGCTTCCCGGATGCTGAGTTCCCGCCCGACAACAATTCTTTTGGCTCCCACATCTTTCCAGATTTGGGCGTGATAGGAATTAATGACAGAAGCCTGGGTGGAGACGTGGATTGGAATGGAGGTATGGATTTTAACCAGGGTGACCACACCCAAATCAGAGCAGATCAGGGCATCTGGCCGGATACGATCAAGCTCTTTTAGATAGTCTATTAAATCAAAAGTTTCAGCTTCATGCAGAAAAGCATTGACAGTAAGGTAAACCTTTGCCTGATGATTGTGTGCAAAAGAGATCGCTTTTTTAATATCGGAAAAAGAAAAATTATTGGCGGCTTTTCTTAAACTAAACAATTGTCCTGCTAGGTAAACCGCATCAGCACCGTATAGTACAGCGATTTTCAACTTTTCTAAATTACCGGCAGGTGCTAATAGTTCAAAGATAATCTGGTCTTTTGCATTCACGATTGAATTAACCCAATTGTTATTTACTTATTAAACTCCAGTTAAAAGCAGGAAGGCCTTTCATCAAAAAGTTGGAGTAGAACCTGATACCTAACCACTCTTCACCACATGAGCCGTTTTAGCCTTGAAGAATTAAATCCGGAACAAAGAAATGCTGTTGAAACCATAGATAAACCCTTACTACTACTGGCAGGAGCAGGTAGCGGTAAAACCAGGGTTATCACTTATCGTATTGCCCATCTGATCTCTAACCGGCAGATAGCCCCATTTCGCATTTTGGCTCTGACCTTTACCAACAAAGCAGCCAAGGAGATGAGAGAGAGAGTCCACTCCATGTTGAAAAACCAAACCAAGGGAATAATGATCACAACCTTTCATTCCCTCTGCGTCAGGTTTTTAAGAGAGTTTATTCATTTGCTTGGGTATCAGAAGGATTTTGTCATATTTGATACCGCCAGTCAGCTTTCCACCATAAAAACTATATACGAAGACGAGGACATAGATCCCAAGACCTTTAATCTCAAGGCAACATTTTACGAAATTATGAAAATCAAAGGCAAGGGCAAAGGTCCGGAATATTTCCTGGATCAAAAAAACGATCCCTTTGCTCAAGTCACGGGGAAGGTCTTTGAGGAGTACAATAAAACCTTAAAAGGTTGTAATGCCTTGGATTTTGAAGATATTTTGTATCTGACTATCGATCTGTTTAAAAAATATCCCAAGGAAACAGAGGTTTTAAAGAAGCGATTTGAATACATCATGGTAGACGAGTATCAGGATACCAACAGGGTTCAATATCGCCTGGTAAAGTATCTCACGGAAAACTGCCGCAAGCTGTGTGTGGTTGGGGATGACGATCAGTCGATCTACGGTTGGCGAGGTGCGGATATTCGAAACATTCTCGACTTTCAAAAAGATTTCCCCGAGGCTGAAGTCATCAAACTTGAGCAGAATTATCGCTCTACTTCAGTTATATTAAATGCGGCCAATGAGGTCATAGCCAACAACACGGCCAGAATGCCAAAAAACCTCTGGACTAATAGCGGAGAAGGTGAGCTGATTCGATGGATCAATGAAGATAACGTGATGGAAGAGTTGGAAGAAGTGGTGAGTAAAATGAATCATCACAAGTATACCACGGGAGATTCCTGGTCCAATTTTGCCTTTCTTTATCGTTCCAATTTCCAATCCCGCGCTGTGGAAGAACAATTACGAAACCTTGGAATTCCTTATCAATTGATTGGAGGAACAAAGTTTTTTGATCGAAAAGAGATTCAGGATTGCCTCGCGTACATGAAATTCCTGCATAATCTTAAGGATGAAGTCAGCCTTTTCAGGATTATCAACTATCCGAAACGGGACCTGGGGAAAACCACGGTCATGGCTTTAACCCAGGCCAGGATTAGCAGAAATCTTTCCCTGTTTGAAATGATGGAACAGGCAGAGGAACTTGAAGAGTTGAAGCCCAGGGCAAAAAAGAGCATTAAAGCTTTCGTTGACCTGGTTCATGAATTCAAGGAAAAGCTGGAGACGATTCCTTTTAACCAGGTGTTTCAGGAATTGTTTGAGCGAGTTGGGATCAAAGCCGAAATAGAAAAGACCGAGAAGGTGGACCAAGTAAGGGAAATCAAGATAAATAATTTCCTGGAATTCATTAACACTCTTTACCTATTTGAAGAAAGAAGAGTTATCGAAGGCAATAGTGCTACATTGATCGATTTCCTGGATTATGTCTCGCTATTTACTGACACAGACGAACTTGATCAGGATTCGGGTAAGGTCAGTCTGTTAACGGTGCATTCTGCCAAGGGATTGGAATTCGACTATGTTGCCGTGGTTGGACTGACAGAAGGACAATTTCCCAATCATAAAGCCGTGGAAGAAGATTCTTTGGAAGAGGAAAGACGACTTTTCTATGTTGCCCTTACAAGAGCAAAAAAAGTGCTGAGCTTGAGCATGTCACGCAGTAGAATGCACTATGGAGAGTGGGTTTATACGGAACCTTCCAGGTTTCTTTCTGAAATTGACAAATCCTTGTTTGATAAATCTCCAATTGATCCGGAAGATCCTGATGTAGTTGAAATGAAATCTGCCAAGGCCAGAAGCAGTTTTTTTTCCAGATATAAAAACTTCTAACAGGTTATTATCATGAGTGACTATATACTGGTTCAGACAACGTTAAGTGAAAGAGAAGACGCTATGAGATTGGCTAAATCGATAACCGGAGCAAAGTTGACAGCCTGCACTCAAATAGATGGTCCAATTCAAAGTGTTTATTGGTGGAAAGAAAAACTGGAATCTGAAGAAGAATGGCGCTGTACTTTTAAAACCAAAAGGTTACTTTATGCCGAGCTTGAAGCTAAAATAAAAGAGGTTCATCCTTATGAAACACCTGAAATCATTGCTATTCCAATTATTGAAGGAAGCCCTGATTTCTTGAAATGGATCGATGAGGAAGTAAAATCCTAAGGGAGATCCTACAATTTCCAATCCAGGAGTAAATGCGTGTAATGCCCTAATACACAGGCAACTACGTAAATCCAATACTCCTTGAGAATGGCACCGACGTTTTCGATCGAAAACCCGCCAAACCAAGCTTGCGAGCTACGGTGAAGCTCAAGCACAGCAGCAAAAAACAGAGCAAGAAGAACGGGTGTGATTTTGGAATGTGTCCACCCTCTGTGTTTGTGGAGCAATGGCAACAAAATAATGAAGGATACTGCTGCAAAAAGCCCCATTTGTCCAACCAAAAACAGAATCACCAATATCAACAAGGCAAATCTGTAAAACCAGCGCTGCAGGATGGATGCGGAATCAAGATCCGGAAACAGGGACATAAACACGGTGATGACAAATAATCCAATTAAAACAGGGACATCTCCCCGGGTGACTTGAGGGTCGTTGAAAAAATCGATTAAGTGTTGGTAATTTGCTGAAGTGTATCCGGAAACCTGGGCAATAGTTACTGTCAGCAATCCGGCCATGGCACCACCAACAACATGAACTTTGAACTTCATTATTTGGGTAGGGTGATTTTGGGGTCTTCCTCGTTGGCTTTGTATAGGAGAAGTGTTTTTCCTATGGATTGCGCCAGTTGACAAGGCACTTTGTCAACCAATTGGGTGATTGCATCATCCATTCCGGTTTCTGATGTTTTTCCCAGCTTAACTTTTATCAGCTCATGGGTCTCCAATGAACTTCTCACCTGCTTAATAAAATTCTCGGTAATCCCGGATTTTCCAACTAGTAGCAAAGGCTTTAATGAATGACCGATTGCCCTCAGATGCCGGGCCTGTTTACCTGTTAGTTTTGGTAAGGGTTGAACCATGTTTATTCCGTTTAGCGTATTGAAAAGTATTAATAAAAGACCATCTTAACAAACAAATAAAATAAAAAGGAATTCAAATCGTAATTAATTGATTCTATGGTTTTTTGAATATGAGAAGTTATTATTTTTGCCGGTCGATACCGTTCGTTATGCTTTGCGTTATCAATGCTCCCAGTTTCCTTTAATTGCGGATTTATTGACCTTGCACGGGCAAAACGGTAAAATAGCCAAAATTAAAAAAAGAAACTTTCAGTCAATCCAAATAAAAACATAAAATGGCCCGTTCCAGCTCTATCATTGCGTTGATTGTTGAAGCTGATCTGATGATCAGAGCACATATTATCGAAAGATTGAACAAATACTCGATTCAGTGTATCGAAGCCGGTAATGGAATGGTCGCCCTTCAGCAATTGGAAAAACATCCCGTCGATTTTGTGATATCAGATGTTCGCATGAAAAAAATGGATGGTATCCAGTTTATTGAAATTGTTCACAGAAATCATAAAGATATTCCCGTTGTTGTGACAGTTGGTTCAAATGATGAAGAAGCCGCTATTGACGCATTTCGCGCAGGCGCCATTAACATCATTAAGAAAACCGACAAACTGGATGAATTCGAAAAAATCATATTGCCCATCACGGAACTGATTGAAAAAAGAAAGACGCAAAAGTTTGATTTTAATAGTGTTAGAAGTTTTACAGAAGAGATTAGTATTGTCTGTGATCCAACATTGATTCCCGTTACCGTCGATCACCTTTTAGGATTTTTAGATCGCTCTAAATATACCAAGCGTTTGACCGGATTGGAAATCGCCTTATATGAAATGCTGGCAAATGCCATCGAACATGGAAACCTTGCCATCACAGACCAGGAAAAGAAGCTGGCGCTTAGTGAAAACTGTTATAACCGTTTGCTTGCAGAAAGAAGAAACGTCCCTGCCTATAAAAACCGACTGGTAAAAATAAGACTTGACTACAATCCCAAACAGTTATCGGTCACTATCATAGACGAGGGAGATGGATTTCGAGTTGAAAACTATATCACGCCTACTGAGGAAAATTTACTGGCACAAAGTGGACGAGGCATTTTGCTCAGCAGGATGTACTGTGATGAACTCTTGTATAATAACAAAGGGAACCAGGTTGTATTAAAGCTTAATTCCGAAACGGGGACGGAAAAGGAAGGTGTTGCCCATTCTCAACATGGGGAACAAGCCAAACCCAACATCCTGATAGTTGACAATAATCCACAAATACTTCGCCATATCAGTAATTTAATCCAGGAATTCGGTTTTTCATTCGGATATATTGCTCAATCCCACCATTTGTTCCTCAGGCTTGAGGAAGAAGCGTTTGACTTGATCCTGCTGGATGTCAATATGCCAAAAACCGATGGTTTGACTCTTCTGAAACAACTCAAGGCAAGCAACGGATTCAATGGGATTCCTGTCATCATGTTGACTTCCGACAGGGATGACAGGTTAATGGCAGAATGCTTTTTACACGGTGCCGAAGATTTTATTGTTAAACCGGTTAACAAAGTGGCTTTGCAGTCACGTATTGAATCAGCACTTACAAAACAACAATCATTTCAAGAACTAGGCAAGGCAAACGAAAAGCTGGAACAGCTTAACAGTCAATTGCAAGATCAGTATGACATTCTAATCGAAACGAAAAAAGAGCTTGAAAACAAGCATATACAGATTCAAGAAGATATCCGGTTGGCAGAACGTATCCAGAGAAGCATCCTTACCTCTGATCAGGAATTAAAATTCCTTAATACATCAGTTATGTTTCGTCCGCATGGCATCGTTTCCGGAGATTTTCACTTTCAACAGGAGGATAAATCAGGAAACATTAACGTATTTTTAGGGGATGCAACCGGACATGGCGTTTCTGCCGCTTTTCTCACCATGATGGTCCGTATGGCGCTGGGAATAACAGATTCGGATTTAAAGCCGGATGACATTGTCAGGAGTCTGAACCGACAAATGGCAGACTGTGTGCCAAGAGGAAATCATATGACAGGCATTTTCCTCAAGATATCCCCCTCCGGGTTAATGGAAGCCTGCAGCGCCGGCGGCCCACCTGGCTTAATCGTTTCAATGGAAAAAGAAGATAGAATGATTCTGCATGAGGGAGGGCAGGCACTGGGAATGTTTGAGGAAGAAAGAGTCCCATATCAATTAGAATCTTATCAGCTTAGTCCTCATGACAAAATAATATTATTCACCGATGGAATTTTGGAATGGCGAAACCATCTGGACGAGCCGTTTGGGATCGAAGGCGTAAAAAGCTACCTGGCCAATCACAAATCAGATAGTGTGAAAGCTATACTGAAGGGAATAACGGAAAAAGTGGAGCAGTTTGCCTCCAAAGAATCCCAGGACGACGACATGACAATGGTTGGAATCGAATTCTTGCTTACCTGAAACAGCCCTCCGGTTAGTTAAATTCAGCCAGTGCTTCTTCTTCAGTTGACTTTACCCTGATGATTTTATGCAATTGAAGAGACTCAAGAATACCATAAGTTGCAGAATTGAGGTGGCAGAGTAAAAAGCTTTTTTTCTCATCTTCAAGGTCTTTCAATATTGCTGCAAGCAATCCTACCCCTCTGGAATCAATAATCTCAACATTTTTACAATTTAGTATGATTTGCTTGACTTTGGTATGAGAGATAAACGGGCGGATATATGTTTCCAATTCACTGGTATCATTCAATGCAATATTACCAACAACAGAAACAACACAGGTTTCCTTTTCTATTCGATGAAACAGTTTCATAGGGAGATTCCTTAAATGAGTTTATTACCTTTGTGAAAGCTTTTTATCAGTTCAATCAAATTACCAGGGATTTTGTGGAGTGAAACAAGCTTTTCAGCTCCTCCATTTTTGTAGGCCTCTTGAGGCATACCAAACACCACGGAGCTTTGTTCATCCTGGGCTATGGTTCTGGCTCCTTTATTTCTCATTTCCAGCATGCCCTCGGCACCGTCGCTTCCCATACCGGTTAGGATCACGCCAATAGCGTTTTTCCCAGCGTGCTCCGCTACGGAATGAAACAATACCTCAACAGAAGGGCAGTGCCCCTTTACCTTTTCGCCTGACTTACAATGAACAGTGTAAATTCCCGATTTATTGGCAAATCTCAGGTGTTTTTCTCCCGGTGCTATTAACACCCGACCTGCTAGAACATGATCACCATCTTCAGCTTCCTTAACCTCAAACGGACAGAGAGTGTTTAATCGTTCCGCATAAGATTTGGTGAAACCGGATGGCATATGCTGTACAACGAGTATGCCGGGTGATTTTTGCGGCAGTCTGGTCAGTATGCTTGTGACCGCATTAACACCGCCGGTTGATGCACCGATAGCAATGACAAACTTGTTCAAAAAACCGAAATCCAGGGTTTTTTCGATCTTTTTGGGAGGTTCCGATTTGCTTTTTTTCTTCCAATAGCTGACATCTGCATTGGCAGCGATCTTTACCTTGGTTCGCAGATCGGCAAGCATCTCTTCCACACCTCTTTCATTGGTCATTCCCGGTTTGGTGATAAAATCTATTGCTCCGGCTTCCAAAGCTGCAATGGTGGCAAGTTCTCCTTTTTTGGTCAAAGCACTGACCACGACTACAGGTAAAGGAAATTGCGGCATCAGATATTTCAAAAACTGGACACCGTTCATTCTAGGCATTTCGATATCAAGAGTAAGCACATCCGGTCTGAGTTTGGCTATCTTCTCCCTGGCCATGTATGGATCGATGGCAGTTCCCACAACCTCAATTTGGGGATCCAGGTTTAATCCTTCTGTCAGCACTTCCCTGACAATTGGTGAATCATCAATAACAAGTACCTTAATTCGCTTCATTTTCTATTCCCGGTTAAACCCGTTTTTGGTAAATGGAAGGTGCCACGTATGTTAACTTGGTTTTACTTTTGTCCAGTGATTCGGTTTGCCCTATGATTAAATACCCACCATCCTCCAGAACATGATAAAACCTTTCAACCAGAGCATTGATTGTCTGCTGGTCGAAATAGATCATTACATTCCTGCAAAAAATGGCAAAAAACTTGTTTTTAAAAGAGAATTGGTCTCGAATTAGATTGTATCGAGTAAAATGAACCAGTTTTTTCAACGAATCGTCTACCGACCAAAATCCTTTTCTATCAGGCTTTAGATATTTTAATTTGTAATTGGGGGGCAGGCGATTTAGTCGGTCCTCCCTGTATACTCCCTTGTGAGCTTCCTGCAGGATAACCGTATCCAGATCTGTTGCCAGTATACCCATATCCCACTGGACAAAACTGTTATCGAAGAATTCGTATAACAACATGGCAATGCAATAAGGTTCTTCCCCTGATGCACAACCTGCGGACCAAATGTTAAGAGTCGAATTACCCGGCTGGATTGTCTGGGAGTTTTTTTGAGGCAGTCCTTCCTTGAAGAAAAATTCCAACTGTTCGCTTTCCCTGTAAAAATAGCTGTAATTAGTGGTCAATCGATTGGCTAGGGACATTAAAGCTGTGCCTTGGGTATCCTTCTTAAGATAGTTCAAGTAATCCTGAAAGGTGTTGAACCCCTGCTCTAATATCCATGATTGCAGACGATGCGTAACCATTGTCCGCTTTTCGTGACCGAGTGCAATTCCGAAGTTCTGATAAACCAGGTTTGTAAGTTCGCGATATTCAGAATCCTTAATCATTTTGCCACATTGTTAACTAATTTACTGTACTAACTTATTATAAGGCCCTTTTTTGGCGTATAACCGCCTTGGCCATGCTTGCAGCATCCAGTATCAAACCAACCTGTCCATCTCCCAGGATGGTGCAGCCTGTCAAATGAGGTGCCTCAGCCATCGATTCGGGAAGGTTTTTAACCACAATCTGTTGCTGTCCTTTTACTGAATCCACAAACAACGCAAAAACATGATGGGCATGATCGATGATTAGCAACATACCTTCATTCAATTCATCATGAGCTGGCTGGATTTCATATATCTTATGCAGTCTGATCACCGGTAGAATTTTCTTGCGAATACGCAGCATTTCACTGCCATCCATTGTTTTGACGATATCAGCTTTTTTAGGTTGCAACGTTTCCCGAATAGAAGCGGTTGGCAAGGCATAATTGACAGCTCCAACCGTTACCAGCAAGCCATCAATAATACTGAGGGTCAATGGCACCTTAATGATGAAGGTGCTGCCGACTCCTTTTTCCGAATTGATATCAATGGTACCCCGCAGTTTTTCTATATTTCTGCGCACGACATCCATTCCCACTCCCCTGCCGGAAAAGTCGGTTACGGTATCAGCTGTCGAAAAACCTGCTTCAAAAATAAGCTTCCAGATCTCTGAATCTGAGTTAAAACCGATTTCGTCTGTAATCAGGTATTTTTCTTTTGCTGTTTGAATAATTCTCTCCTTATCAAGCCCCTTGCCATTATCAATTACGCTGATCCAGACCTCGTTTCCCACGTGTTTTGCTTCAAGAGTCAGTTTGCCTTCCGGGTTTTTACCACTTTCTTTTCTCTCATCAGGTGATTCTATACCGTGATCCATGGCGTTCCTCACAATGTGTAGCAGAGGATCAGTGATTAACTCGACCAGGGTTTTATCCACTTCGGTTTTTTCACCGACCAATTCCAGTTTAACTTTTTTATCAAGCTTTTTAGAAGCATCATGTACAACCCTGACCATTTTTCTAAATAGCGCTGAAACCGGCACCATTCGAATCGACATGACAATTTCCTGGAGATTTCTCATATTCCTGTGGAGTTGACTGGAAATACTTTTAATACTGTCGGATTCCATAGCCAGCATGGCAGGATGTCGTGATATCATGGATTCGGAGATAATCAATTCTCCTACCAAATCAAAGAGATGATCGAGCTTTTCCAGGCTTACACGAATGTCTTGCATTTTTGCCACAGAAGCCTGACCCATAAGATTAGTCGCACTGGGGCGTTTAACTGTCTGTTGCTCTGTTAATGCCTTTTTTATATCGTTCTTGGACGCTTTTCCCATCTTTACCAGCAAGTCACCCAGCGGAGCTTTTTGTTGCTTAATTGCTTCATTTACGTCGTTTGATTTTACCTTGCCCATTTTTACGAGGATATTGCCCAATAGGGTCGAATCCTGCTCTGAGTTTAACGCTGAAAGTTTTTTCTCAACTTCCAGCAATTCGTCTTGGTTGACTTGCTCTTCTTTGGAAATTGAGGAGATAGCCGAGCGCAGGGTATCTACCACCTGGAAAATGGCCGCTGTCGCATTTTCATCCAGCTTGATTTTGCCATCCTGGATATTGGTTATGGTGTTTTCGGCAATATGGCTGATGTTTTCAACTAAATGCTGATTAAGGAATCCCGCGTTTCCTTTGATGCTGTGAAAACTTCTCATAGCGGATTGCAGATATTCATCTGTATCCACGTCATCCGGAATTTTGTCCAGAACCAGCATTGCTCCTTCAATGTTTTCCAGATGTTCAGATGTGGTGGTGACAAAATTTTTCAGGCGATCAGACGATTTGTCCTCGGGGTCTGAAGATAATTCTTCAACTGGCATGGTTTCCTGCAAGGCATGTTTATCTTCATGCTTCGTTTCGGGCAGATAGAAAAGGTCTTGAGATTCCGAACCTTCCTGGCTGGTAATCTGGTTGTAATGTCTGATTAACTCTTCTATTAATTCAATAGAATCCTGGTATTTTCTATCCGAATCAATTGATTCCCAATTGGATTCGACCAATGAATGCAGAAAAAGGGCAGAACGTTTTAAAACCTCATCCAAAGGCAATTTTGGTAAACCGGACACAGTTGGTAACGCACCTAATTCACCGGTTTTCTGCTCAGGAATAGCTTGATTGAGTTCGCTGAATTTGTGTTCCAGAACAGCTATTAAATCCGCCATTTCTTCTTCAAATCCTTTGTCGTGATATTGAAGCTCAACCTGGTCCAGCATCTGTCTGAGAAGATCACTGCTTTGCATGAGAATATCAATATACTCATGCTTCCACTTGGAAGGATCTGCTCTAAATATTTGTAGTAGGTTTTCGGTGGTGTGAGTGATTTTGCCGATGTTTTCCATCTGCAAAAAACCGGCTCCACCTTTTAGAGTATGAAATGGCCGGAAGATCAGGTTCACTGTTTCTCTGATTTTTTCTATGTCGGAAACTTCTTCCAGGCGGATCAACGTTAACTCCAACGAATCCAGGGTTTCTTTACTTTCAAAAACAAATTCAAGGATTACCTGTTGTTGTTCTTCACTAATTTCCATTGCTTTCCTTGACACTTGAGGTTTTTAAGGTTTTTAAGCTTTCCTCACGGTTTTTTCCGCTAAAACGATTGAGCAACTTCTCCACCGCATCTTTCAAGCGTTCAGCGACTTCCGACTGGGAAATCGATTTCAACTTGAATACCTCCGGTTGAATAAAACTATTCATAACTATCAGAATATGCTCAACGTTTTTTAGGTCTTCAGCTGACAAAGATTGCTGGGTGATTCCTAATTCATTCAAAAAATCAAGTAATTCAGAGATAACAAAGTGAACTATTCTGGGACCATTGTTCTGAGACAAAAAGCGGAGGGTTTCTTCCAGCCGGAATCGAATTATTTCCAAAGAAGATCTGTACTTGATTTCCTGGGAAAACGTTCTGTTTTTGCCAAGCTTTTCCAGGTCGAGCTTGACCCATTGTTCTTCCAACTGCTGCAACTGGAAGACAAGCTCTTTGTAAAGATAATCTTCCAGTGTAAGATCCGGGATCGATTCAAATTCATAAGCGCTTTTGAAAGAGAAAATCTTGTCGGTAAAGGTACTCATTTCTACTCCTTTACGATTGTAAATATCTGTAATTACGTAAATATAAGCTGCTTTTAAATAAGCCAATAGTAGTAGTGACTGATGGCCTCGTGGGCCAGACTGCGAACTTTATCCTCATCGCCTTCAAAAGCAGCCGTTTCCACCAGGTCAAGAAAGCTTGGACCATCATAGCCAAGTTCCGTAAAGATGCCTTTAATCTCACCTATTTTGTTAACAATCTTTTCTAGATGAACAACAGATGAAGAATTTAGCAGGTTATAATGGTTAAGCAATTCTTCTTTTTTCCCCGGAGGCAGATCCCTAAATTCCGGGTATAAAAAACGATCCTGCTGATCTGTGGAAACTTTATCAAGATAGGTTTCCATGATTTTCCTCAGTTTGTGCAAATCAATCGGTTTCACAAAGTATTCATTGCATCCCGCATCAAAAGCCAGCCCTCTCTTGTCTGTGAATGTGGAGGCTGATATTACAACGATCGGCGTGTGCTGATGATGCTGGATTTCACGCAACCGTTTGATGATTTCAATCCCATCAATTCCGGGTAGATGAATGTCTGTAATAATTAAATTGAAGTTTGATTTCCGGGCAGCCTGCAAACCTGATTCCCCATTGTCAGCAAAGGTAGCCTCAAACGCATAATCCTCAAACCACGCTTGATAGACTTCGTTATTCATTTTGTCATCTTCAATGACGAGTATGCGGTTATTTTCTGAAAAACCGGATGTTGGCCGATTTTCCTTGTGTTTGAGGGTTGAGTTCGCTTCTACTTCATATAAGGGAATTTCAAATGTGAAAACCGACCCTTCCCCGGGTTTGCTGCTAACGGAAATTTCTCCTTCAATCAATTGGGCCAGCCTGTTTACAATTGTTAATCCCAGTCCTGCCTCCTTTTCATTCGCATTTTTACCGGTTCTGGCCGGATCATACAGGTTAAAAATACCGGTCAGGAATTGGTTATCAATACCGATTCCCTCGTCATATACCTGAAATACAACCCGTTGACTGGCCGTGTATACCGAAAGCTTCACAGCATTTCCTTTGCTGGTAAATTTGATTGCATTGTCAACCAGGTTGGTCAGAATTTGGGAAAGAATTCTTCGATCAGCGCGAATGTATTTTGGTGTGGAAGCAGAAACTTCAAAGGTGAACCAAAGGGACTTTTCGGCGGCATTGTCCTTGAACAGCTCAAAAATGGACTGCATAAACTGTTCGACATGGAAAGCAGAAGGTTGAATGTCGGTAAGCCGCCCTTTCTCAATGGCAGTCAAATCCAAAATACTGTTGACCAGAAGCTGAAGTTGCTGAGCGCTAAATTGTATGCCATTGATATATTGTTCAATTTCTCTCGGGATATCCAACTTCTCTGCTCTTTCTTTGACCAATTGATAAAGTCCCAGAATCGAATTTAAATGCGACCGAATTCCATGACTGATATTCGCCATAAAAAAGGTTTTGGAATTGTTGGCTGATTCTGATTCGACAAGACGTGTCTGGAGTAGATCGCTGGCGTTTTTATATCTGCTGATGTCATTTATTACCCACACCAGAAAACCTGATTCTCCATTTATTTCCACAGGGAATGTCGTGGAGAGTGCAACGGAAGCCTTGTTGACCTGGTTAAAAAAAGTCAATTCGTAAAACTCACTGGTATTTGATCTCAAAGATCTTAAATGTTCATCCGACGGGGTGCTGATCTCACAAAAGTCCTGCAGATGACGGTTCTTCAATTGGTGGTTGCTGTCAAAACCCAGGAGTTTCACAAAAGGGTCGTTGGCATGTTCAATTCTATTCTGGTTATCCGTAATAATCATGCAAGAAGGTAAAATCTTACAAACTGATATCCAATCAATCGATTCCGGATTCATAGGATTTTAATGTCGTCCGATTACCAAGGAAACGAAAAAGCTGTAGCGCTGTTGAGCTCCAGATACTGTTTCAGTTTCGTGATTAGAGTGTCTTAACAATAGAAAAAATATTGCTATATTATACAATGTTTTACGGAATATAAGTCAACCAAAAACTCAATTGCAGTTGAACGATGGAATGAACAGACGGATTGCTTAAGACTACCCAAAGATTTTTGAAATGGAACTAAGTTTTCAAAGCAGCATGGTTCATTTTTAATGTCATACTGCTTGGGGTGAATAGATTGTTGCCATATACAACACAAAAAACCAGGTTAAAAACCGGCTAGAATAAATATTTCTAGTTTTCAACGGGGAGAAGGTGCCTTCATGTCAAAAGGGATTGTTTCGCCGAAATAGTCGTCATTTTGAGAGAAGAGTAGAATGTGCGGAAAAATGTAATTGAATATTTCTGGAGGGAAGGAACGTTAGTCAAACATGGCGTCAATATCAGACTGGCTCATTTTTTTTGAATCCTTTTTTACCTCAGACAGTTGCGCACTTTTGAGTTTTTCTTCGACAGGTATAAACAGGTGTCTCATGATCAATTCCTGTTTTTCGGGAGCAACTGCACGTTCTTCAATACTGGCTTCATCAATTACTTTTTGTTTTTCATCTTCGCAATCCGAAATTGCAAGTATCGCCGAAATGGAATTGTTGGCTGCGGCTGTATATTTGCTGGCGACTTCAAAAATTGAGAATGTAACATCAATTAATTCGGCATTGCTTAAACCAAAATCGTTTTTTAACCAGTTGTATGCATCCCAAATGGTTGCATTGTAATTTTTGTCTATGGTTAAGGTTTCATTCCATTTTTGCTGGGAAAACTTTTCGAAACCAAGCGAGGACATATTTTTTTGCAACAGCTCGAAATAGACTATATCCACAAAGTCTTTAAAACTGTAGACCGAGATGTTCTTTTTTCGCTTTTTGTCCGATAGATTCTCCTTGAATTCTGCATCAGCTTGTTCAAGGCAGCTGTTATCAGAAAAGCTGTAAAGGCTTTGAAGTTGGATATTTAGGGCTGGACGGCTTTTTTTGAGAGCATCGAAAGATCTCTCCCCGGTACGATGCATGTTAATAATGCGACCAACGACCTCCATCAGAACAATGACAAGCAGTTCAAGAGATACAGCCATTTTCTCTTCGGAAAACCTATCTAGTTCCTTGTCGTTTTTTGCTATTTTTCTGTAATCATTAACTGTCCTGTTTAGTTCATCCAGTATCGTCATTTCCACCCCCAAGGCCAGTAATCCGTCCTTGCCAGCAACCAGATTGGCTCCTCTGGGTTCACCTAAAATGCATCTTTCTCCTACGATTGGACCAGCTGTGGAACCAAGGTTTTTACCGGAAATCATGACATCCAAATCACCTTTGATAATAAAATATACCCATTGATCAAACAGACCTTCTTCAATTAAAATTTCACCTTGTTTTAGATTCACAGGTTTGCTGTAACTGAAAACCATGTCGAGCAGCGTATCTGAGCAAGTCGCAAATTCGGGAATATGACGCAAAACGCTCTTGGCTTCCCTGTCATCCCCTAAAACGGCTTCACAATAATTTGTTACCGGGTTCATAGTCGTTACAGATTCAGAATTGAATGATATCGATTACTTAAAAAAAACAGCATAGTCACTGTTAGACTTCTAATGAATTCAGAAGGTTTACTGCATCTTTTTTACCAAGATCATAGGCGAACTGCAAACCTTCCGGATTTGTGTAATCCCACTTGCTTACTGTAATAGACTCTGAAGGTTGAAAGTAAAATCGATCGCTATGCTTGGGAATTTTATCCATTGGGTACTGTCTTGATAACAGAACCAGTTTAAGTCCCGGTTTGTCAGATAAGGCACTCACCGGCACATTGTCTATTAACCCACCGTCCAGCGCAGGTTTCCCGTTCCGTTTCATAACAGGTACGAATGGCGGAGTACAGGAGGATTGAAGTAATAAATCCGCCAGTTCCGAGACTGAGGAGCATTCCGACATGGAAACCATTAAGGATCTATATCCCAACTTCCTGGAAAAGGTTGGATGCATGGGATATCGCAATAATTTTTCCAGGGAATAGCTTGCAATTCCAATAACTGAACCTGACCTGGGACCTAACCAGCTTGGCGGTTGAGAAATCAGTACACGAACTTCCGGTGCTGTTTTCAACTTTTTTAAGTCATCTTCCTCAATCAAATCAAATATCGCCTTTTTGTAAATATCAAAATGGGGGAAAACCGGCTTTTTAGAAAACAAATTAGACCAATAGGCGTTTTTTCCATTATTGCCTGTCACAGTTTTGAAATAGTCAAGCCCCTTTTCCGCATTACCTGTTAACAATAAACTGACCATAGTCGCACCGGCACTTGCAGCTGCTATTGCCGATGGTTTAAAGGCAGATGTTTGCGAAAGTACGGCCCAGACTCCGGCTTGCCACAAACATCGACTACCCCCACCTGAAAACACTACAGAATTGATATCATCCAACTTAAAAACGACATTCATTTTCATCCTTCTGGTGATTAATTGTATAACAATTTGTTGAAGACAAGCTATTTAAACCTGAGAAATATTTAACTGCTGCCTTCAAAAGAATTCACATGCTAGAGTATAACCCACATGTTTTCAAGGAAATGGTTATATGCCGGAAATAGCACTAAAGATTGCAGGTTGGTACCTATGATAAGGATTTGAAGAAAGCTAACCGTTTGAAAAATTAGATTTAGTATCTTAATAATTGCAGTATAGTTTATTGTAATAGATTGAAAATTTTATATATTAACTTTATACACTAATATTATTTATGTTTTATAATTATATAATTATAGTACACACCAATAATCAAGCTCAACACACTTCCGTATCAATAGCTAACCGATATTTTGTTACTATCCACACAATCGCTTATTAACCTGCCGCCAGCTAAGTTGGACAACGAGTGCTTGAAATACTTGTTTTTTCAGCCTTAGTTGCCTCAGGCTAAAACAAAATCCTTAGCTCAATACAGTCAAGAAACACTCACTGTTTGATCGGTCAGATAAGCTTGTTTCTAAAAGTTTTCTTTTAATCTTGACAAATGTTAAATAGCAGAGGCAGGATAATCCATCAATTGATGGAATCTTATGATGGTTTTCAAAAACAAAATTACAACTATCTGTTATTATAAAATAATATTCCAAAACATTGGATAAACACTTCGATGGGAATTCGGCATCGTACACAAAGGAGGAGACATGGCTATTAATACTGATATTGTAGGGAAGGAGATCAAGGGAGTGCCGTTTGAATACAATGAAGATACTGTAATTCTTTATGCTTTGGGTATTGGTGCCGGCAGCAAGGATCTGGACTTTGTCTATGAAAAGGAGTTAAAAGTCTATCCCACATTTGCAGTCATACCATTTTTTCCTTCTTTAATTCCTATCGCTGCGGAGGCGAATTTGAATATGTTTACGGTCTTGCATGGTGAACAGAGAATCATTATGCATAAGCCGATCCCTGTTAAAGGAAAACTGGAAAGCAAAGCAGTGTGCAAGTCGATCTATGATAAAGGGGATAAGGGTGCGGTTATCAATATCGATATTGAAAGCAGGGATGAGACTGGCGAGTTGCTTTTTGAAAACAAAGCTGTTGTCATGGACCGCAGCGGCGGTAACTTTGGTGGCGAAAGAGGCCCAAAGGCCGAAAAAATAACGCCTCCCGAAGGTAAGTCAGCAGATTTTAGAGTGGAGCAAATAACATCACCGGACCAGGCTGCTCTATACCGACTAAGCGGCGATAAAAATCCCCTGCATATTGATCCGGAGTTTGCTAAAATGGGAGGTTTTGACACACCTATTTTGCATGGACTGTGCAGTTTTGGATTTGCCGGTAGAGCCATTTTGGCAAGTATTTGTGGAAATGATCCAACCAAATTGAAGTCGTTTGGTGTCAGGTTTACCGGGGTTGTCTTTCCGGGCGAGACCCTGATTACCGAGGGCTGGAGAGTAAATGACAACAACTATATCATTCAAACACAAACCCAGGATGGCCGGGTTGTGCTGGGTAATGCTACTGCTGAAATCAATTAATGTTCAGGAGTGATGATGTTTCAGCTTACAAAACCTCAAAAAGAGATTCAAAAGGCTGCCAAGGATTTCGCAAAAGGTGAATTTGACAAAGAACTTGCCTACGAGTTGGAGAGAGACGGCGCCTTCCCTGAGAAAATCTGGAAGAAAGCGGCTGAATTGGGTTTCATAGGAATTCATTTTCCGGAAGAGTATTCGGGCGGTGGAATGGGTCAGCTGGAAAATGTCTTGATCATTGAGGAATTATGTCGCAACGATCCCAGCATTGGCAGTGCCATAGCCCAGGCATCAAATGGTTGCGAATTGCTGTGTCAATTCGGTTCGGATAAGCAAAAGGGGAGCTATTTACCGAGCGTCTCAGAAGGTGAGTTGTTGTCTGCCAAGGCGTTTACTGAAAGCCGGTCAGGGGGAGATTATACCAATATTCAAACGAGAGCGGTTTGCTCTTCAGGTCAATGGAAGCTTCATGGCAAAAAGACCTATGTCGTTCATGGCGGAAAAGCAGGGTTTTATCTTGTCTTATGCAATACCGGGGCTGAAGAAGAGCCCATGGAGAAACGCCTTACCATGTTTCTTATCGAAGCGAATAAGCCAGGTATTATTTCAAAGCCATACGGTAAAAGACTTGGAAACAACCTGGTGGCATGCGCTGAAATCGGTTTTGATGCTGTTCAGGCTCATGAAGAGAGTATGTTGGGAAAAGAAGGACACGGTTATAAACAGCTGATGACACACTTGGATATGGAAAGGCTAAATATCGCTGCACAAGCACTTGGTAACGCTTTGGCCAGTTATGATCGAATGCTTGAATATGTGAAAGGCAGGGAGCAATTTGGAAAGAAGATTGCGGAATTTCAAATCAATAAACACAAAATAGCGGAGATGGCGACTAAGATCGAGCTTTCCAGATTAATCCTCTACAAGGCAGCCTGGCTCGCAGATAACAAAAAAAATGATAGGGCATTGTGCTCGATGGCAAAAATGACAGCCTGTCGCACCGCAATGGAAATCGGAGCTCAAGCTATTCAACTGTTTGGCGGTTACGGCTATATGACTGAATATGAAGTGGAACGGTTTTATCGGGATGCAAAAACCCTGGAAATCAGAGAAGGAGCGCGTGACACTCAAAGGGACGTGATTGCAGAGGCAGCTATTGGCAGGATCAAATAGGAGCTGACATGGGAGTTTTAAATTATACAAAACCACACAATGCATTTCGAGAAAGACTGAAAGATTTTATCGCCAAAGAAATCACGCCTTTTGCCGACCAATGGGAAGCGGATAAGATCGTGCCAAAAGAAGCCTGGAAGAAAATGGGCAAGGCAGGATTTCTGGCGACCGAAGTTTCCGAGGAATATGGCGGGCCGGGACTTGATTTTCTTTATTCGGTCATTATCTCGGAGGAAATGATTGCATCCGGACAAACCGGTTTGGCGGCTGGACTTCACAGCGATATTATCGTTCCTTACATTGAGTCTTTCGGTTCTGAGGAATTAAAGAAGAAATTTCTCCCGGGTTGCGCTTCCGGAGATATTATCACGGCAGTTGCCATGACTGAGCCTGGCGCCGGAAGTGATTTGGCTTCTTTAGAAACAACTGCTGTTGAAGAAGGCAACGAGGTTGTTCTGAACGGGACCAAAACCTTCATTTCCAATGGCATTAACTGTGATCTGGTTATTGTCGCTGCCACAAATCCCGAAATTGAAGACAAACATAACGCTATTTCGCTTTATCTGGTTGAAGAAGGTACACCCGGATTTACCAGGGGAAAGCATTTGGAAAAAATGGGAATGTACAGTCAGGACACGGCGGAATTGTTCTTTTCAGATTGTCGAATTCCCAAATCAAACATGCTGGGAGAGAAGGGAACCGGTTTTTTAATGCTGATGCAAAAACTTCAGCAAGAAAGGTTGGTCAGTGCCATCAGCAATGTAAAAGCTGCTGAATTGATCCTGGAAGAGGCTGTTGAGTTCTGTAAAAACAATACTCTAAACGGGAAACCTATATCAAAACATCAGGCGATAAAGTTCACCCTGGCTGAATTGGCAACCGAGGTTAAACTTAATCGGGCCTTGCTGGATCAGGTTATCTTAGGGCATATGCAAGGCGATAATGTCATTTCCGAAACCATGATGATTAAATACTCCAGTTCGGAAATGGCCAATCAACTTGTCGACAGGGTCCTTGATCTTTTCGGAGAATACGGTATTCAAGAAGAAAACCTGATATCGCGACATTTCAGAGATTTACGTATTGTGACCATCTTTGCCGGAACGACGGAAGTTATGAAAACGATCATCGCACAATCCATGGGATTGTGATTTTTGAGGCTGTGTGATTAATCGATAGCAAACCGTCTGACTCAATGAAAAATGTGGCTCAGGAGGCAATTCAGCATATTTTGCAATTATAAATTTTGTAAGTCATGCCGGACGTGATCCCATAAGCACTTAATTAACCGAATTTGGAATATAGATCAAACGGTAGGGCGGGGCTACGTCCCCGCCAACAGGCTAATCCCTTGGCGGCCACGTAGGGCCGCCTCACCGTTCGTCAACA
>JANQGZ010000112.1:0-175164 GCA_028282825.1 SAR324 cluster bacterium
GGCATTGGCAAGGACTTCGCCAACATTGTCGCCAATCTTGGCCAGGTGGAACATGCCATTTGGAAAAAAGTGCCTGGTACCTCCCAGGCCATGGGTTAGATCTGCCAAAAATTCGAAACGCTGAATTGAAGAATTGACCATCAGCGTTTCAAAATCACTTCTTTCGTCTTTCCTCCATACCCATGAACAGAATCATGGGCCCGGATGATTACCTTATTGATATTTTCGGGGATCTTTACATTTCCCAGGCTTCTGGTAAAGGGCTGTTCGTCTACATGGGGATGATATAACACCCTTGTTCCCAGGACGTTTCCTGCCTCATCAACAACATCCCATTTGTCAGCATAATGCTTCCAACCCGTGTCAGCGTGCCTGACAGTCACATCAAATCGAAAGCTACCATTACTTTGCTGAGATACTTTAACTCTAATTACATCCGCCTCTCCGGCAAATGTTGAAGAGAACGGCACCAATACTATGCTGATGATCAGCAACAGATATCTTTTCATGATTAGACCTGATCTCATTTTTCCCTGAAAGGGAAATTTATAATAGCCTGGGGTAAGTGAGCTTGCGAACGTCACCCTAGGAATAACCACCCGGGCAGAAAAGAACACTGAAGGTGTTCATTAAATTGACGATTAATAGCCTATTTCAAGTATCAAATGTGATGCAAAAAAAACCGTGCTCGTGAACGTTCACGTGCACGTTAACGTGGATATCTATTTCTTCTGACCCCTCTCCCCACTTTTCATATAATTCACTATATTTGCCTTGGCATCGATCACCGGCTCAATCAAAGGCTCCGCGCAGGTTAACAATGTCGCTATTCCCGGTCCATGACCAGCTCGCAGGCAATCGCTATGAACGACAATTCCAATCGTCATAGCACCTTTTCTGAATGCCCGGCCATAGCGATTATCATGATCCATCAGGGCTACAATATCTCCGAATCTCATTTTATCCAGCTTGTATTTCTTAACACTGGCCGGATCACTGGTCATGATATCGTAATCCCCCTTGGCAGCATGAGCAACACCGAGTCCTGATCCCATGCATTCGGCAGGTGCGATGGTTGTAACCGGAACTTTGAGTTTTGTCTTGCCCGATTTTTTGATCTTCATCTTGTTCAGAAGTTCGGGATCAAGACTAAAGCATTTGATTTCCGGATAATCCTCAAGCACCAGTCCCTGGCCTTTGGCGAAGATCTTAATAGTGTCTCCGTACATCATCTTTTCTTTGGCTTTTCGAGGAAACTCGACAATGACATGTTCCGAACCCCCATGAGTGCCGATAACGTATCCAGTCGCTCCTTTTGCATCACCAGAGGTAACCACCGCTTTATTTCCGGCACAGGCAAACATCATCAAGGAATTGTTAGGATGTTCAAATGGTTTGTTTGTATCAGCCGTGCAGCTAACACCGGGTTCTACATGGTCTCCTGCCCACCCAAAAGCAGGATCACCTGCTTTAACGTTGAGAGTGATCCCCCCGATAGCCGGCAAAATAAAAGGATTCCCCTCATGATCAACAGACCAGTGGTCCCTGATCCGTGGCTGCCCCGGCTGGCACTGTAAAACAAACTCAACTACTTTATCCGCATTGGTTTTTAACATGAAACGTCTCAAATGGTTGTGGTTATTGAAAATTTATGATTTAAGAAAAGGATTAACAATGGTAAGAGATTCGATTTTTTGGTCATGCTGCAGATCTTCTGAATACAAAATGCTGCAGTTTGTTTGAATAGCGGCAGCAATTATCATCGAATCATAAAAAGAATACTTCCAGCGTTCAGATGTTTCTATGGTTTGTCTGTATAATTCGACTGACGTGAAAATTTCACATAATGGTGCCAAAACGTTGTTCAAATACTTTAAGCAGTCTTGATGAGTTAGAGGAGGACTGAATTTTTTTGACGATACATTAAGAAACTCCTGGATTACCTGTGAGCTAATACAACCGGATTGCTCCTTGAGGGCGTTTTGTATGAGATTTTGAGCAATTTTGTTTTTTGTGGTCTCGCTGGAGTCAAAGGAATAGACAAAGATATTGGTATCAAGAAAATACTTATCGTTCATTCATTTCATCCCTGGAATATTGCTTGGTAGGTTTTGCATAACTCAGATCTTCCATTAATTTTATGTAGTTATCTGAGTTTGTTCCCATGTTTGTGTAGTTTTCGAGCCATTGACGAAACTGGGAATTCAACGTTGTGTGTTCTTGCTGAGCCTTCTTACGGGCTTTACGAATCAGCTTTTCATCGGCGCTGAGGGTAATATTCTTTAACATGGTGACCTCCATATTTAATTCACACTATTGTAGTGTACGCAACTCGTTGTGAAGTAAGCAACACTTTTTTGGAAGTCCTCCTGTTCGCATTTTGCATCAAACGGCGTGTTTTAAATAAAATTACCACAAGCCAAAATACTCACAATTTTCCTTGAAAGAAAAAAGCATAACAGCCCAGGGTAAACGAGTTCACGAGTGACACCTTGGTAGGCCATGCTCCTGCAAACCCTAAAGCTATTGGATATCAATAGGAATGAAATATTTGCAATAAACAAAGGATCAGACTAGATCTGTATAATTCATTGTTGGCTAGCTTGAGATTGTTGCTTTACTGGAAATTTGGGTATCTATAGACTGAGAATTGAGTTAAACGTTAAAAACCTGATTTGTCTTTTTAAAACAATGAAATATTTAGTCATAATCGAAAGGACATCAACTGGATATTCTGCTTATGCACCGGATCTAGATGGTTGTATCGCGACGGGTGCAAGCAAAAAACAAGTTGAACAAAACATAAAGGAAGCAATTGAGTTTCATTTGGAAGGGCTTAATCTAGAAGGTTCACAAATACCTGATCCTCATAGTTATGCTCAATATGTAGATGTGGCCCCCCAACAAAGCACTTGAACCGATCGCATTCAGACATCAAATGAATTCTGTCTGATTAAGAAACAAGTAGTAATACAAGTAAATTTCCCTGAAGGGGAAAGCTATAATAGCCCAGGGTAAGCTGTCTAACGAGCGACACTCTGGGTACAAGATACTCCCTCCAATTCCGGACGCTGAATGCGTTTATCCAGAATCTCAATAAATTATTTGAGCGAGTGAATGCAGAGTTACATTCCGCTGTCCAGGTTTACTCACCCATGATTGCGCTAACAAAGAACATTTCCGGCTTGAAGACCTTACCAATACAGTAGCCTTCAAGACAAACCTCTAAATTCGTAAAAAGCTGATAGACCTGCCATAGGGCAAAACCATTTGCTTTTGACAAACCCTGGCCCTTTCTGTAAATTGCGCAAAGCTAAAGAAGCAAGTATTGCCGTTCGACATTTTTTTCATGTCCGATCGACAAATATTTTTAGCAATGAAAACAATTTCAAAGAGTCATTATGATACTTTGCTACCTTGCCACCTTGCCCGAAATGTAATGGTACTAATTATCAGCCATAATGCCTGATAGTTGATTGCTAAAGGCGGCAATTGGATCGTAGCCATTTATTTTAATGCTGTGATATCAAACACCAAATAATACGCGATGTAGTTGAAATGTTGAATTTAGAGATCAAGTAAATGTCAACTTCAACTACTTCCTTTAACATGAAAATCGCATGCTTAAACTTCTTAAAATTGGTAAATACCTTAGAATACTAGATTTTAATTAAGAATAATACAACAAATGCACAAACACGTTAACACGGGCTTTTATCATGACGCTTCGGTCGCAATATTGATTATGTTCGGCGATGAATACCGATCATGCTGATGTTAGTGTTGATGTAGCGCGTAAAAACTAATGAATGATTTATCGTCAATAACATTTTTTTTCAAAACCTCATAATACTGTTGTTATTTTACTTGAAGAGAATAAATGTTCACTGTAGGCTTAAGCTGAAATTTCAATGCGCAGTATACAGTAGAGTTGCGTAACTATGGATAGATATCAGAGACAATACTATTTAAAAGATTTTAGAATTCAATTCTTGGAATCACATGGAGATGAGTTTCAAAAATTCTTCGAAACTCTGATGGGAAAGGTATACCCTAACGATTTCATAGCTTGTAAGCCTTGGGGCAAAATTGGAGATAAAAAAAATGATGGCTATTTGCCTTCTAGTAGAATGCTCTTCCAAGTATATGCTCCCAATGAAATGTCGTCAGCAGGAGCAATAAAGAAGATTGAAGATGACTTCAATGGAGCGAAAGAGCACTGGAAGGAATATTTCGATCATTGGATTTTTGTGCATAATTCAAGTGATGGGCGATTATCTCCTCCAATTATTGAGAAATTATTAGAACTACAGCAAGGCAATCCTCAGATGAAAGTGGGGCACTGGGGATATGAGGAGTTGTTGCTTGAGTTTCATAAATTGGATATTCAATCACTTGAATCATGGTTTGGAATAGCTATTAATACCCAGAGTTCTGTGCGTTTAGGTTACAGTGAACTTCAAACAGTATTGCAGCATATACAACTCAATACATCTGACAAATCAGTAACAATTCGTGAGGTTTCTCAGGGTAAAATTGAAGCTAATCTGCTTTCTCCTGAAGTTGCTGAATTTTTAAAGATAGGGATGTCCAAACATAAGACAGTGAAGGATTTTTTTCTGAAACTAAGAAAGCCTAAATATGAAACACAAATAGCTACGGCTTTTAGTGATGAGTATGCTGCTCTGAAGGAACAAGAGCCATCTCTTCATCCGGATCTAATATTTTCGAAGCTTGAAGAATGGGCAGGTGGAACATCAACAAAGACTCCACCAGAGAAAGCCGCACTACTCGCAATTTTAGCTTACTTTTTTGATAAATGTATAATATTTGAAGACGCTGAATCAGTACAATGATACTACCTACAAAGCACATTTCACAAGAGAATGCACTCTTATCAATCGGTTCTCAAGTATTAAAATTTTTGAATAGTAGTAAAACTGTATCGACTCTTTGGGAAGAAATGCTAATCACTTACAGAGATAATCAAAACTCAAATATAGACATTAGCTATGAATGGTTTGTATTAACTTTAGATTTTCTCTTTATAATAAAAGCTATTGAATTAAAAGATGGTCTATTGTCCAGGAGGACTTCATAATGATTTCTCGGATCTATAGTTCACTCCCAACCTTTAAAACGCTTGATTTCCGACCTGGACTTAATGTCTTAATCGCAGAAAAAAGCGAAGGTGCTACTAGTCGACAAACAAGGAATCGTGCTGGAAAGTCGAGTTTGATAGAAATTATCCATTTTTTAACTGGTGCTCAGGTTAAAGAAAAATCACTTTTTAAATCGCCAGCATTAAGCGATATTATTTTTGGTATGGATTTCGAGCTTGCTGGAGAAACGGTCAATATTGAGCGTCAGAACAAAAGTCGAGCAGCTTACAAGTTAAACCTAAAAGCAATATCAGCGGTAAAATGGAAAGACAAACTTGGAGAGAACATATTTGATTTGGCTTTCGATTCTGAAGAAGGCCGTATTCCGACTTTTAGATCAATATTTGCATATTTTGTTCGCAGAGTTATAAGTGGTGCTTTTCTTACACCGGAAAAACAAGCCGCTTTGCAAGGAACCGGTGATTATCAAATGGCGCTAATGTACCTATTAGGGCTTGATTGGACAATTGCTCGTGACTGGCAAATGGTACGTGACCGTGAAAAAACCCTTGAAGAGTTAAAAAAAGCTGCCAAATCCGGTGCACTTGGCAGTATTATTGGTAGCGTTGCAGAACTGAGGACTCAGTTGACAGTTGCTGAGAATCGATTGAGGGAGCTTCAAGAAGCAGTCAATAGCTTTCGAGTGCATCCAAAGTACAAGGATTTAGAAAAAGAAGCCGATGAAATTACAAAAAATCTTGGAGATTTAGCAAATGAGAATACTGTTGATCTGGCTTCAATCAGAGATTTGGAAACATCGATGGAATCAGAAGCTGCACCAGAATTGGATGACCTTGAATCTGTATATGAAGAAGTTGGACTTGCACTTCCTTCAATAGTTAGAGAGCGATACGATGAGGTTCGCAAATTTCATGAGTCGATAGTTCGCAATCGAAAAGATTATCTTTCTAGCGAGTTAGATGCAGCAAAGGACCGAATAGAAAAACGCAATAAGGAAAAAATCAAATTGGATCAGAGACGGTCAGAAGTAATGGATATGTTAAAAAGCCATGGCGCGCTCGACCATTATACAAAACTGCAATCTGAAGCTGGACGAATTGAATCAGAAGTAGAGGTTTTAAAGCAGAGATTTGATTCTGCCGAAAAGCTTGAAGGTACAAAAAGTGAGCTTGAAATCGAGAGAAATCGTCTTTTACAAAAACTTCGGCGTGATTTTACTGAACGAAGTATTCAATTATCGAATGCCATTGTTGCATATGAGCAAAGGTCAAATGAGTTATATGAAAATGCTGGAAGTATGCTTGTGGATGAAACAACCAATGGTCCAATCTTTCGATTTGAAATACAAGGATCTAGAAGTGAAGGCATCAAGAATATGCGAATATTTTGTTTTGATATAATGCTAATGTCTATATGTGCAACTAGGGGAATTGGACCTGGTTTTTTAGTTCATGACAGTCATCTATTTGATGGAGTCGATGGTCGTCAAGTTATCAGAGCTCTTAAAGTTGGAGCAGAAATCTCTGAGAAATTAGGTTTTCAATACATTGTCACTATGAATGAAGATGACGCATTTAAAGAGAAAGAGCCCGGATTTGATTTAAATGACCATATACTCGATGTAAGGCTCTCTGATGCGACAGAAGATGGAGGCCTGTTTGGTATTAGATTCGATTAGTTAAATATGTAAATAGGGTGAATATTTTCAAATTGAACTACCCATAAAACAGGTTGGTCGAGCCAGGTTATGTATTTGAATTTAAATATTAAACTTCCAAAAACCAACCGGTTTGCGACCATTGAGTGCCCATTTTGGCCCTGAAAAGTTCATTAACTAGAACTTCAACTCCAACGTCATGTCTGACACCTTACCTGAAATACAGAATTTCCTCGAACAATGCGGTTATCCTTTTGAAGTAATGAGGGACATTCTATAGTGTTCCTGTAAAGTAAAAAGTGATGCCGAATTAAATTAATAATTTCAGTCGTTTTGGGAATACCTCTTGTTTTGGTCGCACTACACCTGTCTGCCGGTGCATGGTTGGTGAATTCTCATTTGTAATAAATTGTGCATTTAATCGTTACATTTATCCGATATAGCCTCCGCAGAGGCTTACCCATCATTCCTTATCCAAACTGCACAATTCAATGAGAGACTCTGTATTGTCCCGCCCCGATGTGTTCATGACCATCTACGTAGTTGATCGAGCTCTCTCACCAACCTAATATCTATTATTGTGGCTGTTTAAATCTGCTTTGATCGAATATAATTCGGATCAAAGCAGGTCTGTTTCTTCATTAGTGTCCAGGCAATCACCAGCATTTTTGCCGCTAGTTTCACCCTCATGCGGGTCTTAATCCCTTTCTCTTTCTCCCTGCCTTTGATGAGTTTGGTAAAATAGGCCATGAAATCCAAATTTCGACTTGATGCCACCATCGCTGCTTGATATAGCCCATACCTTAAATCGGATTTACCCTTTTTTGAAATATGAGGTGTCTTACGATCCGACGATTTACCGCTTCGTTTTGCTGAAAGATCAAGCCCTGCCATTTTTAGAAGCTGACGAGCATTATCAAATCGGTTATGGTCGCCGATGGCTGCCAAGACCATTGCTGAAATGGTATCGCCAAATCCGGGTATGGAGAGGAGATAGTTGTATTCAGGGATCGATGAACAAAGCCCTTTGATTTCCCGATCAATGGAAACAATCTTTAGTTTTGTGTTTCTCAAGCTATCCACTAACATGGATGCTTCAAAGGCTATGGAAGGGGTCATGCGGCATCCCACAGAGGAAGGTGCCAATTCCCAGATGGCCTTTAGTTTCTCCCATTGAGAACGGGTCGGTTGTTTGGAGGTAACCAGGGTGATAAATGAGTCAAAGGGCAACCTGGCTATCTCCCTGGGATCGAAAGAGTGTTTGATAATGGATAAACAGCCTTCAGCAAAGGACTGAAAAAATGCATCCAATTCAGGAAAGAACTGGGCGACCAGATGGTTGCGAATTCTCATTCTAGCGCTGTGCTCCATCTTCTTCAGTTTTCTCTTTAACGATAAAAGAGACCTTAAATTGCGAATAGTCTCCGAAGCATGATCGTAATACAAGCATTTACCTTGGGAAATCAGATCAGCGATATTTGCAGCATCTTTCATATCGTTTTTGTCCCACCGACCGTCCAACAATTCTCTGTTCTTTACAGTCGCACCAGCTCCTACCATCACCAGGGTATATCCCTCTCGAATTAAATATTCGCCTAACGCTTTGTGGTAGGTTGCCGTTGGTTCTAAACCAAAGACAACTTGTTTAAAATGGAGTCTGGTTTTCTTTTCCTCGGTATGGGTAATGAGCTTTTGAAATCCTTTAAGATTGTTCTGAAAAGGAAGCCCCTTTAATACGGTATGCCCGTTAGCATCACCGAAAAAAGCATGGTGCCTATCTTTGGCAATATCGATTCCCACAATTAAAAAATCGGGATTTCCCCTGACCTGCCTTTTGATTTGTCTGAACAGATCAATTCGATTACACTGATCACCAGTCATTTAAAGCCTCCTGTTTATTAAGGTTGATTAAGAATCGTATGCTTAAAGCAGCCATAATGGCAGGAGGTTTTTTATTTTTACAGATACCATTTTGTTTCTGTATAGTATCTGGTGGGATACTGTAACCTGCTGATAATTTTATATATAACGTAGTTGATAAGTTGAAATTTAAAAACAGGTAAATATGAATTTCAACATATCAACAACGTTCCTTTTTTTCGTCCTTTGACTGTATTGATAAGAATTATTATGAAAAAGTTCTTGATTCTGTTTTCGAGTTTGATGTTAATGGGATGTTTAACCCATACATCAGAACATTATAAACCCTGGGACGGATGGGAAACCGTATTATTTAAAGAAGCTCGCAAGGACTTGTTCCCTCCTGATTTGGTAAACGATTTTGATAAATACCAGAAGGATCTAATTCATTTGGTCGGAATATCAGAGAGATTCTCAAAACGAGAGTGTTGCCCTAACGCCTTGTTCCTGCGTTTCGAACAAAAATATTGGGACTACATTTTGGACTACGGTGGAATAGCTGAATATCAAGTTTCACCGAGAGGAGAAGGTCCTTTCATCTATAAGTTCAGTTATGGGCAGCCCATATCAAACAAACAACAACAAGAGATTAAAGTCTCGATAGAAAACAAAGACTTGGTTTTAGCATATGGCTTTCTGGTTGGAGTCGAGGATGGAGTCCCAGTTTTGTCTGGAAGGTGGATAAGAGCAATTCCTAGACATTTATATTCGACTGAAGTATTAAGTTATGTCGTTAAAAGAGATAAAAATAACAAGGTAATAACAACGGAAAGTGGATTACCTGAAATTGAATATACCGGACAGTAATCTGCATAGTTAAGTTTTGAAGTCATGAAACAAAGATCTAGACGGAGCCAGAAACACAAAACTTAATTCATAAAAGAGCACTTAGAATTGAATTTTAGGAATAAGACAAACTATATGACCGATACCTTACCTGAAATACGAAAATACCTTGAGCAATGTGGCTATCCTTTTGAAGTATGGCCCTGCGATCCGGCAATGGCCGATACGGCTACTTTTTGTGAGCATTACGGTGTTTCGCTGGAGATTTCTGCTAATTCTATATTGGTACGCTCTAAGACCGGAGAAAAGAAGTATGTACTTTGTGTTGTTCTGGCGAACGATCGTTTGAATACCAACCAAACTGTGCGCAAAAAGATGGGAGTGCATAAAGTGTCTTTTGCATCAACCGATGAAACCTGCGAAGTGACTGGAATGGAAATCGGAGGGGTTACGCCAATCGGCCTACCCGAATCTCTGCCGATTTGGATCGACGAGGCAGTTATGCAATGCGACTACATTATTCTCGGTGGTGGCAATCGAAGCAGCAAAATCAAAGTCAATCCGCAAGCATTGTTGCACCAAACATCCGTCGAAGTGGTTCCACAATTAGCAAAACGCAGCTAAGTCTGATTTACTAAGGTGATTTATTTATAATCAAATAAAAACGAGATATTGCAATTTGATAAAAAAATGGGGAGGGAAATGACCGTAGTTCCGATCGTCAGTTCTCGAAGAAGATTTTACAATCCTGGCGAAATATCAAAGCAAGATAAAATAAGGCTGGTTAACCTGGATGACCCAAGACCCAGAAATAACAAACTAATAAGTATTGAAGATCTCGCAGACAAGGTCAGAGGCAAACATGTGGTGGTGCTGGTTCATGGGTATAATAATCCCTTCAAAAAAGTATGTGACGCTTATTTGAGAATTAGTAATCAGTTATCTAACAACTCAGTGCCCCATGATCAAAAAATAGGATATATTTGGCCCGGTGGTGATAAGAAATTGAGCTACAGGGCAGCAAAAAAAAGAGCTAAACAACTATCGAAACGAGTTTCTGCTTTTTTGAATTCATTAACAGATATCGCCTCATCAGTGGATATCGTAGCCCATAGCATGGGATGCTTCCTTTCATTACTTGGTATGAAGCAGTCTAATAGGATCAGAATCAGGAATATATATTTGATGGCACCGGCTGTCGGCAATTATAAACTTTCCGATGGCCTTTATTTTTCCAATGCAGTCTCCAAGTGCAAAGGTGTTTTCATATTTAAATCCAAAGATGATAAGGTACTTCGTTTCGCATTTTTTGTAGGAGAAAAAGGTGTCAAAGCCCTGGGTTACACAGGACCAGATCCTTTCGAAACAGTCGTGCAAAACTCCTTAACCGTTGATTGCTCCGACAAGCCTGAACCAATTGAACATGATTCATATTCTTGCAGAAACGAAATCTATGAATTTATGAGTAATAATCAAGGACCAATAACGACTCGAAAGGAAACAAAACTATAATTTTTGAATGTAGTTGAAATATCGAGACTTGTATATCGGATGTAAAATTGCACCTTCCAAGCTCTTCCCAGTTTTCTAAACCGTGATAGTCGGTGCAGAGTGACTCTAAACCTGGGAACATATAGGGTTATTTACAAGAAAAAGCAAAACTTAAAACTTAATTTTGAATTGATCCAGCATCGAATTTAGATGCTTTGCATTGTCAGAAAGTTCATTTGAGGAAGATGCCGTTTCCTCAGCTATGGCGGAATTTTGTTGGACAATATGGTTTATTTGATTCAGAGCTGCATTAATCTCTCTAATCCCCTGGGCCTGACTTTGCGAGGATTGTAGAATCTCTTGTAGAAGAAGATTTGATCCGCTTGTACTGGATGTAATTTCCGTTAAAAGCTTCGCCGTTTTATCGGCTTTAATGACACCTTGTTCGATTTCGTTTACTGACGTCGATATTAAATTGGCAGTATCTTTAGCAGCCTCGGCACTTTTAGCAGCCAGATTCCGAACTTCCTCAGCAACAACGGCAAATCCTTTCCCGTATTGTCCGGCACGAGCAGCTTCAATGGCAGCATTGAGAGACAGCAGATTTGTCTGAAAAGCAATCTCATCGATTATTTTATTGATTTTGCTTACTGCAACACTGGCATTATGGATGCTTTTCATCGAATGTAGCAGGTCTTCCATTTGGCGATTGCCTTGCTTTACGGTCTCTGTTGTTTGCACTGATTGTTGCCGGACCTCCGTAGCATTAGCGTTATTGATGGTTGCCAGCGACTCTATCTCCACTATACTTGAAGTTATTTGTTGAAGTGAAGCCGCTTGTTGGGAAGCACCGCCAGCCAGTTTCTGAGCAACGGTTTTTAGCTCTGTAGATCCCGAGAAAACGTTTATACTTGCCTGATTGACGTTGGCTAGGGTTTCACCGAGTTTCTTTATTGAATCGTTGGTACTGTTTTGAAGGACTTTTAGTTCTCCCCTGTATTCACCCTCAACGCATTGGGTTAAATCCCCCTGATTCATTCCACTTAAAACAAGTCCAATGCTGCTGATTGAATTTTGTAACCTGTTCATCATGTTATTGAATGACGTGGCAGTAATGCCTACTTCATCTCGGGATCGCACTTCAGCTCGATGATAAAACTCTCCCGTTTCCTCAACTTGGACCAAAACGAAGGAAAGGTTTTCCAAAGGTCTGGTCAATGCTTTTGAAAAGATCAGCGAAAATGGGAGAATTAAAATGATGCAACCGATTGAAACGGAAACAAGAATTTTGATGATTTGCCAGGTATTGTTCTTAGCGACATCCGTTGAAAGAATGGCTGCCAAAGCACCGACAAATTTACCTTCGCCATAAAGCGGAAGAATTCCTTGAAAGTATGTATTGTCTTCCAGAGAAAGGTTTGAAAGAAGCGACTTCTGCTCTTGAATGGTCCAATCTGAAAGAGTTGTGGGAAAATCAATATTACTTACTTCGCTATAGCCCGGAAGTTGGCCACTGCTCAACCGATTACCACTGAAAATGTTTATTTTGTTTCCGGTAAGCAGAGTGAGCCTTTTGGCAAACTCCGAATTCAGGTATGCAGTTGTCTTAATAAAACTGACTTGCTGAAAGACCAATTCATCTGTTTTTTCATTATAAACATCTGTTTTAATCGGGACATAAACAGATATTGCTGTTTTTGAAGATTTGGTCTCAAATTGTAATAACTTCTGCCGTTTAATTTCATTCGAATATGTTGCTTCGATACCTTCCGGCCAATGCCCAGGTTTCCATGAAGTTGAAGAAATTGTTTCTCCAGGTTTTAATGAGACAAACTCAATACCATTCTTAAATGGATATCCCAATATTGCATTGTTTTTTTTTATGGTGGCAAAAGATAACAAGCCTCCTTGCGTATCATAAACTAAAACCTCATCTATACCAGCCGAAATACATGCGTTGTATAAGTTTATAGTTATTTCCCTTTTTAAATTTATTGTTAAAACGTCATTCCCACCACTTTCAGACTGCGTCTGATCCAAAACAAACTTTATTTTTCCGCCCAGGTCGCCATGCTGAACCATCTGAACAGAATTTGTCATTAGACGATCACCCTTGGTCAGGATCTCGCTACGAACTATATTGATCGTTTGCTCCAGTAAGTTAAAAGAGGTTGCCTGATTTTGCCGGTAAATTACGAAGGACACTATGCTTGTTGATAAAACCATCACTGCGCACACAATCGCAACAGAACCAAATGCCAATTTGAACTTTAGTTTTAAATTACTCAACCAGGTTCTCCTTTAAGGTTTTTTGGTTTAATGTGATACACCTGGTACCGCATGTAGCCAATTTATTGTAAAGTTTTTAGCAGCTCTTTGAGCAAGAGCCAGACCCTACCAACAGATGCAATGAGAAGTTTTTCATCCGGACTATGAGGCATAAGCACGGTTGGACCAATAGATAACATATCGATCCCGGGAACTTTTTCTCCAATGATACCACATTCGAGTCCTGCATGAAGGCTTGTCACCTTTGGTTTTTCAGCAAACAGATCTTGATAAACATCGATACTTTTCTTGAGTAGCGGAGAGTCTATATTTGGTTGCCAGGCTGGATACTGATCTTGGTGCCTGAAGGTGCCGCCAGCGGATAAGGTTAAATATTCAATGATTTTAGTGGTTTCCTTCAAGCGAGAATGATTTGAGCTTCGTTGACTTGTTACTACTACTGCTTTGTCTTCTTTGAGACTGATGCTGGCAAGGTTAGCGGATGTTTCAACCATCTCCGCCACTTCGTTGCTCATATGAATTACACCGTGGGGAGTTTCTAACAAGTGTGTAAGGATTTTTTCAAGATCATCACCTTTGATAACTTTCAAAGGACCTTTGTCTGCCTCTTTGAAGGAAAACCGAATGCTCGATTCAATATTTCCATAGTCTTGATTTATTGTTTCCTGGAAATCCTTAATTAGTTCTATAGCTTCTTTAGCATCGTTTTCTGAAAGAAATAGACAGGCCTCGGCGTTTCTTGGGATTATGTTGTGACCAGAACCACCTTGAATGGCACCCAGCTTGATGTCGATTTTATCCAACAGCTGTTTTATCAGACGTGCGATGATTTTAATTGCATTGGCTCTATTTTTATGAATGTCCAGCCCGGAATGGCCTCCTTTCAAATTGTCTACTAAAAGATGATATGCTTTGTCGTTCTCCGGCGATTTCTTATACTCAACAGGAAAGGTACCTATGGTAGTGCATGCTCCTGCACAGCCAATGATAAAACATCCTTCCTCTTCCGCATCAATATTCAAGAGGATTTTACTTTGTAACCAATTCTCTTTGATCCCACTGGCTCCAATTAAACCCGACTCCTCATCCACCGTAAACAGCAATTCCAATGGAGGGTGATCAATCTCTTTATCTTCTGCCAGAACCATTGCCAGGGCGATACCGATACCATTATCTGCCCCTAGCGACGTTTCCTTTGCTGATAGCCATTCATTTTCATAGATCAATTCAATTCCATCTTTTGAAAAATCATGAACAGATTCCCTTGTTTTTTCACATACCATATCCACATGGGCTTGCAAGGCGACAGATTGTGAGTTTTCGTAACCACGTGATCCTGGAATCCGTATCAAGATATTACCCAGATGATCTGTTTCAAATGGAAAATGATGATCTTCAGCCCATTTAACAATCCAACGACATATTTTTTCCTCACTTTTTGAACAGCGAGGTATTGAGCTGATCTGCTCGAAAATGGCTAAAACCTCATTTATTTTTTTACTATGTTTGATCATTGTAATACCTGGATTTTTTGGGCAGTGGATGTGTCAATTTTATATTGTCATGGCAAATAAAAATCTCAAGATTTGTAAGCTTGCGGAGAGCGTTAAAAAGAGAAATTCTGTGTCATAGATTGTCGACACCGGATAACTCATCCATCTTTTCAGTATGGGTGACAAGCTACCCATACTGCTGCTGACATTAAATTAAACTCCGCCAACGAAAGGAATCTTGTGGTGACTCACTTCCCCAGCTTTTTTGCCAGTTTAGCAAGTGTTGGCTCTATCACCACACCTTCATCCAGTATTTGCTTACCATCAATCCACACCGAAGAATTTAAGCAAATGCCGTCGCAATGCGTGACTGCTTCGCCGGCTGTTCCTTCAAAGAACGGCCCTTGATATCCAAATCCCCACTCGGTGCTGCCCCAGACTCGTTCATCTTCAGTGCACAGCCCGGATAACTGAGCTCCTGGATTGAATCCGTAACAAACGTGAGCCATGTTATACATTTGCTTGTCATTTAAACCTGCCAACCAGTCTTTTACAAATTTGGCTTCATCACCCCCCACAATATCCACAATTTTTCCTTTTTCCACGACAAGCTTGATAGGTGTCGATAGTATCCCTAGATCTGCAGGTCCACCGCCGGAAAAAGATCCGTCGAAAACGATATCACCGTTGATTGATTCCTCCAGAGGCGCCCAGCCTATTTGCCCCAACAAAAAATGTGGACCCGGCGTCGATGCATGACATTCATTGGTCACGTTTCGACCAACATTTTTGAAGGAAACATCGGTTCCGGCCGGGTTCGTTATCCTCATCTCTTTGGCCGCTTTAGTGAGATTGACAACCGTGGTCATAAACTCCTTTAAAGCGTTAAGGTCTATCGCCCCAATACAACGCCAAATCTGGTCAACTTCCAGTCCTCCAAGAAAAAAGTACCGGGTTTTCGAACCTTTCTGCATGGCTTCCTCCCAGGCTGAATTGTAGAGCAGCCATTGATGGTTGAGCTCTATCCAGGCATCTGCTTTGACAATTGCTCCACGGAGAGAATCAGGTAGCCCGACTTCGCCAAGCTTTCCATACCCGGGAGGCGTCGAATGATAAGCGACCATCGTTTTGGCACCGGCACACTCACTTGCTTTGGCCATAGCTTCCGCAATTCGAAAATGGGCTTTGGAATCAATGGTGATTACTACGTTTTCCTTCGGCTTTACTTCCATGATATCATTGATCGTTTTGTGAGCCGAAACAGCAAGTTCAAGTTCTTGTGGTTCAATCATTTGTATTCCTTTTTTTGACATTGAAAATCGTAAATCCGCAGCCTTGACTGGCTGTTATCGAATCTATTGGTTAAAACAAAAATGAAGTTAGTGATTGAATCGGAGAATCCAAGGTCTATACTTGTTTCACCGAGAATTGGAAAAGTTCTGATTACCTCTCTACTATTTGTCTGGATGAACGACTAAAAAAATAACCGAAGCTCTTTCTCTACGGGACCGTCCCTTTTGTTTTTCGTTATCTTATCCTTGGTTTTTATGAGTGGATTGCCATATATTTTTACAGCTTTTCCTATACAGGTTTCGATGCTTGATCCTAATCCATTGGGTAGTAGCACAATGACCAGAACATAAATTAAACCCATAATTATGCTGGAGTAGTGCTCGATTGAAGACAGTAGCTCAGGCGTTAGTTTGACAATTAATCCCCCAATCAAGGGGCCAAATGGAGTTAACCGACCGCCCAATAAAGGTATGAAGAATATATTAATTGTTGTGAATGCATCTATATCAACCGAAGATATTGCACCATTAAAGTTTACATACAGGAATCCGCCTAAGCCGGAGGTAAAACCGGCAAGGCCATAGGCAGCAGCCTTATACCAGATCGTGTTGATGCCGACCGCTTGAGTCAAATCGTCGTTTTCTGCAATCAACGTCAGTATATTACCCATCTTAGTCCGCATGAGTAGGAAAATAGAGGCAACCAGGATGGCAGTCGATGCAATGACAATTATATAGTAAGCGGTTTCACCGATTTGAATCGCAAGTCCTTCAAAATATAATCCGCTGCGCCCGCCGGTGATGCTTCTTAAGCCTTCAATGACCATGGGAAAAAGGAGGCAAAGAAGAAAAGACACCATGCCTACATAGAACCCTTTGGCCCGAATGGTGACAAAGAACAGGACAACTGCCACTATTGCAGCAAATAGACAACCGGAGAGACCGGCCAAGAGAACCGGCCAATTAAAAACTTCTGTCAAAACAATGGTAAAATATGCCCCACATCCCATGGTTACCGAATAACCAAAAAAGAATTGGCCGCATCTGAAAAGAAGAAACCAGGCTATGTATCCCTGAAAGATAAAAAAATAGCAAACTGCTGTAATATATGACCAATACGAGTCTAAAAAAACAAACAACAATGGAACAAGAAGTACTCCTATGGTTCCTATTTCTTTATATCGCTCTTTCATTACCCAAAATCCCCTTTGGACAGATTATTAGTACCAGCATGACAGCAAAGTAAAGAATCACACTCTGCCAGACTCCCCCTAGGTAAAAACCGGCGAAACTCATAATGATGCCCATAATGAGGGCACTGATTAAACCACCCCAAATGTTTCCGATACCGCCAATAACAGCAATGATAAATCCTATAAATCCCAGGTACCAACCTGTACTCAGGTCCAGGTTGTACAAGGAACCCCAAAATATTGCACCGATGGCTGCTAAGGAACAACCTGCACCATGAGCAACGCTAAAAACCAAACCGGTGTTGATTCCTGCCAAATCAGCCAATTTCAAATTCTGGGAAGTTGCTTGTAGTTGTTTGCCGATTCGGGTGTGTTTTTCCAAAATGCGGATCGTTATCAAAAGGGCCACTGCTACAAAGAGTGCAACAAACTTGATTCCATCTGATGATACGTCGCCTATTCCTACTGTCCCTATTCGTGGAAGCGGAATGGAAATTGATGCTTTGGGGAATATCACCCGGATCAAACCTTGGAATACAAATCCCAAGGCAACCGTAATGATAAAGAAAAGAGTCGAGTCGGCTCCTTTTCGACTGAGAGGCGTTAGTAAAACGGATTGAAGAAGAAAACCGATAGGAAAACAAACAAGAATACCGAGAGCAATGGCTAGAGGCAAACCAAGTCCGGAAGCAAAGTACCAGGTTGTATAGCCTCCGATAACACCAATCAGTCCAATCGCAAAATTGGGAACACCTGTGATTCCGTACACCATTGCAACTCCCAGTACTGGGAGTGTCAGGATTCCTCCCATAATGATGCCGGTAACTATTGCGTTCAGCAGCATATTTATTCTCCCATATAAAGGTTTAATACGGTTGCTTCATCTATGTTTTCAGTTCGATCACAAAACTTGATTTCACCGGCTTCCAAACCATAGATACGATCAGCAATGGTCAGTATTTTGGTGTTTTGTTCAGCAAGAAGAAGCGTTCTTCCAGTGTCCAGAGTAATCTGTTTTAGATTCTCCAAAAGCCTGGTTACCATTTTGGGGGCAAGTCCAATTGATGGTTCGTCAATAACGATGAGGTTAGCGTTGGAGACGATTCCCATTGCGACAGCTAGCATTTTCCGTTCGCCACCGCTTAATGTATTGGCAATTTGGTTTGTTCTATCCCGTAATCTTGAAAAAACATCAAAAACATATTCAATGAGTTTTTTGGAATCCATGCGTTTATTTAGTGTGCCACTAACCTCAAGATTGGCCTGAACTGTCATTAAGGGGAATATATATGCCTCCTGGGGAACCAGTATCATTCCGAGTTTCCTTCTTGCCATCACAGTCAGGGAATCTATTGATTTATTGTTCCATGTTATGGTTCCACTTCTGGATTTGTTGATACCGGCGATTGTTTCCAAGAGGGTGGTTTTCCCGGCACCATTGGGTCCAACAAGACCAACAATTTCCCCCTTGAAGACATCGAGATCTATTCCCTTGACAACATTTCTGCCATTGTAACCTGCACCGAGGTTTGAAACACTTAAGATTGAATTAGCCAAAACTGGTTCCTGTATTGAGATTAAATTGAGGTATTTGATTTAGCTTTCTTTGACTTTCACCCGGTTTCCAGTAAGACAGATTCTCACTCCAAGTAACAACTTATCACCTCCTCATTGCGTCTGATTTCTTCCGGAGTACCATCAGCTACTTTACGCCCTTGATCCTGTACGAAAACCCTATCGGATGTTCTCATTATCGGTTTAATCTCATGACCAATCTGTAGGACGCTATACCCCCGTTCACGGAGTTTTTCCACAATGGTGCAGATTTGTTCAGTCTCTGATGGAAGGAGCCCTCCAATCAGTTCATCCAACAAAACCAGTTTGGGGTTTGTCGCTAAAGCTCTTCCGAGCTCCACAAACTTGGCTTCTAACGGTGTAATTTCCGAGACAGTTTTTTCCGCTATTTCGCCTATATCAAGGAATTCAAGAATTTCGAATACACGTTCCCGCATTGCGGTTTTGTCTATTTTGCTTTTGAGCAAACCGGCTTTTACGTTTTCAAAAACGTTTAAATTCAAGAAAGCATTCTTGAGTTGAAAGGTGCGGGCAATGCCTTTCTTACATATTTCGTGAGACTTAAGGCTGGTAATATCTTGTCCCATAAAACGTATCTTTCCGGAATTCGGTCGCAAAGACCCTGCAATGACGTTGAAAAACGTTGTCTTACCGGCGCCATTGGGCCCGATTAGTGAAAACACCTTACCTTCTTCCACATAGAGACTGGCACCATCAAGAGCTTTTAAGCCCCCAAAAGACACCTTGATGTTTTCTGCTTCAAGTATTCTGGTTGTCATATTTAATTTCAGTTTTTTGCCGGGTAAACCAAATAGTTCTTAAAAAAAAAGAATGAGATATTTATATCTGCCACTTAATCATTCCATTAACAGATCAGGCTATTTCGCGGCTGGTAAAACCTCACCGTCTTCCATCTTTTTTAACTTCATCATTTTTTTAAGAAGATCTTTTGTGTTCCATTTTTTAAGATCATACACTCCGTCAAAAACCGGTCGAATATTAAAATCTGGTGCCAGTTCAGGATCGGTTCCTTTAACGAAGCGAATGAGAGAAGCTTTAGCTCCCATGTTTCCTCCATAGGGTCCGATGGGTCCCATTGGACTTATACATACATCCTGGTGAACAGTTCTTTGTAGCATGTCGACGATTTGATCGGGATCTCTTACTTGAGGACCAAGCTTTTCAAATGCTTTGATCGCCCAGTTGACGGCTTGGTAATAATTATGGGAGTACATTTCAGGATAAGCTTTACTGCCGTAATATGATCGCCATGTCTTTACCCATTTTTTCCAGGCATCGGTTTCGGGATTATGATCTGCGATGGTGTACACACCCTCGATACCGTATGAACCGGTTATTTTAGCTTGACCTAACGTTCCATAGCTCACTTCATAAATAAAATACCTGGGCATGGCCTTGGCATCTTTAAGCGCTTTGGGCAGAGACCAAAATCCGGCACCTGAAAAAGCCACAAATAAGCCATCGAGTTTTGCTCGTTTGATTCGGATTGCTTCCGTAGTCATATCCGCTTTGTCCAAGGGAGTGTATCCAAGGGATATAAGGTCGAATGGTTTTCCGTTTTCCTGCCAATAGGCTTTCAAACCAACGCTGTTGCCATATCCCCAATCATAATCCCCTCCAATGATTCCAACCCTTTTGGCCCCTTTTTCATGAAGAACTTTGCCTGCGACCCAACCGCTGAAATATTCGGGAAATCCGTAGTACATTACCCATTTGCTTAGGGGAACCTCACCGGGAGGCATATGCTTGGATAGGCCTTGATGACCTGCAACAATACCGGGGATCTTCAACCTGGGAAGATTTGAATTCCAAACCCTGATCGTTGTCTCCAATATGGCTCCAAATACAATATCAGGCTTCCAACGTTTCGCTTCTCTTATTAATTTTTGTTGCATTACCGAAGGTTTCGTTTCGGAGTCTATCGCTTTGTATTCCACACCTTCCCATCCATTTTTCAATCCCCTCTTGTTTGCCTCGTCTATGGCAATTCTGATTGCTTTGTCATATCCTGAGCCCAGTGAGGCAAAGGGTCCGGACAAACCTGTTGCTGTCAGGATTTTTAATTTCCTGGCTTCAACGTTAGCTGGGTGCATCAATAGGCCAGCCGCGATCAGGAAAATAAAAGTGTACAAAAAACGGACATTGTTTATTCCGGAACTAGTTCTTTTTTTCATGACTTACCCCTTTTTTATTTCATTGACGTTTGTGACAGGAAAAAAGTGAATTGTTATCTAAAACCATTAATCCGTTCTTTGTTACTCAAAAGAAAATCGCCTGCAACGGTTCTTAATATTTTACAAGACATACCGGAGTTGCCAGTCAATGGCATTATCCGGAAACGCAGTTTCAACTGAAGTAACCCCGGGAATATTGATCAATTCCTTATGAATAAATGTGCTGTGCGGGTAATCTTCGTTCAACATGATTAAAGCCATAATATCGTAGCAACTACTCAGACTAGCTGCCGTGACAACGTTTTTTAATGCTCCAATCTTATGAAGTGCCTCGTTGACCTTATTAGGTTCTATTTTAAAAAAAACGATTGCCGATGAATGCTTTTGGATAGCGTCTGGTTCGACCAAGCCTATGATTTGAAGGATACGGTCATTTATCAGCCTGTTTACGCGAGCTCTTACTGTGTTTGTGGTCAACTTCAACTCTTTGGCAATTTCGCTATATGGTTTGCGGCCATCCCAAAGGAGTCTGATGATTGATAAATCGATTTCGTCGGCTCTCATTATCTACCTCATGGATTTGTTTTTGTGTTTATGCGTGATTTATTTCATAATAATTGTGCAAAAGTCAAATAAAAATTAAAAAAACTTTGTAATAGCAAAATAAGCATTGCATAACCTGCGATCTGATGAGTCTTCACCAAAAACATTCCTTAACTTATCAATAAAGTTACAAATGCTTAAAAAATGAGCAGGATTATTGACGATTGGGAAACATAACATTATCTTATTTTGCAAATACGCAGAAAACTCATGCCCATTGTCGTGTCAATTTCGTTCCGGGCTCAACTGAATTACTATTAATTGTAGTTATTGGAAAAAGGTTTGATTATGAAAACAGATGATATCGACCTGAAGATTATCAGAAGATTGTGGAATGGAAGAACGCCTTATAAGGACATTGGAGAGGAAATCGGTCTTACAACTAATACTGTGAGGTCGCGTGTTAACAGACTGCTGGAAAACGGAATCCTGCAAATCATAGGACTGGTAGATCCGGACGCTATCCCTAACCATTCATCCGCAGTTGCTTTTTTCAAAATTGAACACGGTAAAAGAAAAGAAGCGTTGGAACAGATCGGAGCCTTGAAAAATGTAGTTACCGCAGCCAGCTTAAATAGCTGTTATGATGTCGTAGCGCTGATCATGTTAAACGATGAATACTCTCACAAAAATTTTATGATCAAAGAGTTAAAAAAAGTAGAAGGTGTAATCTCAGTTGAAACAGCTTTTCCTATTGATGCTGTGGACTGGCAATTACGTTATGTTCTGTAGTTTTTTTGATGTTGTTTGTTTTACTCCCTCAAAAGAGTCTGATTTAATAGGGAAAAGTGATCGGTCTAATATATGTAACTGAAATTAAGCACAAAATTTTCTCAAAACATCCTAATGGTGTATCTGAGAGTGCTTTTTTAATCCCAAAAAATATGTCTTAAGAATATGAATTACAGGGACTAGTCTAAATTATTGAAACTTAACGGCAGAAATAGTGAAATTCGATGTTTCAAATAGGTTCCTTATTCTTAATATAAAATCGAACGAATGCCTTACAACATAGATAATTTTTACAGAAAACCTGAAGACGTACCTGAAGAACTTCAAAAATATATTCGCAAAGCATGGGTTCCTACCTGCACTGATGAGCCAGTACCAGAGAAAAACCTTGATCAATTTGGTGGTGTTCCACTGAGATTAGAAGATGAAGATTGGGTGACTTGTCAATCATGCAATAAACCGTTTTCATTTATGGGACAATTTGAGATGCCAGAGCCTGGATGTGAAGACTTTTACCAGATATTTGGTTGTCCTGAACATGATCATGATTGGAATATATCAAAAGGATATTGCCGGGTAATTGATAAAACCAACGCCAATCCAAAACCTGCAGCAGATGGGTTACATCAAGTTAAACACGAAACCATTCTAAAGTGGAATGTTATCTACGACATTCCAAGCATTTTCGTCCTGTATGATATGAATCTTGGAGTATCAAAACGAACGATGTCCGAGTATGCCAAACTAAATTATGGCGGCACTAAGACCGGAGGTTGGCCAACCTGGACACAGGAAGTTTCAACACCAATTTGTTGCAACAAAGAAGTGAATTTTATATTTCAATTGTATGAGCACCCTTCCGAAGGGTGGATGTGGGGTACGGATTGTGGTTTGTTGTACGTCTTTAAATGCGATGTCTGCAACAAACTGCATTCTCAAGAGGATGGTGCTTAGACTTTTAAGTATGTCCCGCTTTTAAATGATGACCTGACTTAGCGTTTAACTGCTAAAGATTGAATGATACAAAGGATTACAAATGCAACAATCTCTTAATAAAAAACGGATTTTAGTCACTCAAGCGGACACTTTTATGGGACCGGCAATTTGCGAAATATTGGAGTCACAAGGTGCTGAGGTGATCTCACATGTGGGTTCCCTGGTTGATCCGGAAGAGCCGACAAAAATTGTAAAGGAGAGTGGCGAGATTGATGTACTCATCGCTAATTTAGCAATTGAGGCACCGACTACAAGTGCGTCGGAAGTTACTGACAGTGAATGGAACGAAGTCTTCGAAGCACTTGTTCACCCTCTACCACGTCTTATCAGGGCAGTTTTACCACAAATGATAGACCGGTCTTCCGGAAAGATAATTGTAGTCGGCAGTGCATCGGCACTGAGAGGAATGAAACGGACATCTACCTACAGCTCTGCCAGGGGTGCACAAATTGCGTATGTGCAGGCACTTGGCGTTGAAGTGGCAAAACACAATATACAGGTAAATGCTATTGCCCAAAACTTTGTCGATAATCCCAGTTATTTTCCACCGGAAATTCAAGCCAATCCAAAATTTCAAGACAGACTAAAACGTGAGGTTCCCCTAGGTCGTCTTGTATCTGCAAAAGAGGATGCCTCTTTTGTCGCTTACCTTTGTTCGGAAGCTGCAGATTGCTTTGTTGGTCAAGTTTTTCCAGTTTGTGGCGGGTGGATCTCCCGATAACAAAGCTAATTTGAAGTTTCAACAGAAAAGCTTATCTGCGTATGATCCGAAAAGTGCGGGGCAGAATTAAACAAGAAAAAATACAATGAAACCTATTTTAATCGAAAAAGATTTATTGAAGTCTTCCGGAGGTGTTTTTTCAGAGGCTTTTTTTGATGATCCGTTTATTTCATACGTTTTTCCGGATTCCGATGAAAAGAAACTCAAATCCCCGAAATATTGGCATTTGGCACTGAAATACGCCTATTTGTATGGTGAGGTCTACACAATATCGAAAAACCTGGAAGGTGTGGTCGCCTGGCTCCCTTCAGATAAGTTGGATACGTCGATAGTCAGAATAATTCGCTCGGGGAACTTTAAGTTACCGTGGTTGGTGGGCTCTTCTGCCTTTAAAAGGTTATTAACCTGTGTTGAATGGGTAATGTCCCTGCAAAAGCAAATAGCTCCTATTAAACATATGTATCTAAACGCTCTTTGTGTCTCTCCAAATCATCAAGGAAAAGGATATTCAAATACCTTGTTGAAACCAATGTTTGAAAGATTAGATATGGAAGAGCTGCCATGCTATATGGAGACTCAAAAGCAACACATTGTTCCGTTTTATGAAAGGCACGGATTTCAGGTTGTTGATGAGCAGAAGATACCAGGTACTGATTTGATGAACTGGGCAATGATAAGGCATCCAAATCCTTAGACCGGGTAATTAGTTATGTTAGCCTAATTTGGCAAGTCTATAACTTTTCTGACAAATACTTCACCCTAATGCGGAATCACGGTTCTACCAATTTGACGGTTTTACCTTGAGAGTACCTTTAGACCTGGGGTAACTCGAAATACCAGGTTGTCCAGAAAGCACTGGACAACCCACCATCCAATTTGATTGGATTAACCTGCGACATCTACTTCCTCCTATAATCGCTACACGCGAAATCACACTTTTTATATTTATTGAGCTGTCTTGCTATGAATCTCCTCAGTGCCAGTTTGAATTGGCTTAAAAATTCTCCTTATCTTTTGTTGATTTTCCCTCCTCTGTTTTGGGCAGGTAATGTGGTCCTGGGGCGCGGGGTGAATCAGATTATTCCGCCTGTCACCCTGGCGTTTTGGAGGTGGACTGTCGCTCTTCTTGTTTTACTACCTTTGACCTGGCGTCGAGTGAGGAATGATTGGCAGGTTATTCGAGCGAACTGGGGTATTCTTCTGCTACTATCCTTTCTGGGAATAGCCTGCTTTAATACCATGTTGTACACCTCTGTGCACACTACCACTGCTATCAACGGGGCGATTATTCAAACATCCATGCCTGCCTGGATTGTGGTGCTGGCTCTGATTTTATACAAAGAGAGAATCGGTGGGATTCAATCCCTGGGTGTCCTCATCTGTATTGCAGGTGCTTTTTCCATTATCACCCATGGCGACTTGAGTTTTTTTACCAGTCTGAAGGTAGTGGAAGGTGATATCTGGATGATGACGGCAGTGGTGCTGTATGCTCTATATTCTATCTTCCTGCGTAAACGGCCGCAAATGGACGATTTGAGTCTGGTGACCATAACTTTCGCTTTGGGAGCATTGATGCTGCTTCCGCTCTATATTTGGGAATTCTCAACTGTTGGTGGTGTGGTTATGAATCGTATTGTCCTGGGCAGTGTCTTGTATGTTGCCATATTTCCTTCCATCTTAGCCTATTTGTGCTGGAACCGGGGCGTCGAGCTGGTAGGAGCCAGTACGGCTGGTTTGTATATCAATTTCACTCCTTTATTTGCCTCAGTCCTGGCGGTGTTTTTACTTGGTGAATCGTTGGAAATTTATCACTTGATAGGTGCTTTGATGATTGTTGGCGGGATGATCCTTTACAATCGAATGAGCAGCAATTCTTAAATCGTTTGAGCCCTTCAGACACGATCAGTTAAAGGTTGCAAGAAAGCAAACGAATTGTTAAAAAAACCCTTCAACTCATTGGCAGAAAACGATTTAAAACCGTACTGTTTTTGCAAAATAACTTCATTAAAGAAAAGAAATCGAGACAATCCGCAGCTTAGTACGGGGAGATATTCTTTACCAACGATATGAGATTATGCGTTTGACAGCTTCTACAGCAACTCTACAAACACTTTCAACGAACTGTTATGAAAGGAATTAGAAAATTTATATTGTTCATTGAGTCGATCAATGAATTTGTCGGACGGGCGGTTTCCTGGGTTACATTTGGGCTCGTGATACTGGTGTTTACCGATGTAGTGATGAGATATGTTTTTAAAACCAGTTTTGTGTTCGTACAAGAGATGGAGTGGCACATGTTTTCAGTGATATTCCTGGTTGGTGCCGGATATACCTTACTTCATGACGAACATGTCCGTGTGGATATTTTTTATCAGCGCATGTCAAAAAAATCCCGAGCCTGGGTTAATCTCATTGGTACGGGTTTTTTCCTGTTTCCCGGCTGCTACATGATTATCGCCACAGCCATTCCTTTTGTAATGGCTTCTTTCTCAGTTCTGGAGGGCTCACCAGATCCCGGGGGAGTACCTTTTCGATTTATTTTAAAGTCCATGATCCCTATCGGGTTTGTTTTTGTCATGCTGCAAGGTATTTCGCTATTTTTGAAAAGTCTGTTTACGGTTCTGGAAATGGATCTGGAATTGGAAAATGACGTATTATCAAGCAATCAACCGAAAACAGAGGAGGGATAAAATGGCTGAAATTTTTATGGAGTATTTGCCCGCATGGATGTTTCTGGCTTTGACCATATTGTTGATGGCCGGTTATCCCGTGACATTTACATTGATGGGGACTGCCCTGGTATTTGGATTGATCGGATTTGGATGGGAGTTTTTCAGTCTTTTCCCCTTACGGGTCTGGGGGGTGATGACCAATGTCACCCTAATGGCGGTGCCCCTCTTTGTTTTTATGGGGGTCATGCTGGAACGGTCGGGCCTGGCGGAGGAACTATTGGAAACCATGGGTTTGTTATTTGGTAGAGTCCGTGGTGGCCTTGCAGTATCCGTGGTTGTGGTGGGAGCCTTGCTGGGTGCATCGACCGGTATTGTTGGAGCGACTGTCGTAACTATGGGATTGTTGGCCGTGCCTACCATGCTCAGGAATGGTTACCAGAAAGAACTGGCTACAGGAACGGTTTCTGCTTCCGGTACCTTGGGGCAGATCATCCCGCCCAGCATTATCCTGGTTCTATTAGGTGACATTCTTGGCGTGCCTGTCGGTGATTTATTTATGGGTGCAGTATTTCCAGGCTTCGTTTTGGTCGGGTTGTATTGTACATACATTTTGGTTATTGCCTGGTTTTTCCCAAAAACAGCTCCGCCACTTTCTGCTGATACCATGAAAGGATTGACAACCAGGGCTTTGTTGCGAAAAGTCAGTGTGGCGCTGGTTCCACCGCTGGGTTTAATGATCGCTGTATTGGGCTCCATATTCGCAGGTATTGCCTCACCGACTGAAGCTGCTGCTGTAGGTGCCATGGGAGCAATCGGACTGACCATTGCCTCCAGAAAATTTAACATGGATACCTTGAAAGACGTAATGCGCAGAACCACCTATCTGACTTGTATGGTATTTATCATTCTGGTGGGTGCAAACGCATTTGCCCTGGTGTTCAGAGGCATGGGTGGTGATGATATTATCCGGGAGTTTATTGAGCATCTCGAATTCAACAAATGGCAGGTGTTGGCCATTGTGATGCTGATTATCTTTATCATCGGTTTCTTTCTTGATTTTATTGAGATCTGTTTCATCCATATTCCGGTGCTGGCACCCATTATTGCTGACTTTGGATTCAGTCCTCTCTGGTTCGGCGTCCTTTTTGCGGTGAATTTACAGACATCCTTTATGACACCGCCGTTCGGATTTTCGCTGTTCTACCTCAAGGCAGTCTGTCCCTCAGAGATTAAGACAGAGCATATCTACCGTGGGATTATTCCCTTTGTGGTTGTGCAGTTAATCGGGCTGGGATTGGTGATAGCTTTTCCGGCTCTGGTGACCTGGTTGCCAACGCAGGTTTTTAGGCCATAATAGCGGTTATCGGGTATCAGCTATTGGTTATCGGCCCTCCATTGCAGGTATTATGGAGGAGATAGCACCTGTAAAGCCTATTCACGATGTTTTGAAAGCATTGTGGGTAGGCTTTTTTTGTTTTAATTCGTAGGATTATCGAATTCAGGTTGGGGTCAATGGCAATTTTTGATGAATGCCTTTTGTGTTCGAAATTGTTGGGGGGATAAGATTCAGGGTGATGCTCGCAGGCTCACTTACTTTGGGTTATTATGGTTTTTCCCTTCAGGAAAAGTATTTAGGTGCAATTAAGAAGATTTTCTTATTTCTTTGGTTTGTTGCTTGGGAAGACTGAAATGAAAATCTGCTCCCCCTTTTGTATTGCTTTCAGCCCAGATAAGTCCCTTATGATGAGTGATGATCTCTTTGCAAATCGATAGTCCCAACCCGGTTCCCCCTGCTCCGCTCCTTGTTTTACTGCTCTGTATAAACATATCAAAGATGTTTTCCAGTTCATCCTCTGGTATCCCAACGCCTGCATCGGAAACAGAACACTTTAATTTATCGCCTAAATCACTGAAAAATATTTCTATTTGACCACTTTCCTTGGAGAATTTGATGGCATTAGATAACAAGTTGCGGATGACCTGACTAATTTTATCCGGATCTACTGCTACAATATCATCAAATTCATTTCTTTTGACAACAACGCTTAGGTTTTTGTCATCAATCAAGGTTTTAAGTTCCTGATGGACGGAGATAACGATATCATACAGGGAATACTTTCGGACTTCATAATTCATCTTCCCTGCATTCATTTTTGATAAGTCAAGCAAGTCATCGATTAAATTGAGCAATCGGCTTCCTGCCTGTATGATTTCATCCAGGTAAGATATTAGTTTTTCTTTCGTTATTAAAGCTATTCTACCTTTTCCTAGTTTAGCATAACCGAGCATAGCATGCATGGGAGTTCTTAGTTCATGGCTCACATTAGCTAAAAACTCCGATTTGGCTCGATTGGCCTTATCGGCTTTTTGTCGGGCAATTTGTAGTTGAGCATTTTGCTCTTTTAGCTCCATTGTTCTTTGACTTACTTTGTCCTCCAAAGTACGGCTGTATACATCCAATTTTCTATAAAGATTGGCATTTTCAAGAGAAATTGCAATTTGGGAAGAAAGCATTTGCAGCAATTCCAATCTTTCAGGAGTAAACGCATGCGAGGTGTGGTTATTCTCAAGGTATAATATTCCGGTCAAGGTATCTTGATATTTTATTGGAAAACAAAGGATTGATTTTGGTTGGTGCTTTTGGATATGGGGATCTCTTGAGAAGTGATTGTCTTTAGACGCATCATCCAGAACAATCGATTCTCCCGAAGTTATAACGTAATTGATAAGAATAATCGGTAGCTGTGTGTTGCCTTTACCAGACTTATCCTCAATGGGGATGGATTGTAGTACTTCTGTTGTATCACCATCCATGGATGCTGATGCTTCGATATACCATTTATTTTCCTTTTCCAGTAATAAATGACTTTTTTCAGCTCCAGCATTTTCCATCATAATCTTTACCAGCCTTCTCAACAGGTCTTCTAACAGTATGTTTCCTGAAATTGCCTGCGAAGCCTTGAATACACTTGCCAGGTCAAATTCATTTAATAGCGGGTTTGTCGAACTTGATATGGTGGAGGTAATTATATCGTCCTTTTTGATTGGCTCAGGGTTCAAGGTTGATAATTGAATATGTGGAAACTCATATTTCAAGAGATTGTATTTGGCTGTGGCTCCCCACCGGTCGTAAAGATACATTGCCTCTCTAATATGATACTCTGCACTGATTGTCTCCCCTTCAGCTAAATAAAACCTTCCAGCGAGTTCATTAGCGAGTGCCTCTTCCTGGATATATCCACTTTTTTTGGCACCTTCAATCGCTTTGAAATAGTGTCCTATTGCTTTAGATCTATGAAATAAGCGGGCAAGTTCTGCTTCGATAACATGATAGCGATGGAGATGATTTTCATGAGAAAAGGTTGCCCACTTTTTCAGTTTGACCTGGTTTTTGTAGATTTTTTTTATAGTTTTTATTCTGGTTAGAGCACAGACGTTTTCTAAATTGGCTATCCTTACCAATGAATCATAAAAGCAGAGTATGGGAAGCAATGCACATCCTGTCGCCACTTTTTTGTGTTTCTGAATCGCTTTGAGACAGGAAATGGCTGGTTTAAACCTTCTAAAAGTATAATTAAGGAAAATTTTGTTTATCAGGATCAGAAAATTAGTGGACTGATCTGTATATCCTTCCCTTACCAGTTCAGGAGCACCATCAATGAGATTAAACGCCGTTCCCTGAAAGTCGTTGCCAATTTCAAGGTTTCTCAAATTTAATATTGTTTGCTGCCAGATAGTAGTAAAAATTAGATCAGAATTGTTTTTGGTTCTCTTTAGGATTCTCAGAGATTTTTCTACCTCACCTTCCAATAATCCCAACTGCTTTCCTGTCAGAAAAAGGTACTGACAATACATATGCAAAGCATGTCCGGCCCATTCAATATTGCCCGCATCCATGGCAATTTTGAATGCTTGTGCATAGGGCTCGATAGAATGTTTGCAATGGCTTTTCCAATGTCTGATAAATATTTCATAAACGACTAGATTGATAGATTTTGATTTGAGGGAATCAAATCGTTCGGCAAGTGATAAACCAATTTTGCCGATTCTCACGGCATCTTCAACTTTTCCGATGAAACTCAAAACAATCCCATAACCGAAGAAACCAGTCGCGGAATCTGGTGCTATTCCATACTTCAATGTTAACAACAGATGATTGATGGCCAGGGGTAAGACCAATTCAGGTGTATCTTCAAAAGTCGCAGCTGAAACCAAGCTAAGCAGTTTAACAGCACCTAGTGCCTCCCGGTCTGTCATATCAGGTAAATTGTCAACATAGTCGGAATCGATCTTCTTAGTTATAGAGCTTACCTTTAATAACTTAGGCAATGAACGAATCAAAACCAATCGTGTTGGTATCTTAACCGAAAGCTTTTTTAACAAATCGACGGCAACTAATACTGCTCGTTTTCTTTTGTTTTGAGCCAGCAAAGCATTAATCTTGGATTCACCTATTTTTAGTCTATCTTCAATCGATTTGACGTTTTTCAGGGCAATGTCAGACAAACGCTCAAGTTCTGCAATCTCCCTTTTCAAATAAGCCGCATTAATTATTTCTATGTAAAACTGTAGTGTCAGTTGGTAGTGGTTTTCCCAGCTTTTTTCATCCAGCAGGTCTATTCCGCTGGAAAGAAAATCAAAAGCCGATTTATAGGCAGCTGTCTGGTTGGCTTTTTTTCCAGCCAAAAGGTAAAGCTGAGCCAATTTCAATCTATCTTCTGCCCGCAAGTATAGATCTTTTCCAAATTCAAGATGATTAACGATATTGAAAATATTATTTTCCAGATCTTGTTCATTCAGGTTTTCAAATAAGGTTTCGCCGATCTTTTTATGAATCTCCTTTTTTTGGTCAGTACTGACCAATGAATAGGCAGCTTGTTGCACCCTGTCGTGTAAAAAGCCGTAAGATATAGTCTTGGCGGTCTTATGATGATTAATAAGACCATCGATTCTTTTCTCCAAAAAAAGCAGGTGATAGTCTGATTCCGGTATGATTAGACCTTCTTGGATTGTTAACAAAAGCTCTTTGGATAAATTGCTATAGGACTTGTTTGAAATGATTGACAGGAGGTATAGATTAAACTCGTTACCTATGCACGCCGAGTATTTAAGAATTTCCTGTGAATCAGTTGAGAGGTTTTGGATTTTTTTAGTCATCAAATCAATGACATTGTCAGTCATTTTAAGTGCCTGGATCTTGTCCAATTCCCATTGCCATTCACCTTTTTCTTTATTGAAACTAAGTAGTGCATCCTTGTGAAGAGCTTTTAAAAACTGGTTTGTGAAAAAGGGATTCCCAAGGGTCTTTTCATAAACCACGGCCGCAAGTTGGTCGATACCGTCTTTTTTATGATTGATGGAATCGGACAGAAGTTCCGAAATGTTTTTCTGGCTTAAATCTGATAATTCAATCTTGTTGTAGTTTTTTACTATACTATTGTTTTTAGCGATAAACTGGGCCAGGGGGTGATGATCTGAGACCTCATCATGACGGTAAGCGCTAATTATCCATAAATTTTGGATCTCATCATTATTCATCAGTCCTAGAATCAATTCCAAGGTGTCATTTTCCACCCATTGCAAATCATCTAAAAAAATGATCAGGGGGTGATTCTTGGTTGCAAATACTTTTACAAAACCTTGGAATATTGTTTCGAAACGGATTTTACTTTCTTTTGGTGGTAGCGTTTCCAGCTCCGGTTGAGGGCCGGAAATCTTTTCCAATTCGGAAACAACCTCTGCAATCGCCTGCCCTTTCTCATCTAATGCCTTGATGAGTTCCTGTTTCCAATCATTTTTACTCGTAATACTGTCGGCAAGAAGTAAATCAATAAGCTCCTGAAATGCTTGGTTTAGTGGTGAATAAGGTTGCTCACGTTTTAATTGATCAATTTTACCGCTAATGAAATAGTGACTATCTTTTGCAATTTTTGATTGTAGAAGTCTGACAAGTGATGTTTTTCCTGTCCCTGCGCTGCCGGAAATAATACTCCACTCTTTGGATCCCTGGTTGACATGCGAATATACTCCTAACAATTGGTCGATATCTTTTTCCCTGTTATAAAGCTTACTTGGTAAATTTAGTTTATTAGGAATATCCTTTTGAGCGGGTTTTATACTATCAATAATTTTACAATCGTCCAGGTGGGCAAGACAGAGTTCCAAATCATACAACACTCCTGTCGTAGACTGGTACCTATCTTCCGGGGGCTTTGCCATTAATGTATTAATTATTTCAGCGAGAAAAGCGGGTGTCTTTGGATTGATCAACTGAGGAGATATTGGAACTTTTGCAAGGTGACTATGTATGACTTCAAGTGCATCCTCTGAATAGAAGGGCAGCTGGCCTGTCAATAGCTCGTATAACGTAACCCCGAATGAGTACAGATCAGTTCTGTAGTCTAGTAATCTATTCATTCGGCCTGTTTGTTCTGGCGACATATAGGCTAGTGTGCCTTCAATTGAATCGGAGCTGGAATTGGAAATTGAATGGCGAGAGTGGTAGGAAATATTGCAAGCGATTCCAAAATCAATAATTCGTGCTTTCTGAGTTTCCTCGTTCCATAGAATGTTTGAAGAATTAATATCTTTGTGAATGACTTGCTGTTCGTGAATCAGTTCCAAAGTTTTGATAACCTGAATGGCAATCTTGAGTATTTTCTTTACGTCAATAGCCTCACTGTTGTTGATATTTTCTTTGAAAGATCGATCCAGCGATGATCCGTCAATATCCTCGAGCACCATTACCAGGGTGTTCTTGAACTGAATTATTTCGTAGGCATCTATAACTCCGTTCACCTTTAAATCTTTTGTTGTTTGGAATTCTCTTTGAAAGTCAGCTATTTCCTTATGGGAGGGATAGTCACGCAGCTTCTTTAGTATAAAGGACTGATCCCCATCGACTTTTTTGCAACGATAGATGGTAGAAAAGTAACTTTCATAGATCTTATCGTTGATTAAATAGGATGCAATGGTTTCCATAGTGTTTTAACTTATTGTTGATATCCGCCCTCAAACTAGGCTCTACTTCTTTTTGCGTTTGTCGGTCAACATACCGCATACAATTGACTGATTAGTTTTGATCCAATCTGAAAAGGGCTTGTTTTGTCGGGCTCGGGCACAGGTCATGATGTTGGCTATTAGAGAATAAATCCTTTGATACAGGTCTTTCGGCTCCTTTTTGAGCAGCTTCTTTAATAACAGACCTTGCTGTCAATCTTTTATCTGGTTCAATTCTACTGTTAACACATAGATTGGGAATTAAGACAGATTCCTGCAGGCACCTTCAGCGTTCGGATTTGTCGGGGATTATCCAGAATGACGCTCGTGGGCTTGCTTACCCCGGGCTTTATGATTTTCCCTTTCTGGAAATAGGTTTCTTAACGAATCGTCCTTGAAAGGATTAGGAGTCTGTATCCAGAATTACTTGCAATTCGATGCCTGTTTAGACTCCGGGTCTAGCCCGGAATGACGATATGGCAGTCCTTCGGAATTGATGGAGAGAACTTAACATTGGTTGGGCTTTCTATTAGGAAGACTTTCTGAATTCGTCGTTTTGTCTTTTGGGCAGGCTGAAGCGAAAGGTTGCGCCGCCTTTTGGGTTATTTTCGGCCCAGATGTCTCCTTCATGTCGTTTGATAATCTCTTTACAGATCGAAAGTCCGAGACCTGTTCCTCCCGCTCCGTTATTAGTGATGCTACTCTGCATGAATTTGTCAAATATCTCTTTAAGTTCTTCATCAGGAATTCCAATACCCGAGTCAATTACAGAGACAACCAGACAATCCTTTTGATCCTCAACCTCCAATTTAACCTCACTATCATTTTTCGAAAATTTGATGGCGTTGGAAAGCAGGTTTCTAATTACCTGACAGATCTTCTCAAAGTCAAATGAAGTGATATCATTAAATGCAGGCTCTGAAACTATAATTTCGATGTTTTTATTTTCAGACAGGACTTTTAACTCCTCGGTAACTTCTCCTATGGCTTGTGTGAGAGGGTTTTCTTCAAAAACATACTTTAGCTTGCCAGCTCGCATTTTTGAAAAATCCAGAAGATTGTTCAACAAAATCAACAGTCTTTCACCACTAGTCATAATTTCAGAAAGGTAGTCTTCCAGAACCTCTTTTTTGATACTGCTAACCCTGGATAAACTAAGTTTGGCATAACCAAGGATTGCATGCATGGGCGTGCGCAGCTCATGGCTCATATTAGCCAGGAAATCAGATTTGGCCTGATTGGCTTTTTCAGCTTCCTCTCTGGCTTTTTGTAAGAGAATGTTTTGCTTTCGTAATTCAAAGGTGCGGAGTTCCACCTTATCTTCCAGTGTATGGCTATATTGATTGAGTTGCTGGTAGAGATTGGCGTTTTCGATGGAAATGGCAATCTGTGTGGAAAGCATTTGTAGCAATTCAGCTCTATCCTGGGTGAAAGCATACGATGTTTCGTTGTTTTCCAGATAAAGGATACCAGTCAGATTTCCCTGGTATTTTATGGGGATACACAACAATGATTTCGGCTGTTTAAGCGAGATATACCTGTCTTTGATAAAACGTTTATCAGTTTTTGCATCATCTATGACAATCGTTTCGCCTGTGATGAGAATATAGTTGATAAGATTAACTGGTAATATAGGATCATCGCTATCTTGTCCGTGCTCCATAGGGAGAGATTGCAGCACGTCAAGTTCATTGGAATCCATTTTTGCCATGGCTTCAATCTTCCATCGGTCTTCTTTTTTGAGAAGTAATATGCCTTTTTGAGCTCCGGCGTTTTCTGCTACAATTTTAATCATTTGCTGCAAGAGATCATCCAACAGTATATTTCCGGAAATTGCTTGAGAAGCTTTGAGCACTGTCAGCATATCCAAGATATTGGAAGTCGTCTCTTTAGATCCCGATATAGTTGTGGTTATGGTTTTATCAACCAGATTTTTTTGAAAAGGGTCCGGTGTAACTAATTGCGGTAAAGCAGCTTTTAATTGGGTGACTTTTGCCTTGGCTCCCCATCTTTCATACAGATAGATTGCTTCTCTAAAATAAATTTCAGCGATTGGCAGAATATTTTTGCTGTAATAAAACTTTGCAGCCAATTCGTTTGCCAGGGCTTCTTCCTGGATATATTCATTTTCTCTGGCTCCTTCGATAGCCTTGGAATAGTATTCAATTGCCGAGTTGCTATTTAATATTCTGGCTTTTTCAGCTTCCACAAGATGGTATTTATGAAGATAGTTCATTGGAGCATGGTCTGACCATATTTTCATCTTTTTCTGATTTCCATTTACCTTTTTAATTAGCCTTCTGGCATTCATTTTTTTAGTTTTATCAACCAGTGCCAGTTTATTGAGAGAGTCATAAAAGATGAAAGCAGGTGTTTCAAACAAGCCCATAACGACTTTTACATATTTTAGAGCTTTTCTCTGATTAATCTCTGATTCCTCATGCAGGTCGAAAAGATAGTTTAAAATCATTTTATGAAAATACAGTACAAAGACAGATACTTTGTCGAAACTGGCTTTGTTCGTTATGATGGGTAACATTTTATTTTCGTCATAACCCTTTCCAACCAGCAGTGTATTGGGCTCTTTTTGTCTTAAGTTTAAAACAGCCTGATAAAAAACACTGACAAAATTTAAATCGGAACTGTTTTTGGATTTACGCAAGAATTTGACTGCGGATTCCATTTGCTCATTGAGCTCGGTTAGAGGAGTTCCTGCAAAATATGCGTACTGGCAGTACATGTTGGCCAAGGTACCTGCAAATTCCACAGCTCCTGTATCAATGGCGAGTTTGTGGGCATTCTGGAAAACGTCCAGGGAATTTTTTGCAGGGTTTTTCCAATGGTCAATAAAAAGCTCAAAAAGCATCAATGTCTGGGCTTCCGTTTTCTTTGTTTTGGACTTATTAAGGATCTTCATGCCCAGGTTGCCGTAGTGATACCCTTCATCGATTTTTCCCAGAACCATCAGAATCAATCCGTAACCCACAAATCCGTATCCCGATTCCGGTGCTATGCCATATTTAAGGGTCAATTGCACAAACTTGCAGCAGATAGACATGATTAGATTTGGGGCATATTCATAAGCTGTGACCGAAGCCGCCGAGAGAATTCTCATGGCTGTAAGCATTTTGGGGTCGGTCATCTCCTTTAAGTTTAGTATTTGCTCTTCATCCAGCTTTTTCAATCGGCGTTTGGTGCTAATAAAAACTGGAAAAAACTGAAGTAAATAAAGCTTTTTTGGTATGCTGGCTTTCAAGTGTCCTAACGCTTCCTGCGCTGCCTTAATCACATCAAATGGTCTGTTTTGGGCTTGCAAAGCTCGAATTTGTGCTTCATAAATACTGACTTTGTCCAATATAGTTTTGGCTTTTTTCAAGGCAACAGTTGTCAATTCATTCAAATGACCTATTTGTCTGTTGTAGTATGCCGCATTGATGGCTTGCAGATACACTTCAAACATGAGTTCGTAATTCTCTTCCCATGTATTTGGACCAAGGTAGTCTATCGCTGCCTGCAAAAAGCTGGATGCAGGTTCATAGGCATTTGCAGCGATAGCCTGTTTTCCGGCTTCAAGGTTTTTCTTTGCTAGGGCAAGTCTATCTGATTGGCTTTTGATCAGACTGCTTCCCCTGTTGAGATGGTCAACAATGTCGAATAATTTAATGTCGAGGTCATAGTGCAAACTAATTTCCACGAGGAGATTACCAATGGAGTGATGCATTTCCGCTTTTTGATGTTCATCCATCATGGAATAGACAGCATTTTGAATCCGGTCATGAGAAAATCTGTAGGAAACTGATTTGGCTATATCTGAAGCCGTTTCGGAACTCCCTTTATCAAAGTCCTTTAAAAGAAGGAAATCATCATTTAATGGAACGATCATTCCCTCTTCAATAGCAGGCCACAATCTTTCCGAGGTTTCAATGCTAGAAATTCTATTAATGATAGTCAGAACATTGTGTCTAAATCTGTTTCCTAAACAAGCAGCGAATTTAAGAAGCAATTGGGTTTTAGATGGCAAGCTTTTGATTTTCTCCACCATCAGGTCCACAACGTTTTCTGTAACCTCTTTATTCTCAACTAATTCCTGATTCCACAACCATTCTCCTTTTTGGGAATCAAAATAAATCGCATGTTCTTTATATAATGAATCAAGAAATTGGGTCATAAAAAACGGATTGCCCTGGGTTTTCTTGAGCACGATTGATGTGAAAGCATCGATATCCTCCTGATTGTGGAGCGTTTCCTCAAGCACCTTTGCTACATCATCTTTATTTAGGGCATTAAGATGAATAACACTTTGGGAAACATTAGCCTTTTTTAGTTCACGGATGGTGCCTAACAGCGGGTGGTTGGATTCGATTTCGTTGTCTCTATAGGCTCCGATGAGTAAAAGGTATTTGATATCTGGATCTATCATCAGGCGATAAATAATGCTCAACGAATCCTCATCTGCCCACTGCAGGTCGTCCAGAAACAATACCAAGGGATTTTCAGCATTGCAGCAACCGCCTACAAATTTTTGAAATTCCAGTTCAAATCGTTGTTTGGATTCATTCGGAGGTAGTTTTTCGACAGCAGGTTGTGGACCTAAAATTAATTCAAGCTCAGGGATAACGTCGATCATTACCTGGGCTCTCTTCCCCAGGGTTTTAATAATTCTGCGTCTCCAAATCTGTATTTGGGACTGTTTTTCCGTTAATACCTGTTGAATAAGATCCTGGAATGCCTGCACAAAAGAGAAATAAGGAGTTTCATGTTTTAATTGATCGAATTTTCCAGAAATCAAGTATCCTTTGTGTTCTACAACAGGAATCTGTAGTTCTTCTACAAGAACAGTTTTGCCGGTTCCGGCGTGTCCTTTGATAAATTGGACTTCATTGGAGCCTTGCAGAATTCTTCGGTAGCTTTCCTTCAACGATTCAATTTCCTTTTCCCTGCCGAATAGTTTTTCAGGAATTTGAAACCTGTTGGAAACATCTTTCTTACCTATTTCAAAAGGACTAATTCTGCCTGATTCAATAAATTCGTTGGCGCTGGCAAGTAGATCCGCCTTGAGAGAAAATACACCCTGGTATCGTTCTTCCGGTTTCTTTTTTAACAGCTTCATAATGATATCAGATAGCTGTTTGGGAATTGAAGTATTGATAGAATCAGGTGCAACAGGAGGAATAGCAAGGTGTGAATGGATCAGTTCCATGATATCGTTAGATTCAAAAGGGAGCCTGTTGGTCAACATTTCGTAGAATGCAATTCCCAAGGAATAAAGATCTGACCGAAAATCCACACTCCTGTTAATCCTGCCAGTTTGTTCCGGAGATAGATAACCAAGGGTTCCCTCCAGAATATTGGGGTTTTTTTCGATCGATTTTAGGTGGGATAGCTCACTGGAAATGCCAAAATCAATAAACTTGATTAGATCTTCGTCTTTGTTCCAAATGATGTTGGAGGGGTTGATATCCTTATGAATGATTCGCTGATTGTGAATATCACCAACAATTTCAACAATTTTGATTGATAGGCTGAAAAAAAGGTCTAGATCCATGAAAGATTGCTGCTTCTTGTTAGAAGCAATCACTTTGTCCAGAGAAAGGCCACCGATGTCTTCAATCAACATCTGAAAAGTGTTTCCAATTTTTGAAAGACTGATAACCTTGTTTGTACCATCAAGATTGAGTTTATCTGTAAGATTAAACTCCCTTTTAAACCTCACCACGTCTCTCTGTGAGGGGTAGACTTTCAATTGTTTAATGATAAAATGCCTTTTGTCTGATTTTCTCAGGCATCTATAGACGGTTGTCTGACTGCTCTGGTGAAGAGTTTCAACAATTGAAAAATCGGAATGAATATCCATGACCTTTTCTACATGCTGTTTTTAAGTTTGTTGAGATTGCCTAACATTTACCATCGGTGGGCATATCTGTTGGTATTTTTTTTTACTTTGCTCTCAGTTATTTGTCATATGCAATTCTGCTATAAATGCATAGGTCAGGCATCGTGGCAGTTTTCCGAAGGACACCTTCAGCGTTCTGATCGGGTGGGAGAGGTCATCCAGGGAGGTCCGGGCAGACTCTCAACCTGGCCAATTCCTCTTTCGGAGAAATCAATATTGGCATGGCGATTTCTAAGAAGATTTCCTGATTTCTTCAGATTGCCTTTTAGGAAGGGTGAATCTGAATGTGGCTCCACCTGTCGAGTTGTTTTCAGCCCAGATTTTTCCTTTATGGCGTTTAATGATCTCTTTACATATTGAGAGTCCTAATCCGGTTCCGCCTGCACCATCGTTTGTGATGCTGCTTTGCATGAATTTATCAAATATTTTGTCCAGTTCCTCTTTAGGTACTCCAATTCCTGAATCGACTACTGAAACCGTCAGGTAATCATCCTGGTCTTTAATTTGGAGGGATACTTTGCTGTTATCATTAGAAAACTTAATGGCATTAGACAGAAGATTTCTGATGACTTGACAGATTTTCTCAAAATCGAAGGAAGTTGTGTCTTCGAAATCCGGTTCGGAAACAACGATATCTATATTTTTCTTTTCTGAAAGAACCTTTAATTCCCTTGCAACTTCTCCAATAGCCTGTGTGATTGGATTCTCCTCAAACATATATTTTAGTTTGCCGGCTCGCATTTTTGAGAAATCCAGCAAGTTGTTCAGCAATGTCAACAATCTTTCTCCACTGGTCAATATTTCGGAGATGTAGTCTTCCAAAACTTCTTTTTTGATATTGCCAACCCTTGACAAGCTGAGTTTGGCATAACCAAGTATTGCATGCATGGGGGTTCGCAATTCATGGCTCATGTTTGCCAAAAACTCGGACTTGGCCTGGTTGGCTTTTTCTGCTTCCTCTCTGGCCTTTTGCAGAAGAATGTTTTGTTTTCGTAATTCAAATGTGCGTAACTCCACTTTGTCTTCCAAAGTATGACTATATTGATTAAGTTGCTGATAAAGTGTGGCGTTTTCAATTGATATAGCGATTTGTGTGGAGAGCATCTGCAGTAGTTCTGCCCTGTCCTGCGTGAAAGCATATGAAGTTTCTCCATTTTCCAAATAAAGAATACCTGTCAGGTTCCCTTGGTATTTGATGGGAATGCACAATAACGATTTTGGCTGTTTAAGAGAGATGTACTTGTCTTTGATAAATCGTTTATCGGTGGTTGCATCATCTATGACAATTGTCTCTCCAGTAGTGAGGATATAGTTGATTAGATTGATTGGCAGAATCGGATCGTCACCATTCTGACCATGCTCGATTGCAAGTGATTGAAGCACCTCCAATTCATTGGAATCCATTTTTGCCAAAGCTTCGATTAACCACTCCTTGTCTTTCTTTAGGATTAGTATTCCTTTTTGAGCGCCGGCGTTTTCTGCAACAATTTTTATCATTTGTTGAAGCAGATCGTTCAACACAATATTGCCTGAAATTGCTTGTGAAGCCTTGAGTACTGTCAGCATATCCAAGATGCTGGATGTTGTTTCTTTTGATCCGGAAATAGTGGTTGTAATAGTTTTATCAACCAGATTTTTATGAAAAGGGTCAGGCTTATTCAATTGGGGGAAAGCTGCTTTCAATTGATTGACCTTCGCCTTGGCCCCCCACCGTTCATATAAATAAATAGCTTCTTTAAAGTATGTTTCAGCGATTGGTAAATTGTGTTTACCGAAGTAAAAACGTGCTGCCAGCTCATTTGCAATGGCTTCTTCCTGGATGTACTCGTTCTCTCTTGCCCCGTCTATTGCTTTGACATAGTGCTCGATCGCCGAATTATCATTTAACACTTTGGCTTTTTCAGCTTCAACCAAATGATATTTATGAAGATAATTCATCGGAGCGTGCCCTGCCCATATTTTCATCTTCTTTTGGTTACGGTTGACTTTTCTAATAAGTTTTTTGGCGGTTATCCCCTTGTATTTTGTAGCCAAAGCAAGTTTGTTTAAGGAATCGTAAAAAAAGAAGGCTGGTGTTTCAACCATGGCCATAATGACTTTTATATGTTTTACAGCCATTTTTTGAAAGTGTTCAGCGTCCTCAAAGAACCCAAACAGATAGTTTAAAATCATTTTATGAAAAAAGAGCATGAAAACAGACACTTTATCAAAGCTGTTTTTATTTGTTATAACAGGAAGCATTTCTTTTTCATCATAGCCCTTGCCAACCAGTAGTGTATTAGGCTCCTTTTTTCTTAAGTTTAAAACAGCCTGATAAAATACACTTACATAGTTTAAATCGGAACTGTTTTTTGATTTTTTCAAAAATTTGACGGCGGACTCCATCTGCTCATCGAGCTCTGGGAGAGGAATTCCGGCAAAATATGCATATTGACAATACATATTAGCCAGAGATCCCGCAAATTCGATTGCTCCTGTATCAATCGCAAGTCGATGGGCGTTTTGAAAAACATCCAGGGAGTTTTTCGCAGGATTTTTCCAATGATCAATAAAAAGTTCAAAAAGCATCAATGTTTGGGCTTCTGTCTTTTTTGTTTTGGATTTTTCAAGTATTTGCATTCCAAGGTTACCATACCGATATCCTTCATCAATTGCTCCCAAGGCCATCAAAATCAATCCATATCCAACAAATCCATAACCCGATTCCGGAGCAATTCCATGTTTCAAAGTTAACTGAACAAATTTACAGCATATGGACATGATCAAGTTTGGAGCATTTTCATAAGCAGTAACTGATGTCGCAGAAAGAATTCTCATTGCAGCGAGCATTTTGGGATCTGTCATTTCATTGAGATTTAAAATGCTCTCATCAGTCAGCTTTTTCAAACTCCTTTTAGTACTCATGAAAATTGGGAAAAACTGGAGCAGATAAAGTTTTTTTGGAATTCCGGCGTTCAGCTTGCTTAGAACCTCTTTAGCTGTGCTGATTACTTCAAATGGTCTGTTTTGGGCTTGCAACGCTCTAATCTCTGCCTCGTATATACTGACTTTATCCAAAATTGTTCTGGCATTATCAAGTGCGGCGGTGGTTAAGTCATTTAACTGTCCTATCTGCCGGCTGTAATATGCTGCATTTATTGCCTCAAGATAAACTTCTAACGTCAATTCATAGTGTTCTGACCAAGAGTTTTTTCCAAGGTATTTTATTGCTGCATGAAGAAAACTAGTAGCTGATTCATAGGCGTTTGCTGCTATTGCCTGCTTCCCCGCCTCAAGATTTTTATGGGCTAAATCCAACCGGTCCGAGTCATCGGTAATAAGGCTGCTTCCCCTGTTGAGGTGGTCGACAATGTCGAATAATTTGATTTCCAAATCGTAACTTAAGCTAATTTCCATTAACAAGTTTCCGATACCATAATGCATTTCGGCTTTTTCATTCTCAGTCAGCATGGAATAAACAGCATTTTGAATTCTATCGTGAGAAAATCTGTAAGACACCGATTTTGCTATATCGGAAGCTGCATCTAAACTTCCTTTTTCCACATCTTTCAATAGCTGGTAATCGTCATTTAACGGGACTATCATTTCTTCTTCGATAGCCGGCCAGAGTCTTTCCGACGCTTCTACATGAGAAATTTTGTTAATAATAGTAAGAATATCATGCCTAAATCTATTTCCAAGGCAAGCAGCTATTTTAATAATTGCCTGGGTTTTGGATGGCAAATTTCTCGTTTTTTCCACCATCAGATCGACGACATTTTTTGTGACTTCCTTTTTTTCAACCAACTTTTGGTCCCAGTTCCATTCACCTTTGTGAGAGTCGAAGAAGATTACATTATCTTTATAAAGTGAATCCAGAAACCGTATCACAAAAAATGGATTTCCTTTTGTTTTCTTATGCAAAACCACCGTTAGTGCATTGATATCGTCTTTGTTATGAAGGGTTTCTACCAGGACTTCCCTAATATCATCTATTTGCAATGAATTCAGATGAATGAAGTTTTGTGTGATTTTTGCTTTCTTAAGTTCTTCAATGGTTCCTATCAATGGGTGGGTTTGCTCGACTTCATTGTCCCTATATGCGCCCACCAAGAGCAGGTATTCTATATCCGGATCGATCATCAGACGAAAGATAATACTCAATGAATCGGCATCAGCCCATTGGAGATCGTCTAAAAAGAGAACTAATGGATTCTCTGCACTACAACAAACCCCGACAAATTTTTGGAACTCTAACTCAAATCGTTGCTTTGATTCATTAGGGGGAAGTTTTTCAACTTCAGGTTGCGGACCCAATATCAGCTCAAGTTCCGGAATCACATCGATCATTATTTGAGCTCTTTTACCAAGCGTTTGTGTGACTTTACGACGCCAGATTTGAATTTGGGATTGTTCCTCTGTCAGCACCTGCTGAATTAGATCTTGAAACGCTTGAACAAGAGAAAAATATGGAGTTTCGTGTTTTAACTGATCAAATTTTCCTGAAATCAGGTATCCTTTATGCTCCACAACAGGAATATGTAGTTCTTCAATTAAAACAGTTTTTCCTGTTCCTGCGTGACCATTAATAAAGAGTACTTCTTTAGATCCTCTTAAAACTCTTTGATAACTTTCAATTAGGGATACTATTTCTTTATCACGGCCAAAAAGCTTTTCCGGGATTTGGAATCGGTTGGAAACATCTTGTTGCCCAATTAAAAATGAATTTATGCTTCCGGTTTTTTTAAAATCTTCGTGACACTTTACAAGGTCTGACTTTAGAGAGAAGACGCCCTGGTAACGTTCTTCAGGCTTCTTCTTTAGAAGTTTCATGATGATTTCGGAAAGCTGTTTTGGGACTTCAGCATTAACGGTATCAGGGGCTACAGGAGAGATAGCCAAATGTGAATGAATTAGCTCCATGATATCGTTGGATTCAAAAGGAAGCCGACTAGTGAGCATTTCGTAAAAGGTTATTCCCAGAGAATACAAATCTGATCTGAAATCTACACTTCTGTTAATTCGGCCAGTTTGCTCGGGAGAAATATAACCGAGAGTACCTTCCAATATATTTGGGTTTTTCTCAATGGATTTCACATGGGAAATCTCGCTGGAAATGCCAAAATCAATGAATTTAATGATGTTACTCTCTCGATTCCAGACAATATTTGAAGGATTTATGTCTTTATGAATGATTCGCTGGTTGTGAATATCACCGATTATTTCAACTATTTTTATCGCCAAATTAAAAAACAGAGCCAGATCCATATAAGATTGTTGATTCTTATATTCAGCAACAACCTTGTCTAAGGAAAGTCCACCTATGTCTTCAATTAGCATCTGAAAGGTATTTTCATATTTAGAAAGACCGACGATTTCATTGGTTCCTTCGATGGCTAATTTTTTTGACAGATTATATTCTCTTTTGAATCTCACCACATCGCGCTGTGAGGGGTATACTTTCAATTGTTTAATTATAAAACGCTTGTTGTCAGATTTTCTTTGGCATCTGTATACAATAGTCTGACTGCTTTCATGCAGTGTTTCTATAATTGAAAAATCGGTTTGGGATTCCATGTTATTTACGATTGTTATTTCGGTGTCTGAATCGATGATTTGAAAGTAAATTCACGGTCTTACTAACCAGCTATAAAAATGAATTTAAAGATTTCCAGTAAAGCTTAGTTTGGTTTTATTAAAAAGGTAATAATAAAAAGTAATTGGTGAACTACGGTGGATTTATATTGATTGGTCAATTCAGCATGAAATCCTTTGTTATTGAATAAATCCAGACTTTTTCAGATAGTTGATATATGTTCTAAAAAGAGAAATTTTCATGTTTGGACAGTTTATGTCTGCTTTTTTCAGTACCGATCTAGTTGTATTTTCTGCGATTATTTCCAGAGATCGAATGTTTTTAGGAGTTGCTACAATTAATCTGTCTTTAGGCCGTACCTCGAATAATGGTAGTAGGGAATACAAAGGATTGTTTGTGTTGTTTTTAACTAGGTCATGCAGACAATTCATCCATTTTTCTGGTTCAATTGACTGAATATCATACCCAAAGTTTGCAATAGTCTTGATAAATTCATTCCAGGTTACTGGATTTGGGTGTTTTAAAATGTAACCCATGCCAATCGATTCAGGTTGTAGGGATAAATGTACAATTGATTTTCCTAAGTAATCTACAGGACAAAAATCGAAAAACAAATCCTGTTTGGGGGCTAATCCCATTTGAATTATTCCTTTAGTCAATTGACAGATATAGTCGTTGGTATTCCAGACTCCGGTCGTACTTTCTCCTGCAATCAGTGACGTCCTGTAAATAGTTATTGGTATTCCTCTATGCTCAGCTTCCAGTACCAATTCTTCTGCAACCCATTTGCTTTGATGGTAACCGATGTTGAATCCGTTTTTTGCAAGATATTCGTTGTCATATGCTGAATCAAAGGTTCTGGTTGTGTTAGCCTTTGCCAGTTGCTTTGGGTCAGCACAGGTTTGAGCAATTTTTATTAGTGTCGATATGTAATGTAGCGGCTTGTTTTTAGCTTCTGCTGCCAGTCGGATAATTTCAATTGTTCCCAGCACATTTGTCTCCCTGAGCCTGGCGTAGGGAAGAGCAAAATTCAGCTTTGCAGCGCAATGATAAATAACATCGAGTTGTGTGGCCAGATGGCTCCATAGGTCGACTTCTAATCCTAACTTGGGTTGAGACAAGTCTCCTACGATGATATCCAATCTTGAGAAGTAACTTTCCTTCCAGAGGTTGTATTGACTCAAATTGTCTTTAAGCCTGTTCAGGGCTTCCTGTTTGTTCTCGGCACGGATTAGACAGGCAATTTGAGCCTTTGTTGTGGCCATTAATTCGCTTAAAAGAAATGCTCCTAAAAAACCGGTTACACCGGTTAAAAAAATATAGCTTGGATTATCTTTAAATTGATATTCTCTTGCAGCAGGCCTAATGTCCGATGGTAGTATAGCTTCTTTGTGGAGATCAAATTTTTTTATAAATGGTTTACTGGAAAGGATTTTCTTTTCAACATGATTGCTCATGCTTTTTGACAATTCATCTTCTACAAGTCGGGAAAGATTGTTTCCGTTTAGTCCTGCTTCCAATAAGGTTACTTTAGGTATATCAACATCAAACTTATCCAGTAACTTTACTCCAAGGTCGACAGCCATAAGTGAATCGAAGTTAAAGGTATCGAATGAGGTATCTGGTTTCAGGTCGTCATTTGATATACCCAAAGTGTCGGCTACCAATTTCACAACAGTATTTCTTATCTGAGATGTTCTTTTTTCCGGAGATAAATTGAATAGATCCTGATTCTGGTTTGAGTCAATCGGTTTTTTTAAATCATTAAAATGCGACTGCTCATTTGATAAAACTAAATGAGATAAATATGCCGACTTTCTGATGACTGGTGTATAACGCTTTGCCCGATGCCATTCAACCGGAAACACACCCAAATTTGCAGTTTTGGTATTCAAAACATAGCAGATTGACTTCCATGCCTGGCTGAGGCTAATTGCATGATAACCTTCATCTTTAAACTTATTCTTTTCTTGTTTGTGGTGAGTAAAGTAGCCAGCTTCGTCAATGAGGCTCCAACAAATACTTGATGCAGGAATATCCTTTTTGCGTAGATATGCAGCAAAACTATCAAGAAAAGCGTTTGCCGCTGAATAAGCAAATTGTCCGGCGAATCCCAGTTTTGAATTTATCGAAGAATAAAGTAAATAAAAATCTAACTTTATATCTTTAGTGTATTTGAATAAATTCCAAGCCCCCGACACTTTAGGAGCAAAGGTGAATTCCAGTTTTTCAGAATCAGTTTCGTCAATAAGAGCTACATCTAAATGCATGGCACTGTGAATGATTCCTTTTAGGGGAGGATGAGTATCGTTAATATCCTCAAAATACTCTTTGACCATGCGATCATTTGAAATATCCAGTGTATCGATGGTGATTTTCAAACCTTTCGATATCAGATCCTGATATTCTGCCATACATTCTTCGGCAATGATTCCTGATCGACTTACTAATATCAGATTTTTAGCCCCACATTGTGCCAGCCATTTAGCCGTAGCAAATCCAAATCCCCTGGTTCCTCCTGCAATTAAATAGGTCGCATTCTCTTCACAGTAGATGGTGTTACTGTTTGGGATATAATTGATATCTGAATTCTCTAGTGAGACTACCTGTTTTCCAAGGTGTTGAGCTCTAGCCATTGAATTAAAAGCTTCAGCCAGATTTTCAATTGGTATGACTTGATGGGGTAAAACAAGGTAGTATTGATTTTCTACCAGGTTTGTAACCTCCTGGAACAGATCTGCATAGAAATCTGATTGTTGCTGGGCTAGTCTTTCCATATCCACCACATGGAAAGATTTACCTTCTCTTAACGCTTTAATCGGAAAGGCATTTTGTTCATGGAGATTGCCAATATCGATTAACTTTCCTTTATGGGGCTTTAGCAGGCTTATATTGTGGTCTAATGTTTGCTCTGGCAGCGAACTCAGAATGATATCTACACCTTGCTGGTTGGTCAGTTCGAATATCTCTTTTTTAAAATCAATTTTTCTTGAGTCGCCAACATATCTTATCCCAAGTGATTTCAACAGGTTCCTCTTTGCCGGAGTCCCTGCCGTTGCATAGATCTCAGCCCCGGCATTTTTGGCTATATTGATGGCCGCCAAACCGACTCCACCAGAGGCAGAATGAATCAAAACCCTATCACCCTTTTGAATATTTGCAATGTGTCGAAAACAAAAGTGAGCTGTCAAATAAGCCAGGGGAATGGTAACCGAATCCGAATAACTCATCCCAGCAGGTATTTTTTGAATGAACTGATTGTTCAATGTAGCGAATTTGGCCATACAATCCCAACCCGTACCATAAATTCTATCACCTGGCTTAAAGTAACTAACCAGTTTTCCGGTTCTGGTGACAATACCGGAACACTCCATTCCAAGGGTGGTGTATTGGGGATTAGTATAGTCCGGTTTATGCAGGTGATAAGTTTTGGCAATATCCTTAAAATTGAGGGCAACCGCTTTTACTTCAACCTCTACTTCATGGTCCCCAGGAGCGCATCTAATCGATTCAGTTAGTCGAAAACTCTGACCTTTTGCAAAAAACGGGCTGCCTATCCTGACATCAATATCTTTGCTGTTAGCAAGCCCAAAATGGCGAATGGGAGTCAAGTGATTTTCCAACCGTTTTCCTTTTCGGTAGGCTATTTCGCTTGAAGGATTACTTGAACTGGTTAAATCCTGGCAGAGTAGAGTTAAAGTTTCGTTACAATGAAAACTGTCAATATCGATGGAGTATGAATCCAAATTAGGAAACTCGTTGGCAATTACCCGTCTGGCCCCCCAGGTAGCTGAATGAAAGCAGTTAATTTCTGTATCATCGTGTGAAATCTCCTGGGATCGATAGGTGATATTCCAAATCCTGGGATCATTCTTCCAGTCTTGTTTTGTAACAGTTTTTGTGAGATTAAGCAGCCAATTGCAGCTTTCGACGTTTGTTAAAACCGGAGAAAGTGAAGAGGTTTTGTGGTCGATTGTATAATCATTTATGCAAACAAAATTGACTTTTGCTTGAGAAGGAAAAAGCTGTTGCTCGATAATCTCATTTAGTTTAAGCGAAATAAGATTTTCGGATTCAAATCTGCGGGATTTTTGTATTAGGTTGTCGATGACAAGAATTTCAGTTGGAAATTCCAAGCTCATCAATTGCCCGGAAAGGCTCGTTGCAAACTCAGGATTATTTGTTATTATCAAGTAGCATTGTTTTTCATCACATTTTTCAATGAGGTTCTTAAGACTTCTCAGTGAATCATCATTTTGAGAAGGATTGATACATTTTTTTGTTCCAGTGGTAATTGTATTGATCGGATCTGGGGCGCTATCATGAAATTGTTCAATATTAATAAAACCATGATTCAATAACAATTCCTTCCATTTTTCTTTGGAGATCAACGGGTGATTCTGGTGGAGCCTGAAATCATTAAATCCCCACCAGTCTTTAAACATGCCAAAAACCATATCCACCCAAAGTGGGGAATTTACAACTTCGTTGAAAATGAATAATCCTCCTGGTTTTAGCAACGTTTTGATTTGATGTAGCGTATGGTTCAGATCATTGGTTGCGTGCAATACTGATGATGCTACAATAATATCGAAACTGGACTTAGTGTACCCTTGTTCAGAAATCGGTTTTTCGATATCCAATAGCTTATATCCTAACTTTTGGAATGATCTAAATTTAAGTTTTGCATTTTCGATAAATGCAGGTGAGACATCTGAAAACAAAAATTCGATATCATTTCGATCTATTATCTGAGTCAGAAAAGTGGTAAGCCCTCCTGTTCCAGCACCAATTTCGAGAATTTTCAGCCTGTCCAGCTGATCCTTGTTTTTTATTACCGAATCAAGAATGTCTCTTAATAACTGGTTGAAAAAAGAAAACGATTGGGAATAACTGTAAAACTGCCCAATTAGTTCGGAATAGTCTTGAAAGATTACATCGACAGGATTTTTTATTCCTTTCCAAAAGTCGACGAGATGAGTTCCAATAGCTCTAATCAATGAGGCTTCAATATGAAATTCAGGATTATGAGTTGTAAACTCAGATATTAATTTTTCGGGATTGGTTTCGTGTGAATTATATATGGGTTTGTGCTTTGGCCCCTTTATAAGATTAGTGATGTGAATATACTGTTGTGAATGATTTAAGCCTGTAACTGATTTTTCACCTGTGTATTCCAGATTTTGGTGCGCTTTATGAGTTGAAAGAGTTTGCAAGGATTTAATCCAGTAAGCGGCGGCCAGTTTGTCGAGCCTTGGAGTGATGTCCGAGTGATAGCGTTCTCGTGAATATTGAGTATTAGTCTTCTCCAGAATTTGAATTCTGTCCTGAATGGTTGATACATCCGGTTTATATTCTACATGTTTGGCAGGATTCCTCTCACTATTTGTATGATACCAATCGTCTTTATATAAAATATCAGCAATGGTGCTTTTGTCATCAAATTGAGATTGAACGTACCTGTTGAAGGCAATATCCTTTACCCTGCAAACGAGTCTGTTTCCCTGATCGTAACCAAATATGTCGCAGACCAAATAGTCGGTTGTTTTGGTCTTTAAAATAACAAAGACTGACACGGTTAAGGAGCTTGTATTTATTGTCAAAGAACCGATTGAGTCAGGAAGAAATAAAGAATTTCCCGTTATCAGTGCTGCCAATTGAAAACAGGAATCCAACAATACCAGCTGATGCAGATGAGGATCGGCTATTTTTTTAAAAAGTCGGTCTTGGGTTATTTCTCCAAAAACTGAATCGTTTCTAACCCAGGCTTTTTTTAATAATCTAAAAGTTGGCCCGTAATTTAATCCGACAACGCCGAGTGTTTCATAAATTTGATTTGAAGATAGAACACGGGCTTTTAAAGGAGAATGAACTTCTGACCGGTATCCGTTGTCGTTTAGTTCAAGTGAGTCGAAACAAATTTGGCCTTCAAAATGGTGGCTCCATTTATCTGTTTGATTCTGTTTCCTGGAGTGAATATGAATTGAACCGTCAGCTGTCAAAGAAGTGTGGAACTCAATCGGGACGTCTTTTTGAAGTGCTAAAGGGGTCTCAACCTTGAGATTTTTAAGCAATACCAGATTTGTTTCCTTTTTGTTTAAGCTGGCTAAAATTGCTAGTTGAAGGTGTCCTGCTAGGGGAAAAACAACATCATTGTTAATGCAATGATGAAAAAAAATACTTTTCTCTTCAAGGTTTAACGACTTAATCCAGGCAGTAGCCGGTGATTCGCAACGTTTTCCCAAAAAACTGACGGAAGGATTTCCAATACGTTCATCCAAGGATTGTCGGGATTCGTTCCAGTACTGCTGATAATCCCAGGTATAGCGCGGTAGGCGAACAAATTTGTAGGTGTGGTTTTGATAGAAATTCCCCCAATTAATTTCTAATCCCGATTTAAAACTTATGGCAACAGAATTTTTCATCACCTCCACAGCGTTGCTACCCCTTTGTGACGAGGGAAGGATGATAGGTCTAGGTGATATACCTTTGACGCATTCGGCTATGGGCATCTTTAAAACAGGATGCGCTCCAATTTCGATGAAAACTTGAATGTTTTTGGTCGCTGAAGCAATAGCTTGCTGAAACTGGACGGGTTGTCTAACGTTACGACACCAATAATCTTCATTCAGCGAATTGCCAGGCTCTGATTCACCGGTTACAGTAGAAACGAATTCTGTGATTTCATTCCCCGGCTTTAATGTGTTTATACATTCTTTGAATTCTGCAAGGATAGCATCCATAAAAGCACTGTGATAGGGGACGTCGACATTCAAGATTCGATTAAAAATCCCATCTTCTTCACAGCGTCTGGCAAGAGCTTCAAGTTCATTTTTTTTACCGGCAAGGGTAATTGATTGGGGACCATTAACAGCAGCAATGGAAATAGTTGGGTATGTACTATCTTTAAATTGAAGGTAGTCTTTAACGGAAATGCCTAAAGCCAGCATTCCACCCAGACCGGATAGCTTGTGTTGTAATCGACTTCTCTGAAAAACCAGGTGGCAGGCTACTTCAACAGGAAAAATGCCAGCAACGACACTAGCGGCAATCTCCCCCACACTGTGCCCTATCACTTTTTGGGGTTTAATGCCCCAATGTTTCCAAACTTCGGCCAACGCTAATTGTATCGCAAAAATGCATGGTTGCGCAATTTGGGTTTCATGAATCCTGCTATGTGCTTTCCTAGGATCTGTCAATTGCTCAAGCAATGACCATTTCCGGGTTAACTTCAAAAAGGCATTGTCGCAGACATCTATTATTCTTTTGGCCTCGGGGAATTGTTTATATAGCTGTTTTCCCATTCCCGGCCATTGCTGGCCCATTCCTGAAAAGACAAAAGCGACATTCGGTTCCTTTGATGTCACTTTTCTATGGTTCAAAGGTTTTTTATCCGCTACTTCCTGGATGGTTTTATCTAGTTCAATTTGAGCTTCTTTTAAGGTTTTGGTTTGTATTATTTCGCGGAAGGGGTGGTGTGATTTTCTAATTGCAGCCGAAAGCGCTATGTCATTCAGGAATTGTGGCGGTTTGCTGGCATTTTCAGCCAGATACGAATTCCAGGATCTAAGTTGATTTACCAAGGATGAATGGGATTTTGCTGAAATAGGTATGAGGTAGTCAATACATTTTTGATGATTGTCACTGTTTTCTCTTTGCCGATCTATTGAGATGTATTCCTCCAGGATTGCGTGGGCGTTTGTGCCACCAAAGCCAAATGAATTTACCCCTGCTTTGCGCAGATTGCTGTCAGGTTTTTTCCATTTGGTAAGACTTGTTGGAACTTTGATTCTTAACCTTTTAAAATCAATTTTGGGATTAGGAGTGTCGAAGTGCAGATTTGGTGGGATTTGTTGATGTGTCAGCATCAACGCTGTTTTTATCACTCCAGCAACACCTGCTGCGGATTCTGTATGCCCGAAATTGCTTTTCACTGAACCAACAAAACAAGGTTCTTCATAGGGACTGTCTTTTGCAATGGATTTGCCAATAGCGTTGGCTTCGATAGGATCTCCAACCTCAGTTCCAGTGCCATGAGCTTCTACGTACTGTATCTCATTCGATTTACAGCCTGATCGTGCAAGAGTATCTTTGATCAGTTGAATTTGGGAATTGCCATCAGGCGTGGTCAAGGTTGGAGTTGTGCCATCTTGATTTGTAGCGGTGCCTTTTATAACGCAGTATATAGGATCATTATCTTTTATTGCCTCATTGAGGCGTTTTAAAACTACCACCCCAACACCTTCGGCGCGGACATAGCCGTTTGCAGCCTGGTCGAATGTCTTGCAATAGCCATCCGGGGACAGCATTGATGCGTTGCAAAGAATCATGGTCATTTCAGGCTTTAACATTAGATTAATGCCACCGGCAATTCCGATCGAAGTGTTATTGTGAAGTAAATCATTACAAGCCAGATGGATTCCAACTAATGAGGAGGAACAGGCAGTATCGACTACCAAACTGGGGCCTTTGAAATTAAAACAGTGGGAAATCCTATTGGCAAGAATACTTGATGATACTCCTACGGCTGAATATACGCCATGTTGGTTTCGTTCTGTGAAACCACTGTGAATGTTTTCATAATCGTGTACGAATGAACCAATGTATACACCAGTATCGGAGTCAGATAGTGTGGTTGGGAGGATACCGGCATCTTCCAATGCTTCCCATGTTACCTCCAACAGTATTCTCTGTTGGGGATCCATATGGCTTGCTTCTTTGGCTGATATACCGAAAAAGGCAGGATCAAAAGAATCTATTCCATCTAAAAATCCACCTTTATCGACATATAATTTTCCTTTTGAAGCCGGTATCTTCCGGTAAAATCTGGACTGATTCCATCTTTCATTCGGAATTCTTGTAATCCCATTCTGACTATTTTTAACAAAATTCCAGAAAGAACCGGCATCAACAATTCCTCCTGGAAAACGACATCCAATTCCAATTATTGCAACAGAGTCTTGCGATAACATAGCAGACTCTTTTTTTGGATTTTCCATAACTTAATGCAAACAACCTGATTCCTGAAGGGATTTATTAATTTGGTTTGCTATCAAAATATCTTCTAGATTCCGTAACCACCCGAAGGAAAATAATCACCTGGAACTTTATTGTTCTCATCCCCATTTATCAACCATTGTGTGAATAACTCTTCCATCTGGTCAATTTTTAATCCTTTTTTCGGTTTATTATCTGTTAGGATATTCCAGGTTTTATCCAATTCTTCAGCTTTGAGTTTTATGCGGATGCTTTCCAAATAAAGATTGTATTCCGCTTTTGAGATAATTCCAGAGAAGTTTGCATCGAGGATTTCAAAAAGAGAATGCATAATCACCGTTGTCCAGCCGGGTGCCTTGTCAGGACGAATTTTCATTGAATGTCTACCAAAGTGGAATGTTTTACCTTTGCAGACCGAATCTGCCATTTCGGCCCAGAAATGTATCCACTGGTTTTTATCGATTAAATTTTCCAGAATTGTTCCCTCAATATAACAAAGAACCATCCAAAATGACGCTTTGGCATTCATCATTTTCAAAAAGAACTTCCCGTTTTCTTCCCAGTTTTTTTCTTTTTTGATGTGATTTACGTGTGGCACAAAATCAGCGAAGTCTAGGTAATTATCGTCACCTGAATCTAAACGTTCAAACATCACCTCATATTTTTTGATCTGAAAATCAGTGAGATGATAAGTCTCTTTGATGAATAACAGTCTTTGGTCCATATTCTAATCCCCCAGAGAAGAAAATTGATATTTTAAAAAAGTTGGCAAAATACTACCAAGCATTGGCATACAAGATCGTTTCCCCAACAACCATTTATGGTTTCTTCCAAAATTTCAAGGAAAATATGCCCTAATCTATTATTTTTGTTGAGTAAATGACCTAGATTTTGATTTGGAATAAGAGTTTTTTTATTATCGTGCTAAAACAATTAAACTTTTCAAAAATTATTGAGATTATACAATTGATGCCCGAAGAACGATTTATTTTTAGATTGGAAATTTCCAAAAGTTTGAAAAGGCCATATAGGAGAAATAAAGAGGAAATTCTCATATTAAAAAAAGCTTTTGTTTGACATGAATAAAACTGTTTTCTACCATCTGATTTTTTTGTGTCATAACTACTGGATTGATCGGGAGTGAAAAAATGTCATTGCTATTTACACCTAAGAAAATCGGGAATCTGGAGATCAAAAATCGCTTTGTTCAATCGGCGACTTTTACTGCCTCGGCCCAACCCAATGGCGAGATTAGCGAACAAAATATCAAAAGGCATGCTCGGCTGGCTAAAGGAGAAGTTGGATTGATAGTAAAGGGGGCCTTGTTTGTTCATCCTAAGGGAATGCTGGGTTTTGGTCAGGCAGGTATTCACAACAATGAGATGATTCCCGGTCTAAAAAAACTGACTCAGGCTGTGCATAACGAGGGTGGAAAAATTGTATTTCAGCTGCATCATGCAGGTAACCAGACATATAAGCAAGTTATAGGTTGCACACCCGTGGCGCCTTCTGCCTTTGAAAAAGATCCTATTTATGCAGCAGTACCCAAAGAGCTTATGGAGGAAGAAATTCTGGAAATCGTCGAATGTTTCGGAAAGGCGGCTGCAAGAGCTGCTGAAGCCGGGGCAGATGGAGTTCAAATTCATGGTGCACATGGTTACCTGGTGAGCAAATTTATTTCCCCCTATTTTAACAGACGAACAGATGCCTGGGGAGGGACCGATGAAAAGAGGTTTCGATTTCTCAAAGAGATTATCCTTTCTATCAGACGGCACGCTCCCGAATTACCTCTGATGTTAAAAATGAATTGTCAGGACTATACGCCGGAAGATGGAATCACTTATGATCTTACCTTAAAATATGCCAAATGGCTGACTGAACTGGGGCTTGACGCATTGGAACTCAGTTCCGGTTCATCGCACTCTGTCATGCATGTTTGCATGGGTGCTGTTCCCGTAGACGAGTTTGCTCTTTCCATGCCTGTCTGGAAACGTTCCATATTTAAATATCTTTTTAAGAGTCACTATGCCGGAAAGTACGCTTTAACCAGTGAATGGAACCTGGGGGCCACACGGAAAGTCAGGTCGGTCGTGGAAAATCTCCCCCAGTTTGTGGTTGGTGGTATTAGGAGTGTGGACGTCATGAACCGGATTTTGGACAACAATCTGGCGGACTTTATCTCCATGTGTCGTCCTTTGATTCGCGAACCGAACCTGGTCAAAAATATCCGATTGGGTAAATCGACTGAAGCGATGTGTGATTCCTGCAATAAATGTCTGGCATCAACCTCGGTATTAAATATTCCTTTAAGGTGTTTTAGCCATTACAGCACTGAAAAAATCTCTCAGATGAGAAAAGAGCAATTAAGATATTATAAGACCGGTTCTGTTACATGAACCAGTGTAGGATTGTTTAGGTTATCTTGAATGGCGTTAATGGCCGGTGCTCCGCCAGTAAATGATGGAGCACCTGAAAGCAGTAATTTAGAGGGAGTATTTTTTGGCAATAACGTCAAAGTAGGACTTCTCTGATACGGAATACCAGATTCCGACCTGATCCTTAAATTTCTTGAAGTCTTCATGGACCTTCTTGGCCTGCTTATCTTTGCTAGCTTCTTCTTCCAGAGTCTCATCAGCCAGCTTTTTTAGATCAGCCATCACTGAAGCTGGGAATCGCTTCACATTGACTTTGTGCTTGCTAATTAGTTGCTGGAGAGCGCCACCGTTCTGAGCATCAAACTCAGCCAATGTCCAAATGTTGCTTTCTGCAGCTGCCACATCCAGAATTACCTGGAGTTCTTTAGGCAGCGAATCATAGGCCTTTTTGTTGAACATAGCTTCCAGAGTTGTTCCCGGCTCGTGCCATCCCGGTGCATAGTAGTACTTGGCAGCTTTGTAAAATCCCATTCTCAGGTCATGCATAGGCCCTACCCATTCAGTGGCATCGATAACCCCTCTTTCCAGTGAGGTAAAAATCTCACCACCAGCAAGCAAGACAACGGTTCCCCCGGCTTTTGCCAATACTTTCCCTCCAAGGCCCGGAATCCTCATTTTCAAGCCTTTAAAATCGCCGATCGATTTGATCTCTTTGCGGAACCATCCACCCATCTGCACACCAGTGTTTCCGAGTGGTCTTGGAACAACGTTAAAAGGTGCATAGGTTTCTTCCCAGAGTTTCAGACCGTTTCCACCGTAAAACCAGGCGTTGTTTCCCTGGGCATTCAATCCAAATGGGACAGCGGCAAACCATTGTGCTGCAGGTGTCTTACCAGCCCAGTAGTAAGCTGCACCGCTACCTGCTTGAACGGTACCCTGTGAAACTGCCTGAAAAGTTTCCAGTGGAGGAACTAATTCACCACCGGCGTACACTTTAATTGTTAGTCTCCCACCTGACATTTTTTTGACCATTTCGGCGAAACGCTCGGCACCGGTTTGTAGCAAAGGGAGTTTTGGTGGCCATGTTGTAACCATTCTCCACCGGTATTTTTTTGCAGCAATTATATTCGGAGCTGCAATGGTTGAAGCTGCGGCAGCGGCGGTTGCGCCGATTCCTGCTTTCTTAATGAATTCGCGTCTTTTCATAGTTCCTTCTTTTTTCATGTGAAACAGGTCTTTAGACTCAAGTACAGCTCTTATTTACCCCCATGGTTGTTTAGGAACAACGTTTAGCTGCATTGTGGTGTTATCCACGCCCTCCAATTTTATCATACAACATTTCGGAAATGAGCCTGAAACCTCAATCAGACCAGCTTCAGGTTAGAATAACCCAATTGATAAAGGAGAAAAAGCGTCAGTCGTTTGCAATTTGCAGTGACACCATTCGGACATCACCAGCTGTGATACTTTTGCCAGCATACGCATGACGAACTTTTGAATATCATACCTTTACCTAAAATCCAAACTATATTTTAAGATTTTTGCGGATGAAACCCCTCGGTATTCGATGAAGATTGTACCTTTATCTATTTTCAACGATATAAAGCCGGTGCTAAAAAATGAATTGAAATTAATTATTACTTCCACAAAAACACACATTTTAGGGTTTGGTTTGGCCTTGCTTACCCAGTAAAAGCAGGCTTTTTTCCAGAGTTTGAATTTGTTATCAGTTATCGACTATCGGTTATCAGCTTGTGGAACAATTTATCGTGATTGGGCGAGAACTTGAAAAACCATCTCCTCAATCAAGCAGTAACTTTTATATTTTGAATAGTAACTATTCACCACGAAGACACGAAGTTCACGAAGCAAAGATAAAAAATGAGATAGAATCCGCCAGCGGAAAAGATTTTTCTCTGAATTTCTGACGATGTTAAGTGCAAGAAATATCAATGAACAGCGGATGAGAATTAACGACTGATTTTACAACGCTCTCTCATTCTTGTGCTTAAAGCCCTTTAAATAAAAAACTTCGTGTCCTCCGTGTCTTCGTGGTGAATAAATACCTTGAATAACTGTCTATCTGATTGCTCACTATTTTGTTCATCAGAATAGAAAGCGAAGCTTTCACCAAAGACCGATAGCTAAGTACTATAATCACGTAGCTTTGACATTGTATGGTATGGATTGAAAAGTCTGCATATTTTAAAAACCCTAAAATGTGTGTAAAAAGTTAATTTTTAATTTTATGAATGTCCTAAGCGTATTTTTGATTAAACCTATTTTGATAAATTTCTTTGCCCAAAGCTAATCGATATGGAAAAATAAATCGGATCAGAAAAAATCCGGTGATATTTTTTGCTTATTATTTTTTACCTGAATGACCATCAAATCTGGTATTCATAAACTCCAGACAAAAAACGGTGATGACTGTTCGTTGTGATTACTGGCATGTAGTGATAATTGAGTAAAATGGTTAATTAATTTTGAAGTGGCTTTGATGCTGCAAAAATCCATTTTAAGGCAAACAATGAATGACAATGGATTTATTCCAGGTATGGTAATGATTCGATGGATGGTATTTTGGGCCGGTTTGTGCCTGTTAGCTTTTTCGGCATGTGACAGAATAGACAGGCCCGATTTGGCTAAAGCCGGCATTTTGGATCTCACCTCATGGAATTTCGAACATGGAGGCATTGTCAAACTGAATGGTGAGTGGGAATTCTATTGGCAGCAACTGCTGGAGCCAGGGCAATTTGATCTTGCTGCTAGTCAAAACCGGGATAACTATCTCTATCTTCCTGATAAATGGAATGGTTTGCAAATTGATGGTGCCAAATTGTCGGGGCATGGATATGCCACCTATCGTTTAGTTGTTCGTTTACCGGAAATCCGTCAGCCTCTTGGTATAAAAATGCTCGATATGGCGACAAGCTACAAACTTTGGGTGGATGGCAAACCATTCTTGTCAAACGGTGTCGTCGGCAGAAGTTTCGAAAAATCGAAACCACAATATCTCCCCCAAGTTGAATTCATTGTGCCTGAAGGCAATGAATTGGAAATAGTGCTGCAGGTGTCAAATTTTCATCATAAAAAAGGCGGTGTCTGGACGTACATCGAGCTGGGAACAAAAAAGCAGATAGAGCGCAAGCGACTTATTCAGGTTGCTTATGAAGTGTTTTTGTTTGGCAGCCTCTTAATTATGGGGTTGTATCATCTATCCATTTACCTGATTCGTTCCAAGGATCGTTCTCCGCTTTATTTTGGCATTCTGAGCATCGCTATTGGTTTGCGCAGTATCCTGGTAGGTGAAAGGTTTTTAATCTTTGTTTTCCCGAATATGGGTTGGGAGCTGTTTCAAAAGCTGGAGTACTTAACGTTTTATTTATCCGTACCCCTCTTTTTGTTATTTATCAAAAGTCTGTTTCCGGAAGTATCAAAAAGATTGGTAGATGTTTCGGTGGGATTATCATCAGTGTTTATCTTTATTATGATTTTATCTCCTATCAACATCTATTCCCATACTATAGCGATATTACAGGTGATTGTGGTGCCTTTGTTCATTTATGCTATTTTTGCAACCATTCAGGCAGTACGAAATAAACGAGAGGGAGCCATCTGGATTCTTGGCGGCAGCGGATTTTTATTTATTACAGTGGTTTATGATTTGCTTGCAGTTAACGAATTGATGCCGCCTGTATATCTTTCATCCAGCGGTTTTTTCATATTTATTTTTGCCCAGTCCTTAATGTTATCCAGAAGGTTTGCCAATGCTTTCAATACGGTTGAACTGATGTCGGAGGAACTGACCCGGTTGGACAAGCTAAAAGACGAGTTTCTGGCCAATACCTCCCATGAATTGAGAACTCCATTGAACGGAATCAATGGGTTGACCGAATCGATGATCGACGGAGCGACGGGTCCTTTAAACCAGATACAGCTTGAAAATTTAAAACTGATAGTCTCCAGTGGCAGGCGCCTTTCAACATTGGTAAATGATATTCTGGACTATTCAAAACTAAAGAACAGGGATTTAAACCTTCGTGTTCAGCCGGTTGATTTGAATTCTGTGACCAATGTTGTTATCACCCTCTTACAACACATCTGGAAGGCGAAGAACTTGTCGATCAGAAACAATATACCCGATGGGTTTCCTTTAGTGATGGCTGATGAAGATCGTCTTGAGCAAATCCTCCATAATCTGGTAGGCAATGCCATCAAATTCTCAGACAAAGGAACTATTACTGTTTCTGCTGTTTTTGATGGAGATGAAGTTGCAATATCCGTATCAGATGAAGGAATTGGCATCCCGGAAGAAGGCTTAAAAGACGTTTTTAAGTCCTTTGAACAATTAGATGGATCGATTGAAAGAGAATATGGCGGCACAGGACTGGGACTGGCCGTAACAAAAAGTTTGATCGAACTGCACGGTGGACGAATATGGGTGGTATCAACACATGGTGAAGGAGCCCGCTTTACATTCACCCTGCCAGCTGAGGCGGCGGTTGATCAATCAGCGTCTGAAGAGAAAAAGCACAAAACTTCTTTCAGGTTTATAGGAAGCAAATCGCCAGCGGTTGTAAGCAAGATAAGCAGTGATCAAACTGTCTGGCAGTCATCCCCGAGGATGCTTGCTCATAGTAAACTGCAAGGAATCAGGGTCCTGGCGGTTGATGATGAGCCGATTAACCTCAAAGTTATTGAGAACAACCTGGTTAATGTCGGTGTTAATGTAGATCTGGCTTTTTCGGGGCAAGAGGCTTTGGACAAGTTAAAAACCAGTTTCTATGATGTGGTGCTGATGGATGTAATGATGCCTAAATTAAACGGCTTCGAGGCAACCAGGCAAATTCGTGAGCAATACAGCAAAGAGGAATTACCTGTTTTGTTTCTGACGGCAAAAAACCAGGCAGATGATTTAATGACCGGTTATTCTGTGGATGCCAATGATTATTTGACCAAACCTATCGTAAAAGATGAGCTGCTAACGAGAATCGGATTTCACATCAAACTGTCACGTTCGATAACGGACCTGGTGCTGGCTGAGCAGAAATACCGCAGTATATTCGAAAATGCAGTGGAAGGTATCTTTCTCGTTTCACTGGAAGGTAAACTTATTTCGGCCAATCCCGCTTTTTTGAATATCTTGGGGTATGAATCCATCGAGGATTTTGAAAAACATGTCGTTGATTTTGACAAACAGTTTTTTGTAGATCCGGAACAGCGGGTCAACGGACTGGGTGAATTGCTTGACGGTCGTGACATTCAACAGTATGAAATTCAATGTTTTCGTAAAGATGGAACAATCATGGATCTTTCATTCAATGCCCACGCGGTTCGGGATGAAAACAAGAATATACTGTATGTTGAAGGAATTTTTGAAGATATTACCCAGAAAAAACAGGCCGTAAAACTTAAAACGGCAAAAGAGGCTGCCGAACTTGCGAATCGGATAAAATCGGAATTTCTGGCAAATATGAGTCACGAACTGCGTACGCCCATGCAAGGAATTTTAGGATTTGCCAAACTGGGTATCTCCAAACTGGAGCGCATCAGCAAAGACAAACTACAGCTGTATCTCAAGGAAATTGTTAAAAGTGGTACGAGTTTGCTCAATCTGCTGGACGAGTTGCTGGATCTTTCGAAACTTGAATCCGGCAAAGCCCAGTTTAAATTTGAAAAACATGATCTTTCCGAGCTGGCTGATAACGTTATTCTTGAATTGAGCTCTCTTTCCAGAGATAAAAGGATATTGGTTGATTTCCAAAAACCGGATTTCTCAGATGTCGTTGTGGTCGATGCTTACAAGATAAACCAGGTAATCAGAAATTTACTTTCCAACGCAATAAAATTCACTGCCGAGCAAGGATTTATTAGAATTGAAATTGAAGACAAGGATCAACAAATCATGTTTTCAATGTATGACGATGGTCTGGGTATTCCTGAAGCTGAGCTGGAAGCGATATTTGATAAGTTTGCCCAAAGCAGCAAAACCAAGAATGGAGCCGGTGGCACCGGTTTGGGTCTGGCAATTTCCAAAGAAATTATTCTGGCACATCAGGGTGAGATCTGGGCAGAGAATAACCCGGAAGGCGGCGCAATCATGCGGTTTATAATTCCAAAAAACCTAGATCCCACCAGGAATTGAATAGTACGATGTTGATCCTCCTGCATTTATTGCAGAGCCTCTTGTCAGTTATACAGACCCCAATGCTGTTAAGTTAAGAGATTCAGAACCGGTTGTCATCTTATAAAGGAAATGGAAGTATGGGCAGGTTGGTTCTTGGTGAATCCCTCACTGGTCAATCTGCTTGCAAATGTTAAATCCAAAAAAATAGTTCGCCATCCAAAACATCGTATCTGATCGTTAAAAGGCTTATTATATATAAGACTTTTGAATTCGTTTTCACTGGTTTATGATGAAACAGCATTCCTGTTTTTTGGGAATGGATTGTGGTGAGTGTCCTGATTTCAGGGCTATTGTACTGGAGCAGAGCAATATAACTACTGATAAACCACATTGAAAATATGTCTTATAAACTAAAAACAAGAAAAACCAAACCGTTTGAATTATACAATAACCTCGAAATCGGGGACATGGTAGAGCTCGGATTTCTACTAAAAGTTGGAGAAGAACCAAGAAAGGCAGCGAAGGAAATTGGGGCCGAGCATTTATGGGTGAGAATTGAAGATGTTGTTTTTGAGTCCAGCGACATCTATAAAGCCGTTTTAACGGAGCATCCGAGATTTTTAAAGTTAATCCGTCAAGGTGATCCGGTGGCTTTCTCTCCTGAAAATGTGTTGAATGCCAAAAGCAAGAAACCTCATAAGAAAATTAAAAGTGTAAAAGATTTTGTGTACTCCGGAAAAAATGAGAAATATAAAGCATACACACAGGTAATTGCGGATAGAAACCATACCTATGCTATAGACCCCGGTATAGTTATCTTGCGAGCTAATGAAACAATCAAGGAATCGGTACCCAAGGAAAAACTGGATGAATCGATACGCCGGGATTTTGATGAGCTGGTGGCCAGATTTGATCAGGAGGAACTGGATAAATATCATGTGAAAGTAGACTCTGCCTTTATTCAAAAAAGTATGCAGAAAATTAAATCCAAATCGGATACCAAATCATCCCAGGTTGCTGGATCCCCTTTGATTCGTATCGCTGACAGAACCTATCTTTCATTTAACCTAGTGGCAAAACTGCTGGTACTTTTGAAAAAGATGCTGATTTACCTGGCGTTTCACGAGGACTTCCCCATGTTGTATTTCGTTAATGATGACTATGACGGATTTATATCACTATCCAAGCGATCTTCGGATTCAGTGATCATTGATGTCCTGGAAAAATAGCCTATCAAACATTCTGGAGTTATTGAGACAGGCTCATGTGTCGGGCAAAGGTCGGCGGGAAATCCTTGTGATTTGATAACTCAAGAAAGTCCATATCACCAGCGATTCTTTCTGCTTCCTCTCTTTGCTTCACAGACAGCAACATCTGCCTGGCTCCCGATCCTGCAGCATTACCAATTTGACTATAATCACAATCCGGAAAGTCCGGGAGTAAACCAATGGTTATAGCACTGTTGATATCGATATAACTTCCAAAGGCGCCTGCGATTTTAACACAAGCTATCTCTTTTTTAGTGACTCCTGCCTCTTTTAATATCAATTCAATAGCAGTCCGAATGGCGCCCTTGGCCAGCTGAATCTCACTTACATCCTTTCTTGTTATGATGATTTCTCGCTGCTGTTTTGAGTCTTTTTTTGAGACGATCACGACTCCTTTTTTATCAACGACAAACGGATGCTGTTCATTGAAACGACCGTTTTTATTTATAATGTTATTCCTGACCATTTGTGCGATTGCATCCAGAACGCCTGAACCACAAATGCCGACAGGTTTGCCGTTTCCGATCGTCTGATAGTGTATTTTTGAACCCTCAATTTCTACTCTTTCAATGGCACCATCGGCAGCCCGCATGCCGTTTTTGATATGGGCACCTTCAAATGCAGGGCCTGAAGCTGCTGAACAAGCTATCATCCCTCCCGGGTGTTTCAGTGTAATCTCAGTGTTGGTGCCAATGTCGATATATAATGTTGTGGCATCTTCGCCATTGATTCCTGAACCGAGCAACATTGCAACATGGTCTGCACCTACAAAGCCGGCGATGTTAGGCGGTAAATACAAGCATGCTTCGTTTGCACCGATCAATCCAATTTCGGATGCGGGTATGTTCAAAGAGCTGGAAATCGCCAGAACATAGGGGGCTAAACCTAATTGTTGAACAGGTAAGCCTAAAAAAATATGGTGCATAGCCGAATTTCCGACCACCACCCATTCTACAATCTGATCCGGGTCTAAGTGAGATTGATATAAGGGATCTTTGTTAACTTCCTCGCATAGTCTGACTATCAAGCCGTTCAATGTTTTTACAACAGCTGTTTGCAGGGTTTGTTGCGATTGGCTGTCCCTCATGATTAAAGCTATTCTAGCCATTACATCCTCCCCATAAGCAATCTGTGGGTTCATGGTTCCTGCTTGAGCCAGGGTCTTACCGGATTCAAGATCCACAAGGTAAGCTGCTATTTTAGTTGTACCAATATCCACCGCAATACCTAACACCGGATCATCTGGAGATACGAGTGCGATCAGCCGTTCATGCCGGAAAACAGCTTTTATTATCTTTTCTTCGCAACGTAGTTTTTCGGGTAGTTTCGTCAGAAGTGCCAATGGTATCTGTTCAACTTGAAAGGATGTTTTTTCCTGAATAAGTTTTTTAAGATAGTCCCAATCACTTTCCGGAATATCCTGATTTAACCCGGATGTTTCAATCTTGTGGCAAGTGATAGCAGGAGCAAAACCGACTTTTGTCTCTGAAGCTTCAACCTGCGTTCGCTGGGGTGCTGTTAAAGACTCCGGTGGAATCTCAATGACGGCAGAACCGCTAAGAAAGGTTTGACACGCCAGACGATATCCGGCCTTTATCTCTTTTTCAGCAATTTTTTTTGTTTCAATAGCAGTGGGGGAGTTTGCTTCATAAGGACCGATTATACGTATCAGACATTTGCCACAGGAAGTCTGACCTCCACAAATTGCAGAAATGCCTATACCGACAGACTGGGCAGCTTTCAATATTGACGTGTTTGAGTCAACTTCAGCTTTTCTTCCAACGGGTTGAAAATCTATGGTGATAGTCATAGAAGATTATTTGAATTAATCACAATTTGGTAGTTTAGCAGAAAATGCAGTTAAGCTAAGGAAGTTTAAATAGTTAGGTGTCATTCTGAGTGTGAGAAGCGAGGCGCGCAGCGCAATCATAGTCCTAATCAGTTATCAGCTATCGGTTTGCGGAACATTTACCTGAGGTTGGAAAAAATATGGTAAACCATCTCCTTGGCAAAGAATGAATCTTTATCTTTTGAACTATTGCATAAAACAACAAAAAGCAGAGTTTTCACTAAGGACCAATAACAGATAACCGATAACTGACTACAACAACACACGATTTTGGATTTGCCCGGCAAATACTTTGACTCTAAAGGATGTCCAAAAATGCGTTGTTAGTTATCGAAACAAAAAAGGCGGGTTATATCCTGTGATATAACCCGCCAATTGATACCCTTGTTTTCTCTCCTTACTACAAAATCTGGCTCAAAAACAGTTTGGTACGGTCGTGTTGTGGATTATCGAAAAACTCATTGGGTTCGTTTTCTTCCACTATTTGGCCTTCGTCCATAAACATCACCCGATGTGCCACTGTTTTGGCAAATCCCATCTCATGAGTAACTACCAACATGGTCATACCTCCTTCAGCGAGGTCGACCATTACATCCAATACTTCCTTAATCATTTCAGGATCAAGGGCTGAGGTTGGCTCATCAAACAACATGATTTGAGGTTTCATGCACAAACTTCTCGCAATGGCTACACGTTGTTGTTGTCCTCCGGAAATCTGACCGGGGAATTTTTTTGCCTGCTCGGGTATTTGCACTCGATTCAGGTAGTGCATAGCAAGTTCTTCTGCATCTTTTTTTGGCATCTTACGCACCCAGATCGGACCCAGGGTAAGGTTTTCCAAAATAGTCAGGTGGGGAAAAAGATTAAAATGCTGAAATACCATTCCCACTTCCGCCCTGACTTTTTCGATATTTTTTAAATCGTTGGTTAACTCGATGCCATTGACGATGATCTTGCCTCGTTGGTGTTCTTCCAATCGGTTAATACAGCGGATCATGGTTGACTTTCCGGAGCCTGAAGGTCCGCAAATGACAATCCTTTCACCTTTTTTAACGCTTAAATTAATATCAGCCAGAACATGAAAATCTCCATACCATTTATGCATCTCTTCAATGGTAATGATCGGCGCGGATGATGTTTCTGCGGTGTTGAGGTCTTGTTCAGTAGTCATGTATTTTTCAGTCAGTTGTTATTAAGAGAATTAACAGGAAAAAACCATCCGGTCAGGCTTTGTAATCCAGTTCGGCTTCAAGTCTTCTTGAGTAGTTGGACATGGCCCAGCAGAGGACAAAGTATAATGCTGCCACGAATAAGTAGGCTTCCGTGCTGAAACCCATCCACTCAGGATGCGCCAGGGTGGATTTCATAGTGTTTAATATGTCATACAAAGCGATGATCACGACCAGTGATGTATCTTTGAAAGCGGAGATCAAAATACCAACGGAAGGCGGAATCACAATTTTCAATGCCTGGGGCAGAATGATCAGTCTCATTTTTTGATAGTAGTTCAAGCCCAGGGATTCAGCGGCTTCATATTGACCTTTATTGATTGCCTGTAGTCCACCTCGCACCACCTCGGCAATATAAGCAGCCCAAAAGAGTATGATCGCCATTTGTGCCCTGATGATCTTGTTGATTGTTACTCCCTCCGGCAGGAACAGGGGAAACATCACTGAGGACATAAACAGCAGGCTGATCAAAGGCACACCCCTGATCAGTTCAATATAGACGACGCAGATCGATTTCACTGCCGGCATTTTTGACTGTCTGCCCAAGGCCAAAACTATTCCCAGCGGATATGAGGCCACCATTCCAATTATAGATAGTAGCAGAGTCAATGGTAATCCGCTCCATTTGCCTGTTTCAACGGGTTCCAAACCAAGAACTCCGCCTGCCATCAAAAAGCCCATTACGATCAAGCCAACCAGCCAAATATAGGCAAGGCTTTTTTTCCAGTTGTTGCGATTCCGGGAGTAAAAAACCAGTGCAAATAAGATGATCATGGCAAGACCAGGTCGCCAGTGTTGATCCAGGGGATAAAAGCCAAAAATGATGTATCTGAAATTGGTAAATACCACCGACCAGCAGGCACCATCACCGGCTTCTTGACACACAGCACCCGGCGAGGTCCAAAAGGCATCAATAAATGCCCATTTGATGAAGGGGGGGATGACTTGGACCAGCCCAATAAAAATAATGATGGTTATTATTGAATTCAGGTATCCGTTAAACAGATTTGTTCTTAACCAGCCGATAACACCCACATCTACAACAGGTGGCTTAACATCCATGGGGTTTATAGGTTTTACTTGTGTAGACTCAGTCATAGTTGTTTATCGTTCAACAAGTGCAATTCGTTTATTATACCAGTTCATAAAGGCGGACGTCAGCAAACTGAAGGTCAGGTAACAAATCATGATCAATGCTACCCCCTCTATGGCCTGGCCGGTCTGGTTAATGGATGTGTTGGCAACGGCTACAAAATCAGGAAATCCGATCGCTACAGCCAGGGAACTGTTCTTCGTCAAATTCAGCATTTGACTTGTCAAAGGCGGGACAATCACTCGCAAAGCCTGGGGCAGGATGATGAGGTTCATGATTTGTCCCTGCTTTAGGCCGATGGACATGGCAGCTTCGGTCTGCCCGTGGCTGATTGACTGGATTCCTGCCCGAACCACTTCTGCAACAAATGCAGCGGTATAAAGAACCAAGCCTGTTAACAAGGCCCCAAATTCAGGGCTAAGATTCACACCTCCTTCAAAATTGAATCCCGCTAATACAGGAATATCCATCTCTGTCGGGGCACCAAACAGAAGCCAGATGAGCAACGGTAGTCCAAAAATCAATGCCGTTGATACAGTGAATACCGGAAATGTCTTTCCTGATTTATCCTGTCTCGCCTTTGCCCATCGCTTTATCATGTAGGAAACAATGCAGGCTAGAAGAAACATAATCAGCATGTAGGTATGGGCCGTTTGATAAACCGGAACGGCAAAATCGATTCCTCGATTTGTCAGAAAAACGCCCGGCATGGGATTCAATGCTTGACGAGGAGAAGGGAAGATTTCGTAGAAAATGGCGTAAAAGAAAAACAATTGTAGCAATACAGGTATGTTCTGGAACACTTCAATGTAAATACCTGCAATCTTGGAAACCAACCAATTGCTTGAAAGTCGGGCGATCCCGATAAATGTCCCTAAAATTACAGTGATGATAATACCAATGAAAGAGACTTTGAGAGTGTTGAGAAATCCGACGAAAAGGGCTTTGGCATAGGTATCGGCTGCGGAGTATGAAATCAATGATTCGCCGATTTCAAAAGACGATTCTTTCTCCAGAAAGCCGAACCCGGTAGCAATGGATTGTCTTTCAAGATTAGCCTGAGTATTGGAAAACAAGTAGAATCCGATCAGGCAGACTGTGCCCAGTGTCACAATCTGGTATACAATGGAGCGAATTTTTGGATCGTTCCAAAAATGTACCTTGGTGGTATCTGTTTCTGCTGGTTGCATCGAGTATGTAATAGAAGATAATGTGATATGACGAATGCCCAATAAAATGTGGATAAAACAGATGGAAAGGTCCCCTGTTGAATCCTCAGGGGGGACTTTCCATCCGGATTATTTTTTAAACCAGCAGCTTATTTAAACGGAGGAGAATACATCAAACCGCCATTCTTCCAAAGAGCGTTGAGTCCTCTTTCCAGACCAACAGCTGTCTTAGGTCCAACGTTTCTTTCGAAAACTTCACCATAATTTCCAACCATCTTGATGATGTTGTAAGCAAATTTTTCATCCAGACCCAGTGCTTTTCCATTACCAGGAGTTACACCAAGGAAACGCTTGATCTTAGGATCATTGCTCTTGAGCATTTTATCAACGTTTTTGGAAGTAATTCCCAATTCCTCAGCATTGATCATTGCCAGAACAGAAAAATTAACAATGTCTTTCCATTGGTTGTCACCATGTCGAACTGCCGGAGCTAACGGCTCTTTTGAAATAACGTCAGGCAGGATAGCATATCCTTTAGGATTAGGACCACTTGCTCGAATACCAGCCAGCTGGGAAATGTCAGATGTCATGACATCACACCGGCCTGCGAAAAATGTCTTTGATAATTCAGCTGTATTTTCAATAACTACAGGCTTCCAATTCATTTTATTAGTTCGGAAGAAATCCGCAGCATTTAATTCGGTTGTAGTTCCGGGAAGTACACATACTGACGCACCGCTTAACTCCTTGGCACTTTTGATACCAAGCTTCTTAGGGACCATGAATCCCTGGCCGTCATAGTAGTTAACTGTCACAAAGTCCAAGCCAAGGGCTGTATCCCGGCTCAGGGTATGTGTAGCATTACGGGTAAGAAGATCTATTTCACCGGATTGCAAAGCTGTGAATCTTTGAACGGCAGTCAACGGAGTGTATTTTACCTTGTCGGGATCACCAAAAACAGCTGCAGATACGGCACGAGCGGTATCTACATCCAGTCCTTTCCAGACACCTTTATCAGGAGCACTGAAACCAAAGACGCTACCGTTTACGCCAACCTGGATAAAACCCTTTTTTTTGACTTGATCCAGTGTCTCTCCAGCCCACGCTGCCGTGGCAAAAGAAAATACACATGCGATCAGCAGTGACAACCATTTCATACTTTTCATAAAAGTCCCTCCTTTTTTGGTAGGTTGCCGAATTTCGCTCCTAAAAATACGAATTCAGGCAACACAAGAAATTATTAGAAAACCATCACCTACCATAAGCCATTCAGTTTTGCAAGATGATGATGATAATTCAGGACAGGACGTGGTTTAAAAGGAAATTACCCATTGTAGATCAACTGTTTAATCCTGTTTTTACAATGAAGAAATCAAAGCCGTTTCAACTAGCCGGAAACCTCTGTAAAAACTAGGTAAAGGCATATAAATGTTGTAACAACACCTGTCAGAACGTTTCTTCGCAAAGAATCGTTTTCAGGTATAACGTCATCCATGATAAAATGTAGACCGAGTGGGATCATTTGACCCCCTGTGACTCCTTTTTCAGAGAAGGGCAATTCAGGAATTGCCATTGCGGGATTTCCTGAAATAGTATTAAGTAAAGAGCTAAAGGTTGCAGTCACATTGCCAATTCGCTAACCCCAAACACGAATGTTTTTTGTGATGTTTTATAAATCCCGCTTAGTCATTGCTATTCTCCTGTCTTTTGTTTTTGTTTCCGTTTTTCCAACACCGCATTTCTTCGCAAAATCACCTAAGTTAAAACTCAAAGAATACACCTTTGGTAAGAATCAGAAATTCAAAGTTGGATTTGATGGTCGCAACATCATTGTTTACATCCGCCCCAGGCCCGGCGAAGGTGCCTTTCGATTTGCTGCCTGGACCATGCGGGATTGGCGGAACAATTTTCAAAAGATCAGAAAATATAATAAAAATAAGGCATTGCAAAAGGGGCAATTTGTCAGATTTCCTTTTAAGGTTTTGAACGATAACATGCAGAGCCTTGTGTTGCAGACCCTGTTTCCAAATGATTCCGGCGAAGAAAATGTATGGGCGCACAGGGTTATGTTCAAGGGGGAGACCATCAGCTTAATCGCCGGTGTTTTCGCAATTAAGGAGATTTCAGCCAGTCAGATCATCCAATACAACAAATTGAAACATGGTGGTAAATACCTGGGAATTGGGGATGTGGTTAACATACCCTGGGAATGGGTCAGGCCGGAGTTAAACCTGAAACCGGTAGAAGTGAAAGAGCCTTTGGTGGTAAAAGAGGACCAGTTTGGAAAAAAGTATGCGTACTACTCCATAAAAAAAGGAGAAAGTTTCTATTCATCGGTGATTATTCGCTTTACAGGTCGTACCCTGGCTGAGGACGTCAACAATATGGCCGATCAGCTGCTTAAAATTAATCGAATTAAAGACGAACGTTTTATCCCGGTGGGAATGGCAGTAAAAATCCCCTTGGAGTGGATTAGCGAAGAATATTTGGTTCAACAAAAACCAACCCCCAGTGAAGCGGTCGAGGAAGAACCGGAGAAAATGGCTGTATCCAGGGATGTGCCGATTCATGTTATCATCGATCCCGGGCATGGGGGAAAAGATCCGGGTGCTGTTTGGGGAACAATAAAAAGGAAAAATCGGATTTACGAGGATGAAACGGTATACGATATTGCTTTACGACTGGCAGCTATCCTCAAAGACCGGAAATACCACGTTTACATGACCCTGCATGATCCTAATCAGCCGAATCCTGTCGATAAAATGTCAATAACCAAGGACAGCGATGAAGTGATTCTGGTTAACCCGAGATATAATATTCAGAATGTGAAGATCGGTATTAATATGAGGATTTTGTTGGTAAACCATATTTATTCAACGCTAAGGCAAAAAAAGGTGCCGGCCAATAATATTGTTCTTCTCAGTCTGCATGGTGATGCCCTGCATAAATCATTACAGGGGGCCACTGTATACTACCCGGATGCCAGGCTTCGCAGGGAAAGTTTTGCTAAGAGACATAGAGTATACAAGATAAGAAAAGAGTATAATCCGCAAATAAAGTATCCGATCAAAGCAAACAGCCGGTCAGCCATTTTAAGTTCCAAGTTTGGAAAAACCATTATCAAAACATTTAAATCCAAAGGACTGAAAACTCACTCTTCTTTTGCTGTTAGAGGCTATTACTATCGTAAAGGTACGCGCACCTTGCCCGGTATACTTAGATACAGCAAAGTACCGACCTCAGTGCTGGTCGAAGTGGGGAATATCAACAACGAAAGGGATCGCAAAGGGTTTCGCAGTAGTGCTTTTCGACAAAAGCTGGCATTAGCCCTGGCCGATTCCATAAAAACCAGGTTTAACCAGGGATAATCCTGGTTAAACCTTGCTAGCTTTCGTTGTTATAAAGATGCAGGGCATTTCTACCAAACGGAATATCCAGTTTTCTCATTTTCTGTCTCAAAGTGCCCGGGTGAATAGCGAGTAATTCAGCTGCACCTTTTTTCCCTTCAACTCTCCCCCTCGCTGCCTCCATTGCCTCAATTATCTGACGTTTTATAATGTCTTCCAGAGATGTGAACGACTCATCATGATTTTTTATAGTCGTCCCTGTTTCTTTTGTGTGATATCCTCCCAGGTCTTCAAAATTAAGAGGCATCCCCTGGCTGACAATTAGCGCTCTTTCCACGGCATTTTCCAACTCTCTGACGTTTCCCGGCCATTCATATGCCATTAGTCGGGGCAGTGCTTCAGGGGATAAGGAGGGCAATTGACTAAGAGCCAGTTCCCTGGTCTTTTTTCGTATAAAATGTTGCACTAATAAAGGGATGTCAACCTTACGCTCTCGCAGGGAAGGTATCATGATGGGAAATATTTTTAATCTGAAGTACAGATCCTTTCTAAATTTGCCGTTGTCGATCATATTCGGCAGATCCCTGTGGGTCGCTGTGATGATCCTGCAGTCTACCGGAATTGACTCTTCGCCCCCCACTCGTTCAAGTTGTTTATCTTGTAATACCCGAAGTAGACGGACCTGGGCTTCCAAGGGCAGCTCTCCTATTTCATCGAGAAAAATAGTGCCGCCATGCGCCCTTTCGAATCTCCCTCTTTTTCTGGCGATCGCTCCGGTGAATGCTCCTTTTTCATGCCCAAATAGTTCGCTGTCTACCAACTGATCGGAAATGGCTCCGCAATTCACTTTAATGAAGGGTGCATCACAACGCGGAGAAAGCTGGTGGATTGCGTTGGCGATTACTTCTTTTCCCACTCCTGTTTCACCTAGTAACAAAACAGGGCTATTCATGGGAGCTACCTGGTAAACAGATTTCATGATTTTTTTTAATCCCTGTCTCTCTCCTATAATTTCATGTTCAGTGAGATTGAGCAGTTCGTTTTGTAAGTATCGCTTATCATCAGCCAGGATGTTTTTCAGCTGGTTAACCCTGCGATAACGAATGCTGTTAGTGAGTGCGATTCCCAGGGGTTCATTTAAAAGCGATAATAATCGGGTGTGATATTTTGAATAATTCTGGTTTTGTTCATTAATAATGATCAGTGCCCCCATTCGTTTACCCGAAAGTACCATCTCAATTACCATGGTGGGACCTTCCGGCCAGTTGAATGTGCTGGGAAACTGCCGCTGTGTTATTTCTGAGGGTTGATTGAAAATTGTCACACGTGGTTTGGTAAAATCAACGGACAGTTTTTTTACTTCCCTTTCCATGGCTGGGACCTTGACAGGTAGCGTATCACTACCGGTCAAATGGGCGACAGCGATCGTTTCGTATGATTTTTCATCGGGAAGATAGATGACAAATCCCATAAAATCAGCAGGGATGTAATCGCGAATATAATGCAGGCAATCCTGCAGTGCCTTATCTATTTCCAGGTTACCGCAAATTCGCATGGTGCTTTCGCGAAAGAATTTGTTTTCATCAACTTTTAACTGGTCTGTCATCTTTAGATACCAAAATAACTATTTAATAAGATAGAATTTTAGATAATCTGTATTATTAGATAGATTGTACTATATTATTTAACAGTTTTTGATGGGATTTTCAATTTGATGTATCGGACCAAAAATGGAATCGTCATTAACTATCTGTAAATATTTAATAAAATTGTATAGTTGCTGATGCTGGTATGGATACTGCCTTTGTAAAAAAATTATCGATAAAAAACCGGGAGAATTGATATCTACCTGGATATTTATTCAACACAAAAAAAAGGATCACAATGCTTAAAACCAGATTCACCGAGCTATTAGGAGTAGACTATCCCATTCAGGTTGGCACCATGATGCATATTAGCAATGCTGAATTTGTGGCAGCATGCGCGAACGCAGGCGTGTTTGCCTGCTTGGCATCATCCATGTTTACCGACGAAGCATCCCTGGTTAGTGAATTAAATAAGATCAGGGAATTAACAGATAAGCCTTTTGGGGTAAACGTATCTCTGTTTCCCGGACACGATGCCAGGACTGTTGAAGTGACACTGGATATTTTGAACAGGGAGAAGATCAAAATAATCGAAACAGCCGGCAGAAGTCCGGAACCTCATTTGGAAAGAATTCGTCAAAATGGCGCCATCCATTTGCATAAATGTGCACGATTACGGGATGCGCTCAAAGTGGATCGCATGGAAGTTGATCTTATTGCAGTGGTAGGTTCGGAATGTGGAGGTCATCCCGGAATGGAGGATATCGGAACTTCCGTCTTAGTACCGGAAGTTTCTGAAAGTATCAAAGCCCCATTAATTGCAGGTGGAGGTTTTTGTGATGGCAAGGGTCTGGTCGCAGCCCTATCCCTTGGTGCTGAAGCGGTTCTCATGGGGAGCAGATTTTTAAATACCTTGGAATGCAGAATTCATGAGGAAATAAAACAAAACATGGTGGATGCAGGTTTGACTGATACCATGATAATTCAGCGTTCTATCAGTAGTCCTGTCAGAGTGCTTAAGAATGAATGGGCCGAGAAAATATTGCAAATGGAGCAGGATGGAGCAAGTTTTGAACAATTACTGCCAAAATTGTCCGGTCAGCTTTCCGGAGAAGCCTGGATAGTTGGGGGGAAAGACGCCGTGTTTCCCTGTGGTCAGGTAATTGGCAGAACAAAGGACACATTGTCAGTTGGAGAATTGGTAGCAAGAATTGTAACAGAGGCGGAGACGGTTGCCAAAAGGATAGGCAGTCTTGCAGGGGAATAGATAATATCAGGGGGAACTAGGAACTCAGGTAATAAGAGAGCAGTTCCTCCTTCAAATAGTGTTCTTCGGCATTTACCGTGGCCAGTTGTTTGGCCCACTTAACAACTTTTTGGATAGCTCTATTGTCAAAATCCAGCAACGAAAGCACTTCTTTGAGCAGTTCCGCTTCTTCCAGGGCAATTCGTGAATCGATTGCTGCTACTCTTACCAATTCTGCGACGATTATAAATGCATGGTCATAACTGATACCTCTCAAAGGTTTTAAAGGAACCAGGAATTCCGGCGAACTGGTAACCTGGGAAAAATCTTTGATATCCTTGCCTGATACACGCCTTAATGATTCCAATAAGGAGTCCACTTCCTCTTTGGCCACATTCTTGTCTGCCAGGATCATTTGAAATACGGCTTTATATAACCATTGTCTGGCTTTGTAATCGAGCTTTTTAATCAAGGAGTTTCGCATATTGAATTTCGGTTGAGTGGCTGAATAATTGTTTACTATTTGAGAGCAGAATATCACTCGAATAACAGATCATCCAGTAAAAATAAGGTGAACGATCAACCTTTTGGTCATCATGACTAAATTATTTGCAGATCTTTACTCCGGAAAATTCCAAAATTGATGTTTTTTTTTAGACTTTATTGTGCCTGTTTGGCTGAAAGTAACAGGAAAAATACTGTTTGATATTGAGAGGTGGATTATTAAATGATTTCCCGAAAAAATTATTAAAAGTGTTATTCGTTTATTAATTTGTAACTCTGAATTGTAATATATCTATATTATTGACTAATTGGTTCTCCTGTTATTTCAGCGGTTAAATGCGATAAAACAGATTATGTTTTCTTCCGTTGACAAACAAAATATTTATTGTATTCGGATGAAGTGATGTTGGATTTACCAACGTTATCCGGCATTGGTGATCAGAAAACCGGGCGGTATATGATGGTTCCCTGTGATGAATTCTGTGATGTTAGCCGGAACAAAATTCGATTCATTTAAATAAAAAGAAAGGGAGAAAAACATGAAACGATTATTACACCTGGCCGTCCTTTTAATTGTGGTTGCCATGACAGCTGCTTTACTGACTTCCTGTAAACAGGCAGATTCAGATGAATCCGGTTCAACCACCTCAACTGCTTCAACAAAGAATCTTTCTGAGTTGATGTCCATGGGTTATGAAGAGATGAGCGAGGCTGATGTGGATCGCCTGAACCTCTTAACCGGTTCCATGTCTCCGGAGGACTATGAAGCAAAGTATGGCGAAAATTCAATTTTTGCACCAGCACAGTCTGGAGATAAAGTTCAATCACAAGGTATCATAGATGATATCACCGGTGCCATTTGGGGCAGCTGGACAAAAGTAGATATACCGGGTGCAATCTGCAGCAACGGCAGTCAATACAAGATTTTTGTAATGAAATCCAAGGGATTCTGGAATTGGTTGTATGGGTACACCAAAAATTTATTGATATATCTCGAGCCAGGTGGTGCATGTTGGGACTATCCAAGTTGTACCGGCCAGACAGGTGTCCGTGGTGCGGCTAATCCCAATGGAATCCCTGATAATTTCATGAACCTGGGGGATTACCTGGACCCAAACGTGGAAGGCGGAAGTGTGAATGCCGTAATATCGCCCCTGGTGCTAAATAACCATCCGACAGGTCAGAATGTTCAGACCTCACGCTGGAATAAAGTGTTTATCCCCTACTGCACAGGTGATGTTCACAGCGGCAACAATACTAAGATTTATGATGATCCTACCGGAGAGAATCCACCCATCACCTATCATCACGTTGGTGCAACAAATATCGAAAAAGTGATTACCTATCTTCAAGGTGAATTCTCCAATATCAAAAAACTGATGGTAACCGGTTCCAGTGCCGGTGGCGTCGGATCATTGACCAACTATCATTTTTTTAAGGAAGCACTCGGTGCCGACGAGAGTTTTCTGTTGAACGATTCAGGTCCCATTTTTTCTGCTACGGAAACAGAAGGTAATCAATACCTGTTGCATCAGAAAATCAAACAGGAGTGGAACCTGGACTACATTTTGAACAAGTACCTTGCAGCCATGCCAGGATTTGACTACGACGGTGATTTTGGTCAAATCAACGAAGCACTGTCTTATTATCACCCGAATGATAAACTGGCGACCACATTGTTTAAGAGAGATGCCAACTATTCCATGTATTCATATGCCCGATTTTTCGATCTAGATGAAAACATCCCGGAGGAAAAGGAGCAGGTTCTGCAGCTCTGGGCGGATGATATTGATCGTATGATATTGCAATATGATGCACTTGATAATTTTTCCTATTTTATTCCGTATTTCAGGGATATGAACGAAAGTCATTGCACTACTATTGTAGAGTTTACAGGCACAGAATACCTGGATAGCGGAATCAATGCCGGTGACTTTATTGAAGACATTCTGGATGGAGGTTCTGTAACAAGTTATCATGAGCCCGATAATCCCTCCGATGCGGATGTCACAAACTTTTGGATGGCGTTGGTGAACCTGCTGTTGTAGTGAGATAAACAGTTCCCCCAAAATTGGTTACTTTAGGGGGGACACCAGGGGATAATGTTATCAATTAAAGGAAAACAACCAAGTAAACGTCATTCTGAATCGAAAATGTAGGATGGGCAACTCGTTGCCCATCCTACATTTTCGATTCAGAATGACAAACGCTCCCGATTCTTTTTTTAGTAACATTTGTCTTGTTCCACCTTACTTTTCAATAAGGCAGCATTCCCAATAAGATCCGATAATAACTAAATTCCGCAAGACCAGATCAGTTCTTGATACTTCTTATTCTCCATCTTAATTCTTTCTTCAAATACCTTCGTTTTCATAGTATACTTTAAAGCATTGGTAAGGCTTTTGTGAATGTCCGTTTGTGGCAGATTTCCTGCTTTGCATGTGATGATTGAAATAGTTATTGATTTTGGTAATTTAGTGTTGATGGACATGAATATGCCTGTTATGGATGGAATCACAGTGGAAAACCGAATTCACAGGGGCAGGAACTATAGCTGAAAACCAATCTGGATCATCTTTTAGCGGCGATAACAATGCTGAAATTCAAAAAGAACCCATAGAATAAAAACCAGGATCAAATCCTATTGTTTGTTTAAAACAAACAAACTTCGCACATAGAGCTTTTGCCTTGATATTCTTAAATATCGCAATCGAGCAACAGTCACGATCACCTCATTTTTAGCTGGACTATGTCAATCAACGATAAAAACAAAAGGGTGCAGGTTGAATCCGAGTTGGAAGAATTAATTCCGGGATTCATCAAAAACCGACACAAGGATGTTGAGAAGATAGAACGAATGCTTCTCGAGGAAGATTTCGAAGCAATAAAACTTGTGGGACATACTATGAAAGGCAACGGAACCGGTTATGGTTTCAAGGAAGTATCAGAGTTGGGAGAATCAATAGAAGAGGCCGCCAGGGAAAAGCAGATCAAGGAAATTCGGCGGCTGATCGGTGAACTGACACTTTATCTGGAAAGCGTTGTCATAGAATACATCTAGCTGTCTTCGGGTTTATATTTTTCTGCCATGCCCGGCTTGATGATAAATCCGTGGCCTTCGCGACCATCTATCTGGACGAACATATTTTGATCAAATGAAAATAGTTTCAGGTAAGTGGTTTCTTTTTTTGGTTCGAGAGAATCAAGCCAGCTAAAATTCACATTCTTTTTGTAGTTTTTGGGAGATGTAAAAAAATAATCGATACTTAGGGAAGAGAGATTTTGAAAAAAATGACTGCCAAATGAGGGATCCACATAAAATGAAGGCAACCCTACCTCTACAATGACACCTACCTTTGATATATCATTCCAGTCTACCGGTATTCCCAAAAGTGAATCGGATGATCCCCACCGTCCGGGTCCGATTAGAAGATATGGATCATTTTCTGTGAAACCTTTGTTTAACTGACCAATTTCCTTGGCTATGGCTTTGGTTTTAGTGGAACTGAAAGTATCCAGTTTAACAAAAATTACATGCCTGATGTTGGCTTTAGTACCATTGCCAAGGCAAGCCTGGCTATGACAAACCAAATCCTCGTCTTCAACACTATCCCTGCCGATCAACGGCATTTCGTTTTGGGTAATCAGGGGCCTGATTTGTAAAACGGTAAATTGAGGTTTTTTCTTTTTATCGGGTACAAGATTAACAGCAAATTCAATTTCCACTTCACACCCCAATCCGCGTCGTCCAAAATTCATCATATCGATCAGAATTTTGTCTAAAGGAAAAATCTTCCATTTCAGGATATTGGCGAAAGTGATGATGCGCGGACCATCCTCAAAAAGGGATTCTCTGAAGTTATCAGATTCAGCGCTATATACGCTGGCGACCGGACCCAGCACTCCATGCTCTTCAGCAACCTCTAGTGGCAGGAGTTCCAGGTTATCTGCTTCACTTCCAGTAAGAGTCCGGGTTTCATTTTTTAACTTCAGGGCATAAAAGTGGGACTGGCTGTTTCGAAATATCGATTTCCTATCATAAAATTGAAGCAGCACGGACGGATGCTTGGGAGAAAATCTCAAGGATTTTTCGCCGTTAACAACGGTACGTCCCAATCCCAGGGCCACATTTGCCATTCCATCTTCCCGCAATATCTTATTCATGGGATAAAAATTATAGGTCTGCAGATTGCCCGCAAACGTTGGATAAAAATAGTCACCGTGCTGCTCGCCTACAATATCTTGAATCATAACCGCCATTTTTTCATCTTCGTGACGGTTTCCGGTTGATTTAAGGTAAGCCCTGGCTTTTTCGTGAAAACAAGTGGCAAAGACCAGCTTGATTGCCTGTAAAGTAAGATCAAGTCTCTCTTCCGGATCGGACATACAGCAAGGTATCATAAATGTGCTGTAGATACCGGCAAACGGCTGGAATACTGAATCTTCCAGAAGACTTGAAGAACGGACTGCAACAGGATTTTGATGATACAGGAGATAGGTTCTGATATGCTCTTCAAATTCGGGATCAAATTTTCCCAGCAGGAAAATCTTGTTTACTTCCTCATCTGAAAGATCGCGATTAAGGATCAAGCGAATATTGTTTCGTTCCAGGAAGTCATCATAAACATCCGTTCCAATCATGGCCGTTGCGGGAACGTCAATATCGACATCAGGAAAATGGCCGCCCAAATCGAACCGTTTGATAAAAATGGAGACAAAAATAATTCCCCTGGCTTTACCACCGAGTGATCCACCTCCGATTCTTACCAGATTTACATCCGGGTCGTAGTTTTCCGGGTTGAAAAAATCGACGATTGCGTTTTTATGTTTCATTCGACGCTGTCTTTTAAGCAAGGCCTTTAAGAGACTGCGGAAGTTGCCGATCTCATCCAGGTCATTGTAGGCTTTAATTCTACTGGCAAATTCCAGGTAGCCCCTCATGGCCAGCCAGTTGCTAAAATGATTGCGCTGGGCATGGTATTCGATGCTTTTATCGGAAACAATATCCATCGCCTCTTCCAGGCCTTTTAAGTCTTTGACAAGAATTTCCTCCCCGTTTTCTGTGTTGAAGTGCAGATCTTTAAAACCGCAATGCCTGACAATAAAATCGCGTAAATCATTTAATAAATGCGGTGAGTTTTTATCAAAAAATCTTATTTTTAAAGCTTCTGCAAATCGCCTCGATTCAGATTCCATTGACTGCAAAACCAGCGGTACACTGTTTTCACGCTCTTGAATGGCTTTAAGAAGCTTCAATCCTGCTTTTTTATCGACTTTATTCTGATAGGGAAATTTCATATCGGAAATAACAGCCAGAATATACATCTGATACTTCTTGAAGTAAGCCATTGCTTCTTCATAGGTAGTGGCCAGCAGGATTCTGGGACGAGTGCGGATACGGAGCAGCTTTAGATCATCATCATACTCCTGCTTCATCATCCGCAGGGTATGGTTGGTTATGATCTTGTAGATCATTGGCAGATAAGCTGAGTAAAACTGGGGGGTGTCCTCGACGACAATGATGGCTCTGACCAGTCCTTCCAGAATATCTCGTTCTGCATTTCGTTTGTCTTCGCTATATTTGATGATGGCAGGTAGGACGGAGGAATTTCCTGTCCAAAAGAATATTTTGTCGATGGCTCCCTGGTTGTATTGCTCCAGTTCCGTGTAATGGTTGCTTTCCTTGATTGATGAGACCAGCAGTATGACCGGTAGATCGGGATTGATCTGTTTGACCTTTCTGCCAAATTCGAAGGGATCCATGTCTGAGATACGAGGCATGGTGATAATCAGGTCGTATCCCCCACCCTTAACCTTCTCCAGTGCCTTTGAAGCGGAAGGAACCCGGTTGACATGAGGAGCATTGGTAAAGTGCATGTCCTGGTATTCGGCGAATATCAGCTCTGTGAGACGTCCATCCTCCTCCAGTTTAAAACAATCGTACAGGCTGGCTACCACCAGGATTTCATGAACCCTTTTCTTCATCAAATCTCTGAACGACAAGGGTTCCTGCTTTAAGCGAAGTACATTGATATCTTGAATGGGATTGGAGCTTTCCATAACAATAACCGGGGGCAGATTTTTAAGACCGATTCAGAAAGGTGAATTGAGCTAATGTTACCAACAATGATTGAATAATACTAACAATGAGAAAGGTTTCTAGAGGTCCGGGATTCCTTATCTGAGCATAGCTCAGCGCCGACAGGGGAAGTTTGCCTGCAACCGACCAACTGTGATGATCCTGATACGAGATGAAAAGACCGGAACAAATGCTCCGGTCTTTGGTTGGTTAAAGGCTAGACAACACCCATATCCATGATTCCATCAGCGACTTTCAAGAATCCCGCAATATTGGCGCCCATCACATAATCGCCTGGTTTCCCGTATCTTTCTGCAGTTTCAAGGCAATTTTTATGGATGTTCTTCATAATGCTGTGAAGTTTTTGGTCTACTTCTTCTCGAGACCAATTTATCAACATGGCATTTTGAGACATTTCCAGACCGGAAACAGCAACTCCGCCGGCATTGGCTGCTTTACCCAATCCATAAAGAACATTGTTGTTCTGATAGATATCGATTGCTTCCGGTTCGCTTGGCATATTGGCACCTTCGCTAATGCAGTAGCAGCCATTATTAACTAATGTTTGTGCTTCTTCCGCATTGACTTCATTTTCAGTGGCGCACGGCATGGCAACATCGCATTTAACTGACCAGGGACGTTCTCCTTCAACATACACTGCGCTTTTGAACTCCTCAGCGTATTCCCCGATTCTACCGCGACGTTTGTTTTTGAGATCCATTACCCAGGCAAGTTTATCTCGATCGATTCCTTCTTCATCATAAATGTATCCGGCAGAATCAGAAAGGGTAACAGGCTTGCCGCCAAGATCCAGAACCTTCTCAACTGCATATTGAGCAACGTTTCCTGAACCGGAAACATTTACAATCTTGCCTTCGAACGTTTCATTTCTGGTTGCAAGCATTTCTGCGGCGAAATAAACCGTTCCATAGCCGGTGGCTTCAGGTCGGATCAAACTTCCACCCCAATTGATCGCTTTACCGGTTAAAACGCCCTCAAACTTGTTGGTGAGTCTCTTATACTGTCCAAAAAGAAAACCGATTTCTCGACCGCCAACCCCGATATCACCAGCCGGCACATCAGTTTTTGCTCCAATATGTCTGTGTAGTTCAGTCATGAAGGACTGGCAGAATCTCATGACTTCGTTGTCAGATTTGCCTTTCGGATCAAAATCAGATCCTCCCTTACCACCACCCATTGGTAAGGTTGTGAGAGAATTCTTCAAGATTTGTTCAAAACCTAAAAACTTCAAGATACCCAGGTTCACGCTGGGATGAAATCGCAAGCCACCTTTGTAAGGGCCGATGACGCTGCTAAATTCTACCCTGAAACCCCTGTTTACCTGTACATCACCTGAATCATCCAGCCAGGGAACTCTGAACATGATGACTCTTTCCGGTTCCACCATTCTTTCGAGCACTTTTGCCTGACGATAGTGGGGGTGCCGATCCAGCACTGGAATGATGGAATTTGCAACTTCTTCAACTGCCTGAAGAAACTCATGCTCTTCCGGGTTTTTATTCGATACTGCATCCATGAAAGCAGCAACTTGGTTGTCCATTTCGCCTCCTAATTTACAAACGATTGAAGACTAAGCTTCATTAATATTAGATGAAAGAATTCTCTGCATTCCTGACGGAAGATTGTCAGGACAAATAAGCAGTAACTTACACAGTTTATCAAAATGGAAACAGGAGATGAGAGATTCATCGAAATTCGACGATTCCTGTTTAAAATTTATCCAAAACAATAAAAAGTGAGCACAACTTAAAAGAATTTTATATCAGGTGGTTATGGTGAGATTTACTCTTGATCCCCGCCTGTTTCGTTTGATTAACTCATCTTTAAAGGGAAATCTAACAATGTCAATAAAAACTAACCTTGTTTTCTACGAATATAATTTAATCAATTCAAATTGTTACGAAATAAGTATGGTTAATAGTTAATATTACGTATCGTTATAGAAATTTAGGAATTTATGACTATTTTTTTGATCCGTTTTATGCTCGAAAGGTTGTATTTTCTGTTGAATACTGAGACTTTTATTGTCTTCTAAAAATAGACAAATTTACTCAGTTGTATAAATAAACATTTAGAAAACGCTGTCTTGATGAAAATCCGGAAAAAAAGATTGCAATTTAAAATAAATAAAAACAAGTTATATGATCGATTCTAAACTGCTGCCCGTTTTGAAACCATAGAGTCGGCCCTATGCATTTCTTATTAGATGGGATAAAACTGGGCGATAATGAGTTAAAATACAATAGGACTGTTTTCGAAGTTTTATTCGTGTTACAATTACGGTAAAACTTTACCAATCAGTAATAAGCCGGATATTTCAATCAAAATCATCAATCTGCAATCCATCACGGGCCCATCACCATGAAATTGTCCAACCGCCAAACTGACCTCAAACACATATTTGAAGCCGGGTTATCGCATGTTGACCCCTTTCGTCTAATTTTGGATTCCGTGAGTATCCAAGGATCCGAGCTGCTTATTCGCAGAGATGGAGCAGATTTTGCTCTTGATATGTCACCTTTTGAAGAGATAGTTGTCATCGGATTTGGAAAGGCTACAGCAAAGATGGCACTCGCGCTGGAAGAGTTATTGGGTGACAAAATTTCTGTCGGCTTGATTTCCGTAAAATATGGCCATACAGAAGAGTTAAGTTACATCGAAACTATTGAGGCTGGTCACCCGGTACCGGATGAGAACGGTATCAAGGCCGCTAAAGCTATTTCTGAACTTGCGTCTCAGGCGAACCAAAAAACGCTTGTGTTCACTTTGATTTCAGGGGGTGGCTCAGCCTTGATTCCCTTGCCTGCAGAAGTGGACCTGGAGACAGAATCCATTCATTTGACTCTTGCCGAAAAGCAAAACGTTACCAAAGTTTTGCTGGAATGTGGTGCAGATATCACAGAGATCAATTGTGTGAGAAAACATCTTTCCGGCATCAAAGGTGGAAGATTGGCTGAAAAACTGATGCCAGCAACTTCAATCAACCTGATCCTCTCTGATGTTGTTGGCGACCGTCTCGATACTATTGCGTCAGGCGCTACCTCTCCAGACGATACCACCTTCAGGAATGTAGCTCAAATATTTGAGAAATACGACATCACGGACAGAATGCCCAAAACAGCTCTCAAGCTCTTGCAAGCCGGAATAAAAGGACATTTTCCCGAAACACCCAAACAAGATAGTGTGGTATTTAATAACTGCTATAATTTCCTGGTGGGAACCAATTATCTGGCTTTGCAAGCGGCAAAGAAAAAATCGGAAGAGCTTGGATACGAAACCCGCATTTTTACATCAATGCTAACCGGTGAAGCCAGGGAAGTCGCCAAGGCAATTTGTGCCATAGCCAAAGAGGCCTATATCAGAAAAAAGCCGGGCTCACCCGCCAAGTGCCTGTTGTTTGGCGGGGAAACCACCGTTACCCTAAAGGGAGCAGGCAAAGGTGGTAGAAACCAGGAAATTGCTTTGGCTGTGCTGGCTGAAATGGCAGCACATCGTGACGTCATGTACAACATCTGGTTCTTGTCTGCCTCGACAGACGGAAACGACGGACCAACAGATGCTGCAGGGGCATTTGCAGATATGACTGTCCTGGAGAAAGCTGAAGACTATCAGCTTTCTATTGATCACTATTTAAAGAATAACGACTCCTATCATTTTTTTGAAAAATTAAAGGGATTGTTAAAGACAGGTCCCACCAACACCAACGTTTGCGATATCCAGATTTTTATTATTGAATAACAGACAAGGATATCCGGAAATCATTACTATTTGGATGAAGGTGGTATACTCACTTTTACTTAAAACCAGAGGTTAACATGCTTGAGAGTTTTTCTCTTGATCGATACTATTCCGAAAAATTATTCCAGATCTTCGGTACATTGCCGTTAATTGGCAAGGTTATAAAACAAAATCAGATGGGATTGAAGCAGCTGTTTGGGTTTTGTAGATTATTCAAATACCTGCCCAGGGAAGAGATTATTGCTTCGGGAAGATATAATTCCTGGATTTTTTTCGTTTTGAACGGTGCATGCCTGGTTGTGGACGATGAAGACAGAAATGTCACTGTTGAAACCATTGAAAGCGGACAAATGTTTGGAGAGTTGGATGTAGTGATGGATGCTACGGGGCAAAAAACAGTGCTCGCAGATCCGGCAAGTCAGGAGGTCATCTTGCTGGGATTCGACAGTTCGGTGTTTATGGCTCAATCAAATGTTCGATTGGTCGATGATGCCACTCGCATAGGCTGTTATCAGTCCTTGTTCAGTTCATTGCGGGCTAGACATAAATTACTTATAAATCTTCTTCGAGAACAGACAAAACGTGAAGATCTCAAAGACTATGAACCGTTTGCTTTTGAAGGAAATAGCGATAGCAAACTGCAACTCATGTTTTTTGATATCGAAACCAAGAAGCAGGCAATGGAACTGATCGGGCTGCATTCACAAGTATTCGAATTGGCTAAAAACCGTAAGCCGGGGTCAGTAGAATTAAAGACCTATCTAACTGATGAGCAGTTTGACAGGCAAAAGGCCTTTGCCTTTGCTCAAGAGCTTCCCTTTCAAGTCAAGTCCACAAAGATTGAAATGCCATCTGAGGCCAATAAATCGATGCAAACGGAACCGGAGAGATCGAAAGACAAATCCGTTTACCAGATTCAGGAATTGTCTTTCCTGGTGGTTGATGATGACGATCATCATCGGGAATCCGCCGTTACTATCCTAAAAGATCTTGGAGCAGGGCAGATTCATATTGAGAAAAATGGCAGGGCTGCCTGGGATTTTGTTTGTGCCCATCCAAATGAAATAGATATCGTGTTATGTGACTGGATTATGCCGGAAATGACCGGGTTGGATTTCTACCACAAGATTCAGGAATCCGGAGATCACCTGGGTGGGGTCGTTTTTATCATGTTGACTTCGATCGAGTCGAAAACGTCGGTATTGGAAGCCGTGGAAAATGGCGTTCACGGGTATGTTATCAAACCAGTTAATCAAAAACATATACTGAAACAAATTCAGCAGGCTCTGAAGCATGTCCGGGGAGCTATACTTAAAACATAAACCTTGTTTCCAAGACATCGGATACTAAATTATCCTAATTAACACATCACTTATTTATTAACCGAGGATTCGTGCTGTCTACTATTGCGGGTTATAAAGTAATTAGTGAGTTGTATCGTTCAACGAAAAAAACTCTATACCAAGGGTTTAGTGAAGATACAGCACAAAAAGTGCTTATTAAAGCAGTAAACCATGATTATCCGACCATTGAAGAAATTGCCAGACTGAGAAACGAATATCAAGCCATTCAGAAATTGCAGTTTCCAAATGTTATTAAGGTGCTGGACCTGGCGAAACATGGCAATGGTTTGACTATAGTGATGGAGGATTTCGGCGGCACACCCCTAATAAATCACATCGATAACGGGTTATCACTTTCCCAGTTCTTCAGCATGGCCATACAAATGGCTAGGTCTGTTGAAGTTATTCACAAGCGTCGAATCATTCATAAAAATATTACTCCTTTTACCGTGTTGTGGAATCCCGATTCCAAAGAGATTCGGATAGCCGATTTTGAACATTGTACTGAGTTAAGTCAGGAACAGAAAAGTGATCAAAATCCTGAACTTCCCGAAGATTCCCTGCCTTATATCTCTCCGGAACAGACAGGGAGAATGAACAGGGATGTCGATTATCTGACTGATTACTATTCGCTGGGTGCAACATTTTATGAGATGTTGAACGGGCAGCACGCTTTTGAAGCGGAAGACACCATGGGGTGGATTTATTGCCACATTACCAAGAAACCTGTTGAGCTTAACACGCTAAATTCCGATATTCCCAAAACGGTTTCAGATATTGTTCTGAAATTGATGGAAAAGTCCCCGGAGAATCGTTACCAGAGCATGCAAGGTCTGATCAAAGATCTTGAAACCTGTCAGAGGCAGTGGGCGAAACGTGGTAGTATCGAGCCTATGAAGTTAGGACGTTCCGATTACTCTGATCAGTTTCAGATTCCTCAAAAACTTTATGGGAGGGAAGGCGAAATTGAAGCACTGATTGCCGCTTTTCGGAAGGCATCCAGAGGAAGACCGGAGCTGCTGCTGATTGCCGGCTTTTCAGGCATTGGTAAATCAGCCCTCGTTAAAGAGATCCGGATTCCCATTCTCCAGAACAAGGGATATTTCATTGAAGGAGAAAACGACCAGCTCAAAAGGAATCAACCATACAATGCTTTAACCCAGGCTTTTGACGGATTGATAAAAAGATTGCTGGCTGAGCCGACAGAGAAGCTGGAATCATGGAAGAACGCCCTGAAAGAAGCACTGGAACCTAATGGTCAGATAATCCTGGATATCATACCCGAACTACAAAAGATCATCGGCTCCCAACCGCCGGTTCAGAGCCTTAATCCAACCGAAGCACAAAACCGGTTTCTAATTACTTTTCGTAAATTTGTACGGGTGTTTGCTACCGAAGAACATCCCCTGGTCCTGTTCCTGGATGATCTCCAATGGACTGATATCTCAACGCTTGATTTAATCACCGATTTGGTGAAACAGGAAAATCTTCATCTCCTGGTTATCGGTTCCTATCGCAATAATGAAGTAAGCGACAGTCATCCCCTTATGCTTGCGTTGGACGATATTCAAAAATCGAAGTTTATCAAAAGGTTATTCTTAAAACCATTGGAAGAAACGTCCGTCTGTCACTTAATCAAGGAAGCCTTGCATTGTCCTCAAAAGTCGGCACTACCTTTGTCTGAACTTATTTTTAGTAAAACAGGTGGAAATCCGTTTTTCGTAAAAGAACTTCTAAAAGACCTGCATAAGGAAGAATTTATCCAATTCGATTACAACAAAGGTATCTGGCATTGGGATTTGGAAAACATAAGAGGATTGCAGGTTAGTGACAATGTTGTGCATTTTGTTATCAATCGGATTAAAAGGTTGCCCGAAGATACCCAAAACATACTGGAGCTGGCTTCGTGTATCGGCAGCGTTTTTGATTTGAAAACCCTGGGATTGATTAGCAAGATGAGTTTGCCTCACATGGCAAAGGCACTTTGGGATGGTATTGAACAAGGTATATTGATTCCGCTGGATGATCGTTATCGTTTGATTCACACCCAGGAAGAAGGGGCAAACGAAGAACTTTCCGATTTTGGGGTAACCTATAAATTTGCCCATGATCGTATTCAGCAGGCTTTTTATTCTTTGTTGGAAAAGGATAGAAAGCAAACGGTACATCTTTCAATTGGGCGGCTGATGCTGAAGGAATTCGATGCGTCCCAGGTTGAACAGAAGCTGGTGGACATTCTGTTTCAGCTTAATGAGGCCAGGTCTTTGATCGTGGAAGATCCTGAAAAGATTGAGCTGGCAAAACTTAATCTGACAGCGGGTAAACGAGCGAAATCTTCCACAGCCTACCAGGCAGCCTATCAATATTTAAAAACTGGATTGGATTCCCTTCCCGAGGACTCCTGGAAGATAAACTACGAATTGACTTTTGAGATTTCCAAGGAATTTTCCGAATGTGCCTATTTATGCGGTGAGTTCAAAGAAGCCGATGAACATTGTCAGGTTCTGATCAAGCAGTCGAAAACCAAACTTGAAAAAGCTGAGATTCTGGGGATGCAATCGTTGCAATATACAATTACCGGGGATTCTGACAAAGCAATTGAGATTGGAATCAATGCGTTGGCACTACTGGATATTAAGATCTCCGCTGATCCCAACAAGGCATCGATCATAAAAGAATTGCTGGTTGCAAAATTTAACCTGGGATCCAGGTCAATTGTCGAACTGGCCAATCAGCCCATAGTACAGGATAGGAATTTTAGAACCAGTCTTAAAATTCTAATCGAGTTGGGCGCACCGGCATATTTATCGGGGAAGGAGCAGCTTTTTGCCATGACAGTGCTAAAAGGTGTAAATGCAATCTTGAAACACGGAAACGCTCCGGAGGCACCAATGTGCTATATCCCATTCGGATATTTATTGGGATCGGTTGTCGGTGACTGGAAATCCGGTTATGAGTTCGGAAAACTGGGTTTGGAACTCAATGAAAAACTGAATAATCTGGAACTAAAAAGTCGGGTGATTTTCTTTTATACTGTTTTCATTCATGCCTGGAACAGAACATGGAAATCGATCCCCGGATTTTTGAAAAAGGCGGTAGAAGCAGGATACCAATCGGGCGACCTGTTTTATCTGGCCTATTCAGCTGTGCAGATAATCCCCTGGGACCCGGATATAGATTTGGAAACCGCCGTTGAAAAAGGAGAAAAGTACCTGGCGGTGATTAAGGAATCCAAATATGAAGATGCCTGGTACGCTGCTCGAATCATCCAACAGCTGCGTTTCAATCTGAGAGGGCAGACTTATGACTGGCTGACATTGAATTCCATCTCATTTGACGAAACCGAGTATCTGAAGAGAAATCAGAAATTGGGATTTGTACCAGGTGTGGCGCTGTTTCATTTATACAAACTCCAGATCAGCTATACCTTTGAGGATTATCAGTCTGCTGCCTATCACGCTGAAGAAGCGGAACAACCGATGGCTTCAATGGCGGGCTTGCCATACACCGTTGAATACTGCCTGTATGTATTTTTGAGTGCTGTTAAAGAATATGAATCCGATTTAAGTCCGGATAAAAGTAAAACTTGGAAACGGCTGAAAAAAGAATACCGGCGAATGAAGAAGTGGGCAGATCATTGCCGGGAGAATTTCTCACATCATCTGTTGCTGATGGAAGCCGAGATGTCGAGAATTAACGGGGGTAACCAGGCAGCGATTGATTGCTACAATGAAGCAATTTCAAAAGCACAGGCAAACGGTTTTCTACGTTATGAAGCTCTGAACAATGAAATGGCAGCCAAATTTTTTCTGAAGTTAAAACAGGAAAAGATCGCAAGCACTTATATGCGTGATGCCTTGTACTGCTACAATCGTTGGGGAGCTATTGCCAAATGCAACCAGCTTCGAAAAACCTATCCTTTTCTGTTAAGTCAGGCTGATCTCCAGGAACAACCCGGTGAAATAGCACATACCGCTGAAGCAAACAACGGTAACGATCACATAGCTGTACCCAAACAGACTGAAACGCTTGATCTGGAAACAATCTCAAAAGCTTCTCAGACTCTTTCCGGAGAAGTGGTTCTTGAAAAACTTCTCAATAAACTGATGTATATAGCCCGGGAAAATGCAGGTGCGGAAAAAGTTATTCTGATACTCAAGGAAGAACAGTCAGGAAGTCTTTTGGTGCAGGCTGAAAGCAATACGGATGATCAGACTATTGTCATGCAGTCACAATCCCTGGAAAAGAACAAAAACCTTTCTGTGGCTATTGTCCAGTACGTAGCACGGAGTCTTGAGAGTGTGGTGTTAAAAGACGCTGCGAGGGAAGGGGATTTTATTCATGATGCCTATATCAGTCAAAATCTTCCAAAATCGATTCTGGCCATGCCCATTATCAACCAGGGTATTCTGATGGGTGTCCTGTATTTGGAAAACAACCTGGCAACAGATGCTTTTACTCCTGAACGGTTGAAGGTACTCGGTGTCCTTTCAACACAGGCGGCTATTTCCATTCAAAATGCTTTGCTTTACCGCACCATGGAACAAAAGGTGGTGGAGCGAACCAGGGAAATTAAGGAATTGCTGGATAATACCGGACAGGGATTTCTGACATTTGATGAAGATTTTCGTGTACATAAGCAGTATTCCAAGGCATGTGAACTATTTTTCGGAAAACCCCTGGTTGATAAGACTCTGAACCAGGAAAAAGGACTTGATTTTATAGATCTGATCATCGATGACCCAAAAGAACGAGAACAACTGAAAAAACTGTTTGAAGCCGTAATAACCGAGAAAGTCTCTCTGGATGCCATTTCTCAATTTTTCCCCGAAGAAATAACTGTGGAGAACAGAATTTTATCGCTGGCGTATAAATTAATACCCGCTTCCCAACCGCAGCTGAGCAACAGGGTGATGGTGATTCTGACCGATATTACTACGGAGAGGGAACTGGCAGAGCAGTTGGAAAAGGATGAGGAACGCAATAATTCCATCCTTCAAATTGTGAAAGACAGGCAAGGTTATCTAAGTTTTCTTAAGTCTTTTACCACGTCGTTTCGTAACATTGAAAACATTCTTAAACGAGAACCTGAGGACATTGATGTCGATAAACTGTTTAGGCTTTTTCACACGATTAAGGGAGGAGCAGCCAACTTTGGATTGAATCAGCTGGTCAGCCATGCTCATGATATCGAATCGGTCTTATATGAAGTTCGCGCAGGAAATGACATGTTAACGATCGATTCAATTTATGATATCAAAAAACGGGGAATCCAATTGGAACAAGAGTTTAGGACGTTAACGGCTGACTTTGGAAACTTTATCCCCGAAGAAGACACGGTTTACATGGAATCCGTTTACAAGGTTCCCCATTCCAAAATTGCAAAGCACCAGCAATTCCTGTTTGAGAACTTCGGTCAATCTGGATTTGAGCATATCCAATCCTCCATTAATGATATTTGTAAACAACCGATGAAAACCGTTTTGAGAGGCTTCGAGATTTCAGCCCAATCCCTTGCAAAGGAGCTAGGTAAGCGCGTGCGAATCGAATCCACAGGTGACACGATAGAAGTGTTGATCGATAAATATAACCACCTTTTCAGCAGTTTTATTCACCTGGTTCGAAATTCCATAGATCACGGTCTTGAGGACGTTGAAGAACGATTGCAGACCGAAAAGCCTGAAGTAGGGGTGCTGAAAATTGATGTTCAGGAACTGGATAACAGCTTGAACTTTGTCTTCGAAGACGATGGCCGAGGCATGGATGAAAACAAAATTGCAGACATTGCCTTGAAGGAGAAATTGGTTTCCGAGGAATGGCTAAATAAGGCTAGCAAACAGGAAAAACTGGATCTGGTATTTAAACCCGGTTTTTCTTCCAAGAAAGATATATCGGAGCTTTCGGGAAGGGGAGTAGGAATGGATGTCGTGAAGGCTGTGGTTGAGGAGCTTTCGGGTTCAATTGAGCTTTCGACTGAACTTGGCAAGGGCACCCGGATTGCCGTAACTGTGCCAGTTGAATAATCTCGGAAATACTATCAAATATCTTCAATCTCTTTCTCGATCAGTTTTGCAACTTCATCATCTGTGAGATCGTCCAAATCCGAATGTGAATCTTTCGTCTGATGGCTATTAATTAGTTCAGGTTTAACCGGGGTTTTTTCGGGGTGTGATTGTTCTGAATCCAGCAAAGATATTATGTGTTTGGTCAAAGTGTTCAGATTTGGATAATCAAAAACAATTGTTGCATCCAATGTGAGGTTAAGTTGCTGTTCCAGAGTATCTTTCAATTCAACAGCCATTAAAGAATCCAGGCCAAGGTCAATAAAGCCGGTATCTATATTGATGTCTGCCGGTTGACATTGCAATATCTTCGCAATCTCGGTTTTAATCAACTCAAGCAATTCAGCAGCTTTTTCTTTGTCATTCAAAGCAAGAAGTTTGTTTAGCCATTTGCCTTGATTGGCAGTTTGTCCTGTTGTCATCATGGAACCTCCGGTATTCGAACTTTTCGGGCTAACCGGTAATTCTGAAAATAAACTGCCGTAACCAATGGATTGATAGAGAGACGCAAATCGATGCCAATCTATTGAAGCAACAATTTGAGTAAAGAAATCCAGGGAGAGAGCTTTATCCAGGATCTTCAAAGAAGATTCCGGGCTCATGGAATAGATGCCCATTCGTGACATCTTCAGCTGTTCTTCGGTTGATGTCATGCCGCCTTCTGCCCACGGCCCCCAGTTAATTGATGTAACCGGTAATTGCAGGGCTTTTCTGTATTCTGCAAATCCATCCAAAAAGGAGTTTGCCGCAGCATAATGGGCTATTTCCCTAGAGCCCCAAACGGAAGAAACGGAGGAGAACAGCACAAAATAATCCAAATCCATTGAAAGGCTGAGTCTGTGTAAAACACAAGTGCCCTCTACTTTTGGTTTCAAAACATCCAAAAATTCTTCCTCGGTAATTCCGGAAATAGTAGATTTAGACACTGATCCAGCCGCATGAAAGACACCTTTGACAGCTGCCTGAGTTGCTTGAATCTCTTCAAACACTTTCTTCATTTTTCCAAAATCACTGACATCAGTTTTATATGACTTGATGTTAACTCCTTTTGTTTCCAGATCCTGAATCAGCTGAGCTGCTAACTCCTGATGTTCAGCCCTTGAGGAAGGGTCAGGCAATCCTGTTCTGCTAACCAGGGCAATATGCCTGGCACCTTTTTCGACAAGAAAATTGGCGAGATTTAGTCCAATTTTTCCCAAGCCGCCTGTAATTAAATAGGTCGCGTTATTTTTGATTTTTTTCGATTGTTGTTTGGTATTCTCTTGATGTTTTGCCGGAACCAATCGTGCGACATAGCGATTACCGTTCCGATAAGCCACTTGCCATTCTTTGGGAGAAAGTGCCAGTTCCCTGCAAATCAACACAGAATTGATCTCCGGGGAAGCTTTATCGAGATCTATAAGACCGAGATCCACATCGGAAAATTCTAATGCAATGCCTTTACCTAGCCCCCAAAGCACTCTCTGGGCAATACTGATCTGTTGAGGGGACTTTGTCTTAAAAGCATGTGCATTATACGTAGCAAGCCACAACCCTTTGGTCGGCAACTGATTGCACCTGGAAATTGACTGCATGAGATACAGGACATTTAAACTGCTTGATTTGATAGTTGAAACGAGACTTATTGTTTCGACTTCAGGGGAGCCGCTTTCATTTAAACTCCATAAATGGATGATACCTTGGCAGGGACCGAGTTTTGATCCTGTTTCATTAAGCAACCGGTCGTAGTGATCGGAGTTTGAGTGACTAATCTCAAAATGATCGGGAGCAATTTGTGAATAATTGTTTCCGGTATAAACCAAAACAGCGTTTTGCTCTTGTCGCTTTAAAAACAAAGAGATATTGGAACCAACACCTTCATTGTCTGCGAAAATCAACCAGAATCCCCCTTTTTTAGCTGCAGACCCAGTCAGCTTAGTCTCCGAATCGCTGTTTGCAGCTTTCCATTTTATCTCGTACTGATGTTGATCGATCTTTACCGTGGATGTTTCACGGTTTTTGCGATCATCAATCCAATAGCTTTTTTTTCGGAAAGGGTAGTTTGGCAGGTCTATTTTTTCTAATCCTTTGAATTTATCGTAAAAACCTAACCAATTAACATTGACTCCCGACATATACAATTCACCCAGTGTATCTAATAACTGGTCCCAGTCTCCCTTATCGTCGGACAAAGATGGAAGGCATAACAATCCTCTTGTATCGCGGCCATTACTTTTGCTGACGTCACAAGGTCCCATCATTATACTGAATCGATAACCTTGGTCTTCAAGGCTCTTGATGATCTTGGCAGCAGTGTTTTCCGTTCTTTTCTGCCAGTAATCCAGGTTCTTGCCTCCATGTTTAAGAGGATCTTCTCTGGAGTCGCCGGATAAAACAGGCAGTGTTGGAGACTGAGTATAAAAATCTGCAAATTCAATATTGCTTTTTCCGTCGTATAGGGCTGCGAGTTTTAGTCCCAAGTCAAGGTCGAAAATGTCAGCTAGAGTTGCAGCAACAATCTCGCCGATTCCACTGCCGACTAATACATCCGGTACAATTCCCCAGCTGACCCAAAGTTTTGCCAAACTGTATTCAATGGCAAAAGCGATTAAATGAGAGAAATCATTATCAGATCGCTTTTCGGTTATGAGTGAAACAAGCGATTGATCTATTACCTGGCCGGTTAGATCGTCACACTGATCAATTCCAGCTGCGAAAACCGGATGAAGCCTGTACAACGATGAGCCCAAGTTTGCATTAAAAACACTATGGCCTGGAAAAGTAAAAACTATCCGAGGGATTTGGTCTTGTTGAAGAACAGGTTTTAAAGGTTTTTCGACTTTTTGAGTTGACAGTACCTTTAAATGCTCAATTAATTGGCTGATAGAGTCGCTGGGGATAGCAATGCGATGATCAAAATGTGCTCTTCCTAGATTGACGGAATAACAATAATTTATAAATGAGTTGGGATCAGTTTGCTCCAAAAAGGCAAGATGCCGAATAATCAGGTGATGAAGACTCTGTTCGGACTTCGCGGAAAGCGTGAAAAGCTGCTTGGAAAAGCCAATCGTGCAGTCTTCCGCTATACGATCTTGGGACTCCACGATCATATGTGCATTGGTTCCTCCAAAACCGAAGGAGTTAATACCTGCAATTCTTGGTTGACTGTCACCAGGCCAGGATTGAGATGACACAGGGATCTTGAATGACGTGTCTTCTAGAGTTATATGCGGATTCAACGAGTTAAAATGCAAGTTACTTGGAATTTCGCCGTGGTGTATTGCCAGCGTAGCCTTGAGTAAACCTGCTATTCCGGCAGCTGATTCCAAATGACCAATATTGGTTTTTACCGAACCTAAAAAACAGGTTTTGTTAATTGGACGATCTTGCATGAGAACAGCTTTCAGGGAATCCACTTCAATTGGATCTCCCAAAGAGGTTCCAGTGCCGTGGGCTTCAATATAATTTACTTGAGAAGTTTTAATACCGGCATTTCTCAAAGCGTTGGTTATGACAGCTTGTTGACTGGGGCCGTTAGGAGCCGTGATACCGTTGCTTCGCCCATCCTGATTTATTGCCGAACCTTTTACAACAGCAAGAATGCTATCCCCACTTGCAATGGCATCCGGCAATAGTTTTAGAACGACAAGTCCACAGCCTTCACTCCGAACATATCCGTCAGCCGCAGCATCAAAGGTTTTACAACGTCCGTCACTGGCCATCATGTCTGCTTGTGAGAAGACAACGGTGGGTTCGGGAGTCAGCAGTAAATTGACACCTCCTGCAATAGCCAGCTCCGATTCTCCGGTCCTTAGAGATTGACATGCCATGTGAACCGAAACCAGGGATGATGAACAAGCTGTATCGACCGCTATACTCGGTCCTCTAAAATCATACTGGTATGAAATTCGATTGGCGGCAATGCTCAAAGCGCCGCCTATACCCTGGTAAGCATTCTCTTGTTCATTACTATCAAGCGTTAATCGACTATATTCGTTGTTTGAGATACCAATAAATACACCAGTATTTGAATTAACCAGGCCTTCGACATTGATTCCTGCGTTTTCAAAAGCCTCCCAGGAAACCTCAAGTAAAATTCGCTGCTGGGGATCCATGAAAATCGCTTCCCTGGGTGAAATCCCGAAAAACAAAGGATCAAAATGATCAATTTTATCTAAAAACCCACCCCATCGCGTGTTCATTTTTCCCGGTTGTTTTTTTTCCGCATCAAAATATGATTCTATGTCCCATCTATCCGGAGGCACTTCGGTGATTGCATCTACCGAGTTTTGCAACAGTTCCCAAAATTCAGACAGATTGTTTGCACCGGGAAATCGGCAGGCAGCTCCTACAATGGCAATTGGGGTGTTGAGCCCCAGCTGATCCGATCGTCCCATATTGTATAGACCAATCGGTGGCGTATCACCTGACAAATGTTTGGCGATAGATCTTATAGTTGGGAAATTGTAAAAAACCGTTGGCGAAACTGCCTTACCTAACCATTCTTCCAATTCTCCTGAAATTCCGACTGCTGCCAACGAATCCAGGCCATAACGAAACAGTTCAATTCCCGGATTAATTTGATGGCGAGCTAGTTTGAATTCCTGGGCAAGGCGAGACAACAACCAGGACTCAATGGCTTCAGTATTGTGTATCTGTTTGTCCTTTGCTTTCTCAGCGAGAACAGATTTAACCGGCTTATCAACCCATTCTTTAATAACGATGAGCTTGTTATCGAGAAATTGCTTCCTGCAGTCCAGTCGTCTGATCTTTCCACTAGTGGTTTTTGGCAGACTGACAGGTCTTATCAGAACAATGGCATGCGTTTGCAATCCATGATTTTCGGCTACCGCCTGCCTGATGGAATCGATGCATTCATCCAGAACCATGTCTGGGTCTGGTTGACTGATCCCTCGATCATTGGCATTGAATTGTCGTCTTTCAGATCGTTGCCTGCTGTCCAGAGCTATGCCGTCGCTGCCAAGCCTGCGTCTTTCACTGAGAAAACGGCGTTCTAATTCAGCTACGACCACCAGTTTTTCTTCACCTTTTTCCTCAATGGTAAAAGCTGCTGAGCAACCTGCACGAAGAGCTTTGACACTGGCTTCTACCGTCGCTTCAATATCATGCGGGTAATGGTTACGACCCCTGATAACAATGAGATTTTTGACGCGACCGGTTATATACAATTCTCCTTCCCTGAGGAACCCCAAATCACCTGTTCGCAGAAAGGCTTCGTCCTGGTTGCCTTTTATTCTTGCTTTAAGAAGCTTGTTAGTTTGTTCTTCATTGTCCCAATACCCTTGGGAGACATTTTTGCCAGAGACCCAGATTTCCCCAATCTTGTCGAGGGCACACTCACGCAAACTGTATGGATCGACGATTTTAATTTTTTGATCCAGCATGGTTTGACCACACCCCACTAAAACCTGGTGTTTTTTACCAGGTAGTGCCGGCTTTACTTGATGCCGGGTAAGTGCATCCCAGTCTACAGAGAAGTAATTAGGGGCTGCTTCTTTCTTTCCTCCTGAGACAATTAATGTGGCTTCAGCCAGCCCAAAAGCGGGGTAGAACGTTTCCCTGCGAAAACCGTAAGGACCAAATGCCTCAATAAAGCGTTCAAGTGTTTTATGACGAACGGTATCAGATCCTACCAAGGCGAATTTCCAACTACTTAGATCCAGTTGCTCTCTTTGTTCCGGGGTGATTCGGTGGATGCAAAAATCGAAGGCAAAATTCGGGGCACCTCCGGTGGTGGTAGCTTTATGTCTGGATATTGCATCCAGCCAGCGAAAGGGTTTCTGCAAGAATGCCTCTGGTGACATAAAAATGCATTTAAATCCAATATACAGAGGATGCATAATGTTGCCGATCAAACCCATATCATGGTAGAGAGGTAACCAGGTGACCAGTATACAATCCCTTGTATGCGCGGTGGAAGGCGTTAGCATTCGCTGATTGTAGATAAGGTTACCATGACTTACCATGACACCTTTGGGTAAACCGGTGGAACCCGAGGTGTATTGTAAAAAAGCGAGGTGATTTCCTTCAATTTCCGGGTGCTGCCATTTTGTTTCCAGCGATCTTAGTTCTTCAGTCTGATCGCTAACAAGCCAATGAAGTTGTTCTAATTCAGCTATCGAAAAGTCGGCTTTTACTTTCTCAAATCGTTCCAATATGGATGATATTGTCATCACCGAGCTGCATCCTGAATTATTTAGCACAGCTAGAATTCGTACCATGTCTTTGTCTTTCCTTGGCGGATAGACTGGTACAGCGACAACACCAGCATAAAGGCAGCCGAAAAAGGCAGCTAGAAATTCCAATCCCGGAGGATAGATTAAAAGACAACGATCTCCCACTAGATGGTTTTTTTGCAGCATGGCAGCAATGCATTTTGCCTGTCGATCCAGTTCACCATAAGTTATCGAGACCTCGTTGACTTCTCCATCTACCAAAAACACGTAGGCAATCCGATCTGGCTCCAGTTCTGCCCTCCAACTCAACACGTCGATCATTGAGGTGGGAACACTTCCAAATAGTGATTGATCTCCCATGTGCTTCGGTATATTTAGTGTTTACGATAAAGATTTAAGTTGCTGATACTTAAGCTACAACACCATATCATGGGTTAGGGTATTTGTGAATGGATTTGAAATACTTCTTGAATGTGTTTTGAAAACATCATACACCTATTCATTCGGATTTTCACCATAAAATTCAATACTTAACCCGATTTGGTGGACCAGCTTGTGAATAGGTTTTTGTCTAAAAAACACCATTGGATTTGGTGCTTGCCAAGCATCAGGTTAACACGTCTTTTAAGGAAAGTCTGTATTTATTGAGCGAAGGCCTTTCAGGCGCTATATGTTGACAAGCATTTATGTTGAGGGCGTTTCTAGCTGAGAGACCTGACTTGTTTCTTCGCTCTCAGGTAAATTTCAAAAGAATAGAACAGGAAAGTTAAGGGTATGAAGAATTCTTTATATTCTTTAAAGGATGGAGCCCTTTCCACTCGAATTCCAAACAAGACAAAAGACAACTGGGAGAGAAAGAAAAGGGAAACCAAAACGGACAACAATACTAAATTTTTATCCGCCTTCTTAACCCAAATGTAATAAATTAAAATGTACAGTGTGATAAAAAAACTTAGTTGAAAGTAAAGATTGTTCCACATGTCATAATTATAGGCTACTGCCATAGCACCAATATATAACATGAGTCTGCTAGGTAAAAAATACTTGAATACCGGAACTCTGGTGATCAGAGATCGATGATCATAAAAAAAAGGAAGGATGATAAAAAAGAGAAACGTTGAGAAGTAGTATGATAATTCGAATCGATAGGTCGAATAATTATGAAGATTGGTTTCGCCCTGATTGTTATCCATAAAAAAATCAGGAGTATCAAAAAACAAAACCCCTTGCATCCATGCAATCTCTTCCATACAAATTACGAAAAACAGCAAAGAGAAAAACCAACCTAAAACGGCAGCATATTTGTAAACAGATTTAATCTTTCTTACCGTAAAAAAAGCAAAACCGGTGAAGATAAATACAATGAAAGCAACGAATGAAAAGATGGCCGACAAATTTTCGACCAGCTTTTCATCACTGCTCAAGTCTCTAAATTGAATCGGGTCATAAAAAAACACAGCCAGATAAGCAAACGAAAATACAATTACTGAAATTAATCCAATCTTCCTTTTGTTTATTGAAAGAGTTACCCAAGGCCATAACGAATCTGATAAGGGATCGGAACTGGAAATTGGTTGTATGTCAGGAATCCTATTATATCGAGTCACAAATAAAAAAAATAATAATCCGACAAGGGCAATTAAAACTGTTCGGATTAAATAGGCGCTTTCAAAATTTGGTCTGCTTACACCACTCCAAACTCGTCCAAGTAGTGCATTGTCGATGATATTGACAGCTGCAATTGCCACGGCGAGTAGGGTTGAAACATATATTAATTCCAAAGTGAGATTTTTTAGCGATGCCTTGTCTTCGGTGATCATAATTGTTCAAGTTTTAGTTGATAATGAGATTAAATCGTGCAAACCATGCAAGCAGAAAGTCTCTGGCCCTGTGTTAACACTAATCAGTTTGATCACTTTAATCAATACATAGCTTTGCCATCTTTGAAATTCGAATCTAAATCATCAGATTTAATTTTTTTATAATCCAAGAGCAATGAACTTATAATGCTGAAGAGACGAGTTGCTGTTATCGAAAATCAATTTTTAGGTTGACTCTGCAATAAAGACAGGATTAACTGTGTGAAAGAGAGCAAATAAACCGAACGTTCGTTTTATAAAATTCAAGTGAGGAAAAGCTATGACATTACTGAATCCTAAAACAGAGCGCTATGAGCATCTGGATGAAAAGTCCCGGGAAATCATGTTGAAGACCATAGATTTTTTTGAAAAAAAGGGAAAAACAAAACTGGTCGACGATTACAATGCCAAGGAATGGTATTCCGATTTTTTAGATTTTGTAAAAGAGAACAAGATCTTTTATACCTTGCTGACTCCTTCGGAATATGGTGAGGAAGGATGTCGATGGGATACCAGGAGGAATTGTGATTTTAACGAAATTCTTGGTTTTTACGGATTATGTTACTGGTATACCTGGCAGGTAACTATTCTGGGACTCGGCCCTATCTGGATGGGCAAAAACGAGGAAGTTAAAAAGAAAGCGGCTCAAATGCTTAAAGAGGGAGGAATTTTTGCGTTTGGCTTGTCAGAAAAAGCCCACGGGGCAGATATTTATGCCAGTGATATGTCGCTGTTGCCTTTGGGAGATGGTAAATATGTGGCGGAAGGTGGAAAATATTATATAGGAAATGCCAATAAGGCATCCTTGGTTTCCGTGTTTGGCAAGAATTCGGAAAACGATGAGTATGTATTTTTTACTGTTGACTCCCAGCATTCGAATTATGATTTGGTTAAGAATGTGGTTTCCAGCCAGAATTATGTAGCTGAATTTGCGCTGAACAGTTACCCGGTGACAGACGACGATATTCTTACTACCGGCAGAGAAGCATGGGATTCTTCTTTAAATACCATCAATGTTGGTAAATACAACCTTGGATGGGCCTCTGTTGGTATTTGTACTCATGCTTTTTATGAGGCTTTAAATCACGCATCTCATAGAAATCTGTTTGGCAAGTTTGTAACGGACTTCTCCCACATTAAACAGCTTTTCATGGATGCTTATTGTCGATTGACGGCAATGAAACTTTTTGCATTAAGGGCCAGCGATTATATGCGCAGTGCTTCCGCGGAAGACAGGCGCTACCTGCTTTATAACCCAATGGTAAAAATGAAGGTAACCACCCAGGGTGAAGATGTCATCAACCATCTCTGGGATGTCATGGCAGCAAAAGGGTTTGAAAAAGATCAATATTTTTCAGTTGCTGCGGTGGACATTAGAGGATTACCAAAACTGGAGGGAACGGTTCATGTCAATATGGCCCTGATCATCAAATTTATGCCCAACTATTTTTTCAATCCGGGTGAATTTCCTGAAATTCCTGCACGTGACGATGCCACCAACGACGATTTTCTCTTCAACCAGGGTGCCACAAAAGGTCTGGGCAAAATCCAATTTCACGATTTCAATAAAGCTTATAACAGTGTGGATTTGCCGAATATCAACTTGTTTAAGGAACAGATCGAGGTATTCAAAGAATTCATGACTCAGGCAACGCCGGATGCAGATCAACAGCAAGACATCGATTTTCTGTTGATTGTAGGAGAACTGTTTACTTTAGTGGCTTACGGTCAGCTGGTGATTGAAAATGCCAAAATCAAGAATCTGGATGATGATATTCTAGACAGGATTTTTGATGTGATTGTCAGAGATTTTTCCAAATTTGCTCTGCAACTGTATTCCAAGCCAAGTGCTACGGATAAGCAAATGGAAATCTGCATGAAGATGATCAGGCGACCTAACATCAATTCTGATCAGTTTGATCGCATCTGGGATGCATATATCATCTCTCAGAAAGATCAATACGAAATGAACCTGTAGGTATTAATTTTTTCTTGCAGGATGGGTTGATCATTGACCCATCCTATTCATCAGTCTCCCGCCTAAATACTTAAATCCACGTTATCAATCAGACGGGTTTTGCCGAATTTAACTGCTAAAGCTATTAAAACATCACCTTCAATTCTGGGGATACTTTGCAGGGTTTTGCTGTTGACTACTTCTACATAATCAATTTGAGCCTGGTTAACCGAATTGATTTGCTCTGTCAGCAGACGTTTGGTCATCACAGGATCTCGTTCCCCTTCCTGGATTTTTGCGATGGCATCAAAGAGCGACCGGGAGAGGATTCTGGCCTTTTCCCTGTCTTCAGCAGAGAGATATGCGTTCCTTGAACTCATGGCCAAGCCGTCTTCTTCCCTTATGATTGGACAAGGTACAACGGTGATATCCATGTTTAGATCTCTTACCATTTTTTCGATAACGACCACTTGCTGCGCATCTTTCTTTCCAAAATAAGCGTAATCGGGCGTTGCCATGTGAAAAAGCTTGGCGACAATTGTCGTCACTCCTCGAAAATGACCGGGGCGGGTTCTGCCGCAGAGTTGCCTGGTCAGATCTCCTGCCACTTCAACAAATGTGCTATACCCGTCAGGATACATCTCTTCTACTGTAGGAGTGAACAGAATATCGACACCGTTTTCTTCACATAGTCTTTTATCTCTTTCCATATCACGGGGATAAGATTCAAAATCCTCGTTTGGGCCAAATTGAGTAGGGTTAACAAAAATACTTGCCACAACAATGTCTGTTTCTTGTTTGGCACAATTCATCAGAGACAAATGACCATCGTGCAGGAATCCCATAGTCGGAACAAATCCGATTGTCTTAGCTTGCTTTTTGTAATCTTTGATCTTTGTTCTTAATTCGCTTACGGCTTCAACAACTTCCATGTATTACTCCGGGCTTATTTAGTTTTCGTTTAGTAACTATAATACTTAAGACTGTCCATTAATAAGAATGTGTCTGTGACCGAGTTACAATACTTTGCCTCGCTTTACAACTCAAAGGTGGATCCGTCGTTTCTTTCGAAGCTGCAAGTTTCGCTTCTCATGATCCACCAACTTGTTTTGCGGCACCGGTCTGGGTACAGCTCCGTCTTACATCTCAATACAATTTTTTGAGGATTGATTCTTCTAATTGAAATGTGTGCTTCTCTTCAGGAAATCGTTTGTCATTGAGATCTTTACTATATGTACGCACAGCTTCAATAACTTCGTTACCCATCTCAGCGTATTTTTTGACGAATTTGGGTGAAATATCCTTGTACATACCTAGCATGTCTTGTATGACAAGAACCTGTCCATCGCAGTATCTTCCGGCACCTATGCCAATGGTGGGGATTTCCAGTTTTTCACTGATGAGCTTGGATACACTTTCAGGAACACACTCCAAAACCAAGGCAAAAACGCCACAATCCTCAAGAATCCGGGCATCTTCAATCAGTTTTTTAGCTTCTTCCTCCTTGCGCCCCTGGACTTTGTAGCCACCAAACACATTCACTGACTGTGGGGTTAAACCTAAGTGGCCAAGTACCGGAATCTGGGCATTGATAATGGCCTTAATATGATCGGCGACTTCTCTTCCGCGTTCCAGTTTAACCGCCTGGGCGCCACCTTCATGCACAAATCGTCCGGCATTTTCCACAGTGGTTTTAATATCCGTGTGATACGATAAAAACGGCATGTCCCCGATTAGAAATGCGTTTTGAACTCCTCTTGAAACAGCTTTTGTATGATGAATCATATCATCCATGGTAACCTGCAGGGTACTGTCATATCCCAGCATCACCATACCAAGTGAATCTCCTACCAGGATGCTGTCTACTTCGGCTTCATCCAACAATTTTGCTGTCGTGTAGTCATAAGCAGTTAACATGGAAATGATGTGTCCTTCTTGTTTGGATTTGGAAAATGACTCAACAGTAAATTTTCTATTTTTCATAAGCAATTGATTTATTGATAGTTAGTATAATATATTTCGCATCTTTTCAATAATTGCCGGATCTGTGAGCTTTTCCTTTTTAGCCAATTCAAGAGTCATTCTTCCTAATTGACGGTAGGTGACAGCAGCAGGTTGATTCGATTTTTCGAGAGATTGAAGATGGCTGACAATGGTTTCAACATCACCCCTGGCAATAGGACCTGTCAGTGCTTTTTGAGGTCCCAGCTTGATATTGTTTTCCACCGTTCCGCGAATCATCGGGGCAAGAGATGAAATAACTGCTTTTTCCTCTATACCTATCGATTTCATCATTTCAAAGCCAAAGTCCAGAAGTGCTGTTAGAAAATTAGACACCACGCAAGAAGTGATGTGATATTCGGACTTTTGGGCGGGAGTCAGTTTTAGATAGGAATTACCGGTTTTTTTCAACAAAGAGATGATTAATTCCAAGTCACCACACCCTTCAATGCCAAAGGCAGTATCCTTCAAATTAATGATGGATTTCTCGTGTTCAGCGAAGGATTGCATCGGGTGCATTGAATAAACCTCAGCACCTTTTTCCTGTAAACGCTTCAAACTTTTTGAAGACAGGGCACCACTCATATGAATGAAGGATTTACCGTTGAATTCCGAAAAGAGTTTATCAATTTCAATGGCGGTTTTTTCTATCTGATCATCATTAGTGGTGATAAAAATGATTTCGCAGGCTGTGATTAGACCCTTTACAGAATAAACCTTTGAATTTGTTAATTCTGTAGCTTTTTTTGCGGATGACAGTGAATGACTGGCATAACCGGTTATTGCTAACCCCTTGTTTCGCAGATAGCATCCAAATGCTGTTCCAACTTTTCCAGCACCAATGAAGCCGATTCTGATTGAGTCCATATCCAAACAGCTAACCATAGGAAGTTCGGCAATTCTCTCTTACCCTGGTCTGCTCAAACTGGCATGAACCTTAAGTTCGATCGTTACGATATGTATTTAGAATACGATAACGATAAACGCTTGGGTGAGATTTAATCTTGATTGGTTTTTTTTAAAGAGGTGAGGTGTTTCATCTTTGTTGAAGCCAATACTAACAAACACTTTGACTCCTACGCAAGTGAAGAATAGCAAGCAGTTTGGGGATCGAAGGCTGAATTGGAATTCGTAGAAAGTGGAGATCGATAATAAAACCTCCACTTTTTCAACCATAATTTGAGTTTATTCAAGAACAGATGGCCAATTCTTATTCGCTTGAACAATGAAATTCGCTTTGTTTTTATCCCACTTGTTCTGGATTTCAGCGTTATAATTTAAATAAAGCTTGTCATTGACGATTGACCAATGTTTTGGATCACCCTTGGCAGTATATCCTTGAGATACAGCCCATGCACAGTATCCTCCGTATTGGGGGGCATATTTTTCAGGATTGGATTTGAACGCATTCAGGTTTTCCTGGGAGTTGAAAAGCCAGTCTGCTCCCATATAGTTGGTTTTGAAATCACTTTTTCCTTTCACAGGTTTGCCTTCCGTGAAATAGGCAACAGCATCATACCCACCGACAGCATGGCTACTAAGAAAACTTTTGTAAATCTTATCTTTGGCCCATGCTTGTGACAAAGAAAGACTACTTGCTAAAATTAGCAAAACAATTAATTTGAACTGAATCTTAATCATAGGAATCTCCTGGAAAGGATGCATTGGAAATAGAATCAATCTTGGGTTTCGTTCTTATCTGCTTCCATTTTATTCCGAAATAGTAGGAAAAATATCACAAATTGATAACTTTTTAAAAACCTCCATAAAGTTTTCGACTTGCTTAACAAAACAGTTTTTTACCATTAATCTATCAGAATTAATGCATTGCACAATAAAAAATTGAGAATTCCTGATTATGGCAAATCAAATGAACGACATTAAAATCTGCAAAGAAGTGGAAGAGCTAACTTCCGAGATGACCGAATGGCGGCACTACCTGCATGAACACCCTGAAACAGCCTTTGAAGAACACCATACTTCAGATTTTGTTGCTGAAAAGCTGAAATCATTTGGTCTGGAGGTAAGCCGTGGGATGGCTAAAACCGGTGTGGTTGCGACTTTATCCAAAGGTGTCCCAAAAAGCAATCAAGCGATCGCCTTTAGGGCAGATATGGACGCTCTGGATATGGAGGAGAAAAACAAAATCTCCTATCGTTCAAAAAATAAGGGGAAAATGCATGCTTGTGGTCATGATGGCCATATGACAATGTTGCTGGGAGCAGCCAAGGTACTATCGGAATCAAACGCTTTTAAGGGAACGATTCATTTTATTTTTCAACCTGCCGAAGAAAATGAGGGTGGTGGTGGCGTAATGGTTAAAGAAGGTCTGTTCGAGCAATTCCCCGCCGAAAGAATCTTCGGCATGCATAATTTTCCTGCGGTTCCTGCAGGTATGTTTGGTATGTGTGTGGGACCCATGATGGCAGCCTATGATGTGTTTGATATCAATATAACCGGGGTTGGTGGACATGCTGCCATGCCCCACTTAACCAGGGATCCTGTTATCACGGCCTCAACCATCATTTCTCAGTTGCAGACCCTTGTCAGCAGAAACACTCATCCTTTGGATTCGGCTGTGTTAAGTGTAACGGAAATCCATGGGGGAACAGCTTATAATATTATTCCGGATAACGTCATTATCAGGGGCACAACGAGACATTTTAATCCAAATGTCCAGAAGTTGATTCAAACCGGCATGGAGGAAACTATAACCGGAGTTGCAAAAGCAACAGGAACCAAAGCGGAATTGATTTATGAAAAGCGCTACCCAGCCTTGGTGAATACAGAGTTAGAGACCAAACAGGCACTTGAAGTCGCGTCTTCACTGGTTGGAGAAAGTAAAGTCATACCTGATTTAAGACCGATTATGGGTTCGGAGGACTTTGCATTCATGCTTCAAAAACGTCCAGGTGCATACATGGGGATAGGAAGCGGTTCAGAAACACATTCTGCGAGTATTCATCAAGCAACTTATGATTTCAATGATGAAATTCTGCCGCTTGGTGCGTCATATTGGGTTGCCTTGGCAGAAAAACTGCTGCCTTGTTGATTTTCCGGATTTCCGATTGATCGCTAAATACCAGTCAATCGGTATTTAGCCGTTCCATGTTGATTGCTCCAGGCCTGCATGTGTTGGCACACAGCCCGCATCCCCAGCATTTCTGTTTATCGTAAGTAATTTTATGTTTTTGTTTGCCTTTAATGACAATAGTCTCATCGTTTTTCGTAAATGCGTCAAAGGGACAACGTTTGACACAAATTGCACAAGCATCACATATTTCTGAATCCACAACAGCAAGGTGCCGGCTTTTAGGCCATATACCTTTGCTGTTCAAGAGGGATGAAGTCAGAAAAAGATAACAATCACAAGAACAGCAATTACAGATCGACTTTAATCCGTTTTTTTTCCAATTGCTGTCGCCGGTATGCATCAATCCTTTCTGGTCAGCCTCATGGAGCAGCTGGATTGCCTTGTCAGTGGTAACCTGGTTTCCCACACCCCGTTGCAATAGTTTTTTCGCTTCCAGATCCAGAAATATACAAATATCAATCTCTTTTTTACAACGCTGACCAAACAACCTGCAATTACACGGCTGTATCACAATAGTCTCAGCGTGTTTCAGCATGTCTTCAACTTCAGGTAAGAGCAACAAAGTGTCATTTAACTCGTTTCTATGCTGACCTGAGTCGAGGGCTTGTTGTTCCAATGCTGTCTTTTGTTTTGCTGCATAGTCTTCAAGGCATTTTTGATCCAAAGATCGCCTTGTGTTGGCTGGAATTTCATTCCAGTTTTCAAATTTTACGAAGTGATCCAACCTGTCTAGAAAAGATGTTTGAGTATAGTACCAAATGCCGTTAATCAGTGATTTGTCGAGAATGTTTCTGCGGAAGGCGTTTTCCAGAACGGGCTGCAAATCATTTTCTGTCATGCCGGTCAGCTGGGCAAGAGAATTTAAAGTCAGGCTTTTTCCTTTCATAACGACCACCAGTTCCATTTCCTGACGACTGATGATTTTATCCAAAACCGGAAGCGCTTCCTGCCAGACTTCAAATTGGGTCGTAAACTCCTGCAAAAGTGTATAACGAGGCTGTTTCATTTTTAGCATTCAAAGTGGATTAGCCTTTAAAGCAGCCATTCTAAGATAACCAAACGATTTCAGTCTTTTAGATCAGCTGTTTGAATTACATAAACTTTTAACGATGAAATGTATCTCAAGGTTTGCAATCTGTGTTGAGTGGAGTTAAGAATGTAGACAAGGTTAGTTGCTCTGTCTCAACAATTATAATCAAATTAGTCAACGCTGTAATCACTTATTACTAATTGAGCTATTGGAAACTGCATCATGAAAAATCTGAGCATAAAAAACCAGTTTTACCTGGGAGCAGCGATGATCCTCATTTTTTGCTGCGTAGGTGCTTCGATACACCAATATCGAAATCTTCAGCACCAGGCATTGACTTCGGTTTATAACAAAACGCAGATTTATCTTACAGCTGCATCGTCAATTAGGTCTTATGTTAAAGACACTTTGCGGCCAAAGATAACCAAAACATTGCCTTCCGATCAGTTTATTCTGGAAGCAATGTCTACCTCCTACATCTCCCGGCAGATAATGAATAATCTGAAGCAGAGTTATCCTGAATTTAATTATAGACGTACCGCATTAAACCCGAGAAATCTCGGAAATCTGGCAGATGAATTCGAAAGCGGCATGTTACAGTGGTTCACCGAAAATCCTGATGAAAAACAATGGGCAGGAATGATTAAAAAACAAGGCAAAACCTTTTACGCCAGGATGATGCCGATACGAGCCGAACAGACATGTTTAACCTGTCATGGAAATCCACTGGATGCTCCCAGGGAATTAAAGGAAATGTATGGTACCACCCGGAGTTATGGTTATAAGGTGGCGGATATCGTTGGTGCCGATACCATTTATATTCCCATGGATGCCACAAATTTGCTCATAAAGGAAAAAACCGCCTGGGTGTTCTTGTTTGGATTTGTCTCCTTATTTTCCCTGTTTGCTCTTTTCGCCCTCTTGTTTAACAGGACGGTGGTGCACCAATTAAAAAGACTGCTGAATACCTTCAAAATTATCTATTCCGATGACCCGCAAGTACAGCATCTGATAGGCACAAGCTCAAAAGACGAAATAAACCAGATAAGAAGTGCGTTTGAGAATGTTGCAGCGAACCTAAAGACGGCTCATGACGAAGTTAAAGAATCTGAAGCAAAATATCGAACATTATTTGAAGCTTCTCCGGATGCTATTTTTGTCACAGATGTAAACGGCAAACTGACTGATTTGAACCATGCCGGAAAGAAGTTATTTGAGGTCAAGGATCTTTTCGAGTTTTTAATCACTTCTCATTTCACCGGGTTATTTGAGAATCCGGAGGAAGGTAAGAACTTACTTGGTGTCATCGAGAATAAGTCCTCTGTCGTAAATGCCGAGTGTATTTTAAAAACGAAAACAGATAGAAGAATCATTTGTCTGATTTCAGCCAATTGTTTAATGAGTGATGAAAATAAGCTGATCGGAGTGGAGGGCGTCATTCGGGATATTACTGAGGAAAAAAAATTGAACAAACATTTGGCCGAAACCGAACGATTGGCTTCCATCGGGCAACTGGCTGCCGGCGTCGCTCATGAAATAAACAATCCTCTTGGCGTGATCCTGTGTTACGGCGACTTGATTCTTAAAAGCAGTGATTCGACAGAACAGATAAAGGAAGACACCGATATCATCACCAAACATGCCCACAGCTGTAAAACAATTGTTGAATCTCTTCTTAATTTTGCGCGAGCCTCCGATACCATGATGAAGAAGGCGGATATTCATGAATGTCTTAATGAGATCCTGTCTGTTCTGCAAAACCAGATGAGAAATCAGAACATCCAGGTTTCTCGGGAATTGGATCAAAAAATCAAAAATGTTGTCATTGATGAAGATAAGATGAAGCAGGTGTTTATGAATTTGCTGATAAACAGTATGCAGGCCATGCCTGAAGGAGGAAATCTGGAGTTGATGACTCGTTTATGCGAAGAACGGGAACAGGTGTTAATTGATATATCTGATTCGGGATGTGGAATTCCCGATGACAAATTGGATAAAATTTTTGAGCCGTTTTTTACGACCAAAGAACGGGGAAAAGGAACAGGTTTGGGTCTTTCGGTCAGCTATGGCATCATTCAGCAACATAGTGGTGAGATCTCTGTCATAAGCCAACCCGGAAACGGAACCACATTTTCAATAGCATTACCTTTGAATGGAAACGGAATATCAGAGCCATCCAACATGCGGGTATGAAAGATACAATATTGATAGTCGACGATGAAATTGATCTTGTTGCAGGTTTAAAAAGATCCATCAGCCGGGAGATGGAGTGTGCCGTTTTTACAGCAACCAGTGGTGAAGAAGCCCTGAATCTGCTGTCTGATAAACCGGTTAGCTTGGTTTTAACAGATGTCAGCATGCCTGAAATGGATGGAATGACCTTACTGAACAAAATCATGTCACTGAACCCCTCACTGACCGTTATCATGATGTCCGGATACGGCACCATTGAAATTGCTGTAAAAGCCCTCAAACATGGTGCCTATGATTTTATCCAAAAACCGTTTGAATTTGAAAAACTGGTAAGCCTCTTAAACAAAGGCTTGGCAAAAAGCAGGTTGCAACACGAAAACGATCGAATGCAACTCGGAAAAAACCAACAGATTTCTTTGGATTCTTTGATAGGGAAAAGCAGCCGAATACAACAGACAAGAAACCAAATTAAAACACTGTCCAAGACTGATGTAACGGTTTTGATTACAGGTGAAACAGGAACTGGTAAAGATGTTGCTGCCAGGTTGATCCATGCGATGAGTGCACGTGGTAAGAAGCAAATGGTGACGGTCAATTGCCCCGCTTTACCCGAGGGTTTGCTCGAAAGTGAACTGTTTGGGCATGTGAAGGGGGCTTTTACAGGCGCAGATTCAGAAAAAAAGGGTTTGTTCGACAGCGCTGAAGGCAGCACAATCTTTCTGGATGAAATCGGGGATCTGCCTTTGTCCCTGCAAACGAAACTATTAAGGGTGTTGCAAAACCAGGAGCTAAAACCTGTTGGTGCCGGACAAAGTCACAAAATCGATGTACGGATCATTGCTGCAACCAACCAAAATCTGCCGGAAAAAATTGAATCGGGAGAATTTCGGGCAGATCTTTTTTACCGGCTCAATGTTGCGAATCTTGTTATGCCCGATTTGAACAAAATTAAAGAAGATATTCCCTTGTTGGCAAATCACTTTTTGGCTAAAGCGGCTTTTGAATTAAAAACTGAAGCTAAAATGATTTCAGCAGAAGTTTTGGAACGCTTGCAAACAACAGACTGGCCGGGGAATACCAGGGAGCTTGAAAATGCGATTCGAGCCTGGACAGCGACTATTCCCACAGACACAGTTCAGCTTGAACACATTGACGTTGAAGAGGCCGAAGGATTCGGAGCAGATATCGATCTGGATCTGAACGGACCTTACAAACAACTAAAAGAAAAAATAATTGAACGTTTTACCAAAGAGTATGTTTGCCGTTTGTTAAAACAAACCGAAGGCAATGTGTCCATCTCAGCCAAAATAAGCGGTATCAAAAGACAATCCCTGCAAAAGATAATTAATCGATACGAGATTAATGTCCGTGACTATCGTTAAGCTTTTGTTGGTTCCTTCATTTCCCTTTTATGTAACACAACCCTTTTTCCCCTTTGGTGCCTCCCGGAGTTTCCACTTGCAGCAAACTGTTGCACCTCATGTTAAGTTCAAAGATGTTAATATATTAGCGACTACTTGAATCAAAATAAAAGCAAAGGTGCCTCTTGCTGATGGCAGTCTCTTGAGTACAACATCAAAAAATCTGAATGAAAAAGTCCATTAAAACAATATGTTAAATGTTTTAATCGAGAGGGTATGCTCCTTGCTGAAGCAGATCTGAAGTTCAATCTTTGTATTTTTCGTACATTCACACTCATCCGGTGTCGAGTTGGGATTAGGGAAGACGCCTGAAGGGTTTGAATGGATGCAAAATGAAGTGACAAAAAAGGAGGCAATGTATGGCACAGGGCAATGATGATATTGTACGTGATGTCGGCAAATGGGAATGGTCCGAATTGTGGAAAAAGGAGGACTGGTGGGCCATCTGGCTGGGTTTTGCTATTTTGATAATTGGTTTGCTTGTATACGTCCCTAGGGGACCGGTAGGCATGGAAAGCAAGATTGCATCAGCCAATGAAATTCTCAAAGCTGAGTCGGAAAAAGCACCTTTTCGAACTATCGCCTGGTTCAAAGCCAGTGATGCAAAGGGTAAACTGAAAGCAACAAGTTCAGGAGCAGGCAAAACCATAAAGAAATTCACTGGCAAGCCTCATGGTTGGAGCAGTAATCCCTTGGATGCATTTTTCATGAGTGATTCCAAAGCCAGTGCTAAGGCTCAAAAAGCAGTGGACAAATTTGAAGCTGCAAAAGAAAAAGAAGCTTCACTGCTTGCCGCAGCCATGGCTGCAGAAAATGCCGCATCAGGTGAATCCTTTAAAAACAATGCATTAAACCAAAAGGCTATTAAAGCCATTGGTGATTGGCGATTTGCCATAAACAAAACTTCCAGCGCAAAGAAGAAAGCCAATGCAAAAGGCTATAATCAGATTTTTTATCTGATAGCATTGATGGTGATTACGGGAGTCTTCTTTAGTATAGGCAGGCTGGTGATGGGGGAAAACATCAGCAAATTCCTGATTGGTTTTGTTGGTGTATTTCTGGTTGCAGTGTTGGCTTATACTTTGACTGCTCAAAGCGGTATCAAGAGTATTGGATTTGGTTATCCACTTTGGGCAATTGCAATAGGTATGCTCATCAGCAACACCATAGGTACTCCCAAATGGATTGAACCGGCAGTGCAGACTGAATATTACATAAAAACAGGTCTGGTCCTGCTGGGCGCCGAGATCCTTTTCGGAAAAATTTTATCAATCGGAGTTCCAGGTATATTTGTAGCCTGGATTGTGACACCGATTGTATTGACAACCACCTATTTTTTTGGACAAAAAATCGTCAAAATGCCTTCCAAAACCTTAAATGTGACTATTTCTTCAGATATGTCCGTTTGTGGTGTATCCGCAGCTATTGCCACAGCGGCTGCCTGTAGGGCGAAGAAAGAGGAATTGACCCTTGCTGTGGGGCTTTCCATGGTATTCACCTCGATAATGATGATTGCCATGCCGGCTTTTATCACAGCAACAGGTATGCACCATGTGCTGGGTGGAGCCTGGATGGGTGGGACGATTGATGCTACAGGAGCAGTAGCTGCAGCGGGGGCCTTTCTAAGCGATACAGCGATGTATGTTGCGGCGACGATTAAAATGATCCAAAATGTGCTAATTGGCTTGGTGGCTTTCGTTGTTGCTTTGATCTGGACGACGAAAATCGACAAACAGGCCGGTCAGGATGTGGGAATGATAGAAATTTGGTTCAGATTTCCCAAGTTCGTACTGGGCTTTATTGCAGCGTCCATTTTCTTCTCATTATTATACGGTTCATTTGGAAAGGATGCAGGCTACACGTTACTTGAGCATGGTGCAATCCGCGGGGGTTCTCGAATTTTCAGGGGATGGTTCTTCTGTTTGGCTTTCTCCAGTATTGGTCTGGCTACCAACTTTCGTGAGCTAAAATCTTACTTTAAAGGCGGAAAACCGCTGATTCTTTATGTCTGCGGTCAATCGTTTAATCTGGTGCTGACGCTGCTAATGGCATATATCATGTTCTTCCTGGTATTCCCTGAAATCACGGCACAAATCTAAAAATGAAAATCAGACCCTTGGAAACATCTTGTAAAGGTGAAATAGATAATAACCTTTCCCAACAAGGGAGATTCAAAAGATACGCCGGCTTAGCCATGGGTATTGCTTTTATCTGGATTTTTGCCGTATATGTCACTCCCTGGTTGGGCAACCTTGCCTTTATGAAACCGCTGATCAGTTTTATAAAGGAAAATGACATAAAGGCCACGGCAATCTATTACACCGATATTGAAGAATTTGCAGAAGCAGATCATATGTTGAGGCAGTTAATGACATATCCTGTTGGCAACGCGAAAACTGTTTCATCCGAAATACACACAAAGCACTGACTTGGTTGAATCAAGATCGAGTTGGAAGCAAATAAGTTGACTAACGAGATCGTTAACAAACCTAAACGAAGGGAGCTTGCTCCTGATTCAGAATCAGATTGGTGAGTCTGAAGGTCAATTTCATAAGGTGTTACGCAAACAGATCCCAGGTTCTGCTGAGTATGAAATAAATTTTTTCACAAAGATCGAAAAAGCACTGATCCCCTTGCAAAGAGAGAAAGTGCGGTTGGTATTTCCTTAGAATATCAGGCAAAACAGGTTAGTATCATAACAAATCCCTCCCCAGATCCCGGGCATCTGAAATCTCCAGCCCGGGAGATCTTTTTAATACTATGAATTACTCGAAAAACACTGTAAACTCACTGTTGGTGTATTTGAATTTCAATTCATACAATATCACGCAAACACATAGTTCCACGGAAATTGAACACCAACCATCAATGTCCTTTTTATCCTTCTTCAAGGCTTAACTTCTTAAATGAAACGACTAGAAGTACATGGCAGTTTACTGAAAGGATTTGCTGAATCCTGCATAAATCTGAAAATAATAGCCGGGATTCAGTCCACAGAATTAGTCCATAACATCGATCCAACTGGTTGGTACCCGCTTAATCGTTTTCAGCAGCTTCAGCAACGTGTGCTGCAATCCTATACCGACTCCGCAATTATACTTGAGACTGTCGGAGCAGCAATGATGCAGGGATGGTATGAATTTGGTCCGGGGAAAAACCTTATTAGTGATGGTATTGGATTTCTGCATTTTCAAAGCGGATCAGACGGATATGTCAGCGTAGTAAAAGGGCCCCAGGAAACAATCGGTAGTTTTGAGTTGACCGACCTTAATCTGGAAGCAGGTACTGCTGTGATACACAGCACAACGCCTTTTGAGAAAAACATGGAGAGGGGCATCATTATAGGAGGAATGCTTGCTCCCGGTGACATATCCTACGTCAACGTTGACAATTCAAAAGATCCTAATCTGTATGAGATCGAGTTTGTGATTGGCAAATCTTCAGCATTTGAGTCTGATAAGCTTCTATCTTCCAAAGGGGAGATTGGTGTGAATTCCCTGGATGATGCCGATATTAAAGATTTGTGGTGGAAATACCGGGGGTTAAAAAACAAGTGGGAAAGAGCCGTCAACTTCTGGGAAGCGACAAACAGCAATTTGCTGCAAGCTTACGAAAAGCTGGACAAGCAGAGTAGTGAAGTCGGGCAGATTTTTTATAAGGCGGGAATGGCTGATGCAACAGTGGATGTAATACACAACATTGGTAACAGCATTAACAGTGTATTAACTTCAGCTGATTTAATCGGTCGCATTCTCCAATATTCAAAAATAGAGGAACTGATCCGCATAAACGATCTTTTGGAAGCAAACTCCGATAATCTGATCGAATATCTAGCACAAGACGGCAAAGGATCCAAAATTATCGAATACATGAGGATTTTAGGCTCATCCTTAGTGGATGATCTGTTCTCCTGCCAAAATGAGATAAAGCATATTCGTGACAGCGGATTTAAGATTGAAAAGATCCTTCATGCACAACGAATTTATCTGGAAACAGATAATGTTATGGAGGACTTCAATGTCGTGACCACAATTGAAGGTGCTTTAAGATTGCAGGCGAGCTTTCTGGAGCAATTCAGCATTCAGGTAGTAAAACTGTTTAAAGAGCATGATATTTTATCTGTCAATGGCCACCAGTCAAAATTGATCAGCGTGTTACTGGAACTTTTCAAAAACAGTGTGGAAGCTATGTCCTCAAATCACGCTGGCAACCGTATGCTTATAGTAACACTGCTTCGTGATAAAAACATGGTGGTGATCGAAATTAACGACAATGGTGAAGGAATTCACCAGGATAATTTCAGAGCAATTTTCAACCATGGATTTACCACCCGAGAGAATCGTTACGGATTTGGCCTGCATAATTGTGCCAACTATATTGGTGAAATGGGAGGAAAAATCCAACTGGTTCAATCCTCAGAAAAAGATGGAACAACCTTCCGAATTGAATTGAGACCTGCTTGACTTCTCTGATTTTCGCAGCTTGATAAATAAGCTTTACTCCCCCTCTCTAGTTCTTCGTTACAGCCACTTATTAAAATTCGTATTGTTTATTGTCTAATCATCATAAAATATTTGACATTGTTTTTTTGAAAAGTGTAAAGTTTCACTTGACGTTTTTGTTTACTTGTAAAAAATTCTTCTATGAAACAACTGACTCAAAGCCGGCCCGACAATCCAATTGACGACAGTCCATTGTTCAAGATGAAGGAACTGGTGGAAGCAACAGGTATCAGTAAAGCCACAATTTTGTATTATATAAATGAAGGACTTTTGCCGAAGCCTGTAAAAACAAACACGAATGTGGCATTTTACCCATCGTCGTTTGTTGAAAAGCTTGAATTCATCAAACAGTTGCAGTCTCGCAACAGGTTAAGTCTGGCTCAAATCAAATCGATCATCAAAGAGAAAGAGAAAGGCAGGGAAGTCACGCCTCTTATTGAATTGAACGATGTAGTTTTCGGGCAAAAAGAGGACAATACCTTGAACCGGGAGCAATTCTGCAAGAACACTGGTTTATCCAATAAACGAGTGACTGAAGCTGTTCGCTTGAAATTGCTTAATCCTAAAAATCAAAAACATTTTGATTCCGAAGATGTAGCTGTCGGACGTATGTTGAAAAGAAGTCTTGATTTGGGGTTAAGTTTTAAAGAACTTGAATATTATCCCAGGTTGGCACAGCAGATTGTTGAGCAGGAATTAGCCATTCGCAGGAAAGTTATCAAGGAAAAGTCTTTTGACGAGATGCTGGCACTGACTATGGAGATGACAGGAATAGCCCGGTCTTTTCGTGGGTATGTAATCGACAGGATATTTCAGGAACGTGTCGGAAAACAAAAGCTTAATGGAGAAGATTCTGATTAATTGATTCAGCCTTAAAAAAGGGGAAATACCATGACAGATTATCAAGCAATCGTTATTGGAGCCGGCAACGGTGGATTGGCGGCATCGTTAACCCTGGCAAAATCCGGGGTCAAAACATTATTACTGGAACGGCACAATATACCCGGTGGATGTGCCACCAGTTTTATTCGGGGACGATTTGAATTTGAAGTGGCCTTACATCAGTTAAGTGGTGTAGGCACGGAAGAATTTCCTGGTCCGTTGCGAAATTCCTTTAATGACATGGGAATTAGTGATGATATTGAGCTGATTCAAATGGAGAACTTATACAGGGCTGTTTCCCCCGGGAATTTTGATGTCACGTTGAAAGCAGATAGAATCAAGTCAATCGAGGCTTTAAAAGAGACTTTTCCACAAGAGTCGGAAAACATTGATAGATTCTTTAATCTGGTTTGGGATTACTGTAACCAGTGGATTCACGTGATGTTCATGAGAGATCAGGAGGCCTCTCCTGCAAAATATCCTCTCTACTTCAAATACGCCCTGAGACCTATGCAAGATGTATTGGATGAGTTTTTGAACGATCGAAAACTTCAAACGATCATCGGTATGTACTGGTCTTATTTAGGCATTCCACCGGCAAAACTGCCGTTTGGTGAATTTGCAGTTGTCCTGTGGGCGTATACGGAATTCAAACCCTGGCATTTGAAAGGTGGTTCTCAGGCTTTATCGAATACAATTTTGAATTCGTTTCTGGTGCATGGTGGCGAGGTCAAATTCAATTGCGGGGCAAAGCAAATAAAAACGGAAAACGGAACCATCATTTCTGTTGTAACAGATCATGGTGATGAATTTACCACCGATCGCGTCATTTCAAATGCAGGAACCTATACAACTTATGTGGATTTATTGGATGAAACGGTCGTTCCTGAATCCCGATTTAAGGAACTGGGAGCAAGGTCTGTTGGTGTTTCTGCGGTATCATTATTTGTCGGTTTTGATGCAGAACCCCATGAGCTTGGTATTCATGAAACAACCAATTTTGTGACAACCAGCACAGACAATAACCAGGTCTGGGAAGATTGCAAAACTCTGAATCCACCCAAAAGTATGCTTTTCACCTGCTACGATGTGGATGATCCTGAATTTTCCCCAAAAGGAACTTGCCAGGGAGCGTTGATCAGTCTCGCATATTCCGACCCCTGGTTGAAAATTCCCCCTACTCACTATTTTGAAGAAAAATATAAATACGCAGAAAACATGCTCAATGTTCTCTACCAGGTGTTCCCCAATTGCCGAAATCATATTGAGGAAATTGACGTGGGAACACCTTTGACACACATGCGGTATCTCGGACATCCGGGTGGAGCGATATACGGATTTGATCAATGGGCTAAAGATACCGAACTTTTTTTGGATAAAAAATCCCCAATCAAGGGATTGTATCATGCCGGGGCATGGATCGGTTCAGGTGGCTTTCAACCAACGTTAATGTCTGGTGCTTCTGCAGCCAGAGCCGTTATTCGATCACTTAAATAATAAAGGGGAAAGATGAAATCGAATATCAAATCGCAAATAGAAGGATATCGCGACATTGTTAAGGAAAACGAAATCCTGAGAAAGCACGCTGACAGACCTACAAATGAAAGAGGTGAGGTTGCAAAGGTCATTAATCCGTATCACCCGTCCACGCTTGAACTAAAGGTGTCCGAAATTATTCGGGAAACGGAATCGAGCTCAACATTGAGATTAATTTCAACCTCGGGGTATCTCCCTCCTTTTCAAGCAGGACAATACATTAATTTATTTGTCGAAGTTAATGGGATCAGGACAAGCAGACCCTACAGCATATCCTCAGCCCCTAACCAGGTGGGGTATTACGATTTAACTGTCAGAGGCCTGCAGGAAGGTTTTGTTTCCGATCACTTGCTGGGAGATGTTTCGGTTGGTGATGTCTTGTCATCAACAGCACCCACGGGGAATTTTTATTACAACCCCTTGTTCCATGGAAATAACCTGGTGTACATTGCGGGTGGAAGCGGGATTACCCCATTTATGAGCATGATCAGGGAAGTGACTGATAGAGGCTTGGAGAGGAACATTCACCTGATTTACGGAAGTCGTATTGAGTCTGATATTGTTTTTAAGCAAGAGCTGGAAGAACGTATGAAAACCCATAAACGTCTTACTGTAACCCATGTCATATCAGAGCCGGGAGAAGGTTACACAGGTGCAAAAGGATTCATAACGTCTGATGTTATTAGAAATGCTATAAACGATTTTTCGGATAAAATGTTTTATGTTTGCGGGCCTGAAGCAATGTATTCGTTCGTTTTAAGGGAACTTGAAGCAATGAGCATCCCAAAAAGAAAAGTAAGAGTTGAAGTATTTGGACCGCCGGCCCATATTGAGCAACAACCAGGCTGGCCGGAACATGTCAAAGCTAAAGATCGTTTTCAAGTTCGCATTAACAAGAATTCCAAAATCGAAGCTGTTGCGGGAGAACCGTTGATGAATTCCATGGAACGTATGGGGAAATCGCTTCCTGCTTCATGTCGATCAGGTGAATGTAGTCTGTGCCGTACGAGATTAATTTCAGGCAGGGTGTATCAACCGGCAACAGTGAAAATGAGAAAGTCGGATCTAAAGTATAATTACATTCATCCCTGTATGGCTTATCCTTTGGAGGATCTGGAGCTAAGTTTGTAACAAACGTCGAAAACTGTTTTGGAATAATTTGAACCTAAAAATTGTAAGTAGGTGTTTTGATATTTTACTTTTTATTCATTGTATAGGCGGATTTAAGTAATCGGGTACCGCGATAATTATGGAGAGTGCTGCCTGAACTATTGGTGGTGTCCGGTTGATGGAATTGCAGTCGGATCTGAAGGGATATTAAAGGTCGGTTAATACGTTGATTAGATTTTTATCTCTCTTTTTATAAGAAGGTCTTTTGATTGGCAGTTGAATAATGATTCTCGTGCCCCATTCGGGATCAGATTCTACTTCCATGCTGCCATCATGATTGTGGGTAACAACCATGTAAGAAATGGAAAGACCTATACCCTGACCTTCACCAACAGGCCGTGTCGAGAAAAAAGGTTCGAATATGCGTCTTTGTGTCATCAAATTGATGCCGGAGCCATTGTCCTCAATTTCAATTCGTATTTTGTTGTTCTCATTTTTCGATCTGACGACTATTTTGGGGAGCCGTACCAGTCTATTTTCATTGACTGACTGCACAGCATTTATCAATACGTTAATCAGTACTTTTTGAATTTCAGATTTCAAACAAGGAACTTCCAAAAGGTTTTTATCCAGATCTTTCTGGAATTCAACGTAATTTACCTGGTACCTCTGCTGCAGCTCTTCATTGTTGATCAGCAGATCCAGTGAATGATCAATCACTTGGTTTAGATTAGCGTGTTTCATCTGGGAATCGTTTTTATTTGCAAACAGAAGCATATTCTTGATTACTGCGGAAGCCCGTTCTCCACAATGCCAGATTCCTTTAAGCATTGTTAAAATATTCCGTTCTTTGAGATAGCTGTGCAATTTTTCCAGATCCACCGTGTTGTTGCGAGCAGCTTTCATATTTGCCTGCATCATGGGATCAAGACGGCGTATAATGTTTTGAGTGCTTTGCATGATTGCCGCCAACGGATTATTGATTTCATGAGCAATCCCTGCTGCCATCCCACTGACGGATATCATTTTTTCCGTTTGTATGGCCGCTTCCTGCTTTTTTAATTGTTCTGTTAAATCAGATACAAATCCAAGAATAGCGGGTTTTCCTTCCCACCAGATTGTTGAGGTGACCCTGAGTTCAACCCATTTTGTTTCTTTTTGTGCGGTAACCAGTCTGAATTGGTAGCGATTCATAACGTTCTCCCCCTTAAGCCTTCGGCGATGTCTTTCAATTACTTTTCCCCGGTCCTCAGGGTGAATCGGCATGGTAAAGGGATTGTTCATCAGTTCCCGGTAGTTGAACCCTGTTAAATCAATCATTTTAGGATTGATGTAACGGAAATTGTAATCCTGAGCGACAAAAATTCCATCCCTGGCTTGATTGACCACATTGCGGAATTTGTCTTCGCTGTTTTTCAATTTGGTTTCGAGAGCAGAAAGACGCTCCATTTCTTTTTTGAGCCTATAATTAAGTGTTTCAACTTCCTGCTTTTTGATAGACAATTCTAATTCCAGGTCAGACGGACACTCTTTTGTGCTCAGTTGCAACAGATTTCGCCTTTCTTTTTCTTCTCTGACTAAAATAAAGTGCCTGATTTTTGTTTTCAATTCCAGGCTGTGAAACGGAGGGGTAATAACATCATCAGCACCTGCATCATAAGCTAGGTCGCGTTCGTTTGGTACTTGCCGGGAAGAAATGAATAATATTGATGTAAATTGCAGGCTGGGGGTTGACCGGATGCGATGTGAGATATCAAATGCATCTGTTCCACAACTTCCGATCTCTAAAAGGACTATATCAGGATTGACAATTTTAATCCTTGTAAATGCATCTTCATCAAAGGGAACGATTCTCAGAGAATACTCATCTTTAAGCAATAAATCCAGACGTTCCAAAACGCTTCTATCGTTTCCAACTATAATTACTTTATAGGGCTCCTCCGATGGGGACTCAAACGTCGAAATCATACCGTTTAACAAATGGGGGTTAGCCTGCGGAATCTGAAATTATCGTATATCTACGATATTCCATCAAGCTAAAGTCAAGTTTCATAAACAATACCAAAAACCCGACATAGTACAATCGTGCATCATAACAAACTAATACGATCTATAAATTGACTCACCAGTACAAAATAAACGGGGATTTGGTGATAAAACCAAACGAATTTTGGTTATTTGACCAACAAACGTGTGAGAGGGTTTGAGAGTTATGACTCATCTGCCTGGTCAGCTTTTTTACGTCGATAACGAAATGCATAATAATTTAACCCAAGGAGTTTAGCCGCTTTGGTATCATTACCTTCTGCCTGTTTTAGTGCTTCCATTATCAGATGTCTTTCCAGTTTTTCCAGATTAATGCCTCCCGGGGGCAGACCCGGGAATTCATTGCTAAACTCAATGTTTCTACTCGATTTGCTTTCTTGAAGGGGAGCACCTGAAAAACCAAGATCTTCGGGAGCCAGGAAATCGCCGGAACCAATTATTGCCCCTCGTTCAATCATGTTTTTAAGCTCGCGGATATTCCCATTCCAGTGGTGGTTTTTTAAAAAAGTTTCAGTCTCCGGTGTGAATCCGGCAAATGACTTGTTAAGTTTTTTGCTGAATTCATTCAAATAATACTCTGCAATAGGAATCACATCTTCGTTTCTATCGTTCAGAGAGGGAATTTCGATGCTGATCACGCCAATGCGGTAGTATAGATCCAGACGAAAACGTCTTTCCTCAATTAACTGTTCAATATTTTTGTTTGTTGCCGATACTACCCGAACAGTTGAACGCCATTCCGCAGTCCCACCAACCCTATAGTAGGTACCATCTTCCAGCCATCTAAGCAATTTTGCCTGGGCGTTCAGACTGAGATCCCCTATTTCATCCAAGAACAAGGTTCCACCGTCGGCTTCTTCCAGTAGTCCTTTTTTTCCTGAAGGTTGTGCGCCGCTAAAAGCTCCTTTCTCATAGCCAAACAATTCGCTTTCGATCAGTTCATTTGGAATCGCTGCACAATTCAGTGTAACATACGGTCCTGCAAAATTGGGACTTTGATAATGAATGGCCTTGGCAATCAGATCCTTACCGGTCCCGGATTCTCCGGTGATAAGTATCGGCGTATCAGGACTGGATGCGGCCTTGCGGATAAATTGAATGATGTGTTGTATAACGTTGCTTTCTCCGATAATGCACGGCATGTTTTCACTGACTGCTTTTTCCTGCAACTCCCTTACTTCCTTTTGCAGTCTGATGGTTTCCAAAGCCTTGTTTAGACAATGCTTAAGCACCTTGAGACGGACAGGCTTTACGATGTAATCATAAGCACCTGCTTTCATGGAGGAAATCACGGTATCGATCTCTTCAAAGCCGGTGATCATGATGACAATAATCCGTGGGTCAATCTTTTTTATTTCTTTTAGGGCTTCAATACCGTTCATCCCCGGTAAGCCAATATCCAGGAGAATCAGATCGGGGATTTTTTTGGTAAATTTTTGCAGGGCGCTTTCTGCATCAGCAAACGTTTCAATTTCATATTCTTTTTTTAAGCTGACACCAATGCCCTTTCGAATGCTTTCTTCATCATCAATTAAAAAAATAGAATAACGACTCATCGTGTAAACTGCCTTTTTTCTATGGGAAGCCTAATATTGAATTGAGCTCCATTATAAGTTGATTCGCTAATGGTCATCACTCCGCCATGATCGGTAATGATCCTTTGGCAGATACTTAATCCGATTCCTGTGCCCGTTTTTCGAGTGGAAAAAAACGGGTCAAAAATCTTGTCTCTCATCTGTTTGGGAATACCTTTGCCAGAATCGGAGACAGTGATCAAAATATCATTTTCAAGTTGTCGGGAAGCTATATCGATCACTTTCAATTTTTTAATGTCATTCAATGCTGCGACCGCATTGTTGATCAGGTTGATGAACACCTGCTCCATTAAGTGAAAATCGATGAAAAGATCAGATAATTCTTCGTTCAAACGTGTTTCAAGGGTAATTCCTGCGTTGCGGACTGCAGCTTGGCAAAGCCGGACTGCGGAGAGAATTGGTTGATTAATGTTACCGAGCTTGACTTGGGGTTCTGAGGGTTTTGCATAGTCCAACACTCGTTTCACTACCGTCTCTATTTTATCTGTGGCTTTTTCAACCTGGTCTAAAAGGTCCAGGACTTCCTCTTTTGGCTCAGAAGATTCGAGGCTTTCCCGAATACCCTGAATTAGGAAATTGATACCTGTCAGAGGACTGCGGATTTCATGGGCAATGCCAACAGAGATATGGCCCAAGGATACCATTTTGCTCCTTAGCAATGCCAGATGCTCCATGCGTTTGCTATGGGTGATATCAACCATATTCACCAGGGTCATGATTTCGGAATGATAACGAATCATCCCGGTGCGCACGACCACATGCCTAAATTCATGCCTTTGCATCGCATCATTCCCCGGGTAGAAGCGAATTTCTACATCGGTGTTTAATGGCTTTTTTTGTTTAATAGCATTGCAGATTTGTTCAAATCTTTGGTGATCATTTTCGTGGATCATTAAATCTCGGAATCGGAGCAGGTTTTCGTTGGGACTGAATATCCGCTTCTGCTCCGAATTCATGTAAATGAAGTTCTCTCCCCGGATGATACTGACACCCATCAGTGAGCTTTCAGTTAATTCCTGTATCTGCTTATCAGAGTTTTCTTTCCGGTCATTCATGAATTTGTTCATTTAAAGAGTTTTTGATGATAAATTTGTGATAACTCTTTTTTTATTTGATAAGGCAACAGATGTCATAGTTATTCAATGTACACGTAGATTACGGACCGGCAAAAAAAATCAGCTATTTTACCAGGTTCTTACAGAAAATACTTCGGTATTGAATAATGTTTGTGTGACTCGTTCCCTTCGCAGATAAGTCAAAAACAATCCAAGACGATCAAGGTTTGCTATTTAACTTCAAATATTTAAATGCGCGCATGGCTTCGTGGCTAATAAATGTGATGTGAAAACGGATTTATAAGCCAAGGCAATACTAAACATGATTGTGTTTATCCTGTACGAATTTTGCCAAATAGCCAACTTTTAAATTCAATTTTTTACTTTTTCGCCATATATTCAGTTTTTTCAGCAATTCTCTTTTGAGTATTTTGCAAAAACATGACAACGATCAGAAACCGTTCTCGTCTAGAAATAAAGATAAAAAAAGAGAGATAGTTATGATTTATCTATCTGATTAAAAAGGAGAAATAGTAATAGTTGTTGATTCAAAATTTAGATAACTGGTTTTTGTTGCTCGGTAAGGAAAACGTTAACTTTTTAGCTTTGGCACATTTCCTGAACTATCTATACAAATATTAACAAGGAGATCCGACAGCAGAACAACATGTTCGGATGTAATTTGATAACAAAATCAATAACGGAACTATGCCAAGGAAACCCAAAGTTTACGTCTACAAAGAAAAGAGCTGGACGTTGAAAGAACTAGAACAGATTTCTCCTGTAGGTAAAAGAACTATTCAAAAGAGGCTGGAATCCGGTTGGTCAATCAGTAGAGCTGTTGAAGAGCCAAAGTACAGTCAGGATACTTTTGAAATTGCAACCGCTGAAGAAGCTTTCCGGGGATGCACAGAAGAGCAGCTTGCCATCCTTGCAGAATTCGAACAGCGCTGTGAAACAGCACGGTGGGAATAGCGCATGAATACTGTCCACTCCCGCTCTTTTCAGTTTATAAGCAGAATACTGAACAGATGATGTTCTGCCAATAATGTATTCTGCTTCCAATAAAATCCTCATCATACCCCGGATCTCAAACTAGGTACTATCGGTCAAGTCGTAATTCTCACTTCTTCCAGTTTAACTCTTGCCATTTGACTTTAACTTTCTGCAGCAGGTTCATAGGATCGCTTTCCATTTTTATTCCTCCTTTTCGGCGACTATTTCCCACCGAAAGTTACGATCTTTCAATCAAAGTTAATGACCAAAAATTTGCTTTTGCTGAGCAATTTCTGATAAAGTTGTAGTAAGCTTTATTAAAAAGACTTCTTTCCTTTTATCTGAATTATTTGCTCTTTTTGAGGAACTTCCCGTGAAAATCTGTCAGACATGTGACCAATTGCTTGCTGAAGCGATGGCAATTTGTCCTTCTTGTGGAGATGAAGTTGTTCAAGGTAGAAATGCTATAGACGATTACGCAATTGTCAGTGTGTTACAGGACGGGTTTGCCAGCATTCTTTGCAAGGCAGAAAAAGAAGGGTACAAGACACCGGTGTTGATTCGCCTGTTCAAGGACCAATCCGGTGTGAATGAGCAAGTAGCCGATCGTTTGAGAGCGCGGCTGCAACAATTAAATCAATTGTCCGATGAGGGATTTGTCAAGCACTATGAATTAAAGAAATCTTCCGAAGGTTTATGGTACAGGGTCAGCGAATGGGTCGATGGGGAAGAATGGAGTTCGGTTTTTTCATCTGGCATTTTTAAAAACTACCGTATAGCTTTTGATTTTTTTCACCAGCTTGCATCCAGCATGAGCGTGTTGCATTCTTCGGGGCATTTTATGCCCCATCTCGTCTTAAGTGATATTATCGCGATCAGGGATGGGACCAAAAAACTGAAAGGAAAGATCGATTTTAAACTATCCCGGTTTTTAAATCACAACCCTCATTTGCCGGGGACGATGCTCAACGATTTGCTAAATTGCCACCCGGATATCGTCAATAAAAAGCCACTGGATTTTAGAAGTGATATCTGGTCGCTAGGCAAGATTTTTATTGAATTGTTGACCACAGATCTTGGTGGGTGCCCGGTGGTTGGACAAGTGGAAGCCTTAAAAATTCCTCGCAATTCAAAAACCCTGCTTAAGACGATGCTGGCCCAGGATCCTTCCTTAAGGCCGCAATCAATGAAAGAAGTGGCCGATTCACTTGCCAGGATTCTAATCCAAAAACCGGAAAAACCCCCCAGACCCAAATTAGATAAGCAAACCAAGCAATTTCCGGAAGTGCAGAAACTACGGAAACGGATTTGGAACGTGGCAGCCCTTTTTATTATTTTGATGATAATGGCTGTGGGCGGCTTTACTTATTTCGGCTTTTTTAAACCGGACATGGAAGTCGTATTCCAGGAACATGCAAACAGATATTCAAATTCCGTTGCCTTCGTTTTAGTTGAATATGTTGTCAAACAAGAACAAAACATCATTTATCGAAAACGAACGGAAGGCACTGCATTTCTGGTTGATAACGAGGGGTACTTGGTAACCAACAGACATGTCGCTGCTCCCTGGCTGTTGGACCGGGATCTTCATTTATTGATTGGCCAAATGAATAGGCAACAAGTCCCTATCTCCTTTGATTACCGCATGTACCTCTGGTTTGAGGGGCAAAAAGCCTATCAACGAATACCAACCCTCGAAAACAGCCAGGAACTGGCCGATATCTATTACCTTAAGTCTGCTTATCGATCTTATGGCAAACCGCGTGTTGAAATCGCAGGTATCGAACGATCTGTCATATACCCTGGATTTCTTAGCCGTTCGCCGTTAAGGGATGACTTTGCGGTTCTGAAAATTGATGCAGTTCCTCCTGGTTTAAAACCAATCCCTTTGGACGACTCTCCGGATCATAGACATATCAAAAAGCTTTCACCGGTTATCACTATTGGATTTCCCCTTGGCAGCAGGGCACAGGCCAACAGTGTCAATGTCAGTGTGACAAAGGGAAATGTTAGACGGATATTTGAAGACATGATTCAGGTAGATACTTCCATATACAAAGGAAATAGCGGTGGTCCAATTATCGATGCAGAAGGAAAGGCGATCGGAATTGCGACAGGAATCATGTTTGACACAACCATGGGGATGATTCCTGTTATTACGCCATTATCCGATATTGGAATGGTGTTGCCCATCAGAAAGACGGTAACTTTTCTTGAAGAATTAAAATCAGGTCAACACAAATGGAATGGTGTCCTTGATATATCTATCGATCAAAAAGTGGAAAAAATTAAAGAACTGGCCATGAAAGGGAAATGGAAAACAGCTAGCGGCATAGTGGACAATGAGCTAAAATTCAGTCTGGATCCCAAATTGATCACCGCTGCTGGTTTCATGCATTTCTGCCAGGGAGACTATCCACTTTCCAAACAATTGTTTGAACGGGTGGTGTCAATGGATCCCCAATACTATGAGGCCAGTCTGATGGTTTATTTGATCGACTGGCTCAATGCTGATCTGGCAGATAGCCCCTACAGAAAGCGATTGTTGGATATTGATTGGCGATCCTCCGCAGAGTTTTATGGGTATTTGACTCGAATACTTGAGGAAAATATCGATTTGCAATCGGCCTTGCAAGGGTGGCATACGCAAAGCGAAAAAAGCTGGATCTATTATATAGCTGCCCTGGTTCATTATAAATATAAACAGACTGAAACGGCTCACAGGTTACTGCGGCAAGCAGCAAAAGTTGCCAAAAAAGATGATTGGGTTTTGTATCTGATTCTCGCAGAATTGAAGCAAATGCAGGATCAGCAGTTGCTGTTATCGAGAGGTAATTTCCAAAAACGAAAATTGCAAAGAGAAATCAAAGCGTTTTATGAGTCTATGATCAGTTCACATGCGAAAAACGTCGTTCGTCGGGAACAAGTCACACCTTTGTATTCTAGGTTGTTGGTTCCTTCCATAAGAGTGGATGACAAAATCATGGTTCTTAAACGATTGATCGAACTGGATCCGGGAAATAAAGACACACTAATCTCACTGGCGTTTTTCAATGCAATGGAAGGAGATTGGCAATCTACTCTTCAATACATTGACGAATATATAAGCAAAGGTACAAGGGAAAACAAAGCATATCTGAGTATACGTGTCCTCGAACTTGGTGTGCTTAAAATAATTAATTCGGAAAATGCCGTTATTGAAAGAAAGCGCATTGAAACCCTGAAACAGATTAAAAACCCTTGGTATCGATCCCTGCTGAATGGACTGTCCCAGAAACAACCAACTATTCGCCTGACAGGAAGTGTCGCAGAAAGCCCTGAATATCTGCTGATATCTCATTTTGCCCTTGGTTTTTGGGCGGAAGGAAGTGGCCGGATCGAAGACGCCATAAATCATTATAAAGAAGCACTCAGTACCTATCTTGATGGTTGGTGGGAATATGAATTTGCCAAAATCAGAATTAGAAAACTGAGATCCACTCAATCCGCTGTAGTTCGATAACAATACCTCATAGCTCTATTTTATCGTTTAGGCTGTTATATCTTTTAACAGCCCACAACTCTCATTTTCTATTTCAAACTTGTCTATTTGATTTTAATGGCAGAGTTATTTTTTGGTTGAAATAAAGAGTACATATGACTTCATGATTTATTCTCTGTCTGAATTTCCTTCCTTACATTTACTGGTGAATTCTTAAACATTCTTAACAAATTCGCGAAGTTGGTTCATATTCTTTTAACATTTCTCACCTAGCTTATAATTATGGTTTTAAACGCGCTGGAGAATCGGACCAAATCAACGAACGAATTTTCCGGGGAACAAATACGGGGTGCGCAACTATTGAAAAATCAGCCCCTTCAGTGTCGTTTGTATACAAAAACCTACCGTTTGTAACCCCATCGTTCATTTTTCGATCCGTCGGGCAAGAATAGAATTCAACTCAAAACATATTGTCCTGTTTTCAATTTGGTTTGAAATTATTATTGACCATTGAGGAAAAATGAAACGAATACAAATAACAGCGATTTTCTTGGTAATCGCATCCTTATTCTTCATGAATACTGCTATTGCTGCAGATGGATTGAATCCTACCAATGTTAAAATTACAAAGATCTCTCCTAAAAAGCTCAATATTCACAAGACTTACGTAGGGTATTTGAAGCCGCAGGATCGGGTTGTGGTGCGATCGGAAACTTCAGGCACAGTGGAAAGAATCAATGTGGATGAAGGTATCAAAGTAAAATCCGGTCAAGTACTGGTTCATGTGTCGACAAACGAATTGGAACTAAAAAAAACCATTGCCAGAACCAACTATAACCAGGCCGTTTCCGACTATAGAGTGGAAAAAAATCTGTATTTGAAAGATTCCGATAAGTCGGTTCATGTCAGTTTGAAACAATTACGTTTGCAGGCTGATCTGGCAAAAGCGGATTATGAAAACGCATTAAATGAATATGAAGTGCAAAAACGATTGTTTAACAAGGATATGACCAGTGCCACTTCTTTTGACAATTATCGGACTGCCATGGAGATCAAGAGAATCACCTGGCAGCAAGCCGTGTTGGAATGGGAACAGGCAAAAATTAAAGACAAGACACGTCTGGAAAATTATCAGAATGCCATAGATATCAATAGGGCAAATTTAAAACTAGCTGCCTTGGAGCTGGAAAAATCAAAAGTAAAGGCACCATTTAATGGAATCGTTAAGGAAAAAATTGTGCAAATGGGTGGTTTTATCCAAAACGGAAGTGATTTGTTTGAATTAATGGATATTTCAAAGGTGCATGTCAGAATCAATATTCCTGAAAAGGAGATGAGGTTCGCATCAGTCGGCAAAGCTGTATCAATTAGACTGGATGCCATGCCCGGTGAAGAATTCCGAGGCAAAATCAAAACACTGGGATTAGAGGCAGATATCAAATGTCGATGTTTTCCGGCTGACGTTGTTATCGATAACGAAGAGCAACGTCTGCTACCGGGAATGATGGCAAAAGTAAAGATGCTGGCTTTTGAAGAAGCCAATCAGATTATTGTACCCAGACATTCAGTAATAGAGAAGCTAAGCGGCTCAGTCGTTTTCATAGTTCGTGACGGCAAGGCTGTCCAAATTCCGGTTGTTCCGGGAGCTATGATCGAAGAAAACGTTCAGATTGTAAGTGGCTTGAGTTTTGGCGACCAACTGATAGTGGTTGGTCAGGATTTGCTGGCTAACAACGAGCCTGTGACTGTTGTCAATGCAAACCAAAAACTGGCCAGAAAATAAGGCAACGGCAAATAAAAATATTTAACCCTTAACTCATCATGGAATTCTCAGTCAGCAAGCTTGCGGTTAAAAAGCCGTCAACTATATTTCTTTTTATGGTATTAATTGCCGTTGTCGGCTGGGTGTCGTACAGGGATCTTCCCAGGGAAGCTGCCCCTGATATCACCTGGCCGCATCTTTATGTAACCATCCCATTTCCAGGAGCAACTCCCAGTGCGGTGGAAGCCCAGATAACAAACAAACTGGAGCAGGAACTTCAGAACATTGAGCATATGGAGGAGATGAAGTCACGCTCTGCTAACGGATACGTCACTGTGGATCTGAAATTCGATTTTGGAGTTGATCTGGATGATGCCAGAATTGATGTCCGTGAAGCCCTCGACAAAGTAAAACCTGATTTGCCTGAGGAGGCGGAAGACTGGACTATCCAAGAATTCAATCTCTCAGAGGAACCGATTATTACCATCAATCTTTCATCTGATGTTGGTTTGCTACTACTCAAGGATGTGGCTGAAGATATGAAGGATCGCATCAAAGCAATTCCGGGAATCCTTGAAGTGACCAGGTTTGGTGGATTGGAAAAGGAAGTGCAGATTCGTGTTGATCCGGAAAAACTAATGTACTACCAACTGGATCTTAACGATATTACAGATACCATTCAAGACGAAAACAGAACGATTCCGGGCGGAACAATGAAAGTCGGACCGCGCGAACTATTTATCAGTGTACCGGGTGAAATAACCTCGTTTCATGAATTGAAAGAGTTGATCATTGCCGATTATGAAGGTGCACAGGTAAAAATAAAAGATGTTGCAGATGTCGAATTTACCTTTAAAGAAATCGAAAGCAAGTCTCGCTATGAGGGATTGGAATCCGTTTCCCTGCAAGTATCGAAGAGAACAGGAGAGAATCTCATAGAAATAGCGGATCAAATCAAAGAAATTGTTGCAGAGTACGAAAAACGCTACGAATCCCGCATTACCTTTTCAATTCTTAATGACAATTCAATAGAAGTTTCCAAGTTTGTAAGGGATCTGGAAAACAACATTTACACGGGTATGTTGTTTGTTTTTCTGGTGTTGTTCTTGTTCCTTGGTCAAAGAAATGCCGTATTTGTAGGGATTGCCATACCCTTTTCCATGCTGATGAGTTTCATGGTATTGAGTGCTATCGGAATTACACTAAACTTCATTGTGCTGTTTAGTCTGATCATTTCATTGGGAATGCTGGTGGATAACGCTATTGTCATAGTGGAAAACATCTACCGTCATGTTCAGGCCGGAAAGGGGAGAATAGAGGCTGCTATTACCGGTGTCAGCGAGGTGGCAACGCCTGTCATCGCCTCCACAATGACAACCTTGCTGGTGTTTTTTCCGATGATTTTTATGCCCGGAATTATGGGTGAATTTATGAACTATCTGCCGAAAACCCTGATAGTCACACTTACCTGCTCTTTGATTGTGGGCTTGATTTTTAATCCGGTGGTCTGCTCTCGTTTAATGAAAAAGCCAAAAGAGGTGCAAACGGCAGATGAAGTGGAGCTGGTTAAACAATCAAAATTCTTAAATCGTTACAGTCGTGCTTTAACCTGGGCGATAGATCATCCGGTAAAAAGCCTCGGCATCATGGCTGGTTTCTGGATATTAATGATCGCCATCTATTTTGGTTTGGTGAATCCAAAAGGTGAAACAGAGTTTTTTCCAAAACAAGAACCTCGAGAGGCAATCATTCGTATTACGCCTCCCCAGGGAACAGTACTTGATGTGTCTGATTTGTTTGTGAAAGACGTTGAAAATGAGGTCCTTTCTTATACAAAATATACTGATTCAATTGTTTCCAATGTAAAACAAGACAGCAGCGAAATCACTTTGGCATTTCCCGATTGGAAAGAATGGGATGGATTCAGACCGTCCGGAATTTTAGAACAAGTGCGCGGCTTGATGAATTCTTTTACCGGAGCGGAGGTAAGACTTGATGAGAGAACCGATGGTCCTCCGGTTGGCAGGGATGTAAATATTGAACTCATGGGTGAAAATTTACAGGAACTCAAAAAAGCATCCGACGATGTTAAAGCCCTGATTAAGGATGTTCCCGGGTTAGTGAATCTGGAAACCAGTGCCGACTCAAATCGTGCACAAATCAATATTGAGATCGACAGGGAAAGAATAGCAAGACACGGACTGAGCACTACGCAAGTGGCATCCATCATCCGGACTGCATTTAACGGAAAGGATGTCTCTACGTATCGTGTTGATCAGGACGATTATGATATTGTGGTCAGACTCGATGAACGTTTTCGAAGATATGATACGGATGTGGAATCTCTTTATATTAAATCTTCCAAAGGTCATGTTGTGCCGTTAAGTGAACTTGCAACCATTAATCGGGAGAAAGCCGGAGGAACAATTTTTCACAAGGATCTGAAGCGAATTATTTCTGTAGAAGCGGATTCTTCAAGGGATCGATCCGGCGCGGAAGTCCTTAAAGAAGTAAAATCTCGTTTAGAGAATTTTAATATTCCGGAAGGAATTACAATTAACTATTCCGGTGCCGACGAAACCCAAAAAGAAACCCAGGAATTTCTGATGCGAAGTTTCGGTATCGCTGTGTTCTTAATTTTTGTTCTTCTGGTAACCCAGTTTAATTCATTTGTGCTTCCGTTTATTATCCTTGCTTCCGTATTTGCCTCTATGGCTGGAGTCTTCCTGGGGATGAGCGTTCATGCAACGCCGATAAGTGTGCTGATGGGAGGCATTGGGGCGATTTCTTTGGCGGGAATTGTCGTCAACAATGCTATTGTGCTAATCGATTATATTGGGCAGTTAAGAAGGAGAGGATATTCAAGTCGAGAAGCTGTGGTTCTGGCAGGTATGACAAGATTGAGACCCGTCGTCTTAACAGCAGTGACCACCATTCTTGGTTTGTTACCTATTACCATGGGAATGGATATCGATTTCTATCGTTGGCCAAATGTCGTACTTTTTGGTTCCGAAGGGGGAACATTCTGGAAACCCATGAACCTTTCCATTATCTACGGACTCGCAGTGGCAACCTTTCTGACTTTATTTTTGGTGCCCGTGTTGTATTCGGTAGTGGATTCCGGACAGACAAAAATATCCGGACTTTCTTCCAAGATATCGCTGCCGACTATGGATTTCAGCAGCCTAAAACAAAAATTTAAACTGAGATTTAAAAAAGTCCCGGAAGTTAAAAACTAAGACGAGGAGGTCTCGGCTTGATAGTTTTTTTGTGGACCCAGTGTCATCGACTTAAAAGGGGTTGTGACTTTTTGCCATCCTAAACGAAAGTGAAGGATCTGTCAGAGCCACCGGGAGATTCTTCACTTTCGTTCAGAATGACATCTTGGCCACCTTTCTTTCAGTTGATGACATTGTTTGGAAATCGACCGATTCAAACTAAATCCCTCAATCAAGCAGTCTGTTTCACTTTTAATGGACTGTTCCCGATAGCCGGCCGGCCACACCCTGATGAATCCTGCAATAGCTCTCATCGAAATCCGGAACGGCTGTAAATGTGCAGAATTGCCTGGTCTCTTGATGTGCAGCATCGGCATTATCACTGATTTTGGTTAAGGTTCTGGTTGCAACCATCAGATAAAACAACAAAAGACCTGTTCGTATGAACATGTCACCACCAATTCGAAACTACTCACGTAAATCTGCAATATTCAATGACTTTGGCTTTATGGGTTCTTAAATACTACAAACAAAACGACAACAACTCCAATCCATTGGCTGACAATTGTGCCGATTACAGCTCCAATAATCCCCAAAATCGTATGGAGCAGTTGACTTTTTGAATATGTAGACTAAGATGGACTCGAATTTCGTTTCTGATTGTGCCGTACCCTAAAACAACAGAGGAATATGAATTACATAAAGCGATTTTGCCTTGCCGTCGGAATGCTATTGGTAACAGACATGGTGATGGCCGGAGATTATGTGGACAATGGAAATGGTACTGTCACAGACAAAAAAACCGATTTAACCTGGCAAAAAGGTGAACAAGGTAAGATGAGATGGGAGGTCGCACGAAAATATTGTGATATGATGAAACTGGCTGGATATAATGATTGGCGAATGCCCTCCAAAAAAGAGTTGATGACATTGGTTGAAAGAAACATGTTCAATCCCTGCATAGATCGCCGGTTTTTTCCGGATGCCCAACCAATAGACTATTGGACCACATCACAGGGCACAGTTTCAGTCGGTAGCGCTGCCTGGCTGGTTAATTTCGGATACGGTGATACCCACTTTTTCAACAAATCCAACGAATATGCAGTCCGCTGTGTTCGCTGATTGATCGGTTGCATACGCTTTTAAATCCACGAATTTCGTTTCTGCGAAAATATTAAGATCCTGCCTAATTGATATTATTTTCATTGAAGTGAGCGTTCCAATCGCGTAAAATGGTAACCAATACCTTTCTTCGCCTGCTTCCTTCAATGAATACTAATATGGTTTATGAAACCTCCCGTTATACTTGCGGTAGACGATAGACAAGACAATTTGTTTATCCTGAAGCAACTAATCGCGGATAATTTCTCCAAGTGCATTCTTTTTACGGCAAACAGTGGTGAAAAGGGGATGGAGATTGCCAGGGAAAGCAGTTTGGATGTTGTCATCACTGATGTGCAAATGCCTGGAATGAGCGGCATCGAATTCTGCAGGAGGCTAAAATCCCTGCCAGAAACTGCAGATGCAATTGTGTTGCTGCTTACAGCCCACAAACCGAAACCGGAGCTGGTGGCTGAAGGTTTGGATGCCGGGGCGTTTGACTTTATCTCCAAGCCGGTTGACAACCTTGAGATTACTGCACGGATCAATGCCGCTTTGAGAATAAAGGCAGCAGAGGTAGAATTGCAAAATGCCCACGATCGTCTGGAACAAAAAGTACTGGACAGAACAGCCGACCTGGAGGCAATCAATCAACAACTAGAGAAAGAAATTGATGAGAAAGAAACGATTGAAAAAGCTCTTAGGGAAACCAATCAACTGATACTGACAGCTATGGAGGGAACTGATGAAGGTATGTGGGACGCTGATCTTGCTAGTGGTTTTGTGACATTCGATGAAAACTGGACAAAAGTGCTTGGGTATGACGGCACAAACAGGCGCTTTGGTCGCGATTGGTGGAGCGAACATATTTCGGAAAAATACCTGGTAAAAATCTTTAACGCGGCTAGGGACTATCTTGCTGGTAATGAAAAATATCTTGAAACCGAGTATCGAATAAAAACTAAGCAAGGGGAATGGATCTGGGTCCGGGCCAGGGGAGTTTGTGTAGCTTTCGATAAAGATAATATGCCACTGCGCATGATCGGTACCCAACGTGATATTACTGCAAGACGCAAAGCTGAAGAAGCTTACCAAAAACTGGTCAAAGCTATCGAACAGGTGGAAGATGTTATCATTATTACAAACCCTGAAGCCGAGATTCAATATGTAAATCCGTCTTTTGAAAAAGTGACAGGCTTTCAGTGTGAAGATGTAATAGGCGAGAATCCAAGGATTCTGCAAAGTGGAGCACATGAAGATTCTCTGTACGAAAAAATGTGGCAGACGCTGACATCAGGCGAAACATGGAGTGGAAAATTTATCAATAAGAAAAAAGACCAATCTTTTATCAACATAGAATCAACCATAACACCGATCAAAAACAGACAGGGAGAAATTTACAATTATATTGCGGTTCAAAGGGATGTGACCAGACAGGTGAAGATGGAACAACAACTTCGCCAGGCTCAGAAGATGGAGGCAATTGGCACACTGGCAGGAGGGATCGCCCATGACTTTAATAATCTGCTTTTTGCCATTCAAGGTTACAACAGCCTGTCTTTAAAGCTGTTAAACGAAAGTCACCCTGTGTGCGGTCATTTACAAAAATTGGGGCAGGCCGCTGATCGGGCTAAGGACCTTGTTGCACAAATTCTTACTTTTAGTCGTCAAACCGATCAAAAACTAAAACCCATCATGATGCAGCCGGTGGTAAAAGAGGCTATGAACCTGTTGAGAGTAACGATACCGACAACCATTGAGGTAGAACAAAGCATCAACCCTAACGGTGCCTTAATTCTAGGCAATGTCACTCATGTTCACCAGATTATCATCAATCTTGCTACAAATGCTTACCAGGCCATGAAAGAAACAGGGGGGCTTCTTACTGTCAGTTTGAACACAATTGTTGTTGATCCCGAATCTGATAATGGTTACCAAGAATTGGCCCCTGGGAATTATGCGGAATTGATTGTATCAGATACTGGTCACGGTATGGAGCAGGCTACCCTGGACCGCATTTTTGAACCTTATTTTTCCACCAAAGAGCAGGGGGAAGGAACAGGTATGGGATTGTCAATTATTCATGGTATTGTGTCTGCCTATAATGGAAGAATCATGGTTGAAAGTGAAAAAGGAAAAGGTACGACATTCAAGGTATTGATTCCTGAAATCGACACCTCTAAAGTGAACGAAATAAAAGAAACTCCTTTAACCGATCAGAAATTGCAGGGAAGCGGTAACATTCTAGTTGTAGATGATGACGACCAAGTGTCAGAAGTATTAAAAAGTATGTTGGAAGAATTGGGATATCATGTTGAAGCATATACCTGCAGCGAAACATTGTTACAGGTATTTGAGCAAGATTCCAATCATTGGGATGCATTAATAACAGATATGACCATGCCGAAAATGACAGGAGCTGTCCTGGCTTCTCGAATATTATCTATCAAACCAAATTTTCCGGTAGTTTTATGCACTGGTTACAATGATACCATTGACGAAAGTAGGGCAAAGAAAATGGGTATCAGGGAGTTCATTTTGAAACCTGTTTCGTTCAATGATTTGGCGATTACAATGAAAAAAGTGCTTTCAAACGCTTAAACGGATTACGCTTTAATCCATTTCTTCAGAACAACGCGAACGTCATCAGGATCTATAGGTTTTGAAACATAATCATCAAATCCTTCTTTGAGCAGACTTTCTTTATCTCCTTTCATTGCTTTTGCTGTCAGACAAACGACAGGAATTTTTGAGAGCTCAGGATCTTTTCTAACCTTTTTAATCGCATCAATACCACTCAGGCCAGGCAGTTGAATGTCCATCAAAACCAAATCCGGGTTTTCCCATTTCATCATATCCAGAGCCTTTTCTCCATGCGCAACAGAGATATGGTTGTAACTTAGCGTATCCAGGATGGCCCCGATAGTTACAAGATTGTCAGGATTGTCTTCCACTATCAGTATTTTGCAATCCCATGGTTCTTTGGAAAAAGGTTTTTCTTCATTGAGAAGTTCCTGGCTGACCGGGTTCCTTTTTATTGTATGCAAATCCGTCTTGAACGCAAAAAGACCGTTGATGGCGCTCAGCAACTGATCTTTATTAATCGAACCTTGATGGGTTAACTCCTGAACATTGTTATAAACCAGCTTCTCCCTATGTTGTTCGGTCAAATCTTTAGCAGTTAATACAAGGACCGGTGTTTTCATGGTCGCGTCGGATAACTGCAGATACTCTAAAACCTGGAAGCTATCCACCTCCGGCATCATTAAGTCAAGTATCACTGCATCCGAAACGTTGTGTTTCAGAATTTTTACGGCCTCTAAACCACTAGAGGCCATTAAGAAACTATAGTTTTCCTCTTTTAATATCGAGTGAATCTGATGAGCCGTGACTTCATTATCTTCTACTATGAGCAGAACGGGTTTCTTTTCCCTGATAAACTCCTTTGGATTCACTTCTAGCGAATGCTGTGCACTCGTATAGCCTTCCGGATTTGATGGTTCATAATTGAGATCTGTTTGGGTTTTCTCCGGCAATTGAAGGGTGAAAGTGCTGCCTTTTCCCAAGGTAGATTCAACGTTGATAGTACCCCCAAGTTTTTCTGCCAGTTTCTGACTGATTGCCAGACCCAGTCCCGTACCTTCATGTTTTCTTGATATGGAACCATCCACTTGTCGGAATTCGCTAAAGATATTATCCATTTCCCCAGGTTCGATGCCGATTCCTGTGTCTTTAACGGACCAATGGACTTCATTGCTGTCCTTAGACACTTTCAGCTTGATGCTTCCGGATTCTGTAAATTTTACGGCATTGGAAACCAGGTTCAGCATGATTTGCTGGATTTTTCGTTCATCAGATTGAATCTGCAGGTTTTCTTCCACGTTGAGGTCAAGCGTTACCTTATCAGTATTCACCAGCGGAGTAACTGTTTCAACAACCCGCTTCATCAATTCTGAAGAGCTGAATTTACTCGTTTCCAGTTCAACGCGACCAGCTTCAATTTTTGATAGATCCAGTATATCATTGATCAGCGATAATAAACGCTTGCCGTTTCTTTCAATAATATTCAGATACTCATGTTCTTTTTCTTCATCCTTACCCGTTCCCTGCCGAATCATGAGCTGTGATAGTGCCAGAACACTGTTAAGCGGAGTTCTTAATTCGTGACTCATGTTTGAAAGAAACTCGGATTTCAACCGATCAGCCTCCTGCACTTGTTGACGTTGCCTTTCCAATTCTGTTTTCTGAACCTTCAACTCATCGGCCTGAAGTTGTAGCTCCTGATTGAGCGCCGACAGTTGTTCGTTGGAAGCGTTTAATTCTTTGGTTTTGCTTTCCAGATCTTTATTTGCCTGCTGGGTGATGGAATAAAGCTCCTGAACTCTTTGATTTTGTCTGGCTGCGTTAGAGAATGTGGACATGATTTTCCCACATTCATCCAAAACCTCACGTTTGTTTTCGTTGATTTCAGTAAACGAGGCGACTTCCAATACTCCAAGTAATCTTCCTTCATATATCAAGGGTAGGGCATAAATATGTCTTGGCGCTTCTGCTGCTGTTCCGCTAATACCTTCCGCTTTATTTCGCTGAATGTTGTTAAGCAATATGGGTGTTTTTTCGAGGGCAACCTGTCCTACTATCCCTTCGCCATTCCTAAATTGATTAGCAATATACTGCCTTTCCACAAAGGCATAGGACGATACCAGTTGAGAACACTGCTCTTGTTCGGAATAACTGTAAACTGCTCCAACACAAGCTTCCACAAAACGACAAATGAAATTGATTCCTTTCTGAAGCAGATTCGAATAATCCGGCTCTCCGGATAATTCTTCATTAAACAAATTAAGACCGTCCCTTTGCCAAATTTGGATTTCAAGTCTTTCAATCAGGTTATTAAAATGAGATGAAAGATCCGATATTTCGTTGGTACCGATGATGTCCGCTTTTTTCAAGTTTCCGGTTGTATGAAACAATGACATGGTATCAACCAAATGGCTTATGTTTTGGTTAATACTTCTCAGAACCACAGTTAAAATGAAGATAAAAATCAAAGTAACGATGATGATTAACAAAATGATCAGGACCGCGATTCCCTGCCAAACAGATGAAGCATCCATTAAAAACCCTTTGGCTTTTGAATGGGCATAACCGGATAGTTTTGCCATCTGGCGTTCTAGCTTGTCTACGTAGTTGGCACCTTTGTTTTTGGTAATTTCTCGGGCTTCCTCATATTGTTCACTTGCAACCAGATCGATAACCATCTTTCGGATCGGTTTCCATCCGGCGAACATATCGATGGTTTCCTGAACAAGCTCCCTTCCTTCAACACCGAGAATATTATTTTTCACAATATCAAGGTTTTGATAAACCAATCGTTCCTGATACTGGACTTCGATGATGGCTTGCTGCAACTCGAAAGCATTAGTCGAAGTGGATACATCTTTCATTGTACGATGAATCCGAATAACACCGGTATTTGCCCTTTGAGCCGCATTGGAAACAGTAAATGGATGGTCATACAGGTTTTGAGTTAAATTAAACAATGTTTTCATCTGAAAAAGTGAAAATGTTCCAAATGCAATAAATAAAAACAGAAAAAAGAAAAAAGACATCAAAATACGCCATTTTATACTGATATTATTTAGCCAATGCATGGTTTTCCTCGTTGGTTTGGTAGAAAGTTAACCAATGATTGATACGCTTAGGATAGAGCGGCAATTGTGGACCGGTGAATTTGATGTTTCTATCTTTTTCAAGCAAAGCCGGAAGTCTGTTGATGTCCTTTAACACGATGATACAAGGTTAAGTCTGTAAATGCTGGAAAAACCGCCTTTTTCAGATTTATAATTTGAAAAGGGGGACATCTTGAATCGAAGAAAATCTTTGTCAAACATTATGAATAAGGTGTCGTTGATTGTCAATTAAGCAAAAATATCAATAAATTTACTGTGATTGCTCGCAAACTGGAATCTGAGACGCGGAGTTTCCAAAACTACTGGATAAAGTGAAAATGAAGCGTCGTGTAAACACTTGGAAAACCAAGGAAAGACTTGTTATTTTTTCCATTTACTTTAAACTGTCTATTCATAAGCCGGTGATAACAAACGGACTTTGAGACAACTTCATCATGCCGGACAGGTATTTTTTTTAGGAAATTCATGGGTGTACCCCTAAACATTCTAACCCAATCTCAACGATTCTGGTATGCCCAGATGGTTATTGCAGCTATACTGGCTGATGAAGAAATTACCAAACCGGAAACCGATTTTATCAAGCAGATCCTGCCGATAGTTAAAAAGCCGGAAGATCGACAGGAACTGGTTAACCGAATTGCTGCCAAGAATCCACCCGCCGTATTCAGACCACCCGGTGTCCATCCTAAAGTTCTCGCCGCTGTTTTTATTGAACTGGCATTGGTGATGATATCCGATGTAGAGTTTGCCGAAAAAGAACGTGAATTTCTGGAAAATGTGGCAGATGTTTTCAAATTTACTGATGACTACTACAAGGAACTTTTAGCCTGGTGTGAAGAAGGACTGGATTGGAAAAACAGACAACTTGAATTTGTGTCATCAACCGCGAGTTCTGAACTATTGCAGGTTCCTGTTAACAAGCTAAATCCGTTACAGCAAAGATGGTACGCAGAGACGTTGATTTCAAGCATTATGAGTGATCAACAGCTTGATCAGGCGGAAGTTCGGTTTCTTAAAATGGCCATAAATCTCATCAAAGATGAAAGCCAGCGCAAAGAGGTCACAGCCATAGTCCGGCAGAAGCGTAAGCCCGTATTGTCAAAACCGCAGGGTATTCCAAAGAATTATTTGGTTCGGATATTTATCGAGGTTATGTTGATTATCTCTGCGGATGAAAGTCTCGACAAAAAAGAGCACACATTTTTACGACATCTCGCAATGAATTGCGATTTTTCTGATAACCTTTTTAACAGGTTGATTAGCTGGTGTGTGCAGGGTATCAAATGGAAGCGGGCTAAAATCCCACTTATAAACCGCTGTAAAATTGAAATCCCCAAACAAGGATTTCAAGTCATCAAAGGACCTAAAAAAGAAGAGGAAAAAGACTTTGACGTTTCCGCAGGTGAAGAGAACACTGAAGGTCCAAGTGACCATGAGGTCTCTAAGGTCGAGGAAAACCCGGACAATAATTCGATCACAGATTTCAACATGGATTGTTATGTGTGTAATAGTAAACTGAGCGTCAAGTTTTTTCAGCTCAAAGAAAAGACTCAAAAACCCAAACATAATATTTTTGGGATACCGATCTATCAATTCGCTGCTGAAGGGTTTGACCCGGTGGATTACAATTCATGTAAAGTTGCTGTTTGCCACTCCTGCTATTTCTCCAGCCCTCAAAAAGAAATGTTCAAGCTGGATTTTGGTGATCAACCTCCCAAGGTACTGGATTCGGATCAATTTCGCGAAAAATGGCTGTCTATAAAAGATCAGAACAAAGCCGCCTTGAATAATCATATCGCTGAATTAAGCACCATTAAGAGGTCGATCCCGGCTGTTGTCTCCAGTTATGAAATGGCAATCAGTGCGTCAACAATGTTGGCGGAGATAAACCATAGTCATGAAATTTCCTGGCATACAACAACCCTGATGCTGACGCTTGCACAGGTGTTAATGGAAAACGAAAGGCCGGATGAGGCAGACAATCTTTTAAGACAGATTCAACTTCGGTGCATTGAACTGTTTAAAACGGTGAAGAATCGTTTTATCACCTTTCGCAGTGGTAGACTGATTGTGATTATATCCCTTTATTTCGGTGAGAAGGATGTGGCTGAAAATTATTATAACTTTTTTACCAAATTCAGAGATAAAAAGTTCGACAATTTGCGCAAAGAAGACCAGGTGCTGTTTCAGCGGGTTTTTGGAGAATTACGACGAATTATGGAAACTCCAAAGGCTTACGAGAAACTTTCCCTTAAAGGTTTTCTGATCCCCTGAATGATATTAAAACACCTCACCTTTCATGTTGCTGTGTCCTGACATTTGAATTAACTAATCATGTTTCCCGAACTTCATTTTCTTTCTCTTGTTGTAGCGATTCACCACAGAGACACAGAGGTCACAGAGAAAAGACTTAAAATAGTGAAATAACAGACATATGTAGGATTATCGCCACCGCTACTGACTTCGCCAAACCCAGTGAGTCAAAAAACCTGGTTAATCTTTACCAATTTTTTAGGTTTGAAGTCACTCCAATGAATAAAGCTTCGTGTTTTCGTGGTGAAAACAGACAAAAGGTAGTTATGCTGAACAGTTACCTCTTGTTTTACAATCATAATACACATTTTAGGATTTGGTTTTGCCTCGTTTAGTCTGTAAGCACAAGGGGCCTGAATGGGTTTTCAGGTATCGGTTATCAGCAGGTCTTTGCGCAAGCGCAATGTTGAATCTCAGAAACATGAATTCATGGGCACATTTGCTCAATTTGACAATGTCACCATTAAGATGAAAGGAAACAAAATGATGAGTTTGAAAGTCGTTTGGATCTGAAAACTTCAGACCAACCGGCGATGTCATAAAATAAAGGCTGAAGTTGGCTGACACCATTTAAGCTGGTATTTTACATTCTTTGAATTCATTCAAGTCAGGTATAACACCAATTATCTGCCTTGTTTATATCAGGCAAATGTTGTTTTATTAATACTCCCAAACAATGGTCCTACATCGTCCTCTCGATTTCCTGCTTATATTCATTATCCTGGTCGCAACAGGTCTGGGGTTTTATTATTTCAAGGGAGACGTGGGAAACAAAGCTGAGATTCATCTTGGAAGCAAACGCATCGCACGTTTTGATTTACAGGGCGATGAGAGAATCAAACAAATTGATACCCGCATAGGCAAGATTCGCATCAGGGTTGGAAATGGATCCATTCAAGTGCTGTCATCACCCTGTGATCAGAAAATCTGTATTCTTCAAGGTGCTATCCAACATACCCATGAACATATTATCTGTCTTCCCGCACAAATGTATATTTCGGTTGTAACTAACGACAATGCGCACAACCCGTTTGATACCATCGATGCCATTTCCTATTAACCGGAAAGAGCTGGCTGCTGTGAGACCGGAGACCTTTGCCGTTTGTCTGGTGTTGACTTGCAGTTTGCAGATCATGGAAAACCTGTTGCCAAAAATCCCAATCTTTCCCTGGTTACGACTTGGATTGGCATATTGGGTTTTACTACCATTTCTGATCCGGTTTGGAGTCAGACAGGCGCTTCTTCTATTTCTTTTCAGAAACCTGATTACCTTAATTTATGGTGGCCAGATTTTTAGCTCTTTTTTAATCAGTACGTCTGCAGGGCTACTATCACTTAGCGTTTTTGGAACAGTTGGAAGGCTTTTTTTAATTCGCAACAAAATTGGTCTGATAGGTCTCAGCGTGCTGTTGGCTTGTTCCTTTAATATCAACCAACTTGTGATAGTTGATTTTCTGCTAATCAGGCATCGTGATTTTTATTTTCAACTGGCACCGATTCTTTTCTGGTCAGCTGTTTCGGGCAGTCTGATCGCAGTTCTGGTCTATAAAAGCCGGCATGTTTTGGATCGATTGTTTTCGAAAAGCTACTCGTTATCGAAGTCTGTGGCTGAGTTGAATGAGGCCTCACTTAAAAGTAGCGAAAAACTGTCGGCTGCGGTTTCAATGATTGTTTTTTGCTCACTGTTTTTCTTTAATAACTGGAAAATACAGGCGATCTATTTGGTCGTATTGGTTGTTGTCACTCGTTTTAAAAATATCAGACTACTAAAGCATTCCTGGCCTTTTTATTTCTATATAGCCTGGCTTCACCTTTTTCGAACCGAAGGCGTATATGTTTTTAAAGAATGGATCACCGCCGAGGGTTTGGACTCTTTCTTATATTACGCTTTTCGCACAACTAATATAATCGTCTGCGGCCAGTGGTTTGCCCGCTATGTTCCGGCCTTGCTCAAAAGTATCAAGACCAATAGGTTTTTAGAAGGAACCGGTTTTGCGCTACCCGTACTTCCGGCAATTTTCGGGCTAAGTATCGCAATGGGCAAGGAGTTGCTGCAAAAGGTCAAAAGCAGAGAATTCAATGAATTGTTAGATCCAATTATTGAAAGACTTTTGGAAGAGTTTAAGGAAATAGAAAGGAGAAGGAACCACTGAGAAGATTAAATAACGGGTAAATAGAGTTCACCCGTTATTTAAGTAAAGTTAAATGGGCAACGAAGCCGTCACGAATTAGAAAGCCTGAAATCTAAAATATTTAAACGACTCCTGCTGTTTTGACAGAATTTGCCACAGTCGTCTTATCTTTCATGAAACGGCACAGGGCAGGTAGTAAAAATAAGTCAGCTAACCATGCTGATGTGAAAGCAATGGCCGTTAAAATACCAAAATGGGCAATTCCCTTGTGCATGCTTACCAATTGCGTTGAAAATCCTAAAACAAGTATAATAGTGGTGAAGCTGATGGCTTGTCCCACCTCTCTGACGCTTTTAGTGATAGAATCATAGACTTTTCCCGTTTCCAGCATTCCCGTTCTAAAATGTGTGAGAAAGTGAATCGTGTCATCCACTGCAATTCCAATGACAATTGGTGCAATAATCAAGGTGTCTGCATCCAAAGGAATATTAAAGAATCCCATGGAGCCAAAAGTGATCATTACCGGGAACAGGTTGGGGATCATGCCCATTAAACCAACTTTCGGAGATCCGAAAACAAACAGTAACATCAGGGTGATCACAATTAAAGCCAGACCGAAACTCTGGATTTGTGACCAGCTCATGTAATCGATCAATTTCATCATCAATGCCATTGACCCGGTAACTTTCGTTTCCATCTGCGGATAGTCCCGTTTTAACGGATTGAATATCTCATTGGTTTTCTTCTGCACATCTTCAAAAAACTCCAAATATTCCATTGAGCCGTAGTTCTTCAAGCGGATGGCTATATGGCCGGTTGAATAGTCATCTGTGACCAATAGCTGCCTATCCTCCCTGTTGGCGTTGTCAAAAAGGAACAATGTCTGACTCAAAGTTTCCCTTTGCTGCGGGATAATATACATTTCCTCCCTGTCTTCGTTTAACACCTGGTAGGTATTTTTTACTACATTGACAAGGGATTCAGCCCGAACCACATATTTCGGATGTTCCTGAAGCAGGTAATTTTGCAAGGCTTCCATGGCATTTAGAACAGAAGGATCCTTGAGTGCGTCCTCTTGTCCTAAATCCAAATAAATTTCCAGATTTTGAGTACCGCCCATAACTTCATCAACAAGGATATGAGCAATATGAATGGGATGACTTTCTTCAATCAGTTCAACCATGTTGCTGTTCACCTTCACCTGGGTCAGTCCGTAAATCGCGACGACGCCAATAATAAAGAAAACAAACAGAATGGTCTTGTGAAATTGGAAGGATGCGCCTTCAATTTTGCTTAACAGCTTTTGGACGAAAGGTGTTTTTTCCTGGTCGGCTGCAATTCTTTTTGCCTGCTCCTTGCTGATGGGATGCCAGATATCCAGGAGCAGTGGAAGTAAAATGACAGAAAACAAAAAAGCTATCGTTACACCCATTGCCGCAGAATACCCGAAAACCACGATAGGGGGGATAGGAACAAAACTCATGGCCAGTAAACCGGCTGAAGTTGTCATACTGGTGAGCATGCAGGCAAATCCCGATTTTTTCAGCACGGCTCTCAGTGCTGATCGATGATCATACTGTTTTTTTCTGAAATAAACATATCCGGACATAATATGGATCGAATCAGCAACACCGATCACCAGCACGATCATAACAAGTAGCTGAACCATCATGTTCATGGTTAGCCCCAGCCAGCTGACTAAACCTAAGGTACAAACAAGGCTGAGTATCACGACGAGAACCGGCCAAAAAACAGCACTGAAAGATCGAAACAGGTAAAAAAGTGTGATCAGGATCAGCACCAGTGTAGCTGACATTATATAGGAAATTTCAGTGGTCAACACATAATAAAAAAACTTCATGATAACCGGATTCCCCACAGGGTAAAAATCCAACACATCGGTATATTCTGTTTTTTCCAGTATGGCATTTATTTCGTCATAAAATTTAGCGTATTCGCCCATTTCGGTTTTTCTATTTTCTGCTGAATCTTCTTCTGTAGGGGAACCACCAAAATCTTCATCTTCGGAATCAGTAAAACCGGATTCTTCAAAGAGTTCACCCTCATCTGCTGCAATAGAGCCGAGATCCGTTCGAATATAAATCCCGCCGTACTGAGAGTTTTCCGACAAATAAAATAACGGATAATCCTTATGACTCAAAGCTTCCTTTCTTCGTAATTCCCTGGTTGCTTCTGTTTTCGGAAGCTCTTCGCCTATAAAGTCCCTGGAAACGAGGCTGTCACCATCAACCTCCATATAGCTGACATTGATCAGACTTTTGATCTCGAGGATGTGACTTAACATCGAGGTATTGTCCTCTGCCGCATCGATGGTTGCTGCATTCAATTCCTCATGCACGGCTGCTAAGGTAGCCAGGGATTTTTCAGAGAAAATATCCCCGTCTTTAGCCTCGTAAACGATGTAAACAGTATCATCGCTCCCAAAAGTATCACGGTATTTCATAAACGCTTTTACAACAGGGTCATCACTCTCAAACCATGATTCCATGGTCATATCAAGTCTTGGTGGCAGTCCCGCAGCCAGGAAAACCACGACAGAAACGATCCCAAGCCAGACCGGAATCTTGTGAGCTCTTAAAAAATCAGGAAGTTGCTCGAAAAATTCTGTGATGCTTACCAATATATTTTTCATTAGTCTTCACCTTTATCTTTTGTAGTTGCTTGTTCATTCAGGGCAGCCAGACCGCTGACTGCCCCAAGATTCATCGATTCCAATGCCGAACTGGGCACGATGATGAGTGATCCTTTTTCCTTCAAACCTTCAAACAGCATGTTCATTCCTCTTAATTGCAGCGCAATGGGGTTATCACGATAACGTTCGCTTGCCTGCTCAAACTTCTCCGATATTTCCGTTTCCGCAGTACCCAGGATTATCCTTGCCTGCCTTTCCCTTTCAGCTTGAGCCTGTTTGCTCATGGCATCGGAAAGGTCAGCCGGGATGACAATATCTCTGATGCCGACGCTCTGACAGGTAATTCCCCATGGATTGGTTTGTTCATCCAAGGTGTGCTGAATATCCCCGGCTATCTTCTCCCTGTTCTGAAGCAGATCGGCCAGCTCATGTTTTCCAATGATATCACGCAAACCAGTCTGTGCCGCGTAAGTGACGGCGTCGACATATTCCTGAACTTCCAATGCTGTCTTTTCCGCGTCCCAAACAGTCCAGTACGCCACAGCATCGACATTAACCGGCACGGTGTCTTTTGTAAGTGTTTTTTCTGCGCCGAAACTGGTAACCCGTACCCGTTGATCAATAAATTTATCAACCTTGTCGAAAATAGGAATGATAAAGAAAAAACCCGGACCTTTAAGTCCCCGATATTTACCCATCCGCAAGACCACTGCTTTCTCCCACTGATCTGCGGTTTTCAGAGATCTGCAAAACAGCCAGAGAAAAATAGTGACAGCGAAAAAATAGATCGAAATTCGTGTGTAGTATCTATATTTTTCAGTATCAGTAGCAAATGTCCGATCAAGATCGAAAATGTAGAAGTAGAAACACCAGGTTTCTACTAAAAGCAATATCAAAAATATTGCTGTACCAAAATTTATTTTTTTGAGTTTATTACCTTTTCCTGTAATCATTTGCTTTCTCCTCTTAAATTGGGCTCTGACGGCTTACGGAGTCCGCCGGGGAATACTTTATAGTTGTGATGCCTTTCTAATTTATTTTTTTCCGTTTTTGCAATTCAGCCAAAATATCGCCAATGTTAAATCCATAACTGTTGGCCGCATTCAGGAATTCGGTGCAGATGCCTTCCAGCTTTCCTTTACGCTCTTTTTCATCGATTTCTACGGTGACATCACTAATAAATGTCCCTGTTCCTTGTTGTGTTTCCAAAACCTTTAGTATCTCCAGTTCTTTATATGCTTTACTGACAGTATTGAGGTTCACTTTAAGCTCAACGGCCAAAGCCCGGACAGTTGGTAATTGTTCTCCCGCTTTCCACTTCCCGGAAGCAATACCATACCTGATCTGGTCGATAATCTGTCTGTAAAGTGGTACCCCGCTTTTGTGATCCAATTTAAATTCTATCATAAGTGCCGTCTTCATAAAGAGTTGAGCAGATGATCAAAAATTAAATATCCTGCCTGTTTAAAGGAATAAGGAAATATTGTACTAGATAAATAGTACAATATTAAAATATCGAACACCCCAAGAAATGTCAATCGAAGAATTAAAGTGTCGCGTTTTGGTGTGGGAGATTCTGCTACCAGATGAATCAGAGGAAAACGAGGAGATTTGAAACTGGTGGAGGATGGCAGGAAAGGAGAGAGAATCTGTAGGATGGGCCGGTCAAGCCTGCCCATCTTGAAATACAAAAGGTGATAGCGTAGCTATCTCCGAATAGAAAATCTGCAATCTAAAAACATAATTCTAAAGTGTATCTAATTTGCTACATTCAGCTTATGTCCCATCTTTAACTGTTTGCATTTCAGATATTTATGATTGTGGTCTCCGGCTTCGATCTCGATCGGGATTTGTTCTTCGACGGTTAAACCATAGCCTTCAAGTCCGACTATTTTTTTGGGATTGTTGGTCAGCAATTTCATCCGTTTTATCCCCAGGTCTGTCAGCATTTGAGCTCCGATGCCGTAATCCCGAAGATCAGCTTCAAATCCCAGTTCTTCATTGGCTTCAACAGTGTCATAACCTTGGGCTTGCAAATCATAGGCTTTCAGTTTATTGATCAAACCGATCCCGCGTCCTTCCTGACGAAGATAGAGAATTACACCGCATCCGGAGTTGTCAATCATTTCCATGGCTTTATGCAGTTGCTGACCGCAATCACAACGCTGCGAACCGAAGATATCGCCGGTCATGCATTCAGAATGCACCCTTACCAAAACAGGTTCTTCGGTACTGATGTCCCCTTTGACCATGGCGATGTGAGTCAGGTTATCAAGATCATTTTCATAGGCGATCATGCGGAAGTCCCCGCCAAATTCTGTGGGAATGGTGGTCTCGGCAGCTTTTTTAACGAAGTGTTCGTTGCGTTTGCGGTACTCAACCAGGTCAGCCACGGTGCAGATACCTATGCCATGTTCCGCGCTGAATCTTTCGAGACTGGGCATTCGAGCCATGGAACCATCGTCATCCATAATTTCACAAATCACTCCGGCAGGTTTTAATCCGGCCAGACGAGCTAAATCCACTGATCCTTCGGTTTGTCCCACACGAACCATCACACCACCGTCCCGTGCCCTGAGAGGAAAAATATGTCCAGGTCTCACCAGATCGGCCGGAGTGGCATTGTCTGCAATAGCTGCCTGGATGGTGGTTGCCCTGTCACCGGCTGATATGCCGGTTGTCACTCCCTTGGCAGCTTCTATGGATACCGTGAAGCCTGTTTCGTAAGGAGAAGTATTGTTGGAAACCATGTAGGGCAAATCCAACGTATCTGCGATCTGGTTGGTCAAAGACAGGCAGATCAACCCCCGTCCGAATTTGGTCATAAAATTAATTGCTTCCGGTGTTACGGCTTCCGCTGCCATGGTAAGATCACCTTCATTTTCGCGATCTTCGTCATCCACCAGGATGACCATTTTACCGGCTTTGATATCTTGAATAGCTTGTTCGATAGAAATAATCGTCATTTCTTGCTCCTTAACAGATTGAAAACACCTGATCATTTTAAGCGTATCGCTAAAAATTTGATATTCAGGTTGAAGAAGAGATGACCCAGGGCGTGAACAAGCGGATTGAGAAATCCCCTTGTTTGCAGATGTGTCTACAATGCAGAGTACGATCTTGCAGATAACAAGATCGATGCAGCACCATTGTCTTCTTTCATCCGGACTGTCACCGTCGGCTTTGGCTTCTCACCAAATCTGCTGACCCTGGGAAGCATCCCAGGCGCTCGTGGGCTTTCCTAAACAGGATTACCACCGGTGGGGAATTCCACCCCGCCCTGAAGACATATCATGATTAAAATGAGACTAAAGTATAGTAGAGCCGTAACTCAAAAACAACGATCCAGATCAGGTTTTGTATTTCATAATATCCGGTTAAGCAAGCAGCTTGGTGATGAGGTGAAGCGTAGCGTATTCAGCGACAGATGCTGATTGATCGCCTTATCCACCTTCCTTCTGTCCAATGTAAAGTCTTGTTGCGTAGTTGGTTTCGGTACCATTTCCATCGACGATAAAAATAGAGAGGTTCTTGACATTGATCGGTTTAAAAATGCAGACTACTGCGTCCAATGCGTTTTATTTTTCCAATACGATCGCAAATGAAGGATGAAGCGATTCCAAATTTCTGAATAGAATAAAACAATTTTTGCATTTGACTTGGTATTAACAAATTCGCAACTTTTCGACCAAATGAAACTAAAGGATTACTATGAAAATGATAAAGTTGATTTTTATTTTCTTGCTGATATTTGCTCTAGGTTCTTGTGTATCAAAACAATTACCGAAACCGACCGGACCTGATGTAGGATTGTTGATTGTACCTACTGAAGGAATTAGACACGTATCTGGCAAGTTTGTTTACAGGTACCAGTTTGATTTTAATGATAAAGACAATGTGGTTATCAAAGTTGGAAACGGGAAATCTTTTGTGGCTAAGGTTCTAAAACAAGGCAGATATGAATTTAATGCAATGAAGGTTTTTGGAATCAATCAAGGGCGTACTTCGGCAACATCGAAACCAAGCGTCTACGATTTGGAAGAGGAATATACCTTCGAAATAAAACCGGGCGAGGTAACTTATTTTCCATTTGGTGTCGGAGCTGTTATCAAAAGCGCTGGCCTGCGTTCTTTTACTCAAGCCCCTAATTACTTTGAATTAACAGAACAAGTCTTAAACGAGTACGATGAGATTATCAGCAAAGCTGAAAATGCGACATTGTGGCAGCAACCATAGGTCGATCTTCTAAGGCTGCTTCCTGGATTAAAGCCCCGAGCACTATATCGCTCGTGTCAGGGGCTTGCTTGTTGCGTTGCAGTTATAACAAAGCCAAAGACAGTTTAACCAAACTGTGTATAACAAAACCGGTACTGCCCTCTGTAAACATCTATTTCCATTTCAGCACTGCGGCTTCTTGCAAAGGACAAGATTCCCCGGTACGGTTTTTCCGAACTTCCCAACAGATGATCTGTCGAAACGAGCTTTAATTCATCGTTGTATTACCCCAAATCTAATGCATTCCCCTGGTTACGATTCCGCTTTTGGGCCGGTCTTTTTTTCGCTCTTGCGAAGCCGAGCTCTTCCTTAACTTAAAGTTCAAGTTTTTTCATTTGAACCTTCACAACTATTGCTCAACATAGCCAAAAACAGGTCTGATTAGCAGATGCCAAATTTATCACGGTCTGATACTCGGAGCAATGAATTTTCCAAGGAGATTTGGTCATTATTTATTAAATATTACAGTATTTTAAAATGCTGAGTTTATGTCAGACAATATCACCTGGGTTTGCCAGGGAGAATCAAATCAGTACAATAAATATCGATTGTGGAAGAACTTGTTTTTAGAGGAACAGGTGGATTGTCAAAGGAAAGAAAGACACTTTGTAGACTTATTGTAAAGAAATGAAAAAAGAGCGGCTGACAATACTCGCAGGTAAACTAAAGAACAAACGGTATCGAATTGATGACAAGCTAACCATTGGCCGGAGTAGTGAAAATATTGTCAATCTGAAAAGCCTGTCCGTATCCAGGCAGCATGCCTTGATTCAAAAGCAGGTGACGGGGACTAACATTGAAGATCTTTCAAGCGTCAATGGGACCTTCGTTAATGGGAAGAAAGTTAAGCGACAAAAACTAAAATCCGGAGATATTATTCGAATTGGCGATATCGAAATGAAATTTGAGGTTTTGAAAAAGTCGCTCAAGGAATCAGGCCATAAGATGGTTGAATTTCAGAATGCTGCCGGAAAAGTTAACCTAAAAACCAAATCGGTTGACCTGTTATTAAAAACCTTTCTCATCGGTTCCGGTAAGAAGGCGACAGTAGACGAACTAAAGAAAACACAGGCACGTTTAGCAGCTATTACGGAGGCCAGTTTACATATTTCCAGTGAGCGTAATTTAAAAAAGCTTTTTAAAATCATTTTGGACCAGGTATTTAAACTGACCCCAGCGCACAATGGTGTCATCCTGATCAAAAATAAACATAGCGGGGATCTTAAAGCGGAATATGCAAAACGCGGAAAAGCTTCCGGCAAACAAAAAGTCAGCATGACCATTGTTCAATGTGCCTTTGACAAAAACGAAGCTGTTTTAACATCCGATGCCTTGGATGATACTCGTTTCAAAGACGGCAGGAGTATTATTACCCAGAATATTTCCTCTGTTATGTGCGTACCGTTGTGTTTTCAGGAAGAGCGGTTGGGGGTTATTTATGTGGACACCCAGGGAACTATCGATGCATTCGATCAAGAGGATTTGAAGCTGCTGGCGGCACTTTCTTCATCCGCCTCAGCTGCCATTAAAAACAGCCTCTACCTGGGTGAACTGGAAAAGGCGTTTCAGGACACGCTTGTCATTACCTCTAACGCAATCGAGATGAGAGACCACTATACAATCGGACATACCTGGAGGGTGACTCGATTTGCCTTGGAAATAGCCAAAGAACTGGGTTGGAATGAGAAACAACTGGAACTTTGCGAAAGAGGTGGTGTTTTACATGATGTGGGCAAAATTGCTGTAGGAGATTCCATTCTAGGAAAACCTTCCAAACTGACCGATCAGGAATTTAATATTATGCGAAATCATCCCGAAAGAGGGGCAAGTATGATGAGGGATGTGGCTTCCCTGAAACCATTGATTCCTTATTGCTTGTATCATCATGAAAGATGGGATGGTAAAGGCTACCCCCAGGGGCTCAAAGGTGAGCAAATCCCTGTTGAAGGACGTGTTATTGCTGTCGCAGACGCGTTTGATGCAATGACAAGCAAACGGCCCTATAAAAATGTTATCGAATCGGAAAAAGCGCTTAATGAGATCGTTCGCTGCAAGGGAATTCAATTTGATCCGGATATTGTGGATGCTTTTGTCGCTTGTTATGAGAAGGGACAAATTCAACCCATATTGCAAACATACTATTCAAAAGAAAAAAGAAGCATTGCCTGCCCATTTTGCAGCACCCATTTTGTTTTCCCGGATGAAGCCAAGTCCGGTGATATTTCGAAATGCACTGTCTGTTTTCGTCGCATTCTTCTGAAATATAGAAATAAAGTCTGGTCCGGAGAATTAGTTCCCGAATCCGAATTGCTCCCGGACATTTCCCATGATAAACAGATTTTAGAGTAAAAATGCCTCTTTTTTCCTGAAGCTCTTTTTATGTTTTAACGCTGATAGGTTCAAACATCGAATGAGTTGGCTATACTTCCCAGGATTTCCCTCCAAAAAAACAACATCAATCATATTCAAACATGTGTCAAAACCGATCATTTTTGATGGGGCAATCTAGAGACAAAGGGGGACAAACACGAGTTCGGCAACTGCTAAAAATCGGTAAAATTCTCCCTGGTAAGTCCATTCTTGAAAAAATAATCAACGCTTCAAGCTCCAAGAATCATGGGTTACAGCTTTGAAATGGGGACCTCAATTATTCCTCGTCATTCAAAGTGAACACAAATTGCAATAAGAACCTACCTGCTTTAACATTCTAATCCTTTGCTAAATCTAATTGGAGCAGTTTTCAGATTTTTCAAATTTGAACGTTTGGAGGGAATTTTGAAAAAACTATTAAAATGCACAAATACAGTTGTTCCAGCCTTGCTTTTAATGCTGTTGACTTCATTTTTACAATCGTGTGAATTGGGGGTTACCAGCAGGGTTAAGGAGCCTTACAAGATTGGCGCAGTACTTTCTCTTACCGGGGGGGCTTCTTTTTTGGGAAATCCTGAAAAGAATACATTGCTGATGCAAACAGAAATAATAAATCAGCAGGGCGGAGTTGACGGACATCCCCTGGAATTAGTGATTATGGATTCTCAAAGTGATCCTGAAAAAGCATCGGCGGCTGTTGAGAAACTGATTCTGGAAGAAAATGTACTTGCCATTATCGGTCCCTCGACCAGCGGTTCATCCATTGAAGCGTTACCCTTATCGATAAAATATGAAACACCAATGATCTCCTGCGCATCCAGTCATAAAATTGCACAGCATATGTATATAAAAAGACCATATAGTTGGGTGTTCAAAGTTGCCCAAAGCGACAGTATGGCAGTTGAAGCGATCTATGCCTTCATGAGATCCAAAGGTATTAAAAACATTGCCGTTGTGAGCATCAAAAGCGGATTTGGGTTGAGCGGAATGAAAGAGTTGAGTCAATATGCTTCCGAATACGGTATTAACATTCTCGGTAAGGAGAAATATAGCAAGTCTGAAAAGAATTTTAAATCCATGCTTAAAAGGTTAAGTGCGTTAAATCCGCAGGCAATCATTAACTGGTCAATAGGTCCCAGCCAGGTGGAAATTGTCAAAGCATGGAAAGAGTCGGGTTTGCAGCACATCCATCTGTTCCAAAGTCATGGTTTCGGCAGTGTAAAGAACATCCATTCAGCCGGTGGTGCAGCAGAAGGGGTTTATTTGCCATTAGGTGCGGTTAATATCGCAGAAATCTTACCACATGATCATCCTCAAAAAGAAGTAACCATGCGATATTCAAAAAACTATAAAAAGCGGTTCAATGAACCTGTAAACTCTTTCGGAGGCCATGCCTGGGACGCTTTAAACATATTGGTTCAGGCTATGGAAAAAGCAGGAGCAGACAAAAACAGAATCAGGGAGGAGATAGAAAATACGAATAATTTCGTTGGCCAGGGAGGTGTATTCAACATGTCGATAAACGACCATAACGGTTTGGATCGCACCGCGTTTAACATGATCATGGTTCGTAACAATACCTGGGCTCTGGCGGAATAATCAGAAATCGGCATGATAATAATGTATTGTCTTCATAATACTTCATTTTCATGCCCGCTTTTACTAATCCAATCAGGATGCAGCTTGAACCTGTTTTATCAAATACTCGAGCCCAAGAAACTCCGAACAGGTCTGGATCGCGCCAACTGTAACTCCTAATACCCCATGCATGCCAATATTCTGACCGGTAAAGAAAAGATTGGGGATTTTTGTTCGGGCAGGGATATAGGTTTTGATTGGATTATTGCAATCCAAGGCTATGCCATATATGGAGCCGTTTTTCGTGCCGGTGTAATCCCGATAGGTCAATGGTGAGGAAGTATAGCATTTTTTTATTTTCTTACGAAATCCGGGTCTGTCTTTTTCCACAGCATCCAGCAATAATTCAGCTTTTTCTTTCTTGAACTGCCGGTACTCGTCTCCTCGACGATTTACGCTTGTATGTTGCCATTGCTTCACTTCTTCGAAATCCATAAAGGTCATGATAATGGCACAAGTTGCATATTCGTCAGACCCTGATGTAGCGGGAGTAAGAAACATATATCCCTGTGGCCAGGGTTCGTTTTGATTCTCTTCCGTTTTCCAGACTGTGTCGGAGTTTATTCGGTAGTGATTGAAGTTCTCATAGGGATAGGCATTCTCCTGGAGGCATACAAATACGGTGAACGACGATGTGGTGTTTTCAAGATTGTGAATTCTGTCACGATATGGTTTTCTGATTTCTTTACTGTCAATTAAATCCAATGTTACCGACGGATGGGTATTGGAAACAAACTGTTTTGCCTGTAACAGTTCTCCGTTATCTAACTCAGCATGTTTAATGACACCATTTTCCACATGAAGCTTTTGGACTTTGCTGTTGATGAGAATGGATCCACCAAAAGAGCGAATATCATCTGCCAAAAAATCGGCAATTTGGGAGCTTCCATCAATCGGTCGCCAGGCACTGCTGATAAAGGAGTGCACAACCGTTGCGTGCAGATAAAGCGATGTTGTCTCTTTGTCACCGGCATAGAGAACGTTGAGACCTGCCAACACGTTTTGTAACAATTGATTATTAGTGATGGAATTCAAATAGTCGCTTAAATTTGCCGAAAAGTAGGGATTTAATGAAATAGTCGAATCAGGAACCCTAACGTTGTATAGATCCAGTGAATCAACAACCTTTTGCATCTCATTTGCGTAATTGACAATTGCCTGACGTTCTGAAGGAAATCTTTGAGCGAGGTTTTCTATCAGCCTTTCGTAGCCAATGGGGTATTTGAATTGTTCATCATCGAGATCCAGCACGTCAAATCCGTCCTCATTCATTCGCTTCAGATTCAGCCTATCCATTAACCCAAAATATTTAAAATAACGATTGGTAATTTGCCCCTCATCCAAACTTCCGATGTAGTGAACACCGGTGTCAAAGATGCAGTCGTTGCGTTTAAAGGTTTGCAGGCAACCCCCGATTTGACTGTTTTTCTCAACCACGCAAATGTTTTGTCCTTCTTTAGCCAGGATATGAGCTGAAAGTAGTCCTCCCAGGCCACTGCCGATGATGATTGTATCAAATGAATTCATGTTATTTTGTATATACCAATGCCTGGAAAGGGTTTGACGATATTGTCTTGTAATTGCTTTGGTTTAGAAAACCTGAGTGCTCTTGGAGCGAATCCGTATCAATACCTGATTGCGAATAGAATACCAACAACCCTCCAACGGACAGTCTCTCGCTTAAATTTCCGAGTAACGACCGGAATAATCGATTCTCGATGGTTGATCGATCCATATTAATTAGGGCCAGATCGCATTCATGATCGATGGACGAATGGTCTTGCAGATCCAGAAATTGTATTTTAGCTTGAATGCAATTTTCAGCGACGGTTTTTGCAATTCCCGTTTTTGTTTTATCCCATTCTAAGCCAGTTATAGCCAGTTTTGGGAATTTTTCATTCATTAAAAATATAATCTCTCCATAGTTGGAGCCGGCGTGCACGACTCCTGTTTGATATGCCCTGGAAAACAAGAAATCCAATAGGTCTCTGCAACACTTGACTGTATATCGGACCTGTTTAAGTGGTGAATACCCCTGGAAGGCGAACTTTAATAACAGCCGGTTGTTTAAAAACCCAGGTGTTTCACAGTCATTACGCACTCTGTTATATTCCTGTTTGAATGTTTTTGCAATGGTATTGCCTCGTTTGGAATACCCCTGATTGGGAGACCCGCTTTCCGGAGGAATTTTGGGTAGAATGGCCGCAGTTAAAGAGGTCTTCTTTAACACAAATTCTTTTTTAGTTATGCCTTCCCCAGTTCCATGAAAAACAACCGGCAATATGTCGAGATTAAGTTTCTCAGCCAGATAGAATGCTCCCTTTTTAAATCGCTTAATTTCCTTATCTTTAGAACGAGAACCTTCGGGAAATACGGCAATGGAATATCCCTTATTGACTGTTTTTTGTAAAGTTTCCACGCTGTTCTCAATACCTGAGGAAACGGGATAATAATCTGCCCACCTTGCAACTGCACCGAATAAAGGTGAACTCCAAACCCAGTCATTCGTCAATAACACCATTTTGGGATGAAGACTTTGAATGACGATTAAATCGATGAACGATTGATGATTGGCGATGATGACAGAGGGATGATCAAAGGTATTCCTGTTCTGATCAATGATCGTCAGCCCCCTGGTTGTTGCTAAGATCAGGATCTTGCAAAACGACTTGATCGTCTTATGGTAATACAATTTGCGTTTTGTTTCGTTGGAAGGCCATGGGAAAAGAACAAACAAAACAAATCCGAAAACAGTTAACAGCAAGCAGCCGGTGATGAACAGCGTGTAAGCCATCAGGGTTCGCAATACCATTCGAAGTGTATAAGGGTAGCCGATCTTTTGCATCCTGTGGTGGATCAAAATTTCGGGTACAAACAAGGCGATGGTTACACAGACAATCAAAGACGAAACAAACCAGGCAATAAGCTCAAGATTACCAGATAAGCCCGACTCGGGAACATAAATCAGTATTCCATATCCGACCATCCCTGTGATCAATAGTCCCAACAATACAGTCATTATGTGAGGGGCTGACCCGATGAGCCTGGTAAGTAACGATTTTCTGAAAGACAGCGCAATATACTGGGTTAAAAAATCGATCTGTAAGGCTAAAAAAATAAGACTCAATGAAAAAACTGCAGGGTCAATCCCGGACCATGCCCCAATCAAAAACAGGCTGTTAAAGCCAATAGCGGCCAGTAGGAGGAGTACGCCTTCCCAATGACCTATTGAAAAGTAATATAACGGGATCAGAAGGGCGGTTATAATTCCGAATAATGGAGCAAAATGGTCTTCTTGAGGATGTATCCCAAAATAATAGTAATTGAGGCATAAAAGAATAATTACCAACAAAGTGGTTTGAATATTTTGAGTAATTCGAAACAACACAGTGAGCCAAAGAGAAGAAAGAATCAGGAAGGACCGTCCAATTCAGATTGAAAGTAACCGGAAAACTTAAGAAAAACAGTCTCCCCAGCAGCCAACATTGCAGTTACCTTAACTCCTGGTGCAGAATCGACATAGTCCAAAGTAAGATCTATCGGACTTGTTTGAGGAGTCAAAACATTTAGAAACTTTACACTTTTGGCGGATTTCAAAAACAAAGATTTCCCATAAACGCGTCCCAGCGTTTCCTTAACGATTTGGATTTGGCAGACACCGGGTGTAACAGGATTATTCGGGAAGTGACCTTTGTAAACAGGGTGCTTCGGATTTAAGCTTATTTGAGCTGCGGCTTTGGTCCCATTTACTTCCAGGTTAGATACGGTATAAAAGTTATCTTTAAGCATAGTTGTCTGCAGGTCCCTTCTCTTAAACTGCTTTTTTACTACCAAATGTTTTTCTGACAAGATTTCTTTTGCGAGGTCTGAAAGTATTGTCTGCTTTTTCTTTAAGCATCACTTTATGGAGCAGTTTAAACATTTTCAGATTTTGCGATTCTTTTTCGTAAAAAACATCCCAGGCATATTGCAGAAGTTCCTGCAATCTCTCGGCGCTCATGTGTTTAGGTTGGTATACTACTTTGTCTGCCGAGTAGTCGTTCCAGTCGTAAGAAAGAATTCTCTTTTGGGCATGCAATTCATCAAAGGCCTGGGTATGAGGGAATGGTGTCAACACTGTGAATTCGGCCAGATCCAGGTTAATTTCCAGCAAAAAGTCTATCAATCGTTTAATATCGTCTTCGGTATGGTCGTCCATACCCAGGAGAATAGTGCCTTCCACACCAATCCCGTGATCATGATAGCGCTGGATTCTCTCTTTGATATAATCGGACGTATCAAAAACGGCTTGATAGACATACCAGGCCCCCGCCTGGGCCGCTAGGTCCAGGACCTTTGGGTCATCTTCAATGGGATGACAGCACCATTTCTTTTTGAGAGGTATCATCTCTTTAAAAAGATCCAGTTCCCATTGCTTATCTTGAGCAAGGGAATTGTCAACTATAAAAAGCCTGTTGTTGTCAATGCTTTCCAGCTCTTCGATTGTTTTGTCTATGGGACGAGGGCGAAATTGACAACCACCGAGATAGGCTACAGCGCAAGGATAGCAATTAAAACGGCATCCCCTGGAGGCATGCACCAGGTCAACCATTTGCACACCCTTATAATTGTAATAATCCCTGTTCAGGATTTCTCGTCGCGCAGTTCCCACTGTTTCAATCGGAGGCAGGGAAGTCATATTGTCGTAAACCTTTTCCAAAGAGTTGTTTTTAAAATCATTAAAAACATCCTCCATTTTTCCTTCCGCTTCGCCCAGGAATACCGAATCCACATGTTCCTGGCATTCCTCTGCATGCAGCATGGTTGCAATGCCACCACACATGACAGGAATTCCTCGTTTTTTATATTCGGCTGCAATTTCCCAACCTCTTTTAATCTGCACAGTCAACATCATGGAAAGCCCTACAAAATCAACAGGGTCGTCGAAATTGATCTCTTCCACGTTTTCATCAACAAAGGTGACATCAACATAATCAGGAATGGTAGCCGCGAAAACCACAGGACCGTGGGGAGGCAAATGAAACGTGGTCTGTCCTTCCAGTTTTTTCCATTTGGGATAGATCAATGTAAACTTCATGCAAATTCCTCTTGGTAAATGTTATTCTTCAACCGAATCCAGTTCTTCTCTTAACAATCGTCTTAGCGGTTTTCCGATTTTGTTTTTAGGTATATCTTCCACGAATTTAAACGTTCGGGGAACTTGATAATCTGCAAGATGTTGATGGCAAAAGGTCGAAAGCTCTTTTCGGTCAGGTTTGGAATCTATCGCCGAAATCAAACAGGCCGTGATCGATTGTCCTCGTTTAGGATCATCCCTGCCGACAACAACGGCGTCCTGGATGCCGGGATGCTTTTTCAGAGTTTCTTCAATCTGGCTGGGGTACACATTGAATCCCTTGGAAATAATCAAATCGTCCTTGCGATCTACCAGGTATAAATAACCTTGCTCATCCATGTATCCCAGGTCACTGGTAAACAACCACCCGTCTTCCAGGCTGCGGTTTGTCTTCTCTTCGTCCTGCCAATACCCTTTCATTACCTGGGGGCCTTTGATGGCAATTTCACCAATATCCCCTTGTTTACACTCCTTGTTCCGATTATCCAGACCAACTATTTTAATATCTGTGTCAGGTAAGGGCAATCCGACACTTTCTGAGATTTTACCATTGATAAAGGGACTGATGACCGCCGTGGAAGAAACTTCCGAAAGGCCGTAAGCCTGGGATATAAAATTGCCTGTTAATTTATGATGTTTTTCCTGAATATCGATCGACAAAGGTGCACCCCCGCCGCTAGCCACTTCAATTGATGACAAATCCGCCCTGTTCACTTCGGAGCTGGAAACCAAGGCCGACCAAAGAGCCGGAACAGCCGGGAAGGAAATAGGATTGTATTTCCGGATGGCATCCAAAATACTGATGACCGACGACCAGTCGAATTGAGGGAACAATACCATTTTGTAACCACTTAAGATGGATACATGCATGCAGACTGTCATTCCAAATACGTGAAAAAAAGGAATAATGCAAAGGACTGCCCTATTTTCAGTGGTCTTTCTGGTATTCCAGGAATCGATCTGAATGAGATTACTGATCAGGGTTCGATGAGTCAAGATAGCTGCTTTTGGAGTCCCGGTAACGCCACTTGTGTACTGCAAAACCGCGATATCATCCGGCTGAGCTTCTGTCTCGCAACCCTGATTACCAAATCTTTCTACTAAATCGTTTACGATGTGAATAGGTGGTAGCTGGTCAGGATTTACGATCTCTTTTTCCATTCCAAACACCGAATGAATTAAAATATGCTCTACCGAAGTTTCCGAGACAATATCGGTGACATTCTTAAGAAAAATATCCAGAGTTACAACTGCCTTTACCTCCGAATGGTCCAAAATTCGTTTTAACTCCTCTCCGTGGTTCATCACGTTAATGTTTGCAACAATAGCTCCCAGTTTGACAACGGCATAATAAGCCACAACATAAGTCGGCGAATTGGGTAATAGCAGGGCTATCCGATCTCTTTTTTGGATGCCAAGGTGTTTCAAACCATTGGCTAAACCGATTACCTTAAACAGAAGCTCTTTATAAGTTATTTCCAGATCGTTAAAACAAACAGCCAGGTAATTGGGATGTTTGCCTACTGTCATCTCCAACAGGTCTGGTATTGTCCAATCAGGGTATTTCAGGGTTTCCGGTACTCCCGGATCGTAGTGCTTTTGCCACGGTTTCATGTGCGTGCTCTTTGTTTTGACTTTGTGTAAGCTTCAATGACGTTCTTTTTATGACTGATAATGATGAAAGAGGCTGTTAGTATAGTGCCGGTTATGGCGGCGTTATTTTCTTTGAAGATTAAAATAGTGCCGGTTCCTAAAACTGCCACCATAGCAAATGAGGCTATAAATGGCTTTTTTGTAATCAAGTTAACAGCAACCCATGTGATGCCGGAAACCAGGGCGGCCCAGAAAGTCAATACGGCTGAGAATCCCAGGAAGTTTGCAACACCTTTGCCGCCTTTAAATCCGTGGAAACACGGGTATCTGTTACCAAGAATTAAACAAAAACCGATCCAGGTTATAAAGGTATTGTCCAGAAAATAGACCGCAGCAAACGCCACGGCAACGGCTCGCCCAATATCAAGCAATAATACCACCACAGCCCAGAATATTCCTGCCTGCCGGTACACATTGGTTGTTCCGGGATTTCCACTGAAGCCCTTACGGGGGTCCTCTTTGCCCAGCAATTTGAACAGAACAATAGAAAAATTGATGGAACCTGCCAGATAGGCAATGAAAGCGATGATGAAAGGAATTGTCAGTTGATTTAGCATGGAAGATTGAGAGTTACGAAAACCTGTAAACTATTGCCTATATGAAATCACCTTTGAAAGAGCGGAGTCATTTGAAAAGGTTATTATTTATCGCTGCTGTTTAAATAGGCATCAATGATCCGCTTGGCCTCTTCAGCTTTTTTTTCAGGTGCATTAACAAACTTGGGATCATCCGGAGAAATCTCACCAAGGTGTCCGAGTTCTATGGTATTACGCTGGCAGGTATTAAACAAGCCAGTTCCAGGTTTGAATAGTCGTCTGGTGTTTTTTATATACGCTACCACTACAGGAGCCCGGGATTGATCTGCAATACTGAAAGCCCCTTTATTAAATTCGTTTAATTGACCGTCCCGGCTTCTTGTTCCTTCCGGAAAAACAAACAGGTTACCCCCGCTATCCAGATAATTTTTCATCTCACTTAAGTGTTTAACTACCAGGGCCATATACTTGCCATTGGCAGAAGAAGGAATGTAGCCATTTTTCTTCATAAACCAACCAAAAAAAGGGACCAGGAAAAAGGTATTTTTTACAATGGTCTTATGTCTCTTAAAGGTAGAAATAAACAGCAGTGGGTCCAAATAAGACTGATGATTGCATACAATAATAGAAGAACGCACGGAGGATAATTTGGGATCTACTCGAATGTCCAAACCGGGAATTAAAACCAGGCATAATCTGAAAAAGATGGCATAAAATCGATGAAACAGGGCCTGAAAAGCGAATTCATCTGTTTTTCCGGTAACATAAAGCCAGGCAACATAAGGTGTAAAAATTAGCCCAAACCCTAAGACATAGTAAATCCAAAGGATGGAAGTTACCAGAAAGTCGATCAGCTTGCGAATTGGGGTAAAAATAATCATTTGAGGAAGTTATCGAAGTGATACCATTCGAAGGGGTGTTTATGAACGACTTCTGCCAACCTGTCAGCATATTGTTGGGCTGCTTTTTGAACGGCTGATTTCCGATCTTTTCTGTTATCTGCTTTCACAAACATGGGTTGGCCAGCTTTTATTTGAAGATGATTCTTGCCACCGGGGACCGAAAACATAATGAATAATGGTTTTCCTGAAATTAAAGCCAGCATAAACGGCGTTTCAGGGAGGTCTGCTTTTTTTCCAAGAAAATCGACTGTCACCACCTTTTGATCCTCGGTCCAGACAATATCTCCAGTCAGAGAAACCAGGCCTCCATCGTTCATCCATTTGATAGCCTCAATTAGGAGGAACGGTGAACCGCCGGTTTTGTCAACAGCTATAATTTTGGTACCGCTGTTCTCCAGACTGTCTTTCTGCATCTTTTCGATCTGTTCCTTATGCTTGGTTCCCAGGAACAAGAGCAGTTTTAAGTTTTCCTGTCTCTTTTTCAATAGATGGGCTGCTACCTCCCAGTTTCCCACATGGGACATCAATATGATTCCACCTGTTTTGTCTTGCTGGGCTTGCTGTAAGAGGCTCCAGCCTTGGGATGTATAGCTGAATTTTCCGGAATTCAAAAATATGGATCTGTCTAAAAACACCCTGGTAAAATTCTGATATTGCATCCACGTGCACCAGAGGTGGTATATGCGTCCTTTTTCCGGAAACAGGGCTCGGTAGAATCTCAAAGAATTGGCTACCCTGTCGGGAAATAAGATGAAATAGCCGGTAGCGATGAATCTGGCGATAGTTTGGAATATCCAGCTTCCTAAAGTTTGGGATAATAGTACACTGATGTTATAAACTGCTTTTTTCATTACCTGCGTTTCACATACTTACTAAATTAATGACTGCTACCTTCCATCGCCTTCTTTTTTACTCTGGCTGTGATCCAGATTTCCTCTCTGTCTTTGCCTGAAGGTTGATGAAATATATCCGTATAACCAGATTCCTGAAGGGCGTGTAAGATTTCTCCCAGCGGTCGATAATAATGGGAGCCGTTTCGCATTCTAATCTGCATGGACTCAATTCTTCGGTACCACGGTGCCGGAACCTTTAGGGGAAGGGTGACACGTATAATTAATTTTCCTTTATTACTTAATACTGAACAAATATTGCCAAATGCTTGGTAAAGTTCTTTGTCGTTCAAATAATGCAGCATGTCCAGCATCATAGCTGTATCTACATCTCCATTAGTTTTGGGTATGGCTGGTGAATAGCCTTGTTTCACAACGCCGCTTTCACCGAGAATCTTGTTGGCAATTCGCACTCTTTCCGGATCAGGGTCCAGGCCAAAGAATTTGGCGTAGGGGTATTTATCAAGAATCCAGGCTGCAGGAATTCCGTATCCGCACCCGATGTCGATGACTCGGGAGGGGTTGTCTAAGATCTTATCGATCTCATTAAACATGGGATCCAATTTGATTTTAAACCTTGCAAACATTCTTGGAAAAGCCTCCACCTGTGAAAAGCGGCTTAACGTTCGCCGTAACCTGGTTTTGCCTTTAATGACCGGTTTGGTAGTGATAAATCTCCATCGCAACAACGGAGGGAGCAGGAAAAAGGCTCCCACTAGCGCATAACCGATTCCAAGCAAAGAAACCAGGCCGGCACTATGCAATAAATAGTGATCAGCAGACACCAAAACACCAAACCCTACAATAGTAGAAACGGCTGCAAGTAAAATGGCCATCCTGACAAGCCCATGGAAGGGATGTGCTTCATCCCCGTATCGCTGGTAGGAACGAATCATGAACAAGGAGTAGTCAATCCCCATACCTACAACAATGATGGCAAGCATCAAGCCTGGAATATCCAGGGGGTGCCCCATTAGATTCAAGGTACCGATAGTGCAGACCATCGAAAACAATACCGGTATCAGCGAAATCAACATCAGCTTCCAATCCAGGAAGAATAAAAAAATCAGACAAACCACAGCAATTCCGATGATCAACAACATTTTAAGGAATGTTGATGAAAGCAGCTGGCCCAATTCTGTGGAAAAAAGATCAGGATCGAATAATCTCATATCAAACTGATCCGAAAGACTTTGCTTTAATTCCTGACTATCGAACAGGAAGCTCGGTGTCATGGTCACAAACATGAGCCACTTGTCTTCTTTCATTTCAAATCTGATGTTTAACAATTGAAACAACTCACGTGGAATATCCGGCCTTTTGAATTCGGTGATTTCCAGTTTACTGTAAAACCCTTGAAAAGCGTCTGCTGTGAATCCTAGTTTTTCTGCTTGTCTGTTCATATTTAATTTAAGTGCAGAAATCTTTTCCGGCGACCAGAATGCCTTCCAGGCTTTGAAATTTGATTCGGCTTTTTGGGGTCCGGGATACAAGGCAGATGGGGTAAAGGTCTCTTTTAATGTGTTTTGTTGAACCGCCTTGGTGATTTCGTCGCTTAAAAGGTCGCTGTAAAGTTGTAATTCCGGTAGAGAACCGGCTTCGATCAACAGGTGAATTTTAGTTGAAACATTTCCCCAGGTATCCATCAATAATTTTTCCGCATCCAGGGTTTCCTGACTGACCGTATTCATCTGCCTTAAATCAACATTGAACCTGGGAGTAGCAAAAAAAGCCATCACAACGGCAAACGCAGTAATTGCCAAAGGTAAGGCCGGGTGATGTATTTTTGAAAGGCGACTCACCAGTTTCAGGAGTCGGGGAGGGGTCTTCTTTTTTGCTGCTGGAATCACCGGTATCAGTTTCGGGAAGACGGTGTGCACAAAAATGAAGGAACAAGCAATGCCAAGCGCTGCAAATCTTCCTATTTGTTCCAGAATGCTGAATCCGCTGAAATTCAGCATCAAAAAAGCACCGACCGTAGTCAAGACAGCAATTAGACCGATTGCCCGAATTTCTTCTGCTGCCTGTCTGACATATACTTTTTCGGGTCTGTCCAAGAATAACAGGTAAGCAATACTATGATCCACGGTAATGGAAATGATGGCACCACCAAATCCAATCGCCAGTATCGAAACAGAGGATTGTAGAAAAGAACAAATAAAAAAAGCGGCAATAGTTCCTACAAGAGCCGGTACCAAGGATAAGATACCAATATAGGGCCTTGGAAAAGAAAACAGCAAAAGCAGCGTGATGCCAATGGTCGCAAAAATTATTGCCCGTTGGGTGTCACGTCGAACGATAGTTTCATTATCCAGTGCAGCTCGATAGGCTCCGGCGGCTGTAACCATGAAGTTGTTCGAATCATTTGTTCCTTTGTTTAACGACTGAGAAATATTGTCTATTAGCTGTTTTATTTCTCTGGAGGCTGCTGTGTTGGTTCCCGAATCCTTGGGTGTTGCAACAATTAATACATGTTGTTTATTTGGCGATACCGGAAACCCCTGGTAGAAATCAGCACCTTGAACAGGATTCAAACCTGATAAACGTTTTAAGATCAAATTCCTCAAAGACAGGGGATCAGCTGCAATTAACTCCGATTGCCCCACGCCTTCCATTCCGGCAAGTTGTTGTATGATTTGTTGAAACTGAAGCTCGATGTTCCGGGGGAATAATAAGGGATTGACTTCGTTTTCCAGTTCATCGGCCGAAAACAAATAGGGCAGATTTTCCGTAACATGGGAAATTAAAACAGGAATCAGTCGTTCTTGATCTTTAAAACCAACCTGGGAAAACAGTCCGCTTTTTATTAATGCGTTTTCAAGCGATTTAGCCTTTTCCACCAGACGATTGAGATTGGCCGTGCTGGAACTGAGATCAATGACAACCCGATCTTGAAAAGGGTGATGGGTGAATATATATTTTGCGTCAGCAACTACCTTGTTGGTATCCGGCAATGACTTTAAAATATCAAAATCGATTGTTATCCGTTTCAAAGCTGCTGTCAGCAGGCCTGAAACCACCAGCAGAGTGAGAACCAGTAATTTGAAGTTTACGGAACCTGACGGGAGTTGTTTGGTCATGGTTTTATTTCTGACTTAAGCGGCCCGATGAAGTGGTAATGCGCCTGCGCAGGGGTGAAGGTATCAATATGCGTTGTGTAATCAGTCTTGTAAATGCAATGGAGTTCCTCATAAAGTCTTTAAAAGGTTTAAAATGGGAGATTCGTTTAGCACCGGGCTCGTAGTGCACACTAATTGGGGTTTCTGCTATTGGTATGCCTGCCCATTTTGCCTTGACCAACACTTCAACCTCAAATTGATAGCGCTGTGACTTGGTTTTTAGAAAATGTGTTTCGGGAAGAGGGTAGATACGAAATCCGCTTTGCGTGTCCTGCAACCAGGGACCACCTGAGACAAACACCCAAAAATTGGAAAACCCCCTGCCAAACCGGCTGGTCCATGGTACATGCTCTCCGTCCATGCCTTTGCGAGCGCCGACGACAATCGGCCGATTAGTATCATTAATGACAGAGGTCAGTTTTTCAGTGTCCTGCGGATTGTGCTGCCCATCAGCATCCAATGTGATTGCCCAGTCAGCAATGTTTGCTGCAGCCTGAAAGCCTGATTTCAGGGCTGCTCCCTTGCCTCGATTTTCCGGATGATCAATTACCGTTATGCCCCCGATATTCTTTAATTTTAGTGAGGTTTGGTCCGTGGAACCGTCGTTGACAACAAAAATTGGGTATTGAAATGCCTTGACCTGCTCAATCACTTTAACAATGGTGTCTTGATGGTTGTAAACAGGTATCACAAAGACAAAGCGATAACTAGCCGGTTTGTTGGGCATCTGGCTGTGATTGTTCATGAATCGTTAGTGTTTAGATTTTTTTTAACCGGCTGCAAGGTTTAATAGATTTCCGGCAAAAAAGCCAACGCCCATGTCCCGGGACCCATGTGTACACCGGAGGTCAAAGAGAGCGGTTGCACAATGATTTCCGCAACCGGATAGTGCTTTGCCACCTCTTTTTTGATCGATTGTTCCACCAGCTGTCTGTTGTCAGAGTATTCTAGTAATATCAAAGTTTTATTTTCAGGTTTAATTGATTCTTTCAGCTTTTTGAAGGCAAATATCATCTGGGCTTCCCGGTTTTTGGCAATACCCACTTTTTTGGCGCCTTCGGATAAAGGACTGACAATCGGTTTCATCTTCAACATGTCGCCAAAAAACGCGCCGGATTTGGAAAGTCTGCCACCTGCAGCAAGATATTTTAACCGATCCAGGAATACATACTCTTCTGCATTTTCAATGGCCCTTTTGGCAAATTCGATGACATCTGAAGCACTGCCCGCAGTTTTGGCAAAACGAGCCGTAGCCAATGCAATAATACCAAGCCGACCGGAAGCAGCTCCCGTATCCAGCACAAGAAAGCCGTTCTTCGAATCATGTTGTTTTTTCCATAGCTGCGCTGTTTCATAATTGCCGGTAAAAGCCGAACCAACACAAAGATACAATACCTGGTTGTGCTGTTCCATAACCCGCTGGTAGGTCTGGTGCCGTTCAAAAGTTGAAGCTTGGGAGGTGGACACCTTCTGATTGCTGGCAAGTCTTTTATAAACATCTTCAGGTGCGAACAAGGTTTCCGGTAGTGACTTGTCTTCAGTAATGATGTAGCTGTCCAGCAGGGTTAAGCCTAAGTTTCGGGCATCTTCACGGGTCAAAGATCCGGCAGCATCTGTCATGATATGCAAAGAACCCTCGTTTTTTGCGCTTTTGAATTTCAGAACCTGATCAGCCAGATCATCATCCTGCCAGTTTATGATATTTCCGACTTCCTGGATTTTTTTTCTAACCCCCGTGGGATCATTGGTATGAAGATGAAGTTTCAAATAGTCCTTGTGAGGAATTATGACGGTGCTTTCACCCAGCCCTGCCAGGGATTTCATTTTGGATTCAGCATCATGACCCACCTGAATCACCACATCGATGCAGTAGCCATCTTCTGCTGATTCTTTAAAATCGGAGTTAATCTGTAAAAGCCCTTTAAATCGTGTAGTGATGGGAATGCACTTTTCTGTTTGGTTAATAAGACCGTGAAAGAAGCCTTCCAAAAATACATACATTCCCAATGCGCCGGAATCGACAACTCCGGCTAACTTCAACATTGGTAGCTGATCCGGAGTTGATTGTACCGACTTCTCAAGATGTTCGGTAATTCTGGTTACGTAATCTTCGTCATTTTGAACCCTTTCTTTTTCAACAAATTCAACCAAAGCATCAAATACAGAAAGCATGGTGCCCGGCATGGGATCATTCACTGCTTCCCACGCTGCATCTCGACCTCGTTTGGCGGCTTCAGGCAAAATATGAAGAGAATTTGCTGTTAACAAACCCGAAAAAAAGCGGGTAGCAATATTACCGGAATTTCCCCGGGCCGACATAAGCAGTTTCTGAATGGTATCATCGATGTTTCCGTTCAATTGCCGCAACGGAGTCAGGCTGGCGATCAGATTTCTGCCTGTGTCACCGTCTGCAATGGGAAACACATTGATATCATCCAACAGGTCGGACCAGGCTGCAACCCGTTCAACTCCCGATATGAATGCATTCTGTAAAATCTGTTCCATTAGGCGATGGTGTTTGCATAGATAATGAAGGTCGAAGTGCTACTTTGTAAGTTCAGCTCTGATCAGCTTCATTTCAAGTGAGTAGCCAAAAACACCGGTATGCGTCAAAACCAGCTTTCCAGGATAACGATTCAAGGCACTTTTGACTTTTGCATTGATATCACTTGCTTGGATAGATTTTATAAGTTTTTTTCTATCGTATTGGTTTATGACCCAATTACCCTTAGCAAACAAAAGTATATCAACAACCTCATTTTTATTTGTGTAACGGCAGATATCAGTGCCATCCATCGTTACTCCCGAATGCACTAAATTAACACCGGGTTTCAAAAAAATCAATTGGATGTCCTGGAGTAAACCGTCGCTAAACTGTTCAGATGTAAAAGGATCTATGCTTTTGAAGATCTCCTTGGACGCTTCTGAGTATCTGGCATGAAACAATACCAAGCCTTCAATGCTCATGATAACGCTTTCCAGGATCCTTTCCCCGGGATAGACATTAGTAATTCCAATCACTGATGATCTGTTCTTACCCGGTAATTGAACTTCCAATGCATGCACGAGTTGAGAGTTTTCTTGAAGAAAAATGTTTTGGCAGCGATTTTCGAGTTCAATTGTTGATTCCGGAGGGTAAGGACGGAGTTCCGGGAGCTGACTGGTCGAGCAGGCGGAAATTAACCAACAGAGGGCCAGACAGGGAACCAGATTTTTAAGGATGTTGAAAAAGGGTGGGTTTAAGAGGATCATTAAGTCTGGTGTTTTGAAAAATAAGTTTGGTATAGGATTTTTTGCTTTCGTAAATAATGACCGAATCAATCAGTCCCGGTTGTGATGAAAGTCGAAGCTCTATATATTCAATTATTTTAGTCATTTCATCACTGCCCGGATGAAGTCTTACAATACCTTTTTCTTTAACTGTTGCTACAAAATTACCACCTTCATTGAACCTGCCGGCCAGCCAGTTAGATATTTCTCCCAGCACAATCTGCATGACTTGAATATGAGACCCGATATCTTTAACGTAATTATTGTTTTGTTTTAGGTAACGAACCGTTTTTCCCTGGTAGGACATCAAAATTGATGCAATGGGTGTCTGGTATTCCCACCGCAGGGCATCAGGTTTTTGAAAAAGCAACAACCCTTTGGAGATAAGGGGTTTTCGTAAAATTGCCAGGTGTTTTTCCTGAACAAAAGAGGCTGAAATACTTTTCACCCGATCCGCGGTTTTCCGAATCGATTCCAGGCTCTCCGACCAGGCGAATGCGGATGTGGTTAGGGTGAGAGTACAAAAAAGTAAAATAAACGATTTAAGCATTGATGATCGTATTGTTTTTTTTAACGGTTTTAGAGTAATTGTCATCCTGAACGTAGTGAAGGATCTGTCAAAATCCTCAAGAAAAGCGATATTAAATCAAAACAATACTATCAGAGAATCCAACCATTTCTTTTAAAACTTTTCATGCCACCGACGACTTGGGGTTGTTTTTAATGCACCTGGAAGTATTTGGTGACGCTCCGGCTGGCTTTGTATGACATTTATGGTTTTTCCAGCACAAAGGGTCGGAAGCCAGGTAGTCTCCGGTGAGTTGATAGGCGGTGCCCCGGCATCCGTAGCAATACTCGGATTTTTCGCAGGCTGCGCATTCTCCTTTGATGGTTTCCTTATAATTTTTCAGGTTTCGCATTACCTCGCTTTCCTGCAAAATCTTGCCCAGGCTTTTCTGCCGGACATTTCCTATTGACAATGTTACTCCCACGCAGGGAAGTACATCTCCTTTGGAATTCACCAGGCAGGAAAACTGGTGTCTTAAGCATTTGTTACCCACCAACGGAGGTTGCGGATCCCATTCTATTCCATATTTTGATCGATCAATATCAGATAACTGCTGGAACAATTTGAATACTTTGTCAGGTTCAACGTACAACCAGTCATTGTCCAAGGCATTCTCCTGCGGCGTGATCATTTCAAAATAGGGCAGAATATTCCGATCTCTTAACCAGGTCCAGAAATCCGGCAGTTCGGAGAAGTTTTGCTGACAGATAATAGTACTGATTGCCAGGACGGCATTTTCGCTCGGATAACCTGCCTTCTTCAGATTATCAAAGGCAGTATGAATGATGCGGTGAGCATTGTGAGTGCCGGAAAGCTTGTTTTGCAGATCCGCTTTAAAGGTATTCATTTTAAGGACAACGCGTACCCCGTTTCGAAACAGTTGCTGTGCAACTTTGGCAGTGATACGGGAGCCGTTGGTGAACATTTCAACTTCCAGATCAAGATCCCTCATGTACTGAATCATCTCAAGTGTTTTGGCATAGATCATGGGTTCACCACCCAAGATGATAATTTTCCTGGCTCCCAGGTCTTTTGCCTGCTGAATGGTTCTTTTAATTTCTTCTTCAGACAGCTCATTGGCGAAGTCAGATTCTGTTCCTACATAACAATAAGGACAGTTGAAGTTGCAACGCAGGCTGAACTCTATTTCCATGGAAAGCAAGCCGCCGGATTTTCTGACCTTTTCAATATCTTCGGGTAGGAATTCAAAATTAGTGACTTCGTTGCTGCAGAATGACATGAGAGACTCTGTATTAATTCTTTCTGTTATCAAAAAAGCGCATAGGCTTTCGGGAACCGGGATCGAATACTTTTTGACGGATTGTGGACACAGGCTCGATTTTCACATCCGGTTTTACACGAAGACTTGCCTGAAGTTTGTTCTGAATAGTTACCGCATCAAGCGAGGTATCTTGAATGGCTGCATATACCGTTACCAGATCTGATAATTCACTTTGGGCTTCAGCAAGTATGTAATATTCTTCAATTTTCTCAAAACTTTCCAGAACAGTAAATATGGCCTGGGGATAAAGTGTGGTCCCCTTTATTTTCAACATCTGGGCCTTTCGACCTTGAATGGGCGCTAATCGTGGCGTATTTCTGCCACACAGGCAGGAATCCTCAATCAAATAGCTGATGTCTCCGGTTTTAAATCGTAACAAAGGCATTCCCGTTGTACCGAATGGGGTTACCACAACTTCTCCGGTTTTACCGGGAGAAAGAACACTGCCACTGTCATCAACGATTTCAACCAGTGCCAAGTCTGCTAATAAATGGCCTC
>JANQGZ010000119.1:0-35282 GCA_028282825.1 SAR324 cluster bacterium
AATAACTACTTTTTATTTTTTGAAGAGGCGTTTTGAAAACGATATTGGACGAATATTATCAACCTTTTTTTGATATGCTTGGCCTTTTTCCCGCCAAAAACGCAGATCGCCTGAAAGATTGCGGGTTGCTCTACCAGTTGAATCCTGACATTGGAGACGGTTATTACTGGCTTTATCCGATTGAAAACCGGTATTCCGTTGCTATTTATTCATTAAAATTTAAGACCGATTTCCTGATCAGGTATGAGAACAAACAGTGTCTGATGATAGGAAATTATGTTTTTCCAAAGACTGAGCAGACTTTTCGCACAGATTTCATGCCCACACAAAGTATATTTGGATATGCTTCCAAGCAGGAAGATGTTTTTCAAATGAAAATCAATAGAGGCACAGTTGTCAATAGTATTGTCATCTGTTTCAGTCAGGAATTTAACCGGGAATTTTTCCCAAAAAAGTTTCCGGGAATTTCGTCCAACCTGTTCACCATTCTCTCCGGGATCGATGAGAATGAAATCATACCGGAAATAACAGAGGTGTTAAGGCAGATTTGTCTGTTTCGGCCTGCGAAGGAAATTGCAAAAACGTATTACGAAAGCAAAATCATGGAAGTTCTTTGCTTTTTGATCCAGTGGTATAAAAGACAGTCACTGCTATCGGATCACGAAGAAATTCCAACTAGCGACAAAGATCATTTAAAGGAAATCGCAGCCTACCTGGATCAGCACTTTACAGACTCTATCCCTCTGGATTCTTTAGCTAAAATTGCTTGCATGAGTCAAAACAAGCTGACTGCCTTATTTAAAAAAACATATGGCTCGACGATAACGGAGTATGTGCAGTCTCTTCGTGTCAACAGATCAAAGGATATGCTGTTAAACTCAGACTGGTCTGTTGGTGCCATCGCCAATGAGGTTGGTTACAAGCTTCACAGCAGTTTCTCGGAAGTATTTAAGAATTCCACCGGACTGACCCCCAACAAGTTCAGAAAAAACGCATTGTAACACTTGTCTTGATGGTGTGCTCGCTTTGCCGCTTGAATTTCACAAAGATGAATCCGGAAACGTCTTCGCTCCGGACCTGCTGATCGATTTTATGCCGGATTTTCAATTCTCATGTGCACCATGGAACAAATACCCAGCAGATCGGGAATGGTCATAATCATTCTGGCTTTCAAGGGAAGTCCTTTTTTCATGCCACGACCCATTGATACAGCACTGATAACCTTGAATCTTTTGTCCCATTTTTCCAGGGATTTCACCGGTTTTAAGGCCCATCCTCCATCCATGGCCATCCCCATGTCGCCCTTCTTTAAAACTTGCTTCTTTCCGATTTTCAGTCCCAAGGGCGACAGCGAATCGAAGTAAAAATCACACCCCTTAAAATAGTCTGCTGCTTTGATAAAAAACTCTTTAACCTGTTCGTCCCTGAAATAGTAGAGCACACCCCCGGCCAGAAACAGTAAACCGTCGTTTACCTCTATTTCCTCAAACCATTTTGTATCCAGAAATGAAGAAGCGATGCTTTTGTGTCTGCTGCTGTCTTCGTAAAAGTTTTTCCTCAGTGCTATGACATCCGGCAGATCCAGCTCATAAAACATGATTTTACCGTTATCAACGCGGCTGAAGGTGGTATCCAGACCGCAGCCTAAATTAACAATGGTTGCTTCAGGATATTTTTTTATAAACTCAAGGGCCATTTTATCCGTATGGAGGCTGCGTGCCACCCAGCCATGCTGTGGCATGGATTGTGTTTCGGCTATGGTTGAAAAGTCATAATCAAGTTTATCGATGATTTCCACAGCTTTTTCGTCAATTAAGCGCGGTTTGTCTTTTTGTGTTTCATACGCTCTACCCCATAAGGGCAATAAAAGGGTTTCCTGGATATTACCTTTGTCAACTTTGATTTTTTGTTCCATGTTTCCTCCGTTGGTTTAAGTATTGATATGCCACTCTTTTGCACGCTGTTGCGCCGACCACATATTGAAGTATTTGCCTTTTTTCTCGATCAACGCATCGTGCTTTCCACTTTCAATGATTTTTCCGCCATCGACGACCAGAATGTTATCTGCCCCAGAAATGGTGGATAATCGGTGAGCAATGACGATAACCGTTCGATCTTTAACCAGTTTGTCGATAGCACTTTGAACAGCTACCTCGCTTTCGGTGTCTAAAGCGGCAGTAGGCTCATCCAGAATCACGATCGGTGCATTTTTCAAGATGGCCCTGGCAATACTGATTCTCTGCTTTTCTCCACCTGAGAGGCTTCCACCGATATCGCCGACTTTTGTGTCGTATCCGTCAGGCAGTCTTGAGATAAATTCATGGCAATAGGCCGCACTGGCAGCGTCCTTCACTTCTTCATCGGTGGCTTCGGGATTTGCCATCTTTATATTGTTCAGGATGGTGTCATCAAAGAGATAAACATCCTGAAATACAACAGAGATATGCCTCATCAGGTCATCGGGATCCAGGTTTTTGATATCCGCACCGCCAATTTTTATGGTTCCCTTTTGGACATCCGCGTATCTCATGATAAGACGGGTTAACGTGGTTTTACCTCCACCGGAATTTCCCACAATCGCTGTCATTTTTTTATTGGGCATGAGAAAGCTCACGCCATCAATTGTTTTGCTTCTTTGCGTTTCGTATGAAAAATCAACCTTATCAAATTCAATATCAAAGCACTCCGGTTCCCGGACGGGCTTATGAATTTCCAGCGATTCACTTGTGAGGATTGATTTAATGCGGATGAAGGCAGAATCGATTAGATCAAATAGTTTCACGACATTGACCAGCACCGAGATGGGTTCTGTAAGTCTGGCAACAATCACAATGCTGGCGGCCAGGGTCACTAACTGCAGTGTGTCGTTCAGAACGAAATAAGAGCCGAATGCCAGAATAAAAAGTAAAACCGTTTGCACGATGAGGCCAATCATGACAAATGGTGTCTGAGTTTTATACAGCCCTTTTTTTTGCACGGATCTGACGTGTTTTATGGCAGTCTGCAATTCCCGGGCGTCTGTTCCTGTTTTATTCACAGCCCGCAACACGGGCAATCCCTGTATATACTCAATAAACCCGGCTTCAAGGTTAGCATTGGCTTGATTAAATGCTGTTTTATCGTCCAGATTGGATTTTCTGATGCGGTAATAAAGCGGTATTGCCACCGGAAAAAGCACGATCATCAGAAACCCCAGCCTATAGTCGAAAAACAAGGTAACCAAAATGATAGTGGTGGGAACGAACAACAGCTGCGCAATCATTGATGCGACCATGCCCATAATGATAACGGACTCTTCAACATTGCTGGCGAAAATGGAGTTTAAATCACCGGTTTTATAGGCGGACAGTCGTTCCAAAGGCATTTTTCTCAGGCTTGCTCCCAGCTTTGTTCTCAAGGAATAAACCACATCTACAATTTTGCCCTGGAAGTCGAAATTGTGTCCTTTCCATTTTGTTACAAGTGATACCAGGCTCAATAGAACCATTATTCCCAGCCAGGTAAAAATCTCGGAAATCATGATACTTTCTGCAAACATGGATTTTAAAAGGGGATAGAACATTCCGAATGCAAGCCCCTGGGTTATAAACGCTATTGTGAAATAGACCAGGCTTCTCTTAAAATCAGTCGCATAGTCGCCGGAAATATCCAGGGATAATTTGTAAATTCCGTAAGCTGAAGTGAATCTGTTTTTTTTCATTGCTGTTTCCCTCCTTGCTGTAAGTCCCAGTTTCGCGCTTTCTCATAGTTACGCCACAGTCGTTCGTAGGTCCCTTTCATTTCCAGGAGATCATCGTGTCTGCCTGCTTCAGTTATTTCCCCCTGGTCAAAAACCACTATTTGCTCCACATCCTTGATGGTGGATAGCCGATGGGCGATCACAATGACCGTTTTGCTTTTCAGAAGGTTGGACAGCGCTTTGACAATTTCCTCCTCGTTTTCCGGGTCCGCAAAGGCGGTGGCTTCATCAAGCACAATAATGGGCGTATTTCTCAACATTGCCCTGGCAATGGTAATTCTTTGCTTCTGACCGCCCGAAAGATTTACACCCCGGTCCCCGGCCAGAGTTTGATAGCCATCGGGCAGCGTCATAATAAAATCATGAATCTGCGCAGCCCTCGCTGCTTCTATCATTTCTTCGTCCGTAGCCGTTTCATTGGCTATTTTAATATTATTGGCCAGGGTATCGTTGAATAAAAAGGTATCCTGAAAGACAAAGGTGACCGTATTCATCAGCACATTGGATTCGATGTTTCTGATGTCAACACCACCGATTTTGATACTGCCTTCCGTAATATCCCAGAATCTTGGAATCAATTTAGCGACAGTGCTTTTGCCCGCTCCGCTGGGACCCACAAGGGCGGTGGCTGAGTTTTGCGGAACAGTGAAGCTGACGTTTTTTAACGCATAATTGTCCTGCTCATTGTATTTAAATGAGACGTTCTCAAAGGCAATGTCGTGTTTTTCCGGGCGTTGACATGTGGCAGGGATTTCAAGTTCAGGCAGGTCAAAAATCTCCTGAATTCTCATGGCTGCTGCTTTGGATTTTTTAAGGAAATCTCTCATCCACATCAAAGGCATCAGTGCATCAGCCATCCCCGTACTGACCATGAGGGCGGCAATAAAAGGCACAAACTCCAGACTACCCTGTGTAATAAAGTAAATGCCCGCTAAGGTCACGGCCAGCAGTGTTGGTAATGGATTTAACACTGCCAAAGCGATCTGCCCGCTAGTCCCTGTTGCCGCAATCCAGGCTTTTGCAAAAGTCCTGAATCGGTCCAGTGACAGGTTATACCTCTTGAATGAAGAGGTACCGTCATCGAAAGTCCTGACGACCGGCATGGCCTGAACAAACTCAATAACAGCCCTGTTCACATCGGACTGGCTTTGATCATATTTTTCTCGGTAGTCGACTTCATCTTTCATGACAAAATACATGATCCCCGCACCCAAAACCAAAATACACAACGCAACCAGCGCCAGCCTGTAATCAATGATCAAAAGCGCGATAAAGGAGGCGATAGGTGTGGCAACACCTTTGCCAATCAAAGGGGTACTGTCGGCCACAAATGTGTGCAGGTTTTTGACATCGTCCAAAAGCACTTTTTTTAGCGATCCTGTACCGGTGGAAATAATATATCCCAATGGGATCTTCGCCAAAAGCGTTGTAAGGCGGGTTCGTAACAGCTCTTCCAGCTTAAATGCCCCTAAATGGGAAATGACAAAAGAGTAATAGTTTATCAAAAAAGAAAGGATCACTACGGCAATGAGGATGAGAAAAGACTCGTTAAAACTGAGCGATACGTCTAAAAGCCCTAGACTTCCGCCTGTTATGGCCAGCAGTACAAATATTAAAACGGAAGAGATGCTGCCGAGCACCGACATTCCAACAGCCACAGCCATGTATCCTTTCACGGGGTTTGTAATCGCCCAAAGTCCGTTTTGACTGTTTGTATGTGTGTTCATTAAATCAGCTCCTGAAGGTTTCAAACCCTAATTTGCAGGGCATAAGAGTTTAGCGATATGGGTTATGGAATCATGGGATAGACAAATACACCCGTTTTTCTGATATCGACATCCGCCCGAAAAAACCGGGTGTAGTATTCCTGATGAATCGCTACAGGATCAAGATCAGCAAAGAGTTTCGGATAAAATATCTTGGCAAAATAAGGCATGCTCAAAACCAGGTTGGCTCCGGCAAACAACTCTGACATGACAAATACTCTCCCTTCCCGAACAGCTCTGCTGCCTGCGAATGCAGGTAAAGCCATCACTGCATCCCTGCGCCGGGCTGCCAGGGTTGAATCGCCTACCAAAGGACCAAAAGCACCTGGGACAGCGTCAGCAACCAGCAATACATCATAATCCTGCTCCGCGATCCATTCCAGATCAACTCCCTGGATATAGCCTTTTTGGGCAGATGGAAGTTCTCCTGCAATATTATGCCCTCCTGTTACAACATCCCTTGCATAAAAGGTGGGCATTTCATTGGTAAACGTTAAGAAATAATCGACAGGTCCGGGACTTGTCTTAAAAAAATAGGATGTTTTTTCCTCTTGGGTAAGACCGTTTGTTTTGTTGACCAGTCTCGCTACCAACTTGTCCACCCAATCGATATAGGCTTCTGCCTCAGCTTCACGATCAAGGAGTTTGCCGAGTATTTTATAGCTTGCTCGCATTCCGTCGGGATAATCCGTCGCTTTTACCGTCACGATAGTGAAAACGTCTCCCCATTTTTCCAAAAACTCAGGTAAGCCAGGCATGGGGATTACCTCCAGGATTAACAGATCGGGATTCAGCTCAATTAGCACTTCCATGTTTGGCTGATACTGATGATAAATATCCGGAATAATCCGGGTGATATTCTCAAATCCGGGATATAGGCCGGAGTCACTCACGTACGGGCCTCCCCCAACAACCTTATCCCAGGCGTTTAAAATCTTCAGAACCACTGGTGTGCTATAGTTTGTCCAGGCACAAGTTTTTACCGGACCATCAATGGTCACCTCCCTTCCCAGGGCGTCAATCACCGTGATTTTCTTCGTTGCAGGCAAGTTACTTCCGCTTTTTTCACCGGCAAAAAGCGGATCAGAAAGAACAATGAGCAAGTAGAGCAACAGGGTTGTTGCAATTTGTAACTTATCTCGTTTTTTCATAATAATTTCATTTAAATTTCGATTGGTACGAGTGAGAAACTGTTTTGTAATTGACAACCATAAAAGGCCGCTGTTCAGCCGGGGAAAATCGGCCATTGACCGGTTTTGGCAAGCTATTGACGACGTATAACACATCAATATATTCTTATGTACAAACTAGCTTTTTTTTATACGCTTATTTTTTTTTTGTTTTTACTAAGTTAGTAAAATGATTCATCCCTGCTGTCAATTGGCTGAGCTTTGTTTTGGACGATTGCCGCAGGGAATTGGACGATTCCCGAAATAGACGGATAAAATGGTGGAAGATTTTTTAGAGCATTATTATGTATCCAGTCTTTCAACGATCGGCTTTAAGCCGGCTCCCCAGTTGAAACGATACAACACCTGCGGTCATTATTTCACTTTGGATCCCGATGCCGGCCAGGGTTATTATTGGTTTTATACAATAGGAAACCGATTCGGGATTGCCAGCTATGATTTTAAGCTGACAAATGAACAATCCCTGAACTTTGGACCTGCTTCCTTTTTATACCTGGGAAACGTCCAATTATCCGGTTCACAAATGATCTGGGAGCATGGTGCGGTCCCCAACAAATCGATTCTTGGTTATGTTGCAGACAACTCGCACTTTAAAATGACGTTTAAGAAAAATTTTCATATCCGGGCTATTGGCTTCAGCCTGACTGAAGAGTTTGCCGCTGAAATTTTGGATCGTGGAAACGCCGGGAGCTATGAACATCTCAAAGAAGTGATTAATCGATTAAGATCTGGAAGTTTGGTTCCGGAAATATCAGAGGCTTTTCGAAACATTCGGGGATTCCGGCCCTCGCTTGAAGTAGCGGACATGTATTATGAGAGCAAAGTTCTTGAAGTAGTGTCTCTGGCTCTGCAATGGAGGCACAACCATCATCGACAAGCAGGACCGCGAATTGACAAATCGGACCTGGACCACCTGGAAGAGATAGCGCTTTATCTCAAAAACCATCACGCTCAACCTGTCATGATAAGTGACCTGGCCTATCGGGCTTGTATGAGCCGAAGCAAACTTTCCAATCTCTTCAAGCAGATCTACGGTTCCACCATCATTGAATATTTACACAACCAACGATTGCAGCGGGCCAAGGAAATGTTGACCCATAGTAACCTGAAGATATCAGCCATCGCTGAAGAAGTGGGTTATAAACTCCATAGCAGTTTCTCCGAAATCTTCAAACAACATACGGGATACACTCCTCATGAATACAGGCTACTCGGGATTAATGGTTCCAAGACTGAGAACATTAACCGCATGATGTGAGAAATACAAAAGTGTGGTACCTGGAGACGGGGCATCCCTGCCCCCTGCTCCACCCTTTATTTTGCCAGGATAAAGGGAACGACCATTCAGATCTTAAAATTTATAACTTGCACCCGCACCAAAAGCAGCCGGGTCACCGAAGGTTGCCACGGCTATACTACCGGCTCTCAGGCCGTTAATGTATTCGGTATCGGTCACGTTTTTGCCGTAGAGATAAATGTCAAGGCTTGAGTTCCTGTAGCCGGCCTTCATGTCGAGAACGCTGTATGGATCAGCCTTGTCAAACGTTTGGTTGGTACCGTTAAAATAGTAGGTTTCTCCAACGAGTCTGATATCTCCCCGAACATAGTACCCCTTTGGATTATTGTATCCGACGCTAAATTTGCCAGTGCGGGAAGGCGTATGATGAATTGGTTCCCCATCATAATTTGCTTCACCAGCGTCATAGCTATCGTATTTCGCATTGATAACTCCCAGGTTAGCGCTCACCTCTAATGCATCTGTTGCGAAATAGGTAAACTCAAACTCAGCACCCGTTGAGTGCGCTTTATCGGCATTAGCGGCCAGATATAGTTGTCCTCCCCCCTCCACTCTATATACATGGATATCAATAATATCCATGTGAAAAACGCTGGCGGAAAAGTTTAACCGCTCAATAGATCCTTTGAGCCCAATCTCGTAATTGGTGGATCGTTGCGGTTCGAAAACTATGTCATCCTCCGTTCCGCTGCTGGCAAAATAATTGAATCCACCCGGCATATACCCTTCCGAGTAGGATGCATAGGCTTTCACACCATCTGATATTGCGTAGGAAAGCGCTGCCTTGGGTAAAAGGGCGGTCCATGTTTTTTCAGTTTCGAACTCAAAAGTCGGGGAACCAACTGTTCCAACCTGTCGATAATAAAAATCCAGTTCTATCTCTTTCTTAATGGTTTGGTAGCGAGCTCCCAATGTCAGTTCCCAATCCTCACTGAGTGGCATCATAACCTGACCGAATACGGCATTGGTAATGCTGTCTGTCTCGGAATAAGCATCCTGCTCATAGTCTGCATCTGCGGTTGGGTCATAAAACTGAAATCCGTAAGGACCCTGATCATGTTTCTCAATATCCACATACAAACCGGCAACCCAGCGGAAACCTTTTGAATTATTACTTGAAAGTCTCACTTCCTGTGTCCAGGTGTCGGTCTCAGCCTCCAACATCTGGTAGAGACCGTCATTCGACGGATCATTGCCAAAATCAGCGTCCCATCGCCCTTCGTTATTCAAAAAACGGTGTGTGGTTGTGGAGGTAACCGTCATCTCACCCAGATCGTAACTCAGATGAAGACTCTGTGCAGCAATATTGAATTCATCAGACGTTTCCACATCGTAGTTGACCTCTTCCGCATCCTCCCTTTTAAAATCGTCGAGACTGCTACCACGGGGCAATGCATATCCATCCTCCCAGTAAAGTTTAGTGATAGTGTTGGATATGCTCAACCTGGCGTTGAATTTATCCGACCCTTTATAAAAAAGATAGGAGCTGAGATTGGTATCTTTACTCCGATTGGCGTTTTCATCCAGATCGGAGTTTTCATTTTTAATCCAGCCGTCTTCCTGCACATGTTGTCCATTGATACCGAAATAGAGCTTGTTTTCCGAAATCGGAGTGCTTACATTAAAAAACCCTCGTATCGTATTAAAGGTGCCGTACTCGGCGCCAACTTTTCCCTCCAACTCATCAGCCGGGTCTTTGCTGATAACACTGATGACGCCCCCGATTGCGTCTTTACCGTAAAGGGTTCCTTGTGGTCCACGGAGCACTTCCACGCCTTTCACGTTAACCAGAGAAGCGTCAAATCCCCAGGCATGGCCGTAAGGCACACCATCAACATAGATGACCACAGGATTCATGCTGGTGAATACGGATGTATTCAATCCTCTGAAATTCATGGCATTACCATGATTGGGTGAGTAAAAGGTGTTAGGAATCTCCTTGATAAGTTCGGGAATATTCTTAATCCCTTTTTCTTCAATAACATCTTCGCTGACTACTGTGATGCTCTGGGGAACATCCACTATGTTCTCATTGATTTTATTGGCTGAGACTGTAATTTCCTCAATTCTGAACAAATTGTTCTCATCTTCTTCCGGATTTTCCGTATCCTGGGCTGATATTGCCGGAGTTACCAGGAAACTCAAAGCCAATATCAGCGATATGGCAATCCATTTTGTTTTTACAACTTTTTCTGTTTTGTGAAATTCCGCACGTTTTATCATCACAACTCCTCTATTTCACTGTGTTAAAAATTGAAACCCCTACCAAATATATATACCCAACTCATGGTTGTTCCTTTCAGCGATTCATCTCTCAAATTTCACATCGACTCCCTATCTCCGACATTCTCTCCACAACACAATCAATAGATGGTATAGATCTTTGGATTCTGTTTACTGATTTGTGCATCCAATTTTTGATGTTTCGTAAGCATCTACCATGGAGATACAGTGTGAGCTGATTAGAGTTATCATCATCTTAGATATCTACCGGGTATTTGTTGGCTACGGACAAAATGGAATTGAGTTCTGCAGGAGATTTTTATGCAATCATAAACGCTAATTCATCGTCAGATTCATAGTAAAATATAAAATTAGTATCTACGAACAATTAATTATGTATCTACGATAAACCCTAATAGTCAACAGTGAGCAGCTTGATATGACAGATAGCCGAAAAAAATTGTGAAATCGCCTTAAATTTTGTTTGGGGGTCATTTGGGGGGGTTGAGGGGGTCAAGTCTTCTTTTGACTTATGTGTAGGCAAGGGTCTAGTTTTCGTTTAACTTTCAATACTTCCAGAATAATGTCATTTTATAACAACACTTAACCTTGAGAATAGTTATGCACCGATACTTCGAAAGGCTTCCAAAGATGAGATTTATCAGCGTTGTGAACAACAAAATGTCAAAAAGTCAATAAATGGAAGTAAAATTTCTGCAGTTAATTATACCTATTAAATCTAATTGGAAAGGACTTTGAGGTTGGTCCGGACAATCATTCAAACCTGTTGTTCAAAGACTGGCAATGATCCACAAAAAACTCCCGGGGCGGCTCAAAGCAGGCATATTTACCGGCAAAACCAGTTTCTGTGCCTTAACTATAAGGGAGGAATAGACATTTCATTTGCTTAAAAATGATGTTTCTTGTAAACAATACTTCTCATAAATTTTCTAAATTCCACCTCGATTAGAACATCCACGTTTGGGACAAAAGCAAGGATTAAAGGACTGACCTATGCTGAATTTTCAGTTATTAAGATTTTACCTCCTGAAAGTTGAACGCTATTTTAAAGAGTATAGGAATTCTGTCATAGAAAGAATTTTTTTAAGATTTGTAAGCAATAAAAAAAGCATCATCGACCTTCTGAATCATGCCAATTATGCTTTGCGCAAAAGAAAACAAAGCATGTTAAACGAATCCCATGGCAAAAAAAGCAAAGTTATCTTTTTCGTTTTTCGAGATTGTCAGATGCTGGACTGGTTTATACCAATTCATAGGTCACTGAACGAATTGTATCCTGATACATTCACGGTTTTATATGTTAACTTTGGTTCCACCTTACCTAGAGTTGGTATCAATCAAAACTATATCCCCTATTTGGTATCGATTGAAAAACGATTGAGCAAGGCATCAATTCCAAACTATTTACATTTTTCTGACCGTGAAATTCCATATTATCAGAAGTTTCCCATTCCTGATTTAATACTGAGCTCCGAAGTTATTCGCAAAGAAAAGTTTAAATGCACTGAACGTGTCTATCTTCCTCATTACAGTGTTACTAAGGTTACTAAAAGATTGAAAATAATGAATCATTTTAATTATCTTTTTTTGCCCTCAAAAAAACATTACACCTATCAAGATCTAACCGAAGACGATCCGAGATACAGCTGTTTTCCGGTTGGTTATCCGAAAATTGAATTTAAATCGGATGACCATCAGAAGCGATTTGATAATAATAAACCAACGATTATCTATGCACCAAACCTTGATCCGGCAATTGTGTTAAGAGCGTTGAAAAAGGGGATACTAAAAGCCTTCAATCAAATGACCGACTACAATTTTCTAGTTAAGACCCACCCAACATTAGCTAACAAAACATTCAATCTGTTTCGTTTGATTAATGAGGAAGTCAAAAGTAAAGGCAATATAAAAATAGACACGAATAGCAATATCGAAGATGTTGGATATTATTCAACAATGATGATTACAGATTTTGGCTCCGTAGGAGCTGAATACAAATTAAGGTTTGGAAAACGACTGATTTATCTGAATGTCCCAAAGAACTATGAAGGAGGTGGAGATTTGGTTTTTAGAGATCATTTTGCCGACGCAATCACAGATGTGAAAGATCTTCCAGCCCATATCGATCGTCTACTGGAACTTGGTGATCTGTCTGAAACGGAATCAAATCGAATGAGGTCGTCAGTCCTTTATAATTTTGGTTCTTCAGACAGGATAGCCGCCCAAACGATACATAGCATTTTACTCCCTGAACAAACTGACTAGAAGTAAACATCCTCACCGTCTGCTCCTTAGTTGGTTAATATTAATAAAGAACAAGATCAGGATAAAAAACTTGACCCTGATATCAAAATTGACGGATTTTACTGATTTCATTAAACCCATTATTGAACCTGAACAAACACAGGATATGGAAGTGATTAAAAAAGCAGTCATATCCGCCGCCAGCTTTGGAACACGGTTCCTGTCCGTAACAAAATCGCAGCCAAAAGAGATGTTACCTGTTATCGATTTGAGAAATAGTCTCTCCGCATTAGTACTTTCCAAAACTGTCATCATCGAGTGTGATCATCTTAGCGTGAGGAACTTTTGCCTTTTGAAATGTCGTGTCTTCCTTTTCCGGTAATTTATGTTGAGCCTGCACCAAATCTGTTTGGGATTGACTGGTTTTGAATTTGCTTATCAAATGCTGAAGGTTGGTGGATTGACCACTCAACTCTTCTGATGCAGAAGCTGTCTCTTCAGATATAGACGAGTTTTGCTGCACAACATTATTTACCTGGGTAAGCCCCTTATTGATCTCTTCGATACCTGATTGCTGTTCTGTTGATCCGCTTGAAATCTCACTTACCATGTCATTTATTTTCGTCACACTGGTACTGATCTCTTTTAACACTTCGTCTGTTTTTTGCGCATTATCGACCCCTCTCTCAACTTCTTTAACCGAGTTTTCAATAAGATCTGTCGTTGTTTTAGCAGCTTCAGCACTTCTTGCAGCGAGATTCCTGACTTCCTCCGCAACAACAGCAAATCCTTTTCCATATTTCCCGGCACGGGCGGCCTCAACAGCGGCATTTAGCGCTAACAAATTTGTCTGAAAAGCGATCTCATCAATTGCTTTGATAATTTTGGATATATCAGAACTGGTCGAATTGATCTGATCCATGGATTTTAACATTTCTGACATCTGAGCATTCCCTCTCTCAACGACATTCATCGTTTCGTTCGACAGTTGCTGAGCTTGAAGCGCATTCTTGCTGTTAGTCTCGGCTTGTCCACTGACTTCAGACATGGAAGAGGAAACTTCTTCCAACGATGCTGCCTGTTCAGAGTTTCCACTGGCCAAGGCCTGTGCAGAGCCTGCTAACTCTTCAGCACCATTGTTTACCTCCAGGCTAGTCAAACGGACTTGATTGAGGACTTGTCCCAATTGTTCGATGGATTTATTCGATGCTTCCTTCAGTTTTGCCAAATCCCCTTTAAAGTTCGCAGTTACACGCATTGACAAATCACCTGATGCAACCGCACCAAATACTTTATTTAAATCATCTATGGCATTTTGCAATGCGGTCATCAGATCGTTAACGGACTGAGACATCTGGCCGATTTCATCCACCTGCTTCGATCGGATTCTTAAAGAGAAATCACCTTTTTCCGCTATCTTTGATAAGGTGCCTGTTGTCTCTCGTAGCGGACGGGCAATTGATCTGCTGATCCACCATAATACTGCAATTCCAATCAGTACTAGAAGCATTCCAATGACAATCTGCTGTACCATGATCGCGTTCGCATCTTCAAAAACCTTTTCTGTGGGTATTGTAATCTGAACAGCCCAGTTTGTTGTTGTCTTGCCGATGAAAATAGGCACTTGAACTTTTAGTAAATCCTCTTGCTCATCGATAAAGACAATTTCTTTTTTACTCTTAATAGCATCCAGAATCAGCTTCTGATCTTCCGGGTGTGTTTCATACTCTTTCAGCAGTCTCCCTATCAATTCCGACTGGCCTGTTACACCCGCAAGAATCCCTTTATGGCTTAATAACAACATCTTTGCTGTTTTATCATAAAGATTAAGTTCATCTGCTTGCTTTTGCAGAAAGTCCAGCGCAATATCGACCCCTGCAATTCCGTAGAAACGGTTTTGAGATAAAACAGGCACGACCAGAGAGGTCAAAAGTGTGTCTTTCCCCTGCACGGAATAAACATAAGGATCAATAATAGCTTCGTTTTTTGTTTCCCGAGGAATCAAGTAGTAGTCACCAGCTCTACCCCCCAGTTCGTCTTCAGTTGTATCTTCATAACCGGCTAAAGCTTCTATAACCGCTCCGCCTTTTCCTTTAGTCCAGTATGGAATGAATCGTCCCGTTGCATCATGCCCTTCTGAGTTGGCAAATTCTGAATCGTTTCCATCAAAGGCATTTGGCTCCCAAAGGGTATAGGTCCCTAAAAATGAATCATTTCTCTCTAAAACAGCGATTAGAATCTTATTAACCATCTCCCTCGTCAAACCAATTTCATTTGAGTTAGCTCCCGCGACAGTGAGTGAATGCGCCATGGTTCGAGCAGAATTTAATGCGACTTCAATCTCAACTTGTATTTTTGTTGCATTTTCTCTTGCGCTTCCGAGCGCTCTGGATTTGGCTAGCTCAAAACTTTCTTCTCTCAACGAAATAATTGAGTAAACCACTAAAGCTAACACAATTAAAAAAAGAAATATGCCGGTCAAAAATGTGATTTTAAGTTGAATTGATTTAAATTTCATTTTTCCTCCATGGTTGGGATTCAGGTGTTTTAGACAAACAACTGCCAGATCGGACTGGGATACTAAAATACAGTTTTTTGGACTAGTCTATCACATTACGAGGTACTACGAAAGATTTTTGTCTATTTCAGAAATCGATATTATCATCCCAAAGAACCAAGGAATCGCCCCTGTGGCAGATCCTTGACAAGCAACATGAAGCGTTTGAACGATCGTATGAGGAAAGATTTGAGAGCGGTATGGTTTTTTAGACCTGTGATTGGAGCAGTGGTTCGCTCCTATCTGAAATGCGTAGATCTGAAAGGAGGGTTTGCCAGAGTTCGCTGTCCTAACTGTGCCCACGAATTTCTGCTTCAGTTTTCCGCAACATCCGCTGTTTTTGTCCCTCCTGTCAGGCCAAACGAGTAATCGTATTTGGTCATCACCCTAAGGAGATTGTCTTTTACCCGGTTCCATATCGACAGTATGTATTCAGCATTCCGATTATGCGCTGGGTTTATTTTAAGCACAAAGGAATTTGCTGGTTTGGTTGCAATGTCACCAGACGAAGGTAAGGCGATAAATAATACTATTCGGAAGTAACTAACAATTGGGATTGTAAAACGGAAGATTGGCTGTCACAATGAAACCCGATGATGTTTGTCTGATCCTAATAAAAAAAAGTCTGATCACGTTAAAAGAAAGATTGTTAGATATGGCTAAGAAGAGCCGGGAAACAGTTTTGTATGAAAATCATTTTATCCCGTTATCCCATGAAAACCGCTTTGGTACGCTGGGGAAGCATTTCGCTGTAAATCCCGATTTAGGAGCGGGTATTTATTGGCTTTATGAACCAAACAGCTTTTTTAACATTAAAATTCATGACTTTTTCTACAATGATGACATTATCCTCGACATGAAGCTTCCGGAAAGTCTTGCCATCTCTTACTACGAATCGGTCTCGGGAGAGGAGTTATCTCCCTATAGAAGACTAAGTTCCAATATGGTCAGAACCCATATCAACGAAGAAAAACCCTTCCGCGCACTGATTCACAAAAAGATTCCCATCCGATCCATCAGCATAGAGATAACGCCGGATTACTACGACAATTACCTGCGCACCAACTATCCGGATGAGTTTCACAATCTTAAGGAAACATATACTTCGTTTAATGAGACGTCTCATTTTCCGGAAATGGTGTCCTTGCTCACTCATATCAAGAATTACAGGGGCGAGGGGGCTTCAGCCAGGTTTTTTTATGAAGCAAAGGTCACCGAAGCCGTATCCCTGCTTGTTGAATTTCGAAAAACCAAACAACGCAAAACCAAACCTAAAGTGTCAATAGCCGATCGGGAAACTGTACACACAGTGTCTATGTATATCCGCGATCATTATACTGACGATCTTAACCTGGATATTTTAACACGAATTGCCAGCGTCTGCGGTACAAAGCTGAAAAACATTTTCCGGGAGGTGAACGGCTGCACTATTACCGAATATATTCAGAGCACCAGAATAGGTCAGGCGCAGCATTTGCTGCAGTATACCGACCTTTCTGTCAACCAGGTATCCTGTGCAATAGGATACCGGAGTGCCAGCCGTTTTACGGAACTGTTCAAGCGTTACACCGGGCTGATGCCAAAGGAATACCGGAAATTAGTGTAAGCGATTAAAGCTTAAAACCGTCCTTTGAGTGCGACACCCAGGCTCTGCAGAGCCCCGGCCCGATCATACCAAGTATCACTGACCTCAAAGGCACGTTACATAATCCTCGTCAAGAATATTCTTGGCATACACAGACGCATCAACCTGTCCGGTTTCGTACCCGAATTTGGCGTCAAGCACACCATAATCCTGTAACCTTGTATAAAATCATAAATATTGAAACTTCCGGCTTCCGGGCTCCCTTTTGATTCCCATTGGCTAGAAGGTTTCCTGGTAACCACATTGATAATTCCGGTCTCGGAGTTACGCCCGTAAATCGTTCCCTGTGGACCGCGCAAGACGTTGACGTATGTTTTACCTTTAACCACGATCTCCATCTCCTTTGATTAACTGGTTGATTGCGATAAGAGTAAATCTTTTCCGCAGATAAGGTCATCGACCAATACTTTTCAAATAAAACGTCTAATCACGATAAAAAAAAGTCTGATTAAGATAAAAATGGAAAGGTACAGGCGAGTATTTGAAAAATGAAATCAGTTGCCAATTCCGGGAAATTAAGATCTTACGCACATTGTTGGGACAATTTCGGGAATTTCCAATTCTTGTAAGTTTATTTTTCTCTAATAGGAAATTTTTAATTTCTCTTAGTGAACTTAATTTTTTTATACTACAAAACCTTATTATAACCTGTTTAAAAGAGCCTTAGAGACTTTTTTGATGTTGCTAATTTTTCATCGACTCAGTAATGTGTTTTTTACTTAATGTATGTTTAGGGTGTGTTGAAAAATCGAACGGTTGCAAAATTATTGACTGGAGAAGGTAAGATGTTAAAATTATGGATTAATATCCTGAAGAATATCTTTTTTCTCGACCGGACATCAATTTGTACGTCTTTTTTTCAATGATTTTTATAAACCATCCAATTGTTCACTCGTTAACTCTTATTTAAAGGAAAAATAAATGGACTATAATGCTATTTTAACACCTTACTCAGAAGGACAGACAATCAACGTAGTAATTGAAATACCAAAAGGTTCATCACATAAAATTGAATTTGATCGTAAAAGAAAGATCATGTTTTTGGACCGGGTTGAGCCCGCGATTTTCGCAAAACCTGTCAATTACGGATTTATTCCTGCAACGCTGGATGATGACGGGGATGAGCTGGATGTTTTGTTTGTTACGGACGAGCCTATGCCTACCGGAGTAGTAACAGAAGCCACCGTTCTGGGTGTCCTGGAATTTGAAGATGACAATGAAATGGATCATAAGGTTATCTGTGTTCCGACAGATGATCGAAACACGGGTAACCGAATAAAATCACTGGCTGACCTGGGTGATCAATGGCAAAAGCAGATAGACCATCACTTCTCTCACTACAAGGACCTGAAGAAGCCGGGCACCACCAAGGTTCTTGGTTTTGGTGATGTTGATAAGGCCCATGCAGTTATCAAAGAGTGCATTGAGCGCTGGGAAAAAGAGAAGTAGGATTGCCGCTCTTCATGACCCGGGCGTAATGTTGCCAGCAGGGAGAAAACTGCGTGAAAATGTTCATCAGGCCAGATAATAGATGTGGTCAACCAAAATCTTGACACCAATTATTATCAGAATAAGGCCGCCGACTCGTTCCGCCCATGGTCCGGCGATAACACCGATTCGGTTGCCGATAAAAAGCCCAATGGCAGAAAAAGCAACGCATACCAAGCCGATAATAATCGCCGGAATGAAAATCGGGATTTGCAGGGCAGCAAAACTGAACCCCACAGCTGCAGCATCGATGCTGGTGGCAATTGAAAGCGTAATTAGAGAAGTTCCCCGGGAAGGATCCTTATGATTGTCAGATCCTTCCTCATCACTGTGATTCATAGATTCCCAGATCATTTTCAATCCGATAAAAAGCAGCAGAATAAATGCTATCCAGTGATCATACTTTTTGATGAGTACTTCCACCATAATTCCCCCGTAATACCCGGTTAAGGGCATCATAAACTGAAAGAATCCAAAATGAAACGCAAGTCGGAAATAATGCCAACCTGTCGGTTTTTTGATTTTGACCCCGGAGACAACACATACTGTAAACGCGTCCATCGCCAAGCCGATAGCGATCAAAGTTACTTCCACATACCCCATTGATTTATCCTCATTCTTTTAAAATTTTGGGCAAAAAAAAACGAGACCCTTCGCACAATATCAGATGACGCATTGATATTATGCCAAAAGTCTCGTTTCCTGTGCTTTCAGGCGTTAAAGCCAAGTAAGGGTTAACTTACTGGTATGTTGACTTTAAGCTTATAACTACTCCCTCTTGACAGATTGAACCTATCCAAAGCGATCCTGCATCGTCAAGAACAATATCCAAAACAACCCCCTCCCTGCTCAAAAAAGTAAGGTTGTTTCGCATGAGGTTTTTTTTATGTTACCGGCATCTTTTTGAGTAAAGTAACCCATAGGCAGTTTACTTATAATGTTCCGCTGTTAATTTGATACGGACATCTGCCTTTCGAGCATTTTGGCAAACACGCCTTGTTGGGCAATCAATTCTGCGGGCTTACCGTATTCAATCACCCTGCCGTTTTCCAGCACAATTACTTTGTCCGCATTGGCTACCGTTCGCATGCGGTGGGCGATAATCAGGACTGTTTTATTACGGACAAGTTCCGAAAGCCCCGCCTGGACCCTGGTTTCACTTTCCACATCCAATGAGGCAGTCGCTTCATCCAGCAAAACGATCGGTGCATCCTTAAGTAGCGCCCTGGCGATTGAAATTCGCTGCCTTTCCCCACCGGACAGGGTTTCGCCGTTTTCACCGATAATGGTCTGGTATCCATCGGGCAGTTTAAGTGCAAACTCATCACACTGGGCCAGTTTTGCCACGCGGAGTACTTCCTGATCGGATGCATCTCGCTTCCCGATGCGAATATTGTCCATAATGGTGGTATTAAACAGCACGACATCCTGAAAAACCACTGAATAATACTTCAGCAGTGTTTCCGGTTCAATGTTACTGATATCCTGTCCACCGAGCAGAATGGTACCGGAATCCACATCCCAGAAGCGAGCCGAAAGCTTTGCCGACGTGCTTTTTCCTCCTCCCGAAGGACCAACCAGGGCTGTAATTTCCCCTTGTTTGGCAACAAAAGACACATCACTCATAACCTGTTTGCCTTTTTCATATGAGAAACTGACCTTATCAAAAACGATATCAAAATACCCGGGGGCAAACTCAGTTTCCCCTTTTTGAATCGGCAGGTTTTCCATTTCATTCATCCGCTCAATTCGTACATCCAGGTAATACAAAGCTGCCAGGTTAGCGAAAACCTGTTCGATGGGCTCATACACGCGTGAGCCGATGATCAGAAACATCAAATAGGTAAACAGATCCACACTTCCGGCCATCAGCATGTTTGCACCGACAATGATAACGCTTGCCATCCCCAGTTTTAAGAAGCTCATTGAACTGTTTACCAGAACGCCGGTTAGAAGCTCCACTCGAGTCAGGTCTTTTTCGTAATCATCCAGCATGTGATCCAGTTCACCGAGGTATTTGCTTTCGTTGCTGTATGATTTGATTTCCTGGATAGTTTCCAAACCTTCTTGAATCTGCTCAGTGACATTCCGTTTCTTGTCATAGATAATCCTGTTGCCTTTTCGCTGCCATTTCTTTGATAAAAGAATGATTGCAGTTGCAAAGGGAACCACCCAAAACAAGGCCAGTGCCAGTTTCAAGTTGTAAATGAACATACCGATCCCGATCAAACATATGCTGATGATCGAGGCGAACAACTGGGGAACCGCATGGGAAAAAGTGTGTTCCAACTCTGTGTTATCGGACATGATCGTGGAAGTCAGATCGGAAAGGTTCTTTTCGCCAAAAAACGCCAGGGGCAACCTTCGTAGTTTCTCTGCAAGAGAGATTCGTCGGCTGGCGCTCTCCTCATAGATTGTCGTGAATGTGCTGCGATACTGAAACCTGGCAATCACCCAGGACACCAGCATAAATAGAACCCCGATCACCAGGTAAAAGCCGACTGCACGTTCGGCGGATTCCGATATGCCTAGAACCGGCCCCAGGTAATCCTCAAGGAACAAAAATACGTAAACAGCCGGCAGCATCAGGGCGATATTCAATATAGTAGTAAAGATTGTTCCCTTGAGAAAATCCTTTGCCCCTTTGTTGGAAAGGGCCAGTCGTTTCTGCAAAAAATTAAGCATGTTGCACCTCCCTTTCAATAGTCCATTGGATCGATTGTTGGTAATCATTCCACATCTTTGTGTATACTCCCTGTTTATCGATCAATTCCTGATGAGACCCCTGTTCGGCAATCCTGCCGTTTTTGATAACCAGAATGGTATCCACATTAACGACACTCGTTAAACGATGGGCGATCATCAGCACAGTTTTCCCCCGGGTAAGAACCCCCAGGGCCTTTTGTATCAGATGTTCGTTTTCGGGATCGGTAAAAGCAGTGGCTTCGTCCAGAACAACAATGGGGGCGTCCTTCAAAATAGCACGCGCCAGGGCAACGCGCTGCTGTTCACCTCCCGAGAGATAGATCCCTTCGGTTCCGATTCTGGTATCCCATCTGTCCGGAAGTTTATCCACAATTTCCCTGCACTGCGCCAGATCGACGGCCCGTTCTATTTCTTCCCGACTTGCCCCGGGCGTTCCATAGCGGATATTCTCCAACAGGGAGGTTTTAAACAGTCGGGTGTTTTGAAATACAAAAGAGATATTCCCCATCAGTTCCTGAGACGCAATCTCTTTCACGTCGGTTCCCCCGATAGTAACCTTGCCTTCGCCAACATCCCAGAACCGGGGAACCAGACGAGCGATCGTTGTTTTTCCGCCACCGGAGGCTCCTACCAGGGCAAAAGTCTTTCCTTCCGGAATCTTAAAACTGATGCTGTCTATGGCCGTTTGTTCACTCCCGGGATAACGGAATGATACTTCGGAAAACTCGATCTCATAGCCGTTGATAGATTTCGGGTCGGTGGCTTCTTTAAGAGGTTCCACAGTCGTTAGCTCTTCCGTGCGATTTACAGCTTCTGTGGCTTGCCCCATCGCCTGATTCAAATGCATGCTCTTCATAACACTGACGGCAAAAATGGGCGTAATCAGAATGTAAAAAACAAGGTTCAACAAAACACCGGCGAAATCCCCGGAATAGCCGATTAATAGAATCGCAACAGGTATCAGGAAATAGGCAAATCCATGGATAATAACAGTATAAGCCGACATGGGTTTCTCCCACATCAGGGTATATTGAAAGACCATTTCCCGATAGCGGGTAATGCTGTTGTAAAAGTTCTTGAAAGAAAAAACAGTCTGTTGAAATACCTTCACAACAGGAATTCCGCGCACATATTCAACGGCTTCGGTATTCATCTCTTCAAGGGAATTCATATAGCTTTGCATAAATTTTTTCCCTTTTTCCCCCATCATAAAACTCATGATTCCCATGGAAAAGATGATGGGTACCAGGCAGGCAAGACCGAGAACCCAGTCAAACACAAAAATCAAGACCAGGGTTGCCAGCGGTGCCAGAAAACTACCCGCCAAATCAGGCAGCTGGTGAGCTAAAAACAGATGGGTAATGCCGGCATTGTCATCAATGATTTTTCTGATCCTCCCGCTGGTATTGTTATCAAAAAATCCCAGGGGGAAATGCACAATTTTTTGCATGGCCTGTCTTCGCATATTGGTTTCAACCCGAAAGGCAGCCAGATGAGATAGCGTCAAGGCAAAAAAGTAGACCACAATGCCTGCGATGGCTGTTCCCATTGCCCACCAAGCGTAGGTACTGATCAATTCTTGAGACAATACCCCGGTGGAGCGAAACAGCTCCCTGACGATCAACCAGATAAAGATAAACGGCAACATTCCCAGCAGGGAACTCAACGCTGATAACGCCAAAGCACCGGGCAACAGTATAGCCCTGCCACCCATATAGGTCTGGAGTTTCAATAAAGTTTTCATGAACTGCCTCCACTTAAATAAATACACATTTTAGGGTTTTTATAATGTGCCGATAACTGATAACACATTCAAAACCGGAACTAAAAACCCGTGTTGGCCGGCAAGCAAAGCTTAACCAAACCCTAAAAAATTTAAAAAAGAACAATGTTCAATCATGGGTAAATAAAAATTAAAAATCCTGCACTTCCTTTTTTCAATCACCGACCTGCTTTCTAACCTTTAATTGCCTGCATTCCTTTTTGGGTCACTATCCAAATGGGTATCGAATCATCGAAAGAAATGCGGCACGCATAACTGATATGTATCGAATTGCCACGATGTAGCACTACCCCGATTCGGATTTTTGATACCCGAATTTGGAAAGAACAGGATATGATGGGGAGTAAAAGGATCGGAGGGTTATGTGAGAAACGCAGAAAGGAGAAACCAATTTAGCCCGATGATTTAAAAATCGACAGACAACCTGTTCATCTCTTTCAGCAAACTTCCCGGGTTGATACCGAAAATTTTGCGATACGCACTGATAAAATGGCTGACGTTGACATATCCCATTTCCCAAGCCACCTGGCTCACGTTGTGTTTGCCCTGCTCAATCAGATCCCTGGCTTTTTGCATTCTGGCAAACTGAAAATAGCCATGGATCGTGGCATTAAACTCATTCTTAAAACCCGATTTCAGTTTAAATTCGTTGAGGCCCGTTTTCCTAGATAATTCAGACAGGGTGGGCGCCCGGCTTAAGTCTGCTACCAGCAGTTCCCTTGCCTGGTAAAGCTTCTCGATATCTTCCGAGTTACGAAGTTTACCGGCACTTGGTTTACGCTGCCTGTCAAAAAGCTTTTCAACAAACCGGGCGATCAGTTCTATCACTTTGCTCTCTGTGAACAAGCGCCCGGCACTTCCTTTAAACGGACAGGACAACAATTGATGCAACAACAGGTTTTCCTGGCAGTTAATGGAGTACCCCTGAAAAAAAGGGGCTCTTTCCTGTTTGCTGAACAAAAGTTTGATTGAATCGGGTAACAGATCAACATCCTGATCCACAAATTCCATAAACAATTCCGGATCGATGAAAATACAAACAGTCAAATATTGCTCGCTTGCCGTCATGTGGCAATTACCCCAGGTTTGCGGCAGGAAGGTGATCATATTTGATCCCTTCAGTACCTTGGCCTGGCCGGGTGGGAGATGTTCACTATTAATATGAAATAATCCTGAGCCGTTTAAATGATACGAGATCTCAAGATAACTATGTTTGATCTCATAAGCGTAGGTAAAGGATTCATGATTGATGCGATCGGTTATGAGTATGTACAGACCGGGTCTCAGGCGAACTGCCCTCATTGAAGCATAACCGGCTTCCGATTCCAGTTGGTTGAAATCGAAATCCTGACAGTCAAACCGTCCCTTAACATTGAATGCCTCGCCATATCTATTATGGTTAACATCACACATCATATAATTTTCTTTGGAACGAATCGTATTCATTTTGGCGTTTTTTGCAAGTTGGCAATGAATTTACATTTAGCATATAAAAACTCCTACAATACGCCAAGACGAATTTTATTGGGGTCAAGTCTTCTTTTGACTTACCTTTTCATTTTAGCCCGTTGACTGAAGCATCCTCACCCTTCTGATTAAGGGAGGGTTCGGGCCTTTCTGATACTATCAGTTGCTTTAAAAAGTAATTGAACCAGAAAAGTCAAAAGAAGACTTGACCCCAAATTTTTACAGCTTGCCTGCCATTGTCAGGCCGATAGTCTGAGGGCTTCCCGGGCGAGCCACTACATCGTACCCGTAGTTTCTCATATCGGCATAAGTGGTGGCATATTTTTCACTAAGCAGATTCTTAGCCCACAGAAAAACCTCAAAAGATTCAGCCTCGTATCCCAGTTTTGCATTGATTATATTATAAGGATCCTCTTTCAGGGTATTTTCATTATTCATGTAAACCCGACCCGTATGCATCATATCAGCTGTGGCGTACAATCCGTTCAGCCAACTGTAAGATATTCCTAAATGCCCTGTATAGTCCGGAACAAATGGAACATAGTTATCGGAAAAGTCATTTGTTGTCCCTTTTTGTTTGTAATCGTCGAATTTTGAATGGGTATACGCCACTGCGGTTGAGATGGTTAAGCCTTGAACAGGCATGGCTTTCAGTTCCAATTCATACCCTCGGCTGGTGGCCTTGCCTCCGTTTTCCGTATAAAAATCAGCCCCGTTGGAAGCATTGACCTGCATATCTTTCCAGTCGATGTGATACACGGCTGCATTCAGAACAAGTCGGTTATCAAGCCAATTGGATTTCACGCCAATCTCATAATTCCATGTAAATTCAGGTTCAAATTTATCTCCAATATTGGTCACCAGGTTAAATCCTCCCGCTTTGTATCCTTTTGTTGCTCCGGCGTAAACCAGGCCTTTTGGATTACCTACATAGCTTACCACCAGTTTGGGAAGTGTGGCTGTGAATGTTTCGCTCTTTTCGCCTTTTTCCCCTCCTGCTTTTGTAGCATCGTATTCAAATTCCTGCTTCTCCTGGTCAAAGCGAACCCCTGTGGTGACCTTGATTGCCTTCGCAAAAGTATAACTAGCCTCACCAAAAAGCGCCTGACCGGTAATATTGTTTTCTGAAACACTTGGATAGTCTCCTGCAGGCATCATCATTATGAAAGGATTATCGGGACCTGCTGTAAAGGTATATTCATGATCCTGCTTCTCCCTGAATCCATAGAGACCAAAAAGCCATTGCAGGGCAGACTTTTTATCATTGGAAAGCAGACGCAGTTCCTGGCTGAGTGTATCGTAATCTCTTTTATATAACTGTCTGAACGAATCATCGGCGGTAAAATCCAGATCATGATCCAGCTCGTTTTCGTCCCGTCGTTGGGCCGTAATGGAGATAATTTTCACAGACTCTCCGGCATACTCAATTCTCAGGTTGGAGCCGCTTGCCTCCTTGAGTGAGTCACCCTCATAATCCACATTAGCTTCATAGGGCTTATCATCAAAGTCATCCAGGGGAACATAATCGGTGTATTTGCTTTCGTACTTCAGGCTGTCAAACGCCAGGTCAAAGGAAAGCTGATCGCTTGGTGTATAACGCAACAATACTTTAGCTTCGGAGTTGACCGGCTCATTGACCTTATCATCATCGGTATAGTCGTTTCTCATGTATCCATCCGACTTGTCATAATGCCCGGCCAAACGAAAATACAAACGTTCCCCTACCAGGGGACCGGATAAATTGAATTTCACATCCGTCGTATTAAAGCTGCCATATCCGGCTTCAAGTCTACCTTCCAGGGTATCACCGGGTTTTTTGGTAACGATGTTCAACACCCCCGAAGAGGTATTACGACCATAAAGAGTTCCCTGTGGACCTCTTAACAATTCCACCCGTTCAACATCCAACAGGTTCGCATCATACTCACTGTAATAAATATCATCGACATAAAATCCAAAAGACGGGGCCAAACTCATGGTCTGAGAGATCCCCCTGATAGAAACTATTGAGCCTACATCAGCTGGTGGCCCCGCCAGAGCCAGGTGCATGTTGGGCAGAATGTTAAACAGCTCTTCCGCAGTAAAGACACCGGAATTCGCCAAATCCAGATCGGTTTGAACGGTGATACTAGTAGAAGCCTGTTGCGAGTCTACCTCACGTTTATCAGCCGTTACAGTGATTACCTCAAGATTGAAGCTTTCAGCCGTATCTTCTGACTGGTTTTCGACCTCCTGGGCAAAAAGCGGCTTGAATAGTAACAAGAACATAAAAAATCCGATCATCATTTTATATTTCATTTTGTTGAATCGATAGGGCTCACGCATGATCTTCCATCCTTTATAGTAGATTTGAGCGGTGCCCAGGCAAAATGATCCGGTTATTGGCCAACGTCATTGCCTGGATATCGTTTTTTTTCTACTATGAGAAAAATATTATTCTTTGATATGAAAATTATTTTTACATCATACAAAGTTCTCCTTCGGGTTCTACTCCAAAAGGGATTCAGTTATACCCCAACCGGGAGGCACCCCCAAATATCGCTTTTTGGCGATTAAAAATAATTCCGTTAATGCGAGTGAACTTTTTTAATCGAGACTATTTAACGGTCCGTTAAGCAGTAGAAGGATTGGTTCGGTCATTGTTGTCAACCGGTTATAACGATATGTAGCCCGATTCAAAATTGAAGAAAGCGTGATGAATACCTATCTAGACCTGGGAACAGGCACCATGGGTGAGCTAACCGGTTCACCGGACAGGCAGTCGATCAAGGAACGTTACTCGGGGATTAATCCGCAACAGGTTGCATTTGACGCCATTCTGCTGAGGCCGGGGCTGGTTATGGTTTCAATCAAGCAAGCAGAGAATCAACACTTAGCCTTCAATTTTGAGGTAGACCGGACCTTTCTTTCTGCCACGTATTGTTTAACAGGGGAAGGCAGCACGACATACACTGGTAATCACCGGAAACCGGAAACGATCAGTATGTCACCGTCAACAGGAGTATTTTCTTTTTTTCCCAATTCGTGGGGAACTACCAGCACAATACAGGGCAGTCCCAAACAATTCCTGCGTTTGTTTATCGAACCCGGGTTGTTTTTTGATTATTTAGGTGATGACATTGACCTGGTACCCAAAGACATATCGACTATCTATGATGATCCGGACCAATCAGGCCTGGTTAGTCAATTCCATTTATGCCACCAGGAGCAGTCCATCGTGCACCAATTGTTGAATTCCCCGTTTCAGGGAGCTGCAAAACGATTTGTGCTGGAAGGAGGGGCTTTGGAATTGTTTGGATACGCCACGGCCAAGCTGCAAACTGATAACAAAAGGAAAAAAGATCCCTCTCTTTCCAAAAATGACGTTGAAGCTCTCTATTATGCCCGCAGCCTTCTTTTCAAAGACCTTGCTCAACCACCAACCATCATGCAACTTGCCCAGTTAACAGGATTGAATGAATTCAAACTGAAAAACGGATTTCGCAAGCTTTTCTCATCATCCATCTATCAGTATTTTCAGAATAACCGCATGTCGAGGGCAAAATGCCTGCTACAGCAGGGCAGCCTGAATGTCAGCTCAGTCGCCTGGGAAGTCGGCTACACAAATGTCAGCCATTTCATCGCTGCTTTTAAAAAGAAATACGGGATCAACCCGGGCAACATGTTAAAGGAGGTTAAGCGATTAGGTCGCTGATCCCTTGGGGAAAACTATCCAGAAACCACGCTCCCAGTGAGAAGAAAGGTGAATAAAAAAGAAAAAATCGTTCAAAAAAAAGACCCGTTTGCTGCGGATTGCGGGAACGAAAAAATGGCATGTTCTTCGCCTTCAACTCCCCAGGCGACAGACAATGATACGACAACCGGGTAAACAAAGCTTATAAAGATAGAGGCTGTTGTCTGAGTGGGAAAAGGGGTCGAAAAGGGGGAAAAGGGGTCAGAAAAGGGGTCAAGTCTTCTTTTGACTTTTCTAGTTCAATTACTTTTCAAAGCAACTGATAGTATCAGAAATGCCCGAATCCTCCCTTAATCAGGAGGATGAGGATGCTTCAATCAACGAGCTAAAATCTAAAATGAAAAGATAAGTCAAAAGAAGACTTGACCCCAAATTTGCTAACAGCTCCACACTATTACATCCTTTTTTCTGATCTAACGATAAAGATCCGAGCCCAGAGAAACCGTTTTTGTTTTTAACTCCTGAAAGGAGATGGCTCATGGATTTTCCGTAAACGTAATCGTACTCGATAAATCATTCAAAATCTTTCGTCAACTACCAAGTGTTTTAGGTTGTTTATACCTCTTGCATTCACTTTTTGTCGTTCACGAGCACGGAGCTGTTATTTGGCAGAGCCATTTGTTTTGACCGGGTCCGAAGGACCCGGTTTGCTTGGATTATTAAACGGAAAATAGCAAGCTTGAAGATTTGAACTATGCGGTAGAGGTAGCCTCAGTTAGCGGATGGTTGGCAATACCGTTTCTGAGTTTGTTAAACTCCAGTTTTACGATCAAGAGGCACCACAAAAACATTATAAAATCGATACCGAAAGAGCCGTAATAAACCCAATCAACACCATAAAGCCTGGGCATGATCAGCATTACCGGAACATAGAATATCAACTGCCGGGCGATTCCCAAAATCGAAGCCGGCTTACCGTTGTTAATCGCCGGAAAAAACGTCAGAGACATGAATATGATCGGCAAAACTGGCAGTAATAACATAAAAACCCTGAAGTTTTTAATATCGTTGGCCAGGAATGCCCGGTCAGGAAGCACCCATTGCAAAACCGTTTCCGGGGTGAACATGATTAGCAGCCAAAATGGCAACATAATCAAAGTAGCGGCAGCGGCGAACACCTTGAATCCGGCGATGACCCGATCGTAGTCCCGGGCACCAAAATTTATACCAATCACGGGTTGCAGTGCCCGCATTAAACCGTATATGGGGGTCAGCATCAAGGTAAAAAACCTGAACACAATACCATAAAATGCCACATCAGCTACACTGCCAAAGCGGCTCAAGGCATTCATAACCACCACTCCCTGTATCAAAAACATCACCGTCATGATTAATGAGGGAGCCCCCATGGACGAGATGTTTTTCATGATAGCCTTGTCTCTTCTTAATGAAAAAATCCTGGCATCAAAAGTGGCTTGTTTGCTGAGAATATAGATAAAAAACATCAGGGTATATACCGCCATCCCTATATTGGTACCGATAGCCGCACCTTTTACGCCTAACCCGTATATAACCACAAGAATATAGTTGGCAATGATGTTTACCAGCAGACCGATACCCATCATCACGGCTGCTGATTTCATTTTACCTTCCGCCCTCACGATCATATTACCGGCAAGCCCGGCAATCCAGAAGATGGCACCGTACAAGGTGACTCGAAAATAGTCGACGCCAAAAACCAGTTCCTGACCCGAGCCGCCCATCATTCTCACCAGACTGGTAGCGAATAACAAGCCTACCCCGGTATAAATCAAACTCAATAAAATCGTGAGTAAATTGGCATTTCCAAGTAGTTTTTTTTGTGAATCGCGATCATTTGCGCCAATTGCAATACTCAACGCTGAGCCCGCTCCTACACCAATCAGGGAACCTAGGCCCAGGGGTATCTGTATCAAGGGGTATACCAGTGAAACTCCGGCCAGGGCCGTTTCTCCCACGAATCGTCCCACAAAAAAAGCGTCGAACACTGCATTTAACCCATATAAAACCATGGCGATAATTGCAGGCCAGGATAGGTTGAACATAACTTTCCAAAGGTTATCGTTTAGGATCATTTCCTTCTGCTTGTCTTTACCCATCGTCATAGCTCCATTATTATCAATCAATAAACCAAAAAGGCTCACTTGTTAACGTTCAGTTCATTCTGAAAAACCTAATCCCTAAACCAGGTTTAGACTGTACTTTCTTTTTTGCTGAGATACTTCGGTAAAAAAAAGATCAAAAGTCCGGCAATAAGCACTATGGCTACAATTGCAGGTATGGGCAATGGCAATCCGGAAAGATCTTCATTTTCAATCTCCTTCGATGCTGCATCCACATTCACCGTAAATCCTCCCGGGGGAGCAATGCCTTGCTTCACAATTTTATGTCCGGGACCTGCATCCATAACCACATAGTAAGGTTCTTTGGGAATTTGAATCTCGAACTCACTGCTGTCGGGAAACTTTTTGTGCAGTAATATTTTTCCCTCTTGCTTGTTTTTGATGAACAAATCTATTCCCTCAGCACCCTGACCTGTTGAGAAATCTCCTTGAATCAGGATTGTGCCATCCCCGTTGTCTGCAATGATCAGCAAGGGAGTATGGGCTATTGCTGCACTTGCCCAGAACAACGGGATGAAAAAAAACACAAGTCTGAAAAGACCGGTTAGCGTATTTTTGTGCGTCATTTCTTATTCCTGTATAGACCATCGTTTAACCGAACCGAATGAACATCGTCTTTCAATTCGGTTCGGTTTTAATTCCTGTTTCCAATGAAAAAACTCATCGATCAGGCTTATAATTCACGAGCATGTTTAAAGGAGAGAACAACAGCCCAAATAGCAGGAACCATTTGCATGACAAGTGTGTTTGAACCGTTAAATATATCGCCCTGGATTAAATGGGCAATGGAATGCCAGGCGTTTAGCAGCGCAACCAATGTCCCGAAAATGGCTATAAACCACCAACTCCTTTTACCTTTGAGGATAAAAGCGAGGAACGCCGGTAGAATCGTCAAGATATTCCAGGTAAAGAACATAGCAAGAATCTCGGGCTTAGCCATCATTGTTGACATCTCTTTCAGTTTGGCCGGGTCCATCCCATGAGACATTGTATTATGAATCACCATATGCAACACGTAACCAAAAAAACTAATCGTGAATAAGCCGGCAATTTTCAATCTACTGATATCTTTTTGTGTATTCTCCATCTGTTCCCTCTCGATAGTTAGCTTGTGCTTCCCAGAATCTTTTAGAAAAAAACTGTATCCTCACAGATACAAATGTTGCACGTTCCTCGGATCCAATCGAAAAAGTAAAACGTTTAACCAAAGCGCTGTCCATGGCACTTTTCACTGAATTCCCCACAGGAATCAATGTTTTTTGATTCACCGTTGGCGACAGCCAGTTTTAGCTAAATTCACACGTTATACACATTTCGATCAGCTTTAATTTGTCATGACGAATATTTTTTTTCGCCTATACGAAATTAAATTTATTGATCTGAATTATGTTTCGTCCAAAAAAGATCTGAATATCGATTGGTTAGTAAACAAGACAGAAGACCAATTGAACCTTACTTGCGCTCAAATCTCCCAATGGCCAGGTTTCTCCGGCCCATCCTACAGCAGACATGTGATTTTAAACCCTACACTTTGAAACAAAATTAAAGGGAGCCCCATAAGAAAACTCAATCATAGGTACAAACATGTAAGCAACCCTATATTTATTTAATAACTCTAATTCACGAATTGTATATGAAAATTTTACTTCCGATTTTTTTGGAGATTTCCCATCGATTAGAACAATATTTTATTTTGTTCTATTTTCATTTATTGAAAAATTAATTTATTTAAACTCGTACCAGCTCACAACTAAGCCTGCATTAGACTTAATAAACGTCTTATTTTACTTATTTCATCCCCCAATTTTTTAAAAGGTAGATGAAATAAGATTTTTCCGGTTCGTAAAAAGAGGAGTAACATGGTGAAAGATGCTATCCACCACTTGACATATATGGAGCAGGCCGGGCTGTTGTTTTGCAATAGCACATTTGGCAAAACAAATATGTAACGGACAGGGTTAGATTGGGCAAGAAACGAGGCACGATCCGAAGCGTTAACAGGAGATTAGATTAAGTTGACAAGGCGTAACCGGGGAAAGGCAGGGCTGGTTTTGGTCCTGCCTGATGCCGGTAGATTTCAATAATAGGTCAGCAGATCCAGGCTCCTTCCTAATCTCTCCACCAACAAGGGGATAATATCATCATAATATCCCAGTGCTTTGGGAATCGATTCACCGTTGGATTGATGGACAGGTGTATCGACTTCAAATCCCAACTCTTCCAGTTTTTGTTTAAGGCAGCCATCGTCAACCAGCAGGTCTTCCTTTACATGTTTGCCTGATGTCATCATAAAAGGAAAAATTCGTGCTTTAGGGAAAGTGGCAGATAGACTATTACGTTCAAGTTGTCGGAGCATCATTTCGATTGTTGGGAGTCCGTCAACTGTGGCAAACAGTAAATTATCCCACATTTTCTCACAATAGAGATCCAATCCCTGGTAGATAACATTTGCCGGTTCGGCGGCCAGGGGAGACCCATGGGCAATAACCAGGTTTAACCCCTGATCCGCGGTTAGAAAGTCAACCGAAACAATCTCAAACAGTTTTTCAATGTAAGGCCAGCGATGACCCAGGGTTTCTCCCATAATGACCCGCAAATCAGCAAAACTGTTGCAGACTGACTCCAACACTCGATATTCAGTAGCTGGAAACAGATGAAGAGGCTGAACAATCATTTTCCGAAACCCTTCCTTTTCAAGCTGGGCAATCGACTCATAAATGCCCGGGATGTCTTTCTTTTCCCGGATTATTTCAGACGTATAAGCCCAGGTGAACCTGGTATCTTTGAACTGAGTTTGCAGCGCATTTCCGATTTTTTCGTAAATCCCCTGGGATGCCACAGTGGTACCAAATCCTGCTAAAATTACCGCAGGGTCTGTCTTTAGACCTCGTTTTTTTAGTTTTAGATGCTCCATTCAAATCATCTCCATATATCGCCTTAACGGACATTATTTTGGTTGTTGTGCAACAGGTTGCATTTCTAAAATTGCAGAAAGGAATGCTCTCGGCTTTCAACGATCAGTTGTTTGATGGGCAACTTGTTGCTCATCAACCGGACTAAATGACATCGGCGCAGAGCCGCCCCATCATTCGTTACCTGAAAAATCATTTTTTTCCTTGATTTAGCGCAGATGGGTACTCCCCTGCTTTTAATTGCATTCATTTGCGATGTCGCAGGTTTATCAAAGCCCCACTGATTATAAACAAAGCGCCCAGCAGTGTCACCAGGGTGGGAATTTCATCAAAAAAGAACCATCCCAGCAGGGCTGAGAAAACGATCTGCACGTATGAGTAGGCCATTGCCTTCCCTGCTTTTTCTGTTTGCATGGCCTTGGTCAATCCTATTTGACCAACCTGTGTAAAAATCCCCACCAATATCAGCCATATCCACGTGCTACTTGATGGCATGACGAAGTCGCCTCCCAGAAGCAAAACAGAAACAGGCAGGGCAATAATGGGGAAGTAGAAAATTATTACCGAGGGATCCTCGGTCTCGCTGAGACGTCTTACAAAAACATAGGCAACAGCGCTGCCCAGGGCTCCCAGCAGGGCTGCAATAACTCCCGCCAGGGGAAGCGCTCCGACACTGATCATGAAATTGCCGAGGAGAATATCGGGATTGACCATGACCAGCAGTCCAATCAAACTGAGAATAATGCTTATGACTGTCGAACGCTGGATAACCTCTTTCAGGAATGCAAAGGCCAGTAAGGCTGTAAATAGAGGATTCAGGTACTGTATCAGGGTCGCCTCCGCCAGTGGAAGGGCTGTCACTGCATAGAATACGCACATCAGAGCCAAGGTTCCGGTAAGCCCCCGCGCCACCAGCAAGAACTTGTTGTGACCCCAAATGCTGATGTTTTTCCGTCTGACGTCCAGATAACTGATACAAGATGAAACCAATGCCCTTACCGCAACAATTTCCAGGACGGGAATACCATCATAACTGGCTGCCTTGACACAGGCTCCCATCAGGGCAAACCCCAGGGCTGACAGAACCATATAACGTGCACTGATGGGAATTTCGATCGTTTTAGTATCCATAATCGAATAAAGATAACACAGGATGAAAAAAGGTAAAACTGAGGGCGTCAATACAGCGTTGACCTGGTAGGAATCACAGTGAAGAAATCAAAAGAATCGGGCTGGAACAGGTGTTCCCCAAAACTTGTAACCTCGATCCAACCCCATAAATATTTTTAACCCGGGAGTTACAGCATTTGCTCCAACTTGACGACAGCAGCCTCAGCACCTCGAATGATCTGCCCAACACTGGCATCCAGCATGTAGCAGGGAGCCGTTATCAGTTTCAGGGTTTCATCCACAACCACCTCTTCATGACTGGTCACCTGATGCTTGCTGCCCATTTTCTCCAAATTCTGAGAGTGTTCGGTATCAGCGCCCAGTGTCAGTTCAGGGGAATTGTCTTTAAACAGGGCCGATAAAATAACCGGTGCAATGCACAGGGCCACAATTGGCTTTCCGGACTGATTTGCTTTTTTTAAGGTTTCTGCCACTGCCGGATTGACCTGCATGTTCGGTCCATCGACAGCGTAACTGGAAAGATTTTTTGCGGCTCCAAACCCACCGGGTAACATGACTGCATCCACCTCATCGACAATACCAGGGGTTAACTCCTTAATGTTTCCCCTGGCAATACGAGCCGATTCGACCAGGACATTTCTTTTCTCGCCTTCAGCCGGTTGACCGGACAGATGATCAATAACATGCATTTGCTCGACGTCCGGAGCAACACAGACAGCCTCCAGATTATGATTTTCAAGGGCATACAGGGCGGCGACAGACTCGTGAATTTCAGCACCGTCGTATACACCGCATCCGGACAGTATAACAGCAACTTTTTTGTTACTCATGATGATCAGCTCCTGATAAAGATTTGAAAACAAGTGTTTGATAAAACTGGAAAATATTCAGCCTCTATTTCTTTGTGTGGATGATAGGAAATAAGGTTTCGGGTGTCAAGGGAATGAGCAAATTTCACATTTTCACAGAACATTGCAGACAGTATTGATCAAGCAGATATGGAAGCAATCTGCACAAAGCAGTTATCAGTAACCAGTCTTTCGCTACACTCAGGATGACACACAATCTCAATCTTACGTCAACGTCAGTAAACTTTTGAGTTGATTGATGGGCAACGAGGCGCCTATCCTACAAATACTTGTTTGATGTAGATCTACGAATGTTAGGGCGGTCCTACGTCAATGTCGTTTAGTTAAGCCGCCCTATTTTGTTATTGTTAAAAATATCAATATGTTATAGACTATAGACTCACTTATTTAATTTATCATTCAACAAGGA
>JANQGZ010000088.1:0-7670 GCA_028282825.1 SAR324 cluster bacterium
TTCAGCCTTCAGCCTTCAGCCTTCAGCCTTCAGCCTTCAGCCTTCAGCCTTCAGCCTTTGACCCGGATGTCTTTAGACGAGTATTGTTCGCCACGATAATACAAAAAAGAGTATTTTCACTTTAAACACGAAGAGCATCCAGGCAGAGCTCCAGAAACCGGCTATGTAGTGAATGAATGTCGGTTTTGGTGTAACCGGTGGTTTTGCGAACTTCCAAGAGTAAAATTCCGTCCATCATTCCCCACAAAGTAACAGCTGTATTCCAACTGTCGCACTTTTTTAGCTGCTTCCTTTCGACTCCTTCCTCTATGATTTCTGCCAGGATTTTGAGCAACTCCAGACTTAGGGCCTCCAATTGAGGCACGAGATTCATGTTTTCAAAAAAGACCTTTTGCCCCAGGTGATGGACAGAGATTATTTCATAATATTCCCTTTCTTGAAGGAAAAATTCAAAATATGCCCCGGACAGCGCTTTGATCAGTTGCACACAATCTCCTTTTTCAGAGGATAGCGCCTTGCTGATCATATCTTTTAAGATCCTCGTCCCGTCTATGGATAGCAGACGATACACCTCCATCTTGTTTTTGAAGTACAGATAGAATGCTGCCGGGCTTAATCCGGCATGCTCGGTAATCATATTGATCTTAGTGCCTTGAAAGCCGTTTTCGGAAAAGATTGTTCTGGCAGATTTCAGCAGCTTTAAACGCCTGACTTCTTTTTCTGCGCTGGTTCTTGCACGTAGTTTTTCCATTGGTCTCCGGGTTTTAATTGAATATTGACAAATTACTAAATCATCATTTATTTATCAAGTTGAGAATTACTAAATCATCATTTATTTATTTCAGGAGAGCATCATGGGATTCCTTTCGCAGTATCGATTTAAGAAAAGACATGTTTTGTATGGTTTATTGGTAGTGGTGGCAGTAACAATTTTATACCAAAACATAAGCTTCACCGATTACAAACTGGTTCCCCTTCAGGATGATTCACAAATCGACACGGATGGCGCTCGATTTTCCTATTCCGTTCCGCTCGATCCAGCCAGTCCCTGGCCCAAATTCAGGGGAAACTCCCTGCAGAACGGTCGTAGTTTGGTAAAACCTCAATTGTCCGATCTGAAACCTTGGACGTTTAAGACCGGCAAAGGAATCTTCAGTTCTCCGGTTATTGATCATGAAGGCACAGCATATATAGGATCAGCGGACCAGTATTTTTATGCTATCAGGGAGGACGGCAGTTTAAAATGGAAAACCCTGACCGGTGAGATCATCGATTCATCCGCCCTTTTGGATAACCAGGGCAAGGTTTATGTTGGTTCCGGTGATGCGCATGTTTATGCTTTTGATCGTGACACCGGTGAAACGATATGGAGATTCAAAGCTCATACCCCCCAGGAGGTCACGGAGCAATTCGATGTCCAAACCTATAACCTGAACTGGTTTGAGGGGAACATTGCGATGCTGCCGGACGGATCTATCCTGGCACCCAACGACAATTACCTGATATACCAGTTAAACCGGGATACAGGCGAGCGAGACAATCAGTTTATTATCAACGAAATGGGCTGGTCGCTGCCGGCTGTAAATGCCAAAACCGGTAGAATTTTTACAGGTTCCAATTTCATGGCCCTTAAGAATGTGTATGCCTTTGACATCCAAAGTGGTGATACGGAATGGACCAATGGTGGGTATGGAACCAACGCTGCTTCGGCGATGCTGACCAACGCGGATCCCGAAGGCGCCGTAGTGATCGGTGGATACGATGGAATTGTTCGGGCGTTTGGTCAGAATGACGGTTTTCAAATCTGGATATTTGGTACCAGGGATCATATCTATTCCAGTCCGGCACAACTACGGGATGGTACTATCATACAAGCTTCAACGGATGGAACGGTGTATGCGCTGAATCCCGAGTCGGGAGGCGTGGTTTGGGCTTTTGATACCAAGGAACCGATCCGCTCCTCACCCGTCGTCGATGGAAATGGAAATATTTATTTTGGTTCGGGTGAGGGTCGGTTGTATTGCTTGAATCCTGATGGAACCTTGCGTTGGGCTTATCAATTGATCGACGATGTGAGAAATGATATCAATGGCTCGCCGGGTCTTGGCAAAAACGGTATTTACATAGCCGGAGAAAACGGGGGCGTCTTTTTTGTTCCCTATGACTATCCCTTAAGTGCGACCGGGAAAGCTGATCCCAAAAGTGTTCAAGGACCGGATGAGGACTTACCGTTTGAAGGTGAGTTTTTATTTTATACATCTGCATTTGGAAGCCTGGAATTGACCCCTCCTGCCGAGATCAACGCCAACCAGCCTCTTAGCTTCACGCTGTTTGTCAGGGAGAATGGAGATACCATTAAAACCGCAATCGAAAGAGAGACAGTCCGGGTAGATTTTAACGGAGCCAGACCTGGCAAGGTGGACACGTCAGCCAATTTTCAGTTTCTGACTTTGGTTCCTCAAGAAACCTGGACCTTACCGGAAGGAGGCGACATTTCAATCCGTATTCAGGGTGAATATAAAAGGGATCTGAGTCGATTCGGGCTGAAATTCTTTGGAGGTGATACCGGCGGTCGATTCGACCAGACCTTTACTTTTAAAGTCAGGCCTCGAAAGGGTCCGAACAAACCATTCAGGGTTCCTGAAAAACCTGGTGATCCTGCGTCTATTCTTGAAATCAGCCGGTTAGCTCCGGCAAATCCTTCAATTCTTCCAAGCTACAACCAGATCGGATATGATTCATTGCATTATATTATGGGTGTTGTGGAGGCCAATCAAAACACTGCCATTGTCTGGGGTGTGGGAGGAAAGCTTTTGGGAGAAACCGATGAAACCGTGATCGATCCGGCATTGGAAGTCCGATTTCCCATGATGCTGGACTATGATAATGGCCTTGTAACCCTATACAATTACGATGGTATCTTGCTGGATATGAATGGTTCCTGGGATATGCCGATTGAGTTTTTTAGAATCGCCGGCAAAGTAGATCCTCAAACAGGAAAATCCCTGGGTCATACGGCCATGAATGCCATCGTTGCCTGTGATGAGATTGAGTTTTACGGGACCTTTTTGAAGCTGTTGGGAATGTCCGAATTTGATACAGGCCGCATGTTTATATTCGGAGGCACCAACTACAATTTATTTGGAGACGGTGTGGTTACGGGACCTGGTTTGAAAGGGACGGTGACGTTTTCGGTAGAGAATGATCTGGTGCAGGCAAAGATCTCCGGGACGTCATTAAAAAAATCAGATCATGTCCACAGTATCCTGTTAGTCAGTGAAAAGACCGGCCGGCCTGTTCCCGCAAAATACATAGACGTCACAAAAGTACAAGCGGACAATGACGGATTTGTTCAAACAGTACAAATTTCATTGGAAGACGTGGATTTCAAAGGAAAAGCCAGGGTCTACTACCTGGTCGACACTTACCCCGCAGCAAAAGGCATAGTCACCATCAGATAGAGGTTAACGGACACCCTGATTATATGAGTTTATATAATCAGGGTGTATGAGCAGTCAAAGTGTAGATAGTGGCTATGGATTAACTTGCAGAATAAGAGGCTTCCGCTTCTTCTAGTTTTTCGTCTGCCGAAATTTCAACAATTTTCCCGTCTTTCTCTGTAACCATGGCGGTAAGCCCACATATGTTTATTCTCTTACTATTCTAAGTGTTTTCTCTGTGACCTCTGTGTCTCTGTGGTGAATAGTTACAATTTTTTTGGAAAACTTAGTGACCAAAATTGGTCACCATTCAATTATTCTTCTATTTTGGTGCTGTCGGATTGAGTTATCGCTATAAATCGATAAAGAATGCTCTAAAAAACAAATTATTCTGTCCGTGTAAGTCTATTGGTAACCTTCCAGGTATGCTAACAATAGCAGGAAATGGTTTAAACAGTGCTTCTTGTAGTTTTCTAAATTCTTGAAAGAATTCCTATTTGTTGCAAAAATATGCAAGATGCCTCGCGTCAATCCATTATTTTCGTTCCGATTAATTGACACCCATTCAACCGAATTCATGATCATCTTGCCTAATCAATTAACAAAAGCATTAAATCCAAGGGTGATATCGCTAATTCTGGGATTGTTATGTTTTTGTCTTTTGATCTCCTGCGATGAAAAGGGTTCCGGTTACAACATAACACCCAGGGCGGTCAAAGGTGTGATGGATCTTCAGAATTGGGATTTTGAAAAGAATGATCCACTGAAACTGGATGGTGAATGGGAGTTTTATTGGGAGCGATTGCTGCTTCCAGGTGACTTTTTCCAGGCTGCTCACAACGTAAAAACTGATTATATCAAAGTCCCACAAATTTGGAATGGTCATCAGGTAGACGGAAAAACCCTGGATGGAGATGGTTTTGCGACGTTTCGCTTAAAAATCAAAGTAAACCCGGTAAGCGATTTTTATGCGATTAAATTTGTTGATTGTGCAACGGCTTATACTCTTTGGCTCAATGGCAAGATCGTTCTTAAAAGTGGAATAGTAGGCAAATCCCGTGAAGAGATGAAACCGCAGTATTATCCGCAGACTTCGGTGATTCGTCTTAGCCCCGGGGAAAACATATTAATCATTCAAGTATCAAACTTCCATCACAAAAAGGGAGGTCTCTGGGGGTCTGTTTTATTGGGGACTGAACAATCCATCTCCAGACTCAGAGAACGTATACTGAGTTTTGAGATTTTTTTGTTTGGTGCCTTGCTGATTATAGGAGCCTACCACCTGGGTATCTATTTCATGCGCAAAAAGGAGAAAACAGCGTTATTGTTTTCACTGGTTAGTTTCACCATAGCTTTAAGAGAAATCTGCACAGGGGAACGCATACTTATTTTGATGTTTCCTGACTTCAATTGGCAATTATTTCAGAAGATTGAATACTTGACAGTCTATATTAGCGCACCACTTTTTTTCCTATATCTACGAAGTCTTTTTTCCGAATTCTCCGTATTCATGGAGAAATTTGCTATCTATGTAGGTACTGCATTTGTTCTATTCACGATTGTAACTCCTGCGAGGTTGTTTTCACATACAATCCAGACTTATCAAGGGCTGATTATTTTATACGGTGTGTATATATTGATTACCCTTATACGTATCGTCATGAAAAAAAGGGCGGCTGCATACTGGGTATTTGTAGGAATAATATTGCTGTTAAGTGCGGTGTTCCATGATATTCTCACAGCCAATGATGTGATCGACAATGTTCAATTGTCCCCACTCGGATTTTTCTTATTCATTTTTCTGCAATCGATAATGCTGAGTCAGAAGTTAACCAAGTCTTTTTCCAACGTGGAGCAAGTGCATGAGGATTTGGAGGAATCATACAAGGCCAAGGATGAGCTGGTTTCAGCGTTGACGGAAAGCGAGAAGAAGTATCGGGAGTTGGTGGAGAATATTGATGAAGTACTCTTTACGCTCGATTTGAAAGGGAGAATTACATATGTGAGTCCTTCTGTTGAGAGTATCACGGGGTTCACTCCGGATAACCTGTTGAGGTTAATGGGGAGTGAGTTGATTTACCATGAAGATCAACTGGATGCTCAGCAATGTTTCAAGAAAACTATGGAGGGCTATGAACAACATCTGACTTGCCGGGTGACGACAAAATGGGACAGTACCCGCTGGGTGCGATTTAACCTTCGGCCGCTGATGGAGGGTAGCAAGGTTAAAGGTTTGCAAGGACTGGTTGCAGACATCACCGAACATAAAAAAGCTCGTGAACTGATGGTGCAGACGGAAAAAATGATGTCTGTAGGGGGACTGGCAGCAGGCATGGCACACGAAATCAATAATCCCCTGGGAGCCATGATGCAGGCCGCTCAAATCGTAAAACGGCGTTTGTTCTCTGATCAGGGAGTGAATAAAGAGAAAGCTGCGGAGTATTCAATCAATCTTGCCCAACTTTCCAAATACCTTACGAAACAAAAGGTCTTGCACTTTTTGGATGGCATCCTGGATGCCGGTAACCGGGCTGCCAATATCATCAGTAATATGTTGCAGTTCAGCCGTAAAAGCGATGCTAAGATGAAACTGGTCAATTTGGAAGAGCTGGTTGATCAGACCATTCAATTGGCAAACAACAGTTATGACCTGGAAAAAGAGATCGATTTTAAACGAATCCGTACCATTAAAGAATTTGATAACAGCATTCACAGGGCTTATTGCTCTGAAACCGAAATCAGGCAGGTTATTTTAAATCTGCTGATCAATGCCGCCCAGGCATTGTTTACGGACAGAATTCCGAAACGGCCGGAAATAACAATTCGTGTGAAGGAAGAAGGCGAATTCGCCAGGATCGAAGTGGAAGATAACGGTCCGGGAATGGATGAAGCCACCCGTGGAAGGATATTCGAACCCTTTTTCACCACCAAACCGGTGGGAAAAGGCACCGGATTAGGTCTTTCGGTTTCTTACATGATCATTACCAATAATCATTCCGGTGCTTTTGAAGTGGAGTCCGAGCTGGGAAAAGGCACCAGGTTTATCATCTGGTTGCCAAAGGAAAAGCAACTGGTTAAAGGTTAATCGTTTCCGTTTAATGAGGCTGAACAGCCTGAATTTGAATTACAAAACCCAGTCAACTCTCGGTATCGGCAATCTGAATACAAAATCCAGATTCTTAATCAAACTCTCATCACCGGATAGATCATCTGTCATATAAAGTGTTGATGCCGGTAATATCCCCATCCACAGCCTGGTAAAAGCGCCAATTGAGCATTTCAAAACAGGCAGATTTTGCTGATAGCCTTTGGTGACGCTTGATTCCTCGCCCACACTGACAATAAATTGTCCATTCACTCCTTTCCATTTCCAATTACTGTCTTCGAGGTATTTTGAAATCGGATCATGAACTTCCAAATTGAACTTGATGCCGGGAACAGGAATATGAGTTTTTGACAAACACTTTTCGAGATCAAGGATGCGAATCTGCCAAAAAGCATTGGCCCGGTTCTGATTTTCGAATTCCGATTTTGAAGTCATGATCTGATGAGCAAAAGGTTTGATTAACAAATCCTGCATGTTCACATTGGGCGGTTCCAGCATGCTGATCAAATGCACCTGGTCGCCAAAGGACTTGATCAAAGCCATCAACTCTAAAAACTGCTGTTTTTCACGGAAACAGGTCCACATAACTCGATAGGGACCGTTCTCCGTCGAGGTGCCAAATAGCATGACATGATGGGTCAAGTCCTTGGATTCGCCCAAGTAGCCAAACCCCATGGTATCGTCTTCTACCAGCAACTCCAACCTGGTGGATGAGATTGGCAGATTGAGGGCTCCATGACCCCTTCTCCTGCTGATCATAGATTTGTGTACAATTTCATAGTCGTTTTCTTTTAACCGAATTGGAGGATTTGGTACCAGGTCCACATTAATCGAGGAGGGGCTGATAAACAACTTATGTTCGTAAGGGCCGGTTCCGAATCCCAACTGGTTGTAAAATCCCTGCTCAAACATGCCTAATCCGCAGATTTCTGCACCATCCTGGGCATCCAGTGCAATTTTGGCTGCGGTTAAGTTTGCCGCCAGGTTTTGTTTGCGGGCAACCAGGCTTGTTGTTACGGCAGCGATGGCGGAAAAATCCAACTCTTCTTCCAGGTAGCGCATTTGTCCCAAAAAACTAACCACAATGGATTCCGGAGAGTCATTCAGGTCGGCGACGATCGTCC
>JANQGZ010000048.1:0-34027 GCA_028282825.1 SAR324 cluster bacterium
GACTTGGCAACAAGAGAGTCCCTTGGTGGCCGCTCTTAAGTCAATGGCATTGATGTAGCGCCGCCCTGCCATTTGTCTTCTTAATCTTAGAAACAATTCGACAAAAAAACACCTCGACCTCAAACCGTGTAAAACAGATCCAGATACCCATGTAACAGCTCATTGATCATCCGGTTGCCTTCAGTAGAACCGGATATACCGTATATTGCGCTGGTGTCGGAAGGAGTTCCTGCTTTTGATTTTGCGTATTCCACGCCTTCGGTAAGATCCTTGATCATTCGTTCGGCGACACCGGGTATGACTGTCTGCGGACGGGTAACGCAGAAATGCAAAGCCGGGGGATGTTGAAAAACATTGAAACGCCATCCCTTCTCTTTCAGGAAATCATTGACATGATAAACATCTACCTCTTCCGAGCGGAAGCTGACGATAAAAGTCGGATCTCCAATGATCGTTAATTCGGGAATGGTTTCGATGCCTGCCTTAATCTCATCGGCAACCTTCATCAGATCTCCGGCAATGGACAGATACCCTTCCACACCCAGGTTCACCATGGCCGCCCACATGGAAGCTGTTAAGCCACCGGATCGACTACCTGACGCAGATGGCGATAAATAGGTACCTCCGGCCCAATCGGGATCGGTGAAATACTGGTACTTACGAAAATCTTTGTTGCGGTATAACACAACGGAAGTCCCCTTTAGTCCATACCCAAATTTGTGTGTGTCAGCCGACATGGAGGTTAAGCCAGGCAATCTGAAGTCAAACGGCGGTATCCGGTAACCAAGCTTTTCCACCCAGGGCAGGATAAATCCACCCAAACAACCATCGATGTGCATCCAGAGCTTGTGCTTTAATGCAATCTCAGACAGTTCTTCCATGGGATCAATTAGACCGTATGGATAGTTACCCGCACTTCCCACAATGGCAACCGTATTGGATGTAATGGCCGCTTCCACGGCTTTGGGATCGACTCTGAAATCAGGAAGCTCGCAAGGCAAATGAATCATTTTCATTCCAAAATATTCATCAGCCTTTCTAAAAGCCGAATGCGCCGTACTGGGTAAAATGACTTCGGGATTATCTATTCCTTTTTCGGTTTTTGCCTTGTCCCTGTATACCTTCATTGCCATCAAAATGCTTTCTGATCCCCCGGAAGTAAGAGTTCCGCAAACCTGGTCATCCGTTTTGTCGCTATTAACTGCTTCGGCGTTCAGCATACCGGCTGTCATGGAAACGATTTCCGCCTCAAACTTGGACATGCTGGGACAAAGGTCCGCCTGAATGACATTGATATGCGAATACAGTCCGAAAACCTTATTCATAAAAGCCCGGTGTTCTTCACCCGCATGATAAAAGGTACCCGATGCCTGACCAGACTGCCACTTGGTGTTTTCCTCAGTCGCCATGGTTTCGATTTCTTTGAAGATATCTTCAGATTGGCGTCCTTTCTCCGGAATACGATGATAACTTTGAAATCTCCCTTCATAAGGTTTGAATGGATTGGCGGGTTGTTGGTTATTTGGTTTGTCAGACATGAAGACTCCTCTAAGTTAACAATTGATTATAAAAAATCCTTCTCATGAACTCAAGTTTCGCACCTGTTTTTGCAGTAGATGGTTTATATGGTGTAAAACCAACATCAGCTATTCAGTTAAATGCATTTGGCTATTAGCGATTAGCTACTAGCTCTGATACGATTCGCTTCGCTCCATTATTTTGAGTATTCATGTAAACGTACCGAAGGTGCTCAGTTTAAAGCTAGAAGCTAACTGCTAGTAGCTAATAGCTTTTATGTGAAAGTCATCTTCCTCAGTGAACTGCAGAGCCACTGATAGAATAAAACAAGGGTGCGAAACTTGAGTCATGAATTTAAAGCCCGAAACACTCTGAAATTCTTTTTGAAAATTCTTACATACTGCTTATACAGTTTGCGATACACCGGGATGTTTCCGGAAATTGGCTCAAAGGTTTTCCTGATTTTAACAAGGGAGGGTATCTCTTCCACTTTTAACAATCCTAACCTTGTAAAACCAACCAACCCTGTTCCGCGACAGGTCACTTTATGCGGTTCATCCAATTGCAGCACGGGTCTTTCCAGGACATCTGCATATACCTGGGCCCAGGTCTCAGACAGAGCCCCTCCACCGGCAAGCCTTATCTTATCCAGCTTCCGGCCTAAAAAAGCTTCCACCGGTTTCAAGGCTGCTTTTGAATTGAAGGCAACCCCTTCCATAATCGCACGAAGCATATGCTCCCTGGTTGTAGCTAACGAAATATTATAAAATCCACCCCTGGCCCATCTGTTTTCCCGAGGTGCCAGGGTGCCATTCAGCCAGGGAAGAAAAAGCAGGTCTCCACTACCCGGTTTTATGGTGGTCACAATTTCATTTACCTTATCATAGCATTCGGCAGGCAGGGGGTGATCACCCAAGTTATCCTGGTGAAAAAGGACGTTACGCAGAAAATAATCCAGGCATTTCCCTCCCAACCCCTGCTCACAGAGCAGCATGTATAAACCGGACAAACACCCTGGTATTGACGTGATAGAATTTAATACATCTGTTTTCTTACGAGCAATATGTGCGTTGATGTTAAGGGAAGTACCCAAATAAATCATCCCCTGCCCGATATCCACAATACCCGAGCCTATCAATGCCGACTGGTTATCCAACATTCCATTCATAACCTTCGTCCCTGGTGACACATCAAGTTCAGATGCAATCTCTTTTTTGATAGTTCCACAGATGCCATCATTAGCAACCAGGTTCGGCAGTTTGTCCCTGTCAATGGCTGCCTCGCGTAACAATGTCTCACAGTATTTCCCACTTCCCCATTTTCGGTTTGAGGATAACATACTCATCACGGCTGTATGCTGTGATGCAGTGTATTGTCCGGTCAATCGGGAAGTTAAAAAATCGACCGGCTCCAGGAATTTATATGTTTGGTTATACACTTCCGGATAATCGTACTTTATCAAAAGCATATGTGCCAATCCATCGACACCGGATTCTATAGGAGCCAGGCCTGTATACCTGATCCATTTCAACGCTTTACGCACCGATAAACCCTGAACTTTGGGAAACCCGTTCATCATTTTTTGAGTGTATCCAGCTCCCCTGCTATCCAGCCAGTGAACAGCATTCATCAAAGCCATGCCATCCCTGCCCACGGGCACCGTCACGGAAAACTGGGAATCACAGCAAATCGCCAGAATCCTTTCTTTTTGAACGCCGGCATCATCCATGGCCTTTTTGGATGCTCTTCTGGCTTTTACCCACCAGGCTTCAGCATCCTGTTCAGCCCCACCGTTTGGAAGCAACACGGTATCAATTACTTCTGTGTGTGTGGCCTGAATGTGACCTTTGATATCCACAATAGACGCTTTTAAACTGGTACTTCCCAGGTCAATTACCAGAACATAAGAATTCGCAGCACTGCTTCCATCCATGATTTAGACTTTTAAATTAGATAGTTGCAAAATTATTCACAATTTTTCGCTAATTTTATCCAGAAGGTTTTTGGCACTTTCGAAAGCTAGCAGAACCTCCATAAAAACTAAAGAACTTCATTTTTTTAGACACAGCCCCTTTTAATCGCGCTTTGTAATGACTATTTCGAAAATTATCCGCAACCTTTTTTGTCAAATATTTCAAATCTCCTTGACATGCATAGGAAAAGCTAAGAGAGTTCTTGAGACACATGTCTTATCAACAAACAGGTGTTTCAAAACTCGTATAATCACTTGAAAACACCTGGATGAAGGTCTTTTCAAAAGATTTTTTGCATCTAAGATTTAAACCTGTTATTTCAATTAAGCACTATTCCCAACTTTCGCTGGTTTCTTTGCAGAAAACCAGGTTCTTTCATCACCAAGGAGTAATTAAAAAGATCAAAAAACGAGGTTGCCATGAAACGAAAACGTTTATCACTTTCCATACTGATATGTTTGATGTTTGTAGCGTCAAACACGTTGGCAGATAATAACGAGAGCGCAGTGCACGGCTTGGCCCAGGGCTGTTACGCGATTCAATCTCCTACAAACGGAAATTTCCTTAAGAAGTTTCACAAAGGTGGGCCCGTGGATAACGGACTCAGTTATCGTTTTGAAAACATCGATATTGCAGATGCCACCCACTTTTTTATGAAACCGACGTCTTACTCCTACTATATGCTTACCGATAAAGACGGAAGATACCTGGCGAGTCATCTTCCTGCTGAAATCAGCGCCGGTCGTTATGCAGGTGAATTCGCCGAATGGCGGATGAGTGCCGTTGATGTGGGAAGCGGCAATTACGAGTATAAGTTTCATGGCACCGCTTTGAACATGGGCCTAAGACACAATTACAGTACCGGAGGGTTGTACTTTTTTGACCTGCTGAATCCCGGCAACAATAACAGTGAAGCAAGCTTTAGACTGGTTCCACAAAGCGACTGTACGCCTTTTCCGGAAGTTACCGTCAATGTCAGCGGTAATTCTGATGTATTAAAAGGTGATGCGAGCCTGCCTGTTCGTGGCTATGTTGACCCTCACACTCATATTACCTCCTATGAATTTATGGGCGGAAAAATGATGGCAGGTAAACCCTTTCATCGCTGGGGCGTTGAAACCGCACTGAAGGATAGTAGCGATATTCACGGCCCCTGGGGTTCATTGGATATTATCGGAAATCTTTACGCTTATGGTGATGTGAACCATAGGTATGATACAAGAGGATGGCCTGATTTTCCTTTCTGGCCCAATCATAAGCAGATGAGCCATATGCAGTACTATTACAAGTGGATCGAAAGGGCGTATCTCTCCGGTCTGCGTTTGATGGTAACGGATGTGGTTGAAAACGAAGTGTTGTGTAATGTCCAGAAAACGGTCAATCCCGGCAGCTGGATAAATCCAAACAGCTGCAATAGCATGGACAGTATTCGTTTGCAGGTTAGACGATTGAATGAAATGCAGGACTATATCGATGCCCAGGCTGGCGGACCGGGAAAAGGCTTTTTCAGGTTAGTGACGACTCCTGAAGAAACCCGGCAAGTGATAGCTAATGGTCAATTAGCTGTACTGATAGGCGTGGAAACATCTGAAACCTTTAATTGCGGTTACAATGACTCCTGTAGTAGAAACGACATAGAAGCCGGACTGGACGAACTCTATGATCTTGGAATTCGCGCTGTGTTTCCTGCTCATAAATTCGACAATCAACTGAGTGGCGCCAGGGTGGAGCATGGATTTATCAATGTTGGCCAGTGGCTTTCCACCGGTCGATTTTTTGAGACAAAAGAATGTGATGAAAATACTCGTGGGGCTCATTTCACGACCGGATTTCCCATCATCGGAGATGTCCCTTTTATCAGGGATATCTTAAATGTGATTGGCCTCAACCCGGAATATGACGAGACAATTGAGCACTGCAACAAATATGGTTTGACCGAATTAGGTGTTTATTTGATCAACCGCCTGATCGATAGAAAAATGTTGATCGAACTGGATCATTTAAGTGCCAAAGCTGCCGGTGAAGTGATGGATATCGTGGAAGCACGTGGTTATAGCGGAGTCATTTCCTCTCATAGTTGGATGAATCCGGCAAAAGACGGTGGTTTACATGAAAACACCAAACGGTTGATTCGTATTGGCGGGTTTGCTGCTCCTTATAATTTCAATACCCATAAGATCGCTCCACTGATCGAAGAACACCTGGATGTTGTGGAACAAACCTCCTATCTGCCAGGTGTCAGCTTCGGAACTGACATGAGCGGCTTGGGCGACCAGCCGGCACCACGTGACGATGCGGAAACCAACCCTTTGAATTATCCCTTTACTACGGAACATGGTCTTACTTTTCATAAGCAAATTTCCGGTAACAGGACGTTTGATCTTAACCAGGACGGAGTAGCTCACTACGGGTTGGTTGCGGACCATGTTCAGGATATACGGGAGCAAGCCTCTCCCAGGGTGTACGAATCGATTATGAATTCGGCAGAAGCTTACCTGCAGATGTGGGAGAGAGCGCTACAGCACACTAATACGGATTATGTGAATCCTTTGGAACTGTTTGTAAAAATAGTTAATCGTAAGGACAGCAGGTGCATGGATATTAACGGCAGAGACGATAATCTCGTTAACGGCGCCAATGTGCAACTTTGGGGTTGTGATGACAGATCTTACGATCAACAGTGGTTTTACAACAAGCAGAACCAGATGTTTGAGAACAGGGCTGACCGCAGCAAATGTCTGGATAATAGGGGCCAGGCATACAACGGTGGTGAAATTGTCATCTGGGATTGTGTGGATAGTGATAATTTGCGCTGGACTTATGATGTGAACAAGCTGGCAAGCAAACATGACAATAATATTGTGGCAGATGCTTATAATACTGTACAAGGTGGCAATGTCGGACAATGGGAACGCCATTCCGGTGTTTGGCAGGAATGGGAGTTGAGACCGACCAGGGCGATTCACACCTGGGTGGATTTCAGATCCAAAAGTAGCGGAAAATGCCTTGATGTGACGGGAGGTGCTACCGCAAACGGAACCAAGGTTCAGGTCCATACCTGTAACGGAACGTCGGCCCAGCAATGGTTTTTTGATCCCATTAAAGGGACCCTGAAGAGCAAGCTGCCTGGTAATAAATGTCTGGACGTGCCGGCAGGACAAACAAACAATGGAACCGAATTGCAGATTTGGGATTGCCAGGCAGGTAACATGAACCAGCAGTTCGACAAAAACGGCAATGTGTTCCGTCCCAGGTTGAACACCAACAAGACCCTGGATGCGACAGGCAGTGATCGTGTTGTGCTTTGGGAATACCACGGTCGGGATAACCAGCGTTGGAGACCGGGAATTAATTAATCACTCAAGTTTCGCACCCTTGTTTTATTCTATCAGTGACTCTGCAGTTCACTGAGGAAGATGACTTTCACATAAAAGCTATTAGCTACTGGCAGTTAGCTTCTAGCTTTAAACTGAGCACCTTCGGTACGTTTACATGAATACTCAAAATAATGGAGCGAAGCGAGTCGTATCAAAGCTAGTAGCTAATCGCTAATAGCCAAATGCATTTAACTGAATAGCTGATGTTGGTTTTACACCAGATAAACCATCTACTGCAAAAACAGGTGCGAAACTTGAGTCAATCATCAATCTTATGGGAGCTGGATGTTTGATTCAGCTCTCAATCCCTGCTCGTTCCTCCCATTCTTCTGGAAATCTCTGTTGCAGTTTGCACAACGAATAAGGCAGTTTTATCCAGATCCAAATCCTTGCCTTTGTTTAACTCCCAGGAAGCGCTGACAGCCGCAATAACCGAATGGCGATAATCGAAAACAGGGGCTCCCACACACATCATACCTACCTGATCCTCTTCATTATCCAACGACCAACCTCTTTTTTTGACCAACTCAATGTCTGTCACCAGATCATTTACATTGGAAATGGTGTTTGCCGTAAAAGACTTAAATTCTGCATCCCCCATTAGTTCCCTGATCTCTTGACTATCCAGACCCGATAGCAATGCCTTGCCAAGGGAAGTGCAATAAAGAGGTCGCCTCTGCCCTACAATACGATACCTGCGAATATCACTATACTTCTCCACCCTGTCGTAATAGACAACTTCCCTCCCTTGCCGGACAGCTAAAAAGATGGTCGTATCCAGCTGCTGTGAGAGCCTTCTAAGGCAGGATTCCGCTTCAGTCTTCAGTTCCAGATTGTGTAACAAACTGCTGCTTAATTCGATAAATGCCAATCCCAATCGATACAGGTTGGAGACAGGATCTTTTTCAATGTATCCCCTGCCCTGCAATGAAGCCAGGAGACGGTAGGTAGTGCTCCTGGGAAGCGAGACCTTGGAACTGATCTCAGATAGTGCCAAACCTCGCCTTTCATTAGAAATCAATTCCAGAATATCAAACGCTCTATCTAAAGATTGTACCTTCGTTGTCATTTACATGCATTTTCAATTTTATTTAAACATGATCTTTTGGGACCTTAACTCCGGTTCCGAATTAAATCCTCTTCTTGTCAGCTTGATCAAATTCTATTAAAGTAATCTCATTATGTAAATAATGATTCCATATTATGGAACAATGATCATTTTTTTCGGTAATTCCCTCCCACATGTCAATCGATTTACACTATGAACGATATTATCAATAAATTCAGAAAATTAAAGATAATACCTGTTGTTACGATTAACAAGACTTCTGAAGCCGAACCCTTGGCAAAGGCTTTAACAGCAGGGGGATTACCCTGTGCCGAGATTACGCTTAGGACAGATTCAGGCCTGGATGCAATCAGATTGCTTTCCAAAAACTCCTCTTTACTTTTAGGTGCCGGAACCATATTGACAGTGGATCAAGCATCGGCAGCCAGGGACGCCGGAGCGCAATTTGTAGTGTCGCCTGGATTCAATCCCAAAGTCGTCCGGCATTGCCAAAAGCTCAACATCCCGATTTTCCCCGGCATATCCAATCCAACAGATATTGAAATGGCATTGGAGGCAGGCCTCACCCATTTAAAGTTTTTCCCTGCTGAAGCCTATGGTGGAGTTAAAACACTTAAAGCTTTGGGAGCCCCTTATCACATGGTTAACTTTATACCTACAGGAGGGATTACCGAGGATAATATCAACGACTATTTGGGCTTGGATACCGTCATCGCCTGTGGTGGCAGTTGGATGGTTAAATCGGAATGGCTGGAAAACAACCGGTTCGATAAAGTACTTGAATCGGTAGAGATAGCCGTAAAGAAGGTGGGTAGCCATGAATAAAAGAAATCTTAAAATAAAGCAGGGCCAGGCAAAGTTTGATTTGGTTTCATTGGGCGAAGTCATGATACGATTCGACCCGGGAGATATCAGAATTCGAAATGCAAGGTCATTTCAGGTTTGGGAAGGCGGTGGCGAATACAATGTTGCCCGCGGACTCCATACCTGTTTTGGAAAAAATACTGCCATTGCCACGGCTTTGGTCGATAACGAAATCGGTAAACTGGTAAGAGGACTGATAACATCAGGAGGCACAGATACCTCCCTGGTTAAATGGTTACCTGATGATGGCATTGGCAGGTCTGCACGAAACGGAGTTTACTATCTGGAAAAAGGCTTTGGCAAAAGGGCTGCGCTTGGCGCTTCGGATAGAGGCAATACAGCCATCTCAAAAATGAATCCGAAAGATATCGATTGGGAAGATTTATTTGGAAATCAAGGTGTTCGATGGTTTCACACCGGTGGCATTTTTGCAGGATTGTCAGATACCGCCCCTGAAGTTATTATTCATGCTGCTGATATTGCCCGACAATATGGAACAATCGTCTCTTATGACCTGAATTACCGGCCATCCCTTTGGCAGGAAAGGGGTGGTAAAGCGGCAGCCGACAAAGTAAATTCAGACATTCTGGAGTACGTAGATGTGCTGTTTGGCGTTGATTCCCTTGAAACCAACCCCGTTTCACTTGATTATCCATTGTTTGAAAAAGCCATCGGTGTGCTGGCCGGTCGGTATCCCAATCTGAAAGCGATCGCCTCTACCATGAGAATTGTGCAATCGGCGAATGTAAACGACTGGAGCGGAGTGTTGTGGATTGACGATACCTTTTATCGAGGGATGCAATGTCGAAATCTGGATATTTACGATCGCGTGGGTGGTGGTGATGGTTTTGCTTCAGGAGTGATTTACGGTCTGTTAAATAGTCTCCCCCATGATGAAACAATCAACCATGGAATTGCCCATGGTGCCCTGGTAATGGGAACTCCCGGGGATAATTCCATGGTCGATCAAAATGAAGTCCGACAATTAATCCACAAACAGGACGCCACGGTTATGCGTTAGTTAGGGGTAACCCCTAATCTTGACATTGAAAGGAAAAAGAACTATCTATCAGTGAGACGCGTGTCTCATTACTAAACAAGAGTATTAAGTCAAAGCATGAGTACAAAACTACTAAGGGAACAGGAACGTCTGGATAACCGGGATAAGCGATTGCAATCGATTTTGGATGCCGGTAAGGAGCTTTTTGCAGAAAGAGGACTGGCAGTCGTTAATATGAAAGAGATTGCGGAGAAAGCACAAATCAGCAGGGCTACACTCTATCGCTATTTCCCCAGCAAAGAGGATTTGGCTTTTGCCATTGAACATTATTTCTATCGTGAAATTCTGCTGCCTCAATACAAAGAGCAACTGGGCAAGGCTAAAGGCAATGGATTTGAAAAAGTATCATTCCATTTCAAACTGATATTGGGATCTTACAGGCTCTATCCGGACTACTATAAATTCACCGGCGCTTTCGATCACTACTTCAACTATCGTCAGCAACCTGCTGAGCTCGCTGAAGAGATGAATCGGATTTTTAACAAGGATTTTGAAATCGATCCCATGGTAACGTTCATCCAAGAGGGCATCGATGACGGCAGCATCAGACCTGGAATCGATCCTTATTTGACAGCAAAAACGTTTGATCAGACCTTGCTGAGTTTGTGTCAACGAATGGCCTCTCGCAAAGAAGAGATGGAATTGGAATTCAATATTAAGAATTCCGATGACCTGATCGAAAACCTGGTGGCAATTCTGCTGAATGGTATCAAAAACACTTAAACGACTATGATAAGAAAAGACTGGGTGAATCCGGAGGTTTTTGGCATTAACAAAGAGCCGGCAAGAACTTTTTTTTTCCATTTTCCCGATGAAGCGGATGATTGGCGCATTTGCCTAAATGGCCAATGGAAGTTCTACTGGGTACCCAAACCTTCACAAAAACCGGATGGTTTTTATACTGTTGAATTCGATGACTCCGGTTGGAACGTTATCGATGTTCCTGCGTTATGGGAATTAAACGGATATGGCACCCCCTACTACCTTTCCCATTCCTACCCCCCTGCTATCAATACCAAAAAGAATAAAATTCCTGCCATTGATGAAAATGATAATCCTGTCGGTTCATACCGCATGGAATTTGAGCTACCGGATAGCTGGAGTGAAAAGGAGATTTTTATTCACTTCGGAGCCGTCAAATCGGCCTTCTACCTTTGGATCAATGGTCAAAAGGTTGGCTACAGCCAGGCATCCATGACACCCGCTGAATTCAATATCGGCCAGTATGTGAAACCGGGGAGAAACCTGTTGGCTGCAGAGGTTTACCGCTATTCGGATGGTACCTACCTGGAAGACCAGGATATGTGGTTTTTCAGCGGCATTTACCGGGATGTGTTTCTTTATGCGGAACCAAAAATAGCTATTAAGGATTTTTATGCCCGGACCGATCTGGATTCAGCCTACAAAAACGGCTCACTAAAGCTTTCCGTAGACCTGAAAAATTATAAAACTAAGGCTGCCGACAAACTTAAGTTGGTTGCAACCCTTCGGAATTTGGGAGATAGCCGTTCAACTCCGGATCATCAATCCGAATACCCTGTCGATATCTCTAAAAATAGTGATTATCAAATTAGGGAAGAAATTCTTGTTAAATCTCCCAAACTATGGAGTGCAGAAATACCAAACCTTTATCTGTTGGAACTTTCGCTATTCGATGCTGACGACAAACTGCTGGATCGAGTAAACCACCAGATCGGATTCAAGAAAGTTGAAATCAAAAATGCACAGCTATTGATAAACGGTCAACCTGTGTTGCTCAAAGGGGTAAACAGGCATGATTACGACCCTGACACGGGTTGGGTGGTTCCCGATTCGGTTTATCTGCAAGATATCCTGATCATGAAACGAAACAACATCAATGCCCTGCGAACGAGCCACTACCCCTGTGATCCCCGTTTGTACGACCTTTGCGACCAATACGGAATTTACGTCATGGATGAAGCCGATCTGGAAACGCATGGTGCACGCAAGCACGTACCCGGCAGTCGACCTGAATGGAGAGAGGCAACCATAGATCGCGGTGTACGCATGGTGGAAAGAGATAAAAACAGGGCTTGCGTGATTATGTGGTCGCTTGGCAACGAAGCCGGATTTGGGGATAACTTTAAAGCACAAAAGAAGGCCATGCTGGCCATTGACGACTCGCGACCCATTCACTATGAAGGCGATTATCAGATAGAGATCGCCGATGTTTTCTCCAGAATGTATGGCAGCCCCATGAATTTTGAGAAAGTGGGGCAGCATGAGAGTTTGAGCAGTCCCATCATTCGACTGGCTAGCTTCATTCTCGAAGATGCACCGGTTATAAAGGTCGAAAGATACAGGGAGAAACCGGTTGTTCTTTGTGAATACGCTCACTGCATGGGGAATGCCTTAGGCAACTTCCAGAAATTCATGGATGTCTTCGAAAAATTTCCCCAGTTTTTTGGAGGATTTATCTGGGATTTCGTTGACCAGTCTATACGAGTCAAAGCAAAGGACGGCACCGAAAAATGGCTTTATGGAGGAGATTTTGGTGAAAGCAAAACCAATGGTATCTTTTGCACCAACGGCATTATTGCCGCCGATCGCGCACCCCACCCGGCTTTGGTGGAGGTCAAAAAGGTCTATCAAAATGTTTCTTTCGAGTCGGTCCATCCTGAAAAGGGAGAGTTTATTGTTCACAACAAAAACCTGTTTACCAATCTGGATTACCTGCAGTTTAAATGGGAACTGACTGAAAACGGACTCATGAAACAAGAAGGAATTCTTGATCCGCCGGAAGTTGAGGTAAACAGTTCGGCATCCCTGGTTATCCCTTTTGAACAGGATGGCATCGACAACAGCAAGGACGTTATATTAACGATTCGTTGCCTTTTAAAAGACGACCAAACCTGGGCTGAAAAGGGCTTTGAAGTTGCGTTCGATCAGTTCATTATTCACGAACAAAAGCCTCTCATCAAAGAATCCACCGAATCATTCATCCTCAAGGTAGAAACTAATGATAACAAAATAAAAATCGTTGCACCGAAGTTCTGCTGTACTTTGGACAAATCATCCGGCTGTCTGGAGTCCTATAAATACGAAGATGAAGAATACTTTGCCGGACCTTTGGTACCCAATTTCTTCCGTGCTCCCATCGATAACGACGGTTCTGTGTCTGCCGGATTACCCGACGGATTTATCACCGCTATCGTTGATAAATTCTTTCCGGACAGGTCCTGGCAGAAAGCGGGAAATAACCGTACCGTGAAACTCATTCAAATTGAAGAAAACCTGTCGGGTATGGTCAGAATCACTGTGGAATCCGGGTTGAAGAAATCTAAAAACGGTTTGAAGACGGTATACTCTATTTACACAGACGGTAAAATCAAGGTGGAGAATTCATTGACACCGAAAAAAGACCTGGTTCGGTTTGGTATGCAGGGACATATCCCTTCAAAGTACAGTCATATGTCGTTTTATGGCAGGGGACCTGTTGAGAACTATATCGATCGGAAAACGGGTTCGGCCATCGGCATTTATGAAGGAAAACCACGGGATTTTCTTCATGACTATGTGCGCCCCCAGGAGAATGGCAATCACACAGATGTCCGCTGGATGGCCTTGAAAGATGAACAAGGAAAAGGATTGGTCTTCGTTCAGGCAGATATCAAACACCTGGAAACCAGTGTCTGGCCCTACACCCAGGAAGACCTGGACAACGCGGATCATATCCATGAACTGCCGACCAGGGAAAACCTGACCGTTAATGTGGATTACGGTCAACGGGGTGTGGGAGGAGATCATCCGGGGATTGCGGTGTTGCATGATGAGTTTAAGTTAAAGAAAGGCAGGCAGTATAGCTATGCATTCTGGATCATTCCGGCGCAAATATTTGAGGTGGTGTAAGGCGTATTCCAGCGTTAAAACTGCTGGCTGCTATATTTTCGTTCCCATGGAGCTTACCAAGTTTGCACTGATCATTTTACAAAACCTAGTCGTAGGATGCGCAACTCGTTGCCCATCAATTGGACTCAACCGTTGATTATTAGTTGTTAGCAATTGATTATTGATTATTTGAACTGCAGGTTTTTTTAATAATCAATAATCAATTGATAATTGTGAACGAAAAATATTTTTAATCAGCCTATTAGAGGAGACATAGCGGTAGCCGGCGATGTTAACCTCTGATCATTCAAACCTATATCAATTGAGCCCCTTAGGGACGGCACCTAAAATAAAATCATTCGATCAAAATCATCTTCAATGACCCAAGAAAAAGTATACCAACACGAGTTCTTCAGCACCTCAGGTGTGAATGATTTTAAATTCAAAATCAAGGATCAACCGCCTGCTCGTTATCCCTCCGAACCTGTTCCGGACAGCTATGCCAAAACCTGCTTTGAAACAGACTACCAAAAGCGACGTGAAGCATACATCAACCACTGTCTGAACAATCCCGGCTCCAGCAGCGTGAAAGGACATTATCTTGAACTCATTCGAATCCATGAAAACCAGGGACCGGTTTTCGAAGGTGTTCTGCTTGCTGCCCTGGAATACATAAATCAACGTAAGGACTGTTCCGATTTTGTGATGTTGGGAATCGTCCGTTTGCTCTATCAGTTAAAAAATAATGACCTCTGTTCATCGGAGTTAATCAACAAATCCGAGCAGACCATTTTGGATTTTAAATACTGGCCAGATGAGCCCGGCATTGACTCCATGTGCTACTGGACCGAAAACCACCAGGTCATGTTCAGTGTGAATGAGTACCTGGCAGGTCAGTATTTCCCAAATAGAACATTTACGAACTCCGGGATGACCGGGGAAGAAAAGAAAGCCAAAGCTTATCCGCGAATTCTTAAGTGGCTGGAGTTGCGATTTAAAACCGGCTTTAGCGAATGGCTTTCCCATATCTACTTCGACGAAGATCTCACGGCGTTGATCAACCTGGTTGACTTTTGTGACGATGAGATACTGGTAAAAAAAGCTCAAATAGTTGCAGACACACTCTTGTTTGATATCGCAGTAAACAGCTACTATGGTCAATTTGTCTCCACCCACGGACGCAGCTATACCAAGGAGAAATTATCCGCCTTAAAGGAATCAACTATCGATACAGCCAAGTTGCTGTTTGGCATGGGTGTGTTCGCCGGGGAAGACAATATGAGCGCTGTGACCCTTGCTTTGAGTAAAAAATACCAACTACCGAAAGCTATCTTTAATGTGGCCAACGATACACAAAGCCGTGAAATGCTTAACAAACAGCGAGTGGCCATCAATATCGCGGACGCTGCCAAATGGGGATTAAATCTCAAGAATGTTGACGATGGCATGATCCTGTTGTCTTACCAGGCTTATGTTCACCCCAGGATGATCAATACCATGATCAAGATTCTGGATACCTTTCGCTGGTGGGAAAACCAGTTTTTTCCGGAGTTCAAGGCCCTAAAATGGTTCATGAAGATTGGAAGGTATGTTGGCTTGACTCGCCTGGTGGCCACATTGTTCGAAAGAGACCTGGGACGCAACACAGTCGAAGAGGCCAATTTATACACCTACCGCACGCCGGAATACATGCTCAGTTCAGCCCAGGATTACAAAAAGGGATTTGGCGCAGACCAGCATCATATCTGGCAGGCAACGTTGGAAGTGGAAGCAATCTGTTTCACAACACACCCGGGAGGTTATGGCGACACCGCCCCTAATGGTTATTGGCAGGGATCAGGCTTTTTGCCTCGCATCGCTCAATGTAAAAACGTGATCATTATCCTTTATAAACTTCCCAAAATAGGCGGATTGCTCGTACCAAAAGTGCTTCCGTTCACACATGCCTGGTTTCCCAGGGATAAGTTCGATGAAGTTTTTGAAAAGAACGGCTGGATTTTCGGACGCAAAAGTTCCGGATACATCGCCCTATACGCCGGTTTAAGCTACCGCTGGCAGACCGAAGGGGAATATCGGGATAAAGAAGTTATTATTGATGGTAGAAAAAGCGCCTGGATTTGTGAATTGGGTTCTGAACAAGAAAACGGATCGTTTGACGAATTTTGCAAACAGGTTGCAATTGCCAACCTCAGTATCAAGAAGCTGCAAGTGGATTACCATTCTCCCGGCCAAGGACGACTTCAGTTCGACTGGAAGGGAGATCTAAAACAGAACGGATCACCTGTAAACCTGGCTGCATATCCGCGTTATGACAATCCTTACTGCCAATCTCCATTTCCACCCGAGATGATTGAAATTGAGGCAAGAGAAAACAAACTAACTCTTGATTTGGAAAGTAATATCCGAGATGTAGATGAATTTGTGTGAATATTCCACATCCAAGTCAAAAATAAATCAATGATTTTGTGTACCTATTCTTTGTCGGGATGGAATGTAGGATGGGCCGGCGATAGCCTGCCCATCTTGACGTACTAACTTGTGGGCAGAATCGCATTCAATTGATGGGTAACAGAGTTACCCATCCTACAGTTCTGGTTAGCTCTGTTTAGATGCCGGATCAAGTCCCATAAGCGCTTAATTAACAGAATTTGGAATGTAGATCAAACGGTAGGGCGGGGCTACGTCCCCGCCAACAGGCTAATCCCTTGGCGGCCACGTAGGGCCCCCCTACCGTAGTTTCTTACCGCCACCAATGAGAAGCAGCAATTGCAGCAGTTTGTAGGGTGGATCAAGCGAAGCGGATCCACCAACTTAAATTATGACCTTGTATGTCACATTCAGGACGGCAAATAGTCTAAGTCTATTGGTAACCAATGTATTCGTTGGCGAGCACGAGCACGAGCACGAGCACGAGCACGAGCACGAGCACGAAGAAGGTAATGTTCTTAAATAAAAAAGGAAAGTAGATATGACTGAAAAAACGCAAAAGATTGAAAATCTTCCCCTCTGGAAAAAGATCATGTGGGCTGTCGGGCAGTTCGGGTGGTCTATGACTACGTTTGCTGTGTTCAATCTGCTGACCTATTTTTACCTGCCTCCTGAAACAGGGGATTCAACAGGAATCCCTCCTTTAATTTTTCAAGGCACTATTATCGGGGTAATGACGATTATTGGTCTGGCCAGCTTTGGGGGCCGTTTTTTTGATGCCATAACAGATCCCTGGATAGCTGGTATCTCCGATCGCTCCACAAGCCGTTGGGGGCGAAGACGCTTCTTTCTGATGATTAGTGTCGTGCCGTTTGCTTTGTTTTCCGCTTTGGTATTTTTTCCACCATTTCCACAACCGGGTCCCGGCAATACAGCTTGGGTAATTATTACTATTACTTTGTTTTATATTTTCAATACTATGTACACCATACCGTTTACGGCGCTTGTTCCGGAATTGGGACACACCTCCAAAGAACGGCTGTTTCTTAGTACCATCGGCTCGGTAGCCTGGGCATTGGGATTTTTTGTGGGACAAGCAACGTGGTTGATTAAAGGTTTACTGCAATCCAAAGGATTTTCGGCAATCCAGGCTATGCAATCTACAATAACTTTTTTTGCAATTCTGGGCTTCGTTGCCATGCTGGTTCCAATCATTTTTATCGATGAAAAGCGCTACTGCAAACGACATGTTTCTCGGGAAGGAACCCTGGAAGGGCTGATCAAAGCATTTGGTAATCGAGATTTTCGCAGATTTACACTTGCAGACTTCAGTTATTTTGTCTCCAATACTATCCTTGAAATCGGTATTGTCTACTATGTAACCGTTTTGATGGGTTTGAAGGAATCGCTGACCTTTACGTTAATGGCAGTGATGTTTATTCTGAGTTTTGTTTTCTACCCCGCAGTTGTAAAAGTGACCAATGCTGTCGGGAAGAAAAAAATTATGTTTTGGGCATTCCTGATTCAAGTGGGAATATACATTGCCATTGCAGTATCGGGATTGATACCAGGGATAAACCCAACAGTATGGGGCTGGAGCATCATCCTGATCGAATCCATACCGGTGGCAATTTTTGGAATCATACCTACGGCAATGGTCTCGGATATTGCCAAAGCCGATGGTATCCGCACAGGCAACTATAAAGAAGGCATTTTTATGGGTGCCCGCTGCTTCATGATGAAGTTTGGTGCTTCTTTTGCCAATCTTATCTTCCCATCTATGTTGATCCTGGGGCGCAGCATCGAAAATCCTTTGGGCGTCAGGATGACAGCCATAGTGGCTCTGGGTTTCAACCTGCTTGGCATTGTAATGCTGCTATCTTACTCGGAAAAAAGAATTAACCTGCAATTGGCAAAAGAAGAAAGTCAGCTTGTTGGAGAAATCTAATTTTCCGTATTTCGTTCCAGGTAGTTTTTTAACTTTAGCTCCAATTGAATATCAGCTGATTGTTCACCCGCTCGTTTATGCTTTAAGAGTTCCTTTAACTCAGCATGAGAACTTTTAATTAAGCGATATCTAAGCGCATTGACCAGACTCAGCAGGAAAAATAAAATGGGCACACCGACAAACACCAGACGAAGAACAATAATAAATTGATTCGACTGGGGTTGCTCAATTATTTTAGTTACACCCTCTACAGTCTCCTTAATTGGTTGTTTGTATCCAGCCAGCGAAATAGCCGTTGAAATTCCGGCAATAGCCAGAGCAGAGCTGACTTTTCGCGAAAATGTCAAAATCCCTGAATACAATCCTTCCCTGCGCTCACCCGTGTACAACTCATCGATATCGGGCATATCGGGAAATATTGAATAAATCATGATAATGATTCCACCCGTACCTATTCCCACCAAAGCGGCAAATAAATAAATGAACATTCCGGGTTGTCCCGGGGCAATGAAGTAACTAAAGCTTAACACCGCGATCAAAAAGCAACCTGCCATAGTAAAGCTGGCCCTTTTATCTGTTTTTTGACTTATTTTCACAAAAATAGGCAAAGCAATAATCTGAAACACAAGCAGGGTTCCCAGCACGTTTTCCGTCTCTCCACCCCTGTGTAAATAGTATTTCATGAAATAAATAACGATGGCCATCACCACATCCATGGCCACGAAGGCAAACAGATACATGAAGAGAACATTGACAAAGGTAGGAGTTCTGAAGGGTTTTATAAACAAGGAATACACATCGATCGATTTGGCTTCCTGCTGAAATTCCGGACGTTCCCGGGTGCTGAAAAACACTGCCAGAAACGGCAGCCCAAAGAAAACCCCAAAAGAAAGGGCCATGACGATATAGCCGATATGCACGTCGGGAAACTGCTCAACAATTTTAAGCGGAAGCACGGCACAAACCAGGGATGATGCGGAAGAAAAGAAGATGCGGTAAGAAGTGAGTTTGGTTCTTTCATCATAATCCAATGTTAACTCTGAAGAGAGAGCATTATAAGGGACCATAACCAGGGTGATAACGGTGGAAAAGATCAAATAGGCGCAAATGACAAAGGCAAATCGATGCATCTCCTTCTCAAAGTCCACAGGATACCATAGTAGGAAAAACGAAAAGAATATTAATACAATCCCGGCAAGAAAATAAGGACGGCGTCTGCCAAATCGACTCCTGGTACGATCAGAAATTACTCCCATCAGTGGGTCGCTGACTGCATCCCATACCTTGCTGATCAAAAATGCCATACCGGCAAGCACAGGTGTAATCAACAACACATCGGTCAGAAAATGAAGATAATAAAAGCCAATTATTACGAGAGCACCTCCGCCATAAATGTCTCCCACTCCGAAACCCAGCTTGGTTTTAAAAGTAAGTTTTTCTCCTCCATTTGTTTGCATAACCCTCCTTCTAGGTAGTAAACATCTGAATTGAAAGGGCACTATCTTTACTTTCGCTTATAAATAGCCTCGATATTGTCGATCTACTTCCTCGATTTGGCCAGACTCTGCTGCTTTATAAAGTGCCTCAACCGTGGCCAGCACCTCCAGCGATTTTTGGATAGGCATGTCATACTGCTGCTCTCCAACAACCCAACGGCGAAAGGCCTCCAGACTGCCGGCCAGCGCATGAATGCCACCAACCGGCGGTTTTTCCTTTTTAACTTTGCAACGAAAAAACCTGGCTTTGGGAAAGAAGTACCCTTCGTAGATAGCCGTACCTCTGCTTCCGTATACTTCAATTGTGGGAACTCTTTCCGGGGAAGCAATCATGGAGCTGCATAGCTGGATCAAGCAGCCGTTTTCGGTCTCTACAGTTCCCATAAACAGGTCTTCCACTTCGATATCAGTAAATTTCTGTTTACGGCTTATTCCTGTCGCTGTGGTTGGTGCACTATTCGCAACCCAAAGTGCCACATCCAGAAAATGGCTGGCCTGTGTGATCAGTGTACCACCTCCGGATTGTTGTTTGCTGGCGTGCCATCGAGATTCTGTGAAATAAGTGTTTTCTCTGAACCAGGGAATATTGCATCGAATATAAAAAATCTCCCCTAACTCGCCCTTATGAGCAGCCCTGGCGATCGCATAGCAGGCCTTATCATATCGATACTGATAGTTCACACCAATCTTCACTTGTTGCTGTTCTGCGTTTTTGCAAAGTTCGAACGCTTCATTGGTTGTCACGGTTATAGGCTTCTCGCAGAATATAGCAGGCTTTTTCTCCATGGCCTTCTTGATCATGGGAAAATGCAGATAGTGAGGAACAGCGAGATAGACAATATCCAATTCACCTGTGTTTAGCAACTCTTCATAATCTGTAAAAATAGCTGGAACCTTGAATTTCCTGGCATACTGCTCTGCCTTGGCCTTATCGGTATCTACGCAAGCAGTAATTTTTATTTTTCGATTCAGACGGCTAACCTTGCCAATATCATTGGCAACATCGCCGCAGCCGACAATACCCAGTCGTGTTTTATTCATGCTCTCCTTTTTTAAAAAACCATTTGAAGCAGCGCAAGATAATTTCTTTGTAGTGCGGATGCTTCAAGACTGCAGCACGGTGGCCCAGTGAACAATAAGCGACTTTTCCCTGCCCGCTTTTCCTTGTCCAAACCACCGGCTCGTTTCTTTCTTCAACTTTGGTACTGAAGTGTACAGTGATATCATCTGAGACATTGTGGATGTATAGTTCATCAGTCACCTCAAAACCGGGAATACCGGCAAATATTCCGTCTTGTTCTTCTTCATTGTTGACTTCAAACCCGGTAATCGGTCCATGATGGTTAAACCTGCCACCAATCAGATTGAAATATCCCTCACTCTGCTTAAAAGAAGCCGAAGCTGCATGCAAAGCGAGAATCCCCCCACCGTTGTTCACATACTCCTCCAAGGCAGCCAGTTTTGAATCACTGATTTCCTTGCGATGAAAATACAGAACCACTGCATCGTAGCCTGAAAGCCGGATAAGGGGGTTTAAGCTTGATGTGTAAGTGAATTTATAGTCTTTTGCCTGATTCAACAGTTTTTTTAGATTGAATCGACAAGCCAGACTGGGATGTATCCATCCGGCAGAAAATACCAAGATTTTTTTAGTCATTTTCTCCTGTTTTGCTTTCTTTAAAATAGGTGCCTTCCCGAAAGTCCTTCCAGACTTGCTCAAACCAGGTTTTGGGTTCAGGAACCGGTCTGACGGGAACAGAACGAGTTTTTCCCTCACCGGTTTCATCCAGAAAATATTCTAGAATCCGATCATTTTGTGAATCATCCGGTATATCGGACAGACTGTTTTGATTAGCGCTTAATTCAGCCAACAGGGTCTTAATGTCACCAATCAACCAGGAACCCCTGCCGCCTTTGAGCTTCTTCAAGGTTTCTGCGGACGACTTTAAAAATGCTTGTTCCGTAATCAAAAGATCTTCATTCCTCAAATAAGTCAAAAGATCCTTTTCCCCTGCAATTCCAGCCTTTGCATGCTCTTCCTGCATCTTTTTGTTAGCAGTAATTGCCTGTTCCGTGCTCTCAACATTCCGAACAATTCCCATAGTTGAACTCATACGTTTTTGGATAATCTCCCGTTCAGCTCTCAAATCGATGTTTTGTTTATTGCCAATCAAGCTTTCCCAATGCTTAATCCTGCCTGTCACAGCCTTGACACACTCTGCAGGCAATTGTTTCAGGGCCTGCTTTTTTTCAGATCGTAGCCGATAACCGATCATCTCTGCTGCCCGCAAAGAACCACATTGGCCGGAGTTCAAAGCACTGCCGCCAGGCCGATAGATACCATGGCTTCCATTGCATTCACCAACCGGAAAAAATCCTGCTATGGAAGACTCCCACCAGATCGATCCTTTCAGGCCACCGTTACAATGCTGATGACAGACGGCTATTTCAAGCGGCTCTTTTTCCAGATCAATACCGTTTTCCCTGTACAGTTCGTAGGCAGGATAATTCATCGTCTGAAGGCGTTTGATGGGCGTAGAGGCAAGGGCCTTTGATTTTTCAAGGTATTCTTGAGCAACCGATGGCAGTGTTTCCGGATTGAACGACTGCCGTAACGGATTTTTCGTGAAATCCAGAAAAACCTTGCGCCCGTTGACAACCGTTTCCTTATAAACCAGCACATCGATAAGGGAAGAACCATAATTACTTATTTTTCTAACATCAAAAGGCCACTCGTACCCCTTTAAGAACTGTGCTTCCAGTAGTCTTTCAGAGTCAGGAAAATGATCTGTCAGAAATTCCTCCTCGTTCTTGCCGGTTGCATCTGTTGATATGTACTGTGGCAAAACCTGTTGATAACTACCGGAAAGATTCCAGCGGAAGCCTTTGGAGGCTATTCCAAATTGAGATTCCGTGAGGTTTTGCACAACAGCTCCAGCCTTGATTGGAGCTCCCAAAGCTCCGAACTGGGAATAGGGATACACCGAGTCAAAATACAATGCACCCGGACCGCCCGTGCCGTAAATCAGGTATTCAGATTGAATGACAATGGGTTTTCCTTTTTCCAAAGCGATCATCCCGGCAACGGTCGACTTGCCATCAATGTTTGCGGTGAGAATATCAGTGACAGTACAATTTTCCAAAAAGGGCACATTCAAATCGGTCGCTTTATGATAAAGCTTCTCCACCATTTGAATGGAGGTTTTTGGACCGGCAGAAGTTCCCCTGCTTTTTTTATCGTGGTCTGTTTGAAATCCCACCAACTCACCAAATTCGTTTTGAGGAAAAGCCACGGCGCATTCAACCAAATGAAAAAAGGATCTCTGGGATAACGCCGCCTCCACCAAGGCTATATCGCCATGCATGCAATGACCTTTGTAAAGATCTTGCGCCATTTCCATCACACCATCCGCTCCCGAAGAGGACGGATTTAAGCGATAGTAGGTTTGCTTATCGGAACCGGCATTAGCTGATGTTCCGGCGCCAACCTTCTCCGTAACCACCAGCAGATCTTTTACTCCCATCCCGGCGAGACGCACAGCCGCATTAAGTGACGCTGCACCGGATCCGACGATTGCGACTTTGGTTGTGATGCACGGAATGTTGTGTCCGGATATGGTTATGTTGTTTCGCTTCACAGTTCCTTGTTATTAGATCTTGATCGAAATGCAGTTAAGAATTCTTACTTCACAATTGGTTATTATCAATTTGAAATTGCCGGCAGATTCGTCATTCCATTCCTTGGTCCATTCTACATACAATGCACGGTCAAACGGTAGGGCGGTTCTTTGCTGCGAGTCTCGCAAATTCAGCGACCCCGCCGACAGGCAATAACAGGTCTCAAATTCAAGTAATCCTTCGAAATTCATGAAATAATAATAAATCTCCTCTTTGATTTTCTTGTTTTACGTTTTAATCAAATTCCCCGGCGGCCACGTAGGGCCGCCCTACCATTTGTACGCTGCTTCAAAAACGATTGTGGGGAGGTGTTGATTCAAAAATAGTTTTAAAACTGCAAGTTACGTTTCTCGTGATTGACCCTGCACTTCATGCACGGTCAAACGGTAGGGCGGTTCTTTGCTACGAGTCTCGCAAATTCAACGACCCCGCCGACAGGCAATAATACGCCTCAAATTCGGGTAATCCTTCGAAATTCATGAATTATCATTCAATCTTCTCTTTCATTTTCTCGTTTTACGTCTTAATCAAATCCCCCGGCGGCCACGTAGGGCCGCCCTACCGTTCGATACTTCCTCCAAAAACGATTGTGGGGAGATGTTGATTCAAAAATAGTTTCGAAACTGCAAGTTACGTTTCTCGTGATTGACCTTGCACTTCATGCAAGGTCAAACGGTAGGGCGGTTCTTTGCTGCGAGTCTCGCAAATTCAGCGACCCCGCCGACAGTCAGCAACAGGCCTCAAATTCAAGTAATTCTTCGAAATTCATAAAATATTAATCAATCTTCTCTTTCATTTTCTTGTTTTGCATCTTAATCAAATTCCCCGGCGGCCACATAGGGCCGCCCTACCGTTCGATACCTGCTTTAATCACAATCGTGAGAAGTTGATGAATCCGTCACAACGACCTCATATGAAAACCGCCATCGATATTGATGACCTCGCCGGTAGCATAGGGATAATACCCAGCAACAATCCCGAGGACCGCCCTGGCTATGTCTTTGGGTTGTCCCCAGCGTTTGATCGGAAACAGGCCTTCTTCAATCAATCCATCGTATTTTTCTTTTACCGGTGCTGTCATATCGGTTTCAATGATACCCGGTCGGATCTCGAAGACACGAATGTTTTCGGATACCAGTCGCCGGGCATACAATTGTGTCATCATCGATATCCCGGCTTTGGAAATACAATAATCCGCCCTGTTTGTTGAGGCTGCATAGGCCGAAATTGATGAGATGTTAACCACAAAACTTTCCTCCGCACCGGTTTTTAACAATGGAACCATTTCCCGGGTCAGCATAAACGGAGCTACCAGGTTGGTTTTAAGCAGATCAAGCATATCGGTTTCCTTCAATTCCAGCATGTCCACTCTTTTTTTTGAAGCAACTCCGGCATTGTTGACCAATAGGGAAAGTGATCCACAGAGATCAGTTATACGATTCTTAATCTTTTGGCGTGTTTCGTTATCGGTGATATTGCCCTGACAATAGAGATGCTCCTGCTCCTTATTTGAGGCTTGGACCAATTGCTTCAAAAGAGGTTCTACTTCAGAATCAGGTCTTCTGCCATTGATGATGACCTGATAACCGTTTTCAGCAAGACCTATGGCAATGGCTTTGCCAATGCCTGCCGTGCTGCCTGTTACCAGTGCTGTTTTTTTTGTCATGAGTGTATTTTTTAATTGTGTCGTCCTTGACTAACGAACGCTTTCCCCGACCAGCAACTCTCCATCCACCTCCAATCGCAATTGCCTGGTTTCACGGTGCCGGATGTTATCGCTGAGCCAACGCGCTGCGAAGAAACCCATTTCAAAGGTGGAAAGACTGATAGTCGTTAACAAAGGTTTATAGATGGCTCTTAGGGGTGAATTATCAAATCCTGTCACCGACATATCGCCAGGAACCTTAACCCCAAGTGACTGAAACGCTGAAATCAGGCGAATGGCAAAGTTGTCATTGAAACCAAACACTGCATCACACTTCCGGTTCAAAAAATAGCTCGCACACTCTTCGTTAACAGCGTTTATGGATTCTACATTGTAAATAAGACTTTGATCCCGGCTGCCAAATTGTTCCAGACATGCGATCTGGTAGCCCCTGAGTCTGTCTTCATTCACAGCAATATCGGGACAACCCAAATAGCCGATTCGTTTCATTCCTTTGTGCTGCAGGAATTCGATGAGCTTGATCACCCCTTTAACGTTGTTGCAGGAAACGTAGTTTTCCTGTTGAAAGGTCCTGTTTAAAAATATGTAGGGAATATTATTCCGTTGCAGTTTTGATTTTACCGCTTTGGGCGCTTTGCCGAAGGCAAATATCACTCCCGAATAGTTAATTTCGTTGTCTTTTTCCCATAGCTTCAACTGAGAAAACGTTTTGGTATCAATACTGGTTTTCTCTTGAACAAATGCGCTATTGATCGAGTTTACGAGCTCACCCATATCAAAAAACGGGTTGTGTCCTATTTTTGTCGAATCGGGAATTACCAACAGCAAGGATACCTGTGAGCGACTGACAGGTCGTTTTCGTTTGTTGATTGTAAAATTGTATTTTGCAGCAGCTTCGTGAATCCTCTGTGTCGTTTCCCTGGAAATTCGGGGATCATTATTAAGTGCACGAGACACCGTACTTGAAGAAACACCGCATTTTTCTGCTATGTCATTTAATTTCATAGATACGGATTGCTCGAATGCCGAGTTTGGCAATAGATATTCTTGTCATCCTTGAGCAGCCGTGAGCACTTGCCGCACAGGGTGCAATATTCGATCGCTTCAGGATCTTCAACTGCTTTTACAGGAAACAAGGGATCAGCCAGATTCTGGCGGCCAAACCCAACAAAATCAGTATAGCCCTTTTTAACGTTTTCTTGTGCAAGGCTAAGGCAGGTTTCATCGCCAGTTGTGTAAGTCGAGCCTATGACAGCTACCTGCGAAAGTGCTTGTTTGAGTACCTTTGTGTATCTGTAATGACTGATTCGATAAAAATCACCGTTCTTTAAAGGTCGGGTCAACAACGGCGTTTTGGTTGGAATACCCCCGGAAACATTGATATAGTCGGCGCCTGCATCGATAAAACGGGTAAGAATCTCATGCATGTCTGCAAAATCTTCGATCAATTCATTTTCATCCGCAGTGCCACAACCACCTCTGATACCTTCAAACACGGAAATCCTTGATCCCACAATAAAATCCGGACTGCGATTTTTTGCAACGTCAATTAGATCAGAAATAAACCTGGCCCTGTTTGCGATCGATCCGCCATATTTATCCGGGCGCTTGTTGAGAGGGCGCAAAAATTCACCCCCCAGGTAGCCGTGGCAAGCTTTGACATCGACTCCATCTAATCCGGCCTGGTTGGCCAGTTTAATTGCTTCGGCAAATTGTTCCTTGATAGTATCCAGTTCAGCTTCGCTTAAGACGGGTATATCCGATTGTTCATCATCATAGACTTTGACTTTTTGGGAAAACGCACCGCTTTGCCGGCCGGAATGGGTCAGTTGAATCAGCAACAGGCTTTTGTCATTGATGGCTTTGAATTCATCAACCAGTCGTTTGAAACCATCAAGATTTGCCTTGTTAAGAACAAGACCGTTTTGCCTTGCCAGGTGAGCGTCGGTGATCGAGGTAGCCTCGATGAAAACAATGCCCCAGCCCCCACGAGCCAGTTCGTTATAACGTTTAATAACTCCTTCACTCACCGAACCACCGGTACCGGCCGTATTGATCTCCATAGCCTGGGCAACAAAGCGATTGGGGATGGTTTTACCTTTGAGTGAATACACTGCTTGCAGCGGATGTAGACTATTATCCATAGCTTACTGATATTAATAATTAAAGATTAAAATTTTACCAAGGTATTTATTTCCCACGATTTAAATGTACTTATTGCATGCAATTTATGCAATAAAAATTTGCATTCGTTTCCGGATCTCCCATTTGAAGCCACCCCTGTTTTCAGTCCTGAAACGATCCACTTGGGTTGGATTTTTGCAGTTGTACTCGGGTGAATCGGTAACAATTCAACTCATACCAAATCAAAAAAGGAGAAAATCATGCCTCTTGTCACGCCGTTACCACCGGATGCCGATGAAGAAGTCAGCGAACTGGCTCGTTTTTTCAACGAAACCCTGGGTTTCTGTCCCAATAGCGTTTTGACCATGCAGCACAGACCTGCCATTGCCAAGGCTTTTATTTCACTGAATATGGCTGTAATGGAAAACAAGGGCAGAGTAACCAGTGCGTTAAAACGACTGATTGCCTATATTTCAAGCTACGCTGCGGGGTGCCGATATTGCCAGGCTCACAGTATCAGGGCGGCAGAAAGATATGGAGCGGAGGAAGAGCAGATGGAGCACATCTGGGAATATAAAACCCACCCGGCATTTAATGAAGCGGAACGAGTCGCCCTGGATTTCTCACTGGCGGCGTCCACCATTCCTAATGATATTAATGAAGATCTCCAAAAACGTCTCCATGAACACTGGGACGACGGAGAGATCGTTGAAATGCTGGGTGTGATCTCACTGTTCGGATTTCTCAACCGCTGGAACGATTCCATGGCAACGACGCTGGAGGAAGGTGCGGAATTATCGGGGATTAAGTGGCTGGGTAAATCCGGTTGGGAGAGAGGGAAGCATCTGTAGCAGGCGACCGCGTAGGACCGCCCTACCGTTTGCCCTCTAATTCAATTCTGATCACGATGAGTTGATAAATTCGTCATTAATAATTCCCAAACTTAAAACCGATCAAGCCTTCTCCCGCATGGGATTGTTAGGATGGGTTGTCCAATCGGCCGGTTCGGGATTGATGTCCAATCCGGTTCGCGGGTCTTTGCCTTTAGTCATTTGTTTCATGGTAATACAGTTCTCGATTGGGCAGACACTAACACAGAGATTACACCCCACACACTGGTCATCCAGCACTTCAAACTTTTTCTCACCGTTAACTATGTGCGTGATGGCCTGGTGCGAAGTATCCTCACAGGCAATGTGGCACTTGCCGCATTTGATACATAGTTCCTGATCGATTACCGCTTTCTCAATATAATTCAAATTAAGGTATTTCCAATCCGTTATGGATGGTACTGCCTTACCCACAAGCTCATGCACGGAAGTCATCTCTTTTTGATCGAGAAAATCGCTAAGACCATCAATCAATCCTTCAACCACCTTAAATCCATAGACCATGGCAGCTGTGCAAACCTGTACATTGGTAGCCCCCAGGGCGAGGAAATCAACGGCGTCTCTCCAGGTAGTTACACCTCCGATGCCTGATATCGGCAATCCACGTGTATCATCCGTCCGGGCTATTTCAGCCACCATGTTCAAGGCAATCGGTTTAACGGCCTCACCGCAGTATCCTCCATGGGTTCCCATGCCATCGGTGGTTGGATACATGGTTAATGTGTCGTAATCTACCCTCATAATGGAGTTAATGGTATTGATCAGCGACACTGCATCCGCTCCTCCTTCTTTGGCGGCTCTGGCAGGATGAAGAATATTTGTGATATTGGGAGTGAGTTTGATAATAACCGGCAACCTGGTATATTTTTTACACCATTCCGTGACCATCTTCACATAGTCCGGTACCTGACCGACCGCTGATCCCATACCGCGCTCCGACATGCCATGCGGACAGCCGAAATTGAGTTCAAAACCCTCAACCCCGGTATCTTCAATCATTGGGATATGCTCTGCCCAGGATTCCTCGTTCATGGGTAGCATCACCGAAGCAATGATCGGTCGGTCCGGCCAGTTCTTCTTTACATTTCTGATTTCATTAAGATTGGTCTGTAAAGGACGGTCTGAAATCAATTCAATATTATTGAATCCGATAACTCTCCTGTCGTTACTGTGGATCGCAGCGTAGCGAGGCCCGTTGACATTGACGATATTCGGATCTTCCCCCAGCGTTTTCCAAACCGCACCACCCCAACCGGCTTCAAAAGCGCGGTTCACATTGTATTCCTTGTCTGTTGGAGGACCGGAAGCAAGCCAAAATGGATTGGGAGATTTGATACCGACGAAATCAGTTTCTAAATTTGCCATTGCGTTTCCTCTCTTTGATATATCAGACCGTTAAAAGCGGCTGTGCATCGCCATTGATCGAATTGAAAGTAACACCAAGCTTAAAACAAAACTCGAAATATCTATTGGTCCGATTTCAGGGTTTCATGTATGGAATGCGCTGCCAGTTTGCCATCCTGCACAGCACAGACGGTCAGGTCCTCACCTTCGAATATACAATCACCACCGGCCCAGACATTTTCCAGGGTTGTTTTACGATTTTCATCAACCACTAACCGTCCCTGGTTCACAGACAAGGCACCTAAAGAATCGCCCAATGGATCAGATTCAAAGGTCTGCCCTATGGCTTTGAATACAACATCGGCTTCCAGTTGAAAGAGCTCACCGGTATTTGTGATACGCCCGTTGTCATCAACACCGGTTACTTCAAACTCAATTCCGGTGACCCGGCCTTTCTCACTTAATACTCTTTTTGGGTTTGAGCAGTAGCGCAAGGTTACATCATTTGTTTGGGCATAGATCTGCTCGTGTTCGCTCGCCTTCATGTTTGCCTTATCCCTGCGATAAGCTATGGTCACTTCCCGGGCTCCGAGTTTTTTGGATTGTACAGCCACATCGATGGCTGTCATACCGCCACCGATCACCACAACTTTATCCCCAACAGGCAGCTGTGATTTCTTCACAGCTTGTCTCAATTCGTGTATGTAATGTTTGGCATCCAAAACACCCTCAACCTGGTCTCCCTCTATTTGAAATGAATTGACGCCATCCAACCCGATTCCTACGAAGACGGCATCAAAGTCATTTCTTAAATCCTCCAGAGTAAAATCCACTCCCAGCTGCTGTTCCTGTTTAATTATGATACCCCCAATATCTAAAATATATTCGACCTCTTTCTGTGCGATGTTATTCAAGACCTTGTATGCTGCGATGCCATACTCGTTGAGTCCGCCGGGCTTTGAGTTTTTGTCAAAAACAGTCACCGAATGACCAAACGTCGCCAGGCGATGGGCGCAGGAAAGACCGGCTGGTCCGGCCCCCACAACAGCAATGGTTTTGTCCGTCGCGTGTTTTCTATCAAACAGCGGCACCTTCTTCTCGATAACTTCTTCCGTGGCAAAGCGTTGTAACAGTCCGATGGCCACCGGCTTGTCTTCATGCTCATTCCTCACACAGGCTCCTTCGCATAACACTTCCGTAGGACAGACTCTGGCACACATCCCTCCCATAATGTTCTGTTCCAGGATCTTTCGAGCCGACCCTTTGATATTACCGGTCTGTATCCTCTTTATGAATTCCGGGATATCGATTTCGGTGGGACAGGCTTTGATGCAGGGAGCATCGTAGCAAAAATAGCATCTGCCGGCTTCAATTTCCGCTTGGGAAGGTGTGAGAGGAGGATGCATTTCGGAAAAGTTAGAGCTAATCTGTTCTTCAGTTAACCGACCAGCCGTAGCGTTTTCGAGGTTTTTCCTGGAAGTGCTGTTGGTGAATTTCATAAGCAAATTCTCCTGTTTGGTGTGATTGATTACCTCCCGCGACTTTTATCGGTTCACTTTGGTTGGTTCAGTCACTGCGATTCGCTTTCGCACCGCATCATAAAATGGCGCGTAGGGCGGTCGATTCACATAATTTCCTGCACCCTTCTCAACCTTCAATTCACCATTACTGAAAACGATCTTGCCGTTACTGATGGTTGTGGAGGCAGATCCTTTCACAGTCATTCCCTCAAAGATATTGAAATCGATTTTTTGATGATGTGTTTTGGCCGAAATTGTTTTTGTTGCTTGCGGATCCCACACCACCAGATCGGCATCTGCACCTACAGACACACTTCCTTTCCTGGGATAAATATTGAATATCCGGGCAGCGTTGGCGGAGGTGACTTGCACAAACTCATTCATGGTTAAGCGACCGGTGTTCACACCATGATGCCATAAAACTTCCATGCGATTTTCGACTCCCGCCGTGCCGTTGGGGATCTTGCGAAAATCATCCTTGCCCATGGCTTTCTGATCATGGCAGAAGCAACAATGATCAGTGGCTGTTGTCTGCAGGTTTCCGGCTTGCAATCCTTTCCATAAAGCTGCCTGATGCTCTTTGGCACGGAAGGGCGGACTCATGACGTGGGCTGCAGCCCTGCCCCAGTCCGTATCACGATAAACCGAATCATCCACAACAAGGTGTCCGGCCAGCACCTCGCCAAAAACCCGCTGGCCTTCGTTTCTGGCCCTGATAATCGCCTCCAGGGCTTGCCTGGCAGAAACGTGGACAATATAAACCGGTACATTCAAAACCTCGGCAATGCGTATCGCTCGATTGGCAGCTTCTCCTTCAACCTCCGGCGGACGCGATAAAGGATGGCCTTCCGGACCGGTAATTCCTTTGTCATAGATTTCCTGCTGTAGCCGATAAACCAGTTCTCCATTTTCTGCGTGAACAGTTGGTACAGCACCAAGCTCCAAAGCCCTGGAAAAACTGTTTACCAGGGTTTCATCGGTTGCCATGATGGCACCCTTGTATGCCATAAAATGTTTAAAACTATTGACGCCATGTTCCTTGACCAGGGTTCCCATATCCTTGTACACAGAGTCATCCCACCAGGTAATAGCCACATGGAAGCTGTAATCTGAGACCGATTTTTCCGCCCATTCCCGCCATTGATTGTATGCTTCCATGATGTTTTGCTGTGGATTGGGGATCACAAAATCGATGATCATGGTAGTGCCACCTGCCAAACCTGCCGCTGTACCTGTGTAAAAATCCTCGCTGGCAACGGTTCCCATAAAAGGCAGTTGCATATGAGTATGTGGATCGATGCCGCCTGGCATGACGTATTGCCCACCAGCATCGACCGTTTCACAGCCGGAAGGAGATGATAAGTTTTCGGCAATTTCCTTAATTTTACCATCAACACACAAAACATCAGCCCGGACGGTTTGCTCGGCTGTAACAACAGTTCCGCCTTTGATTAGCACACTCATGATTGTCTCCTTTTTGGTTCATCCACTTCCAATGGGAAAAGAAGCGAATGACATTGATGTGGGAATAACTGCAGTCAAATCGATGAAGGGAATGAGGATTTACAGTTGGTTGAGAATAAAACGCTGAATCGTTATGCAATCAACTCTGTTTTATGGTGTATGGATTATGGGAAATTTCCAATTGTAAATGTATACAAGCTGCTAAAATTATACCATTTTTACGACTATTTAACAGGTCTGGACAAAATCAATTGTCGGTGCACAATAGACTATTTTTTCAGCAGGTTAACGATTTCTACATGTTCATTCGAATAAGCATTTTCAAGGTTTTTATGTCTCAAGGACACAACAGTCTCTTAATAACCGCCACCAATGAGACATTCCCTTGAGACAATAACCATTAAATTGTGTTGATTCCTTTCGTTTTTGCAATCTTAACAGTTGTTTGTCATAATTCAACCTGCATATGTGTTACAAGACAACCAACCTCAACTTCGATCCAATCAATGTTGAAGACATCAACCCTTAATGAACAGGTACATTATTCCAAGGAGTTTTGGAGGCAATTTGGAATTGATCTGGTATCCGGAGATTATTCCTCAATTCAAACCAGGCATCTGGATTCCATCACCCTGAAGGTCATAAAAGAGCAACTTGAGGCCGATCCTGATTATGACTCACTGGTTGCGATCTCTCAGCATATCCGTGCAAGCTTTTTAGACCAACAGGAGAAAGACGAAAGATACCGGGAGTATCTTAGCTTATTGTACTGGTTGGCAGCCGTAAGCTCTTTCTTCTTTAATAAGAATAAACAGTACGTAAAACCGTTAAACAAGCTCAACCCACCAAAAACATCCTTGCTAACTTTGCCATTTTCGTATCATGACCTGGGATATAAAGAGCTGATTCTGCTCGAAAAGGAAGATATAGATGCGCTCATTAAAACCTGGGGGAGACCGAGAAATCATAAAACTTTACGGGAAATCCATCCCAACTTCTGGAATGCATACTCCGGAGAGAATGTCGAATCCCGGAACAATAGACTTGGACAACTAAACCTGAAACCTGAAATCCAACAACGATTTCGCAACAAAAGACCTTACTCTTCGTTAAAATGGGAAAGTCTGGTGTTTACACTGATTTGTGTGACTTTGTTAGGACTTTTATTTATATTTTGACTTGTTATCCGGTTAAGTATCTGTGGTATCGATCGTTTATACTGATTCTCAGCACTCCATCAGAGTGCTAACCCGTCTCGTCTCCCATACCCAGGGTTGAAACCCTGGGCTTTTATGAGATCCCCCTTCCGGGAGGATAGACAGCAGCCTGATACATCGATCTTCTTAAAAATTCAAACAGAGCATTCCCAGGAATTTTGAAGTGTTTAGACTTTTAAATAAATACATCATTGCTCTTGCCCTGTGCAACGCTGCTTTAACTCCTCCCTCGGTAGAGTCAACAATATCCGCAATCTCAAGTAGCGAGAATCCCAGAACTTCTTTCAAAACCACACAGGCTCTTTCCTTGGGTGGCAGGGTTACAATCATTGTTTTGATGGCCCGGTTCACTTCGAACTGGATTTCAACATCATCGATGTAAGTCCAGGTTGATCGTTATTGATTTTCTACCAAATGGTATTAAGCTCCGGAGGAGCGACAGATAGTAGCCAGCGGTTTTAACCGCTGGTAGACCAATCACGCACTTTCCAGAGTTCCAGAGGAACGACACATGAATTGGATCTATCAGGTTATTGTGTCGTC
>JANQGZ010000025.1:0-148098 GCA_028282825.1 SAR324 cluster bacterium
ACCCAAGAAATCGAGAGGAAATTGTCGGTGAAAACGTCGGGGATAACCGTCGGTGATAGCATTCAGGAAACTTTGTCCAGCCAAAGGCTGACATTGGGAGGCAATAGAATAGAACAAGGCAGGGGCAATGCTGCAAATCTCATGCTATTATTTACTTTCCCCACTCAAAATCTTTTCTCCGTGATCTCCGTGTCTCTGTGGTGAAAAATTCCCTTTAACTTTGAAATCAGATTGTGAGCAGATGCCTTAGAACAATTGTGCTTCCGAGCTTAGCAATCTTTTCCCATGACATTTAGACAGATTTTAGGTATTTAATAATGCGATCTTTTAATGGTTTTTTTCCTGTGTGATTAAGCAGATTCGGGAAGTGCCGTCAAATTCCGTTTTTTAAAACAATAAAGCCTGGATGATAAATGGCTCAGTTAAAAGAATTCGAACAACTATTCTCAAATCTCAGGACAGACAGAAGCAAAGCTCGCTGGCCGGAAACAACGTTGTTTTGTGCTCCCCATAAGCCATTTCTTTTGCTATCGGTCATGGATCACATCACACAGGGTGTGATTACAGAAAATTTCATCGAGCCGACGCTGGATCTGGTAGACACTTTCAATACCTACTGGTCTTCAATCATGCCGATGGAAATGAGAACCGGAAGCATGGCTTACCCGTTTTCCAGACTGTCCAATGACGGAGTCTGGGATTTAGTGGCTGCACCAGGAGAATCGATCAACATTGATTCCATAACTTCCATGCGAAAACTCATCGATACCTGCATTGGTGCCAGGTTTCCTGAGGAGTTGTTTCAGTTCATGATGCTGCCAAAAGCCAGGGAGGGGTTGAGAACTGTGCTAATTAATACCTATTTTATGCAGTCAATCCGGTCGGAGGTTTTAAACTGCGGAGTCATCAATCAAAAAGCTTATGACTACAGTAAATCGGTTCTGGTGAAAGAAAAACAGCCCGAATTTGGCAAGAGTGTCGACAAACCGATAAGAGACCAAGGCTTCAGAAGAGCAATTGTAAATCTGTACGAGCACCGTTGTGCCATCTGTGGCATCAGAATCCGTACTATTGAAGGACATACTGTTGTAGAAGCTGCCCACATCAAACCCTGGAGCATCAGTTTTGATGATTCTTCCACCAATGGTATGGCTCTCTGCAAATTATGCCACTGGACCTATGACAAGGGTTTAGTGGCCGTTGATCAAAACTTTGAAGTAAAGGTGTCTAAACAGATAAAGACAGATAAAAACCTCCTTGGTCACGTATTAACCCTTTCAGGCCGTTCAATTTTTACACCTGAAAACAAAGTCCACTGGCCAAGCTCATCTAATTTGGAGTGGCATTTGAGCAACCGATTTAAAATAGCTGATTGTAATTAGATAATTGATTTAATATTACCTGATTGGTTAGCTGATTTTCATGATAAGGAGGGATCGGTCTAAAATTGTTCAATCAAAATGGGGGAACTAGTCCTTTTTTCTCTCAAGATTGTGAGTTTAGAAAATATTCTAATTTGATTAAGAGATCGTTTTTTATGGTTGTTTTCGTTTCACATTCCCATATGATTAGTACTTTCCAGCCCATCCTTGACATCGCATCCAAGTTCTTTTTATCTCGCTTCACAGTCGCATTGATCTTTTCTTTCCAAAAGTCTGTGTTTGTTTTTGGCCAATTGAAGTGGCTGCAACAATGTTTATGCCAGAAACATCCATGTATGAAAATTGCTTTTCTTTTACCTGGAAAAACAATGTCGGGTTTTCCGGGCAACCCTTTGCAATGTAATCGATATCGATATCCTTCATTCCATAGAAGCTTTCTTATTATTTTCTCAGGCTTTGTGTCTTTGGACTTAACTTGTCGCATGTTAAAACTGCGTTGCTGTGGAGTATGTTGATCCAATTTAAGTTTCCTTTTAATGTAGCAATAAATGATATATATATCAGTATCTTATAATCTGATCTGTTGTCTTATATGAATTTATCATGTTAATTCTTTGCGAAAGTGATAGTCGACCTTAATTCAAATTGACCTATTTAGATCAGATTAACTATATGCCTTTTGAGAGATCAACCAATTTAAAAGCAATTGACTTTTTTTGTGGTGCCGGAGGTATGAGCTTTGGCCTCAGGAAAGCAGGAATAAACGTATTAGCAGGTATTGATAATGACTTGAGTTGTAAAGAAACCTATTCAGTCAATAATAGTCCGGCAAAATTTATTCACAGAGATGTTTCTAGTTTAACAGTGCAAGAATTAGCTGAATCAATCGGAATATCATTAAATGATGATTACCTGATTCTTGTTGGCTGCAGTCCTTGCCAGTATTGGAGTAAAATTCAAACAGACAGAACTAAAAGTGCTGCATCAGCTTTTTTACTAAAAGAATTTCAAAGATTTGTTGATGAACTTAATCCTGGATTTATTCTTATTGAGAACGTTCCTGGTATTTTAAAAAATCGAAAGAGTTACCTCTCTCAATTTTTAACTTTTTTGGTCTCAAAAAACTATTTTTTTGACAATGGAATAATTAACTCAAATTTGTATGGGGTGCCACAGAACCGGATGCGGTATGTATTGATTGGTACACGATTATCCAAAGGACTCAAATTACCAAAAGGCCGGAGGAGTAGTAAGCAGGTTGTGAGAAATTTTATTGGCACTCACAATAACTTTCCTAAAATTGAAGCAGGTCATCAAGACCATACCAATCGAATACACACTGCAGCGTTCCTGTCACCAAAAAATTTAGAACGTATTCGTCGAACTCCCCATGATGGAGGTACTCGCGAAAGCTGGAAAGATGATGAAGCACTTCAAATTCCTGCTTACAATGGTAAAGATAATATTTTCAGAAATGTGTACGGTAGAATGTTTTGGGACCAGCCTGCGCCCACCATAACAACTAGATTCAACAGCTTTTCAAACGGAAGATTTGGCCACCCTGTCGAGGACAGAGCTATTTCATTGCGAGAAGGAGCAACTTTGCAGACTTTTCCAAGACGTTATAAGTTTATGGCTCGAAATCAATCCTCCATTGCCCGACAAATTGGCAACGCAGTACCACCTGCCTTATCTAAAAAATTAGGTGAGCATATAATTAAGTATATTAGTAATGGCTAAGTTTAAAACAAGAGCTCGTGCAGTAGACATGCTTGGCCGTCAGCAAATCGCTGATGTTTCGACCGCAATAAGTGAGTTATTTAAAAATGCTCATGATGCATATGCAGATCATGTGGAAGTAGATTATTTTAGATCAGACGGTCTACTTGTCATTCGCGATGACGGTATTGGAATGACTAAGAATGAGTTTGAGAACCGATGGCTTGTTCTTGGCACAGAAAGCAAAGTGGACTCAGTGCTGCACAATCAATCTTTCAGACCAAAAGGGAAAGAAAGTCGAGAAATTATGGGAGAGAAAGGAATCGGTCGCTTGGCAATTGCATTGCTGGGTACACAGGTTCTTGTACTCACCAGATCTTTTGTTGAAGGTGAGCGAAATATTCTAACAATGTGTTTTATACACTGGGGGCTTTTCGAAATTCCTTCTCTCAATATAGATGACCTTGAATTTCCAGTCGAAACTATTAACGGAGGATCTATCCCAGAACTTGCAGATGTTGAAGCTATTCTTGATCAGAATCTTAAAAATCTGGAAAGTCTGTCTGAAAGATATCCTAACTGTGATTTCAGTACTATTGTTGAAGATATAAAAGATTTCCAATTAGATCCCAAAGATTTGGATGATTTCTTAGATGGTCTGTCCTTAAATGGGGATAATCATGGTACTCATTTCTATATTGCCCCTGCAAATGATGAGTTAAAGGCCGAAATTGATCGGGAGAAGGAGTCAAATACAAAAGAGTTTTCAAAAAGTTTGCTGGGATTTTGCAATTCTGTATTCGGGGTAAAGTCATCTCCTCCTATCGAAACCGCTTTTAGATACTGGCCATCTGATAGCTTTTGTGAAGACTTGATTGGTTCTGGTGAATTTTTTACCCCCCATGATTTGGAATGTGCTGATCAATATGTTGTCGGAGACGTTAACGAATACGGACAATTCATTGGAAATGTAAAAATTTATGAACAAGAATATGAAAACCACCTGATATCTTGGAACAAAGGTGGTGGAAAAAAGACGTATTGCGGACCCTTTAACATTGAGTTTGGATACTTACAGGGAACCCAAAGAGAAAGCAAAGCTGAACCGGACGACTACAACAGATTACGTGATAAGCTTAATTACATAGCAGGACTTTACGTTTACAGAGATGGTATTCGCATTTTGCCGTATGGAAATTCGGACATTGATTGGTTGGATATTGAAGTAAGAAGAACTAAAGGTGCCGGATACTATTACTTTTCGTATCGTAATATTTATGGAGCCGTAAACCTATCAAGAAAAAAGAACAGCAAACTAATTGAAAAAGCTGGTCGGGAAGGATTTCAAAAAGATAAGGCTTACAGGCAGTTAAAAGATATCCTGGAAAACATTTTTGTGCAATTGGCTGCGGATTTCTTTCGAAAAGAGGGCGACTTTTCAGACTATTTCACCGAAAGAAGGTCAGAGCTGAGTAGATTGGAGAAAGCACGCCAAAAGCGTGAAAAACAAGTAGGGACAAAAAGAAAGAACCTTGCAAAAGCATTGGATATTTTTTTCCAAAATACGACTCAAAAATTACCGGAGGCAGAAACTGATTCTTTACGCTTGCAGGTAAACTCAAGAATGGAGGCAGCCTCAAAAATCAAGAATCCCGATGAAGCTGCTGAGGAACTCCTTAAGGCTGAAAGTGAAGCAAACCAGAGGCTTTCTCAAATCCGCAATAGCTATCTGGTAGCAAGACCTCGTGGGGTCGGGCTAACAAAAACGCTTCAAAGAGACTGGGATGCATATGTAAGGGAACTAAAAAGATTGGACGACGAGTTATTTACTCCCATATCCAAGGAAGTTGGGGCAAGTTTGGGGAAAATGGCTGAGGAGGCACGAATATATATTGATCAGCGCCGTCGACTAGAGAAGTTGATAAGACAAGTGGCTGACAACCGCGAATCTGATGTTAAATCAGAAGCCGGAATGCTTGAAAAAACTGCTGCTGAAACCCGCAGAATTGCAATTGATACGGCAAGAAAATCGATTCAGGAGTTTCGAAACATTGTTAAAAAGGTCGAAACTGATTTCGCTGAACAGGATTTCACTGATATCTCATCTCAAAAAGCGGAAGAGATGAGAGAAAGATATGAGCATAGGATCGAAGAGGTTGGTCAACGAAATACGGAATCACTTGGAAGAATTCGGGAAATGCTAACCAACATATCTGAAAACCTGATGAAATCCTCAGATATTGGTCATCTTGATATGATAGAAGCTATGGACCAGGAGCTCCAAGGATTGCGTGAACAGGCAGACACTGACGCAGAACTTGTCCAATTGGGGCTGACAGTTGCGGTAATTAATCATGAGTTCGAAGCTGCCATTAAAGGCATTAGGAGTAAACTGCGAGAGTTGAATTCATGGGCAAACGCAAACGATGAATTGCTGCTGCTCTATCAGGAGATAAGAACGAACTTTGATCATCTTGATGCTCATTTGAATTTGTTTACGCCGCTGCAAAGAAGATTACAAAGGAAACAAACCGGAATAAAGGGAAGTCATATCAATCACTATATTCGAACTCTTTTTAATGTTCGTTTTAATCGGCATCATGTTGACTTAAAAGTCACTCAGGATTTTTTGGATTCAGAGATTACCGGATACCCTTCAACTCTCTATCCGGTATTTGTTAACATAATTGACAATGCAATATTTTGGTTGGGCGATGTTCAAACTGATCGCTATATCAGTCTGGATTTCAGAGAAAACTCATATTTAATTAGCAATTCAGGACCGTCTGTTCATTCTCGGGATATCGAAGCGATTTTTGAACAAGGTTTTTCCCGTAAGCCGGGAGGACGTGGGTTAGGACTATTTATCTCTCGGAAAACCTTAAACAAAGAGAAAATGGACTTAGAAGTATTACCAAACGACAAACCTTTTGGGACAACATTCAAAATTTTATGGTCAGGGAGTAAACATGGCTAGTATTTCGACGATGGATGAGTATTCGAGGAAAGCCGCTGAAAGTTTCATTCAGTCTGTTGTTTTTGTTGATGACAAAATCTATGCACCGGAAAAAAAAGCTGATACCTCAGAGAAACAAGTCACTCCCCCTAAGAAAAGGAAACCTGCTACTAAAAGCGGTCAGGTTTCTGAAAAAAGATCAACTCCCAAAATATACAACGAAGAACTTGCCGGATATTCACCCCATGATATTCAGGCAAGTTTTGCAAAAAAGAGCATAGTATGTTCACTACATCAACCTCAAAAACGACACGCTGTAAGTATTGAATCAGCTACTTTTAAGCTTTGTTCCGCTGCAGATATAGTGATAGTCGATTGGGATTTATATGGTGATGACGGGGTAAAAGCTACTGAACTTATAGAGAATCTTGTTACAGAAAGCCTCAAAGAAGACCCACACCAAATCAGACTTGTATTGGTTTATACGGATAGCTTCAATTTATTTGACATTTCAGATCGAGTATCGGAAAAACTCTCAAATAGCATGAGTATGCCGGATGAAATCGATTTTAAAGATTCAGATAAAGGCCTTGCATTTCACACTCTGAATGCAAGGGTTGTGATTCTTGGTAAACCTGCTTCAAGATCAGATGAATTTACAGATTTTGAAGTAAGCGAAGTTGATCTTGCGGACAGAGCCATTTGTGAATTCTGCAAACTGGCCGGAGGAATGCTTCAGGGAAGCATATTGACGGGATTAGCATCCATTAGAAAACAGAGTCGGAGAATACTGTCAAAATTTCATTCAGGATTGGATGGACCGTTTTTAACTCACCGTGCGCTGGGGATTCCCCATGAAGAGGCATTTGAACATATTGGTCCGTTGCTTGTAGATGAAATTGAAGCTGTTTTAGAAGATTGCTTGCAAAAGCCTCTCGTAAATGATTCGGTTTTGCAAAATTGGTGTGAGGATTATTGGCAACCTACAGAGGAAGCCAAAACATTTGTCTCGAATGAATTGGACACAACTGATTTTGCTATCAACTTTTGTACAAAAGGTATGGGGATTAAAGATATCTATGATTCCGGAAATAAGGCTGGGATAGAAAAAACCATTAAAAACTTAAAGAAAAATCCTCCCAAATGGCCTTCTCCCAGCTCTTCCAATTTCAATCTGTTAACTTCATATCTCAGTAATGAAACTGCTGGAGAAGATCAAAAGGAACTATCAATATTGATGAGTCAACGTACTTGCTACGGTCACGATCGTATTTTAAAGCTAGGGACGATTATTCGTGAAACAGAAAATGAAGAACGTTATTTACTTTGTTTACAACCAAGCTGTGATTCAGTTCGTTTAAGTAAACCATCCACGTTCATTTTTTGTATTTTGAGAAAAGCATCGGGCGATAAACTAACTCATGTTGTTCGCGCTGATAAAAACAACATTGAGCTGGTATATAAACCAAAGATTGAAAATGCTGTAACTAAAGTATTTAGACCAACAAAAGGAGTTGTTCTTGCGTCGGACTTATTGTTCAAAGAGCATGGTGATCAAAAGAAAACCTTTACCTGGATTGCACAGTTGAAACCGAAACATGCCCAAAGGGCAGCGGAACAATTTGCAAGAGAGCTGAGCAGAGTCGGGCTTCTTGAATCAGAATGGTTAAGACTAAGAGCAAAAATATGAGGCGAGTTTGGACTGAGCATGAGTTGTTGGTCGCAATGTAAAGGGGTCAAATCTACTTTTGACCTTATTTTGTAGCTTTCGGTTTGGCTCTTTCGTGAAAATTCAAAAAAAGTCAAAAGCAAACTTGGCCCCTTTCCCATTAGTATCAATTCATATCAAATCACTAGTGTCGCGTCGATTAATCAAATATTGTCAATTGGTTAGAGTAATCCACATCTGTATTTCTGTAACTTTCTTTGTTAACCAATTGATAAATTGGAACTTTCTCGAAAACAGTAACACTGATTATTTGTAGAATATTGTAGAGCGAGTATGGGATATTGAATCTTTTCTTCAATATTGCCACAACCACATAAACACAGATCCCAATCCATACTTGTGTTTTTACAGCGTTAAAGGATGTTCCATAAAATTGCTTTATTCTTAGGTGTTGCTTGATCCATTTAAAGAAAAGCTCAATCTTCCAGCGACTTTTATACAACTCGGCAATCAAAGATGCCGATATTTTAAAATTATTTGTAAGAAATGTCAGATAATTATCTGTTTCTACATCATAAATTTTGATCCGACGAAGCTTTTCCGGATAGTCTCGTTTTGAATAAAAACCTTCTAAGACTCCGATTTGATCGGTCCTTAACTTTGTTGTCCGATCAACTGGTGATGAGTAAAGTCGTCTGAACTTTAAGTTCTTTTTTGCACGAATAACAAAATAGCAAAAGTCTCTTTGGATTTTGTACAATTTTGCAAAATCAAGGTAGCCACGGTCCATTACATAAAACGATCCGGGTTCAAGGGTAATGTTGTCCAAGATATTTACTTCATGTATCAAACCTTCAGTAATCTGAATGAAGGATGGGATTGAACCCTTTAAATCCAACAATGTATGTAGCTTGATGGCACCTTTCGTTTTTCTGAATGTTGCCCATGGAAACATGGACAAACATAAATCGATAGTAGTTGCATCCAATGCATAAACAGTACTTTCTAGCTCTTCGGAGAACGGGGTTTCATCGCAATACAGTTCTCTGGCATCTTTCATCAGAAGTTGAGCAAGTTCAAAATAGATTTTCCAATCTCTGTTTTGATTTGCTCTGGATAAGTTACTGATTGTAGGATTTCCTTTTATACCCATGTGATAGAGCTTTTGAGGCTGAGCAGTCAGACATGCCTCTATATCACGAAGGCTACTTCGATAAGTCAACTGGGCAAATGTCATGCAAAGGAGTTGATCCCATGTCTTAAAATGCCGTGTGTTAAAATCTCCTTTGTATTTATCAACGATTTTATTAAATCGGTACTTGGGATAAAGATCGACAATTTGTGAAAAGACACTTTTTCCTGCATTCATTGCGATTTCCAAATTAAAAACTACAATGGATGCTGGCCGAAATTTCAAATCGAAAAATCGTAAAACGATGTCTTAAACCTTTATTGGTAGCCTTTTACAGATTTTTGTTTTTCAATCAACGCGACACTAGTGATATCAAATACATAACAGATGGCCTTTTATGTTGTTCACACCTTCTGTTTTTTTGTTTTGAATGCTTGAGTTTACAAGGCTTTAATTCAATTAAATGGCCCTGTTGGCATAAACTATGCTTTTGCTGGGAACAATAAAAACCTTCAAGAAGGAGAGAATGATGCCATCAAAGAAAAAATCTCAACAAACGACTAATTTCTCTGGGTCATTGCCTGAAACAAAAAAGAAAAAAGATACCGAAAATTCAGGTAAAAATGCAAACAACTTTAAATCGAAAAAAAGAAATCGTTTAAAGAGCAAAATTAAGTCATTATCTGACTTGTACAAAAACAGACAACTAACCATTCAGGAAGCACTAAAGAGACAACCTGAAAGCTCCGTAATGGAGCATTCCAAATACCAGCCAAGTAAAATAGCAAGTATCAAAGCTGCTGCTCAAACGTTTAAGTATAAGCGGGATGCGGTAAAAAATCTTGGAGATATTGGCGAACGGTTTTTAATGGAGGAATGCGAATTAAAAAACATTGATAGGGGCAGGCAAATCTTAGCTAAACTCCTCAATTTTCTGATTGAACATGGCATAGAAGGACTGGAAAATGCCGATAAGTTTGAATCCCATAAAGCCATTACATTTTATATTGAGAGTTTTATTAAAGAACTTAAAGAAGCTTCGTTGCAAGATAGCACAATTGCCGGTTACTTCGTTATCTATAGACGATTTTTTAAGTATTTAGGGGAGAAATATAACCCATATTTTGGTAAGTTGCTGACGCATAAATATCCAAAGATGATCGTTTCAAGCCAGTCTAGCCTAGACTATAATAAATTGCTAAAAGGAGTAGAAAATCTAGAAACATGGTTAAATCGCATTGATAATGTTAAGGTTGAGATTTTTATCGATTCAAAAGGAAATTTGGTAAAGGTGAAAGGAGGTGAAGAGATATTATTTTCACGTGCGTTTTACGGTCTATGTGTACTTGAAGCAGAATTGAGTATTCAAGGTCTCCTTGGGATTAAAGAATCCTCTGTTGACCTGATACTATCCAAAATTGAACGTTACGATAAAGTGAAGGGAAGATATACTAACAATAATCTACATCAAAGAGTTAAAGAGGCACTTTCGGACTATATAGAATGGAAACGTTACTGTGGTATCAAAAAATCTGATGAATCGCCATTATTTCACTTATCGGAAAGTCAAATCCGCAAGGTTATTAGCAGTATTCGTTATGAAGCCAATACTGGGTACAACATCACTCCGCAAAGGTTGGCAACTTACGTGTTTAATAAGGCAAAAAAAGAATGGGGCTTAAGTGATGGCGACATTCAAGAATTCATGAATCTCTCTCCATCAAGATACTTTCGACTACAAAAAGAGTTTAAAAAACACAATAAAACACTTCCTCCGAAAATACCGGTCAATACTTTCTTAAAACCAATAAAAGTAACATATCAGCATAAATCTAAAAAGTGATTAAATCGGGGGACAATAAGTCTTCATCAAAAGATTTGGTTAGGCTTCCGTCATTGTATTTTTGATCATAAATTACTAAAAATATTGACAAAAATTCAGAAACCAAAGTTAGGTATTATCTACAAGTTAGTTCAGGAGTAACCTGCTTCAGCCTAAAAACCTGCAATAAGCTCTACATAGCATAAAGAATGTATCCTCTTTCCCACTTTCCTCGTTAGTTCCGGTATCAATCAACAGGCTTGCAGAACTGTTCTTTGAAGGCTTCTTCCACTCGTTTGATCATCGTATCAACCATATCCCGTGTGTATTCGGAGACTTGGTAGGCTTCGAATTCTGTTAGTCGCAGGCTATCTTTTGTGGATTTGATGGAAAGGCCCACCAGACCCTTTATCGTGAAGTTGAGCAGGGTCTGCATTTGGTGGAGATCGTCCATCAGATCGATTAGTTCTTTTGAAATCGCTCTTCTCTTCCGTATAGCTTGAGGCCATCATCGTTTATCGATGGCTTCTTTTCAGCTTTGACTTTGAAACCCACCAGATTGATCAACACCTGCCTGGAAACATTATCATTCTCTTCATCAATCAATTCTATCAGCCTAAAGCTTCTGAAGAACTCGTTCTTAGAGATATTCTTCATGGATTAGTTTTCTAGGTAGTGGATTTTGATTTCTCTTAATTCTCAAAATTCTTTGTCAAAAACATGCCGTCTATGTCGTGGTTTGTAAATGATAAATATGCCTTTAATGGCATATTTAGAATTCGACAAAAGGTTGAAAGATGAGAGGAATAGACGAGAAGAGTAGATATTTTGACGAGTTTTCAGTATTTGCTGAAAAACTGCGGAAGAAAATCTACCGGTTGAGGAAAAAGAAAAAACTGACTCAAGAAGATATGCAGTCGTTTGAACTTTCATTGAGGCAATATCAACGAATTGAGTCGGGAAAAACGATCAACATGACGTTGTCCAACATTTTCAAAATTGCAAAAGCTCTCAACATCAAACCAAGTCAGCTACTTGACATTTGAGTAGACCCTAAGCCCGACCCTACATTCAATGGGTAAAAAGGACACCCTAGGTCCGACCCGGATCTGTCCCTATTCACTGAAACCCGACGTTCGGTGACATAATATCACATCGTAGATTTGTACCGGTGCGATACTGCTTGACGAATTTATTCGCTTCTAAATGCCACTTTCTTATGAATTTTTCCTACCTCGTCTTTGATTTTCTCAACTCTGTTTTTCATCCAATTCGAACAGAAACTTATTCCTAGGACAGTGGCATCATCAATTACTTCTTCTCGGGCAACAATGGACGCAAAGGAGTCGCAAAGAAAAGAACAATAAGCACAAAACTCTGTAATATTGTCATAAAGAACATTCAAATTTTCCTCCAGTGTTTCTTCAGGTAAAACCTCATTTTGTGATAGATTAAACATATTTAACTCCTCCGGCATACTACATTTTCACGTTTCAAAGTAAGCCCAAAATCCTTCCTACGTTCTAAACTTTGTTCTTATTTGCATTTGTTAGAATAAGTGTTTTTACGCCCTATTGTGCCGTGTTGTCAATATTGTTTTTACGCCATAATAGGGCGCATGAAAAAAGAACAAATACAAACAGAGTTGAGGCATTTCGGCGAAAATCTTCGTAGGGAACGGACAGCACGAAAGATTACCCAAGACAAACTTGCAGAGCTTGCACATTTGAATATTCGAACCGTTCAAAAAATCGAAGCGGGACAAACTAATATTCTCATAACAACGGCAAAAAGAATTCGAAAAGCAATAGGTTGTTCGTGGGAATCACTATTAGACTAAAGAATATTGAACGAATATATCAAGCCGACGGCACCCGTATTTTTTAGGCCTGCAATTGCCTCAATGTTTCACCACGTCACCACGTAAAGGGGTCAAATCTTCTTTTGACCTTGCTATACAGCTTAAGGCTTTGCTCTTTTCTTTATAATCAAAACAACAATCAACATAAAAATGGGGGTCGCATAAAATGGGGGTCGTGTCTTTCATTTTGACATTTCTAATTCTCAAAAAATGGGGGTCGTGTCTTTCATTTTGACATTTCTAATTCTCAGGACAGGCTTGTGTTATTGTCGTCTTGTCCTTGGCTTTCTGAAAATATTGATAAATATTGGCTTTAAATTTTTACATTTTCAGATCAAGGTGCTCATCTCAGCTTAAAAGCTAGCAAGCCCAACATCCTTCTTAAAAAAATCTTCCTGACTTCAATTTTCTGAATCAATCAACCGGTTTGCAGAACTGTTCTTTGAAAGCTTCTTCTAATCGTTTGATCATAGTGTCAACCATATCCCCGGGTGTATTCGGAGATTTGGTAGGTTTCGAATTCAGTTAGGCGCAGGCTGTCTTTTGTGGATGCGGTGGAAAGGGCCGCAAGGCCCTTGATTGTGAAATCGAGCAGGATCTGCATTTGGTGGAGATCGTCCATCAGATCGATTAGGGCTTTTGACATCGCTCCTCTCATACGTATAGCTTGAAACCATCATCGACCAATGGCGTCTTTTCAGCCTTGACTTTGAATCCCACCAGATCGATCAATACCTGCCTGGATATCTTGTGTTTCTTTTCATCAATCAATTCCATCAGCCTAAAGCTACTGGAAATTCCGATTTTGGAGAAATTCTTCATGAATTAATTTCCTGAGTAGTGGATTTTGGCTTTTTTTTTCTTCGAATTTCTTTGTTAAAAAAAAAATGCCATCTATGGCGTGGTTTGTAAATGATAAATATGCCTTTAATGGCATATTTAGAATCCGACAAAGAGTTGAAAAATGAGAGGAATAGACGAGAAGAGCAGATATTTTGACGAGTTTTCTATATTTGCTGAAAAACTGCGGGAGAAGATCTACCAGTTGAGGAAAAAAAAGAAACTGACTCAAGAAGATATGCAGACGTTTGAACTTTCATTGAGGCAGTATCAACGAATTGAGTCGGGACAAACGGTCAACATGACATTGTCCAACATTTTCAAAATTGCAAAAGCTCTCAATATTAAGCCAAGTCAATTACTTGACCTTTAGACAATACGCAAAAACTCAACGAGGGCGACTCAATCAGCAGTGTTGAGCTGCCGGGATTTCACTTAACCAATGTGTGTAATTGTCTAAAAAATATATTCAAATTGCGTTTAATGAGATTGATTTTAATTTCCAGCCTGCATTAAGTCTCCAGAAAAATTGACCTTATTTTTGATTTTTTTACAGGTTCTTGTGCAACTGCTCATTCTGTGGTTAGCTACAATCTTGAAGATAAGAGTGACTGACGATATGGCATTGAAGATGCTAAAAGTATTTCATGATTTATAAAACATTATGGCAAAGATAGAGGTTCAGGGAAAAGCGATTACGATTTTGTCATCGGATAATGAAGATTACATTTCGTTAACTGATATGGTCAGAAGTGTCGAAAACGGTCTTTCTTTGATTGAAAAATGGTTAAGAAATAAAAATACCATCGAGTTTCTTGGAATTTGGGAGGAGATCTATAATCCAGAGTTTAATTCCCTCGAATTCGAGGGAATTAAAAATCAGGCAGGATTAAATAGATTCGTGCTTTCCGTAAAACAGTGGGTACAAAAGACTAACTCAAAAGGCATTCTGGCAAAAGCGGGTAGGTATGGTGGAACCTATGCCCACAAAGATATCGCTTTTGAATTTGCTTCCTGGATTTCTCCCCAGTTCAAACTCTATCTGATCAAGGAATTCCAACGCTTGAAGGATGAAGAAAAACAGCAATTGGGTTGGGATATCAGGCGTAACCTTACAAAAATCAACTATCGAATTCATACTGATGCCATCAAGGAGCATTTAATTCCGCCGGAACTAGATAAAAAACAAATCAACCAGGTGTATGCCACAGAAGCAGATATTCTCAATATGGCACTTTTTGGAAAAACTGCCGGCATGTGGCGAAATGAGAATCCGGACAAGAAAGGCAATATCAGGGATGATGCGGATGTGTCCCAATTGGTTTGTCTTGCCAACCTGGAAAACCTAAACGCCCTATTCATCAATGAAGGTTTGTCACAGGAAGATCGATTGAAAAGACTCAATCAAATAGCCATTCAGCAAATGAGAATTCTTACAGAAGATAAAGGACTCAAAAAACTGAAATAAAAGGTAGTGTTAGGGATCAGGATTGCATCTTTGTATATTTTTCCACAAGTTTTTAAATATATTAATGATTTTCCATTTCCTCAACTTACTTAAATTTGTCTATCAGAATGCCTTTTTCAGCATAAATGCAAACAAAGCTCTCAAATAAGCCTGAATTCAGTTATCCCTAATGAGTTTTTTAATCAGCCATCGGGTTTGCAGAACTGTTCTTTGAAGGCTTCTTCCACTCGTTTTATCATACTATCAACCATGTCCCGGGTGTGTTCGTAGACTTGGAAGGCTTGGATTTCTGTTAGTCGTAGGCTGTCTTCCATGGATTCTGTGGAAAGGGCCGCGAGGCCCTTGATCATGAAGTTAAGCAGGATCTGCATCTGGCGGAGATCGTCCATGAGGTCGGTTAGTTCTTTTGACATTGTTCCTCCTCTTCCATTAGGTGTTCTATCTCCTCCTCATTCCGTGACGATGTTTTGTCTCCGGTCTGAACGGTTTCCAGTTTAACCAATACCTGACCCGTCATCCCGGCCTGGTTCCTTCCGATCAGCTTCTTTAGTCCCTCATCATCAGTCACGGCCGCCTGCGGAGCTTTGAAAGCGGCAGTCCTGGGGATAACCTCTCGTATCAACCAGCGGGTCATGGCAACCGAAGCCGGTTTGCTGGTTTGTACAACAAGTTGGAAGAAAGCAGAAGGATGACGAATGGAGGAGTGGTTGGCAAAAGTAACCAGACCCCTGCTGCAAGGGTCCGGATTCAGCCTTGGCATGTTTTCAAAGTCGGAATTCTTTTCTTTTGTTGCAGGGAGATCCAACAGACGGGCAACCCCGGAAACATCGAGAGAGGTTTTGGTCTCAGGAATAAAACAGATGAGTTTGTTATCGTTTAGCAAAACGTGAAGGGGACGCGTTTCATTGCGAAGACGTTTGACTAGCCCGGAAGTGAAAATTGGTTTCAAGGTGTTTTCTCCTCTAAAAGCACCGCCAGACTGAAACCGGGCCACCAAAAATGAGAAAAGCCCAGAAGCCTGGCGGTGCGAGCACACCATAAAGCAGGGTGACAGCCCTGCCGTAGCCAAACCCCTGGGCCCATCTCATTTCACGGCTCGTTTTGCGGAGTGTCAATCCAACGAATTCTGTGCTCGCAGAATTCTCAAAACCCAATGAAACAAACGTCCCCAAAGGAAACAATCAGAATGTATTTAAACAATAATCACTCTACAACCTACGGTCAACCCCAAATAGAGAAGTGAATCGAGCAACTTGCCCAAAATCGTGGAACAGCATACCAATTTCAGTCTTCATTAAACCATGTAGGGCATGAGAATGACTGAGCCGTCGCACAGATTGGAAAGTAAAATGTATCCTATTGCCTGGTCACTGGTTTTTTCTTGAAGTCGGACAGGGCCAGGTACAGAGATCCGACGGCCAGTTCTGCGCAGTGGTGTGAATCTTCGTCCAGAGTTTCCAAAAAATCGATAATCTTTTCAGAAAGGGGGTCAAATCTTCTTTTGACCTTAGTATGCAGCATATGATTTAAAAGATGGGCACGCGGGCTTTGCCCATCCTACGGCAACTGTTAAGAACAACTTAACAAACAAAGGGGTCAAATCTTCTTTTGACCTTAGTATGCAGCATATGATTTAAAAGATGGGCACGCAGGCTTTGCCCATCCTACGGCCTACGGCAACTTTTAAGGATAACTTAAGAGCAAGTAAAGGGGTCATAAAGGGGTCAAATCTTCTTTTGACCTTAGTATGCAGCATATGATTTAAAAGATGGGCACGCAGGCTTTGCCCATCCTACGGTAACTTTTAAGAATAACTTAAGAGCAAGAGAGTCAAAAGCGGACCTGTTCCCTTTCTTTTAGGTATTCTATTTCATCAGCATTCCGTTTTTCAAAATAGAAAATGCAATGACGCAAGCCCGATCCCAAGCTCGAAAGATCCTGGTGTGCCAAAAAGAAAAACAGTTGCCGGAATTTTTCCGTTCAAGCATAATCCGGTGTAGCAGGGTGATTGAACTTTTATTTGAACGCCGGACAGCCCTAATCTCGGCCGCTGTCACCGGCAAAATAGACGTCCGCAATTGGCAACCTCCAGCTCAAAAGCAAAACGGCCTGGAGGAGGGGATATGAGTCAAACTTCCTTTTCTGATAGTTCTCTCCTTGCTGAAATCAAGTTATTGATTCAATCTGCCAAGCAGCGCGCTGCTGTGGCAGTAAACGCCGAGCTGATATTGTTGTATTGGCAGGTTGGGGGTCGTATATCAAGTGAGGTATTGAAAGGTGAAAGGACTGAATACGGCAAGAAAGTAATTGAAAGCTTATCCCATGGTTTAACCAGTAGCTTCGGAAAAGGTTGGAGTAAAAAACAACTGCATCATTGTCTCCGTTTTGCGGAGATATTTCCTGATGAGCAGATTGTCTCCTCAGTGCGGAGACAATTGAGCTGGACTCGCAATAAGATCCTATTCCATATAATTGATTGAAATGACAATACTGGATAAACCATCAAGTTGTCTGCAAAAGTGGTAGGATGGGCAAAACTTGCGTGCCCATCGATTAATATAAACTATAAGAATTATCAATAAACAAAATGTGTAGCACCAACCCGGCAATTCATAAATTCGGTGTATTTGCTGGTTTATGCAATGAGTACTCAGGTTTTTCCCATCCTATAGAATCTCCAAAACTGTAAAACAGGGAAACCGACAAGTTACCATGCAAGCAACCATGCAAGTTGAAAACAGTTGAGTAAACGTTTGCTTTCAAAGACCTATGTTTAAAACAATACGACCGATCAAGTGATCGCACAAGCAACTGCGCAAGTCAGCATGCAAGCTGCGAAAGAGCTACTGACCAAGTCAAATGATTAAATTATGTTTTTAGTATCATTGAATTCAGGAGGATTTTAATGGATCAAATCACCTTTTACGAAACGGAAGACGGAAAGGTGCGAATTGAAGTTCGATTTGAATATGACAACCTTTGGTTATCCCAAAAGTTGATGGCAGAATTGTTTGAATGCAGCACTGACAACATCTCACTGCATTTGAAAAACATCTTCAAATCAGGAGAACTGGATAAAGATTCAGTTACCGAGGATTACTCGGTAACTGCTTCAGATGGGAAAAAATACAAAACCAAATTCTACAGTCTTGAGGCGATCATCGCTGTCGGATACCGTGTCAATTCTTTGCGGGGGATACAATTTCGCACCTGGGCAATCGACAAGTTGAAACAATATATATTAAAAGGGTTTGCCATTGATTCTGATCGCTTTAAATACGGAACCCGTTTTGATGCCCGCTATTTTGATGAACTGCTCGAAGAAATTCGTGAGATTCGAGCTAGTGAACGGATGGTTTATCAAAAAATTACTGATATCTATACTACTTCAATTGATTATTCCCCTAATACTGTTGAGGCAGAGCAGTTTTTTGCGACCGTTCAAAACAAAATGCATTTTGCCATAACAGGAAAAACAGCTGCAGAAATAATCGCTGTAAGGGCAAATAAAGACAAACCCAACATGGGGTTGACCACATGGCGAAAAGCTCCGGCTGGAAAGATCTTAAAATCAGATATAAGAATAGCAAAAAACTACCTGGATAAAGATGAAATTAAAGCTATGAATCATATTGTTGATATGTATTTGGACTATGCAGAACTGCAAGCAAGTCGGGGGCGTTTGATGAAAATGAAGGATTGGGAAGTGAAACTCAATGCTTTTTTACAGTTCAATGATTTTGAAGTATTGGAGAATAAAGGGAAGATTTCCAAAGACGTTGCTAGAGTTTTGGCAGAAAAAGAATATAAAGTGTTTCGCGTCAAGCAAGACAAGGAGCATGTTTCCGATTTTGATCGGATTGTAAGACGTCTGAAAGAGCCGGATAAGCAAGAGGATAACAAAAAATGATTTCAGTTTAGACGAAGGTAATTTGAAAAAGATGGGCACGCAAGCTTTGCCCATCCTACAGCAACGATTAATCAATCGCAGACCCTTCAATCCCAGAAGTAAAGAGGTTGGATCCTTAAGGAAACCTGCCAAAGCTCCTTTAATCTTCTCTGATAAGCCCAGTGATTTTTTCATTATAAATTTGATTAGCAACTTCCAGATTTCGATCATCACCGCTGGATACCAAGTCCGCATAAACGAGAAATTGGTGAACCATCTCTGCAGGGGCTTCTTCAATTTCAGGATTCCAAAAGGTATTTATTATTTCAATATTGCCAGCGTCATCATTTCTCAGCTTGTTTGCGATTATCAGCTCGCCAGGTGGTTGATGAGTATAGATTGTGATTATTTCAGGTTTCAGATTTCCTGTAAGAAGATTCCCGGCGATTTCTCCACCCCAAAAAGCGTTAAATTTGGAAATCGAAGCACTCTTCCACCATTCCTCGTTTTTTGCCCTGAATTTTCCGATTACTAGTTTTGGGCGCAGCTGCTCACTGTAGGGTTGAATCCATCTATTCAATAATTCTGTTTTTTTAACCAGTCTTTTACCTTTTTTGCCCATGTCTACCAGGTAACCAAGTTTTTGCAGATCCTTGATTGTCCACTGTACACTACCTAATGAGACATTTGCAGCTTCCGCAAGAGTTCTTAGGGGAGCATTATGCAGTTTGTTACTGCTCAACATTGCAAAAACAACTTGAAGTCCTTTGGGTTTGAATGCCCTGCTGATTGTACCCGGGCGAATTCTTACAGTCGGTTTCTTGCCGGCAATAAATATAAAAACCCGGGAAAAGCTGAGATAAATATTTCCTGCAGTGTCCAGAAACTGGATATTCAGCGCCTTGAGTTTTTCACCTATGGGAGGTGTTACGTAACGTGTTATCAACAGGGTAGTTTGTCTTTTAGCCTTTTGTTGCTGAGCTAGTAGGGCTGGAGTAGCGTTGTTAATGTTAGGCTTAAGTTCAATTCGGAACTTCTTTTCAGTCTTTTTCATTCTCAAGGTAACCAAACCATTTTTCGCTTGATCATCCGGGAGCTCAAATCGGGCAACTATTTCTTTGACGGTCTCCTCAAGCTTTTGAATCGCTTCGGCAATGATGTTTTCTTCCATAATTTGTAACTTTATATGTATATTATTTGCTTATGTTCATTTTTGATGAACATAAGCAAATAATATACAAATTTATAATATAAGCAACATAAATATAAGGGAACTGTTGAAGGGGCAGGTTTGCTTTTGACTTTATTTCGGTAGATTGAAAAAAACCTGATCTATCTTTTCGAAAAATTTAACATCTTTCACTTTCTACTAAAGTTTTAGTTGACAAATACTAAAACTTTAGTAGAAAGTGAAAACGAAATCGACAATCGACTTGGAAATTGTTCATCCACAAATCACTTTTTAAAATGACCACCATCCATAATCAACGATAAATAGAGCCTCCAAATAAAGTAATGGTAAAAAAAATTGGCAAATCAGAACTCCGTTTATTAACGGAAGTCGAACTGGAGTTAATGAATATTCTTTGGGCAATCGGCAAGGGAACTGTAAACGAGGTTCTTAATCACCTGGATGATGACAGAAAACTTGCCTACACATCTGCAGCCACAATATTACGCATTCTGGAGCAAAAAAATATTGTCAGAAGCGAAAAACAAGGGCGTGCCCATCTATATACTCCTGTTCTTAAAAAAAGCACTCACGAGTCCTTAACGATTCAACACATGCTCAAGAATGTATTTGATAATGAACCATCATCATTGGTCACCAGTCTGATTGATGCACGCCGGTTAAGCAAAAAGGAACTGGAACAGATAAAAAAAATCATCGAAAAAAGTGAGGAAAATGATTGATCTATCATCTATTTTTCAGTGGTTTGTCATCACAAATGTTTTGCTGATTTGCATGTGGTGTCTTTTCTGTATCATTTATCCTGTCTTACATAAAACCCGATTTAGACCGACACACAAGTCCCTTTTATTTGCTACACGGTGTCTATTTGCTTTTATTCTGATTGTTCCAATGTTCACCCGGTTTTACACTCCGCAAGATAAGATAGAACTCCTTTTGTCGGTCAATGAACAGATTTTGAGTATTCGAGAAACCGTTTTTCAACATGCTTATTTAGACGCCAATCCGAAACCAGCCAGTAACAAACCAGTCCAACAGGCTCTTTTTCCGGTCAATTCTGTAAAATCGTTTTTACTGTACATAGTGCTGACGTGCTTTTTGCTGCGAATAGCTATGGTAACCCGTTCCCTGGGTAGACTTTCATGGCTTGTTAAGGCGGGGTACCGGTGGAAAAAAAACGGAAAACTGCGGATTATTATTTCTGATCATATCTGTGTTCCTTTTTCGACTTTAGCTTTGGGTCGATTTCATATCGTCATTCCAACATCGATGCTCACGAATCCAAAAGATTTGAAGATGGCAATAAAGCACGAAGGTACTCATCATCGACATGGTGATACTTTGTGGCTCCTTATTATGGAAATTGTGAAACTGTTGTTTTTTGTAAACCCGTTTGTTTTCTTATGGACCAGAACTTTTGAAACATTACAGGAGAACGCCTGTGATGAAGTCCTGATCAGTCAACCAAGTATCTCCTTAAGATCTTATTGCGATTGTCTGATCAGATTAAGCAAGTCGATTGCCGATTTTAATCCTAATATGATTGCGGTTTCCAGTATTGTTAAAATACCAGCAATCTCTTTGAACAGGAATAGTCGTTTAACAAGGAGGATTAAAATGATGTCGCAACAAAAATTGATTCGATTTTCTGTTTTAAAGCTTTTGATCATTGCAGTCCCTATGCTGCTGACTGCTTTTTCTTTACCGTTTTTTCTTAAAGGGAGTTTATTTGCTGAAATCCGGATAAAGCCCGGCACTCAACAAAAAGTGCCGGTAAGTGAGAGCCTTAGTACCTCAAAGAGAGACTACAAAAAGGTGATTCCTTCGATGTTACCAACTAAAGGGTTTTTGAGTTCCGGTTTTGGTTATCGAAAGGACCCGTTTACAGGAGAAACAAAGTTTCACCCGGGCATTGATATTGCCAACACCACTGGGACTCCCATTGTAACACCTGAGGATGGCATTGTGGTTTTTGCCGAAAGGAAAGGAAATTTTGGTCTGCTGTTGACTATAGATCATGGAGAGAATGTGACGACACGTTATGCCCAGTTATCAAAGATCTTATTTAAAGTTGGATCAACGGTGACAAAAGGACAAAAAGTGGCATTGATGGGTAGCTCGGGCAGGAGTACTGCTCCACATCTACATTATGAATTGATCATCGATGGGAAAAAGGTTGATCCTTTAAAATACTTGAAGAAATAAACTCAACTGGTCTGCCTAATCGTTTGAATGAGGGGGCAAATCTTCTTTTGCTTTTCAGCTTTTGCCTTGGCAACGGGGTCAGACTTGCGTTATTGCGTTTAGGCCTATAATTATCTGAATTGATGAGGCCCTTTTGCCGTTATCAAGCAAATTCATTCTACGATGGTTGAAGGTGTATAGCGATGGGTTGGGGGAATAAGAAAATAATAGTGGAGGTGTTTAGGTTTAACCCTTTCACCTCCACCAGAATGCTCATCTTGTGCCGAAGAATACTGGTAGCTTCTTTTATGCCGCACTCACGGCTTTTAGAGCTGAATCATAGTCGGGTTCATCGGCAATTTCGGAAACTTGCTGGGTATATACCACATTGCCTTCACGATTGATCACGACAACAGCCCTGGATAGCAGCCCGGTCAGAGGGCCTGTGGTTATGGTGACGCCATAATCTTTGCCGAAGTTTGGAGCTCTGAAGACGGATACCGGAACCACATTTTTCAGTCCTTCCACCTCACAGAATCGACCATGAGCAAAAGGCAGATCCGCCGAAACGTTTAAGACAACCGTATCGGAAAGCTTTGATGCTTCCTCATTGAATCTTCGTGCTGAAGCAGCGCAGGTCGGTGTGTCTACACTGGGGAAAATGTTGAGTACAATTGTCTTGCCGCTGAAAGTAGCCAGGGTGACGTCTGAGAGGTCTGAACCGGTTAGCGAGAAATCGGATGCTTTGCTGTTAACTGCTGGGAGCTCACCGACTGTTTCAACAGGATTACCTTTTAAGGTTATTTGTGCCATGGGGGATTCTCCGTTAAGGATTGAATGAATGTAAATCGATTTAAGATGATTTAACTCTTCTGCAGGTTAGGTGCCAACTCTCAATTTTGTTTGTCAGGAAGTAAGATAGGAAACTGACCCATTTGAAAGAAAATCTCCGCTTTTCGGCTTTAACATTGAAGCCACTAGATTGATCAACACCTGCCTGGAAACATTATCTTTCTTTTAATCAATCAATTCTATCAACCTGAAGCTTCTGATGAACTCGTTTGTGTATTCACGACGAGGCTGGATTTCATCCTATCACTATTGCCAACTGAGCAACCAGGGAGATTAATTCCTCAGCCAATAGTTTTCCCGTGTGTTTAATCATGGCTTTCACTGCGTCGTTCAGTCCGCTGAAAACGTTATCAAGCGGGCAGGTTGTCAATTGATTCACGCGGTATATTTTGCGATACCATGGCGATTATCGTCCAAAATATACCGCGAGGGGGCCGTGTTACTCGGTTTTGTTACTACCGGTTAGCCTGGTTTCAACTTGCCGGAGAGGCCGCACCGCTTATAGTCAGCTTTAATTTCGCTACTTTGTTCACCGTTGCGTCATCCGCCAATTTGAATGTCCAGGTTGTGAATGGGGTTGGTTTGAATATTACGTCCTCAAAACGAGCATAGACGTTACTATCAAGTATAACTTTTCCTTCCTTGTCGTACGTAATTGTACGAATGAATGGATTGCCGGAGAAAAGGGCCGTTCCACCCGCTGGTACAATATCACGATAAGTACCACTTGTGCCGATTATGACGGCATCGACCAGAATTGGCTGATCACTTTTATCCAACAAGGTTATTTCGATTTTATCAATGCGAATTCTGGCGTACGGTTTGAAAACTGCGTTTGTTACGTCAATCTGCACCACAATTGCATCACCGACACGCTCATTATCATTGATTGGCAGATCGATGGCCATAGGATGCAATGTTTGCGGGATGGGGTTTAGTTCTCCGAGAATCAGTTCAAGACCGCTGATTTTTGCGCTTTCATTAATAAAATCACTAACAGGTGCGGTGATACTGGGCATTACATTTTGGGATTTACTCAGGGTGAAGTAATAACTGGCTTGTTGATACTGTTCCAATTGGAGGTAAACTGCCCGTTTAGCATCCAGTATCCGTCCGAAGGCATCTTGCTGCAACTGCTCATAGAGTGCCTCGTTGGCTTCGAATTCTTTTTGAGTATTTTTAGCCAGATCGACGCTTCTTTCTGCAGCATCCGTTTGCAGTTTTGCTTCGGCAAGATTGTTGCTCGCTTCTGCTACGGCCAAACGGGCAGAGCAATAAGCCTCACCGCCAATGACCAGTTGCCGGAATGCCACTCGAAATTCGGGTCCGCCATAGATGTCGTTCAACAGCTCGTTTTTCATGGAGAAAACGTCATCCATGGTCACCTCTAAGGATTCCCACACCTGCTTACCGCCTGTAACCGTATCCAGTCCTTTCAGGGGGGATACCGTGAATGTTTGATCCAACGCGCTCTCGACTTTCTTTAACGTGTCATCTGCCATGGTATTCATGGCGTCCGCCGTTTTTCCAATGTCGATGATTTTGTTTACATCACCTACAACAGCGACGGCTGCGCCACCCGCTTCACCAATGGGTCCAGCCAGGTCTGTTACCTTATCCAACTGGGACGAGACTGATTTTGAAGCGGCACTTGCCTCTCCCGCACCTGCTGCCGCACCCGCCTCGCCCGCGCCTGACGCAGCTCCTGTTTCGCCTGCACCCGGTACGGCAACCATTGCTACCAGTTTGCCTACCGCAACGCCAAATTTTACAATGTCCAGGACGAGGGTGAAAGCAGCCGATATTTCATTGTGGCGTTTCCATATTTTTACGCCTGCTTCAAATTCAAAGTTGGCATTCACAAGCCTTGCCTCCAACGCTTGCAACTGTGAAGCTGCTTCAGATTCAGCGTTCTGTACAATGTTCAGTTTTGATCTGGCCCGTTCTTCCAATTGTGTTTGCAACGTGGCTTCGTTTTCTTGCAGGGCAACGGTCAATTTGGCCTGAGCCAGCCAGTTGTCGTTATCCCTTTTCATGTCAACCCATTTGTCATAGGCAGCGGAAAGGGTTTGTAAGACTTTCATCCGTGCCTTGGCTGCGTCGCGATAGACACTGAAATCCAAAGGCGGTACCAGGACCAGACCTTGATTTTCCTTAACGACCCAACCCAACAACGTGCGCGCCTGACCTGCCATCACACGGGTGGCATCCCCCACATCCGCAATTGCCGCGACCCACTCGAGTTGATTAATGGCAAGTTCCGATGGCGTTATCTTGAATGCCGAAAGTGCCGTCAAAATGTCCGGATCAGAAGATGATGCCATCAAGCTTGCAACCTGGAAGGTCGTAACCATGCCTAATCTTAACGTTTCCCCATTGGCCAGATTGTCACCAAAATTGCTGATGATGCTTTTTGACGATGTCCATACGGCAGTTTCTAACGTTGAAGGGGTATTTAACGTAAAAATAGTTGCCGCTCTGTTTGCATACGGAGTCAAGGTAACGTTCGTGGGGGCATCCGCTTCATCGGCCGGCATAAATGCGGCTTGCAGGGAAGCGGGTTCGTTGTTCTTTATGATCTCCTGGGTAACAATCGTAGCTGATGTGGTTTTGCTGGGGATAAGAAAAGAGATATCCGCTTGTATTTCTATGCGTCTAGCGAAGAGGTATAGTTGATCGTTGATTATCGGATTATCATCCAAAATCAGCACATCACAAACCACGTACCAGATCTGATCCGAAGGATCAGGCGGTGGGTCGAGGGCCCTGAAGTTCTTTTCCATCTCCGTCCATGTCAGCACCAGTCCGCGTGCGTACCCCTGGTTGTTCAATGAAGCACTTGCCGGAAGCCCCCATTTCACAATATTTTTGTTTGAATAAACAGTTTTCCATGACATAGTATGGTTCCTTTTTATTGGTTAACAGACGACCGACATTCAAATTGATCCGTTTGAACGTCGGTGAATGCAGTGATAAGAGGTTCGATACTAGGACGGTTTTTCCAACTTCTCTGCCTCTGCCACAACTTCTTTGGCAAACTCGGCCATATTCACGGGATCTGGCGAAACGGTGATATAGGGATTTGTCACCATCTGGTCAATGGTTGGCTGTATCTCGGTCCACCGCTCTTGGGCTTTTTTCATGAAGTAAACGACGGCGTCTGTGGCCGCTAACTTCTCTTTACCATCTTCCATCCGGATGGAGTAGGAAACTTTGTCGGAGATGTATGACAGCCCGGTAGCCATATCGCTCCATGAGTTCTGCACTTGCGTTACCTTATCGATGGCAATGTTTGTGTGATTTATCGTGCTGTTGAGGCTGTCCTCGGCAAGTGTCACCGTATTTTGTGTTGCAACGGCAACCTGCAGTTCATGTTCCGCCGATGAAATCTGCGCTTCCAGTTTGTCTATGGTGTCCTTCATATCGACAGCTCTCTTGCCATAGATACCTGCAACAGTGGCAGCCGCAATGGTACCAAACGGAAACACCCAGGCGTACGTGACAGTGGTGGATGCGACAATTACATCATGCTTGTATTCCGCCTTGTCGGTATCCAACATGGCCCGTAATTGTGCGATAGAACCCATAACATTCTCATCACCCGAAAGTTTTTTGATCGTCGCTTCGGACGTCCTGTTATCATCGTCTACATCTGTTTTGACAGCTGTCATGCTGCTTTGGGCATTAACCAGCTTGGTTTTGTACGTGGCCAAATTGGTCTTGATCTGGCCTGCCAAAGTAGCATTGTTAGCGGCGGTAGTCTTGAGATCGGAAAGAATATCGAGTGCGGCTTCCGGATCTGCCTTACTGCCGTCCGTTGGTTTCACAAGCGAGCTAATCAGCGTAAACGTGCTGTCTTGACCGGCGACATCCGTTGCGTAACTCTTTAAACCGTTTCCTAAAGAGGTCATTTTATCAAAAACATCACTGAAGAAAAACTTACCGGCCTTGTCAAGTATATCGTAAGCTTCGTACATGGCATTGAACCAACTGAAACCAGCGGCCTGGCTGGGCGTAAGGTCCAAAGTCGCCTGCAGTGCGCCGGCTGTATTGGGCAAACGCAAGCAACATGTGGCATAAATCTGCAGATAGACCCAGTTTCCTCGTAAGGTAGGAATATCGTCGGTAGATCCATTCAGGTAGTCATTAAGTGCATCAAGTGCGCTGTTGAGCTTCTCCAAGCTCGGTTGATCGTTTTGGTCGGTCATTTTTGTCCCCTGTTAAAATTATGAAAATGTAAATGAGTGAAACCAAAAGCTGTTCCTGCCGGCCCAAGAACTAAGTAGGAAAGACGTTCTGCCACTCAAGTAACGCATTCATATCATTCTCGAATCGCTTGCGGTAGAATTCAGCAACCTTTCCATTTTCCTGGCCGATGATGTGCTCGCCATCATGTTCTGTTTGTTTTGCGAGCGCCATAAGTGACTGCATCGTGTTTTCCAAAGCTACGATACTGGTATCCAAACTATTAACCGAACTTAAAGCCGGATCTATTTGGTTAATGGTTTGTAGGTCCTGCTGAGTTTGCAGAGATTTTTGATTGAGCTGCTGCAACTGGCAATTATACTGGCTTCGCAATGCTTTTTGTTTGCTGAGTTTGTCTCGAAGACCTGAATAAATACCGGCTGTAATTCCGGTCAGGAACCCTTGCCAGAACCCACTTGATCCGCTCAATTCATGGTTGATGTGATTGATTTCATTACAGGTGGCATTCAGCTCCGATTCAAGACGCCGAGTCTCTTCTTGTTCTGTCTCCAGTTGAGCATGCAACCGTTGAGAGACTGCACTCAAATCTCCAATCACTTCATTGGCGGCAACGTTTAAATTGCTGGAATCCTGTTTAAGGCGATCAAGCTCCTCTGAAGTCGTTTCAATTTTCAGGACCATGCTGCGAATCAGAATCTCTGCCAATACATCAGGCGCTCTTGGTTGAATTTGATTCCAGGTGGCGAATAGATCGGCCAAATCTTGGCCTAGGATTTTTGCATCTGAGTAGGTTTTTTGGCACGCAGTAAACGTGTCGGTGAGATTTATGTCGAAACGATTTGTGATAGCTACATATGACGGTTCTTTCTCAATGAAACTGAGAATACTCTGCAGTGCTGCTCTTGTTTTATCCGTATCTGCTGACATGTGTCTCCTTAAGAAAAATAATTATCGTTTGTTTTTTCGGGCTGTCAGACGTGAAAAAACGAGCTGGTAGGTCAGGTAGCACAACACTTGACGATATGGATCACAAGTTTCCTCGTTTCAGTTTTCAAATTAAACTAACTGAAATTTTATCAATCATGAAAAAATTATTATTTCATTTATTCTCCTGTTTTTAATGTTTTCAGCCACAATTATGTTTTAGATTCATATCAGCGGTGGCAGGCACTGATATAAACACCAAGAAGCGCATTTTAGAGTCCGGTTAAATCTTACATCTGCAGTATTGTGAACAATCTCCATCAATCTTCCGGGTTAAACGTTCAGAGCTTCGACGCGAATTGCAAACGCATAGCTATTATTGCTAAGATTTTGTAATAATTGATTATTACACTCAAATTTGAGCATGATGCCGGATTTATTTTGATTGCTATTCTGTCATAGTCGAAAGCATGAAACAAGATTTTTTTTTATTCTTGCTAATTCTCTTAATCGCCATTTACCAATCCCCATAGCTGAATTTGTGATGATGTTTACCCCGTGATAGACATTTCATCGCTTTGTCTTCCCCGGGTTCTTAAATAGAGTCCGCAGGAATGATGATCTGTTCGGTTATCAATCAACTTAACAACCTGCTGGATATCAATGGGTGGGACATCAACAAAGCATTGTCACTTTTTGGAAGTATACTATGATGGGCACGCAGGCTTTGCCCATCCTACAGTTACGGATGGGACCTTATTGATTGGTATTTGAGCATGTAGGATGGGCAAAGCTTGCGTGCCCATCAATAAGGCACAAAATCGATCCATCCTTTAACAATATTCAGAACCTCACCCCGTGAATTTAAAAATGCGATGTGTTCTTTTATAACCATGATGGGCACGCAGGCTTTGCCCATCCTACGGATTCATGAATTCTTGACATAGAACCAGTCAAAGGCAAACTTGACCCCTTTCCCTTTTTGCAAAAATTCAGATATACATTGATAAATGAGATAAATTGCACTAAGTTTTCGATATATCGAAATTTTTTTGATTTTTGTTTGGAAAATTCATGTATACCAGGACTAAATACATTTCTAAGATCAAACCGTTTATAGACAAACCGGTGATTAAAGTAATTACCGGTATGCGCCGAACCGGTAAGAGCACTTTCGTTAAACAATTGATCGAAGCACTACTGGCAGAACAAACGCCGGAGTCGAATGTGCTGTATCTTAACAAAGAATCCCTGGAATTCGATTTCATCAAGACCTACCGAGATCTCTATGAGTACGTCAAACAATCGTTTAATAAGGTAAAAGGTAAGCGTTATCTTTTTGTGGATGAGGTTCAAGAGATCGAAAACTGGGAAAAAGCCATCACATCTTTTTTTTCCGAAGGCAACATTGATATCACTATTACCGGCTCTAATGCGCATCTGTTGTCATCAGAAATCTTTACCCTGATTTCAGGTCGGTATGTTGAATTCCCGTTATATGCTTTGAGTTTTAATGAATTCCTGCAATTCCGGGATCAGCAGATGGGAACAACAGAAAAGGAGTTTCAATCTTACTTGAGGTTTGGCGGTTTGCCGGCTTTGCATCAGTTCGATCTGAAGGAGGAGGTTGTTTATCAATACATCAATTCACTCTACAGCACCATTCTCCTGAAGGACGTTATTAAACGAAATAACATCCGTAATGTCTCCTTGCTGGAAAACATCACCAAGTATGCTTTTGACAACGTGGGAAACATTTTTTCTGCCAAAAAGATTTCCGACTATTTAAAATCACAGCGCATGAGCGTGAGTATGGAGACCGTTCAAAACTATGTTTCCCATCTTCTTTCATCCTTTGCCCTGTTTAAGGTTCCACGTTATGACATTAAAGGTAAACGATTGTTGGAAATCAACGAAAAATACTACTTGGGAGACATTGGATTTCGCAATGCTTTGCTGGGATACAAAGAGGCGGATATCTCAGGTATTTTGGAAAACATCGTTTTCCTGGAGTTGAAACGAAGGGGGTATACTTTATCTATTGGTAAACTGGATGATAAAGAGATCGATTTTATTGCAGAAAAACAAGACGAAAAACTATATATCCAGGTTGCCTACCTTCTGGCAAGTCCTGAAACAATAGAAAGGGAATTTTCAGTTCTGAAAAAAGTTAAAGATAACTATCCCAAGTTTGTATTAAGCATGGACACCGTGGTAGGGGATGACGTTGACGGTATCAAACGCATGAACCTGGTTGACTTCTTGCAGAATGATTAAACAGGAAGAATAGCATGTAGGATGGGCAAAGCTCGCGTGCCCATCAATAAAATAATCGTCTCAACAAAGCAATATCGGGCGTGAATTTTGTGCTTTTTCCAATGCTACGGGTGGGACCTTATTGATTGGTATTTGAGCATGTAGGATGGGCAAAGCTTGCGTGCCCATCAATAAGGCTACTCTTCAAACCAGGATCCTGTGGGTAAAGGAACCTGCAATACGTGGTAAAAAACCAGGTAAAATATCGTTACTACAAAGGCACTCAAGAGCATCGATTGCACAATGTTTTTCCGGGATAATCGTTCCTCTGCCAGATAGAGATTAAACACCGCATAAAACACATAGCTTGACGGTAAAAAACCGACAAAAGGCATAAATCCTAAATAGACAGCCAAAATGACGATTCCGGAAATCACACTGTTTCGTTCAATGTGATCCCTGAAAAACCGGATCCGTTCCGGTTTAACAATACCTTTGATAAACACCACGATACTTAGAAAGCCGATGACCACCAGGAGGTAGTTGATAAACACCCCTCCCAATTGAGTCAGATCCCGGGTGACATAATAAACAACTGCTGCCAGGAAAAGGCAAAAGATACTGACAATCAGATCGGAATTAAGCATGGTTGCCCTCCTTTGCGACGGGAGCAGATTTTTTCTTGGCACGCCAGGAGGCATAAACAGGCCAAAAAGCGGACAGCAGGCAAAAGAAAATCAGAACAAGGCTGATCGGTCGCAAGACCATATAACCAATCACACTTCCACTTGCCTTTCCGGCCAGCATCGATTGCACCAATCCTTCCTCAGCAAATGGTCCCAGGATTAATCCCAGCACAATTGGTGCCGGATGAAACTTTAATTTGCTGCTGATGTAGCCTATAATGCCAAACACAAACATGATCCAGACATCCAGCATACTGTTGCGGATGGCGTAGGAGCCCAGAACCGTCATAAACAAAATACCCGGTGCCAGGAATCGTGAAGGAATGTTAATGATCCGGGCAAAAAAGAACGATCCAAAACTTCCGATAATGGTTACCAGAAATGCCGCCACCAGCAAGCCCATGATAAAGGAAAAGGTCACGTCGGCATGGGTGGAGAAAAGCTCCGCACCGGGTCTCATCCCGTGCAACATCAACGCTCCCAGGATCACGGCAGCCGGTGGCGAACCGGGTATTCCCAGGGTCAAAAGCGGAATCAAAGAACCGGGAGCCATAGCCGAATTAGCGGCTTCCGAGGCGGCGACGCCTTTAACAGTTCCCTTTCCATACTCTTCCGATTCTTTATCCCAGCGAACAGCCTCGTTGTAAGAAACCATGCTGGCGATGTTACCTCCTGCACCCGGGGCAAATCCGACAATGGTTCCGATAGCTGCAGACCTCACCATCAGGATAGGTTTTTTGATCAGGGTGGAGATAACCTCTGTCAACACTTTGAGGCTGGGTTTGACCTTCCTCGTGGAATAGGTGCGCTTTCGCTGGCCTATGACACTGTTAAGAATCTCGGGAAGGCAGAAAAAACCAATCAGGGCTACGATCAAAGCAATCCCGCCCTGGAGATCGGTAAAACCAAAAGTCAAACGTACATCTCCACCAATGGGGGCCATACCAATGGTACTTAACATCAAACCAAGAGCCCCCGCCAGAAGATCTTTGAAAATGCTGCCGCTGGAAAGGGTACTGATGATGGTAAGCCCGAATATTGCCAGCCAGAAGTATTCGGGAGGGCCGAACATCAGGGAGGCAATGGCCAATGGTGGAGCTGCTAAAGCCAATACGATGTTGGCAGTTAATGAACCGTAGGAAGACGAGAACGCTGCTGCCACCAGCCCGTGTTGCGCCATCCCTTTCTGGGACAGTGGAAAACCATCAAAGGTTGTGGCAATGGCCGCCGGGGTGCCCGGTGTGTTAATTAAAATTGCCGGAATGGAATCCCCATACATGGCTCCGACGTATATTCCGGCAAGCATAATCAAACCTGACGCAGGAGCCATCGTAAAAGTAAAGGGAACCAGCAGTGCCAGACCCATGGTGGCTGTCAGGCCCGGTAACGCACCAAACAGGATTCCCATAAACACGCCAATGAACAGGAAAACCATGTTTTGCAATTGAAACACCTGTTCCAGACCAATAAAAACTGAGTCAAACATAAGATTCCAGTGTTTAAGTTTTAAAAAAAACCGGCCCCTGCAGGGGCCGGTTTTTCAGAATTGCCGACTATTTTTTAAACTCCTTCACCACCGGCGCCCATTCTTCAACTTTCTTGCGGATATAGGCAGCTGATTCCTTAGCGTTTAGTGACAATGGCACAAAACCGGCTTCCAACATCTGTTTTCTAACTGCGGAGTCTTGCGAAATTGACAGGAATGCACTCTCCAGCGTTTTGACAACCTCGTTTGGAGTACCGGGGGGCACACCAACGCCGCGGTCGATGGACGCTAAAATCTCGTATCCCTTGCTTTTAAATGTGGGAACGCTCGGTATCGGCTCAAACGGCTTATCGGTGCCAAAGGCCAAAATGCGAATCTTGTCCCTGTGCTGATAAAGGTCGTTGGAATTAGCCCAGAGTGCGGTTACATGTTTTCCAAGAAAGGCCGCAACACTGGGTGATGCACCTTTATAAGGCACATAAGTCAGCTTGACTCCGGCGGCTTTTTGGAATTGCAGATAGGCAATATGATGGCCGGACCAGGTGCCTGATCCTGCAGTGGTGATGGCTCCCGGGTTTTTCTTGGCATAGGCGACAAAATCCTCCAGGCTTTTAAACGGGGAATCCTTCATGACTGCCAGTCCGATTGGAGTGGCCTGAAAAAAAGCGACCGGTACCAACTGTTCCGTTTTATAACCTGCGTTCCCGCGTGCCAGCGGTTGCAAGATGATGTGCGGGATGTTTATCCCGGATATAAAATAACCATTGGAACGTTGTTTGACGAGGTTGGACCAGCCTATGGAGCCACCACCCCCCGGTTTGTATTGAATGATCACTTTCTGACCCAGGATTTTCTCCAACCTGGGTTGTTGCCTCCTGGCTTCGACATCGGATTGCCCTCCAGGATTAAAAGGGATCTGGTAGGTTATGGATCGGGTTGGATAATCGGCAATCAAACTGGGAACGGCAAACGTCAACGCACCAATGAGCATAACGAGCAAACGAATTGTGTTTTTCATGGATTTCTCCTATTGTCTTGTTTGTTTGGCAAGATACCGGCTAACAAGCCTTTTCTTGACGAAAAAGCAACTCTCAAATAGCTATCACGCAGGCTTGGTAATTGTCATTATGACGGTATTCTATTTACAAGCCCTTCTTAAGCACTACGATACAGCTTTGTTAATACGAACTCTTCGTGACCCAACGCTTCCTGGGCTGTTAAGCGTCCGTTGCAAGTTCTGATCAACATATCAATCAGGTTATCCCCGGATTCACCCAGGGTCATTTCACCACGAAGTATAGCGGAACAATCGTAATCGATATGCTCTGCCATAGTTTCCACTGTCAGCGGATTCGCAGAAAGCTTAATCACCGGTTCGATGGGGTTCCCGATGATATTTCCCTGGCCGGTTGGAAAAAAATGAGCCACATAACCAGCTGCCGCCCAAAGTGTTACAGCCTCTGCCGCAGCAGAAGATGTATCCATGAAGGCAAGCCCTGGTTTGGTAGGAGTTTCCGCCGGTTTGAGCACTTCAACGAATTTGATCTTTTTTCCAATCTTCTGCAGATTGCCAAAAGCTTTTTCTTCAATGGTAGTTAATCCACCGCGGATGTTGCCTTTTGTCGGTTGTGATCCGGATAGATCATCGGTTTTATTGAGGTTGATGAAATCGTTGTAGTCACTCCACGTTTCCATGAATTTTTCCCCAAGTTCCGGAGTGGCCGCCCGTTCTTTGCAAACCATCTCCGCACCGGTAATCTCGGATGTTTCTCCAAAAGAGCAGTAGCAACCCATGTTCACAAGCTTTTCCAGTGCGTCACCTACTGTAGGATTGGAGGCCAGGCCCGATGTGGTATCGGATTCCCCGCATTTCACCGAAACCCATATTTCAGTGAGATCGCATTCTTCCCGATGTAACTCGGAAGCCCATTGCAAATACTCTTTTGCCTTCCAGGAAGCATTAGCAATAGTTCCAAAATCGCCGGTTCGTTCGATGGAAAAACCCGTCACCGGTTTGCCGGTTTTGGCAATTCCGTCCACCACGATTTGGGTCCATTCAGGTTCAATCCCGATGACAACCACAGCCGCAACATTGGGATTGGCCCCGGTACCGATCAGGGTACGGAAAAAAAGTTTGAGATCTTCACCGAATTGCAAACGACCATAAGCATGAGGAATAGCCTTGGTTCCTTTGACGTTGTTGGCTACTGCCTGGCAAGCTGCGTTGGATAAATCATCCAGGGGTAAAATCACTACATGATTGCGAATTCCAACCCGACCGTTTTCGCGACGATACGCATATATTTTTTTCTCACTCATGTCACCACCTCCTGGTCTTCAGATTATGAATATGCACATGCTCCCCCACCTTAATATCGGAAACAACTTTACCTATGTCATAACCATACTTAAAAACAGACTCTTCGGGAGTGTGATCCTTAAGAGCAATTTTGTGCCCCAGCGGGATATCCTGCAACACTGTCACTGTCACTTTCTCCTGACTGTCCATATACAAACCCCTGGCAGTTTCTCCCTTCTTTATATCAACAGTTGCTACGCCTATCGTATCGGCTTTTTCATGAACTAAAAACTGAATCATTGTTATATCCTTTGAAACAGGGCCACCACCTTCGGTAATGCCCGTTTATATCCATGACTGAAAATACCAACATCGCATTCCGGCTGACTCAAACGCCAGCATCCGGTGACTGATCGACTGACCTTTCTGAATTCACCATTTTGAAAGTAATAATACCAGTCATTTGAATATCGTCAATATACGATAATATAGGTCCGGTACTTCACCATGCAATGATGAAAAATAATCGACTGTTTACATGCGACCCGTACCTATGAGCAAGCATGATACCATCCGGTGTTTTTTGATTTATTGCACTGTAATTATAAAAGGTATGGTTGCTTAGCAGATAAACAGGTAAAAAAAAACAACCTATTATTCGGCACGCCGGCCCATAATTGGGCTTTACTTTTAGGCTTGTTTTTCGGCATAAAAGCGATACAGTGAAGTCAATCATCGACTCGAAGGGTTAGGTTTTTTAAAAAGGATAAAGATGCGCTGGAGTCCGGAAACGAGGTACCAGATTTTATTGAAGATCAACAATGCCATTATTACGCAGACCACTAAAGACGATTTATTTCAAGCGTTAACGCTGGAATTGCGCAAGCATTTTTTTTGTGATCGCATCAGCATCAATCTTTATGATGCCGAGTCAGAGTCCATCAGCTATTTTGCAGCAGCAGATGGTATCGATCCGGCCGGAATTTCGGGCCGGAAAAGTCGGTCGCTGGTCAAGGGAGCGATCTCGAAAATGGTGATTCGCTCCCGTAAGCCTGTTATTATTAAAGACCTGAAACGATATGCGGATTTCGAATCGGTCAGATCCATGGTAGAATACGGATTGAACGTAACCATGGCTTTTCCCCTGGTGATTCGCAACAAGATCCTTGGTACCATCCACTTTTCCTATCAAAACCAACCAGGCCACATCGATGAATTGCAGGAAGTATTGACGGATGTTTCGCAACAAACAGCTATTGCGGTAGATAACATGCTCTCTTATACGCGTTTAAAAGAGAGCAATTCCAACCTGATTCAACAAAAACAGTTTTTAATCGCCAACACGGATGACGGATATCGACAGGACAGCTTTTTCTATACCTCGCCCGCGATGAAAGAGATTATCAGCCTGGTGGAAAAAGTAGCCAATTCCGATGTGTCCATTCTTATTACCGGGGAAACGGGAACGGGTAAGGATTATTTGGCCCGGACCATCCATAACATGAGTCCGAGAAAAGATAGTCTTTTTGTTAAAACAAACTGTCCTGCGTTAGCCCCGACCCTTTTTGAAAGCGAACTTTTCGGACATACCAAGGGGGCTTTTACGGGGGCTGACGAGAAAAGAGTCGGGCGTCTTGAGTTAGCCAACGGTGGAACGGTTTTCCTCGATGAGGTAGGGGAATTGCCCTCGGATCTTCAGGCCAAACTGTTACATGTTTTACAGGATCGGCGTTTTGAGCGTGTTGGAGACAGTCGGCCTATTGATGTGAATTTCAGGGTGATTGCCGCGACCAATAAAGACCTGAGAAGACTGGCTTCTAAGGGGCAGTTCCGTAACGATCTTTACTATCGGTTGAACACGGTTAATATACATGTGCCTCCACTCCGGGAAAGGGTCGAGGATATTCCGCTGTTGATTGATGAGCTCTCTGTTTACCAGGCCCGTAAAACCAATGGAAAACCCCCGGTTTACAGCAAAAAGGCCCTGAAAACATTATGCGACTATCATTGGCCAGGCAACGTCAGGGAATTGAAGAACCTGGTAAAAAGGATGGTTATTCTGAGACCGGGAGAACAGATTACTCATTTTGATATCGACAAGATTATCGATTTTGAACCACCGGAGGAGGCTGTTCAGGATGTCAAAACCCTGGCAGATGCCGAGCGACAGCACATTATCCGGGCATTAAGAAAATGCCGGGGAATGGTGGGGGGTAAACGCGGTATTGCTAAACTCCTGGGAGTTCCGCGAACCACCTTACAATACCGGATGAAAAAGCTGGGAATTAATCCGGCGGATTTTGCTTAGACGGGAAAACCGGGCCCAAGTCTTTCATTGTGTTGTCTATCTTACCCGGGATACGAGCTGTGCGACCTTGTTGGTTGTAGGATGGGCAAAGCTTGCGTGCCCATCAATAAGGCACAAAATCGATTCATTCTTTTAATAACAATATTTAGAACCTCACCTCGTGAATTTGAGGATGCAGTGTTTTTTAATTTTTTGATGGGCACGCAGGCTTTGCCCATCCTACTGGAATACAGATATGCAATATCGGCGGTTATACCAGGCAGGGGCCTGGTATTTTTTCACGGTGGTGATAGAGAAACGGAAACCTCTGTTGGTGGAGCATATCGAGCGATTACGGACCGCCTTTCGTTTGTGTTTGTCCCGCTATCCATTTGCGATTGAGGCGATGGTTGTTTTACCCGATCATTTACATACCCTATGGAAACTACCCGAAGGAGACGCTGATTTTTCCAAACGCTGGATGGTTATCAAACGTAAATTTTCCTCCGGTTTACCAAAAGGGGCTGTGAATGCCTCCATGACTAAAAAACGGGAAAAAGGCATTTGGCAACGACGATACTGGGAGCACTTGATTAGAGATGAAAACGATCTAAAAAGGCATGTTGATTATATTCATTACAATCCGGTGAAACATGGATTGGCTACAAAGCCGGGTGATTGGGAGTTTTCGTCATTTCAAAGGTATGTCACTAAAGGTTTGTATCGCAATGATTGGGGAGATACGGAACCGTTAAGCATAGAAGGCATCGATATCGAGTAGGATGGGCAAAGCTCGCGTACCCATCTTTAACTACCCGGGATACAAACATGCGCGACCTCGTTGATCGGTGTTTGAGCATGTAGGATGGGCAAAGCTTGCGTGCCCATCAAAGGAGCTGGGCTCAAAGGGCTTTCAAAGCTGCACACAAGGCATCGGCCAAATTATGCACATCAGCTTTGTTTATTCTTTTTTGCAAAACAATCTCACGCCAATAAAGGGGAGAGGCTAGAATATCCTTCATTAACTCTAAATTCGGGTTTGTGCGCAATTCCCCCCGTTCTATGGCTCTACTCAACACACAGTCCATCCTTTTGCGGCGTTCCAATTGAAAGGATTCAAGCATCTCCCTGACTTCAGGATTACGAGTCTGTTCAGCATGAATATCAGCAACGATTCTCTTGAGCAAAGGGTGACGGAACAGTCGCCTGACCACAAACAGGAACGCTAAAACATCTCCATGCAAAGACCCCTGGTCCTCTACCTCGGTGATAGTTAAACCGACGGTATACAATCGATCTTTTACCATATCCAGTTTACATGACCAACGGCGATACAGGGCCGCCTTTCCAACTCCTGCTCGGCGTGCAACAGCTTCCAGGCTCAATGCGGAAAGCCCTCTTGCCGCCCACTCATCAAACAGGGCACGTGTCAGTGCTTCAGTTACGTCAGCGCGCATGGATGAATTTCTAGTCTTTTTCGATCCCCGGGACCTAATCATACTGCATAACCTCGTTTTTTCTTTTTTCCTGTTTACAAAACTTAAATGGAACGATACAGTATCGTTTCGTTTAAGTCAAAAAAATACTGCTGCAACGTGTGCAATGTAGAAAATAAATTATTCCAATTCTCAACATTAATACGGAGATACAACAAATGTCGGAAAACAAATCATTCTCTTCTTTGAGAAACTTCCTGTTAAGAGAACTGGAACATCTTCTCACTCCGGAAGAAGAATTTATTAACCTCTTCGATAAAAAAGCAATTATGGAGTTCCCTTACGCGCCGGAAGATGGAGTTTCTCATATCAGGGGAGAAAAAGAAATGCGTGAATATTTCGCAAAAATCGGGAAATTACTGGATATCGATGAATTAATTCTCGATCAAAAATATTTTTGCGCCGATCAACAAACAGCTATTCTCGAGTTTCACTGTCGTGGACGCTTAATTCCAACGGGAAATCCTTATCATCAAAAGTACATCTCTGTGATTACCATCTCTCAAGGAAAGATTAGGCATTACAAGGATTACTGGAATCCGGACGTGATTCGCAAAGCCCAGGGGCATGATTGGGTTGGTGAATTAAGTGACCAGTAACACCCATTTGATCCGGAAGGTTCACGCAAATTATTTACATTAAATCTAAATACTAATTTCTAACAGACTTTTTGGAGCAAAGGTATGACGAATAAAAAAGTGATTGTTACAGGGGCTACCGGAAAAACTGGCGGAAGAGTTTCGGCTTTGTTGAAAGCTGCCGGTCATCAGGTCTATCAACTGAGTCGCTCCGGAAAAAATGAGGGAACACAGCGGCATTTTGACTGGAACGAACAGAATTCATACAACCTCGGATTTAACGAAACAGACTGGCAGGGCGTTGACTCAGCTTATCTTTTGGCTCCTGCTGGAGTGGTTGATCTTTTGCCGGCGATGAAACCATTTATTGACCGATTGCTTGAACGGGATATCACCCCGGTTTTACTGAGCTCTTCCTCTTTGGAATCTGGTGGTCCTTTCATGGGAGCGGTTCATGAGTATTTGCAAAAAAACGCCTCTCTCTGGCATGTCCTGCGTCCGTCTTGGTTTATGGAAAACTTTTCTGAGCAACAGCATCTGCCCACAATCAGAGACGAGGGAAAAATATTTTCAGCTACGGAAGACGGAAAAGTTGGTTTTGTCAGCGCGGATGATATAGCCGCTGTAGCGGTCAGACTTCTGACAGATCATAACTTAAAAAGTGGAGATTATATTATAACGGGCCCTGAAGCCATTTCCTATGACATGGTGGCACAAATTATCAGTGAGAGCATTGGAAAACAGATAACTCACGAAAGATTGACGACAGCTCAACTGAGTGAACAACATCAAAATGGTGGATTATCCAAAGAATATGCGGATGGACTCGCTGCACTTGATGCAGCTATCGCGGCTGGGGATGAAAACCGAGTCACTGATTGCGTGGAACGACTTTCTGGAAAGCCACCGGTTTCTTTCGAATCATTTGCCAGGGAAAAACAAGCAGTCTGGATTTCATAATCAAGGGACAGGATTCTTGAGAATGTAGGATGGGCAAAGCTTGCGTGCCCATCAATAAGGCTAAAAGAAAATCAGTCCAATGATGCCGAGGGGTATCAAATAATAACTGAAGTAATAAAGTTTACCGACTTTTAGAAGTTTCAAAAGCCAGACTAAAGAGGCAATACCAACAAAAAAACTGACCAGAAAGCTACTTGTGAGCACAAAAGGTGTTACCTGGGAAAAAAGACTTTCGGAGTCTTTTAGGTCTAAAACAACCGCGCCTAAAATAGCCGGAATAGCTATTAAAAAACTGAGTTCACCAGCATCCTCCCTGGTCATACCTGAAAATCTGGCTGCCGAAATCGTTATACCGGATCTGGAAATCCCGGGAAGAATCCCAAATCCCTGTGCAATTCCTGTGATCAGTCCACTGACAATCAAACCCTTACGGATACCTTTTCCTTTGTAGAAACGGATAAAGATTAGAATAAAGCCGGTTATGATGAAAAATAAAAACGTCAATTTCGGCATCCTTTCAACCTCCATTGGCTCGATCACTAATCCGATACCGGCAGTAAAGATGGTAGCAATTATCACTGCCGGTACCATCAGTAAGTTTTTACTATCCTTTTTATCTGACTTTCCAACAATAAATCTAGCAATTGATACTAGAATAGCCCCTATTTTCCTTCGAAATACAAGTAAGATTGCAAAAAGGGTTGCCAAATGTAACAAAACATCAAAAAGAACAGGAATATTATCCAGTTCTAGTAAATTTCTTAAAACAAGCAAATGTCCGGAGCTGGATATGGGAAGAAATTCCGCAACTCCTTGAAGAATTCCAAGGACTACTCCTTGCCACAATTCCATTTTCATTACTTAAAAGATTATTAAAAAGTTCTACTTTTTACCTGCCAACGTCGCTTTCAAGCGCCAAGGTAATCAAGCACTTTTGTCACGGTGAAAGTCCGTGAAAGGGAAAGTGTAACCAACCACCTTTACAGAGTATAACGACTGCAGCGGACTATCGGATGTGAATTTTACATGGGGGTCCTCCCTGGTACCAGAAGACATTTGGAGAGTAGCAATGCTAATCAAATCTGCCAAGGAAAGACTACTGACAGCGACAAGTAAGCATGATGGGCACGCAAGCTTTGCCCATCCTACGAAACGATGCTTTTCGAAATCAACTCTCATCCCTCTGAAATTAAAATCCAATATTGTGTGAGTTGCGGACTCCCTTGGCTTTCAGCCTTGATTGTTATATCGTAAACCTTCGAAACTGTTGATTGACAAATGACCTCATACTGCTTTCATGATGACACAAAAGAAATGGCATGTTTTATATTGTGACGCCTCCATGCGCATGTGCCCTATTACCGACTTCATAGAATCCTGCCCGGAAAAACATCAAGCCAAGATCATCCGGTTTCTTGCCCTGCTGGAAGAAATGGGTCCAACATTACCGCGGCCCTATGCTGATCTTCTTCACGACAAGATTCATGAACTGCGCATCAAACTTTCCGGTAGTCAGGCGAGAATTCTCTATTTCTTTTGTTTCAGGCAATACATCGTTTTATACCAGGCATTCTGGAAGAATACGGATCGAGTTCCTGAAAAATTAATATCCCAAACCGTTAAATACCGGGAAAGACTGCTGGCAAACATTTCCCAAAATCAATTAAGTGCATTGGCCAATGGAACGTTTTAAGGATTATCTGGATTTAAAACTGGGCAATGAGTCTTTTTTCCGCCAATACTACGGGCAATGCTCCATTTGCCCAATTACTGTGGAAATTATAAAGCGAATTGATGAGTCCCCGGAAACTGCTGCTGAAATCGGGCTCCATTGCGGTGTCGATGAAACAACCATAACCAACCTGCGAGAAGCGGATGATTGCTGCGTAGATTCAGTGAGAAAAATTGCAAGATATTTCGATATAGAAACTCCGAAAGACTGTTTGAAAGATAAGGTAAAGAGATAACGATCCATCTCTCGATGAAAGAAAATGCGCGAGAGATGGAAGAGGAGATATTGAGATCTTATCAGGTGAGCCCGAGGATTTTTCTGGCTTCATCAGGTGTGGCCGGTTCTTTGTCTGCCTCTCTGACCAGGCGGACCGCTTTTTCCACAAACTGGCGATTTGAATCCGCCAATACGCCTTTTGAATAGTAAACATTGTCCTCCATTCCCACACGAAGATGACCGTTCAGGGCTATGGTCGTCAACATGATGGGTGTTGCACTTTTGCCGATTCCAAAAGCAGACCAGGTCGAATTTTCGGGAAGCAGTCCTTTCAAAAAAACCAGGTTTTCGATTGTAGCACCTATTCCGCCCGGGGCTCCCAAAACAAACTGGTAGTGGGCGGGTTCCTTAATAATCCCCTTTTTTATGTAATAGAAAGAATTATACATCATTCCCGGGTCAAATATCTCAATCTCAGGCTTGACGCCGCTGTCAATCATGGTTTGACCTAATTTCTCAAGAAAATCGGGTGGGTTCAGGAAAACGGCTGTATGAGCCCAGTTCATGGAACCGGCATCATAAGAACCCAGTTCGGGTTTTAAGGCTTTCAAATGGGCCATGCGTTTTTCATCCGAAGCGTTGAGTTCACCGGAAGTGGTCAGGTTCAAGACGATGTCGCATCTTTCCCGAATCAATTCCACCGTTTCCCTGAACTTTTCTTCATCCATGGTCCCGATCCCCTGGTCGTCCCTCATGTGAAGATGTGCAACTGCTGCACCGCCCTGCCAACAATCATAGACATCGTCTGCAATCTCTTGAGGCGTCAAGGGAATTGCCGGATTGTCTTTTTTTGAAGGCCAGGCCCCGGTTGGAGCAACCGTGATAATGGTTTTGCCGGATAAATCAGTCATCGCTGTACTCCTGTTTTCGTGGGTTCGAAATATAATTGTGTTCTTGAATGTGAAAAGTTATGGGAAACAATATCTAGCTCTCTGATGGAGCACATTTTTCTGCTCATTGTCCGCCGAAATCAGGGGACACGTAATTAGTATTAACCTACAATCAAGTCTTTTTCCAGGTAAGTACATGTCCCCTATTTCGGCTCCGATTGCTTGACTAAATGACATTGCCGTAGGGGCGGGACATTGATTCGTGTCGTTCCTACAGGACTCATTAAGCACCAGGGATAAAATACCAGCGGTTAAAACCGCTGGCTACTTCTGTGCCATCCCTACGGGGTTTAACCAATGGACCATGGGAAGTCCGGCAACGGGGGATCGAAAATAAGGGATGCGATCTCCTCTTAAGCTGCCAATATAGACTGTTTTGAGATCTTGACCACCAAAAGTAACACTGGCGAACCAGGGAGCGATATCGCCTCCGCAAGCCAGCATCAGATCCGGCGTTGCCTTATCTTCTTGAAAAGCTTTCATCAAAGCGGCTTCAGCTTCCGGATCACTATCATCCAGCAGGATACGTAAATCGCCTTCAGGCGTGATGGCAAAAATTCGATCTGTCATGACATGAGTTCCCCAGAGGTTTCCAAACTGATCAAAGGCAATCCCATCGATAAAGGCCCCGGTATCAACAGGGCCATAAATTTCGCGATGAGAAAGAGATCCATCCGGCCTGGCTTTGAGTCGACTAATTCTTTTGCCGCAGGTTTCCACCACGTAGAGCCACTCCTCTTTCTCATCAAACCGGATTTCGTTGGTAAAATGAAATCCGTCGGCAACAATGCGAATTCCCTTCTCATCCACCAAGGCAACGTATCCGTCTATGATGTTCGGACTGATGGCATTCATCCAGTTTTTGATTTTTGTGGAAACAGTAAGCCAGATTCGATCTTTTGAATCCCGTAACACAAAATTGACCTTACCGATCGGTTCACCGTCGATGGAGTCGACCAAAATGCGGGTTTCTCCTTCCCGGTTCATAATTTCCAGACAATCGGTGCCGAAATTCGAGATCAAGATATCCCCGTTGGCTGCAAACGCCAATCCGTTGGGTAAGGTTCCTTCGGTAAAACGCGCGGCGGCATCGGTGGTGGTTTGAAATGTGTTTTGATAGGACTGGGTGATAATGTCCTGTGTGCCGTCCGCAGCAATACGAACAACACCACCCCTGGCATCCGCCGACCAGAGTGTTCCATCCGGTTCGGCAAGAATGCACTCCGGACGTTGCAGGTTTTTGCCGATATATCTTATTTCTTCCTTATCGACCTTAAATCCGTCCAAAGGATTCACAGCCATGCTGTCTCCAATTCCTGATTTTGATACTAAACAGGCCTATCCCCGATTTTCGACATAAGAAAAAGCCGGACTAAATCAACACAAGACTGATTTGGGGAAACATAACAATTAAAACTAACACCACCACCATAATACAGACAAAGGGAAAGGCTCCCCGGAAAACATCATTCAATCCTATGCGTTGGTCGTCCAGGGTTGATTTAACAACATAAGCTGCGATTCCCAGGGGTGGTGTGATCAATCCTACCTCAACCGCAATCACGGTGACGATGCCAAACCAGACCAGGTCGAAGTTCATAGCGATCATAACCGGGTAAACCAGTGGCACGATAATCATCAGGATCGAGCTGGAGTCCAGAATGGTTCCCATCAGCAGAACCACAATGATGTAAATGGCAATGAGCGGGTACATCCCCAATCCCGAATCCCCTATCCAGGACCCTAAAAACTGGGTGACACCGGAGAGAGCCAACATGCGTCCATACATGTTGGCCGCAATAATCAAAAACAATACGGATACGGTTACATGGCCGGTTTCGGTTAGAACCTGCCAGAGTTTTGATCGGCTCAGGCGTCGTTTGCCGAGGGCAATCAGCAAAGCCCCCAAAGCCCCGACCGCGCCTGATTCGGTCGGTGTAAACCAACCCGCGTAGATTCCTCCCAGTACCAGAAAAATCAGTGCGGTGATGGGAGTCAATTTCCACAGTGCCTTGATGACCCCCATTTTCTCTTCGGCATTTTCCTCAAAACGGGTATCATCTTCCAGCACGGTCTTTGGGAATCGATAGGCGACAAACACAATGTAAACGATGAAACAGCCTGATAACAGCAAACCGGGTAGAATGCCTGCCGTAAACAGATCCCCGATGGAGGTTTCGGTTAAAACTCCAAACAGGATCAGCAGCAAACTGGGAGGGATCAGCATTCCCAACACGGATGAGCCGGTGACGACCCCAACCGAGAAACGCGGCTTGTACCCCAGCCGGATCATCTCGGGCACGGCAACCTTGGTAAAGACCGCGGCCGATGCGATGGAAATTCCGGTTACTGCTGCAAACACGGCGTTAGCAGCCACCGTGGCAACGCCCAGTCCACCACGAATGCGCTTAAATGCCCGGTTGGCCACATCGAACATATCTTTTCCGATGTCGGAGACGGAAACCAAAAGCCCCATCAAAACGAAAAGAGGAACCACCCCGAATATATACTTGGAGATACTATCCGCCGCAGCCAGTGACAAAAGCTTGGTGGCAATGGTCCAGTTTCCTCGTATCAACCAGACACCGACAAATGACGTCAATGTCAAGGCGATAGCGACGTGCATTCCGCTATAGATTAAAATCAGGATGGAAAAAATGGAAAAAATTCCGATTTGAAAATCCGTAAACAACACATCCATTAGCTGTTTCCTCCTTCATTTTTGATACCAGCAGCGGCGGGAGTTGTTAGTTGCTTGAAGTCACGAAGGGCTAACAGCAGAAACTGAATGATGGCAGCGGCACTTCCTATCAGAATGATCAGCTTAACCGGCCAGACAGGGGCCATGAAATCACCCTCAGCCCCGACGTATTCATCTATGGTCCAGGCCTTGACAAACATGGGATAACTACCTTGCAGAATAATTGCGAACAGGCCGGCTCCGACAAGATGAAAGATTCCCTGCAGGATGGATGCGATTCGCGGAAATTTTTGTTTCAACAGGTTCAACAGTGTTTCAGACCGTGTCAGACGACCCACCTTGAGGGTATGCGCGATCTGCATAAACACCAACGCCACGATCGAGAGCGATACGATTTCGGGAACACCGCGAATCGGACTGTTAAATAGAAAACGACTGAATATATCCAGGTTGATAATCACCAGCAGGATAAAAACCCAGGCCGTCCCGATACTATTCATCGTTGACGTGATGATATCAAAACCAAAGAGTTTGTTTTTCGGCATCTTTTCTGTTTCGGGCAATGGTTGACGAAGATTGGTAAAAGTGTTGGCTCCGAAAAATTGAAACAGACGTTTCGAACTTATTGATCCCAGTTTCGGGGTAGTTCAACTCCGCGTGCCCTTAGTCCATCCAGATATGCCTTTACCGTTTTGGTTCCGGGCAGTCTCTTTTTTTCCATGGTCTTGGCCCAGTCCATGGGAACATTTGGCAGCATTTCCGCCCATCTTTGCCGTTCACTTTGGGAAAGATAGGTTATTGTTGCACCGTTTTTCTTCATCAAAGACAATGAGTTGTTCAGTCTATCGGTTTGCGCTTTTGCCAGCCTGATTTCCCATTCTTTACCGACCTCTCTGAAAATCTTCTGGGTTTCCGGGGAGAAGCTTTCGAAAATATCCTTATTGATGGTCAAGCCACCCGCAAACTGGGCTCCGAAATTCACAATCAGAATGTTCGGTGCCACCTCATGGAGTTTTAGCGCCGAGGCTGCGGTCATAAATGTCAACGTTCCATCGTAAACTCCTGTTTTGATGGAATTATAATATGTTGTCAGGTTCCCGGCGACTGCGACCGCTCCCGTGCCTTTGATCCAGTTTGCAGAAGGACCGGGTGCCGCGATCTTGTGTCCCTTCAGATCATCAACCGTTTTTGCCGGGAAATTGGTCAAAATACCGTAAGAATCCAATCCGGCTCCTCCAAGAAAAACCTGGTTGTTTTTGTCCCATTCACTGCGAATGGCGGGAATCTTAGCTTGCAGCTCGGAAACGGTATCGACCACTTTAAATATATCGTTACCGCCGAAAGGTGTCATGTAGGTCACATTGTGCAAAGGCATCTTTGGCGCTTCAAACAGTGTTCCCACAAATCCCATATCGGCCACACCCGATTCAATAGCTTCCAACACACCGCCGATCTTGGCAATCGTTCCGCCGTATGCCTGGTTCCAGATGATCCTGTCTTTTCCCCCGGCCGCCTGCAATCGCTTGTCAACCTCCGGAATGAAAAAATCGCGGGTCAGGGTCACCCAGAGAAATATCGGGGGATGACCGGCAACAACCGTTATCTTGTGCGTCTTTGCCACAGTGATTGATGCGGAAGCAGCCAGCACGATTGCGGCTATGACTGTCGTTGAAATAAACCGTTGTAGTGTTTTCATTGTTATCCCTCTTTTACTGATTCAAGATAAAAATCCGGTCAATAATCGCTTTTGATCATCTGCAACCCGGCAAATTCTAACAACACGATAATTGATTAATAATACCAGGTGAATCATTCCCCGGATAATCCCATGGTTGTAGCCGGATGACTTAACTTTCCGGCCAATACCGGCATGTTTTTTCTCCTGCGGTCGGTTCCATCCCTTCAGACGATGCTTGTCTTTTCTTGTTTGAACGAAGTGGACAAGCCGCGCAGACCATTTGCGGCGAATTGGATTAGCCGAACAATCATCTGCTCGCTATCGCCGTCATCCAGCAAACCCTGAGAGAGACGATTGATCCTCCCTGTCCTTGCCATTGACGAAACAACAGTACTGGTTGTCATCAAATATCCCCAGTAAATTTCCGAGTCCGAAAGATCAGGCATCACTTTTTTGAAAGCATCTATATATTCCCGTGCAATCGGATCGTAATACTTGCGAACCAGATCGCGGGACCTGTCATCGTCACTGACGGCAAGCTTGGCCAGGATCTGGCTGAAATCCCGACCCCAGCTGTAACGACCGCTTTCTATTGCAGGTTTGACAAAGCTCTGCAAAATATCCTCCAAAGTAGGGATTCCTCCTTTTGCCTCATCAAAGCAGCGTTTTAACTCCTGACGCCGGATTCTGTTGATCATGTTTGAGCGTCGCTCAATAATCATCTCATACAGGTATTCCTTGGTTTTGCAGTGATAATGAATCAACGCCTGGGCCACTCCGGCTTCCTCGGCAATTATACGCATGGAAGTTCCGGAATAACCACGCTGGGCGAAGAGCCGCTCAGCAGCATCAAGTATTGAATCTTTTGCTTTTATCGCTGCCATAGTCTTAATTTTTTCCAATCAGATGAAACCGAATGAAAGCCACCTGTTTTCCGCCCCATCGGTTGTTGTTTTATTGTTCGCGATAATTTGACTGATCAACCAGTCAAATCAATTCCGCTTGTTGACTAAGACAAATAATCACGATTTCATTCCAAACAAACGCTATTTTACAAGCAATAGAGAATGATCCGGATAATTTCAAGCGTAAGCAAGAGCAGCCGGAAAACAAAGCTTCTCTCTATTTCGCTAGTAGAAATCTAAAACTTGATTGATCGATCAGTCAAGAAATATAATCAAAAAAAAATTCATTATCTTTATGATCCTTTTTGACCTGCTCCAGTTGCGGGCTGCAGAAGAATCATCGGGATTCAACAATGGCGACAGGTCGTACCCACCCCGCGGAGGCAGCTTTTATTTTAATCGGAAAGCAAGCCACTTTGAAACCAAAGGGTTTTGGGATTTTATCCAGGTTACACATTTTTTCCATGTGGCAGTATCCTTTTTCAATCCCGGCAAAATGAGCTTCCCAGACGATGGAGGGATCTCCGTTGGTTTGAAATTCTTTTGCTATAAACGGTAAGGGCCGATCCCAGGACCAGGCATCGATCCCAACAACCTTGACACCTTGCTCCATCAGGTAGAGTGTTGATTCTCGCGTCATTCCGGCTCCCTTCACCAGGTATTCCGGTTTGCCCCAGAATTTATCCGCGCCTACATGGATAAGGACAATGTCCAGGGGTTTAATCCGGTAACCAATGCGCTCCAGTTCTGATTTTACATCTGCCGCCGTGATGCGCTCACCGTCGGCTTTGGCGCTAAAATCCAATACCACACCGTCTTGAAAGCACCATTCCAGGGGGATTTGATCGATGGTTAAGGCTCGCTTACCGTTATCCATGGTAGGGTGATAATGATATGGGGCATCCAGGTGGGTGCCGGAGTGTGATGTCAGGGTGAGTGTTTCCAGTGCCCATCCCAGGCTTTTCGGCAGTTGATCTTTTTTGATTCCCGGAAAAAATTCCAGCATTTGTTCAGCCCCCAACTCGTGATCGGTGTATTCGATCGCCGGGATCATGCTCGGTGGATCACTGGGAAGGTCGGATTCCAACGATATGCTGAGGTCGACAGTAATGATATCTCCCATGATGTCTCCTTTTATAAAAGGTTGAAGTGATTTTCCGGGCAATAACCCGGATTTTCCTGCAAGTCTCAGTTGTTTTGCCGTCCCGATTGCGCGGCTATAACCGTTGGCTTGCGGAACCGAAGTGAGGTTGAATCATTGATGACGTTTGAGCATGTAGGATGGGCAAAGCTTGCGTGCCCATCAATAAGACTAGAAAGTCAGATGTCATTATCAGGCCCGAACCCCTTCACAGGAATGAGTCAAAGCAGGTCCTTGATATTCTTTTCAATTAATTTGCTCTTTCTTACTCCGTTAATCACTTTTTTTAAAAGCTCTTCCGGGAAAGCCGGTTTTGATTTTAGTTTCCCACTTTTGTGCTTCTCTTTGATGTCAGCAACGCTCTTCTGAAAAACTCGGTTACAGTCGATTATAGAATCCTTTTTAAATCCTTCGTATTCGGATGGAGTTACCTCAATCAATGTTTCTATCGATGCATTGGCTCTGCGAAAATAAGATTTTAATACCTGGTGACTGGATACTGCGAGGATAAAAACTTGCTGACTTCCAGGTGAGTGATTGAGGACAATAAAGAAATGTGGCTCTTGCGAAGAGAGTTCCTCATCGGCAAAGTAGAAAACTGATCCTTGTTTGTAGCATGTCTCAAACAAAAGATCGTCAGGTATCTCCATATGCTATTTCCAAAGTTTCTCGATGCTTGATGACTCTTTTAATGAAGCTAAAGAATCTTCCTTTGTTGCTGCATCAATCTGGAAATAATCATCGTTGCCAGGATCCTGAAAAAAATCCTCGTAATCCATCTGTATTCGAGAATTTCGATCAGTAATCTGATTCTCGTGTTTTTGCCATTCCGGGTACTTATGTGTGATATCGGCGAGCTGAAATTGGTCAAATTCTTTAAAAGTTTCCCAGGCGAATTCCAAAGCTTCAATATCCGATTCTGACAAAACATCCCGGTCAATTGGCTTAATGGATTTGTAATCATAATTAGAGCTACGTTTTAGATATTTTTCAACATAGCTCTTTTCATGCTTGCCAAGAAAATCAGAGTTTTCAGCTATGTCTTTTCCATTAGAAGGAACCGGACCATATTCCATTGCGTAGTAATCATCGTTTGAAATTGACCGTCCAAACTTTCTAAGATGATATCGATCGGCAAAATACAACAGCTTAATCGCTTTCATTTTGTTGATCATCCTCCCTGATCGAACAGCAAAAAAATTCAGCGCCTGAGTTGTCTTCTGGAGATTGAATGGAAGGTGGATGCGCATATCAGGTCCTTTGCTGACTGTCTAATCTGCAATCAATTTAGACTGACAAATGAATTTGAAGAATACTGAATTGTCGAGCAGACTTAATTATAGAAATTAACGATTATCAACAAATCGCACAATTAAAAAATGCAGGTTAAGTGCCCTTCCATCATCAATTTTGTTGCATTTAGCATGTAGGATGGGAAAAGCTTGCGTGCCCATCAATAAAACACAAAATCGATCTATCCTTAAATGATAGCCATAACATCACCTCGTGAATTTAACGATGCGGTGTTTTTTAATTTGTTTATAACCATGATGGGCACGCAGGCTTTGCCCATCCTACGGCGTACAACAATGCAAACCGGGTTCAAGCTTTGTGTTTTCACCTATGCCACGGGTGAGACCTTGTTGACTGATGTTTGAGCATGTAGGATGGGCAAAGCTTGCGTGCCCATCAATAAAACTAACTGTTTCGATAATCATCGGGCGAGATGCCGTAGCGTTTCATGATTTGTTGGAGTGCCTGGCGTTCCAGGCCGCAGGCTTTGGCTGAGTGGGTCACATTTCCCTGGCAGTTGGCCAGCAGGCTTCCGATGTATGAGTGATTGAAATGTTTTAGCACCTGTTCTTTGGCTTCCTTGTAAGGCAGATCCTTAAATTCCGAATCGTTAAGGGAATCGTTTGCAGGAACCAGGTTTTTGGCAATATCACCCAGGCCGATTTCGTCGCTTTTGGCTACCAGGATTCCCCGTATCACCACATTTTCCAGCTCTCTGACGTTTCCTTCCCACGGCTGGTTGACCAATGCTTCCATCAGATCCGGGGCGATGGTTTTTAAGGGTTTGTTCATCTGGTCACAATGCTTTTCCAGCAGATGATTGGCCAGCAAAGGAATGTCTTCCCTGCGTTCGCGAAGCGGCGGCAAGACAATGGGAAACACGTTCAACCTGTAGTAAAAATCTTCCCTGAATTCCTTGTTTTTGATCTTCGTTTTGAGATCCTGGTTAGTGGAAGCGATAATGCGAACATCCACCTTTACCGGGCGGGAATCTCCCAGCGGTTTTATCTCCTTTTCCTGCATAACCCGCAGCAACTTGGTTTGGATCGAGGTGTTGATATCCCCGATTTCATCTAAAAAGATACTGCCCTGCCTGGCTTCCTGAAAAAGACCTTTGGAATTTTTGACTGCATGGGTAAACGCCCCTTTTTTATATCCGAACAATTCGCTTTCCAGGATGGTTTCCGGCACGGAAGGGCAGTTGACGGGAATAAACGGTCCCTGGTGGCGGTTACTCAACGAATGAACGGCTTTTGCGGTTAAATCTTTCCCGGTGCCGGATTCACCTGTAATCAAGACAGTCATGTCGGTTTTGGCTACCATATGAATGGTTTCGAACACGGTCTTCATTTTCTGGCTCGATCCGATCAATTGTTTAAGCGCATTACCGGTCCCGCATTCCCTGCGCAGTTTGTAGTTTTCTTCCAGGAGACTGCTGCGTTCCAAGGCTTTTTCCAAACGCATCACCAGGGCGTCGTGATCAAACGGTTTGGTGATAAAATCGTAGGCCCCCTTTTTAATGGCCTCCACGGCAATATCGATCTGACCGTATCCGGTCATCATTACTACCGTCAGTTCCGGATACTCGGGTCGAATTTTTTCCAGGAACTCGATACCGTCCATTTTAGGCATTTTAATATCCGCCAAAACCAGGTCAAATCGTTTTTTACTCAACATCTCCAGGGCGATTTCGCAGGATAAGGCTGTTTCGATCTCGCAACGCAGATCCGGGGTCAGGCTTCTTTTTAAGAGGAGCAGCAAGTCCTGCTCGTCATCTACGATTAAAACGGATCGTTTCATATCAAATGCTAAGCTGGGTTGTCGACAGGCAGGACAACGGTGAATTCACTGCCTTTACCGACGGTACTGTTTACGTAGATATTGCCGCCGTGATCACGGACGATTCCATAACTCACCGAAAGACCGAGGCCTGTTCCTTCGCCGGTAGGTTTAGTGGTGAAGAAGGGATCAAATATACGGGACAGGTTTTTCTGATCGATCCCGTAACCTTCGTCCTTCACAATTACCTTTACCTGTTTCTCGCTGAGATTATACTGGGTGGAGAGAAAGATGGATCCCTGGGTGTTGATCGCATGTCGTGCGTTCATAACCAGGTTCATAATCACCTGCCTGATTTTCTTTCCGTCTACGTTCAAGTGAGGCGTATCCCGGTTATAGGATTTAACGAATCGAATCTGCTCACGTCCTCCCGTATGTTGCTGCACAAAATTCACGACTTCGTCGATGATTTTATGGATGTCCTCTTCTTTTTTCAATGTTTTGGAACTGCGGGCAAAGTTGAGCAAATCCGAGACAATTGATTTGCAATTTTGCACATGCTTTTCAATGATTTTTAGATCTTCGGCTTTCCCCGAGTCGTTTTTTTCATTGCGCAACAGCAGTTGCGTATAGCCGAGAATAATGCCCAGCGGATTGTTGATTTCGTGGGCGATGCCCGCAGAGAACTCACCAATGGAAGCCAGTTTGTCCGCCTGGATCATGTGCTTGTCAATCAGTCGCCTCTGTTCGATATCCTTGATCAGGTAGTGAATGGTAGGTGATGCCTCGTCCGATTCTGCGTTGAGGCTGCAACTGATCAACGAAAGCATGGAAGACCCGTCGGTTCTGGTCAGACTCATTTCCCTGGTCGACAAAAATCCTTTTTCCTGTAGGATGGCGCTTAACTTGTCCCAGTCTTTTTGATCGGCAAAAAACGATTGAATATTCATGTCGCCTTGCAACAAAGCATTTCGGGTTAGCTTGAAAACATTGTAACCGGCGGGATTTAAATCCAGTATTTCCCCGTTGATGGAAGTAACCATGATCACATCCCTGGAAATTTCGAAGATTCGCCGGTATTTGCTTTCGGAACGGCTTAGTTCCGAGGTCCGCAATTTGACCTGGTCCTCCAAATGTTGATTGAAATAGACAAGCTCCAGGTGAGCGGTTTGCAAAGCGGCCTTGTCCGTTTCCATTTCCTGGTAGATCCGCCAAACCGTATTAAAGAACAAAGTGACTGATCCTACTACTACAAACATCAAGGTGTTGAATCCACCGCTGAAGGGACTGATTTTTTGCCAGAGATCGGCGTGTTCCGAAAATACCAGGAATTGTTTCAAGATATGACCTGCCGAGCGGGAAACCGCAAACAAGGTAAGCGACATACAAACCCACTGCAAATATCGCCAAATTACTCCGTTCGGGTCTCTCGACTTAATACGATGGACCAAACTTAATGATAAGAGGGAAAGGACGATCATGGCAATGGAACCGAAAAGGTCGACCAGAACGATGGGCAGGGAGTTAACAATCATAGCTGCTCCTTTTGTTCGTCGGGCAGCTCAATCTCTTTGGCGAGTCTGTTCAATCCCAGGAAGAGAAAAGCCAGGGCAGGCACACACCAAAGATGATCGAGTTTCAATATATAATAAAGAATCCCCAAGAACCCGTAACCGTCGATCGTGGTTAACTTGATGTGAAACCTGTCAACCGTTTCAATATGCAGCACATAGAGCTGCTCATCCAGAAAATGAACCAGGAAGGCATCCAGATTCCAGGCAACTAAAAGCAAAGCGGCTATCCTGATATAACGCCATCCTTTTTGTTTGATTAATTCGCTGGTTTTAAGCCTGTAAGCGAAGATGCCCATGGAAATTATAAAAAAGATATGGGCGGCCTGATGCACAAAGAGTCCTTCCGGTTCCTTGTGGGTTTGAGTCGCAAATACTAAGGAGGGAAGCAACAGCAGCCATATCAAATGAAAGATAACCACACAGGCTGGCAACAAACTTTTGAATCTATTGGCCATGATTACTGCTTTTCCTCAAATGGAAGGTTCATCGAACGTTCACCTCTACAATGTGGTCTTTTGCAGCTTAGCTTAATGATGTTTATGAGTCACGAGGCGATCATTTTATTTGTTTTGTTCTTTTTCCTGAAAATACCGCGATTTGCCATGAATCGCAAACCGGCGCATAAAAGATAAAAGGTGAGCAGCAACCCGCTGAAAAACCAAATAAACAGGTAAGCAGCGGAAACCTGCGTTCCTGATTCTGTCAGCAGAATAAAGGATGATCCGGTTAAGAGTTCCAGCTTTTCGGGAGAAAGCAGATCGTATTCGATCCAGATCAGGAAAAAGAACAGAGGAAAGAAATAACTGATACCCATTTCGCTGAATTTATCCAGGATCAGCTTCTCGTAGATTTTATCAGCCTGTTGATTGATGCCTCGTCGAACGATTTTTTCTGTAGGTTTGTCGGCAATAGCTGATGTTGTTTTGAGTGAGGCCAGTCTTTTTTGAAACTCCTCTCGCAAGGCTTTTTCCCTTTTGGAACGGAAGCGTCGGGATAACAGAATAGAAACAGCGGCGGCGATAACTGCAATGAAACATACCTGGATGACCGGTGGAAAAAAAGCCAACGGTGAAAAAACCAGGTTCAATAAAAAAGCAATACCTGCCAGCAAAGGGTCTATAAGAATATGATAGATTCCGTCAAACAGACTGTCTGTAACTTCAATAATAGTATCCATATAAACCGGCATATATAAAGTCCCCGATGACACGTTAACCAAACTGTTAAAGGGGATTTTAAAAATTGACCCAATGAACGGCACCTGATGTCTTAATATCTATTGCACAAGGGCTGGGCGCCGCGCATTGGGGGGTGTCAACTATCTGAGGAAAGGCAATGCTTGGGTGTAATTGAGGAAAACGATAAACAGAATTAAAGCCAACGCCCTTTTCAAAAAGATTTCAGGGAGTTTTTTCTGAATCATCGGTCCGACCTTTCCACCTAAAATAGCTCCGGCGGCAATCAATCCGGCCATGATCCAATCCGGCTGATAGCCGTTCATAATGTAGCGGGAGATTCCGCCAATTGAGGTTCCGAAAGTACCTACCAGGGAAATCGGAACGGCCAGGTACATAGGATAGCCCATGATCGTTGTCATAAAGGGTACCAGCATAAAGCCGCCGCCCACGCCAAAAGCGGAGGCGATACAACCGATAATGATCCCGCCCAGGAACAGCGCAATCGGGTTGGCTTTAAAACTCTCTCCCCAAAACTTGAAATCGATCTTGTTCAATGACCAGCCTTTGGAGATCTCCACTTTGCCGAATTGAGCGGCCCGACCTTCCTCTTTGGCCTGTTTCACTTCCGCGTCGAATTTCTGAACGATCTTTTTAACCGCTTTCTTCTTTTCGATAGCGCCTTTGGTAGATTCCAGCCAGAGTTTGATAAAAAGGATCAGACAGAAAAAGCCGAGATAGAACTTGTAGGCTTTCATCGGCAGATACTTGGCTGAATAGGTGGGGCCAATCCAAAAGGCACCCAACAAGATACCGCCTACGAAAAACAAAGCTACCGGCCAGGCCAACCGACCTTCCTTAAAGTAGGTATAAACACCGGTAATCGGAGAACAGAGTGTCAGGAAAAGATTAGTCGGTTTTACCGCATTGGCAGCGTTTACACCAACCATACCGTTAGTTCCGACTATGGTAATCTGGAAAGCAGCTGTAAACAAACCACCGGCTGCTCCCACAATCACAAACATCATACCGATAAAAAAAGCGCCCAGGAAAACCACCAGCGGATTCATATAGGTTCCTCCGATTCTGAAGAAAAATCCGCGTTTTTGAACAACAATTTTTCCCGCTTCAGCACCATTAACATACACATTCATACCGGTGTCGGGCGGAATACGTTTTCCCAACATAAACGATGCGGCGAATTCACCAGTCGTTTTGTCAAGGCTCAGAGACACGTCCTTATTCCAGGATTTTGAATTATCACCGCTCATAATCATTCTGGCGTTTCCGCCGCCAATAGGTCGTTCCTTGGTCACGGTGTTGATTCCGAATTTATCTTCATGGGTATAGATCAAGTATTCCCATTGCTTCTGATTGCCAATGGGACCCAGTTTGCCGCGGGTATCATCAGGGATGGAACTCCACTCGTTGATTTTGTTCACCTCCATATCCCACTTAAAGGGAGGAAACCAGCGTCCCTTGCTCACAACCTTTGGTGTAGCCAGCTTTTCCGGTGCACTGGTGATGATGTAATAAACAGGTGGAATTTCCGTATCACCAAACTTTTCCTGCAAAGTGGCTTTTTCCTTGGAGCCGCTCGAATCCGAGGCCTTAAAAAGATCTGCAGAAGAAACAACAATAAATAAATCCTCCCCCGGATTTACCTGTCCTTTGATCTCAAACTTGGCACCGGCTTCCGGAGATGTATTGGTAATCTCCGTTGCAGCCGTTGCAACTGAAACCGACATCAAAAAAAGACCTGTCAATGCCAGAAAGACTGACAGAATGAATTTGTTACGCATAACGTTTGTCTCCATAATTGAATTGAAGGAAGAGGCGCCGTGTTAGACGCCTAACTGCCTCTACCCCTACTTTAACTAACAATATCTCAATTTCCCCGGAATTCCGAAAATTACTGTATGCCTGAATCCCCGGGTATATCCTGAGTTCCAAACACAAAAATTATTGATCGTTTGGTTAAGCAGGCCTTATCAGCAACGGATATGCCATTGCAAAATTTTGTCTAAAAACGAGGCCTGCGAAACAGGTTAACTGGCTTTGTTTATTGACTTTTTTAGGATGCCGGTCATGAATGATCCAAAATCGGGCCCATCATTAATTTTTATCGCTTTGCTCAATTTCACTGAACAATTGCAATAAAATAATTGCAGGCTGTTGTATCCGACTTATTTTTCTCCTGATATTTCTGCCGGTTAATAAGGAGCAAGTTTTTTAATGCACCGCAATATTTTTATAGCGTCCGGTTGTTTTTCAGGAATCAGGTGCTGGTGTGAGAAAGCTTATTTTTCTATGAAACCGGTTGATCTTATTTGTTTTTTTCAATTCATCGTGGTGAAGGCTTGGTGTTGGTTGCTGTGGTTCACGTTCTTCGATTCTGCTGCCGGATTTTTTTTGATTTATCTTTTTGTTTTTACAGATCTTTGAAACAGGGTGCTTATTTAAAAAAGGGAAAACAATGATGATTCAAAACGAACAAGATGTCTGTCATCTCCCGTGAAAAGAGGAGATACAGAGATTTAGATTTGCACTGGTATGGAACTTGCTGAAAGGTCAGGATCATCTGCTAAGCAGCAACTTTTTTTCAATTTCAAGTTGCTAACAGGCTGCCCATCCTCCAATTGCTCAATGGCAGATATTGTTCAGGGTAGGATGGGTAAGCATGCAACTGCTTGGCGGACAGGTGAAAACATTATCAACAAGCAAAAGGTATCAATTCGTAAATATGTTATTGCTTACCCATCTATAAATCGACGGGTGGTAAGTTACCCGTCCTACATGACCAAATGATTTCTAATCACACCTTTTCATCCAAAACGTTCCTGTGGCGTTAGTTACATTCGATTTTTTAAGACCTGTTTTTCCATCAGGAGGTAAATTAGCTATGAATAAAAGTGTATACAGTATCTGCAGCATGTGTACTGTTCGATGCCCTATTAAAGTGAATGTCAAAAACGGCGTGGTTGACTGGATCGAAGGAAATCCAAACGATGCGGGTATGGCCGGTAGGCTTTGTGCAAAAGGTTCTGCAGGGATATCCATGCTTTATGATTATGAGAGACCCAGGCGCCCCCTGTTGCGTGAGGGCAAGCGTGGAGAAGGCAACTGGAGAGAGGTCAGTTGGGATGAAGCCCTTGATTACATAGCCGGAAAAATGAATACCATCATCAAAAAACACGGACCCCGTGCCATTGCCTTGAGCGACAGGGGTGGTCCGTTCAGGGATATTCAGCGAAGCTTTTTAAGGGCTTTAGGCTCACCCAACTATATCAACCATGATTGCACCTGTGCCAGAAACACCCAGCACGCTGCTCTCTCCCTGTTCGGATCAGGTCGAAAAACCTTTAACTACGACTACAAGCAGTGCAAACACCTGGTTTTATACGGGAGAAACGTATTCGAGTCGCTACGTGTCAAAAACGCTGGCACTATCATGGAAATGTTGGATCGTGGCGGGAAGATCACTTATCTGGATGTCAGGGCTTCCGGTACGGCTATGAAGGCTACCCGTTTTCTGCAAGTCAGACCGGGAACGGACTACGCCTTTAACCTGGGGCTGATTCACATTATTTTGCAGGAAAAACTATATGATAAAGAGTTTGTCAGCAAGTGGGTTGAAGGGCTGGACGAGCTTCAGGCTTTTGTTCAACCTTACACACCGGAATGGGCGGAAAAGGAAACCCAAATTCCGGCTGAAGAATTAAAACGATTGGCTTTTGAATTAGCCGAGGACAGTCCTTCAGTTATATTTCACCCGGGATGGATGACAGCACGCTACCTGGATTCCTTTTACAGCTCCCGTACCGCTTATATTCTGAATGCCTTGATGGGGAGTTTGGAAGCACCCGGCGGCCTGTTTTTTCAAAAAGGCCCCAAGGATGCCGGGCGCAAAGGGTTAAAGACCTTGCTGGATACCATTCCCAAACCGGAGGAAAAACGGGTGGATGGTTGCGGCTGGAAATACAAGCATTTTGATGCGGGTCCGGGATTGCTGCAGTTGTTTTACCAGGCCTTGCTGACTGATGATCCCTATCCCGTTAAAGGATACATTATTTACAGGCACAATCCGCTGCTTTCCCTTCCCGATCCCGAGGAACAGAAAAAAGCTTTTGATAAGTTGGATCTGGTAGTTGCCATTGAGACCAACTACAGCGAAACGGCCTGGTATTCCGATGTGATTCTGCCGGCAGCAACCTACCTGGAAAGATCCTCTACCCTGGCTGTTGGTAAAGGGTTGAAACCATCTTTTAAGATTCGGGAACAGGCCGTCGAACCGCAAGCTGAGACCAAAAGCGATTGGTGGATTTTTAAATCCCTGGCGGAGAGACTGGGCATGAAGGATTTTCTCAATTTCGATTCCATCGAAGAATTCTGGAACTGGCAACTGGAAGATACCGGCGTCAGCATCGACGATTTGAAAGAAAAAGGATTTGTCACCCTCTGTGACAAGCCGATCTGGTGGGATCGGATGAACGATTTGAAGTTCAAAACACCATCGGGAAAAATCGAAATCATCTCCGGCAAGTTTGAAGAGAGCGGAATTCCCTCCCTGAAACCGTATGAAAGCCCGATAAGACCCAAAGACGGTATGTTCCGTTTAGCTTTTGGCAGAAGTCCCGTGCATACTCATGGCACTACCCAGAACAATCCCTATCTGAATGAAATCATGTCGGAAAACAATCTTTGGATCAACGACAAGGAAGCCGCAAAATTGAATATCAAAAACAATGATACCGTAGAAGTTATATCTGCAGATGGTTCCCATTCCGGCAAAATCAAGGCCTGGGTAAGCGAATTCACCCATCCGGAAGTTGTGTATATGGATCATGGATTTGGTCGAAAAGTACCCTGGCAGACCAGGGGCTACAACAAAGGGCTTTCCGATTATCGGTTCGAGACCGGAATGCTTTATCATTATGATCCGGCAGGAGGCGGTATTGCACTGCTTGAGGCTATGGTTCAGGTAAAAAAGGCATCTTAGAGATTATTATTTGGAGATTAAACCATGAGTAAATACAGTTTGGATCAAGATAGCAAGCGCTGCATTGGCTGCTATAGTTGTGAGGTTCATTGCAAGTCAAAAAACAATCTTCCTGTGGGACCACGCCTTAGCAGGTTAATTCCGGTGGGTCCCAAGATGGTTGGAAACCTGCCTCGGATGTCGTATGTATTTATCCCTTGTTATCATTGCGAAAAACCCTGGTGTGTCGCCGTATGTCCAACTGGAGCTATGGTAAAACGGCCTGAAGACGGCATTGTTTATGTTGAGGATTCACTTTGCGTCGGTTGCAAGTCATGTATCAAGGGATGCCCCTGGGGATCTCCCCAGTGGAACGGTGAAACCGGTAAGGTGGTTAAGTGCGATTTCTGCATGGATAGGGTCGACCAGGACCTGAAACCCGCCTGTGTCACTAAATGTATCACCAAGTGTTTGCATTTTGGCGCTGCCGAAGATGCCGGCCATTTTAAAAAAGAGAGACACGCGGAAGCTGTTGCTACCTTCGAATAGTTTTTGAATCGATTAACCCTGAATCTTTCAATGAGAAAAACAAGTACCGACAACCGACCGTTTACTGCGGTTCGCTCAACGTTTGACGCCGAGCTGAAGACAATTGAGCCTAAAAAACCATTCCCTCCCGAATCGGAAACAGGGGAGGATTTCCTGGCTCCCTGCCAGACAGCCTGTCCGGCAGGGATCGATGTACCGGCTTATGTGGCTTTGACTGCGCTGGGTCGTTATGAAGAGGCTATCAGCATTATTCGGGAGACGAATCCCTTCCCCTGGGTGTGCGGACTGGTTTGCACGCGACCATGTGAGTTTAGCTGTGTCCGTGGTTATATGGATACACCGATCGCTATCAAGTCCTTAAAAGGATTCCTGGCTGAACAAGTCATGGCTAAGGGTTCTTACAAAAATCCCGAGAAACAGCCAGACAAAAACAAAAAAGTATGTGTGGTCGGTGCCGGTCCGGGCGGGTTGAGCGCTGCCTACTACCTGGCCCTGAACGGGTACCAGGTTCAAGTGTTGGAGGCGCTGCCCGAACCGGGAGGAATGATCACCGTCGGCATACCCCGCTATCGGCTGCCTATGGAAGTTATCAAACGCGAAGTTGCCATGCTGGAGCAATTGGGTGTGGAATTTGTTTACAACACAACGTTTGGCCGGGACATTAATCTTGAACAATTGAAAACGGATGGTTATGCGGCAATCTTTTTGGCAATTGGTGCCCACAAGGCTATGGATATGGGTATCAAAGGGGAATGCGACTACTCCGGGGTGATGGACGCTATCCGGCTTTTAAAAGACACGGCCTTGGGGATCAAGCACTCCCTGGGCAACAAAGTGGTGGTTATTGGCGGCGGGAATGTGGCAATCGATGCGGCCAGAACCGCGCTCAGGCTTGGCAGCGAGGATGTGACCATCGCTTATCGTCGCTCACGAGAGGAGATGCCGGCAGACGACGAGGAAATTGAACATGCGGAACAGGAAGGTATCAAGTTTTGTTATCTGACGATTCCTGTTTGCGTCCAGGGTAAAGATGGATCGTTATCAGCCTTGGAATGCGTCAAAGCCGAATTGGTAGAAACACCCGGGCGTAAACGTAAATCTCCTGTTCCCATCGAGGGCAGCAATCACTGCCTCGATGTTGATACCATGATCGCAGCTATCGGACAAAAAGTTGATTACCAATGTCTTTCACATATGGAAGATTTGGACTTAACCGCCTGGGGAACCATCAGGGTTAATGACGAAACAGGGGAATCTTCGGTACAGGGCGTATTTGCTGCCGGTGATGCAGTTACCGGACCGGCGACTGTTATCGAAGCCATTGCAGGCGGCAGGCGGGCAGCAGAATCCATCGACAGGTATCTTTCCGATACGATGGCAGAGACCACGGCATCTGGTCTCATCCACAAAAGTCGTATCGAGCTTGCTCCCGTCTCCTCTGCAGAAAAAACCCAATTGAAAAAGCCTGTCATGCCCTTACTGGACATGCCTCGACGGAAAAACACTTTTGATATGGTGGAGTTGGGATATGATGAAGCAACGGCCCAAAAAGAAGCATTACGATGCCTCCGTTGCGATATCTGCAGTCGCTGTGGTACCTGTGTGGATATCTGCACGAACAAAATGGGTGTAGAAGCCTTGCAGTTGGGTTATCTTGATCCGGAAAACGTCACCCGCACAGATCTGGAGATCACAAAGAAAAAATGTATCGCTTGTGGAGCCTGCGCGGAGAACTGCCCTACAGGGGCCATGGATATAACGGATGACCAGGGAGAGCGGGTACTATCGTTGTGCGGTACGGAACTCAACCGCAAAAAAATGGAAACCTGTGCCTCTTGTGATATCCCTTTGGGGACCAGGGATTACCTGGGATACATCCAAGGCAAACTGGAACAATCAGGCTTTGTACAGCACGATCATTTAAGGCTTTGTCCCGACTGCGCCAAAGCTAAATCCGCTGAGTTACTTGGTATAAACTGCTAATAGAAAAACAGGCTTTTGCTCCTATGCATTTTAGAAAACTGGTCAGCTATTGGTTCAATCAGTTGTTTTTCCCCGGTACATACCTACAAAAACAATACCGGGCTTTCAAATCCCTTTTGGAAAACGATAAACAAGCTCATCTTCTGATCGCCCAATTGGAGGAGATTTATCACAACCGTTTGCAGGTTGATACAGCAGCCGTTGAGAAGACTTATTTACAGTTGTCCGCATGCGTTTCCCAGGTTATCGCTGATCTTCTAACCCTGTCCCCTGTTCGTTACGGCAATCTGGCCGACTATTTCAAGAAATTTGACGATTACATTCGACTCATGCTCGCAACACCGGCCGTCAATTGTAATCCTCCCTATGTTTTGCTGGCGGAAAGCATTACTGCCGAAAACGGGGAGCTGGCCGGTGGCAAGGCCTATAACCTGTCAACTGTGAAAACAGCTTTGGGCTTACCGATTCCGGAAGGATTCGTCGTAACAACCCGTGCTTACCATCGGTTTTTTGAAGTGAACAATTTGCGAAAACCGATTAACTTGATTTTGGCGGATCTTGATCTTAAATCTCTAAAATCATTAAAAAATGCGTTCAATGTCATTTCGCAGTTAATACAGGACGCCGAAATTCCGGAAGAAGTTGGAATCGCAATTCAAGACGCCTTTGGCAACCTGCAAAGCTCTTTCGGGGAAAACATCCGATTTGCCGTGCGAAGCAGTGCGGTGGGGGAAGATTCAAAAATCTCCTTTGCCGGTCAATACCGGAGCGTTCTGAATGTTGGCGAGGAAGATATTTTCCAGGCGTACAAAAAAGTGATCGCCAGTAAATACTCTCCAGGTGCTCTCTATTACAGGATTTGCCATGGATTGACCGATGTGGAAACACCAATGGCGGTTCAAATTTTGAAAATGATTCCTGCCGAGGCCAGCGGTGTTGTTTATACCAGGGAACCCGAAAGCGGGGATGCATCATCGATCCTTATACATTCCATACCGGGATTGGGAGAAATGCTGGTTAACGGTGGCTCGACTCCCGATATTATTAAAGTCAGCAAAGAAAATAACCATCAGATTGAATGCAAAACAAACGGGAATATAACCGAAAAAATGGTTTTGTCTGCTTCGCATAACCTGGAAACCATTTCTATCCCCGCAGGGCAAAAGCATTGTTGTTCCCTGGATGATGAGTCGACAAGGGTTTTAACCAAGTGGGCAGTGAAACTGGAACGGTTTTTTGGCGGTCCGCAGGATATTGAATGGTGCAAAGACCAACACGGTCAGTTGTATCTGCTGCAGTCAAGACCTTTGTCCACGGAAAAACAAGGCGCGCTTAAGTTGAGTTGCGAGTATCAGAAGATTCCCAACCAAATTCTGCTCGATGAAGGAGAAACGGCTTCCTCCGGATGTGCTACCGGAAAGGTTTTCAAAATCAATCAAGATTCCGATTTGGAATCCTTACCTGCCCATTCCATTTTAGTAGCAAAAAATCCCCAGGCCCACTACGTAGCGGTGATGGATAAACTGTCGGGAGTGGTCACTGACCAGGGCAGCAAAGCGGGACATTTTGCTTCTGTTGCCCGTGAATTCGGGATTCCGGTTTTGGTGAACTCTCCAAAGGCAACAGAAATTCTTGATAATGGCATGGACATCACTGTTCATGCAGATCGAAAAATGGTTTTCGCAGGATCGATTTCGGAATACTCCCGGCACCAAAGTCCTAAAAGTGCTCTTCTGGCGGATAATCCTTTTAAACGGCGGTTGAAATTCATTATCAGTTTTATCTCTCCCCTTCAATTGGTCGATCCCGATTCTGCTACGTTTCGGCCGGAAGGATGCCGATCTCTGCACGATATCATCCGTTACTCACATGAAATGGCGTTGCGGGAAATGTTTAACATTGGGGATAAGCGATCGCCCCGGATAAGAAGCAGCAGACTTTTGGAAACGAAGATTCCGATTCGCTTTTACCTCCTGGATTTAGGCAAGGGGCTTAGCCATGAACAGGAGCAAAACAGGCAAGTGGGACTGGAGCAGATACGATGCTTTCCGTTAAAGCATTTATTAAACGGGCTCCATCATCCCGATATTCTCTGGTCCGGTTTCAGCCATTTTAACTGGGAAGAGTATGACAATATTGTGATGGCCGGTGGCATGATCAGCAAAAACTCCGGTCATCTGGCCAGCTATGCCATGATTTCTGATGATTACCTCAATTTGAACCTGCGCTTCGGTTACCATTTCGTGATTGTTGACTGTCTCGCTACCCGGCAAGCGGAAAAAAATCATGTAACGTTTCGTTTTACGGGTGGAGGGGGTGTAGAGGAAGGCAAGTTGTTGCGAACCCGATTTCTGGATTCCGTTCTACAAAAACTGGGATTTAAGGTGGATGTCAGGGGCGAATTGGTGGATGCCCGGCTGAAAGAAGTCGAAGCGGAAACCTTGTCTCACATACTGGACATGATCGGACGGTTGCTGGGAGCAACACGTTTGATGGACATGTATCTGAAGGATAAAAACATGGCTGATCGTGCTGTTGAAGAGTTTTTTCAAGGTCGATACGATTTCTCTCCGGCAGACGGTGCGAACCAAGCATCCAACTGAACCCGGCATCTCCCGGCAGTTGATATCAAAAGTGAATTGGTAATGATCTAAGAGCAGCGAACGATGTCTAACTATCAATTAAACTGGCTGACAGAAAACCTGGCTACCGGCTATGCTCCCATGTCTTATGCGGATTTGGATTCTATCAGGCAGCAGGGGATCGATGCCATTGTTAATCTCTGCGGCGAGTACTGCGATCTGCACGAACTGGAAGAAAAAAGCGGATTTGAGGTTTATTATCTGCCAATTCCGGATGAAAGTGCTCCCGACCTGGAAGACCTGGAAATGGCCCTGGCCTGGATGGATGAAGCCATTCATTTGGGAAAGAAAATCCTGGTGCACTGTCGGCACGGTATCGGGAGAACAGGCACCTTTGTGACCTCTTATCTTTTACGCAGGGGATTGGGGTTGAAAAGAGCGCAAAAGGAGCTTAAGCATACGCGAGCCAATCCCACCAGTTATCCGCAATGGAAACTCCTCAAAAAATACAATAAAAAATCGGGAGTGCTTAAATCCAGGCAACCCACTCTTCATCCCCAGCCAAAACTTGATTTAAGCGAATATTTTGGTGAGTACGAAAACATTTTGCAGGAACTGGAGCAGGATGGTAAGGATTGCAATCGCTGTGAAGGTTTGGCGGCACCACAACGTCATTCCGGCAGCGGTTGCCAGTACTGCGACTTCAGACTGACTTTGATTGAAGCGGCATACCTCACGGATCGCATGAACAAGGTACTGAAAAATGAGGTGAGAAAAGAGATCATTCACAAAGCAATGGCGTTGGATAAATCTTTGGCGCAAGACTCTCGGAATGAGGCAGCAAAAAGTCCGCAAAAAGAAACAGCTTTTCCTTGTCCGTTATGTGATAAAAACGGTTGCACGATTTACGAATATCGCCCGATCAGTTGTAGGATAAGGGATTTCAACCCAACACCGGAGAACAGGGATAAGTTACGCTCAAAGCTTCATGCTTTGTCGCGGAAGGTATTTTACGCTATCACCGGAAAACATGTTCAGGATGAGGATTTGACTTTCTCGCTGGCTAATACGGTTTCCGGAAGATTTATCCAGACTTATTTTAACTACCTGGCAAGATTGGAGAAGTAAAAAACGGATTTAAGCTTTCGTTACTGTTTTCCCAATACTCTTTCCACCTTCTCTTCCAAATCGTCAATATCGATCGGTTTGACACAATATTCTGCAGCTCCCAATTTATAAGCATCCCTGGCTGTCTCCAGGGTGGGGTAACCGGTGAGCATGATAGCTCCCATGTCAGGTAAAATCGATCTCAGCTCTTCCAACACCTCTACACCATTCATTTTTTTTAAATGAATATCGAGGATTGCCAAATCGATCTTGTTTTTTTGAGCAAATTCCAGGACCTCTTCTTCTTCCGTGAACACATGAACGGTGTGATCTTTTTGCTCCAGCAATCTTTTGACCATGTTTCCTGCGTCCAGAATATCATCCAATACCAGAATAGTTGCCATTTACGAGTCCCTGCTTTTTTTAAAAAAAACGGCACTTGACAAGTATTTTCCGCATGCCGTGAAACGGTGATATACCTTGTCTTTTAAGTCTGCCTTGTTTTTTCAGGTCTGTGAATAAACTCGGTCTCTTTCCACGAAAAAAAAAATCCTGTCCCTGCCTTTCGGCCAGTGAGGTCAGGTTTGCAGAACTTTTCTTTGCAGGCTTTCTCCACTCGTCTGATCATTTGATCAACCATATCCCGGGTATTTGCCGAGACTTGGCAAGCTTTGAATTCTGTTGGGCTGGTATAACTTAGCAGGGCTTACAGTAGGAAGGTATATCTACAAATGTGGTTGAAGCAAAATTAATACTCTTGGGAAAGACTCTTTAGATAATACCAATCGATTTTCTGTGTGGTTGTAAAGTTTATTGTTTGCTGCCAACTGTAATGTATTAACAATTCGTTGAAATTAACAAATGCCGTTTCAGGAATAATTTTTGATAACAAATTAAACACGGAGCGTGAAATGATAGATCTTTTGGGGATAAAAACGATTAAATAGCGCGTTTTGCCTGTGAAGAAATAGCAGTTCTGAAACGGTATTCTGAGCCGTTCCAAAAATTGACATAATTCAAATTCAAAGGTCTTCCGATGAACGATGAATGAGAGAAAATCGCAGACCAGGTCATCAACAACTTTTAACGATATATAATTCAACGTAAGTTTGCAGGGGACTCTGTACACAATATCATTTTTTACATCCTGAAAATCAGCCACAGTTGCAGAATGGGATCCGTTATGAGTAAATTGAATCAGACTGTCATCCCATAAACTATAACTCATAAAGCACTGCCCTTGCTTGTCGGCAAGGCAATTTGGAGATTTATCCACAACATCTTCTTCTATCGATAAAGACGTCGTTTCAAAGTCCTCACCTGCATCAACCTTGACATTTGGTTCCCAATCAAGACCAGGGTTATTGGATTCGATTGACCAATCAATGTTCATAACATCCACTGAACCATGCTCAAATTCTCGTTTAATAATTAGATTGTTCAAAGACTTTTTAAGATTTACCCAACTTTCGGAATATTTATCAAAGTCTCCACGGTTAGAAAGACAATCAAATCGTATTCTCTCAAGGCGTAACGTTTCTTTGAAAAAAGCAATTTCATTCTCAGGACTGAATGTAACAAAAGCTATGGATTGCAGAGAACCACCAAACAGAACCGATATTGCTGATTCTACTATTTGTTCCAGAATCATCATCATCCCTTTAATTTGATACCTGGTAACCAAGAATTGAAGAAACGTTCATTGTATGATTTGATTTCTAAATCGGAAATCTGGTCAGCTTAACCCAAAAAAAACCTTAAGTATCCACGATTGGGCCCTCAAGATCTGAATGTAACTTTTTCATCAATGTGGTATTGAGTTCCTTGCTCATTTTTAATTCCACTTCCAATGATTTTATGTCTGTGAAGTCTTCAATCACCACCATTACAAATGGCTCAATTCCCAGTTTTATAAATGTTGTTGAAACTAAAAACGCTGTTTGTTTATCTTCTCCTTTGTTTAAGAATGGCAGGGTCGTATGTGCTTTAAAATAATTTTTACCGTGTTGCAGGGTCTCAGCTACCATCCGCCTTAACTGGCACTCCCTGCAGGCAGCACTGTTTTCGCATCCTTTTGGATGGTCCAAATGGTTAAGGCATTTCAACACTTCACCAACTCTTTTACCCATCATCATTTCAGCCTGAGTCCCCAAAAAATTTTTAGCAAAGGCGTTGGTTTTACGAATCTTACGTTCCTTATCCAAAAGCAGCATAAGCACAGGTATATGTTCGTAAATGGCAGACAGTTCCGCCTCACTTTGTGCCAGTTTTTGTTTTTCACTCAAAACTTTTTGATTGGCCTCATAAAGTTCAAACGCCATGTTTATGGCTTCAGTCAAAACAAATTCCCCTGAATTTTTCAACACATATCCATAGCGAGTGATACCCTTTACCTTGTCAACAAACTCCTTTTCTCCATGATTGGTTAAAAAAACAATGGGTACGTTGCGCTTTTCCAAAATTTTAACAGCCGCTTCGGTTCCATCTATTCCTTTCCCTAAATCGATGTCCATGAGAATAAGGTCGATATCGGGTTCTTTATCGATCACTGCAACCGACTTTTCTCCGCTGTTAACCGGCACTACCCTGAAACCATTTTTTTTTAATATCTCCGTTGTGCACATGGATGTTACAGTTTCGTCTTCGACTAACAGTAATTTCTTGTTTAACATTTTTGCTCTTCTTTAATTTCTTCAAGCAGTGAAATAGTCAAGAAATCCAGGCAGGATTAATTCAAATCGATAACACAAATGCAGGAAAAAACTAATCCGGCAACAGGATGCAAACAAAACGTGCATAAGGATTACTTTTAAAACACTACATAATATAACGAATAACAAAAGACCTGTCTGTAATGAGGCTTTGATAAAGTGTGTGGGGAAATTTTGACAAAGATTGAAGAAACCGCTCCTGGTGAGACTGCTAATCAAAAACCCATCCGCAAATCAGTCGATAGTTGTCAAACCATGACGGATGGCATATTTTACCAGGCTAATCACATCACCAACACCAAGCTTTTGCATCATACGACTGCGGTATGTTTCCACAGTTTTCACAGATATTCCTATAATTTCAGCGATTTTTATACTGGTATGTCCTTCCACAACCAATTGCAGAACTTGCCGTTCTCTAAGACTTAAAGACTCAATCGGTGACTTCTTTATTGTCCCTAAATCGCTTGCAATATAATCTTCGACGACAGCGTCCATTATCTTATCGCTCAAATAACGACCTCCGGTTTGCACCTGGCGAACTGCATCTATCACTTCCTTGCTGGCAGATTCCTTTAATACATATCCTCTGGCACCGCTTCTCAAAGCCCTGTTGACATATTCAGCTTTGGCATGGATTGACAGAATGACAATTTTGGCACAAGGACAGCTTTGGGACAGTATTTCGGTTGCTTCAATGCCGTTTAATTCTTTCATCGAAATATCCATGACAACAACATCCGGCTTCAAGGTAACGACCCTTTCCACGGCCTCTCGTCCATCGCTTGCTTCACCAATAACAGTTATATCTCGTTGAGCTTCAAGTATGTATTTTAGCCCTTCACGGAGGACTGTGTGGTCATCGGCCAATAAAACACGTATTTTCATTCAAATTGGGATTAAATTTTAATGCATTCGATCAGGTTTGGATTAACAGGTAACACTGCTTTTTGGTAAGTTTCCCAGTCAAAAAACAAGCTGAGACCTCTACACTTACCAAGCAACGGATAACAAAATAACCGAACATTGTCTGTCAGGTGAGTTTGTTTTTTTTGTCAGGAAATTTTGACAAGTAGTATGGAACAGCTTTATCCGGGAGGAATAACTCGATGTAATCTCTTTACTGTAAAGGAGTTAGCTTGGAAACAATATGTTAAAAAATGTTTTAACAAATATTTTTTAACATGCATTGAAAGGTATTAAATTTCTATCTGAATTTTAGTTCCTACTCCCGGATCTGATTGTATCATCCAGTGTCCACCGGTTGACAATACCCTTTCCCGCATCATGACCAGCCCTAAACCTAAAGACGGAGAACCGGGATTAAAACCTATACCGTCATCCACGATTGACAGAATAATCTTTTTATCAGGTTTTCTCTCCAAAGTGACCGATATATGATTAGCCTTTGCGTGCTTGGCAATATTTGTCAGTGCCTCCTGGGTAATACGAAACAGAGATATCTCTACGGCTGAAGGTAAGATTTTGGTTGAACAGTCGTCGCCGTGAATATCAACGGAAATATTGGTCCGGCGGGCAAATAGTCCACCAAACCAGCGCAAGGCAGCCATTAATCCATAGTCGTCAAGAATTCCCGGACGAAGCTCAACTACCACATCGCGAGTGACTCCGATGATTTCTTCGATTAGGTTTTGTGAATCGGTCAGACGTTCGTATATTCCGTCAGAGACTTTGGATGGTAACAAGTTTTTTAGAATGGTCAGGTTAATACTGATAACAGTCAGATTTTGTCCTACCTGATCGTGAAGCACCTGGCTCAAGACTTTTTTCTCACTTTCTTCCACCTCTGCCATACGGACGGCTAAGCGGCGGAGTTGGTCCTGGCTGTGCTGCAGATCCTCTTCTATCTCCTTGCGTTTGGTAATATCGACAGAAACGCCGCTAATGCCAATAAATCTGCCTGAATCGTCATAAACGGGGAACTGGGTTGAGTGGTAAATATGAGGACCGTCCTCCTGGAAAATAACTTCATCTACAATTTGTAATTTCTGCGATTTGATAACCTTTTCGTCATTAAGATCGAATTGATCGGTTGTTTCTTTGTCATAAAGCTCCCTGTTTGTTTTTCCCAACACCTCTCTTTCCGATAGATTGAAGACTTTTTCACATGCGCGATTGAAAATGAGGTAACGGCCATGGAGATCCTTCATATATATCATCTGGGGAGAATTGTTCAGGTAAGCTCTCATCTGTGTTTCGCTTGCAACCAGGGCCGTTTCCATCTTCTTTCTTTCTGAAATATCGTTTATAAAGCCCTCCAGAAACAAAAGGCTCCCCTTTTTGTCATAAATCCCAACTCCCTTCTCCCAAACGTGTTTTACAATGCCATTAGCAGTTACCAAGCGATATTCGACCTCAAACGTTTGTCTTTTTGACAAGGAATCCCGGACAGTATCCCGGACACTCTTGCGGTCATCCGGATGAATCAGATCGTTATAGGACTTATCCCTGTCTTCGATAAGCTCATCTGCCTGATATTCGGTCAGGTTCAAACAACCATCGCTGATAAACAGCATGGTCCGGTTCAAGTTATTTTTGCAGCGATAAGCAGTACCCGGAAGGTTGCTCATCAACGTCGACAACTGCCTTTCAGATTCTTGAATACTCAACTCAATCCACTTACGTTCCGTAATGTCCTGAAACGTTCCATGCATTAGTTTCGGCTTGCCGTCAGTATCCAAATCAACATGACAAATGATATTTGCATACCTGATACTCCCATTTTCCGGAATGTATCGACAATCAATTGCAAATGACTCTCCACTGTGAAGGCTTTTGCTTAATTCATTTGTGACGGTATTATAATCATCGGTATAAATGTGTTTTTTGAATAGATCTTTCGATTGTAAAACCTCTTTGGAGCTATAACCAAAAAGTCTGTATAGCTCTTCCGACCAAAACTCTTCACCTGTCTCAAAATCGTGTTCCCAATTGGCAACTTTGGCTACCTGTTGCGCTTCTTTTAGACGTCTTTCACTCTTTTTCAGCTTTTCATTAGCCATTTTGCGAATAGTCACATCTTCAACAATGCAAATGATTCCGTGGTAATCTTTATCGACTTTCCTTGGAATCAATGTGCCTGATTGGTAACTTGTTCGTCCTGCAGGGGTTGTTACAAGTATTTCATGATATGGCACAGGATTTTGCAATGACCTGGCTACCAGGTAATAAGGCTCAAACTGCCGGACGGTCTCCTCGGGAAAAGAGCGAAACACATGCATTCCTTTTAATTGGTTTGCCTTCACTCCATAGACCTTTTCCAAACTTTGATTGGCGTAAGATATAACATCATCCTTGCCTGTTACCCAAACCCCGCTCGGAATCGTGTTTAAGATATTTTCATAAAATTCAGTAGAATCGCGGTATTTTTTTTCGCTATTGGTTAGATTTTTGAACAATAAATTATACGGTTTACTAAATCCCGTTTCAATAAAAGCTTTATAGATGCAGTAATAAGAACAAATTTTAAGATAATGACCAATCAAATTTGATAGCCCGTAAACGCTCAGATAGAAGGTGAAACAAAGTTCCGATGCGATCGTTAATAAAATTGACGCAGTAAGCAAACGCAACAAAATCGGACTAAACTCGTGACTGTTGCGACGTAACAGAATCAATACAACAACCAGTATACAGCAGATAAGATATTCGCTGATCCTTTTAAACGGAGTGAGTCCGACACCTTCAACAAAACAATCGGGAAATGCCTCTTTGAAAATGACAACCAGTAAGCAAACAACAATGAAAACATAGCCCGCCATCATAAGTGAATGATTGAATTTTTTCCTGATAATAACCAGCGCCGTAAGAAGTGAAATGCTCTCCAGGTAGCGAGCCGCAATCCAGAGCTGAGTGGGGAGATTAGCATCATAACCGGGAAACACATTCATGCCCTTGTAACCCAGTAAATGCGCAGTATCTATGATACCAACCGACAAATAGGCAATTCCAAGAAAAAGGATAAAGGGATTCTCAGCTATCTTTCGAGAATTAAAACTCATCATGAATATCCCACATGCAACGACTACCGCAAACAGCTCGGCGATACTGTGAAAAAGCAGGTAATTATACAAGCTACTCAGGTAAAGCCCCGTAAAAACAGTGACCCAAGACACTAGTGTTCCCAGTCGGTTTAAAATATAGATAGGAGTATTCATGCTGAGCAAAACAAACCGTAAATAGTTTTCACAATATGGATGGTCGATTGGATAAGTTTAAACAAAAAACACGAAAAAGGTAATAATTAGGAATATTCAAGTGTGACAAAACCAAATCTGATTGAGAAAAAAAGTTAATTATTATAATATGTTAAATAAAATTTGTTTTTTAAATTTTCTTCTTTGCTTTTGGATTTTGATGATTATTCAGGTAATGAAATAAAAAAATAAGACTTCATGGTCTCGTAATGACTTGATGCCACTTGTAAAGCAATATGAGAAGCCAGGCTTAGTTGTTGATCATCATACCAGTCAAATTATCCCCTCAAAGAAAACAAACACTCCTGACAGACAAAACACTTCAAATTAGCGACAGTCGGAGTATCCATAAACTCTTTTTGGATACATTGCTGACTTATCGCTGGTTATGAAACGATTCAAAATGGAAAAAAGTAAGGCCGGACCAAAGTGATTATTCTGGGCCCCGGTGGTTGACCAATGAAGGTGAAACATGTCGAAACATCAAATCCTGATTGTTGAAAATCACGAAGAGCTGTCAAAATCCCTGGCGGATTGGATTTACATGGAATTACCGGATTGCTCGGTTTGCCATGCCAATCATGCCGAAGAAGCGATTTGGATGATTCAGGATGACTTTTGTGATCCGCAAGTCATTATTACAGATCTTTTCCTGGTTGGAATGGACGGCATTGAATTCACCCGACGAATAGAAAATCGATGGCCGGATAAAAAAACAATTGTCATCTCTGTATACGATAATGAAATTTATCGTAAATTTGCACTCAAAGCCGGTGCTGTTGATTTTAGAGTAATACCCAACATCAACGATGATTTTATGTCGCTGGTAAGAGGATTGCTAAATGAAAAAAAGGAAAAACATGTATAAGCCTTTCATTTTAATATTTTCATTTAAAGCCCGGGTGACCGCATATCAACGCTGCTCCCAACAACCCACATCTCCCAAGCCCACAGATCCTCCAATGTAAACGCTTCCAACCATCCTGTTTAACCCAATCCTCATGTTATCAATATCATTGCCTGGATCTACAGCTATTCTGTAATGATCAATAACGAAAATTACAAGGCAGGTATTTGTTCACTACCCTGAGTAAAATAAGCTATTATTTTAAAGAGTTAAGTCTAATTTTTTGGATTTTTTTTTCAATTGGCAACTTTATACATTTTTGTTTTGTTGGGACCTCGAAACTATGTTAAACTACGCCTTAAATCGGAGATGGTACTTAAAATAAGGATCAGTGAGGTCATAGATAAACAATAAAGCAAGGCACTGCCATGGTTTCTACATTCAACCGACTGAGTTTTAGAATAACCATATTGATTTTTTTGATTGTGGGAATTCCGGTTTCCATAATTATTTCCTATTTCAGTAACCGAATTATTGACGATTTAAGGACAGCTAGCCTGGAAGATATTCGGGAAAAAGTTGAAATTGAAGTTGAGAGAGGTCAGGTTCTTTTGACTTGGATTAAAAATGAGGTGTCCAGCGAATCGATCCGGATCGAAGAACACCTGGGTCAATATCCTGAGTGGGAGCAAGCTTTTGCATCAAAAACGATTGATCCCCGATTTTTTCAAAGTGAGCTACACAATACTTTGAGCACGGATTTAACCAGGTTAATAAAGAAAAATGAAAGTTTTCTGCAGATAAGGCTGATTCATGTTGCAGGAAATGAAATCCTGCGTATTAATCGCACTCCTGCGGGTTTTGAGCAGGCCGAACCAAAGGATCTGCAAAATAAACTGGGACGGGATTATTTTAAGTTCTTTTTAGCAGAAAGCGACAATAGTATACATGCTTTTCCCGTTACGCTGAACAGGGAACACGGAAAGCTGAGTCTGCCTTATACGCCTATGCTCAGACTGGGAAAACGACTTTATGATTCAAAAAAGCGATTGGTAGGCGTATTCGTATTAAACGTGAATCCAACCATTATTTTTGACTCGATTGTAAAGCAAAAATCAAAGAGCTTTTTGGTCATCGATAGTTTGGGTAATTATCTTTATCACTGGGATAAGAACCTGCTTTTCGGCCATGAGCTAAAAAAAGAAGCAAATCTATTACATGATGAGCCCGAATTGGCTGTTAACTTAACACAAATGGACTCGAAAATTCACTATGATGCAGAAATCGGTGAATTTAGAGTTTGGCAGAAAGTCTTCTTTAATAAAGGAAAAAATGATAAGGACTATTGGGTTTTTATGGAACGCTTTCCTGAGGAATCAATTTCTGCACCTTGGTTTGAGTCCGTTACCGAGGGTGTCAGCATAACCATCGTTACCTTGTTTTTTACTTTTGTTGTGTCTATGTATCTTGTTTACAAGATGTTAGCCCCCTTGAATCTGATTATAAAAGATATGAGGTTGGTTGGTGAAGGTGAATTGGATCACCGGGCCAAACAATATTCCGCAACAGAAATTGGTTATATTGCCAAGGTCTTTAATCAAATGGCGGGTGACTTGGAAGAAACCAATAGAGAATTAAACAAACAGATGGCTTCTTTCCGTTCCATCTCAAATTTAGCTCCCAACGGGCACGTCATCACTGATCATTTGGGGAATATTGTATCCGTAAATCCGGCTTTTGAGTGGATGTTTGAATATTCTGATTTTGAAATACTCGGTCAGAATATAAGTCAAATTATCCCCGCCCCCTTCAAACAAATCCACAATCAAGCGATTGAAAATCACCATCGACATGCCGATTCAGAGCAGATGCTTGGAACCAAGCGAGAGGAATATGCCGTTAAGAAAAACGGAGAGCAGTTTCCAATAACCCTGTATATTGAGGAAACCCTGATTGATGAGCAAAGGTTATTTATTGCCATTATTTCAGATATATCTGATGTTAAACAAAAGGAAAAAGATATCATTGAATGGAAAAACAGGTATGAGGCTGCCGTGCTAAGCAGTGACCAGTTATTGTATGACTGGAATTCAAAAAATAACGATGTTACATACGGCGGAGACTTAGAGGCCATAATCGGTTATAGCTCAAAAGATCTGCATGGAGGTCTGGATCGGTGGAGAGAGCTTATTCACCCTGATGATCTCGCTGATTTTGACAAGAAAATAGAACAGCTTAAATTGTCTAAACATAAGGCAAACATCGAGTATCGGATTAAAAGAAAAGACGGCGAATACATTTATGTTGAGGACAGGGGGCAATACATTTTTGATGGACAGGGGGCTATGACCCAACTGATCGGATTTGTAAAAGATATTACAGAAAGGAAAAAACTCGAACAAGAACTGATCAACCACAGAAATCGGCTGGAACAAAAGGTAGAAGAACGTACAAGCGAATTAAAAAAGGCAAAGGAAGATGCAGATCTGGCGAACCAGGCCAAATCGATCTTTTTGGCTAATATGAGCCACGAAATGAGAACCCCCTTAAATGCCATCATCGGATTTGGACAAATTTTAAAAAAGCAACTGTCAGAAACACTCACAGACAGGCAGAATCACTTCTTAAGCAGTATCCGCACTAGTGGTGATCATCTCCGAGAAATGATTGACAACATCCTGGACCTGTCCAAAATCGAAGCCGGGAAACTTAGAACCCAAATGTCTACCTTTGATTTTGCTCTGATGTTAAAATCCTGTTTTGATGTGGTTCGCGAATCAGCCTATATAAAAAACATCGAAATTGTTGATCAGATTCCTAAAGATTTGGGTTTTCTTGAAGCAGATGAAACGCAGATTAAGCAGGTTTTTTTCAATCTTTTAAATAATGCAACCAAGTTTACTGAACCTGGAAAGCAAATTGGAATCAGCGCATCCTCCGATTCGGAAAACTTTTATGTCTCGGTTTGGGATGAAGGAGTCGGAATTCCTGACGATGCGTTTGAAAAAATATTCGAACCGTTTGAGCAGGTTGGAATGAAACTCGCCGGGAAAGATCGCGGAACCGGACTTGGCCTCGCCATTTCAAAAAAACTTGTTGAAACCCACGGTGGAAAGATATCGGTGTCCAGTAAGATTAACAAAGGCAGTAGCTTTACTGTATGTCTTCCTCGATCAAATGCCGGCAATACCGGCTCTGAGAGAGATGTGGTATTACCTGATATGATGGGTAGTTATGAGAAACTCAAAGGGAAAAGAATTTTGGTGACCGAAGATAACACGTCAAATCAGGAGCTTATAGAAGCCGCTTTGATTCCCATTGGCTGTCATGTGGATTTTGCTTTTTCCGGAGAAGAATGCTTGGAGATGATCAGAAAATTAGACTACCATTTGATCTTAATGGATATTCAACTTCCCAATATGGACGGAGTGGAAACCATGCAGCAAGTGAAGAAGATAAATGCAACCATTCCCTTAATTGCAATATCGGCATTTGCAATGAAAGGAGACAAAGAAAGCTTTCTTGAAGCTGGTTTTAATGACTATATTTCCAAACCTATTGAGGTAGATTTGCTGATTGAAAAAATGGGAGAAGCAGTGGATATCCAATCTTAAATACACACAAAAAAGAGACAAAGCCAAAACTCTTCAAAACGAATTCTGTTTTATGCAAAAGCGCAAACCTTTTTGCTGTGCAGTTAAAGGGAGGTTTCTGCCAGGCACGCTTCTTATCCTAAGCTCGGGAAACTAAGAAAAATAAAACGAAAAGCATTCACCCCAAAGTGGCATAAAATTGCAGCCTCAATTTTTTGAGTGATATGATATGAAACTCCGTAAGCAATTCCCGCCAGCGTGGCGAGCACAATGTATTGTATCCCCCCTGCAAAATGTGCCACTCCAAAAAGGACTGATATGACTGCAATGCTAATCACATTGCCATAGGTATACCTTTGTAGCCTGGCGGACAGATTTCTCTGGAGAAATGCTCTAAAAAAAGCTTCCTCTCCCACACAAGTAACCAGAAGATTGCCAATCCCCCAAATAAAGAACAGTTCAGTGAATTTTACATCCCATGTTGTATATCCAAATAAATAACTTAACGGGGAAATGACGAGCAGAGCAATCATAAGAACTTGAATAGTGGTCCGAAACACTGAAAACCATTCTTCTTTTTTCTTTACCAGCGGAAAACCAAACCCTAAAATGATTAGCCCGACAAAAGCCTTGTCCTGATTGAAAAACATATCGAATGCCTTGCCGGTTTTGCCCAGGGTGACACTTTCAAACATTTTCCAATTGTTGAATCCCGGTACAATATGAATTGCCAGGGAAACGGATAGTACAATTATCAATCCGCAGGCAATCATGCGGATAAAAAATGATTCCGAATTTTCGAACAAGAGATAAACAAGCCCTAGGGTCAAAACAGCGAGAATCCCAACCACGCCCATCCTATTGGAGAATACGGCAAGACCGATTGCAACTACTGCCAGTATTCCCCAAATTCTAACATCCTGTTTTATCCAAAGGCTTACAATTGAAAAGAGAATCAATAGGGAACTTGCTGTTGAAAAAGGGTTGGAAACTAATACGTCATAAATCATGGGAGCTTTGTCGGATGAATTGTTTAAATGGTAGACACATAAGATTTATGACGACAGATCTTAATAAAAAAACATTTAAATAGAAAGGACAGTGCGCAACTTTTCGCCTTTCGTCTTTTGTAGTCCCACCCTGCCAAATGATTTTGCCTGTCTGCTGCAGATTAGCTTCTTGTCGGCTGCCAACCTGTCATCATCATTTCCGGCTATAGATTTCCGATATCGATTCCCGGTTTAATATCGAAATTATCAATTCGTCAGGCTGGTGTTAACATGCTAGAATTACCATTTTAGGAAAAGGTGGCGAGGGAGAAAGATTGAAATAGATACGCATCCAATCGGCGTTTGAAACGAGAAGTGCCACGCATGGAAGATCGTTTTAAGACATGCTGATACGGTCTCTAAACAGCGTGCCCGCCTTGCAATTTTAGACCAATCATAAACATACAAACCGGCAAATGACTGAAACCGAAAACAAGACCCTTGTCCTGATCTGCAATGATAAAATGGGTCATGGCGATGACGAATTGGGATCAAAGCTGATGGTCAATTTTTTAAAGAATATCACTGAACTGGGAACAGATCTGTGGCGGCTGATATTTCTCAACAACGGGGTGAAGCTTACTACAGATGGAGCTGTGGCCCTGCCCGTGCTGCAACAGCTTGAAGCGGAAGGATTGCATATCCTGGTCTGCACAACCTGTCTGCAGCATTTTAACCTGATGGATCAAAAGAGCGTCGGCAGTGCTACCAATATGCCTGACATCGTAAATGCCATGCAGTTCGCCGACAAGGTCATTACCTTATAAGCAGCTATGGTATTGCCTGATTTTTTAAACCTGACTGCGGACCGCTACCGGCAGACGATTCAAACAAACTAAACTTTACCAACGATATGGAATTAACACTTCTGGAAAAACTACAAACCCTGGCAGAGAAGAATGTTCTCGATATCGATCAGGCCAAATCGGAAGGCCGATCGATAATCGGTTTTTACTGTCTTTATTCACCTACGGAAATCGCAGTGGCAGCCAATGCCATACCCCTGCCCCTGTGCGGTACTCGTAACGACCCTATTGAGAAAGCAGAAGAGTTTCTGCCTAGAAATCTCTGCCCCCTGATAAAAAGCAGTTTCGGCTTTGCCGCCTCGGGGACCTGTCCTTATTTTAACTTCTCAGACATGATAGTTGCTGATACGACCTGTGACGGCAAGAAGAAAATGTTTGAGCTGATGTCCGAATATCGCCCGGTTCACATTCTGCAACTGCCTCAAAACCAGGATGAAGACAAGGTGATGCCGATGTGGACCGAAGAGGTGAATCGCTTCAGGGAACTTCTCAGGGAGAAAACCGGTAACTCCATTTCCGATGATGATCTGAAATCAGCCATCTCGCTGCTTAACAGGGAACGGCAGACATTCAAAGCATTGATGGATCTGGCCCGGACCGAGCCATCCCCGATTAGCGGTATGGAACTGCTGGAGATTATGTTTAAGACCGGTTTCTTTGCCGATAAAGAGCAGGGGATAGGAATAATGGAAGAAATTATTGCTGATATTCAGGCTAGAGCAGAGAACGGTTTGAGCTCGTTCACGGAGATCACACCTCGTGTCCTGCTGACAGGGGTACCTATCGGGCTGGGTTGTGACAAGGTTGTGCGAATCATTGAAGAGTCCGGTGGAAATGTGGTTTGCTTTGAAAACTGCAGCGGTTACAAAAAAACCTTCCAGGTGGATGAGACCAAAGATCCGATCACCGCCCTGGCAGAACAGTATTTAAAAATACCGTGTTCAGTGATGTCCCCCAATCCTTTGCGATTGGATATGCTGGCCGGTCTGATTGAAGACTTCAAGGTAGATAAGGTGGTAGACCTTACCTGGCAGGCTTGTCATACCTACAACATTGAATCCCATACCGTGGAGAAGTTCATTCGCGAGCGTTTCAACCTGCCAACCCTGCATCTTGAGACCGACTATTCCGAATCCGATAGTGAGCAGCTTAGAACGCGCATCGAAGCCTTTCTGGAGATATTGTAATCAAACTCTGCCAAAACCGGTCGCAGAACGCCGGTTTTGGATCGGCAACTCGCTAATTCATCTTCAGCCAGGCTTTGCAATTTTTCCAGCCTTATCTTCCGCAAGAATAAGATCTTAACAGATTAGTCGGTTCTATCCCTGAAAACGTGGCTATTTTAATCCTCACTCCATTTCAGCCTTGGCTGTTTTGAAGTTGAGGTTAAAATAGCCATGTTTTTTTTGGTTTCATCATGCAGTTAACTCAACTTTTCCGGTTGAAAGTGAGGTTTGATAAATCAACCAATAGGCACCGGTTGTGGCCCTAAGTTAAGGTATCGAAACGTAGTTAGTGCCTGAACGGAAAATCGCCAAACTCTTATCCAGCCTTGTGCCAGATATCGGAATTCAGCTTGAAGACTAACGTGCTGTCAGCGGTCAGCTTTCAGCGTAAGATGTTAAATTATAAGCAAAAACCGGCTGAGAGCTGATCGCTGAATGCTGAAAGCACTTAGCTTCGAAATACCAAGCTGCCTTTAAAGCTTTTATTGGTATGGGTTAAATTGGTTTTCGTTCAGGTACTAGTTAACATGATAGTGTCGATCTGATGATTGATCCAATATGATAGGCTGCAGGTTAGATTAGAAATAGCGGGTAAACTACCAGACTTTGAAGTCAACCGGATTGACACTTAACATAGCTATTTCATACCATCTGAAAACGATGAATTATCCGGGCGTTGCCATTCATCGAATTAACCATTTGGATTGATAATCGTTTCTTCACTGATGGTCAGATCTTATTTACGTTCTCCAAAGAAGCACTTTATAAGCTGGTATATCTATTACCTGCCACTGATACTGATATCCCTGTTTCCAGCTACACAGGGCTATGGTATCGATAATCCGGAATGCATAGCACCTGTAAAACCAGGGGGAGGACTGGATTTGGCCTGCCAACTGCTGTCGCGTTCCTTGTATCAATCCCGGTTAATCGATACACCGACAAAAATAAGATATATGCCGGGGGGAATAGGAGCGCTGGCCTACAACTACATTGCAGGGGGAAATCGCAAGGCTGCAAACACCGTTGTTGCTTTTAGTACCGGGTCAGCTTTGAATATTGCCCAAAAGAAGTTTGGAAAATATGATGAAACTGCAGTTCGCTGGTTAGGTGCCCTGGCTACAGATTTCGGAATTATCGCCGTGAGAAAAGATTCTGCTTGGAATACACTGGATGACCTGGTAACAACCCTCAAAAAAGACCCCGGTGCCGTTGTTTTTGGTGCCGGCGGCTCCATCGGCAGTCAGGACTGGATGAAATCTGCCCTGTTACTAAAAGAGGCAGGAATAAATCCCAAGCGTATTCGTTACGTAGCTTATGAAGGTGGTGGAGAGGCTATCAATGCCTTGTTAAACAATCATATTCAGGTGTTTCCGGGTGATCTGGCGGAAAGTTCTCAACATATCAGGTCCGGTAAGATCAAGGTGCTGGCAGTATTCTCGGAAAATCGTATTGTGGGGGGGTATAACAACATTCCCACCGCTAAAGAACAGGGATACCCAGTGGTCTGGACGATCTGGAGGGGATTCTATCTACCACCGGAAACATCGGACGATGACTATCTTTGGTGGGAAAACACCCTGAGACGACTGGCTGCAACCAAAGAGTTTAAAAAAATAAGAAAGGAACTGGGCTTTTTCCCGTTTACGTTAATAGGAAAAGAGTTCGATGATTTCGTGAAAAACAGTGTTCGTGAACTTCGATCACTGGCAATTGAATTTGAACTGATAAAATGAAAGCAAAGCTGTTTGCAGGGGTCTTATCCATATTGGGGGCCGGTCTTTTTATAGTCTCACTTCAGATTGAAACTCCTTTTTCCTACGATCCCCTGGGTCCCAAACCGTTTCCCATGGTTGTAAGCATAGGTCTATTGACCCTGCCTTTGTGGATTATCTTCATCCCCCAGCCACAGGTAGCGCCCGTCAAAATTCAATCCAGGGTGGTGAAGCTGGTTCTGATTTTATTTTTCTACCTGTTGTCCTTTGAATTCCTGGGATTTATGCTCTCCACAACCATATCAGGCTACTTCATAGCCCGAATAATAGGCAGCAGTCGTATGCAAGGGTTATTAACAGGTCTGATCATTTCGATACTCTTTTACGGGATTTTTCGTCTCTGGTTAGACGCTCGTCTGCCTTTGGGGCAAATCTACAATGTAATAGGGGCATAATGAATCTGCTGAACAGTCTTTGGCAAGGATTTGGTGGATTATTCAATCCGACAAACCTGATGATGTTGTTTACAGGCTGCCTGAGTGGTTTGCTGGTAGGTGCGTTACCCGGGATCAGCGCAGTTAACGGGATCGCGTTGATGCTGCCGTTGATTTATGCATTCAACCTTTCTCCGGAAAGTGCGCTCATTCTCTTGGCCGGAATTTACTACGGTTCGGAATATGGTAGCAATCTTTCCAGTATTTTATTGAATATACCGGGAAAAAGCATTCACCTGACCAACCTGGATGGCTTCCCTATGGCTCAAAAAGGTTTGGCCGGCAAAGCATTGATTCTTTCCGGTTTTGCCTCGTTTTCAGGATGTATGCTGGCCGTGATCGGACTTACCATCTGTAAACCTTTATTGAAAAATGTCGTGTCCGGTTTCGGTTCCTCCGAGTACGTAGCTATTATTATGTTTGTGTTTTTTCTTGTTTTGGTTATGTTCGGAACTTCCCTGGTTAAAAACCTGGTAGGACTATGCCTGGGACTGACTCTGGCTATTGTTGGGCTGGATTCAGCCACCGGGGTCCTACGTTTTGCTTTTGACACGCCTGAACTTTATGACGGCATCGATTTTATCATTGTAGTGATAGGCCTGTTCACGCTGGGAGATGCATTGTTGATTATCGAAAATACCTATGCTCCAAGACAACTGGTTAAAAAAGTAATAGTTTCTTTTCAGACGGCGCTGGAAGGATGGCAGCATCGTTGGACCTTTTTACGTTGCTCCCTGGTAGGTTTTGTGATTGGAAGTCTCCCCGGTACGGGTACATCGGTAGCCGGTGTTACGGCGTACCGCCTGGAAAAGGAATTAAAAAACAAAATGCGGACTTTTGGCAAAGGCGATGAAAGAGGCGTGATAGCTTCGGAATCTGCCGGAAGTGCCGCTTCAGTTAGTGCATTCATTCCATTGCTGGTACTGGGAATTCCGGGCAGCGCCACAACAGCAGTGTTATTGGGAGCGATGTTGATGATGAACCTTAATCCCGGCCCCATGTTCTATATTCAGCAGTCAGATCTGATCTGGATCCTGGTGGCATCGATGTATATGGGCAACCTGTTGCTTTTTGTCCTGCATCTCATAACCATTCGCTTTTTTTCCAGAATTGTTCTGATTCCCTACTGGATTTTGATACCTTTTATTGTGGTTGTCGCTTTTGTCGGTGTGTATGCCATACAACAAAGCATGCTGTCTCTTTTCATTATGCTGGTGCTTGGCCTGGTTTCCTACCTGCTGCGAAAGCTGGACTATTCACTGGTGCCCGTGATCCTTGGTTACATCCTGGGAGGACCTCTGGAAGTGCAGTTACGAAGAGCCCTGGCTATCAGTGGAGGCGAAATTGGTATTTTGTATCAAGGAGGTGTGAACCTGGTTTTATGGGGCTGTATTGTTATATTGGTTTTATTTAAACTGTGGAACAGTCTCAGGCTACTGGCAGATCGCTGAGGTTGATTTATTCTGCAAGTTTATACTTTCGTTCCGGCCGGCCCTTGGTGCCGTAATCCAGGGTGACCTCCAGGAAACCGGTTCCCGTGAGATACTCCAGGTATTTTCTGGCTGTGGTTCTGCTGATACCCACACGTTTTCCCATTTCCTCTGCAGCTATAGACACGGTTTCCTTGTTCCTGAATATTTCGGTAATGGTTTTCAGCGTCACCGGATCGATGCCTTTGGGGGTCTCTTCTCCGGATCCGGGAAGTGTTTTTTCCGGTTTTCTAAAAAAACGATTGGCGTCTTCCTGGGTCATATTGTCAAGCCGGTTCAGTTGCCGGCGGTGATTACGATAACTGGTGAGGGATTCTTCAAACCGGTTGAAGAATACGGGTTTAATCATATAATCAAAAGCTCCCCCGTGCAGAGCGTTGTGGAGCATTTCAACTTCCTTTGCCGCGGTGATCAAAATGACATCAACAGGATTATTCTGCGAGCGAATCTCTTTTAAATAATCCATGCCACTACTCTCCGGGAAATAGATATCCAGCAAAATCAGATCAGGTTGTAATGTGGATAACAGTAACCTCGCATCTTCAATGGTGTTGGCCACGCCCGTTACCTTGAATCCTTCCAGCTTTTCCACAAAGGCCTGGTGGGTCTTTGATATTTTGTGGTTATCTTCCACGATCAGTACTTCAATTAAATCCATCTCTCTTATCCGTTTTTGGGAATTATAAACTCAAAACGAGCACCGCCCAGGTCTGCCTGATCAAAGTAGATCTCACCCCCAAGGGTATCCACTGATTTTTTTGCCAGGTATAAACCATACCCCCGCTTGGAACCTTTTTTGGTTGAAATCCCTTTTTCAAATATCTTCCCGGCCAGATCGGGGCCGATACCCGGGCCTGAATCTTCAATCTCAAAAATCAAATCGTTGCCAAAATCCGACATGGACAGCGTTACCGAGTGTGGCTTACTTGTTTGCAGTACCGCGTCGATAGCATTTTGAAGCAGATTTCCCAAAATAGTGACCAGTTTGTGACGATCCAAGGTATCGGGAATATCAATCATGCGACTTTCGGAATCAATTTTAAACTCAACTTTCTGTTCATGGGCATACATGAACTTTCCAATGATCAGGGAAGAAAGGGTGCGATCCGGAACGTTTTCAGTGAGAAAACGTACTAAATCCCTGTGGGCTTGAGTCTCCTCAGCGATGTAGTTGAGGACGTCATCATAAGCGCCTATCTGTATCATGCCGACAATTGTGTGCAGGCTGTTGGAATACTCATGGGTCTGTGACCGGAGCATTTCGGAATAGGTCTGAACCTGGGAAAGCTCACGGGCTATCAAGTCTATTTCCCGACGTTCCCGAAAACTTACTACCAACCCGCGACTGTCTTCCACCGGTTCAGCGTTAACAATAACCGCCACACCATTTACCACGCATTCCTTATCATGAATGCGGCTACTGGATTCCAGAAGCTGTTCTGTTTCCAGAAACGGAAAGTAGTTCGAAAGCGGCATCCCTTTTAGATTTTCCTTGTCATCCAAATTCAGGGTTTTTAGTGCAGCCTCGTTGGCAAGGGTGATTTGACCGACGACGTCTGCGGCTATCACACCTTCATGAATCGATTCAATCAAGGCCGATCGTTCATTAAACAGATAAGCAATTTCCGAAGGTTCCAGGCCAAAAATAGCTTTTTTCACTCCCCTGGCGATCAGTATGGCTGCAATCAATCCCAGGGTTAAGAAAACAAAAATAAAGAAGATGGTTTTTTCCAGGTATTGTTTGGTCACCTGCTGCAGGTCTTCAACGGGAAATCCAACCGTAACCATGCCAATAATATCGTATGTTTCATTGATAATAGGGGCAGATCCAAGAATATACCCGGTTTTTTCCTGCATCGATCGCCTGGAATAGGCCCGGCCGTATTCCAGGGCTCTTACAGCCAGGTTATCATCTATTTTATTTCCAACCTTTGCAGCATCCGGATGCGCCAGAATATCACCCTGCGTATCAGTGACAATAACAAACTTTGTTTCGGTGGCGTTGCGAATAAATTTGGAGAGGGACGTTGAGGTGTTGAGTTGTGCACCGTTTTCAACAAACGTTTGTAACTCCGGCATCAGTGCCACATGTTTTGCTGCCTGAATCACTCGTTTTTCAGACTGACTTTCCGCGATCTCGAACATCATTCCGGAGAAGATACTGCCCACCGATATCAGTAAAATCAGTACAAGCAGCATAACAATAGCAGTTACGGTATCCAATAATCGCTTTGGTCGTGCCCGATCCAGTGCTTCCAAAATCAGATTCGCCATCATACCTGCTTTCCGGTGACAAAAGTTTCAAAAGTCCCACTAAATAACAATAAACCCTTTACCCTCAAAAGATTTACATAAGATTTTGAAAACTGCATAGTATTAACGAAATCAAATTTACGACCCAGGAGCCAGGCTTGCGTTTTTGCGTCAAATTGATTCTAACGCAAAAACGCAAGCCTGGCCCCTGGATAAATCTACAAATGGAGAGAACGTTATGTACCATAAAATAATTGCTTTAGTGGCTGTGTTGACCATGTCTATGCTGATGACAATAGCAGCCGTTGCAGAAACCTATCCAAGTCGACCGATCACAATGGTTGTAGGTTTTGGTATTGGAGGAAGTGCTGATCGTATGACCCGATCCACAGTCACTTTTCTGTCAGATGCCTTGGAAGTTCCCGTTAAGGTTGTAAACAAGAAAGGCGCGGGTACCATGTTGGCTAACAATTACCTTCTGCGAAGACCAACCGACGGATACACCGTCCTGGGGTCAACCTTCAGCCCCTATATGTCGGTCAGTATCTTAATGGGTGGTGCTAAGTACAGTATCAACGATTTTGCTTTTATTAACGCCCAATGGTTTGATCGTGATATCATCGCCGTGCATAAGGACTCCCCATACAAGTCACTTCCGGAGCTTGTAAAAGCCATCAAAAACAATCCAAAGAAAATCAGTTGCGCTGTGGTTCAGGGCTCCAGCGGTCATTTGATGTCAGCTTTACTATTAAAAGAATACGGTGTTCCCCAGGAAAACATGAATCTGGTAACCTACCAGAGCGGTGGAAAAGCTCGTTCAGCCATTGCCGGAAACCAGGTTAGTTTCATCATCATTGGTTACGAAGGGAGTATGGGAATCAAGGAGTTTTTAAGGCCCCTGGCTTTCGTTGATTCCAAAGGAAGCAAAAAATGGAACGCACCTGCAGTAAATGATGCCTTAAAACCTTTGGGATATGAAGTTCCGCTGCTTAGCGGTTCCATTAGAGGTTTTGCAGTATCCAGAAAATTCAAAGAGCAGTATCCGGAACGATTCGACAAGCTGGTTCAGGCTTTCAAAACCACCTTGACCAACAAAGATGTCAAGAAGTTCTTGAAGCGTGTGAATATCGGCCATGAATGGACAGGGCCTGATGAAATTGACCGCCTGATGCAGGAAAACCACGCTGCTTACGTTAAATACAAGGATCTTTTAAATTAACTCATTCCTATTTTTTGATCCTGCCGGCTTGTCTGTCAGGATCAATTTTCAAAAAGAGGTAACGTTGAACAAGATACGACAAAACGCTGCCGAGCTAATGCTGGTTCTTTCGATCGCTGTTATCATTGTTTGGTACATGATGGATGCGTATGCTGCTTCATCAAAAGTTGCCAATTTATTGTTGATTGTGCCGATAGGCGTGATCTCCCTGGGATTTCTCTTCGCCATCGCAATCCGGATTCTGCCCGGATTTCTCAAACCGGAGGAAGGTGATTCACCTACCGAATCCAAAAAAGAGGAGCAGACACGGGAAAACGGGAAAAAAATATTCCTGGCCATGGCATTACTGGCTTTGTATGTGTTGATTATCCCAACCATCGGGTTTGATATCGCCACGTTTCTATTTATTGGGGTCATGATGTTCGTTCAGGGAGAACGCAAATGGGCCTGGTTGATCGTCTTTCCTTTGATCTTTTCATTTTTAGTTTCTCAGTTCTTCAGTGCCATGATCCCATATCCTATGCCAATGGCAATTCAGCAGGAATGGATCACGGGTTTGATTTAGGGAGTAAACATTATGCTGGAAATACATTCAATCCTGTCTGCCCTTAACATGTTATTCGGGTCTTTTGACCCATGGATGGTGGTTATTCCGGGAATTATAATCGGCCTGTTTTTTGGCGCCACACCCGGTCTGCAAATATCCATGGCCATGGCAATTTTTTTGCCCATTACCCTTTACATGGATTTTGTGAAAGCCATGCTGTTTTTAACCGGTATCTTCACCGGCGGTTCCTTTGGTGGGGGAGTGACGGCTATTCTGATGAATATCCCCGGTACGTCTTCCTGTATTGCCACCACGTTCGACGGCTACCCTATGGCTTGCCAGGGCAGACATAATGAAGCATTAGGTTATGCCTTGGGAGGCTCCACCATTGGCTGCGCCATTGGATACATCATTCTCTTTTTTCTGATCCAGCCCATATCGATCATGGTTCTCAAACTTGGACCGACCGAAATGTTTGTGATTGCGCTTTGGGGAATTACTTTGATCGCCGGTTTAAGAGGTGGTTATATGCTGAAGGGAATCGTTAGCGGATTGGTGGGCTTGATGCTGGGAACCATAGGGTTTTCGGAATTGGGTATTGCCAGGGGAACGATGGGAATAGAAGTGCTATTGGACGGTATTCCTGTGGTACCTGCCATGATGGGGATGTTTGCAGCATCCGAATTGTTCAACCTGATGAATAAAAAATTCCTGGTAGACAGCTCGGAACAGCGCAAAGTAAGCATTCGTAAAATCGCCAGCGGGATGAAAGACGTTATCAATTATCCATTTATTATTTTCAGAGGTTCCCTGGTCGGAATGTTTATTGGTGCGGTTCCGGGAGTGGGATCATCTGTTTCCAACCTGGTGTCCTACATGGAAACCAAACGAAGAGCCAAGGATGCGGATACCTTCGGGAAAGGGAATCCAAAAGGCGTGATTGCAGCAGAATCTGCAAACAGTTCTTCGGAAGCAGGGTCCATGGCAACGCTGCTTGCCCTGGGTATTCCCGGTGGTGGTGCAACGGCTGTGATGCTGGCAGTATTTATGATGCACAATATTACCGGTGGACCGACCTTTATCCGCGATCAAACAGATATCGTCTATGCGATTATCTTCGCTAATTTCGGACAGGTCATACTTCTGCTTTTCATGGGGGTCCTGTTGCTGCCAATCCTGGCTTCAGTGGTCAAAGTTCCCATCAGGATTTTAGTCCCATCAGTGATGTCTTTGGCTGTGTTTGGAGCCTACGGATTGACAGGAAATCTATCCGGCCCCGTCACCGTGGTGGTGGCTGCTATTGTTGGCTGGATTCTTAAAAAATATGATTATTCCGTACCAGGCATGGTGATCGGATTGTTGCTGGGGAAAATGGCTGAAAGCGAACTGCTGCACAGTTACCAGGTCAGTGGTGGCCAAATCGGTTATCTGCTTGGCAGACCCATCACCATTTTTATTGCATTGCTGCTGGTTTTATCCCTGGCCTATACGCCCGTGAAGCAATATATTGTCCAGCGAAAGCATCGAACGCTTTGATCCGGTTGATTGCCTGGTAGCAGTTCCCTCGAAAGCACTCCCTCTCAGCGAAGGTTTACGGTAAATAAACGCGATTGCCATAACGCTCCTCCCAATCCTTCGCAACTCGCCTGTTGATTCGACTTAAGATGTGGCTGGTCAGATTCTTTATCCGCACCCGGGAAAATAGTAAAAATCATATATTACCGGTAGTGAACTGAAGATTATGTTCTTTTTCTCCGGTGGACCAGCCTGCAAAGCGATCTTGCCTTTCGTAAAAAACCTGCCTGCATTGAGTTTTAAAAAAAGTAGTCGTCCGCTACACGGCTATTCAAGGCTTCATTAGCTTCATCAGTTTGAAATTATGAAATTTAATGGTTGATAGACCGAACAATGGAATTTTGCTTGACAATAAATTCTGTTTATAATAGCGTTACTTCAGTTTCATTATTATAAACAAAAGGAGAATTTTGCTAGATGAAAACTTCAACCGAAATCAATTCTATTGCAAGGGCAGCAGAGGTATTAAAGCTTCTTTCCAATGGTGTTGAGAAAATGACGGAGATTTCCAGGCGTCTTGAGGTGAACAAAGCGACGGTTCACAGAATTATGAAGACGCTTGAAAACAAAGGTTTGGTTTCACAGGACACAACGACTCGAAAATATTACTTGGGGCCTCTTATTCAGGCATTGGCTGAGAATCCGTTGACGGTTCACCGGATTGTAGGACAGCTTGCGGTTGGGGAGATGGAGCGGCTGACAGATAAGTTTGGAGAGACGGTTGTCCTTCAGATACGAAGAGGTGGCCAGCGTCTGATTCTGGAGAAATCGGAAGGCCATCAGAGTATTCGGTACTTTCCTGTGAATATCGAATCATCACCAATTCATGCCGGTGCGGGAGCAAAAATTTTGCTTGCCGGGATGGATCAAACAGAGCTTTCAAAACTTCTTAAGCGTCTTGATTTGGTTAAGGTAGGGCCAAACACGATAGACGAGAAAGAGAGATTGTTAGCGGAAATTGTCAAGATCAGGTCACAGGGTTATGCAGTTTCATTCGGTGAAACCATTGAAGGGGGGGCAGGTATTGCTGTGCCGATCCGTAACTATTCGTGTCCTGTAGCGTTGGTTATTGTTGGTCCTGAATTACGCATCAAAGAAAACAAGGATATTCTTCTAAAAGAGCTGAAGCATAGTGCAGAACTGATCTCGGAAAACATTGCTTCGGTAACAGGCATAAAAAGCGCAATTATAAAGGCAATCTGAGTATTCGATCCGATTAAGCCCGTTTTATTGTATGCTGTTTATAACTGGTATGGGGCCTTGTATTGATTTGGATGTGTTTTTGAATTTTTTAATTTCTATCACATTTACAATAATCACTTTGGACTGGAGGGGGTCTTATGTTATTAACATCATCTAATTCAAAAGGGATAAATCGACTCTTAAATCTTTCTATCTATTTGTGTTGCTTGCTAATTGTATTTATCGCTCCGGGCTTGGTGGCGGCAGACAAAGAAGTGGTTCTGAAGCTAGCCGTCTTGGAAGGGCCAAAAGCGGCTCGAACAGTTCACGGCCACAAAGTTTGGGCAAATGCAGTTGAGAAGGCCAGTAACTCAAGCATCAAAGTTTCACTGTTTCCATCACGCTCGCTGGTAAGTGCCAAACAAATGTATGATGCAACAGCCAACGGACTTGCGGATGTTGCCTGTATCAGTATTGGTCACTATCCCGGGCGGTTTCCTTTCACAGAATCCTTAAGTTTTCCGGGTTCCGGTATTTCCAGTCCCCCGATTGCATCGGAGATTATCATGAAAATGTATGATAAGTATCCGGAAATGCAGAAAGAATTTCGTGCGGTAAAAGTGTTGTTCTTTTTTGGTTTTGCTCCCATGAGCATTGCAACCGTGAAAAAGCCGGTTAAAACATGGAATGACTTGGATGGTCTACGCTTAAGAATAAACCACAAAGGCACGGCAAATTATCTTAAAACAGCAAATGTTTCCCCGATTTTTATCCCACCACCGGACATTTTCCTGAGTCTTCAAAAAGGCATTATTGATGGAAGTATAATGGGATGGTTTGGTCATCATGCATTTGGTACAACCAAACTGGCCAATTATTTCACTGAAGTGCCCCCGGTGCCCGGACCGTTTTTTTCTTACATCATGAATAAACGAAAATTTAACGGCCTTTCTCAGAAGCAAAAAGATGCCTTAATGAGCGTCAGCGGATACGAGGGAGCGAAAATGTTTGGACAGAGCGGTTTAAAAGAAATTGAGGTTGCAACCGAAAGTATCCGGAATGATCCCAACAAGGAAATCATCAGCTTGACCAATGCAGAAATTAACAGCTGGGCTGAAAAGGCGGCTGAAGAGCAAAAAATAATCATCGATAGGATGAAAAAAAGAGGGTATCCAATCGAGCGGTTCATGCAAGATGTCAAAGACCTGGTCAAGGCCCAAAAGTAGTATCTGTCGGCGGATGTATAGTAGCTTAGGGTGTGGAAGAGGCGCAGGGTGTATCAAACTTGTGCTGATATCTATCGATTGAGACCGGGAAACCAAAGGATTTCGGTAGAGACTTGATGCCCAGTGGCAGAAGGAAAAACGGGGTCATTCTTTGTGGAAAAGCTTTTTCTATTATTATCGGGGATAGACGATGAATATTGTTGGGAAGTTAAAAAAGTGGGATCGCAATGTTTATCTGTTAACTGTATCGGCCTCCCGGGTCGGGGCAAGTTTGTTGATAGGTATGATGCTGCTGATTGTAAGTGATGTCTTTTTGCGTTTTTTGTTTAATAAACCCGTTCAGGGTTCGTTTGAGCTGATCGAGGTGCTGATGGGAGCCACCGTAAGCCTCTCTATCGCCTATTGCGGGTATAAACGCGGGCATGTGGCTGTGGAAATTGTTACTGAGCAACTCAGCAGGGGGATGAGAAAATTTTTCGAACTTATCCATAACCTGGTATGCGCAGCCTTTTTTCTGGTCGTTGCGGTTAAAAGTGCCCAACAGGCTGTTGTTATCAAGGAGAGTGAAACCGTAACCGCTCTCCTGGATATTCCTATCTATCCCTTTATCTGGGTGTTTGTGATAGGCGTGCTGCTGTTGGCCTTGGTTTATTTTTGGCAGACTATCGGTTTGTTTATACCGAAAGAGAGGTCGTTATGAGTATGATGACTGTCGGTTTTCTGGGAATAATTGCTCTGATCGCCATTCTTTTAACCGGTATGCCCATAGGCGTTGCCATGGGACTTGTCGGTGTGTTGGGTCTCTGGTACCTGCTGGGACTTGATACAGGGCTTAGCATTCTGATGACGGCACCCTATGACTCTATTGCCAAATATGGATTTGCTGTTATTCCGTTGTTTATTTTAATGGGAAGTTTTTGCTTCCGGGCGGGAGTCTCAAAAAACCTGTACCACGCCGTCAACACCTGGATCGGTCATTTTCGTGGTGGCTTGGCTATGGCGACCGTAGGAGCATGTGCCGGATTTGCCGCAGTAAGTGGCTCCAGCCTGGCTACGGCAGCAACCATGGGCACAGTTGCTTTGCCGGAAATGAAGAAGTACAAATACAACGATTCTTTATCCACCGGTGCAATCAGCGCGGGAGGTACCCTTGGGATTTTGATTCCTCCAAGTGTGGTTTTGGTGGTTTATGGAATTTTGACGGAAACCTCAATTGCCAAACTTTTTTTAGCCGGCATTATTCCGGGGATTCTTGAGGCGCTTTTCTATCTTATAACCATTGTCATCATCTGTCGGCTCAATCCTAAAGCCGGTCCTGCAGGTCCTCGGTCCAACTTCAAGGCAAAGCTGGCATCCCTCAAAGAAACCTGGCCTATTATTCTTCTTTTTGTCATTGTGATCGGGGGAATTTATTCGGGAATTTTTAGCCCCAGTGAAGCAGCAGGTGTCGGGGCATTTGCCGCATTAATCATTTCGATAAGCCAGAGAAAAATGACCAGATCAAGATTTGTCATGGCACTGGACGATTCCCTAAAAGCAACCGGAATGATCTTTACCATTATGATGGGGGCCATCATTCTTGGTTACTTTATGACCACAACACGCCTTCCCTTTGATTTGGCCAGTGTTGTCAGCGGCTGGGATGTTAATCGGTATGTCATTTTTGGGGCCATCCTTGTGGTTCATATCATACTGGGTTGCATTATGATCCCAATGGCGATGGTGATTCTAACGATCCCCATTGTTTTTCCCTTAATCATCTCTCTGGGGTTTGATCCTATCTGGTTTGGAATTATTACCGTCAGGATCTTCGAAATTGCACAAATTTCTCCGCCTGTGGGCATGAACCTGTTTATTGTGAAGGGGGTATCGCCTGGTGTTCGGCTCTCAACCATCATTCGAGGTATTATACCTTTTTTGATCGCTGATGTGTTGCATTTGGCTCTTTTGATTGCCTTTCCTCAAATTACTTTATGGCTACCCAGCCTTATTGAATAAACATGGCATAAATTTTTTTCAGAAGTTTAGCAGATTGAGTTTCGAAAACATTAACACAATAACATTGAAAGCAGGAGTATCAAGTGGGTTATCCAACTATTTATCCAACCGGGGCTACCGTTTACGACCCTGAAAAATGCTGGAACGGATATACGGTGTTTCAAGCCAAGAGCGTAGGCGCAACTATTATTGATATGAACGGCAATGTCGTTCGACAGATTCAAAAAATGCACGGTTTCCCGAATAAACTGTTGCCCGGAGGCATATTGATGGGAAACAGGGGCCGCAGAAACGGCAGATTTGGTTATCAGGACCAGAAAGATCTGATTCAGGTTGACTGGGATGGTAACATTACCTGGAAATTCGATCGCTGGGAATACGTCGAAGATCCCGGAGAAGAGCCTTGTTGGATGGCACGGCAGCATCATGACTACCAACGGGAAGGCAATCCGGTGGGGTACTACGTTCCCGGTATGGAACCGCTGACAGACAGTGGGAACACATTGGTGCTGGTGCACAAGTTCTCACGAAATCCCCAAATCACCGACAAACTTTTGTGTGATGACGTATTCCTGGAGGTAAACTGGGAAGGAGACGTCATTTGGGAATGGGTTTGCAGTGAGCATTTTGAAGAATTCAATTTTAGTGAAGAGGCCAAAAACACATTGTACCGCAACCCCAACCTGCGGTTGCAGGTTGGTGAAGGTGTCGCCGACTGGATGCATATCAACAGTATGTCCGCAGTTGGACCTAACAAATGGTACGACGCCGGCGATCAACGCTTCCATCCGGACAATATCATTTGGGACAGCAGGATCGCCAACATTATGGCGATCACCGATAAACAGAGCGGTAAGATTGTCTGGCAAATCGGGCCGGATTATGATACCTCTCCGGAGCTGAGGAAAATGGGTTGGATTATCGGTATGCACCATGCGCATATCATCCCCAAAGGGCTTCCGGGAGAAGGGAACATCCTGGTTTTTGACAATGGCGGATGGGCTGGTTACGGAGCTCCAAATCCCGGAGCACCCAGGGGCATGCATAACGCCCAGCGCGATTGTTCAAGGATACTTGAAATCGATCCGATTACTCTTGAAGTGGTTTGGAAGTACACGCCGGAAGAGGCCGGTTTTACACCTCTTGCAGACAACTATAAGTTTTATAGCGGGTATATCAGTTCCGCCCAAAGATTACCAAATGGAAATACCTTGATTACGGAAGGGGCAGATGGCCGATTGTTCGAGGTCACACCCCAGCACGAATTGGTCTGGGAGTATGTAAGTCCTTTTTTTGACGGCAAATTCGATACAAATATGGTGTATCGCAGTTACCGCTATCCTTATGACTATATTCCACAACTAACAAAACCTGAAGAAACAGCAATTCCCAAATTGGATCGGACGACATTTCGGGTACCCGGAGTCAAGGAACAGGCACCTCAAAATGTGATCGAACTGGAAACAGGTGAGCTCTATGATGGGGAAGCTCAATTGTGCATTGTTCCTGATGATGAAGAATAAAGCGATCTGAAAATTATTCAACTCAAGGAGAAATCATGAGTAAGGAAACAGGAGTCCAGGTATTCCCGACGACTACATGGTCTGCCGGTGCAGGCTGTCATGGGGCCTGCGGACAGAAACTCTATGTCAAGGATGGAAAGTTGATCAAAGTGGAAGGAGATGAAAACGCCTCCTGGAACCAGGGGAGGTCCTGCCCGCGAGCTTTGGCGATGACGCAGTATGTGTATCATCCGGATCGCATTACAAAGCCTTTGAAAAGAGTCGGCAAGCGAGGCGAAGGCAAGTTTGAGCCTATCTCATGGGATGAGGCCTTTGATACCTGCGAAGCAAAATTGAAAGATATTCGTGAGAAGCATGGTGCCGAATCCGTTGTCTTTGCCCAGGGAACCGGACGTGATGTGGGTGGGCCTATATCTTTCCTCTGTTACAATTACGGCAGCCCCAATTGGGTGCAACTGGGCCTTTCCGGTCAATCTTGCTATACACCTCGCCTGGGGGCCATGAAGGCGACTATGGGAGATTTCAGCGTGCTTGATGCTTCCCAGTTTTCAGAAAAGCGTTACGACGATCCGGAATGGGAAGTGCCTGAGGTTATCATTGTCTGGGGGCAGAATCCGCCTCCAACCTGCCCGGACGGATTTTTTGGTCATTGGATAGTCGATTGCATGCAGCGGGGCAGTAAGATTATATCCGTAGATCCCCGTTATACCTGGATGTCGTCGCGGGCCGAACATCATCTGCAAATCAGGCCTGGCACGGACGGAGCCCTGGCATTGGGTATGTTGAATGTGATTATCAATGAAGAGCTGTACGACAAGACGTTTGTTGATAAATGGTGCTACGGATTTGATAAACTGGCTGAACGGGTTCAAGAATACCCGTTGGACAAAGTATCTGAAATTACGTGGATTCCAAAGGAGTCGATCGCCGATGCGGCGCGGCTTTATGCGACCAGCAAACCGGCGGCGATCCAGTGGGGCGTTGCGATCTGTATGAATCCCGAAGGAACAAGCGTGGCACAGGCAATCAGCCACTTATGGTCTATTACCGGTAATGTTGATGTACCCGGCGGCAATGTGATTGCAAAACCGTCTCACGGGGTCACGACATATCCTTACTCTACGGAGGAGTTGGTTGGCCTTTACGGCCAGGACCTGGTGGACAAATTGAACAAGGTGCGGATTGGCTGCAACGAGTATCCGATGGTAAAGGGATTTCGCGGCTGGGCCCAGCCGGATATGGTAATAGATCAGATCAATGACGGAAAGCCTTATCCCATAAAAGCGGCCTGGATTCAGACGGCAAATATTCTCGGAGGCCAGGCAGCACGGGCGCGATTGCATTACGAAGCATTAAAAAAGCTCGATTTTGTGGTGGTGGTGGACCTGTTTCAAAATCCGACTTCGATGGCTTTGGCTGATATTGTCCTACCGGCAGCGACTTTTGCGGAAAAGGAAAGCTTTCGATCCTGGTGGGTCCCTCTCGGTGTGATGCAAAAAGCCATACAGGTCGGCGAATGCAAATCCGACTGGGAAATCAATATGGAGATGGCTAACCGACTGAATCCGAACTGCAAGTACAAAAATCCAAGGGAATTGATCAATGATCGTCTATCCGTCGCTAATGTTACCTTTGATGAACTGGTCAAAAACGGTTCACAAATGATGCCTCCCAAAGGTGATCCCAGCAGACCTTATCACCGTCATGAAAAAGGATTGTTAAGACCGGATGGAAAACCGGGATTTAATACGGAAACCGGAAAAATAGAACTTAGCAGCAAGGCATATGAAAGCTGGGGCGTGGATCCGTTGCCCTTTTTTAGAGAGCCTGCCCAAGGTCCGAATTCAACTCCGGAGCTATACAAGAAGTATCCTTTGATAATGATTACCGGGGCCAGATCACATCTCTTTTTCCACTCGGAACATCGCATGATTCCATGGTTGCGGGAAAAGAATCCCGAACCGTATGTCGAAGTCCATCCGGATACCGCTGAAGAGTTCAATGTCTACGATGGCGAGTGGATATACCTGGAAAACGACATGGGAAAGGTCAAGCGAAAAGTCAGAATATCACTCAGGGTCCATCCAAAAATGGTACACACGCTTCACAGCTGGTGGAAACCCGAATTAAAAGGTACTGAACCCGATTTGTTCGGCGTTTGGGATTACCAAATCAACCAGATTGTTCCCGGTCCCCAGGACAGTGATTCAGGCTTTGGCGGAGGGCAATACAAAACGACACTCTGTCGATTGACCAAGATAAAAGAATAGGAGAACGCACCATGTCAAAATTTGGACTGCTTATAAATTATGAATACTGCACGGGATGCCACTCATGTGAGGTGGCCTGCCAGCAGGAGCATTCTTTCAGTGTCGGGAAATCCGGAATCAGGGTAACCGAACATGTATACCCGGCGGAAAAGAAACCGGTCGCTGTGGATTATATTCCTTTTCCCACCGAGCTATGCGATTTGTGCATGAAACGATACAAGAACGGGGAATTGCCGGCTTGTGTAAAACATTGCCAATCTTTTTGCATGAGTTTTGGTCAAGTTCACGAACTGGTGAAAAAAATGGAAGCTAAAACACGATTGGCCCTGTTTGTACCTTGAGTGTTGAAATCTCAATCGTCGTCACAAAACGCACCTGCGGAAACAAAATTAAACGTGCAAAAAAATGAAAGAATTAAACAAACTGACCTTTGAAGAGTCAGTCAGGTATTCCAGGGAGCACACCTGGGCAAAACGGGATGGTAATTTGTTTTGGGTGGGCATTAGCGATTATGCGCAGGATCAGCTGGGTGAGATTATTTTTGTGGAATTACCTCAACCCGGGGATTCGTTTCATGCGGATGAAACATTTGGTGTTGTAGAATCTGCCAAATCAGTCTCCGAGCTATATATGCCGGTTTCGGGTGAAGTTGTAGAGGTTAACCTCAAGTTGGAACAGATGCCCGAAATCATTAACCGCGATCCTTTTCAAGAGGGATGGATGGTTAAAATCAAACCCAGCGATGTCTCGAAATCGGAGCATCTTTTATCGGCCCGGGCTTATAGCGAATTTCTGGGTTAGCCGGCAAAAGGCAAAAACAAAGAAGCTGTTCCAAAATATCGATCCGGGAAACGATATAGCCGGTATCTTCCTCCTCCCCGGGAAATGGTCTTGGTCAAACATCTAGCTTTACAATTCTCCTTTTTGGCCAGGTATCTTGTTTCCCGGGGGTTAATCGATTGACAGCAGCAAGTTTTTTTGATTTTACACCCATCGGTATTGGTTTTGTTGAGAGTCAACCATGCTTTTGCAATCCTGCAATTGGCCATGAAAAATCTATTTTCCTAGTTCCAAAGTAACAGAAACAACAAGGTTTTCTGATGAATAGTTACGACGTTACCATCATAGGAGGTGGACCGGGAGGTTATGTAGCGGCTGTAAGGTGCAGCCAGTTAGGATTAAAAACAGCCCTGGTGGAAAAGGAACACCTGGGCGGTACCTGCCTGAATTGGGGCTGTATCCCCACAAAATCATTGTTACGAAATGCCGAAGTGGTCCACATGCTTTCCAGGGGTCGCACTTTCGGATTTTCCTTTGATAATCTGACAGTCGACTATGCGGCTGCACACAAAAGAAGTCGCAGTGTTGTCAAACGGCAAACCAGGCGTGTGCAAATCTTGCTGAAAAACTGCGGCATTGATGTTTACGAAGGAAAGGCAAGCCTGAAAAGTGAACGCGAGATAAAAATTGAGCCTACCGGCGAATCAATCCAAACTGCTCATATTATAATTGCCACAGGATCAGAAAGCAGGGCATTGCCAGGTGTGAACTTTGATCACAAGCAGATAATAAATTTTCGCCGGGCCTTGAACTTGAATAAGGTTCCCGGTTCAGCCGTAATCATTGGCGCCGGACCTATCGGTATGGAGTTTGCGACTCTTTGGAATCGTTATGGCTGCAAGGTCTCCCTGGTAGAAATGATGCCGTTTGTTTTACCGTTGGAGGATGAAGAGATAAGTCTGGAAGCCCAAAAACAGTTCAAACGACACAGGATATCGCTGTTAACCGATACCAGGGTAGATGCGGTTAGTCCAAAAGCGGAAAGTGTGGAAGTAGCCGTCAGCTCAGATGGCACCAGTGATACCCTGGAAGTGGAAACAGTTTTGGTTTCCATCGGTTTTGTCCCCAATACGGCCGGTTTAGGGCTGGAAGCGGTCGGTGTTTCTACTAGCAAAGGACACATCGACGTCAACCAGCAGATGTGCTCCACCAATCCAAATATCTATGCGATCGGAGACGTGACCGGAAAACTCGGTTTGGCCCACGTGGCTTCCGCCCAGGGAATGATTGCTGCCGAATCGATCGCCGGAAAGCACACACAACCGCTCATATATCACAACATTCCCCGTTGTACTTATTCCGACCCTGAAGTCGCCTCAGTAGGACTTACCGAGCAGCAGGCTATTGAACAGGGATTTGAGGTGAAAACGGCTAAATCTCCCTTTGCCTCAAACGGCAAGGCCTTGGCCGCAGATGACAACTTCGGATTTGTTAAAACCATAGCGGATAAAAAGGATAACAAGATATTGGGAGTCCACATGATAGGCGGTCATGTTACTGAATTGGTAGCCGGTGCTGCTGGGTTGGTGACATTAAATGCTACTGCAGACGACCAGGGGCGAACGGTACACCCCCATCCGACCTTAAGCGAATCATTGATGGAAGCGGCACATGATTTGTGCGGACACGCCATTCATATCTAAGAGGGTATTATGAAAGCAGAAATTTATACAGCCACAGGTTGTGCACGATGTAAAATTACCAAGAAATACATGCAAGAAAACGCTATCGAGTACAATGAGTCCGATTTTAAAGCAGAAGGAAAAGAAACCTTTGCACAATTTTATCGTGCTCACCGGAATGCCATCTTCCGGGACAAAGACGGTGTTGAATTTCCCGTTTTCCATGACGGAAAGGAGATCCGGCAGGGTGTGAGCGTTATTCTTGGATACCTGGTTGCAGGTGACAGGCTGGATGGATTTATCAGTCGAAGTGCTCTCCATGGGGAGTGGATCGATGGATTTGACATATCGGGAGGAGATCCCGAGGCGTCATCCCATCTATACGAAGTCCTGTCGTATTTAAAAGCCAGCAACTTGAAAGTGCAGGTGATTACCAACGGAAAAAACGCCACTGTTTTGGAAAACCTGGTCAACAATAATCTTTGCGATAAAATCGTCATGGAGGTCAAAGGCCCCTTCGGGTTGTACGAGAAACTTACCGGTCAAAAATTGAAAGAAAATGAATTAAAGCAATCCATCAAGGTGACAACCATGGCGCCGGAATACAGCTTTTTTACAACCATCGCGCCTCTGGAAAAGGAGCCCGGAAGGATCGAATACCTGACACCCGAAGAAATTGGCGAAACGGCAAAACTGATAGAGGAAGCCACAGGCAGTAAGAAACATCCCTATACCATTCGTCAATTTGACCCGGGCCAGACCACAAATGAACAACTGAAAAAAATCGAACCACTGGCATCCGGTGCATTGTTTAAATACCGAACAGCGGCACGACCGTTTCAGGTAATGACCGAGATCCATAAGTAAGATTTGTAGTGCTCTCACTATCTGTTGGCTGTTGAAGTCTTGCAGACAGCCTTCCTCCGCTTTCTTCTTTCTCTACCCTGGAAACAACACTTTAAGCGACTGTCATCGCAGGTTTATATCTAAAAAAGAAGATAAATTACACAATTTTCAAAAATAACTTGACATGTGATGGATATATGTAAATAATTTACGTAAATTTATTTCATAAACTTTAGCCACTTTGATAAATAGTCACAAAAATAGGAAATAAATTACATGACTACCTTGCTTCGCATCAAAGAGACGTTACCCAGGCTTAAAACAGCCGAGCGTAAAGTGGCCGAAATGATTTTAAAGGATCCGGCTGCCGTAATCGATTATGTGATTACTGAACTGGCGGAAAAATGTGGTGTCAGTGATCCGACGATAGTTCGCTTTTGTCAGAAGATCGGTCTCAAAGGGTTTATGGAACTCAAACTGAATCTGGCCAGTGAATTGCCCAAACCGGTTCACGTTCATCGGAGTGTCAGCGAGGAAGATTCACCGGCAAGGGTGATGGATGCGATCTTTGAAGGGCACCAGGGAGCTTTGCAGTCTCTTAAAAACCAGGTTGATCCCGAAACGTTTGAAAAAGCTGTGGACTGGCTTTGCGAAGCAAAACGAATTGAGTTTTACGGATTTGGTGCATGCGGTTTTGTAGCAACGGATGCCCAGTACAGATTTTGCCGGCTGGGAGTGACCTGTAACGCTTATCTGGACGTTCATCAGCAGTTTTGGTCAGCCTCGCTCCTTGATTCGCAATCAGTGGTCATCGCTTTGTCAACCAACGGCGCCACCAAAAACATCATTGAAACCTCACGACTGGCAGCCAAAGCCGGGGCTCGCGTTATCGGTATTATCGGACGTGAAGCTTCACCTTTGCATTCCCTGTGTCACATGACATTTTCATTACCCTGTCAGGAGCCGGCTCCCGCCATTATGCGACTTTCCACCCGCATTGTTCAATTGACACTATTGGATGCCCTGTTCGTGACAACGCTTTTGCGGAACTCGAAAATCAAGGAAAATCTGGAAAAAGTACGCGATTCTCTTTCCGACATTTTTTTTGAAAACTAGCAGAGCCAGGACCCCATAACCTATAGACAAAAACGGAATTAAAACATCATTTTTCGCTCGAAGCGTTGTCACATTCAAAACGCTGGATACAATTTCCTGTAAATAGGAGGTACGCAATGAATTTTAAAGGAATAAGAAGGTTTTTAACCTCTTTGATGTGCATTTCGCTTATCAGCCCTGTCCCGTTGATTGCAGCTGAGCTTAAGATGGGTACTGCAACGGAGCCCAGTTCCATCGATCCGCACTTTTCAACGGTCTCTGCTAATCAGCAGATCTCAAGCCATATTTTCGATACCCTCATCCGGAAAAACGCCAACCTGCAGCTCGAACCAGGTCTGGCAACATCGTGGCGACAGCTGGACAAGCTGACCTGGGAAATCAAATTACGCCCAAACGTTACGTTTCATGACGGAAGTGAGTTCAATGCCGACGATGTTATCTTTACCATCAAGCGAATCCCTAATATCAAGGACAGTCCCAGTACTTTTGAGCGTAACATCAAGGGAATTGCCTCAACCCAGGTAGTTGATCCGATGACCATCCGCTTCAAGATGATAAAAGAATCACCGATGTTTCCTCTTGATCTCAGTTTTATCAATATCATCTCGAATCGACTTCCGGCATCAGTATCATCAAGCGATTTTCACAGGAAGGGCGCTGCCGTAGGGACCGGGCCATTCAAATTTATCGAGTGGGTTCCGGGAGATCGGGTCGTGCTTGAACGAAACGAGAACTATTGGGGCGGAAAGATGGCCTGGGAAAAAGTAACCATCAAACCGATTCCCAATGATCCTTCCCGAGTGACAGCTTTATTGGCGGGAGATGTTGACATCATTGACAAAGTTCCGCCCACCGATCTGGAACGTTTGCAAAAAGATTCCAAAATAGATCTCTGGCGCACACCTTCTTCACGCATGATGTATGTCCACATGGATACAGCTCGTGACCAGACACCCTTTGTCACTGCAAAGGACGGCGGCAAGCTTGAAAAAAATCCTCTCAAGGACCTCAGGGTACGGAAAGCGCTTTCCAAAGCAATCAATCGTGAGGCGATCGCGTCCAGGCTATTTCACGGTGCCGCGGAACCGACCGGACAATTCGTTGCCAAGGGAATGGTCGGCTGGGTAGCGGACATGTTGCCGGAAAAATATGATCCCAATGGAGCCAAAAAACTGCTGGCGGAGGCCGGATACCCGGATGGTTTTGCGATGACACTCCACTGCACCAACAATCGTTACGTCAATGATGTGCAGGTAGCACAGGTTGTGGCCCAGTTTCTGTCGCGGATTGGAATCAAAATGAACGTTCAGGGTATGCCGAAAAACGTGTTTTTTCCCCGGGCTACCAAACGCGAATTTAGTTTTTTCCAGCTGGGATTTGGGAACAGTACCGGAGACGCTGCCAGAGGTTTAACAGCCGTGATGGCGACTTACGACAAAAGCGCCGGCATGGGGGCCAACAATCGTGGTCGCTACTCTAACCCCGAATTTGATCGGCTGATCAAACTGGCTGCGGTAACCTCCGATGTCCGCAAACGGGAATCTTACTTACAGGAGGCGACCCGCCTGGCCATTGGCGAAGATCAGGCTATTATTCCCTTGTATTTCACAACCCTTAACTGGGCCACACGCGGCGGTCTCAAATATGAAGCTCGTATGGACGAGGACACGTTGGCTCAATCGGTAAGCCGTAAATAGCGATGGAAGCTTATGGTTGACCAGGGCGTCATTGAAGCAGACACCGGTTTTGTTGGCCGCCCGGATCAAACTCCAGATTAAAGGTGATCCATGACAGTTTTTATAATCCGCAGATTGATGCAGAGTGTGGTGGTTTTGGTCGCCATGTCTATCATCGTATTTTTTGGGGTGTTTGCCATTGGCAATCCGGCAGATATCCTGATACCGCCCGATGCTACCCAAGAGGAACGTGAGATTGCTATTCAACGCCTTGGACTCGATCAGCCTCTTTGGAAACAGTACGGTCATTTTGTTGTTAACTCTCTTCAGGGGGATATGGGGCGTTCATTTGTCTTTGGTGAACCGGCTCTCCAGTTGATTGTTAAACGAGCACCGGCCACCCTTGAGTTGGCTTTTATGGCCCTTTTGGTGACGGTTGTTTTCGGCATTGGAGCGGGTATCTGGTGCGGTCTGAAGCCAAATGCACTGTCAAGCCGGGGAATTATGGTCGGTTCTATCCTCGGTTTTTCCATTCCCAATTTTTGGCAGGGGCTGGTCCTGATTATGGTTGTTTCGGTCTACCTGGGTTGGCTTCCGGCAGGTGGACGTGGGGATACCGGTGAGATTTTCGGGATTACCACCTCGCTGGCTACCATAGACGGCATCCGGCATCTAATCTTGCCGGCTATCAACCTTTCGCTGTTTAAGGCCGCATTGATAACCCGCATGACGCGAGCCGGAACACGAGAGGTGATGTTGATGGATTTCATTAAATATGCCCGCGCCAAAGGATTGTCACGAAGGCGGATTGTTGGAGTTCATCTTCTGAAAAACATCATGATTCCGATTGTCACCGTGCTCGGCATAGAATTCGGCCGGGTGATCGCCTTTGCCGTTGTTACGGAAACTATCTTTGCCTGGCCCGGCATGGGCAAACTGATCATCGACAGTATTAACGTGTTGGATCGCCCGGTCATTGTTGCTTACCTGATGGTTGTGGTCAGCATGTTTATCGTCATCAACCTGGTAGTTGACATTCTGTATTCTGTTTTGGATCCAAGAGTCCGCATCGATGAGGTAGGTACATGAAAAACAATGTGAGATCCAAATCACAAGCTTTTTTGGACACGCCATTGGGACGGCTGGCGCTGGAGTTTGCCGAAAGCCGGTTAGCGGTGATGGCTTTGGTGGCGGTAGTGCTGATCATCCTGGTTGCTGTCATGGCTCCGCTTCTGGCGCCCCAGAATCCCTATGACTTGGCGCAACTCGATATCATGGAATCTACCCTGCCTCCCATGTCCGACAGTGAAAGCGGTTTGGTTTACTGGTTGGGAAGTGATGGCCAGGGCAGAGACATGCTGTCGGCCATTATGTATGGCCTGCGAACAAGTTTAAGTGTTGGCGTTTTAAGCGGGCTGCTGGCATTTTTTATCGGTTCGATTATCGGGTTGCTGGCCGCTTATTTCGGTGGCTGGTTTGAGTCCTTTGTTATGCGTCTGGTCGACCTGCAACTCAGCTTTCCGGCCATGCTTGTGGCCTTGATGTTGCTGGCTATCCTGGGCCAGGGCGTGGGAAAAATCATTTTTGCACTGGTGGTGGTTCAATGGTCATACTATGCCCGATCGGCACGAGGAACGGCCCTTTCGGAACGTAACAAGGAGTACATTGAAGCTGCTCGTTGTCTCAGGCTCCCTGTCAGACGTGTTATCTTCAGACATCTGTTACCAAATGTGGCACCGTCGCTGATTGTGATTGCCACCGTTCAGGTTGCCCATGCCATAACCCTGGAAGCAACCTTGAGTTTCCTCGGACTGGGACTTCCCATTACCGAGCCATCCCTGGGACTTCTAATATCGAATGGTTATCATTACCTGCTTTCCGGCAAATACTGGATCAGCTTTTATCCCGGGGTGGCACTTGTGCTCACCATCGTCAGTATCAATCTGGTGGGTGACAAGCTGCGCGACATAATGAATCCGAGACTTAAACAATGAAAAACGTCCCTTTGTTATCGGTAGATCATCTAAAAACCCACTTTTTTACCAAGTCCGGGGTGGCAAAAGCTGTAGACGATGTCAGCTTTTCCATAGCCCCGGGTGAAGTGATGGGCTTGGTGGGGGAATCCGGCTCCGGTAAAACGGTTACCGGGTTTTCTTTGATGGGCCTGGTTGATCCGCCCGGTCGCATTGTCGGCGGCCAGATCATGTTTAAAGGACGTGATTTGATTACATGTACTGAAAGCGAGTGGCAACAAATGCGGGGATCACGGATTGCAATGATCTTCCAGGATCCGCTGACAACGTTGAACCCGATGTTACGCATCGACACTCAAATGATTGAAGCGATTCAGGCGCACGAGAAGGTTACAAACAAGAAAGCTAGGGAGAGATCCCGACAGGCATTGGAACAAGTGGGTATTGCTGCTGCCGAGGAACGTCTTAAATCCTATCCTCACCAGTTTTCCGGAGGAATGCGACAAAGGGTGGCCATCGCCATTGCCCTGGCCAACCGACCCGATCTGATTATCGCAGATGAACCAACCACCGCCCTGGACGTCACTATACAGTCCCAGATCCTGTATGAAGTTCAAAAACTGACTCGGGAGAAGGGAATGTCACTGATCTGGATCACCCACGATCTGACTGTTGTGGCAGGCCTGGCTGACAAAATTGCCGTGATGTACGCGGGCCGCATTGTGGAACAAGGATCGATCGATGAGGTTCTCGACACGCCTCTCCACCCGTACACCCGCGGTTTGATCGGTTCCGTTCCCAGTCGTAATCAAAGGGGAGAACTGTTGCAGCAGATACCGGGTACGACTCCTTCCTTGCTCAATTTGCCCCGGGGATGTCCGTTTCGGGACAGATGCCCACGCAGCGATGAGGCTTGCCTGAAGGAACCCGCTGTTACCTCCCCGGTAAAAGATCGGTTGGTACGTTGTTTTTACCCTCACATAGGAGAAAACACGTGATGGATAATGTTTCACAACAGCCTTTTATCAGTGTTAAGGAAGCCAGCAAGTTTTTTGTTAAAAAGCTCGATCTGGCTGCCAAAATAGCGCGTCGTCTGGGTGCCGATGTTTCCGAACGGGTCGTCAGGGCCGTTGAACAGGTATCGTTTTCGATTAACAAGGGGGAAGTGGTCGGGTTGGTGGGAGAATCGGGATGCGGTAAATCAACCTTGGGCAGGATGATTACCGGACTGATCGATCCCAGCGAAGGACAAATTCTGTATCGAGGGCAACCTTTGGGAAGTATCGGCAACGATGCCGCTCGTAAATCCCTGTTGCGGATTCAAATGATATTTCAGGATCCCTTTGCCTCACTAAATCCCAGAATGCAAATCCGGGATATTATCGGCGAGGCACCGCTTCATCATAAGCTGGTCAAACGTTCGGAACTGGATGGACATATTGAGAAACTGTTGGAAAAATGCGGTCTTGACCCGTCATTCAAGGATCGGTATCCCCATCAGTTTTCCGGGGGACAGCGTCAGAGAATCGTCATTGCCAGGGCGCTGGCAGTGGACCCGGAGTTTATTGTTTGTGACGAAGCCGTGGCGGCACTTGATGTTTCCATTCAGGCGCAGATCCTGAATCTGTTTATCCGTCTCAAAGAAGAACTGCAATTGACCTACTTGTTTATCAGCCACGATATCGGGGTGGTCGAGCACATTTCCGATCGAATTGTTGTCATGTACCTGGGACGAATTGTGGAATCAGGTCCCACTGAAGAGATTTTTGCCAAACCGAATCATCCTTATACCCGGGTTTTGCTGCAAGAGGTTCCGAGGCTTGAAAACAGACGCATCGATTTTCATCCGGTCAAGGGAGAAATCCCATCACCCCTGGATCCTCCCAGCGGGTGTCATTTTCACCCTCGATGTCCTTTTGTTATGAAACGATGTCGTGATCAAGCCCCATCGCTCTCGGCTATAGCTCCCGGACACCATAGCGCCTGCCATCTAAACTTTCCCGAGAGTAGCGGATGATGTTGCATTACGCTGATGCTCATTCAAAACTTACTTTGTGTACAATTAGAAACAGAATGTTACAATGGATATTGAACAAAATGTAATGGTCCCCATGCGGGACGGTGTTTACCTGGCAACCGATATTTACCGACCATCCGATCAATCAGGTGCGTTGCCTGTGATTCTTGAAAGGACTCCCTACGATAAAACAAAACCGAGTCGTTCCGAAGTAACCGCATCACAAACTCATCCCAAGTCACGGGAAGAAATTGCGCTTGCTTTTGTCGAGAGAGGATACGTGGTTGTCTATCAAGACTGTCGGGGCCGCTTCAACTCCCAAGGGACATTCAGCAAATATGTTAACGAAGGTTACGACGGATTTGATACCCTCGAATGGTTATATGCCCAGCCATGGTGCAACGGACGAATAGGCACCATGGGACTTTCTTATGCGGCTCACACGCAAAGTGCCATGGCTTGTTTGAATCCGCCGGGACTGGCATGTATGTTTCTTGATTCAGGCGGATTTTCCAGCGCTTTCCAGGGCGGTATTCGCCAGGGAGGTGCTTTCGAACTCAAGCAGTTAACCTGGGCCTACCACCAGTCTCTGGCCGATATCGATGAAAAGAGTGACCCGCTGAAAAAGGCTGCGCTGGAGGAGATAGACATCAAGGATTGGTTTACCAGGCTTCCCTGGAAAAAAGGACATTCTCCCCTGCAGTACAACACCGACTATGAAGATTACGTTTTCGAACAGTGGCACAACGAAACATTTAGTGATTACTGGCAGCAGATTGGCCTTTATGCCGAAGGATATTATAAAGACTACGCCGATGTTCCCATGTTGCATATGTCAAGCTGGTACGACGCCTACTCAAGGACAGCCGCAGATAACTTTTGCGGTCTATCCTCCCTGAAGAAGGGGCCCGTTCATTTGCTGATGGGACCATGGACCCACGGCAATCGTTCTGTCAGCTATCACGGGGAAGTTGATTTCGGGCCTGAAGCAACACTTGACGGCAATCTGGCCGAAGATCATGTTTCTTTTCGCCTGGCTTGGTTCGATCGTTGGTTAAAAGGAATCGACCCGAAAGCACAACAGGATCGGCCGGTAAAATTGTTTATTATGGGCGGCGGCAGTGGTTGTCGTAATGAACGTGGTCATCTGGTTCATGGAGGCACCTGGCGCACCGAATCGAATTGGCCTCTGGCCCGAACGGAATATAAGCCGTTTTACCTGCATGCGGATGGTTTGCTCGATCTCACAGCTCCCAATGCAGAAAACGAAAGTCTGTCCTATCACTATGACCCAGGCAACCCGGTTCCCACTATCGGTGGCACGATGACTTCAGGAGAGCCTGTTATGACCGGAGGCGCTTATAACCAGGTGGAAGCAGAAAGATTTTTCGGGTGTCAGCCACCCTTTTTGCCGCTTTCGTCCAGGCAAGACGTGCTGGTATTCCAAACCGCTCCTTTGCAACAAGATACGGAAGTGACCGGTCCGATTGCAGTGAATCTATGGTTGTCATCAGATTGTCCGGATACGGATATCACGATCAAACTGATCGATTGTTACCCTCCTTCCAACGATTTTCCCCGGGGATTTGCCATGAACATCACCGATGGATTGCTCCGGGTAAGGTTCCGCAATTCCTGGACAAGCCCTGAATGGATGGAGCCCGGTAAAGTTTATCGACTTAAGATCGAGCCCTTTCCCTCGGCGAATCTTTTTAAAAAGGGACATCGGATTCGTCTTGATATTTCAAGCAGCAATTTTCCCCATTTTGATGTCAATCCCAATACTGGTGAACCGGCCGGAAAAAGCTCGACCAGCCGTATTGCTCTGAACCGTATCTTCATGGATCGCAGGCATCCGTCTCATATTGTGCTGCCTGTTATTCCGGCATCCTGAATGAATGGGAGTTGGGGTCAAATCTGCTTCTGATTTTACTTGTTCAATTGCCTTGCAACCAAAGGTGCGGCTTACCAGTGTGATAATCTATTTCGGCTTCACAGCAAGATCTCTGGAAGCCGTTTTTTCAGGATGAACCAGCTGTTCAAAAAATCGATTTTTAGTTCTGCCCAATAGGGAAAAAAGTCTTTCCAAATTATTGTATAATGCAGATTTAAAATGAATCTTTACTTGACTCTCAAGTAGCGAGTTTTTAAGATAGGCCACAAGAAAACTTCAGTTTTGAGATCTCTTTTTCTGAACACATCTAGAAATCTAAATGTCAATTGTTCGCGTTCAGATTGTCAATCAAGTTACCGGTGCTGTTTTCACCGTCAGGACTGTCAAAGTTATTCCTTTGGGTTTTGAGGCTCCTGATAAGTGCCTTCCTTTTTCAGCCGGTTTCCATCCATCAAAAATTCCAACAGCCGGAAGCTTAGAGTCGTAAGGGCGATACACTTTAAGTTTCCAAATTAAATTTAAACCGGGAACCTGTTTGTGGGAAAACAGGATTACCAGTCAGGTTTCGTTTACAGAAAACCGATACTTTGCACACTTGTTCAAATACCGAGTTTGCGTTTTGAGCAAGGTGATACCAAAGATCGGCTTTTGCCGGCGAACATGATGCAATGCTGGTCATGAAGAAATGAAACGCCGAAAACGGTGTGTGAAGGTTTTACCTTGAAGCACCTTAGCGGATGCACATAATCCGAAGATTGTGAATTGAGACAAGCACTATTTGAGTGCGCTGTTAACAAATAAAAAAAGGTTGTTATATGGCAAAGGAGAAAAAAAAAGGTAAGCAAGCTTCCCTGTTGGTAAACAGGCGTAGCTTTATGAAATGGTCAGCGGCATTGGGCGGTACTGCCGCCTTATGCGGACCCGGAGTTTTTAGCAAGGTAAGTGAGGTTGCAGCGCAAAGCGCATCCGGAACGGAAGAAGCTTTCTGGACGAGTTGTACCGTCAACTGCGGAAGTCGCTGTGTCCTGAAAGCCTATGTTAAAGACGGCGTTATTGTTCGCATGGATACTGACGATACCGGAGATGATGCCTATGGTTCCCACCAGGTGCGCGCATGTCTGCGCGGTCGTTCCAAACGGCACCAGGTGTATAACCCTGATCGCCTGAAATATCCCATGAAAAGGACTGGAATACGGGGTGAAGGTAAATTTGAAAGGATTTCCTGGGATCAGGCTTTTAAGGAAATTGCCCAGCGCCTGAAACAAACCGTGGACACTTACGGCAATGAGTCCGTTTTTATCAACTATGGTACGGGGACCCTGGGTGCAGTCATGTCCAAGTCCTGGCATCCTTCGACTACTTGCATGGCCCGGTTGATGAATACCATGGGCGGTTATCTGAATCAATATGGCGATTACAGTGCCGGCCAATTGGAAAGTGCACTGCCGCCTATGTTCGGTGATGGCTGGGTAACCGGCAACAGTTTTCGGGACATTGCCAATAGCCGATTGGTGGTTTTTTTCGGTAACAACCCGGCAGCTACCCGTATGAGCGGTGGTGGTTTGGTTTACGACCTGGTTCATTCCTACAAGGAGAATCGGCCCCGGTTTATTACCATTGATCCGCGTTACACGGATACCGCCTCCGTAGTTGGTGATGAGTGGATACCGATTCGACCCGGTACCGATGCGGCCCTGATCAACGGTCTGGCTTACGTCCTGATTACCGAAAATATGGTGGACCAGGAGTTTCTGGATAAATGCACCATCGGTTATGACGAAGACCACATGCCCAGGGGCATACCTGCCAACAATTCATACAAGTCCTACATCCTGGGTAAAGGCGAAGACAAAACTCCCAAGACGGTAAAATGGGCTTCCGAAATTACCGGCATCCCCGAAGCCAGGATTATCAAGCTGGCCAGAGAGCTGGGCACGACAAAACCGGCTTTTATTGTCCAGGGTTGGGGCCCGCAACGTCATTCCAACGGAGAACAAAATTCTCGTGCCGTCTGCACATTAGCCGCTCTAACGGGAAATATCGGCATCCAGGGCGGGAATACTGGTGCTCGAGAATCCGGTGTGGCCCTTGGTTTTGTAAAGTTCCCAATGGGGAAGAACAAAGTTAAGGCCACCATTTCTCACTTCACCTGGCCAATGGCTATTGAGCGTGGTTCAACCATGACCGCCAAGAATGCCGGTGTTCGGGGTGCAGAAAAACTGGGAGCGGATCTTAAGTTTATGTGGAACTATGCGGGGAACTGCATCATTAACCAGCATTCCGATGTTAATGCCACCACGAAAATGTTGCAAGATGACAAGAAACTGGAAACCATTGTGGTTATTGACAGTTTTATGACACCCAGTGCCAAGTTTGCGGATTATCTCCTGCCAGGTACCACTACGCAGGAAGAAAACGATTTCTCCGACAGCTACCATGTGGCTGAGTTACAGTACCTGTCTTTCGTAGAAAAAGCCATTGAACCGCAGTTTGAAAGTCGCAACATTTATGATATTTGCGCGGGAGTGGCAAAGGAACTGGGTCCGGACATTGAGCAGGCTTTTACCGAAGGTCGTACAAGGGATCAATGGTTGGAATGGTTGTACCGTGAAACCAGGAAAAAATATCCCGGCTTGCCGCCTACTTTAGTTGAAGCCTATAAACTGGGTGTTTACAAGGAAAAACGTACCGGTCTGCCGAGGGTTCCCTACAAAAAATTCCGCGAGGACCCGAAAAACAATCCGTTAAAAACTCCTTCGGGTAAAATCGAAATCTTCTGCAAGTATCTCCATGATGCGGGCCAAGAATGGGAGCTAAAAGATGATGAAAAGGTCACGGGGCTTCCCATCTATGATACGGCTTGGGAAGGGCATACCGATCCGCTCATCGGCAAGTATCCCTTGCAGCTGATCGGACATCATTACAAGCAACGGACACATTCTACTTTCGGCAATGTAGACTGGACCAATCAGGTAGCACCGCAATTGTTATGGATTAATCCCATTGATGCCAAAACGAGAAGCATTAAACATGGCGATCTTGTCGAAATCTTTAACGATCGGGGAAAGGTTAGAATCGAGGCCAAGGTGACGGATCGAATTATGCCGGGTGTCCTGTCCCTGCCTGAAGGCGCCTGGTACCGACCGGACAAGGAAATGGTGGACCACGGAGGCTGCGTCAATGTTCTGACCCTCTACAGGCCCACGGCACTGGCCAAGTCTAATCCCCAACACAGCAACCTTGTTCAGGTTGTGAAAGTCTAAAAGGAGTATGAAAAAATGAAAAAGCCTGCTTTTTATTTTAATATGAATGCCTGCACCGGTTGCAAAACCTGTATGATCGCCTGCATTGACAAGTATGACGTACCGAAGGGAGTGCAATACAGACGTGTCAGCGAATACACGGGTGGCAGTTGGGTGGCCGGGCCAAACAAAACCTTTGAACAGAATGTCTTTGTCTACTATCTGAGTATAGCCTGCAATCACTGCGAAAAGCCGATCTGCGCGGATTCTTGTCCTACAACTGCCATGCATAAACAGGAAAACGGCATCGTTGTGGTGGAGGAGGGGAAATGCATCGGTTGTCGCTATTGTGAATGGGTTTGCCCTTATTCAGCTCCTCAGTTCAACGCGGATTCGGGTAAGATGGAAAAATGTGACTTTTGTCGTGACTTCCAGGCAGTCGGCAAACCGCCGGCCTGTGTGTCAGCCTGCCCTACCAGGGCACTGGACTATGGTGAATATGACGAGTTGGTGAAGATGTACGGGGAGACCCACGTGGCACCGTTGCCCGATAAATCGGTTACCAACCCTCTGCTTGCCGTTACGCCCCATCGTCATGCTCAACCCATAGGTTTAGGAACCGGCAAAATAGCCAATCCGGAGGAGGTATAATATGTCAATAACATCTTTTTCTCTCATAGCATTCACCATGATGATGCAGAGCGCCGCCGGGCTGGTATTGGTTTCGGAACTGGGTCAATACAAGTTTGCCGGCAAAGAAGAACAACCCCTGGCCAGGTGTTTGCCCGTTGCCTTAATCTTAGGGGTTTTAGGCCTTGGTATCGCCTTTTATCACCTGGCGAGTCCCTTGGCAGCATTTTACGTGATTCTGAATGTAGGCAGTTCGCCTCTTTCGCGGGAGATCATGCTGGTTGTATCGTTTATAGCCTTGATGGCGATTGTTTTTTTGATTCGGCGTAAAAACCCCGAATCCGGAGCAACGGTTTTGGGTGGCGTGACAGCGATTGTGGGTCTGCTCATGGTTTGGTCCATAGCCGAAGTGTATACGCGACAAACCATTCCCACGTTTAATACGGCCGGCACGGATTTAAGTTTTTTCGGCACCACGCTGCTGGTAGGGTCCGTATTGGGAGCAGTGCTTTACGGAACGTCAGCCGGTTCTCTCGCTACTCAAGGTAGCAAACTTCCCGAACTCTTTATGGTTATAGCTGTAGTGGGTCTCGGTTTGGCATATGTTGGTGCTCCCCTCAGCATAGTAGCACGCACCGCAGTAGACAATTACGGTGTAAGCGGACTAAGTCCACTCGTCGTCAGCGGTCAATGGCCGGTTGTATTTGTCCTGGGTCTGCTTCTAACGGCAGCAGGACTTGTGTTCTGCATGTTAGCCGGTTTGAAAGCCATAAAAAGCAACCAAGCAGCCAGTATTACACGCTTTAGCGTCCTGGCCCTGGTACTAGTGGTTATAGGAGAAGTTATCGGTCGCTACGCATTTTATGAGTCTTTTTTAAGGGCTGGTATTTAGGTGGTAAAAACAGGGCCGATTTAAATCGCAATACAATTCCCGGGTCCGGTTTTCCCGGCTCGGGAATTTTTTGGACATTCAAGGATCTTATATGGACGGCTACAACCTGGCTTTCAGTTTCTTTAGCAAGGTGCTCACTGCAGCTCCTGAAACAAGCTTGCTTATGGAAATTACCAAAAACAAACTTATGCAAAACTGGCCGCTTGTGCCGAAGCATGAAAACGCAAAAACGGGATTGACGATCTTGCGTAGTTATTTTGACAATCCCGATCCTCAGATGAACGAGGCAGTTCCACAGGACTATTTTTTGTTGTTTGAGCAGAGCCCTCCCCTTTGCCGCCCTTGGGAGTCTGTCTGGCGAGATAAGCACAAGTTGCTGTTTGATGAAAAGACTTTCCAGGTCAGGGAATGGTACACTCGCTTTGGTTTGCGTGCTCCCAATTTTAACCGGGAACCCGATGATCATCTTGGCCTGGAACTGGGATTTTTAGCCTATTTACTGAATCTGGCAAAAGAAGAAGAAGATCAGATTAAATTCCACGAAATAAAGGAAGGCATTGGCACCTTTTTGCAAAATCACCCCCTACCATGGGGACCTGACTGTTTGCTTGAAATATCGGGAAAAGCACAAACGGATTTTTATAAAGGAGTCGGCTTGCTCGCAGCAGGTACCCTGGTGGAATTTAATGCTTTGATAAACACAGAATAATGGTTTTCCCATGCCCCAGACCGTAACTGCTTCCTGTTTACGCGAGCGTGGAATTTCCTGTCAACGCTGTGTCGATGCCTGCCCCAGTGGTGTTATTGATAAGGCAACAATTCCGCAAAAAGATCCGGATCAATGCCATGACTGCGGATTGTGCAGCTTTACCTGTCCGGTGGGAGTTTTTTCGCAAGACGATATGCAACGAAGGTTGTTCCATGCCCTGTTTCTGCTGCCAAATCCGACTCGCCTTCTGCTCATCTGTCCTCATGCCGGAAATAAGATTCCAACCGGGCACGACGCGGCCATCACCTTGGAAACGTGTCCTTTAACGCTGAATTTAAGCATCCTTTGTTCCTTACGAAATTGGGAGGTCAAACAGGTTCGCTGGCTGACAGGAGATTGTTCCTCATGCGGAACCGTTGATAAATCCGGGCCTGTCCGGGAGCTCGTAAACTGTTTGCAAGGTCTCATGCCCGATTTATATGAAAAGGATACTCAGGAACAAAACCATTCGACTAAAGACAGAAAACTGCCCCTGGTAATAGATCCGCAAAAACTGCCTTTTGCCCGACGCAAACTTTTGGGAGTAATTAAAAGACAGGTTAGTCGACAAACATTCCCTGCATCACTGCTAAAGGAAGTGGCTGCTGTACGGGAATTAGTTGATTTACCGGATATCGGGGAAGGTGCACCTTTGTTTTTTCGTTGCCTGCTTTTGGCAGCTATCAGTACGGAAGAAGGAGAGGGACAAACACCGCTGCCTAAACACTACCCGATACACAAGCTTACAGTCGACGGCCAATGCTGGGCCTGCGGGGCATGTGCCAGAGCCTGCCCTTCTCAGGCTCTTGTTTTCAGCCAACAGGGCAATCGTTATACCCTAAGTTTCCGAAATTTTCTGTGCTTGGGTTGCGGATTATGTACCAAAGTTTGCCGGCCTCAAATTCTCCATTCTCAAACCAAATCAATCATCCTGGACGACCTGCGACAAATACCGATCGTATTGTCCGAGGGATTGATTTATACCTGCAAACGCTGCCAAGCCGGATTTGCGCCTGCTTCAGACTGCGAACTGTGCCTGATTTGCAGACGTGGACGTAGTTGTTCCGAGTAGCTAAAGGAATTGACACAAGCCAAGAAAAAAGGGGCCAAATTGCTGATTAGAGTAATCCTTTGCTGTTCGAACGTTTGATACCAAATTTGGACATTTTCGCTTCCAAAGTGGTTGGTTTGAGGTCTAGAATTTCAGCGGCACCACCGCTTCCCCGTACGCGCCAGCCGGTCCTTTCTAGTACGTCCAGAATATATGTTTTTTGCATCTCGTTAAAGGTTTTGATCCGAAGACTTTCCGGATTTTTGTTTTCAGGAAGCTCGATCCTCAATGTTTTATCCGAGGTCATAATCATGGCTCGTTCGATGATATTCTTCAGTTCCCGGATATTCCCCGGCCAACTGTGATTTTGCAATTTTTGCATGGTCTTCTGCGGTATGGTTTCGATGCGCTTTCCCATTTTCTCGCAAAAGCCTTTGACAAAATGCCGAACCAGATCGGGAACGTCTTCACGACGATTTCTAAGAGGCGGCAGCAGAATTGGAAATACATTCAGGCGATAGTACAAATCCATGCGAAACTCCCCCGAATTGACGGATTGCATAAGATCGCGATTTGTAGCTGCAATAACCCGAACATCGGACTTTATGGTTTCATTTCCCCCGAGCCGCTCAAACTGATTCAACTGAAGTACCCGAAGAAGCTTGACTTGCAGCTCCAGGGAAAGCTCCCCGATTTCATCCAAAAAAATAGTTGAATCATGTGCCAATTCAAATCGGCCGATGCGTCTGGAATGTGCCCCGGTAAATGCCCCCTTTTCATGGCCAAACAATTCGCTTTCAATCAAGTTGGAAGGTAAGGCGGCACAATTGACAATAATCATGTGTTGTCTGTTGCGGGGACTCAGCTTGTGGATAATCTGAGCCAGCAATTCTTTTCCGGTGCCTGTTTCTCCCATTATCAATACGGTAGAATTGGTTTCAGCCACTTGCTCGGAACGTTTCAGCGCGTCTTTAATTGAGAGACTGCGGCCGATGAATCCTTCATGAGTGTGTTGCAAACTGATCTCTTCACGCAAATAGATATTCTCAGCCTCCAAACGATCCTTTAGTTCATTGATCTCTGTAAACGCTTTATGGAGTTTTTGCTCAGATCTTTTTCTCATAATGGCATTGGAAAAAACGATCCCTACCATTTTCAGCCGTTGAACCAATTCAAGCGGCCATTCACGACCTGGCCTCATGGCAGCGAAACTGACAAAACCCAAAAATGAATTCCCCACAACCAGGGGGATCAGGGCCATTGAATGGATACCATGATTACGACAATGCACCTGTTCATTGACAGCTTCTTCCGGTAAATCATCAAGGCAGGACATAATGACGGTTTTACCTTGAAGTAATTGTTTGTAGAGCCATGGTTGAGATTCGTTTAATATGAGTCTGGGCATTATCTTGACACCGGCTCCGGCATAGGAGTGAGTTACGCACAGCTTGGTTTTTGCGCCATCTAATTGGGCCACAACACAGCGATCTATGTTTAGTACTTTTGAAATTAGCTGCAAATCCTCTTCAATTTTTCGATCTATCTGGTCTGCGGATAGTTCGACAAAGCGCGCTGAGATTTTGGAAAGCATTGTTTCGAATTCAAGCAGTTCATTGATCAGGGTTTCCGATTGTTTCCGCATGATAGCATTCGCAAAAACAATCCCGACCATTTTCAGCCTTTGCACCAGATTTTTCGGCCAATGACGTTCGGTTTTCATATCGGCGAAACCGACTACGCCTAAAAACGTTTTGCCGACAACCAACGGAATAAGCACCATCGATTTGATCCCCTGCCGTTTGCAATGTTCCTTTTCATTGATTGCTTCCACGGGTAGCTTTCGACTGTCAGAGACGACAACAGCATTGTGGTGAAAGAGTTGTTCGGTAAACCAAGGTTGTTGCTCACTTAGGATCACCCCCAACAACGGATTTGTGCCTTCTTGAGCAAAAGCATGGGTGATTGTCAGCCGGGCTTTGTCATCACTTAACTGGGCAACACTACAACGTTCTATCTTTAGAACCTCTGCAATCATCTCCAGGCCCTCTTCAATTGTTCGGTCAATCTGGTCCGATGAAAGTTCGACGAACCGTGTCGACAGGTTGCTAAGCGCCGTTTCAAAGTCAAGGAGTTCCTTTAAGCTGGCACTGGCTTTTGAGCGTATGTTTTTCATGATCTCTTGAATTCAAAGATGTTCCTTTCCAGTCAACGAATAGGAAGAAAAAAGTTCGGGCTGCCTTACGGCATTCGTTTGTTTGGCCCTTTTTCAAATCTTTGTCGGAAAAAATCTCCTATATATTATGGATTAATGTCCAAAATATTGGAGCTTAACATTAAACTTGCTGTGTAATACCTGTCAAACAAAAATTTAATCGGATAACCAACAACGAAATTCTTTAAACGGCACAAATATATGGTTCATAGAAAGTCTACGATATATTAGATGTAACTCCAAAATATTGGATTTCTTACTTTCCATTTATCTACACATTTGTCCTTTATCTATAAAAATTATTAAAAATTTCAGCCTATTAGATGTTGTAAAAAAGCAATCCAAACCTGGCATATTAATTGAGATAAAAGGCGGTACAACCGATAGGATGTGATTCTGCACGATGTATCGACCTTGTCCGAAATGTTGGTATTGCAGAATTCGTTCATTATTTGATTCCTAGTGAGGTAAAAAGATAATATAAGTGAGGCAAGCAATGGATAACGATAAGAATCTCAAAATCTTTCCGACGACTGTTTGGTCAGCAGGTGCCGGGTGTCACGGTTCGTGTGGGCAAAAACTTTATGTCAGGGATGGGAAACTGGTCAAGGTGGAAGGGGATGAAAAAAATCCGTGGAACCAGGGCAGGGCCTGTTCTCGGGTGTTAGCTTTGACTCAGTACGCTTACCATCCTGATCGTATCACCCATCCGCTTAAAAGGGTTGGCAAGCGAGGAGAGGGAAAATTCGAACGAATCAGTTGGGATGAGGCTTTTGCCACTTGTGAAACGAAAATGAAAGAGATTCGGGAGAAATTCGGTGCCGAATCGATTGTATTTGCCCAGGGTACAGGTCGTGACGTAGGTGGTCCAATATCTTTTCTGGCTTACAATTATGGCAGTCCTAACTGGGTGCAACTGGGGCTTTCCGGACAATCATGCTATACCCCAAGGCTCGGTGGCATGAAGGTTACCCATGGTGATTTTTGCGTTCTGGATGCCTCCCAGTTTTTAGAAAAACGTTACGATGATCCGGAATGGGAACCTCCCAAAGTAATTATCGTCTGGGGGCAGAACCCGCCTCCGACCTGTCCGGACGGATTCTTTGGTCACTGGATTGTGGATTGTATGAAGAGAGGCTCCAAAATCATTAGTGTTGATCCCAGATACACCTGGATGAGCACACGCTCTGCCGTTCATCTGAAGATCAGGGCCGGAACGGATGGTGCCCTGGCATTGGGAATGCTGAACATAATCATTAACGAAGAGTTATACGACAAGAAGTTTGTGGAAAAATGGACTTTCGGCTTTGATGAGTTGAAAGAGAGGGTTGCTGAATATCCCGTAGACAAGGTTTCAAAAATTACCTCTATTCCGGAAGAGCAAATTCTTGAAGCAGCACGGATGTACGCAACCAACAGTCCGGCGGCTATTCATTGGGGTCTGCCCATCGATATGGCACCTGAAGGAACCTCCGTGGCCCAGGCCATTTCCCATCTCTGGAGTATCACCGGAAATCTCGATATTCCGGGTGGTAATGTTATCGCAAAACCGGCGTTTGGGGTTACGACATATCCCTATTCCACCGAGGAGTTGCTGGAGTTGTACAGTGAAGAGCTGGTGGATAAATTGAATAAAAAGCGGATCGGGGCGGATAAATACCCGATGGTGAAAGGTTTTCGTGGTTGGGCTCAACCGGATATGGTGATCGATCAGGTCATCAGCGGTGATCCTTATGAGATAAAAGGGGCCTGGATACAAACAGCCAATATTCTGGGCGGTCAGGGTGCCAATACCATGATGCATTACAATGCCCTTAAAAAGCTTGATTTTATCACCGTGGTTGACCTGTTTCACAATCCTACTTCCATGGCTCTCGCTGATATTGTTTTGCCGGCCGCAACGTTTGCCGAAAAAGACAGCTTTCGCTCCTGGTGGGCTCCCTTGGGTGCGATTCATAAAGTTATCCAGGTGGGAGAGTGCAAATCCGATTGGGAAATCAATTTCGAACTGGCCAAACGATTGAGTACCAATCCCTTAAAATACGATTGCGTCGAGGACCTGATCAATGACCGTCTGTCAGTGGCCAATGTTACCTTCAGAGAACTGGTTGATCGCGGTTCATGGATGATGCCTCCGGAAGGGCATTTTTCCAAGCCATACCGACGACATGAAAAGGGTTTGCTGAGGCTGGATGGGAAACCGGGATTCAATACCGAAACCGGCAAGGTGGAACTTTGGTCCAAAGCGATGGAGAATTGGGGACTTGATCCATTGCCATACTACCGTGAACCGGCCCAGAGTGAGTTTTCGACTCCGGAGCTGTTCAAAAAATATCCGTTAATACTCAACTCCGGTTCGCGGCTGCCTACCTATTTTCATTCGGAGCACCGCATGATACCATGGCTGCGGGAAAAATTTCCGGAACCAACAGTGGAAGTGAATCCCAAGACAGCTGAAAAATACGGGGTTTATGACGGTGAATGGGTTTACATTGAAAATGACCAGGGAAAAGTAAAAAGGAAAGTGGTCATCAGTCTGACCGTTTCCGAGAAATTCATTAACACCCCCCACGGCTGGTGGAAGCCTGAAGCAAATGGCAGCGAACCTGACCTGTTCAAAGTATGGGAATACCAGATCAATCAACTGGTACCGCATCCGCAAGACAGTATATCAGGATTTGGTGGCGGACAGTACAAAACGACTTTGGTCAGGATTTCAAAAATTACCGATGAAGGAGGCTCCCAATGATTAAAAAAGGATTACTGATAAACTATGACTATTGCACCGGCTGTTTCACTTGTGAGGTGGCTTGTCAGCAGGAAAATAGTTTTCCTCCTCAAAAGTCCGGTATCAGGGTAACCGAACATATCTATGAGGCTGAAAAAAAACCTGTGGCTATCGATTACCTTCCATTTCCCACGGAGCTTTGTAACCTCTGTGTTTCCAGAACCAAGAAGGGGGAATTGCCGGCCTGTGTTAAGCATTGCCAGTCCTTTTGTATGAAATATGGTACTGTGAAAGATTTGGCTGCCGAGCTTGAAAACGTTTCCAAATCGGTGCTTTTTGTTCCGTAATGCTTCAGACGGTTCCTGGTTACTGTTGTTTTCACAAGCCATTCTTGCTTTAAACGAGAAGGGCTTTTGCAAGTGGAAAACCATCTGCTTCCCTGAACCAATTTCAGGGAAACCGCTCCGTTATGCGTTTATTGAAAACGGAAGCGATCGTGATTTTCTCTTTCGGGAAAATCAAAAACGTGCCTCTAAAGCACGGGTGTTTATTCAATCGTTCAACCGATCATCGCTTGACCGATTGTCATAGGAGTCGATTTCCTGCTCATGTGCGGGCATACCGGCTTCGGGTGGATCTCAAAAGAAAATGAAAAAGGGAGAGTTAAAATGAAACAATTTATTCGGAATGCCAGTCTGGCTTTTGTGAGTTTATGTTTGTTCCTTTCGTCCAGTGCCTATGCGAAAACAATCACACTTAATTTTGCCACCCAGAATTCAAAAACAAGCTGGGGATCAGTCCATGCTTTAAGACCCTGGATCAAACAAGTTGAAAAAGCGACCGGGGGTGAAGTTACATTTCGGGTTTTTTACAGCCAGACGCTGGCACCCGGAAAAGAGGCATGGAAGGCGGTTAAAAACCGTATTGCCGACGTTGCCTGGTGCTTTCACGGCTATTGGCCCGGATTAACACCTTTGGCGGATGTGGTCAGTCTTCCCGGTCTCAACTATAACTCCGCGGAAAAGGGAAGTGAGATTCTTTGGAAAACCTATAACCGATTCCCTGAGGTTCAGAAGGAGTTCAACGACAACAAGATTCTACTGCTATATACCAGCAATCCCTATATCCTTATCACCAGGGACAAACCGGTAAATACCCTGGAGGACATCCGCGGTATGAAGATTCGGGTTACCGGAGGGCCTCCGACCGATCAAATGAAGGCGTTGGGGGGAGTTCCCTTACTTATTCCCATGCCCGATACTTATATTGCACTACAAAAGGGGGTGATCGATGGTATGGGTGCTCCTTGGGAAGCCATCCACGGTTTCAGACTTCATGAAGTGGTAAACCACTACACGGAAGTACCTTTTTCGGCCGTATATTTCTCAATTGCTATGAACAAAGCTGTGTGGAATAAGTTATCCCGTACCCATCAGGAAGCTATTATGAGTGTAAGCGGCCTGCAGGGCTCAAAATTCTGGGGTGCCTCCTTTTTCGATTCAGCAAAAACCGGTGTACGGGAGGAAGTAAGTAAGGCAGGAAAACAAATCGATATCAAACGGCTCAGTCAATCTGAAATCAAGCGTTGGACCGAGATCAGCAGCAGGCCGATTTGGGAGCAGTGGATTAAAAATATGGATAGGAAAGGACACCGTAATGCCAGGGAAATCCTGGAATCGGTTCTACAGATGCATTAACTCTCTCCTCCTAGGCATCAAGTCAGGGATGACTTAATGCCTGGGTTCGGGGTGAAAAAAGCTTCTTAAACAACAGAATCATCGAAACGTGTTAATCCACTTGTGTCTTTGGAGATAAACCATGAATTTCATCGCTGTTAGACGAGCGCCGGTTACTCTGTTCAATTACCTGGTGAACATTCTTTTGTTCATCGCCGGGACAGTTCTGGCTCTGATGATGTTTTTGACTGCCGCTGATGTCATCTGCCGGTACCTCCTGAATATTCCTATTGCCGGTGCCTTTGAGACAGTAGAGTTTTTGATGGCAATATTCATTTCGTTTTCCGTGGTTTATTGCGAAAAAAGAAAAATGCATATTTCCGTTGATATTATTACTGACCGGTTGCCTGCAATAGTTCGCAAGGTTCTTGCGGTACCTGTTGCTGCATTGACCTTGGTTTTTTTTGCTTTGGTTTCCTGGCAGTGCATATTGTATGTCGGGGAAGAATTTGAATCAAAAATGACTTCCCCGGTACTCTTGATCTCAATTTATCCTTTCATCATTCCGGTTGCCCTGGCATTTGTCATTCTGACATTCCTGCTGCTGTTCAACCTGTTGGAAACAATATCATCTTTCACAAGGAACTAACGATATGAGTCCAATAACAGTAGGTTTTATCGGGATCGCAATTTTACTTGTCCTTTTGTTTTCCAGAATGCAAATAGGCGTTGCCATGGGCTTGGTCGGGTTTTGCGGATTTGCGTATATCATCGGTTTTGACGCTGCATTGGGTCTTTTGAAAACGGTTCCCTATGCAACGTTTTCGCAGCAGAGCCTTAGTGTTATACCTCTCTTCATTCTCATGGGATCGTTTTGTTTTTCAGCCGGAATCAGTGAAGATCTCTATCGGGGAATTCATAAGTGGCTGGGCCACCTGCGGGGAGGCCTGGCGACCGCTACCGTAGTTGCTTGCGCCTGCTTTGCCGCTATCAGCGGATCCAGTCTTGCCACAGTGGCGACGATGGGAAAAGTGGCCATGCCGGAGATGAGAAGATACAACTACTCGGCGGCTCTTGCCACCGGTGCTATCGCTGCGGGAGGTTCAATGGGAATCCTGATTCCGCCCAGCGTCATTTTAATCATTTATGGAATCATCACGGAGCAGTCAATCGGCAAGCTGTTTCTGGCCGGTTTTATACCGGGACTCCTTGAAGGTATTTTTTATATTATCACTATCCGAGTGATTACCGGCAGAGATCCCAAAGCAGGACCCAGGGGACCGGAAGTTCCGTTTCGTGAAAAAATTGTGGCCCTCAGGAGTACCTGGGAAGTCGCAATCCTGTTTCTGGTTGTGATCGGCGGCATATACCTGGGATGGTTTACACCAACGGAAGCTGCTGGTGTGGGAGCTTTTGGCGCGTTCCTGCTTACGATTATCCGCAAAAAGCTTAACCGCAGTTCGTTTGTTAAGAGCCTGGTAGATACCAGCATGACTTCCGGGATGTTGTTTGCCATCATTCTCGGTGCCATGATATTGGGTTACTTTCTTTCAGTCACACGATTACCCCATGAACTGGCCACTGTAGTGTCAACTTTGCCGGTCAACCGTTATGTCATTTTAATTCTGATTCTGATCACCACCCTGGTTTTGGGCTGTGTGATGGATTCCATGGCCATTGTCTTGCTGACAATTCCGGTTTTTTACCCGTTAATCCTGGAGTTGGGATTCGATCCGATCTGGTTTGGCATTTTGGTAGTAAGAGTCACGGAGATGGGGTTGATCACACCGCCGGTCGGTTTGAATGTTTACATTATCAAAGGAATTAGCGGTACGCCCATGAGAACTGTTTTTAAAGGGATATATCCGTTTCTGATTGCCGATTTATGTGAGGTGATCCTGTTGATAGCCTTTCCACAGATCACACTGTTCCTGCCCAATTTGATGGATATTTAAACCCCATGTTCGTGAAGGGTTGAGTAGGGGATGGGTCGACTTTTCTGTTTGAGCAAACAATACCCGGCCGTCCCTCCGCTCCGACAAGCGTAAAACTGTTCTGTTGATCGTCTACAGGTAAAAGAAGAAAATCAATAAAACGGTGATAAGAATAAAAAGGAAGGACATTATTCCTCCACCTTTCAAATAGTCTCGGTTTTTATAACCTCCAGGTCCCATTAAGAAAGCATTTACCTGGTGAGTGGGAAGTAAAAATGAATTTGAAGCCGTCACCGCGACTAAAAGTCCAAGGGCTTCCGGGGATATGTTTGCCATTTTCCCCATAAAAGCGGCCAAAGGGACCAGCAGGACCGTGGCAGCCACATTTGACATGAAAAGGGTAAATACTGTTGTCAGAATGGATATGGAGAGCAAGATGAAGATCGGGTGAGCTTCACTGATCAGACTGAAAATCAGTTCGGCTGAATACTGTGCCGCACCACTCTTATTCATGGCGATTCCCATTGGAATCAATCCTCCTAACAGAAAAACCGTTCTCCAATCGATGGCTTTATAGGCCTCTTCAATATTCAAAACACCGAGCAGTATCATGGCTGCTGCCCCGGTAAAAAGGCAATGGGACAGTTGGAATCCTGATAATGCCAGCATTATTGAACCCAAAAAACAGATTAAGGCTAACAGGGGTTTTTTCTTATGGCGTATTGTATCCTGAAGCCTGGAAATAGGTATCAATGCCTTCGAGTTCTTTATCTCCCAGATTTTTTCCCATAATCCATGAATGATTAAAATATCCCCGGCACCAAACTTTTCATCTGAGAAATCACTGTATATTGCTCCCTGATCGTTGTGGAGTTGGACAGGCTCGACCCCAAATTTTTTCCTGAATGAAATTTCTTTGAGGGAATGCCCTTTCAACGAGGAATAGGGTGGAATTATTACTTCTGCATACCCGAATCTCTTTAACTCCTCCGTTAACTGTTCTTTTTCGGGATCGAGTTTTAAGATTTGATAGTCTTCGGTAAATCGCAAAAATCCTTCCGTGGGGCCGCATAAAACCAGAATTTGTCCTTCGGAAAAAGCAGTGTGTCTCCAGGGAACATAAAGGATGTCATCGGATTCTTTTAAGATTAACAGGTGCAGCTTGTATATGTCCCATAATTGAATGGAGTCCAGCTTTTTTCCAATAATCCCTGAGTGTTTCAAAACCTTTCCGATATGATGTTCGTTTGAAATACTGTAATAGTCTATCAGTGTGGCCTGATCATCGACTGTCTGCAGAGATTCGGACTGGGGCAAAACAAACTTTCCCAAAAACAGGAAGTATAAAATTCCGGCTCCCAACAAGGCAAAGCCTATTGGTGTGACATCAAAAATTCCAAAGGGTTGGGCACCGCTTTTTGCCAGAAGATCGTTGAGAATAATTAAAGGACTTGATCCAAACAGGGTCAGGGTCCCTCCGAGTATTGCCGAGAAACCAATGGGCATTAACAGCTTTGACGGAGATATCCCTGCTTGATTTGAGATTCTTAATACCGCCGGCAGAAATAGTGCCGTTGCTCCAATGTTTTGAATAAATGCGGAGAGAATACCCACAGCACCGCTAATAACTGCAGTCAACCGCTTTCTGCTTTTTCCTGCAACTAACAGGATCGGTTTGGTTAGGTGGTTCATAATACCGGATTTATCAACGCCATATCCGAGAATCATGACTGCCATAACCGATATCACGGCATTACTTGATAAACCTGAAAAGGTTTCCGCAGGGGTGATCAAGCCAAACCAGGGCAGGGCAATCATTACAACGATGGCAACCACATCCACTCTCAGTTTTTCACTGACAAACAGTACAATGGTTGTTGCCAGTATGAACAAAGTTAATGCTATCTGATAAGTCATGAATAACCCTGGTATTCTGATTGATAGTGTTTGGAATCGGTACGCATAAGATTGCGTGCCAGTCATTGCCTGGTAGTAAATCTAATCATACCGTGGGAGTTCAAAATGTCAAAGAAACGAATTCTGATCAGGATACGGGGACCAGAGTCTGACACTTGAATTGGTGATTTTCGGTTCAGGTACTGTTAAATCAGGTTTAAACAGTGCATCATCTGATTTTTAATTGTGCAGTGTCTCCAGGTTTGAAAAATCCTCTATAGTGTGCTTATTATATCAGCCAGGTAAGAAAAAACATGGAGGTGTATTGGCAACACCTTGGGTTTTTTTTGCATCCAAAAACCGGGTTTTTGATAAAGAAAAGGCAGTGTTAAATGATTAAGGGAGAATTATGACAACACAAAACGAAGGTACACTTTTACATTGGATGGTAAATGAGAAAATCAGGCAAAATCAGATAGATTTTTCACGAGCCAAAGTGATAATAGTCTTTGTTTTGATCCTGGGTGTCTTATCAATCATCATGTCTGCCTGGCAGTTCTCTCTTGGTTTCCCGATTAGGGCTATTCCCATCCTGATGGCAGGAATTCTCTCCTTTTCCGTTGCCTTTATTTTACGGTGGGTAACTTCCTTTGTTGTCCCCGGAATCATACTGACATCCATTCTTTATACGGTCGTTACGTTCATGCTTATCATCAGCAGTGGGGTACTGAATTTTACCGTTGCGTGGTACGGGATGATCTGCATTCTTGCATACATTGTTATTGGCACTCGCGGCGGATTGTTTTTTGGAGCTCTGTCCATTGCAACCTTGTTCGTGGTGTTTTGGTTTGAGAAAAGCATTGTTTTAACGCTTGGTGATATTACGTATCCAATTGATTCATTAATGATAAACAGTATCAATATATTAGGCTCAGCCGGTTTGCTGTTTGCCTACAGCAGAATGAATCAGAAGTTTCAAAACCAGTTACAAAGCACTGTCGAAAAAATCGGAAAGGATGAAGAACAAAAAGTGCAAACCCTGGACGATACAAGCGAAGTATTAACATCGCTCGCCCAGGGGGATCTTACAAAACGAATAACGTCTGATTTCACCGGCTTTGAACAATTGAAGAGCACAATCAACAATACCATGACTATGCTGGAACAGATTGTGTCCAAGATAATAGTGATCAGTGAACACGTAACAAAAGGAGCCAGGGAACTCTCGCAGGGATCGCAGAACCTGGCGAACGGCACAGCGCAACAGGCCGCAAGCCTGGAGGAGATATCATCTTCCATGAGTGAAATCGGGGCACAGGCAAAAATCAATAATGAAAAATCGATCCAGGCCCAGGCCTTGTCAACACAAACTACAAAAGGCGTTACTGATGGTAATCAACAGATGCAATTGATGACGAAGTCCATGGAGACAATCAGCAATACCAGCTCCGAAGTTTCTAAAGTGATTAAAGTCATTGATGAAATCGCATTCCAAACCAATTTACTTGCACTTAACGCTGCGGTTGAAGCAGCCCGGGCCGGAAAATACGGAAAAGGATTTGCAGTGGTTGCAGAAGAAGTCAGAAACCTGGCCAGTCGCAGTGCCAATGCAGCAAAAGACACTACACAACTGATAGAAAATTCGATTAAAGAGGTTGCATCGGGAGTAGAAAATGCTTCAAAAACCGCTGAAGTGCTTGGCGGAATTATGGGCGATATTGAAAAGGTTAATGATTTCATTGGTGAAATTGCTGCTGCTTCCCAAGAACAGGTTTCCGGCGTAAATGAGGTTAATACCAGTCTAACCAACGTAAACAACGTGATTCAGCAAAATTCATCCATTTCGGAGGAATCGGCCAGCGCCTCCACTGAACTTTCTGCACAGGCCACAGAACTACAAAAAATGGTTCGCATCTTCAAACTCACTGATCAGGTTATCGAACCCCGACAGGTCGTTGCTGCCGATAAACCAATAAAAAAGCCGGAAATTTCTCCGATCCCACAGATAGAGAAAAAAGAGGTAACACAAATTGCAGAAAGAAAAACCATCATGCTGGATGATGAAGATTTCGGAAAATATGGTAATTAGGACTAAACCATTCAATTCAGATTAATGGATGTTAGCGAGTCCGGAAAAATTTAGTGAGACCAGACGTTATGAACTCGAATCATCGACCAATGAGTTATACCTTTCTTAAACTGTCCTCTCTAAAAACATCCATTTTGTTGATGCAAAGCTGTTTTTACCTGCAAATTTCTGTTCCTTGGATGTACGCTATATTTTGACGCTGGTAAAATTGAATGATGAGTTTTCGACGAAAAGCGTTGTTCCGGTGATCCCCTGACAAAAGATAGAACCAGCCAAGCTAACAGAATTTGAGACGGACTTTGTCATGTTTTTAAGAATAATCGATTTCATTCGTCTGGTATTGCCGCATACCATTAAAAGCCAGATGATTCTGATGGTATCTGTTTTAGCGGGATTTCAGATTCTGATTACGGCCATCGCATTTGAAAGCATGTTGATCGCTCAGCTTGAGTCGGGGATCGGGCAAAAGGCGTTAAATACCTCCAAAACGCTGGCGCTGATGCCGAATGTTCGTGATGCTTTGGTTAATGATGATAACATAGCCGATATCCAGGAACTGGCGGAATCCGTTCGCAGGGAAACCGGGGCTGCCTTTGTTGTTGTAGGGAACAGGGATGGCATCCGACTCTCCCACCCTAATCCGGACAATATCGGTAAGATCTTTGTTGGGGGCGATTTTGAAACGGCTGTAAGGAAAGGCAAAGCCTACACATCCGTTTCCACCGGCACCCTGGGCAGGTCTTTGAGGGGGTTTGCACCGGTAAAAAACACAGCGGGCGAGATTGTAGGATTTGTTTCGGTTGGCTATCTGGAAAGGAATATTACCAAAGCTGTCATGAGAGAACAGATCAAAGTTGGCAGTTACATATTCATGATATTGTTCTCAGGCGCCTTGGGTGCCAGCCTGATAGCAGCCTATATCAAGCGGGTAACCCTTAATATGGAGCCGTCCGAAATAGCGTCCCTGCACCTGGAGAGAGAAATCATCTTAAATGCCGTGAGGGAAGGTATTATCGCGCTGGACAAGAAAGGGTCTGTCCGTTTTGCCAACCGGGAGGCCGAGCGACTGTTGCAAGTAGGCTCGCAACTGGAGGGACAATCGATCCGGGAAATCCTTCCGGAAATAAAACCGGAACTCTATCTTGCCAATAATGAAACGGTTAGGGATAAAGAGATACTGATCCGGAACCAGGGTATGATTTTTAATATGCACACCGTGGGCACCGGGGATAAAAAATTTGGATTGGTGGCATCTTTTCGTCGCAAGGATGAAATCGATTATCTTAACCAGGAGCTCAGCGTGATCAATCAAACCTCAGATCTGCTCAGGGTGCAAAGTCATGAATATTCCAACAAACTGCACACTATTGGCGGTTTACTGCAAATTGAAGAATACGAAGAAGCCAAAACCCTTATTCTTAAAGAGTCCTACCTGTTTCATGATCTCATGGAATACCTGGATGAAAAGGTCAATTGCCCCCTGGTGAACGGCATGCTGATAGGCAAGTTCAACAAGGCAGGTGAATTGAAATGTCGTCTGGAGTTCGATTTTAATGGCAGCTGGCTCTCCTCGCCATCATTTCCGGAACACCTGGTAACTGTACTTGGAAATTTAATCGACAATGCCATTGAAGCTGCTCTTGGTTCAAAAGCGTTGGAACCCGTTGTTCGCGTGGCCTTGTCTGAAGATGACAAAACATTTTTTGCCTCTATTGAAGATAATGGCCCCGGAATTCCCGAAGATTTGGATATTTTTAGAAAAGGGGTGTCTTCAAAAGCCGAAGGAAGAGGGATTGGACTTTATAATGTGGTTACATCGCTGGAGGTGATGTCAGGAACCATCCGACAGAAAGATACCGGCCACGATGGCACCTGTTTTAACATTCAAATACCAAAAATCGGTTCATAACGATGCTCAAAGTATTAATAGTTGAAGACGATATCAATGTCTCCCGGTTACATTCCAGGTTTGCCGAAAAAATCGAGGGATTCGAAGTCGTGGGGATTGCGAACACCCTTGAAGATGCAAAAGACATGGTGCAACTGCTTGAACCGGATCTGATCCTGTTGGATGTCTTTTTCCCGGTTGGAACCGGTTTAGAGCTCTTAAAAGAAATTCGCGAGCAGGACAGCCAGGTCGACGTTATTCTGATCACAGCTGCCCGTGAAGCCCAAACATTCAGGCAGGCTATTCACGGGGGCGCTTTTGATTATATTGTTAAACCGGTGATTTTTGACCGGTTTAAAAAAGCCATGGAACGTTTCCGCAAATTCCGGCAGGAACTGAATACAGATGCAGCCTTTGACCAGGAAGATATTGATGAGCTGCTGGAGATAAAGAATGACCAGCCTAACACCGGTGATGTTCCCAAGGGAATTGATCCCATCACACTGGAAAAGGTCAAGGAAACCCTGTTTAACAGCAAAGAAAGCCTCAATGCCGAAGAGGTCGGACAACTGATCGGACTTAGCCGCAACACAGCCCGCCGTTACCTGGAATACCTGGTTTCGATCGATATGATACGGGTCGATCTGGAATACGGTACCATCGGTCGACCGGAGAAAAAATTCTCCCGGATCAATTCTTAAAAGCTTCAATTTTCTTCCGTGAGCATTATGAGCAAAACTGTGCTTTATGGAGAATAAAGAGAGTAAGTCCTCAATATTTTCTCATCTCATCCGCTTTCCTATACTGAATACAGGTTAAAGCAGCTTTGCTTTAATCCGTAATCACCGATTAACCCTCTTTACGACTGACAAAAACGTGGTGCCCCCACGGGCACAGGAAAATCCGGAGGATGAGTATGTTATATTTACAATTTATATTTTTATTAATCATGCTGTACATAGGCAGCCGCTACGGCGGTATTGGCCTTGGTGTGGTTTCAGGTATCGGACTGCTGATAGAGGTTTTTATCTTTCAGATGACTCCCACTTCACCGCCTATCACTGTGATGTTGATTATCCTGGCGGTTGTCACCTGTGCTTCCGTGCTGGAAGCAGCTGGCGGTTTGAAATATATGCTTCAGGTGGCTGAAAGAATTCTGCGGGCCAATCCCAGGAAAATTACCTTTTTGGGTCCCCTGGTCACCTATACCATGACTTTTATGCTGGGAACCGGACATGCCGTATATTCAGTTATGCCCATTATCGGAGACGTTGCCCTGAAAAACAAGATCAGACCGGAACGTCCAATGGCAGCAGCTTCTGTGGCCTCCCAGCTTGGAATCACCGCCAGCCCGATTTCAGCAGCCGTAGTTTACTATTTGTCACAAATGGTCGGTGTTGACAGCAATATTACGCTGTTCAGTATCTTGGGGGTGACAATTCCCGCGACCCTGTGTGGAACGTTGGCAATGTCGCTTTATAGTTTACGACGAGGAGCGGAGCTGGAAAATGATAAAGAGTACAAAAAGCGAATGGCGGACCCTGTCTGGAAAAAGAGAATCGAAGAAACAACAGCTTCCTCCCTGGGCGAGGAACTGCCCGTGGCAGCCCGTCGTTCCGTACTGCTCTTTTTGCTAGCCCTGGTAACCATTGTGATCGTTGCGATGGTGCCTTCAATCAGAACTATTGGTGACGCAGTCAAACCAGTCAAAATGTCCGTGATCATTCAAATGATGATGCTGGCTTTTGGTGGTATTATCCTGATGGTAACCAAAACCAAAACCAACACAATTGCTGAAGGGGTTGTTTTTAAGTCGGGAATGGTGGCAGCTATTGCTATTTTTGGTATTGCCTGGATGAGCGACACCTATTTCCAGCACGCTATGCCTGCCTTTAAGGGGGGTATCACCGAAATGGTCCAAAGCTATCCCTGGACATTTGCCCTGGCCATGTTTACTGTTTCAGTTGTGATTAACTCACAGGCGGCCACCTGCAGGATGATGTTACCGGTGGGTTTGGGGCTTGGTCTCTCACCGGCACTACTGATAGGAATCATGCCGGCTTGTTACGGATATTTCTTCATTCCGAACTATCCTTCCGATATTGCTACGTGTACTTTTGATACCACAGGTACCACCAAAATCGGGAAGTTCTATTTTAATCATAGTTTCATGATCCCCGGTTTAATCGGGGTTTCCACAGCCTGTCTGATAGGGTATACCCTGGCGCAATTTCTGTTGTAGGGCTGCGGATCAGGTCAATCTCCTGCTCCGTGAAATGTTTATTTTTCAGCAACTCCTCAAGTATTCCCTCATGTATGAGTTCTGCCAATGGTACTGAATGGTGTTGCTGAAATTGAAAAAACAATAAATTGGTTCTGTTTTAACTGGCGATAAGTGGTTCTTACTCCCATTGTTCTTTTCCGTTAAACTCCTAAAATACATTTTGAATAAATTTGTTTTGTTGTATCCATTGGATTAAAAAGGAAACAGGTTATGTTGGAGTTTGATAGAGCAGTAAAAGAGCAGTATCCGGGAACGACCTTTGGAATCATGGTGATGAGAGGGGTCACCATTGAATCGGCAGATGGACTGGAAAATGATAAAAGGGAATTGGAAGCTTCCCTTCAGGAACAATTCTCGGGAATGGATAAACGTCAGATGAGAGAGGTTGCTCCATTCTCCGAGTATCACACCTTTTATAAAACGTTCAAAAAAACGTACCACGTGCTTCACCAATGTGAATCCATAGCTACCGGAAAAAAGAAGCTACCTGATGGTGTACCGCTTGTCCAGGCGATGTTTATGGCAGAAGTACAGCATCAGCTGTTAACAGCCGGTTATGATATCAGCCATCTTGGTTCAGATTATACAGTTCGGCTGGGCGACGGGGAAACGGAATTTGAAGGTATTGGCAAGACAATCCGCAAGCCCCCCAATTCTGATATCGTCTTCACAAACGGTGAAACAATTCTGGGCAGTATCATCTGCGGTCCCGACCACGAACATCGAATTCAGCAACATACCGAAGACGTTTTATTTGCCATTTACGGCGTTCCGGGGATCTCCAAAGGACAAATGGAAAACCATTTTGCTTCTGTCCTGCGTTATGTGCAACTGATCTCACCGGAAAGCAAAGTCGATTTAATGCAGATTCAGTGACAAAAAGCACTGATACTTTTCCCGAAGGTATGGCTGCTAGCGGAACAATAGAGACAGGCAGGGGATTGGGAGCCACATTTCTTATGTCCTTTAACATAGCTTAGATCCCAATAGGCTGTGCAAAGACAGCCTTTTCTGCTGGATCGTTTCTCTTGTGTGATTCGGTTCCATTGATTTCCGAAAAGTCGTTTTCCCACCCTGGTTAGATGATCGGCAGAGAGGCAGGCATTGTCGCCGCTCCAAGAAGGTAATTGCTGCTCTTGAGCGATACAACAAGTGGAACATTCCAGTCCCCGGGAATTCGATAACTCTTTGAAACGGGACAGGATTTCAAACTTTTCTGAATTGGAAATAGATAACGGTGTAATGCCTAGTTGCTGCATTCTTTTATAAACGTGATGGTACTTACCACTCTCAATTTCACTGAATAGCAGGAATTTGGTCTGGACACGTCTCACCCCGAGTTTGGCAAACGGGATGATGACCTTTTCAAATAAGCTCTGGGAGGCATTGGAAATTAACTGATTTTCGGGGGATCTTGCTTTAATGATTGGATCGTAGCGGAGGGTGATTGCTTCGGGATCTATCAAACCTGTCTGCAGAAGCTTATCCAAACCGGAAACCGATTCATCAACAGAAGGGATTCCCGGCTCCAGGAGGGTTCCACCCAGTCCGGTAACACTTAATTGAATCCCGACCACGGCCTCATTAGCCCTATAGACTTTCAGCGTTCGCAGAAGGTGTTTATTTTTCACCAATGTTTCAACAGGCCCTTTGGTCCAGAAAACAACGGCCGGTATAATCTCGGGATCGAGATTTTTTTTTGGTAAATGCACACCACGACCCAGGTAGGTCTCGTGTTCTCCCAGCAGTACTTTACCAGCAATATCCGGGAAATTGCGGATATCCACCAAGCGTCCAAAGCCGGCAATGCGGGATTGCCACTCAGAAGCAGTATAATATGCCTTTTTCATTTTATTTCGCATAAACCACTGGGCTGGTGAACTGCTTTGTAACTTTTGTCCCCTGTTTCCTTTTCATTGTTTCGAAGCTGAAATTCAGCCAATCGAACATAAAGTGGGGATGTTTGGGCAGAAAGTAAAACAACGCTATGCAGCGCTGCTTTACTTTAAGAAAAATCAGCATCAAAATCCGGCATCACGCCAGGCGTCGACTCCTCCCTTTAGCGCTTTCACATTTTTGAAGCCTTTGTTCAGATATTTTTTCGCCAAACTGACGGAAGTAGCTTCGCTTGGTCAGGCGCAATAGAAGACAATTTCACTGTTTTTTGGCAGTGTCTTTGATTTGGATTCAAAGTCGCTCTGCAGCATAGCACCTTTTAGTAATATACTATGGCAATACTGATCGGCGTAGGAGCACACTAAAAGTGCTTTCCCCTGGGTTACTTTCCAATGTGCATCTTGAACGCTGATGCGCGGAATATCCCGGGCAACTGCGGATTGGAAAAACAGCAAGAACAGAAACAACACAGACATCAAACAACTCCTGAACAACCTTTGACCCTGTCTTTTCATAATTTCTCCTGTAATAAAGTTTGTAGCTGGTCATATTATATTAAACTCTTTGCTTTTTTAATGAAACAACATCGTATGAGCTGGGAATAAAAAAATCAGAAACCTATAGCCTTGAAGGATGTTGAGTTCATAAAATAGAATTGTGGGAAGAAGATTAGCGCAGGATATTCATTTACTTTCCCGAATAACGAATATCAGCCTTTTTGGCACTAAACTGAATTTAAAAGGATTGAACATTGGCTAAAAACAAAAAGGGCAGGAAACCATCACAAAAAAGTAAAACGTCTCCGAATGGGATGTCCTCCAAAAAAAAATCCGAAGCACAAAAGGTAAACAAACGGCATTCCACACTGGTTCAGGAAAGGTCGACTTGGATATTCACAGGCCTTGCAGCGGCTGGCATAATTCTCACCGGATACCTGACGATTTCGGGCTGGCTTAATCAGGCTCCGGTTTTGTGCAGTACCGGAAGCTCATGCGATGTGGTTCAGCAAACCCGCTGGGGCACCTTTCTCACACTGCCTATTGCTTTCTGGGGATTTCTGACTTATGCAACACTATTTTACATTGGGATAAGAGCGGGCAAATCCAGAATACAGTGGAAGTGGGCGTGGACGGTGGCGCTGCTGGGCTGGGGATATAGTATTTACCTGATCTCGATTTCAAGCTTTGTGATTCAGGCTGTTTGCTTTTATTGTCTTGCATCCTTCATTCTGATGACCATCATTTTTGGATTGGTGACCTTTCAGCGGCCTAAAGAGTCTGAAAAATTTAAATTTGCCGGCTTTGCCAGGCAAACAGTTGTGATAGCTGCCCTATTTGTTGGTGTTATGCATCTTCATTACAGCGGAGTATTCGATCCAAAGGCAGGACCGGAAGATCCGTTTCTCAAAGGATTGGCTATCCATTTGCAGCAAGACCAGGCGGTCGTATACGGAGCTTATTGGTGACCTTCCTGTGAGGAGCAGAAGGATCTGTTCGAGGCTTCGGCAAAACGACTGCCATATGTAGAATGCTCTCCACAGGGGCAAGATGGTCCATTGGCACCGGCATGCATTGCCAAAAAAATTAGTTACTATCCAACCTGGTTTATCAATGGAACAAGATATGAAGCCATCCTGAGCCCGGAAAGACTGGCAAGAATCTCGGGGTTTTCTTTTCAAGAATGATTACAAGAAAACAGGTATAAATGGGTTAAGTTGAACGAAGGAGTTTTCTGTAACGACTCCTTCACGGTTTCAATCAAAGATTGCTAAATACCCTCTTACTCTGTCTAAACAAAGTTGAATTCAATCGTACCAGTTTATTTTATGTAATTTTGTCATTCTCGTTTTTTTGCATCCCGTTCTATTCCAATTCCATCTTCCCTGTCAGCAAACTGCGAATCTCATCACTTATGGCAGAAGGTCGTTTGGATTCGCGATCGATATGCACAAGAACAGATTTAGCATCGGCGCATAGTAAATCATTTTGCCATACTTCCTGTTTGATAGTTAGGGAGCTGTTACCGATTTTTTTAATGTTGCTTTTGACAATCACACTGCTGCCATAAAAAACTTCTTTTTGGAAATTCTGCTCCAGGCAAGCAAGCATGTAGGGAAATTGTTTGCCCTGAAGCACTTCTTTCAATAATTCGACGCGACCTTCCTCAAGCCAGACAGGATAAACTGTATTACTAACGTGACCTGAACCGTTAACTTCCGAAATTCGCGGCTTTATGATGCATTTGTGCATGACTTCCGTATGGATTGGGACTGGTACCTTTAACCCGCCATATTTACAAAACTAAAGTGAGGCTGAATCTTTTTGCTCTTATCTGCTGGCCCTAAATAATCCCGGGTTGGTAAAATCGGATAATCGCAAAGCGAATTGCTGGAAGATTATTCCTGCTGTAATCAATTCAACTCGATTGTGCCTTGCTATGGCTGCAATCGTAATTGTTCGATGTCAATAACTGCCGATACCAGCTGAAAGGAGATCTCGATGAATGCCGATCCTCCGATACATAATATTGTCAATCCGGAAATTGAATCCTATCTTTCAGCCTTGCAACAGAATCCTAACGATACTGTTTTAGAGGAAATGGAAAGATATGCTGCCAAACGATACTTCCCCATAGTCGGTAGATTGGCGGGCATGTTTCTGGAAACCATGGCGCTGTCGATCGGAGCGAAAAGAGTTTTTGAATTTGGTAGCGGATTCGGATATTCGGCCAGTTGGTTTGCCAGGGCCGTTGGCGAAGGAGGAACCGTCATTTGTTGTGAATATAAAGCGGAAAATTGCGATGTTGCGGAAGCATATCTCAGGCGACAAGGTCTTTGGGACAGGATTGAGTATCACAATGAATCAGCGTTGGATGTGTTTGCCAGACAGAAAGCAGAGTTTGATCTGATTTTCTGTGATGCGGATAAAGAAGACTATCCTGTGATATTTGAACTGGCAAAAACCAAGCTAAGGAAAGGCGGACTGTACATCGCTGATAATGTTCTCTGGGATGGCCAGGTTACGGTCAACGACGAGGATGAAGTCGATGACCTGACCGCAGCAATCATCCGTCACAATCGTCTGGTTGCCAGCGATTCGGATTTTAGATACTTCATTAATCCAGTCCGTGACGGTTTACTGGCGGCTGTCAAACTTCATTAATCCATACTGTCCCAATTGGGGTGATCTTCACCGAACTGCTCTTTCAGTTAGGATACAAACACTTTGACTTTGGCTGGCAGATCCCCATCCCTCTCGATAAAACTTCACGAATTGCCTCATTGTTGTTTACCTGGATGTTCTCATTTGGACGAATCTTGAAAAGGCTTGCCGGATCTTGATCGACAAACGGCGAAATTAATATCTTATTATTTCAATGATATAAATAAGTCAATGAATCAACCTTGAAATTTTCAAAGGCAATCCCAAAAGTGGTTTTTCGATCCCGAAAAACGGGACAAAACATGAACAAATAAATTTTTATAGTTATGAATACTTGTGTGGGCGAGAGGTTAAGCCACGTTTCAGGGTAGGTCCTAAAACTTAATTTCTTGACAGCATTTTTCCTTTTTTTGATACTTCTGCATATTCGGATGTCTACCAGATCAAATCCTGTTTCCGATTTTGACGCTAAACCGGTCCGTAATTGAAATTTTAACGGTCCATCAAAAAAGATTGAATTTATTAGCGGGTAAGGAAAAAGGCTATTTGGACAAGAATTACGTTTACAAGATTAAACCCGGTTAGCTGGGAATAAAAATCAATGTGGAATATTTATAATAAAACGCCGTTTTCCTCGGCGCATCAGTTTGCTCAAAATTCCAGTGGGGAGCTGGTGTGGATGGTAGCGACCAAAGCAACGTTTGACATCAAACCTGAAGAAAACGAAGTGGTTATTGCCGATAAGCAGGAACCAGTATATGAAGCTGATAAGTTCAGGGGCGATCCCCAAACAACAGGCCTGGAACATCCTTCGGATTTTGCCTTGGAGAAGCCGAACGTGGATATCCTTCTGGACGCCATGGCTTTTTCACCCGGCGAAAAGCCGGTTACGGAAATGATCGTCGGGTTTTCCCTGGGACCTGTGAAAAAATTTTTGAAAATAGTTGGTAACCGATGGTTTGACAAATTTCTTGGAGCGATCATCAAAACCGACAAAAGCACTTTCACAATGATGCCGATAACCTATGAACGTGCTTATGGCGGATGGCAGGAGTTGGAAAAGGGGGCCAAAACCTATGTCGATATTCGTAACCCGGCTGGCACCGGTTATTTTAGAAAACGATGGGCCGTAGATTCGATTCCTTTGCCGAATATAGAGTATGCCGCTTATCCGACCAAAAAAAAGCCGAAGAAAAACAGGATAGCCGGATTCGGCCCCATCGCTTCACATTGGTCTCCAAGAATAGAATATGCAGGCACCTACAACGAAAATCCTGAAGTATTCCCCAATACCAGGCCCGCGAACTTTGATTCAAGTTACTTCCAATTAGCCCCTGCAGATCAGCAGGCAAAAATAATCAACGGCGCAGAGGAGGCAGTCCTGTACAATCTTCATCCAAAATACCGGGAAATCAGGTTTTCTCTTCCCGAGATCAGCATCAGCTACGAAACCTATATGGATTTGCAAAACATTCATCAGGAGGCCAATCTTCAAACGATTGTTATTCAACCGGACCAACTGAAACTTCACATGGTCTGGCAAGGCAATGTGATCTGCCAAAACCAGGGAGAAACATTGGACTATACCAAAATTTCGTATTCATTCAAAAAACCGTCATCGTGAGAAAGGCATGAAAAGCAACGGGAAAGCGCTGGAAAAGGTTGTCCACCAATTTGAAAAGGGCCACACCATCAACGGGTACCGTTATGGCAAAGTAATTAAAATTGATGAAGAGTTGGAATTAGCCTGGATTAACTATCCGGAAAATCCATTGTTTGAAAATCAACCAGCCGGAATAGGAGCGCCCGGGGTTACGTTGGAAGCGCTTAAAAAAGCCATGTCCGCCAACCACCTGGTAAAGCTTTCTTTTGAAAACAGTGATCCCTCCAGACCAGTCGTGGTCGATCTGTTTTGTTCCGTATCCGAAAAAAAGGAGCAGGAGAAGGATCTGCCCAAAGAAAAAATTGTTGATGTCAAAGCGGACCACATTGTTCTGGATGCTGCAAAAAGCCTGATCATAAAATGCGGAGAGGTTGAGGCGCGTTTTGATGCCGCCAAGGGACAGTTTGTTATCGAAGCGGATTCCATTCGGTCCACAGCGGAAAAAAGACAACGTATCCAGGGCGGTTCCGTACTGATTAACTAGCTTGTTAAAGGCGAATAATGAAACTGATCCTTAAAGAAATTGATCCGGACGGAAATGAACGGCTCCTTGATAACCAATTGGCGGCAGGTGTTCCAACGGAGAAGGAATCGATCAGGATCGATGTCACCGAATCATTGCTGAAATTTGCCAAGGTTAGTTGGCGAGATCCTTTGCCACACCTTCAACAGGGATTTGATCCAAAAATTGAAAGCCAATTTGACGAACTTTTTTACGACATCGGCTTTTTTCTGAGACAGGCAATTTCCGGGTTTGATTCAGGCAAAAACCCCAAACAGGACTTTGTTGAAAAAAAGCTGTTTACCCTGCTGGAGCTAATGGAAAGTCAGCTGGATCAATTTGGAGATCTCCTGGAAAAACACCTGGTAACCGACAACCAAAAGGAAACCCAGACCGCAGTGTTTATCCTTTCCTCGGTAAACAGGTCGGATAAGAACTCTCCATGGCTGAGAAGGGTACTATCGGAATTTGAAACCTGTAACCCGGAAAAACGGAATGGCTTTATTCACGGTTTAAAGTTCGGGCAACATCCTGCCATTCGATTTGAAGTTCTAACCAGGTCGTTGAAAGGGGATACGGCTTTCAGGGAAGCCTGCAACCTTGTATTGGACTATAAAGACAGTCCTTCTACCAAACTTGAAAACCGTTCTTGAGTATTCATCACAGAAATACGGAGATTACAGGGAAAAGAATTTGAATGTGTACAGACTTAAATGTAGCAGGGTTTAGCTCCATAGTTGGCGTTTTTTGAAATTCAGTGAATGGAAAAGCCAGTTATTCTTTACGGTTCTCTTTATGCTTTAAAGACCCATAAAATTCAGCTTCGTGACCTTGGTGTCTTCGTAGTGAAAACAGACAGGGTTTTATGATGCTGAACAGACACAACCATCAATAAACAATACACCTATTTTCCGGATCTGATTTTATGACAGATACAACAGAAACAATGGTAATCATTCGTTGCGGTAGCTACACCCCCCTTGGGGAACGTGCGGCAACTTCGGCTTGTAGCGTTAGAGCCGGGTTTACGGCCATGGTTCGAAGCAAAAGCTATAAGGATAAATCCTGGGAACCTGTCAGGATAGCAATATTGGAAGAGCTGAATCTGAACCGGGATATTTGGGTTCATTTCAGAACCCTGGCTCTCCCCGCCCTGAAGGAGGCCTTGCAACCCCTGGTAGGAAAACGGGAACACCGGCTTGAAATACCGGTGATCATAGGACTGCCGGAACCAAGGCCGGGGTTGCCGAAACAATTGGGAACCGGATTGGCGATGCATCTCTCCCAATTGTCACTTGATTTGCATCTGAACTTAGACTTTGAGTTCATCGAGGCAGGGCACACCTCCGGTGCACTTGCTCTGCAATCGGCCAGGAAAAAGCTGAAACACCACCCATTTTGCGTCATTGGCGGCGTGGATTCCTATCTTGACTCAAAAACACTGAGATGGCTGGAAACCGAAACAAAACGGCTCAAATGCGGTAGCAACAAAAACGGATTTACACCGGGGCAGGCAGCAGGATTTTGCCTGGTTTCCAATCAAACCGTTGCGAAACAATGGGAACTGGAACCCGAGGCAACCATACTGGCAGAGGCTGAAACAAAGGAATCCAGTCCGTTTGAATCAGGCAAATTCTCTACCGGTTTGGGATTGTCCTCCGCAATTCAACAAGTGCTGAAAACAATCCCCAAGGAAACAAAAATCGACCAGGTCTATGCCACCCTCAACGGAGAGCGCTATACCGTTCAAGACTTCGGATATGCCGTCCTGAACATCGGATCGAGAATAGGAAATCCTGGGGAATGTATTGCTCCCCACCAATGCTGGGGAGATATTGGGGCCGCGGCAATACCCTCCCTGATCAGCCTGGCTGTTGAATCCGGGAGAAAAGGATACGCAAAAGGACCGTACAACCTGATCACGGCGGGATCACTTGGGAATTCGAGGGCAAGTGTGCTGTTGGAACTTGAAAACAAAGAACGGGTTCGCTGGTCTTTAGGAAAAACATCATAAAAAGGAGACATTCATGGGCATAAAAGTATCGGCAGATGGACTTTCGGTAGTGACAACAAAAAGTGGTGGTACGGCAAACGCCACTATACCGGATGTTTGCACGACTCCACTCCCTTCACCACCAGGACCGCTGCCTCTTCCCTATCCAAACATCTCTAAATCCGAGGATTGCAAAGTGACCTCGGTCATGACCCAATTTGATTCGGGACAAGTGGCCTGTTTCGGAAGTCACGTGGAAAAAAGCCAGGGAGATGAAGTCGGTGCCATAGGTGGGATTATTTCGGGGAAAACATCCGGCAAATGTTTATTTTTAAACAGTTCTTCATCAGTTTTCGTCGAATCACGCCCCGTAGTGCGCAAAAGCGATTTTATGATTTGCAATGAAATAAATACCCTAGCGTTAACCGGTATGGACCAACCGGACGTGGGAGGTTCCGGTGAAATAGCCACTGAAGAAAAAACACTGGAGATCGAATTAAAGGATGATGAGGGTAATCCCATGGCAAACGAACGCTTTGTCATCAAGCATGATGGAAAAATCACCCATGAAGGCAACCTGGACGACAACGGCTGTGCCAAGGTCGAAGGCATCAGGGCTACCGGGTACAAGGTCATGTTTCCCGATCTGGAAAATGTGGAAAAGAACACAGCTGGATAAAAAACTTCTCTTCGTGTCTTCGTGGTGAAATCATACGGACTTGTTTTATGCTGGGTAGTTACGCTTACTCTTAATCAAATTGCTATTACTTTCAAGTTCAAATCAGGTTTGAGCGGGTTTAAGAACAAGATTAAGATTAGGATCAAAAACAAGATTAAGAGTAAGAGTAAGAACATAAGAGATAGACTCCTGGTAAACGTAGCTTAAGAATATAACCTTTTTCAATCAAGGAAACCATGCCCACGTATATCCATACCATTTGTCAAAATAATACCATGAGCGAAATTGCCGAAGATTACGGATTTGAACCGGGGGAATGGGAGGAAAAGATCTGGAATCATCCCTATAACCAAATCATCAGGAAGTTCTGGCCGCTCGGTACATCCACAACACCCAGACAACTGCCTGTGGGCTATACCATCTTTATCCCCTTCACCGCTGTCATCAATGATACGGTGGATGAACCGGAAACACATCGCAGCTACGTTTACCGCAGAAACCTGGTGGGGGATCTCCACCTGAAAATAAACTACTTTCGTGAATATGCCACCTACGGCTGGTGGCCCGAACATTTTAACATCGGTCCTGCAAGGGATGAACCGGCCGATGCGTTTGGTCAACTGGGAGGCGAAACCTATGCAAATCTGCTGGAAGGTAATCCCGTCGCCTGGAACCAGGTCCGGGGAGTAACCTATGACAGGGAAAGGCACGAGTATATAACTACGATTATGGAAACCAGGGATGCACAATCCGATACGATTCAGTATGGCGATACACTGGTCTATCCCGACATGGGGCAATACGGTGTTGTCCAGGGAGATCCCAACCGGTCGGATCAAATGGAAGACGGCTATATTTATGTCTTTATGCGTCTCTCTCCGGACCAGGCTTTTGAACTGGAGCATACCTTTAAGGTTTTTAACGGTATCTACCAGCCGGTACAGGTGACTGCCGGCGACGATTCACATGAGACCTCGGCAGGCGCCGCTCAATCCTACGCGATTATTCCCGATTTCTTCCCCGAAGAACCAAGGGATGAAACACTTCACAAGCAAACATTTGTTATCACCTCGGATATTCCTCTTTCCGGAAAAACATTGTTTGAAGGTGAATATGCCCTGGTCAACCGTGCCCATCAACTGGGAAGTGAAATCACGGACAGGGCCTGGATGCTGGAAAACAAAGACAGATTTCCTGAGTCGGGGGATTCCATTCAAAGCGAATTCGAAACGGCGGATAACAGACCTCCTGCAGCAGATCCCAGGATCAGAAACATGATTCCGGCTCGCATCGGGGACAAGCAGGGGTTTTACCTGGTTGTTCCCAATACCAGGGCTGAGGCCGTAAGGAGAGCGGAAGGTTTTCGAGAAAAGCTGGATGCCTACCTTTCCTGGCGGGAAGGTGAAACCCGCAGCAAAAAGGCCTTCATCTGGGGCGTAGTTTCCAGCCTGCTGGACAATAATAGTCTGAAATATGCCTGGGGATTGGGCCTGTTTGGGGAAATTGACAGAGATAAATTCAATGAATTTGAAGAAAAGGAAACCAACGATGTCAAAGCTTATTACCTGCCTGCCAAATACGCCACCCTGCACCTTATCGCCTGGTTGCAGGACGAACGCTTCAAACAAATGATCCGCAACTACAGCCATCGCTTCGATACACCGGCTCCATTCCTGCAGCCGGACTACCAGGATCAGTTGCTGACCATTCTCAATGACATCTTTAACAACCTCAACCTCACCGAGGAAGGAAACCAATACTTCGCCGGAATCTGGGATGATGCCGATAGTTTTTATCATTTGCTGTTAAATACTGAACAAGCAGCTGGTATTGATTATCGATTGAAAAAAAATCCTTCTGCTCCTGATGTTTTGACACCGTTAAGAAAAGTCAATGGAGCGGTGATGGAATTTATGGAACATTTTGTTCCAGTATTAGCAAAGCAAGTTGGCCCAAGAGACGTTCAGGTAGCTTTCCTTTTGACTGCTCAAAGACATTTTAAAGAGGTACATGACGTAAGAATTGTAGAATGGGTAATGGCAGACGCAACTCATAAATTCCTTCTAAGATCTGAAATCCCTTTGCCTTCAGGTCCATCTTTGCAATATGAAGCGGAAATTACATTATACAATATCCATAACGAACGTTGGTATCAACGGATGAGAGCCACCGGCAGCGTTTTGGGAAAGGTATTGGAAATGGTCAATGTCTGTGCTGCTGTTACTGCCTTGGCACAAAACCAAGACAAGGAGAGAGTCAGCGAACTCTTTTTCGCTGCCATTGGCGCTTTTGCTGATTTGATAGTGGAATTTGCCAGGGATGCGGATGATCCACTGCCCTGGAACCTGTCGCAGAAGTTTGCCCCCTTCAGGTTTCTCAACCGGTTTCCCCGGGTAGGCCCCATTGCTTGTATCATCTCGGGTGTCATCGGCTTTGTGTTAAGTATTCAGCACGCCATTGACGAAATCCATCAGGGCAATTACGGTCTGGCCTTGGGGTACGGCATGATGGGGGTTTCTTCGCTGTTGTCCATTGCTGCAGGTATGATCTGGCTTAAAGCCGGGACGGTTTCCGCTGCCGGCGGATTCTTCCTGGGCAGCGCGATTTGCGGTGCTATCGGCGGGATCGTCTTACTCATCGCCGACACTGCTGTTGAAAATTGGGGGGAAACCTGTTTTCTGGGGAAAAACTCCGGGGATGATCTGGACCGACAGATCTCATCGTTGATGAGGATTCTCTGTACCTTTGGTATCGAAGGGCCAACGTATGAAGATGCGTTTGATCTGTCGGAATATGGTTCCCGTTACGTTTTGGTTATGAACCCGAACGGGTTGATAACCCCGGATTCGACGATCGAATTGTCACGGCTTTCCATCAGGGGACATCGCATCTTTCCCTCGGGTCGTTCCGAACATTTTGAGCAATCGCTTCCCAGTCATTCCTTTACCCTGGATCAGGAAGCAACCGGGCAGGATTTTACCTGGCACGTGATTAGGGACCAAAACAACCTGATTACACGGATCGGGTTACGATTTTATTTCAGGGATTTTGTGGACGATCTCTCCGGCACCATCACCTTGAGAGTCAGAAACTCCGCACTGCAGCGGAACCTGCCCGAGCACATGGCACAACGCTACCGCTCCCTGGTCTATTCCAGACAGTTTTAACTTCAAAAATCCAACGTTGGGTTTGCCATGCCATGCCGAATCCACCCTACATCCTCCATTGAATCCGGAAGCCGTAGCACGGGTAACTTGTTACCCGTGCTGAAACAAAACCTCTGTGCCCTCTGTGTCTCTGTGGTGAATCAAAGACATTCGTCTTTGTGTCTTCGTGGTGAATGATCAAGGTTTCCCGAAAGTCCCTTTTTTAAAAATTTTCTTTAAAAGCTGTGGAGAGTGCTTGACCTTTGGCCGGGTTTTCAGGGCATGGGCGGTGGTTCCTGTGACCACATGCAGGCTTTGACGGCCGGTTTGCGACGCATCAAAGGTTGATCCTTGGGTGATAAGCCAGTGGTCTTTGCCGAACGACCACAAGGTAGCCAGGGCTTTGCTTTGTTTCAGGTCCCACAAGATCACGTTGTTGGAAGCTGCCGCCAGCACGCTTTCATCCGGACTCAAGGCGATGGCGAACAGACCCAGGGATTGGCCCTGCAGGGTTTGAAGCGGACTGGTGGCGGTGTTGTTCCAGATGCGGATGGTCCCGTCTCCTCCCCCGGAATAAAGTCGGGTGCCCTGTTGGTTAAAGACCAGAGAATTGACGGTGCCTTCATGACCGGACAGGGTTTTGATCAACAGGCCCTGACCAAGTTCCCAGGCTTTGATGGTGTTATCCCCGCAGCCGGCAAAGAGCAGGGGTTGTTGGGGATGAAAGACCAGGGAGAAGGCATCGACCCGGTGAAGCTTCAGGGTGTGATAAAGGGACTGGTCGGAGAGTTTCCAGATGCGGATGGTCTTGTCTCCATGAGCCGAAGCCAGATAGTTCCCATCCGGACTAAACGCCAGGGCATAGCTGAACTCCTTGAGAGAGGGATCGCTGAGTTGATCAACCGCTTGCCCTAAAGAGGGATTCCAGAGGGTGATGGCGGCATCGTGCCCTCCCACGGCCAACAGCTCCTGTTGGGGATGAAAGGCCAGGGCTTCGATGGAACGGCTGACCCCTACCTGCAGACCGCTGATAGTACGGGGAGCCTTACCGCTGGTGACGCTGGTTTTGGGAGCTGTGGATGCTGCAAGGGTGTTGGTCTCCCAGAGCCTCAACTGGCGTTTGAATCCCCCGGCAGCCAGCCAGTTGCCGTTGGGGCTGAAGGCCAGGGAGCGAATGGAAGCTTCCCCTTCGGCCAGGGGTTGATAGCTGGTTGCTCCCGGGCTCCAGAGCTTGACCGTGTTGTCCTTGCCTGCCATGGCCAGGTGCTTGCCATCCGGACTAAAGGCCAGGGTATAGATCATGTTGGTGGCGGCACCGATCTCCCGTTCAAGACGGCCTGTTTCATAATTCCAGAGATCGACAAACCCGCCCC
>JANQGZ010000032.1:0-15719 GCA_028282825.1 SAR324 cluster bacterium
CCAATGTCAGCCTTTGGCTGGACAAAGTTTCCTGAATGCTATCACCGACGGTTATCCCCGACGTTTTCACCGACAATTTCCTCTCGATTTCTTGGGTAGGTTCTTGGGCAGTTTTTCTTGTACTACCCATAGGAAAGCCATAGTGAAGAAGCAGTCAGATTCAAAAACCTGCTCCGGACAATTATATGTAGGAAAACTCCTGAATTGTCACCGGAAAAGATTGCTGTGCTCGGAACCACAATTGTTTTTAGGCACCTACTCACAATCTGATTTCAAAGTTTAAAGGAACTATTCACCACAGAGAAACGGAGATCACGGAGAAAAGATTTTTAAAGTACAAGGGTTTTTGATTCATTAATATCAACTATTTTCTCCCTGGTTTACACCCTAGCTTTCTCCCTAGTTTTTGCTGACGTTTCCTGAATAGCTTTTCCAGTGGTCTTTCACGACACTTTCTCCCTCGTTTCTTGGGTAGTTTCTCGGGTAGCTTTTTCTTTTACTACCCAAGAAAGGCACAGTGAAGAAGCAGCCAAAATCAAAATCCAGCTCCGATCAGTCAATTCCTGAAAGTTTTTGAGAATAGGTCGCTGTGTGAGTTGTTTTGTTATGCACCACAGAGAGACGGAGATCACGAGAAAAGATTTTGGGTAAAGTAGTTTCTGCACAATTGCTTTGTGTCGTCCCTGCGGGACTTAATCCAGGGAGGATTTCCGGCACCAGTGGTTGACACCACTGGCTACTATATGTCGCTCCTGCGGAGCTTGAAGATTTGCACCGTTGCCATCAAAAAGTTACAAATAGTTGCGATGTGTGAGCTGATGATTCAGTGGTTTAGGAAACTGGTTTTATCTCCGGTTTCTATGTTAGTATCTGAAAGCATCGATTTTTATCCATTTCCGTTGCTTTGGGAATGCTTGAAATCAGGTTACCCAGATATTACCACGATATTTAGTGGAAATTGGAAATATACGAAATACGACGAGTTTTTCCATTATATTTCGTAGATTCTTTATAACATAATAGGGAAAGATCTATAAATACAGATAATTAAATCGATGGCACCTTTTTTGTGTGTATAGCTACAACCGAATAACAATCCATTTAATTAGTGCCTGACTAAAAACCAATTTAACCTTTACCAATAAAAGCTTTAAAAGCAGCCTGGTACTTCGAAGTTCTGTGCTTTTAGCAGTCAGCGATCAGCTCTCAGGCGGCTTTTGCTTGTAATTGTAAGGCCTTACGCTTAACCCTGAAAGCCAACGGCTGACAGCACGTTATTCTTCAAGATGAATTCCGGCATCTGACACAAGGCTGGATAAAGGTTTAGTGATTTTCCGTTTAGGCACTCATTACACAAACAAGGAAGCCGAATGAAATCAGCAATCGTAAAAGAAAGTCTTCAAAAACTGTCAGAAGCTGTATCGTTTAAATATCCCGCAACCGGTTGGTATTTTTCTGCAGAGAATATCGAAAATTCATTCATCAATAAAAAAGATCGATGGATTTGTATGTTCATGTATTGGGCGAGAGTTTTAAAAAAGGGAAAGAGAATCCAGTTCTCGGCAGACTGTGGAGAAGCCTGCCCCGGAATACAGGAATTTGGCGGTTTTCTGCCACCAACAGACGATCAAGGGGAATTTATCGCCGAAACAGAACGATTTAGAAAGACACGTACCCTTGCCCAGGCATATTTTGACGGTTGGGTGTCAGAGATTCATCCTCCACCTGAAAAATACGTGTACTTTGAAAAAATTGAACAGATAGATGAAAGCAGGGAGATCGAAGTCGTCAACCTGTTTCCGGATATTACGGGTCTGGCTAATTTGACGGGTCTGGCATGTTATGACCGGGAAGAGAGCGGTACGCTGATACCGGGTGCCTCCGGATGCCAATCGGCTTTCTCCGTTCCCTATGACCAGAAGTTCAAAGATAAGCCAATGTGTATTGTCGGGTTGATGGATGTTTTTGTCCGTCGTTTTGTCCCGGATGATATGATTATGTTTTCAGCCCCCGCCAACCGGTTTGTTGAAATGGTTAACAACATCGATGGCAGTTTTCTCGATGTCAATTTCGAAAATCCCACCAGCTTTTGATGCCCGATAGTGAGAGATCAGTCGTTAGGGGTTAGGGGTTAGAGGGGTTAGGTTTGCACTCACCTCTAACTGCAAGTTTTAAGAAAGAAGGTACTTTTCTTGAATACTTTCAATGAGATAGTTTACTTCAAAAGCTTCTTTTGTGTTCTTGGCCTCTTCGGTTGTCAGCATGCGGATGACAAAGATACCAAGGCGATAAGTAACATGATACCGTTCTTCAGCGTCCCACAGGGGAGCATTGATTCTGGCTCCTATTGTCGAGTTTCTTCTTGCCGAGGAGAATCCCATCCCTACGCTAAATCGGGGGCCAAAAGCTTTGTCTACCTGGGTTTTGCCATAGTCCTGTTCAAGCACAAAATGAGTAAAACCGGAATTTTTAGTTAATTCCGCACTACGAAGATAAAGATAGTCCAGAATTTCTACTTCTTCCGTGAACTGATTCGCTCTAAACGAGATGCGAAACACGTTTTCCTGCAATTGCGTTTCCTCATAACCAAAACCTTCCGTTTTAGGCTGGTACGGAGTGGAAGTGACACTGCAGCCTGACAAAAGAGCAAGGATCGCAGCTACTGCAATCAAAAGAAAAGAAGAACGAACTGAATTACCAGGATAAGAAATCGGATTGGTTGGCATGTTACATTTTAGATTGAAGATTTTTAACTATTCATTACAGAGGACACAGGGAAAAGACGTGGAATAACAAAAGAATCGTAACTATTCACCACAGAGATCGCAGAGAAAAGACTTAGAATAGTAAAAGAATAAGCATATGTGGGACTGCCGCCATTGTTGCTGATTTGCCAAATCCAGGGTGTAAAAAAATCTGGTTAATCTTTAACAATTTTTAACGATATTGGAAAAAAAAGCAAACCATGTCCCCTTTCAAAAGCCTCAATCGTTATTAGTTTGTAAGAGTAAGTTCTTTCATATTGTTTTATCAATCAACTTCGTATCGATGAGGTTAGAAAATGGCAAAAATCCTTTATATTAAGGCAAATCCAAAACCAACAAATTCTTCTTACACATTCAGGCTATCCGAACCTTTTTTGGAAGCGTACAGAAAAAACAATCCCGGGGATCATGTTGAAACACTTGATTTGTATGATGCTGAAATAAAAAGTCTGGATAGCGATATGGTGCGAGATCTTTTTACCGATGAACAAAGTATCATGCATCAATATTCGCGCACATTTGTAGAAGCTGATAAATACATTATCGCAGCCCCGATGTGGAATTTCAGCGTCCCCTCCATTTTGAAAAGTTATGTGGATCACATTATAGTAAACGGAGTGACTTACACATACACTGAACAGGGCCCAAAAGGGCTGCTGGCTGATCAACATAAAAAAGTAATTCATATCTCGGCCAGGGGAGGAATTTTTTCAGAGGGACCCAACGCTGCTTTTGAGATGGGGGATCGATTCCTAAGAGCTGTGATGGGATTTATGGGAATTACCGATTTTCAAACATTAGTTATTGAAGGCACTAACTTTTTGCCTTCGGAGCAAGTTGAAAAAAATCTGAAAATGAAGATCGAAGAAGCCAAAAAGATCGCTAATCAATTTTAACTTGAAGCAAAGCCTAAGGAGCTAAATTATGAAGGAGTTCGCCTTAATTTTCAGAATAAAAGATGTCAAAGACTTCAAACCATCGCCCGAGCAAATGCAGGAAAGAATGAACTGGTTGGCAGGGATCGTTGCACAAAACAAGTTGGTCGATAAAGGCAACACCTTTCTATCGACACCTGGAAGTTCGAAAACGGTAAAACCCGATGATGTGGTGACCGACGGGCCGTATACGGAAATCAAGGAGTTTGTCAGCGGCTATATAGTGATAAAAGCAGAATCGATCGATGAAGCATTGCAGATAGCCAAGGAGAATCCGATTTTCAAAATTGGCGGCAATATTGAGGTCAGGGAACTTCTGAAGAGTGATTAATGCCTGAGGAAAAGAAATCAGCATCACAACAGGAACTTTTGCCTCATCTGTTTCGAACGGAATATACCAAAATAATTGCAGTGTTATGTCGTCATTTTGGCTTAAAACAGATTGAGATTGCCGAAGATATTGCCAGCGATACATTCTTAAAAGCGCACGAACACTGGGGGATTAACGGTATACCCGAGAATCCCGCAGCCTGGCTTTATACCGTCGCCAAGAACAAAACAAAGGACTATTTCAAGCACCTTGGTGTTTTCGAAAAAAAAGTCAAAGAAGCTATAAAGCCAGCGCCATTTGTGCCGGAATTTGAGTTTAATGATCAGATCATCTCAGACAGCCAACTGGCAATGATTTTTGCCGTATGCAATCCGGCCAATTCAACCAGTATTCAAATAAGTCTCTCTCTTCAAATTCTCTGCGGCTTCAGCGTTGAGGAAATAGCGAACGCATTGCTGACAAAAGCCGAAACGATCAAGAAACGATTGCAACGGGGAAGAGCCAATCTTCGTAACAACAATTTTCAAATCAATGAATTAAGTGAAGGAGACATCACATCAAGACTGGAGACCGTTACCAAGACGATCTATCTTGTCTTTAACGAAGGTTATTTTTCCAAAACCAATGACCAAATAATCCGAAAAGACCTTTGCTCAGAGGCGATCAGGTTGGCTTTGGTGCTATCTGAAAACCTGCTGACGAATACACCCCGGATCAATGCGTTGCTTGCGCTGATGTGTTTCCAAAGTTCAAGACTTGACGCCAGAACGGATGATAAAGGCCAGATCGTTCTTTTTGAAGATCAGGATAAGACCCTGTGGGACCAGACATTGATTGCACGGGGTAATCACTACTTAATAAACGCCTGCGAAGGTTCGGATATTTCAAAATACCACTTGGAAGCGGCCATTGCCTATTGGCACACGACACCAACGGACGAGAATAAATGGCAGCATATCTTGCAATTGTACAATCAACTCATTCTCATCGAATATTCACCAATCACCGCCTTGAACCGGGCATTCGCCATTGCCAGGGTTTTTGGCCCCGACAAAGCCATACCTGAAGTGGAAAAACTGCACCTCACAGAAAGTAATCATTATCATGGATTATTGGGGTATTTGTACGCAGAAACAGATGTAAAGAAAGCCATTCGTCACTATGAAAAAGCTGTTGGACTGACCAAAGCTAAAAGGGAAAAGGAAGTGTTAATGAAGGAAATCAAACGGCTCAGCGACATTGAATGCATTTTAGATTTATGAAGTAAGATTTTAGATTTTCTGTAGTGTGTAAGCTTCGCCTAACTATTCACCACAGAGACACAGAGGTCACAGAGAAAAGACTTAGAATAGTAAAAGAATAAACATAGGTAGGCTTACCGCCATTGTCACTGACTTCCACAAATCCAGGGAGTGAAAAAACCTGGTTAATCTTTACCGATTTTTTAGGTTTGAAGTCACTTCAATTAATAAAGCTTCGTGCCCTTCGTGTCTTCGTGGTGAAAACAGACAGGGGCAATGATGCTGAACAGATACAACTACGTTTACATTTTAATGATTTTTCCTTGTTTCAGTACAGACCGGCTAGATGTTTAACCGGTTTTCCAGACCTTGAAAGACAAACGGATTTAAAAATTGTCTTCCCCAGAGGAAATTGCTGTCGATTTCGGTTAGTTCAGCTTCATCACAAACTTTTGGCCAGTATTCCCTGATAACTTCAACCTGTTTTTTAATGATGTCCAAGGCCTCTGCCTCTGACAGTAAAAAATCCCGGGAAGCTTCCAAACAGATCGACAGCCTGCTTAAACGTTGTTGTTCATAAATCAACATGGCCTGAGAAGCTTCGTTTCCCGTTCTGGCCTGGGGGCAAATGTCATATGCAGGTGTAAGTTCCAGTTCTTTTCCATTCCAAAAAGCAGCGTGATTTCTGGCATGATCATCTGTATTTCCGGTTAAGAGGTTAAATACGAGCCTGGAAAACAACTCTTTTAATGTCTTTCTCGGTTCAAGAAAACGATGTCTCACAATCTCAGCCAGATCCTGGTAACTGGCGTATTTCGCCATCATTTCATCCAAACCAAGCAACGTTAAAGCAGAGATCATTATTCTTCTTTCCCAGCCTTTGCCTGTGGGGATACGGTCAAATCTTTTGATCAACAAAACATCTTTGTCTAAAACCTTTTCAAGAGAGACAGGAGCCACACTTAGCCCAGCAAGGCCGGCCAATCTCATGGCTATATACTCTGCTTTAACAAAACTAAAGATATCGCTGGCGGAGGAAAACTTGGCAATGTATTTTTTACTTTTCTCGCTAACCAGTACTTTTGGTCTTGCTCCTCCGATAGAACTCCCATGCAACAACGCCTGATCGAGCTCTGTCGTTATTGGTATGCCTTTTTCTATTTTTTCTGCTGATTTGAGCAGTTCCTCCAGAGGTACATCTGAACTTGTCCTGGGTTGATAATCAGTTGCAGAGAGTTGAAAATCCAAAGCACCAATTCGATCTGACCCGGAATTCAACAGGTAAGTAAATTCATCAATAGTGCCTGTGTCCACCCGGTCTCCTTTCAGACCAAACAACTTGTTAATGATTACCCGACGGCCCCAGGCATCCGGTGAGGAATCCCTGATACAACCTGGCAACTCAAGTCCGGACACAGTCGGAATTTCTCCTGTCTCAAGAGGTAACTCCCGGTCATAGACGGCAATCGCATTCTCTCTTGCCAGATAGCTTTTTCCATAAACAAAGAAGCAATTCCCGGTATCCTTATAAAGCTTTCCTGCTACAACAGGTTCCGTTTTTCCGGGCAACCAGATCCAGACGAACAATTCCTTAACTTCAGAAGTCATTGTCTACTTCCTTTTTAGGTTTGCGAATCGATTTGGGTAAAAGCATTATTTTGTCTTCGATTCTTTCCTTTTGTGTTTTCAAGTTGTCCATCGACTCAAACAACCGGATTCCAACCAGCGCCGCAGCTTCAAATACTATCCCGGTGGCACAGGTGAGATTCCCTTTTTCTATCTTTTTGATTGTAGCCACTGAAATCCCGGCTCTTTCCGCAAGCTCTTGTTGAGTCCATTTTCGTTTTTTGCGATGAAGCTTAATCAAACTTCCCAATAAAAAGCCAGCCTCTTTGGTATAGCGTGAATATGCCCTTTTCGTTGACATTATTTACCCCAAATTCAGATTAATACCATGACAAATGATTTTCTGTTGCTTTTACATTTTTAATAAACACAAGTAGAATTGTCCACAAAAATAGCTATTATATTAGCTTTTAAATATTAATAAAACTATTATAATAGCTATTGTGAATTCAGAGTTAGAAGGTTCCCTGCTTATGGCAAAGAAACAGTCTATTGCAAGTTACCGGTCTAAACTTCAGATCGCGGCCCTGTTTCTAATTGGGTTCACCGGGGTGGAGGGAAAATGTGTTGTTTTACTTTTCCAAAACTTTATCGCTATAATACGATATAGTGGAAGTATAAGGAAAACTTATATGGTCGCAATAGTTCGCAAACGTGTTTTTGCGATAAATAGCTATTAATTTGACGATATTGAGTATATTCTGTAATAGATAACCATTGAATTTGTGGTCACATCACACACAACCGCTGAGCAGCGCTGTTCCTGAAGACATGCGCTGTGACTGCAGCAATACTAACATTGCAAGGGGAAATCAATGAAGGTAACTGTTATTGGTGCCAGTTCGGCTTTTTCAGTCGGAGAATTTAAAAATGCTATTCCAGTTGATAAGTTACAGGCTCTCATACCCGAACTCACCAAAAAATTCGGTAAAAGCGGCGGCACTGAAGATAAAATCGCAAAGTACGTAAATGATTACTGTGAAGAGCATAAGGAGCACCTGTATGCCCCGGCATGGCAATCCAATTTTTTAATTGAATTCGATCAAACAAATATTCGGGGAGATGACTCTCCCTATCGACTAGTACTGGATTTCGGCAGTGATGTCCGACATGCCCTGGCCAGTGAAGGCCTGGATTTTAAAGATATTGATGCTTATTATGTTTCCCATCCCCATGACGATCATATTGGCGGTATAGAAGGTATTGCCCTCAAGACCTTCTTCAATCCTTTTTTTACAAAAAAGAAGGTGGCCTGGCTGGATGGCGAAAACATCATCGACAAAATAACCTATAAAGCGGCCAGGGGTCAGCTCTATAAAGTACCTAAAGAGGCCAAACCGATTATGTTCGGTCACCGGGATATTCTGGATGCCCTGTGGCAGTCTGCTGAACCGGGACTGTTAACCCTGCAGCAGGTAAGGGAAGTAACCCTGGAAACCTATTTCCACACCAAGGAGATGATGGAAAACGAACCGTTAACCTTTAAAGACGGCAAACGAACCTGGCAGGCTTACATTGTACTATCCATGCATGTGGTCTCCGGTGACGCCACCATGCCTTCCTATGGGTTAATCTTCGAAACGGAAGACACGATCGTCTTTTTTCCGACCGACACCCAGTTTATGGTTCCTCCCCAGCTCCGGGGGCATTATATGAAATCGGATTACATCTTCCATGATACGGAAACCTCTCCTTTTCCCAGCGGAGTGCATACCAGGCTGGAAGAGCTTAAAACCCTGCCGGCCGATCTGAAAAAGAAGATGATACTCTATCACTACGATTCGAATGTGGTTCCTGAGGTCGACGACGGTGAGTTTTACGATATCGCCTACGCAGGCAGTGCATACGAGTTTTAGTCCATTTAAGTTCTTTCCGAGGTCAATCCTCCGCAATTGTTTGGCCTCAACCTCCTCTGTTGTTGCTCCACAGCATCTTTACCTAGATTATAGGATGGGTAACTCGTTACCCATCAATGGGTCTTGAGATGCAAGGCTTATGAGATCGAGTCCGGAATGACTATCATTCAAGATTTTGTTTATCCTTGTAGCCTGCAAGCTCAATATTGTGCTCCTTCAAATTATTCTTCAGCTGGTTGGTGAACAAAGCACGCAATTTGCAGAAAGTGGGTTATACTCTTTATATAATTGAAAACCCTGATCGGAGAGAAGAATATGATCACAAAATCAGCCGAATCCAATGAAGATTTTTTAAACCTGCTTAAAAAATGGCGTGGTATTGAACGCTCCACTATCAATATGACCGATAAGACCATGATGAAAATTGACAATCCCCTGATTCTGGCTCTGATGGATACCATCAAGCGTGATTCAGAAAAACATAAGGAGATCCTGGGATTGATTATCGATGGCCTGGAAGGCACAACCGTCATAACCCATGAAGATATGGGCGCCCTGACCCATTTTATTGAAAAGCATGCTGAAATAGAGAAAAACTCAGTCGAAATTGCAGAACAGGCGTTAAGCAAAGTACGAACCGCCTTACCCAAATTTCTGCTGACTTACCTGCTTACCGATGAGAAGAAACACGATATGATTATGGACGGGTTGGCCGAGCTGAAAGCGAAGATTATGACGCCGGGGTAACGCAAGAATTGAGATTTTGAATTGGGACAGTGTCGTCCTGAACGGTAGTGAAGGATCTGTTAGAGCCCCGAGAGATTCTTCATTGCATTCAGAACGACAGTTCGATTGATCACCAGCAAAAAGTTAGACAATTGTGTTTCATACTTGTGAGGTATTTAAGACACTTGCCTGTTTAAGTTAAATCCAGCGCGGTTCCCCAATCGTAGCTTCTTCTGATGTACTTCATAAAGATCGAGGTTTCCAGTCGAATGATGCCCTCGATCTGGTTAATTTTGTTTAGTAACAGCACGTTCAAATCGTCCAGGGATTTGACAATGAACTCGGAATCGATGCAGGTTCCGTCCGTGGTGTGTACCAGAAACCAGAGTTCCTTCAGTTTTTTCAACTCCTTGATGACATGATCCATCTTCACTGTATCCACATGTATCCTGATGGCGCCCACGATATTAAATCCGAGTTTCATGGGATTGCTGACAGCCACAATCTGAATATATTCTTCCTTGATCAAGCGGTTTAACCTGGTGCGAACGGTCCCTTCCGAAATGCCGATCTGCTTGGCTATCTCCGTATTGGAGATTCTGCCATCCTTCTGCAGGAGTTCGATCATTTTGCAGTCGATTTTATCGATTTTTTTCTTTTTATAGGTTTTTTTTGTCTGCACACTGTCTCCTTGCATATGGCTGACTCTGTTTAAATGTTATTGTTAAGGTTCCAAAACAGGATTTGTCAACCTTAATGGCGAATTGGCGGGTTCGTCGCTACGCTCCTTAACCCACCCTACAGTTACTTGATCCACCCTGCATTTTTGTCACATACTTGCTGTCAAATGCTGTTTTGAAATATAAATGACATTTATTAATTTCTGTTGTCCGGCTGGTATCTCGGGTTATATAATATTAACAACACTTTTATCGGGTTTTGATGTTAATGTCAGGGCAAAATATTACGAAAACTGCAGAATTATAGCCATACCCTTAACAGATAAAAACATAAATGAGTAGACCTCTATCTGTAGAATTGTTCTAAAGACTTTAATTTAGTGCGTTTACACAAAAAAAATAAAACTTCGAATATCGAAGCTTGCTCAAAGCTATTCCCTCAATTATTCACAACCAAATAGCAATATTTCAAGAACAAAAAGCTTCGATTCAATATGTTTCGAAGATTTTTAATATAAATTCTCTTTTTTCCGTAGTTTTTTTCTAAATATAAATTGACTTTTTATAAAACCATCCCTACAATGTCCAATGTGTGCAGCTGTTATGCTTTCTTTTCAATAAAAACGAATGATGGAAGGGTTTTCCTGTCCATTTCAGCAAAACTGCCAAAGTTTATCAGTCTAATTCCTGTCAACCCCTGAAAAACCTATTCTGGAGGATTAATATGGCACTTCCGTTGATTAAAAACTTTGTGAACGGTGAATGGATCGATTCCACTTCGACCGTGACCGGCGATGTATGGAATCCGGCAACTGGTGAAAAGATAGCCACCGTTCCTTATGGCAATAGTGAGGATGTGGATAAGGCAGTGCAAGCTGCCAAGGCCGCATTTTGGGAATGGCGTACCACCCCTCCACTGACAAGGGCCAGGTACCTGTTTCGCTTAAAAGATGCCTTTGAAGAAAATTTTGAGGAAATTGCCCAGGTCCTCACCACAGAGCAGGGAAAAGTCATTGATGAAGCACGTGGCGAAGTACGCAGAATGATTGAGAACATTGAGCATGCCACCGGCGTAACCACCATGATGACAGGTTATACCTTGGAGGACATTGCCAAGGATATTGACTGTTACGGGCACAGACAGCCGCTTGGCGTTTTCGCTGCCATCGTACCCTACAACTTCCCCGGAATGGTTGCCTGGTGGTTCCTGCCATATGCACTGGTGACAGGAAACACCTATATCGTAAAACCTTCAGAGCAGGTTCCCATGACTCAAACCAAGATTTTTGAAATCGTGGAAGAGGTCGGGTTTCCGGAAGGTGTGGTCAATATGGTTCACGGCTCCAAAGATGTGGTGAACGGTCTGTTGGATCATCCGGATATCAAGGGTATTTCCTTTGTGGGGTCAACTCCCACCGCGAAGTATATCTACCAGCGCTGCGGAGAAACAGGTAAGCGTGTGCAATCCCTGGGTGGTGCCAAAAACGTTGTCACTATCATGCCTGATGCTGATATCGACCAGGCCATGCCTTCTCTGATCACGTCATTCTTTGGTTGTGCAGGTCAGCGCTGTCTTTCAGGCTCTATCCTGGCCCCGGTTGGTAATGTTATTGATGAAGTGAGGGAGAAGTTTGTTGCCGCGGCCAAAGCCATGAAAATTGGTAACGGACTGGATGAAAGCGTGGCCATGGGTCCGGTAGGAAGCGCTCCCCATAAAGAGAAAATCCTGGGTTATATTAACAAAGGAGTTGAGGAGGGAGCAGAGCTGCTGCTCGACGGACGGGATTGCAAAGTGGATGAGTATCCCAATGGCTACTTTGTGGGTCCAACCATTTTCGATAAAGTGAAACCGGAAATGAGTATCGCCAGCGATGAGATCTTCGGTCCGGTGGTCAGCATGGTCAACCCGCAAAATCTTGATGAAGTGGTTGAACTGGTGAACACCAGAAGATACGCCAACGCATCCTGTATTTACACCCAAAATGGGGCAGTGGCCCGGGAATTCAAGTACAAGGCGAATCCAAGCATGATCGGTGTGAATATCGGTATTGCCGCTCCCATGAGTTTCTTCCCCTTCGGAGGATACGGCAACTCTTTCTTTGGCGATATCAAGGGCCACGGAAGAGAGATATTTCAATTCTTCACCGATATGAAAGTTGTTATTGAACGGTGGTTCTAAGAGTCATGCCAATATGGGATCTGGCCCGATATCGGGTCAATCCCTGTCTCAGGAGGATACGATGCAGTTAAACAATTTTGGCAGTATTTTGACCTTTGCCGAGGACCTGGAAGCAAAAGACGAGGCCTTTTACACCTCTGCCATAAACAATGTTGAATGCGCTGCTTATAAGACTGTTTTTGAACAGATCGCTGCGGATTGCAAAAAGAATCAAAAAACCGTTCAGCGGGTTCGCCGGGAAAATGTCACGGAGATGATCCTGGAAGGCATCAGTGATTTCAGTGGTGAAGCCTATGATTATGAGCACGGCGCACCCGATGACATGAAAGGTGCGGATTGTCTGGAAACCGCTAAAAAGCTGGAACAGAGAGCGCAACAATATTACCTTGATGCAGCGGAGAAGATCAAAGCCCTGTCTGAAGTTTCAAGAGCATTGAAAATGCTGGCTAAGAAACGAAAGAAGCATTTGGAAGCCCTGTAACATTTTAGATTTATGATCTGAGATTTTAGATTTTCGGGTTGAGAAAGCTTCGCTTTCGGTTTTGTAGGATGGGCAACTTTGTTGCCCATGATTCTGCTGTTGCTTCTTTGAGACTTTGAAAAGGTCTTTCGAGTTACGTTGGTGGGTTCGTCGTTTCGTTCGACGCTGCAAGTTTCGCGTCTCATAACCCACCCTACATTCTATCAAAATTTGAGGAATCAAAAAAAAGGTGGATCCGGTTTTATGCCTGATCCACCTTTTTTGTTTAGGTTACATGCTCGTCGGCGATGGCAATGGCTTTGGAGATGATGTCCAGGCCTTCATCCACTTCGTCGTTGGTGATGGTTAGAGGCGGTGCCACGAAAATCCAGTTCCAGCGCACAAAGGTGAACATTCCCAGCTCTTTGATTTTGGCAGCTACTTTGGACATCACGGCCATATCCGCTGCCTTGGCATTCCACGGTGCCATGGGTTCCCTGGTTTCACGATTCTTTACCAGCTCGATACAGCCCAGCATACCGGTATTTCTGAAATCTCCCAATGAAGGATGTTTTTCCTGCAGCTTGGCTACCTGCTGATCGATATAAGCGCCGGTGGTTTTTGCTTTCTCAATCAAATTTTGCTCTTCGTATACCTCCATACAGGCTACACCTGCAGCACAACCCACAGCATGTCCCGAATAGGTGAGGCCGATCATCATTGGTGTTTCATTGAACGAATTGGCAATGGCTTCGGAAACAATGACACCACCCAGCGGGACGTAACCAGCGGTCAGACCTTTGGCAATACAGATCATATCCGGTTCCACGCCGCTGTTTTGAATGGCAAACCACTGTCCACACCGGCCAAATCCGCTCATGACTTCATCGGATATCAAAAGAATGCCGTATTGATCGGCAATTTTCTTTAGCTTCTGCCAGTAATCCGGCGGATACTTAATACAACCGGATGAACCGGATTCGCCCTCAATTAGGATAGCCGCCACACTGCCCGGATCTTCAAACTGAATCACTCGCTCAATATGCTCCACACATTCGCGATTACAGGATTCAATCTTCTGGGACCAGGGACAACGATAGCAGTAAGGATCTTCCACATGCACCACTCCCGGCATTCTGTCGCGATCCATGGGAAATCTCCTGGGATCGCCACCCACTGTACAGGCACCGTACGTCGCCCCGTGATAAGATCTGTATTTGGCAATAATTTTATGTCTGCCAGTTACCATTCGAGCCAGCTTGATAGCATTTTCAATCGCTTCCGCTCCGGCGTTAGTGAAAAAGGTCTTTTTCAAGGTGCCCGGTGCCACCTCTGCCAGCTTCTTACCTAACAACCCCCTGGCTTCGGTTGCCATACCCGGATACACATAACTCAGTTCGCTCATCTGCCTGGCAACGGCTTCAGCGACCTTTTTATTGCCATGCCCGATATTCACGTTCATCAATTGTGATGAAAAATCGATATAGCTTTTGCCGTCACGATCATACACATAAACGCCGTCCGCCCGTTCAGCGTTCACCGGGTTCAATCCGGCCTGGGCAGACCAGGAAAACAAGGTATAATCGAGATTGTTTTTTAAGATTTCTTCTTTACTCATCTGAACCTTTACAAGTGGAATTGTTAGATTTTATCGGCCGTTATAAGCTTGGTACCTGACGGCCAATGGTTAGCCTGAAATCAGGGTAGATGTTGGCAAATCTCAGTATACATCTCCGGCCGTCTGTCCCGGAAAAACTGCCAGCCATCGCGCACTTCCCGGATCACTTCCAGATCCAGATCCGCCACCACAACTTCATCTTCCGTCTCGCTGCCTTTCACCAGAATCTGACCACGAGGATCTACAAAATAACTCGACCCGTAAAACTCACCGAACTCCCAGGGTTTTTCCAGTCCTACTCTATTGTTGGCACCGATAAACACGCCATTCGCCACAGCCTGGGCCGGTTGTTCCAATTCCCAGAGATATTTGGATTTTCCGGTGACCGTTGCCGAAGGATTAAATAATATTTCCGCACCTTTTAAGGCCAGGACCCTGGCACATTCAGGGAAATGTCTGTCATAGCAGATAAAAATACCTATTTTCGCATAGGCAGTTTGAAAAACAGGAAACCCAAGATTGCCCGGTTTAAAATAAAATTTCTCCCAGAATCCCGGCCAGGTGTGAGGAATCTGAACCTTTCTCATCTTACCCAGGTAGGAGCCGTCTGCATCGATTACGGCAGCGGTGTTATAATAAACCCCTTCAATGGCCTGCTCGTAGACCGGAACGATCATGACCATGCTGTATTTTTTGGCATATTCCGCCAGTCTTTCGGTAGTTGGACCCGGAACCGGCTCGGCGGTGTCGTACCATTTTGTATCCTGTTCCGCACAAAAATAAGGACCGTAAAAGATCTCCTGTAAACAAAGGATTTGCACGCCCTGTTTCCCCGCATCTTCAATCATGGGCAGATGCTTTTCAATCATGGCCTCCTTGATTTCAGCCGGAGAACCCTCATGCCTGGCATTGGCGGCCTGGATATGCCCGCATTTTACAATTCGTGACACTGTTACCTCCTTTTTTAGGGATTAAAGGGATAAATGGTTGATAGTTTGTTGTAGGATGGGCAACTGTGTTGCCCATCAATTCTTGTATCGCTCCTTTGGAGACGTTTATTTCGTGTTTGATTAATCACAGGATAAACGGCAGGGTGATCACACATGCATGGCCACCTGGGGTTTTACCTGTCGGCGGGGTCGTAGCCCCGCCCTACCGTTCGTTTTATGAATTACATAAGAATCAACTTTGATTCAATGACTGACTTACTAACTCTGTTACCAAACTTTGATTTAGGCGCCGGGCAAATGGTAGGGCGGCCCTACGTGGCCGCCGGGGATCTTGCCTGTCGGCGGGGACGTA
>JANQGZ010000059.1:0-113782 GCA_028282825.1 SAR324 cluster bacterium
TGCTATTGATTTTTGATTCCAGCAGATGATATACATGATAAAAACGTATATCCAAAATGGAGGTTTCGATGCAAGTATCAAAATGGGGCAACAGTTTGGCAATTAGACTTCCTGCATCAATTGTCAAGGCCTTGGAGTTGAGCGAAGGTGATGAGGTTGAAGTCTACGTGGCTGATGAAAGGTCATTCGGGCTGAAAAAAAAGCCAGGTAAAAAAGCTATCCTTGAGCGATTGAGAACGTTTCGCGGAAAGTTGCCAGATGATTTCAAGTTCGATCGGGACAAAGCGAATGACCGATACTAAGCCTTTTCTTGATACCAATATTCTGCTTTATCTCTTATCTTCCGACTCGATCAAAGCCAATAAGGCAGAATCTATCATCCAAGCCGGAGGCATGATTAGTGTCCAGGTACTAAATGAGTTTACTAATGTAACACGTCGCAAGCTTGATATGCCGTGGGATGAGATTGCTGAAATTTTAACGTTGATCAGGTCTCTTGTAGATGTAACACCTCTAACAACGGAAATTCATGACAGAGGAAGGTACATTGCAGAGAGATACCAACTAAGTGTCTACGATGCGATGATCGTTGCATCGGCTTTGAACGGGGATTGCGAAATACTGTACACCGAAGATATGCACCACGACATGCTGATCGATGATCAACTAAAGATCCACAATCCATTCTTGATTTAAAAGCTCCCTGCCTGACAGAAAAAATAAGGAACGAAATAGGGGACGTAGTTGAAATATTGACATTTGATTTGTTTCGTCATTTCATTTTCTATTTTTTCCTTCGACTCTGCATTGTTAATAGCCGCTTCACCAATCTCCAGGCCTGATCCGATCTCATTTGCCTGGCTTTTTTCAGGTAAAAATCAACTGATTTTACCTTTGAATGGCTGGCTTTGTTGTCGGTACGACTTGTTTTGAGTTCCGTGGAATCGTTACTATCTTTTGGAATATTCATCAGTAACATGTGATCTCCTTTGTGGTGGGTTAAATAAATAAAATTCAACCATAAATTCTTGCCTCGCTTTTTTGAATGTATTATAAATCTAAACTGAGCAAAGTTACAAAAGACAAAATTTAATCCGTTACATGAAAATATTTCATCCATAAATCATGAAACCTCTTCCTCCGCTTAATGCCTTGCAGGTTTTTGAAGTTGCTGCCAGATTACTGAGCTTCCAAAATGCCGCGTTGGAATTAAATGTGACTCCGTCAGCGGTGAGTCATCAAATCCGGCAGTTGGAATCATATCTGGATAAGAAATTGTTTCATCGACTTGATAAACGGGTCACGCTCACTAGTGATGGTCAGCAGTATTTTGATGAGATTCAACCCGCTCTTAAGTCCATAGCCGTGGCGACCTCTGCCCTTACCAGACCTAAGGGGATTTCCGTTTTAACCATTTCCGCAGCACCGGTAATGGCCACCCGGTGGCTAATGCCCAGGATTTACAGGTTCCAGGAACCGAACTCAGATCTGGAAATTCGAATCCACGCTTCCACTGAAGTGGCAGATTTCTCAAAATCGGATGTGGATGTGGCAATCAGGTACGGCCAAGCTCCCTGGAAAGGACTGGTCTCGCACGAGATTTTCAAGGAGATCCTGACCCCGGTTTGCTGTCAGGATTTCCTGAAAAAAGGGCATCATTTGAACCAGATAACGGATTTAGTCGATTTGCCCCTGTTGCAGGGCATTCCCAAACCTTATGAATGGAGTGACTGGCTTCGGGAATTTGGCTTGGAACGATCAAATGAAAAACAAGATCCCACCTTCCAAAGCAGAGCCCAGGCATTGGAAGCGGCTGCCCTCGGACTAGGCGTTGTTTTAACCGATTTAAGGCTTGTACAACAAGAGCTGGCGTTGGGCACCCTGGTAGCTCCTCTCAAGGAATCGGCAACAAACAGCTCAGCCTTTTACCTGGTCTATCCTCAAAGCTATGAAAAGTTGGAGAAAATAAAACGATTTAGAGACTGGATTCTATCTGAGGTCGAAAAGAGCGGCAGATAGGTGGGCCCTTCTGCAAACAGGAACTTACCGCGCTTTCTTAATTTAATACTCCTAAATCAGGTATGCTGACATCTGATTTTAAGGGCGGCGAAGCCTTTGATCATGACATCGAGTAAGGTCTGCATCTGGTAGAGATATAGGGGTGCCGGATTAAACAATGTGGTTAGCCGATTAGGTAATGGTTATCCCATTCGAGCTTTTTTTGCCAAATTATGCTGATCTAATACCTGCCGCAATAAAGATTTGATAACCGCTTGCCGACTGATATTGAGTTCGTTGGCGAACTCGTCCAATTCTTCCAACATGTCAACCGTAAAGTCTACATTAACTCGTTGCACTGGAGGTTTCATTTGCCCTTTGTTTGAAAAGTAGGTGGAAACGTCTTTTCCGCTCATTGCCATTTCTGCGATCTCATCCGCTGTAGGCTTTTTTTCTTTTTTATCTTTGGATGTAGCTTTCATATAGTTCTATCTCTTGTTTTGTTGATTTCCACAAAGTAACGAGATGATAGTACTCTCCTTCATCATCCTCTCGTATTTCATATATGACTGAGAATAGCGTTCCTTTGACCCAACCAATAGCACGATATTGCTCGGGATCGTCAGAACGACAATCGATATAATGGTAGTGACTCCAAATTTCTTGAACCTCTTTAAAACCAATACCACGCCTTTTATCTCGCTTCAGTTTTTTGCTCTTCCCTGTATCGAATTTAAATCTCATATTTAAATGGTATAACTGTTATACCATACTGTCAAACCTAGTTTAAAACAACTTCCAAGCCTGCACCGCATTTTGTTGGTTTGCATAATTCTTTTATGAAAGCTCCTTCCACTCGTTTGATCATTTGATCCACTATATCATTGGCGTATTAGGCAACTTGCAGAGCTTCGTATTCTGTGAGTCGCAGGTTGTGGCCTGCGACCTCGGTGACCAGGGCGGCGAAGGCTTTGATCATGACATCAGGCAGGATCTGGTTTTTGAATACCGAGGATATCATTCCAATATCATCCCAAAGCTTCATCGTGGTTTAGATATCGGGAAAATAACGGCGAAAAACACCGTTATTTTTTGCTTTTTTAAACCGATTTCGATATGGTTGGTTTACAGAGATCAAAAATAACGGCGAATTTCGCCGTGATATTGCGATTTTACAAACCAAACGTTCAACATCATCAGGCAAAACAGTGAAAAGCATAAACCTGCCAGTCGGTCAAATCGTAACTCGCAAGTGGCTTTTAGACCAGGGATACAGTAAACACAAGCTGGATAATCAACTAAAAAGCGGAAAATTGAAGTTGCTGGTCAAAGGGGTGTATACCCATCCCGATACGAATCTTAAATGGCAAACCCTGGCTGTATCTTTACCAAGACTGCTTCACCAACCTGCATCGGTTGGTGGATTGACTGCATTAAGCCAGCAAGGTTTGGCCCAGTATACCAACCCTGCTGGTGCAAAAACAGTCGAGTTTTTTAGTTCTGCACCCTGTCCCGGATGGATAAAACTGCTTTGCTCACAACTGGAATTAACTATAATCAACTGGCGTACTACAAACCGTTTATGGCAAGGAGGATGGCCTGAAGCAACTGAGTTAAATGAATTGACCTGGATGGACACCCTACCACCAATGCTACTATCCTCACCGGAACAAGCATATTTTGAATTGCTGATGGGGGTTCCAAAAACAATCAGTTTTGAGCATGCTGATCAAATCATGCAGGGACTTACGCATCTCTCACCCAAGAAACTCTCCCTGCTGTTAAAAAACTGTATCAGTGTAAAGGTAAAACGTCTGTTTTTCTGGTTTGCAGACAGGCATCAGTATGCCTGGCGCACTAGATTGAACGTTAATGATTACAACCTTGGTTCAGGAAAACGGGTACTTGCTGAAGGGGGTACATTGGATAAATCATATCAAATCACAGTGCCAGAATTTCTAGCAGGCAAAGAACTATGATCCAACCAAATTCCATATACTATCAACAGGTACAATTGTTGATTCGTATTCTCCCCATTATTTTCAAGAAGTCCTGCTTTGCCTTAAAAGGAGGAACAGCTATTAACCTGTTCGTTAGAGACCTACCCAGGCTTTCAGTAGACATTGATCTGGTTTATCTCCCCTTTGAAGATAGAATAGAAGCACTGAAACACATTCAGCAGGCATTATCCAGTATCGCGGAAGACTTGGAAAAAACGGTCACTGGAATTAGTATTCACAAAGCTTTTGAGGATAAAAATGATGCACTGCGTTTGATAGTCAGTTTAAAAGGTGTTCGAATCAAAGTAGAGCTGTCTCCTGTTTTGCGAGGTACTGTATTCGAAGCTGAGCTTATGGTTGTAAATGAATCAGTAGAAAATCAGTTTGGTTTTGTAGAAATTCCGGTCGAAAAACCGCTCTTGTGTATATTATCAGCCATCCTAGACCCATTTCAGAATTGCTCAATCCTAGGTTACTCGATGTTTCAAGTATCTTTGAAAACGAGTTTACCGGAATGACTTCTAAGCCGGTTACGTTGGAGTCATTGCTTGATACTAGAAATGAGCTGGTAAAAGAATTGAAATCAAGGATGACCGATAAAGAGAAAAGATTTTTACTTAGTTTTAAGAGTGGCAAGCCGGAATGGGATCTATTAGGGCTGAACAACATCGATCGGCTACCCGCTGTTCAATGGAAGCTAATCAATATCAAGAAAATGCCAGTCCAAAAACGCTCAATAGCTTTGGAAAAGTTGGCCAAAGCTTTAGATTAGATGTTTTCCGATTAACTCTTCCAGTGCAATTCCTAAAAACCTAGTGTCATGTCAACAATGTAATGGTTTATTGAGCTGAAATTAGGGGACAAGTACTTTGTTACGCTGAATAACGAGGCTCGCAGCAAGAACCTGATTTCAGCGGATTCGAAGCAACAGTCTTCATTTGATACAACACTAGTCAACTGTAGTCGAGACCAGTCCATTTCCAACAAATAAATCTTAAGACCAGGTTTATGTCCCCAGAAATCACTACGGATCTCAAACCTGCTCTGATCTTTTGACCTTAAGAATTTAAAGACATAAGAAAAGTCACCTGCATTTGGTGCATAGCGTTATTCAGGTTTGCAGAATTCTTTTTTGAAGGCTTCCTCCACTCGTCTGATCATTTGATCCACCATGTCGTGGGCGTATTCAGCGACTTGCAGGGCCTCGTATTCCGTGAGTCGTAGCTGGTGACCTGCGGTTTCGGTGGCAAGGGAGGCAAAACCCCTGATCATAAAATCCAGCAGAATCTGCATTTGGTGAAGGTCGTTCATCAGGTCGATTAATGATTCGGACATGGCTCACCTCCTTTGCTTGAATTTTCTTCTTCGTCGATGCCTGAAATCCTACCGGCAATTCTGGCTTCAATCCCTCCCGGGACCACCAGGACCTGCCTGATATGTTGGTGTCGTTTCTTGTCTTCCAATCTCATCAGTTGCAGCCCGTTTCTGGTGAAGTGTTGCGTTTTTTTCTGTTTGTCAGCCTGGGGGATCACCTCCCGTATCGCCCAGTGGGTGAATGCCACCACCTCCGGTTTGTTTAATTGCAAATAGCAGCTCAACAACTGGGAAAGATGGAGGTGTGAAGGGGCATTGTGGAAAAAATCCAACAGGTCGTTGGTTGGGTTTGAGGAGATCATCGGCAGGGAGTTCTGCTTGTTGATTGATTGTGTCGGTGAGTGACGGAATGGCCAGGCGGGGTTGGAAATGTCAAGAACCTCCCCCGCCTCTTTACTGATAAAAATGAGTTTTTGCTGGTGCAGAATGACAAAAGGAGAATGATCTTTGGAAAGAAGCTTCCTGACAGCTTTAAAATTCGTAACCGGTTCCATGGTGGTATCTCCATAACAGAGATTGCGGTCACCGCCCGGCTTAAGGTATTCCCCGGAAATGAGAAAAGCCCAGAAGCCTGGCAGTGCCACAGCACCGTAAAGCGGGGGACCAACCCCGCCGTAGCCAAACCCCTGGGCCCATCTCATTTCATCAAATCGTTTTGCGGTTGGTTAGTCCGACGAATTCAGCTGTGGCAGAATTCTCAAAAGCTAATGAAACGAAGGTTCCCCAAGGAAACAATCAAAATGTATTTAAACAATAATCATAAACTCAAATACGGTCAAGTTAAATACTGCGATTTAAAGAAACAGGTATTCTATTCCCATTTTACATAAGGTACGAACTTTTGTTTCTACGTACTTAAAAAACGTCAAAATCAAAAACCTGATCCTAGATTTTTTCAAAAAAAAAACCAGAGTCAGGTCTCTGATAGGTTGTTTTAGCTAATAAAAATACTAATGACGGAATCAAAATGTCAAAACGAAAGACCTGGCCTTAAATTTCACGACATCGTGTCGCACCATAACGCCGATTTCATCTGTGTTGCCCAAAGCGGGTAACGTCAGTTTGGAACACTCGTTATGTTTCATTTAGAATTCTCTTCATATATCTTTCAATTTCACGTATAAGAATTTGCGGTAGCTCTTCATACATCATGTAATCATCTTTTGAATCAAAATCTATCAATTCACGCATTATCAAGTTCTTTGAGGACATTTTTACTAGTTCACGAAGCTCTTTAAATGATTTCTCTTTTTCGTTAATGCTACAATCCGAGTCAATTTTTCTAAGGGTTTCGCTACCCACATCATATAACCAAGGCATCATGTCTCGTAACATGCTAAGCCCAACTAAAATGCCAAACTTTCGATTATTGGACATATGCATTATGTCTTCTATCATCATTGGATGAAAACGACTCTTTCTCCTATTTCTATATTCTGGGCGAAGATTACCTTCAATCCTAGATGGCAAATCTTTGAACATTACCTTAATTTCTTCAAATAGTTTTGCAGAGGAATTATCCTTGATGGAAGAGTCTACAGTCTTATCTTCAGTGACCTCATCGCTGTCTTTTAAGATTTTTGCAATTGTTTCCTTAAATTTGCCAACTTGAAACCTAATAGTATCTTCATCCGGTTCAGAGTTTGGAATTCGATCAACCAATTGAAAAACGAGCTTGGTCAACGATTCTTCATCATCTGCACAGTTTTGAAATTGAGCAAATGGGCCGGATGATGCTTCTTTTAGCGGAATTCCCAATGCTACACCCAAAATTGGGGTTTCAAGTTTACCTTTAGCCATGCCTGCTTCGAATAAAATCCAAGGTCGATTTATACTCCTCTTAGTAAGAAGACATACAACATCAGAAGCTTCTTGGATATTTTTTATAATTTCTGGATACCACTCAACTCCGTACTCAATCCCTTGATTCCCTTTTTTATCAGATGTCCTAAATGATTTCAGGACACCAGCACTTACGCTTTTCAGTAATGCGCTAAATGCCTCAGCTAATTCAGCATCTCTTGTGTCGTGGCTTATAAACACGAGAGTACTGTTTGATTTGATGATTTCTTTTTTTGAATCTTCTTTATCTGCCATTTAATACTCCTTCAGTTTACACACGTGACTCTTACAACCAGCTTTTATTGCGACGTGTATGAGCATGGCGAACGAAACGGCGTGCTAAAAGTCTGCGTTGATGCGTTTGTTAGGATTTTGACTTGATTTCTATTCAGATCCCCAAATATAAATATTTTCTGATTTGACACGCCTAACATATTCATCACAAGCAGCTAAAATTAGGCAATTTTTTTCAGATATTTTATTTTTTGAAATTCCTGGTTGAACAATTGTAAGTTGAAAATGTGTTATTTTGGAGTCTGTCCTGTTGCATATTTGAATTATTTCATCGATATTGCCTTTTTCAACTTTTGACCCTGAATTAAGCCTTCTTAAGATATTATCAAATAGTACTCTTTTGTTTCCTATCCATGATACTGATTTTATTACTTGCCCAACTACTTCATAAAGATCATTTACTCGATCACCTGGCGTTTTGCCTCCTGATTTCTTGCAATGGAAAAGTGATATGACGATCTCTCTTTCATTTTCAGTCAAAGTTATAAAATCTGCTATTTCACCTTGTCTGTGATCATAAATGATCATTTTGGTTTCATCGTTTTTTAGAAGGCTAAGTCGTACATATTCATGGATTGAGATTTTATTGTTTTGCGGCTTTTCGTAATCATCAGTTTCTCTTTCGATGTCGGTATTGGCAGCATCCCAGTCAATTATTTTGATTCTGTTTTTATCAAATGTATTTTTTATGATATTTGGAAATAGCTCATTCCCAACTAATCTTGAAAAATCAGATAGATAAAAAGATATCGGCCTTATTGTTAAGAAATGAATAATTTCTGACTTCTTTTCATCTCTTGTTACCGAAATTGTAACTCTCTTATTGAGCAACCTATAAAAATATTTTCCATCTGATATCTGATATTTAATTCTAATTTTATTCTTTTCAGTTACAATTTGAATCATGAACTCACTTTCATTTTTACCGAAATAACTTACAGTCAATTCCGTATCTAGCAAATTCACTGTTTCATAAGATCCACCTTCAGTTTGAATTTCAAGTCCATAATCTCCATTATACACTCCGGGAAACCATTCTGCAGAAACTATTTCTTTTGGCAATGATGTAATCTCTTGTCCAACTGACAAATTATCTAATCCTGAGCCAGTTTTGAATTTTTTATTATCTGAGATTTTTTTAGCTAAATGTTTGCACCATTCTAAAAACACTGGCAATCTTATATTTCCCTGACTCCAAACTTTTGAACCACTGCTATAACCAATCATTACCGATTTTCCATCCTCTTTTCCTTTTCCATAAATGTGCCCTTGGTCATATAATTTTCCATCTGTTTCATTAATGGAATCTTGTGCTTGAGAACCTGCAATGATTCTATAACTTTCAGAAATGTTATTGTTAAGCCTATTTTTCATACCAATGTTAAAAAAGCTAGTATCTGTAAGGTCCGCTAACACACTATATGTTTTGGACAACGGAAGTATTCCATGTTCTCCTTGGGTGAAACTATTTGCAATCGCTTCATATATTATATCTGATTTATACGATGCACTAATGAATAGTAGGTTTGCATTGTAATCGAAATACACAACAAAAAGCTCAAAGGAGTCTTGGACTAGACTAGATAATTCACTCCATCGTTGTTTTATAAACTCATTAGTTATGATAACAGAAACATTTTCAGATTCACTGTAATTCCAGTAAACAACAGAATAGTTTTTGGGAAGATATAAGGGAGACTTTATATCCACTTTACGATAAGTCTGTAGTATTTTTACGTGCCTATACGGAGACACAGAGTATAGAGAAAGATCCTCAAATTCTTTTATTGTAAATTTAGGTTGTTCAAAAGTTTCAATTAATATTTTGTACTCTTTTTCCTTTTGTACCTGACTATCACTAAGATTAGGTACAATTTCCTGCCAGATTGCCCCCTCGGCATATAGTTTTTCCGTTTCAAATTCGATTTCATGAGGAATTGCAAGAAAACTTGCTGTTCCAATTTTTTCTGAACCTTTTCTGGCAAACCGACCGATGAACTGAAGTGTAATCGGGAGCGATTTATGAGGTGCATGAATTGCTGCAATTTTTAGATTGGGAAAATCAAATCCCTCACCAAGCATATCTACGCATATCACACCATCATATTGTTTATTTTTTAAACCTTCAATTGACCGTTTAATATGAGTTAAGCTGTGATTACTGTTAATACTGATTAGTTTTAATGATGTATACTTTTTATATATAGATAATAATTCTGATGCTCTTTGTCGCTTGTCAGTTCGTACGAAAACAAAATGTTCATACCCATTCTGTCTATCATATAAAAATTGGATTTCAGTTGCTTTTGCTATCGTAATATCATTAGCTTGCCCTGGGTTTTCATTTATTTTGATGTATTCAATTTTTCCAAAATTTCCATCTTTAAACGAATCTTTAACTGAATACGTATAAACAAATTTTCCTTTAATCTCTTTTTTATCAGTGCGATAGGGGGTTGCTGTAAAAAGTACCTGTTTTTTGTTACTAAAAAACGACATTAAATTTGCCCATGTTTTTGCAGGACTGTGATGGGCTTCATCAACTAAGATTAGATCAAACAAATCTCCAGGAGGTTCTGAAACTCCTTTCATCGCTGGACTTGCACTATTCGGGGTCGTAATAACAACATCGTATTCTCTGAGTTTCTCCCAATCTTCTAATGTTTTTTGTGTTGTTTCTATTTCAATGGATTTAGGTGTCCTTAAATCAATCGGTACAATTGACAGAATTTTTAGAATCTTTAAATTAGAAAAATCTTCAAAAATTTGGTTCCGAACTAATCTGCTGGGTGTAACCACTAATACTCTTTTTGCCTCAAGCACAAAAGCACTCATCATTAACACCGCTGTTTTACCAGCTCCTGTTGGGAGAACAACAATTGCAGGTTCGTCGGAAACTGTAAAATGAGAGGCAATTGAATGTATCGCCCCAATTTGAGCGTTTCTCAATCCTTTTATAAATGAACGCTGTTTGGGGTATGATACTTTTGAGTAGTTATCTGAAAAATATGACATTATCCAATATTATTGTTTATATTTGAAAAAATCGTTATCAGGGTACAGCATACCAATTTCAAAAATTGATATGATTTCCCCTAATTTCTTGCTCTAATGGTTTGTTATGGGTTTTGGTTTGTCTCTTGAACTTAGTTCGTGATCAGGTAAATATAAGTATTCACAATAACGAACTGATGGTACCAAGTTCGCTACCAACAGGAAAAACAGAAACATATAAAATGAAATGATGTAATATACTTCATTTAGCAAGGGTAGAATGGTTGTATTTAGCAGCAATCCCTCAAAAAATGTGTCAATAAACAAGGTTAAAATGACTAAAAAGCTTATGTTTTCAAGTAACCTTCCTTCCTCAACTAACCTAGTCTTCTGTATATACTCATCTGCAAGAACCGAATTATCTGTCTTCCTCGCATAATTTAATACCTTATCTTTGTTCACGTATTCACTTCTGGCAATCAAATCAATTTCATCTTTCGATGTTATTGTGTAGATATAATTTAGCGGTTTCCAAAAAACAAACATGATTGCAAGGCGAGCATAATGAGATGCGTAGATAACAAGGAAGTAAATAACTACAAAAACGAGAACGGAACCAAAAGAATATAATTTATCAATATCGGACAACTTTAAATGGAGAATATTTTTACCAGTCAAGTGGTAATGAACAATGTCGATGTAAAGAGAAATGAACGAAATGAATAAAACATACTTTTTATCATATGCTCGTTCAAATATAGAGACTTTTATTTCATTCGGAATAATTGATTGCATAATAGTTGCGAGTTTGGGGGTAAGGTCTTTAATTTTGACATTTAATTTTCTTAACTCGATCAGCTATGCCAGCACCATATACCCACCCTGACAATATTTCAAGTATTACAAGAATACCATGGATTTGATTGTTCACTATGGTTGTAAAGTATAGAGGTGAATTATATGTTCCGGGTAGTTTGAAAGGGCCAGATAGTCGGTATGGCTGGCTTGAATGTTTATAGACAATATACGGCCATTAGCGCTTGGCGAATAGCGATTAGCTTACAAAGAGTTGCTTTGCAACAGTTTCTGCGATTCTGAAGATCGTAATAAACGGACGGAATGGAACTAGCAACATCTTTGTTAGCGTGGATTTGGCAATGAAACTTATTGACACCCGGCATATTTAAAGGCAGACTTTAAATATGAAGCATATTAAACGATACCTTAATGAAAAAATTGATCAATTGCTGACTTTGTTTCCTGTTGTTGCCATCGTCGGTCCCAGGCAATGCGGAAAATCCACCCTTGTGCGTACACTCCGTCCAGACTGGAACTACTACGATCTGGAACGCTCTGATAATTTTCAGTTGATTTCTTCAGATCCACTGGGATTTTTTGACCGTCGCAAAGGAAATACTATTATCGATGAAGCACAGCAATATCCTGCTCTATTTCAAGTTCTAAGAGGCGTTGTCGATGAGAACCGGGATGTTTGCGGCAGATATCTGCTAACAGGATCCAGCTCACCAGAAATTGTAAAAGGATTATCTGAAAGCCTGGCAGGCAGGATTGCGACTGTTGAGCTTTGGCCATTCAAAACTGCTGAGTATGCAGAAAAACCGTTGAGTCCGATCTATAGTTTACTTTCTGATGATAGACTGGACATTCATGATTTATTGGACCTTAAGACTGAAGTTTCTCAAAACCAGGTTTATGAGCATTGGTTCAATGGAGGATACCCGGAGCCCAGGATCAAAAGTCAGCAAAATTCAGATTTTCACGGCCTTTGGATGGATCAGTACTTTTCAAGTTATATTCAAAGAGATATTCAACGTTTGTTTCCACGCATTAATCCCCAAACATTTAGACTTTTTATTCAGTCTCTTTCCTTTCATTCAGGTAATATTATTAATCAATCGGAAATCGCCAGAGCACTTGAAGTAAGTTCTGTAACAGCAAAGTCCTACCTTGAAATACTTCATGATACTTTTGTTTGGAGAAATCTGCGTGTTTATGACAGAAACAAAATGAAAAAGGTCCAAAAATCACCAAAAGGATTTTTCCGTGACCAGGGCATTCTCCATCACCTATTGAAGATACAGGATCTGGATAGCCTTTTAATTCATCCATCTGCTGGAACATCATTTGAAGCATTTATTCTCGAAGAGATAATTAGAGGGTTTCAATGTTTAATGAAATCCGGAATTGAATATCACTATTACCGAACAAGAGATAAATCTGAAATTGATTTAATCATTGAAGCTCCTTTTGGCTTGATTCCCATAGAGGTGAAATTGGGGCACAAAATTACAAAAAGGAGTCTATTTGGTTTGAAGAATTTCTTATCAGATACCAGTGCTTCATTTGGAATCCTCATTAACAATTCCCAAAAGATCGAACTCCTGGCTGACAATATAATCCAAATCCCGGCGATCTACTTTTAAGTTCCTTGATTTGAAGGACGGTTATCTCTACATTTTAGATTTTAGATTTACAGGAGGAGTCGCTTTGCGACGGATTTGGGGGTCGGTCGACCCCAGATCTTCAGGTCTGTGACTTATTTTGTTGTGAATTTCAGCAAAACGGCAGAAAAGACTAAACCCAGTATGGCAGGACCAAGAACTCCATTGTTAGCAATAATCAATATTCCAACCAGTATATTTTGGTTTTTAAATTGAGAGAAATGCACCCACAATGAGTTGTAAATATATAAATTGACTATCAGAAGCAAACCGCATTCTAAAAAGAACATGCTATTCATCCATTTCCTGCTAAATATGCTTTCAGCCTTTGAGATTGAGAGGATGGTTACTCCAAGAATCGTCCCGATTCCAATGAGCAAGTATTTAATCAGGGGACTTGGTTCTTCTGTCTTTTCGTCCTGTTCACTTTCCTCAAAAGCGTCATGTGCTGAACTAACCTTTGGAAGATGTTTGGGTACCAAAGCCTTGAGTCCTAAAATACTGCTACTGATTTCGACTGCCCATCCTGTTTTTAACTTACCTGCCATCCAACCGGAAAGAGTCCCGCTTGGACACCCTTTGGAACCAATAATATCTTTTTCATCAAAACTCACTCGATACCATATTTCTCCGTTAAAAAGATTTAGCTCGTCATATGCTATGAATTTAGATCCAACACCAATTGAACAGATTACATTGCCAAGCTGATAAGACAATGAAGAGGTTTTCGGAGGCCCTGTTCTCAATATTAAATTTCTGCCGGAAGGATTAATAATTTCACCGTGTTTTGGAAAGCCAACTCCCTTGGCTGAAGCCGGAATTGATAAGATAAAAATTAATACGAACAATAATCTCGCTAGCATTTTGATTTTCCTTTTGTTTTGAGCCCAGCAATTAATAGGATAGAAATTGATTTTGCTTTGGCAGAGTACAAACTTTGGGTAAGAAAGTCAAAAGGTTAACAACAGTTATCGGATTTTGGTTATCAGGTGCTTCGTGTTGCTTCGCAACGATTAGAGGAAGATTGTGAATATATGTAGGCTGTTAAAGTAGTTTGGGTTTAAAAATGGGTAAAGGCTTCCAAGTAATGAATGGTTTTAGCCTTTGTTTATAGCGTCCGAGGTCATCGTAATAAATAACATCATAGACATCCTGTTCTTCGGGGAAACTCTGATTGGCTCGGTGCAGACTACGATAACCGGGCACAACGCCGATGTTATCCAAACCTAAAAGTCTTTTCCTGATACCTTCAGGATCATGTATTGAAATTGGCAGCTTTACTTTTTGAATGGCTAAAAACATTGAAACAGTTTCCTTCAGCCTGCTAATAGAATCTCCACACAATTCAATTATAAATGATTCTTTTTCCCATGAATTGGTCGGTAAACAGCAAGGTCGATGTTGAAATAGCCGGATTCTACCAGCTTGATGAATTGACGACTCTTGTTCTTTCCTAGTTCTTTGTCAATTCTTCTGAATTCTATGAGTGATTCCCTGACCAAAGAGTTGGGGACGATGCCAACTCTGCAATTTAGAGGATAGGATTCATGACTTTTTTTGTTTGCTTTGATCCAGTTTTTTCTTACCTCTTTAAACCAGTTAAGCATTGCTGTAATCAGTGAGGGCCAAACTTTCTCAGGATCATCTCGACCCGTTTCATTCCAATTATACCCTCCTGAGTTTGTCGCTTCAATCTTACCAGAGCTAGTCACCTCCAGTGAGCAGTTTTTGCCATTTAATAGATAGAATCCGGAATTGAAAGTTTTTCATCAAAACCTTCCATCGCCCAAAGGGGAATAGAAAGTAGTCCATGTTCAAAATCAAAGTCATTAAGAGACAATCTTACACTAAATGGAGATTCGTTTTCCTTGGTAAATTGTAGAAGACTTTTTAGTGTTCCGGCTTTTCCAGCTTTGACTTCGATAGGAACAATCTGATTTTTATACTGATAGACATAGTCAATCTCAGCCAGGCTACCTTTTTTCATGCGATTCCAATAGTACAAGTCAGGTTCCTCAAACCAGTCGTGAAGAGTCATCATCTGTTGCCCTGCAAATTGTTCGGCCACTGCGCCACGATATACACTCAAAAGATTATTATCTTTGTAACCGTTTGATGAGATCCCAAGAATCCGCTGCATAAGCCCAACATCCAAAAAAAGTACTTTAAACAAATTTTCTTTTCGGTAGACAGTAAATGGCAAGCCCTTACCTGAAGTTGCAAACACTCTTTTAACGATTCCAGCTTTTTCCAATAATACCAGTGCCTTTTTGATCGCTTCAGATTTAGAACTTTGGTCTACATTCACATATTTAAATTTCTGCCCCACCATTGCAGGGGTAGTTTGGAAAACCCTTTCAATTAATTCCGAAGAGATACGGGATTTGTACTTTCCAAAATCCTGCCGATAGGTTTGAAGAATTGAAAGTTGCTCTCTTTTTACGAGTTCAATGTCTTCTTTTACGACCATGGCTTCAACAGCTCTAGGCATTCCGCCGCAGAAGCAGTAGTCGATCAATAGCTTCTCCAGTTTTTCCTGCAGAGATTTGTTGACTTTATTCCTGACTTTTAAAGTCACACAAAATTCCCTTAAATCCTCCATTTTGGAAGCGGTAAGAAACTCTCCGAATGTAAGAGGATGCATAAAAAGAAATTCAATTCTACCCACTGGCACCTTAAGAATCTGATCGTTGAGGACAAAATCAAGAAGTGATCCGGCACAAATGATATGTAACTCTGACATTTGTTCAAAAAAATATCTCAATGAAGTTATTGCATTTGGACAATCCTGAATCTCATCTAAAAACAATAGTGTCTTACCGGGAGTGATATTTTGGTTCAAGTTCAAGCTGATCAACTTAACAATTTCTTTTGGAACTAATGATTCAAAAACCAATTTTAATTCAGGCTGCTGCTCAAAATTAATCTCCACAAAAGACTCAAAGTGATTCATCCCTAAGTCTCTAACTACCCAGGTTTTACCTATTTGTCTGGCTCCACGAATTATCAACGGCTTTCTGGAATCAGCTTTTTTCCAGTCTACAAGAATGTTTGAAATATCCCTTTTCATGACTTGGTCCTTAGATGACAAGTAAAACACTCGACTAAGTCGGCTTTTTTATGGGTTATTATGGCGATTAAGTCGGTTTTTTTCAAGGATGTTTTTATATTTTAGATTGATGATTTTAGATCACTACATTTTAGATTATAGATTTTAGACCTGAGTCTACTCCTAAAAGTTATTTAATGCTTAATTTGCGATTCAATTGAAATTGTGAATCCCTGTTATGCCGGACTTGATCCCACAAGCGTTTAAATAAGGGTTTTTTGGAATGCAATTCAAACGGTAGGGCGGGGCTACGACCCCGCCAACAGGCGAGTTCCTTGGCGGCCACGTAGGGCCGCCCTACCGTTCGTTACCAGATATAATCAGAATTTTGCCTTATTTAAGCGCTTATGGGACTTGATCCGGCATCCGCGGGAACGTACAAAAAGAGTGGATTCCGGGTCAAGCCCGGAATGACTAATAAAAACACTTTTTGGAGCGGACTCAGATCATAGATTTACGGGTGGCGTTGCTTCGCAACGGTGGTAAATTCTTTTAGATTGAAAATGCCTTTTGCTGAACAATGTAAATTTGAAGGTAGCATTCAGACATGCATAGTTACAGGTTCAGTCTCTACTGTCTATTTCCTTCAAATTGAGTTAAACAGGTATACAGTGATGGGGTTTTCCGGATAACTGGACACTGTAGGCCCCCACAGCCAAAACGTCATCCTCTCCGACTACATCAATGCGATATCCAGGGTAATTGTTTAATGGAAAATTCTTTCACTTTCCGACTGCAGATCATAGTGTTTGGGCTTGTATCAGTCGCATTTACCAATTTATATGTTACACAGCCTGTCCTTCCTGTCCTGCAACAAGAGTTCTCGGTGGATCTGGTTTTGGTGTCTTTGACAGTTTCATCGGTAATTCTGGGCATCACCCTATCCAATTTACCTTTTGGATTTCTTTCTGACCGACTGTCAGTTCATCCCATTATTTTAACAGGAGGCACGATAGTATCTATCGGGGGACTCGTTTGCGCATTCACAGGTGAGATGTGGATTTTAATCAGTGCCCGATTTATCCAGGGTCTGTTTATCCCTTCCCTGACAACCTGTTTGGCCGCATATCTTGCCAAGACTCTCCCGATTGAACGGTTAAATGTGGTAATGGGATCTTATGTTTCGGCAACTGTACTTGGAGGGCTATCCGGTCGCTTGTTTGGTGGATGGATTCACCCCCCTTTGCACTGGCGTTACGCTTTTATAACTGTCAGCATCCTCACATTTTTAACGACAATCATTGCAGTAAAGTGGTTACCCAAATATAGAATCAACTCCGGTGGAGTAAGAGACAATATTGGTTTCTTTCAAATCGTTACGCAGTGGAAATTGTTAAGAATTTTTCTTTGTGCCACGGGAAGCTTTGCTATTTTCTCATCAGTTTTCAACTATCTTCCCTATCGATTATCAGAATCGCAATTTGGGTTTTCAACAGAAGTGACCACCCTTTTTTACCTGGTTTATGTGGTAGGTATCTTTATAGGTCCTATAACAGGTCGCGTGAGTAATCGATTTGGCAGCGGAAATACCTTGGTAGGCGGCAGCATCATACTTGCCTGTGCTTTGGTCATCCTTTATTTACCCTTCGTTGTTTCAGTTGTTATTGGTTTAATTCTCATTTGTGCAGGATTTTTCACAGTGCATTCCGCCGCAGTAGGCGCACTAAATCGAAAACTGAGTAGCGGGCAGGGGCGTGCAAATGCTTTATACGTCTTGTTTTACTATATTGGTGGCTGGCTCGGAATAACCGGAGCCGGGTTAGCTTACAAGTGGGGTGGTTGGTCTACATTGATGCAGCTTACATTTGTGCTGGTGATTATTCCTTTTAGTGCAGGTTTAGGTGAGCGCAGATCAATCGACTTTGTCGATGATGTCCCGGGAAGAGTTCAATAACCAGGGGGCACTTGGGGCCAATAAAAGTTACAGCAACATCAATTTATAAACGCATATCGAAAAAATCAATAGAAGCAACTGGAACGATTGATTATTCTTATTGGACTTATTGGACGGATAAAAAATACGATAATCGGATTCGCACGATATTTTGATTTTATAAACAGTTCAATGAGGTCGATATGATGAAATCGGTTATGGCAATTTTGTTGATGGGATTCTGCTCTTTAGTACTGACAATTCCGGCTACGGCAGATGATCTTTCATCTTTTGATGGAGAATCGGGGACAGTAAAGATATCGGGAGGAACGGCACATATCCCTGTGATGAAAGAAGCTGCCAAAAAAATTATGATGTACAATTCAGATATCCGGATCAGTATTGCTGGGGGCGGTTCCGGTGCCGGAATCAAGCAGGTCGGAGAGAAGCTGGTGGATATCGGAAACTCGGGAAGGAAACCCACAGCTGAAGAAATTTCGAGGTACAATCTGAAACTATTCAAATGGGCGGTTGACGGGGTTGGGATTGTGATAAATCCGGAAAATCCGGTAACCGATCTGACTCAGCAACAGTTGAAAGATGTGTTTGCAGGTAAAATCGCCAATTGGTCCGAACTTGGCTGGAAAAACAAAACAATCAATCTTTACACCAGGGATGCGGCCAGTGGAACCCGCTCCGTATTCTGGAAAAAGGCCTTGAAAAAAGGAGAGATCTCGTCGCACGCGAATTTTGTCGTTTCCAACGGCGCCATGAAAACTGCTGTGGCAGGAGACCCGTATGCGATCGGCTATGTTTCGGTAGGGCATATTGACCGAAGCGTGAAGCCGGTTATTCTTGATGGTGTGTTCCCCTCCCTCGAAAATGTAAAACAAGGCACATATAAAGTGGCAAGAGGGCTTTACAGCAATACCAGCAGCCAGCCAACGGGTCTGACCAAAAAGCTGATCGATTATTTATTCAGCCAATCGGCAAAAACCATTATCTCAAAAAAGGGATTCATTCCGGTTGATTGATGAAAGGCGAAAAACAGGTCCAGTCATTATTTTTTGCAACAGCGGTTTTAAGCGCCATCGTTACGCTGTTGATTTTTGTTTTTATGGTCGTTCTCGGATTCCCGCATGTTCAAAGCGGATCCTTTTTTAAGTTGCTGGTTAGTCCCTGGTCCCCGGACCAGGGGTTGTACGGCATATTCCCCATGATTGTCGGTACGACCTATATAGCGGCTCTTTCGACCTTGTTTGCCTTTTTTCTTAGTTTTGGAAGCGCTTCTTTCATCAGCGTCCTGGGCCCTGAAAAACCGGCCAACGTCATGATGGGCGTTGTTCAATTTATGACCGGTATTCCCACGGTTGTTTATGGTTTTGTGGGTGTCTTTTTATTGGTACCCATTGTCCGGGAGTTGTTCGAAAGTGGTTCCGGCATGTGCATCCTTTCAGCTTCCGCTGTATTGGCACTTTTGGTCTCCCCAACCATGATCCTCATTTTCTGCGATCATTTCTCAAGCGTTCCCCGTAACTACATCAATGCTGTCGACGCTTTGGGCGGAACACCGGTGCAAAAGCTGCTGTACGTGATTTTACCGTCATCGTTCAGAGGGATGGTCACCGGGTTGATTCTCGCTTTCGGAAGAGCCATGGGGGATACACTGGTGGCATTGATGATTGCCGGCAATGCAGTGGCTGTTCCCGATTCCGTGCTGGATTCGGCCAGAACACTGACCGCTCATATTGCCCTGGTTATTGCTGCAGATTTTGAAAGTCTTGAGTTTAAGACACTTTTTATTTGCGGGATTGTCTTGTACGGTTTTACAGCTCTCGGCATCATCGTTATCCGACTCTTAACTCAATCGAATGGAGGGCAACGATGAAAAGAAAACTGATCGATGGCGTGATATCTTTTTATTCATGGTTTTGCGTGTTGGCAATTGCGGGGGCGATGACGGCGATGCTTGGTTATCTGGTCGCAAACGGATTTCATACGCTGGGGAAAGAGCTTATTTTCGGCGAGGCGAATCCGATCGCTGCGATATTGCTGCGTCAACCGGTATTTGATGGGTTGTTTCCTGCCATCGTCGGGACCTTGACACTCATTCTGCTGTCCGTGCTGCTGGCCATCCCCCTGGGAATATTGGCCGGTATTTATTTGGCAGAGTTCAGCCGAGGCCCGGTCAAACAATTTTTTAATCTGCTGTTTGACATTCAGGCCGGCATTCCTTCAATCCTTATTGGATTGTTTGGGTTTTCCGTTGCCGTTTTTTTACATCGGGTATTTGAAGGCAGCATCTATCCCTGCTTGCTGATTTCGGCATGTTCTCTGGCTTTTCTGGTTCTGCCCTATATCATTCGCACGACCCAGGTTTCTCTGGAAACGCTTCCGGACAGTATCCGTTTAACCGCTCCGGCCCTGGGTGCCACAAAGCTGCAGAATATTCTTTATGTGCTGTTGCCGCGCTCGATGAACGGAATCGTCAGCGGCATTGTTCTTTCCATCGGCCGTTGCGCTGAGGATACAGCGGTGATCATGTTGACCGGTGTCGTGGCGACAGCCGGGATACCCAAATCTTTGTTTGGAAGCTACGAAGCATTGCCGTTCTATATTTACTACATATCTTCACAATACTCCGATCAGCAGGAACTGCAGAAAGGTTTTGGTGCTGCTTTGATCCTGCTGGCACTCTGCGGTATGCTTCTGGCCTTGGCGTTGCTGATAAAAAAGAGGTTCCGATCATCCGATTTTTCGATTTTGTAATCCATTGGCTTTTATGAATTTCACTCGCAGCAAAATAACTCTTGAAAATCTCTCCTTCCGGTATCATGACCGGACAATTCTTAATGAAACGTCGTACTGCTTCCCTGAAAACTCCATCACAGCCATTGTCGGGCCTTCGGGGATTGGGAAATCCACCTCTTTAATGCTGTTCAACCGCCTGTGGGAATCGATCCCGGGAACGAAAATGACAGGAAAGGTATCTGTTTTGTTGGATGGATCAATGACCGATATTTATGCCTCCTCCTGTTCACTGCCTTATTTACGCAAGAAAGTGGGGACCGTGTTTCAAGTTCCTAATCCGCTTCCAATGAGTATCTTCAAAAACGTGGCCTTTCCCTTAAAATTGTCGGGAGAAAAAAACAAAGAGAAAATTCGCACTGAAGTGGAATCGGCTTTGAAAAGGTCCTTTCTTTGGGATGAAGTGAAGGATCGGTTGAATCGCAACGCCCTGGAATTGTCCGGGGGGCAGCAGCAGCGCTTGTGCGTGGCCAGGGCCTTGATTTTAAATCCTGAAGTATTATTGCTGGATGAGCCAACCTCTTCTTTAGATAAAACCTCTGCTAAGATTATAGAAGACCTTTTAATTTCTCTCAAAGAAACATGTACCTTGCTTTTGGTCTCCCACTACCAGGAGCAAGTTCAACGGGTAGCCGATCAGGCCTTGGAGTTGGCGGACAAAAAATTTTGCCCGATATCCTGAGCATCAGCCGAGAGCACTGGGTTCAGGCTTGTGTAACACTATTCGCGCCCCTTTTTTCTGTCACGCACCAGTCCCTTTAACCAGGCTTTTCCTTAATTTATCGTGACTGGTTGCCCATTATTCAGGGTGAAACGTCTCACCCAACTGAATGAATTAATTTGGTAGCATAGAAGATATAGGCGATGATCTGAATTTGCGAATAACTTGTTTTTGCATGGGATCCAGTAGCAACCTCGTAATCCAATTAAATGCATAAAGCCAAGTCAGTCGGGGATAACGGGGAACATTGATCAGTGAGGCATTCCCTTGAAGCTTTTTTAAGATCATACCAGCTGTTCTATCAACATCGACAGGCTTAAAAACAAGTTCTTCTTTCAAATCACATAACTTACCGTTATACATCGTCTTGGAATTCAAGAAGTTTGTGTCTATATAACCAGGGCATATCACCTTAACATCAACTCCATAATCACAAGCTTCGGCCCTCAGCGCCGCCGTATGATTGATAATGGCTGCCTTGGCAGCTCCATAAGGTGCATTGGTCGAATACGACGTCAATCCGGCTAAAGAGGCTATGTTGATTATCTGTCCGGAACCTTGCTTTCTCATTTGTGCGAGTGCCAGCAAAGAACCTTGTGCTGCACCGAAGTAGTTAACGGAAAAGATCCTATTCCATAAAGACATATCAAAATCGTCAAGGCTGGAGTCAAGCTTGGCTAAATCAAGTGCTTCTCCGCGAACATTGTAACCTGCGCCGTTAATGAGAATATCCAAGCGACCATAGGTTGATACCACATTAAGTATGAGACTTTTGAAATGATGTTCCTTCGTCACATCCAAGTGGACTTCCGAAAGCCGTTGAGACGTTGAAAGATCACCGTGTTTGCTGTTTTTGATATCAGCTGAAATTACAGTAGCTCCAAGGTCGATCAACCTGGTGGAAAGAGACAGACAAATTCCGGAAGCTGCTCCTGTGATCAGGACAATTTTGTCTTTAAAAGATTTCATGATTATTCCTCGTAACATTTTGTATTAGCTTGCCTATTTAGCAAACTAAAGAATTGAAAAGATGCCAAAAGCTGACTCATCTAAGACGATGTTTTTGCGAGATGGTTTTAAGGTTTTATTGGCGTTTGCTTCAGTTTTTGTGCAGGAGGGTTTTAAAAATTTTAGAGGTTCAACTGTAAATGATGTTTTGAAACCTTTCATTTGACCCGTGAGCATAGTCGTTTGAGTTGACTAATCATAACGTTGGTAAACCTATCACCCTCTATCATTGGCAAAAAATGATATCTTAATAAGCTTGAAATTATAAAAGAAACTACAATCATCAAGAAAAAAGTTGAGCAAGTTGATGCCACAAAAAAGGCCAAAGCTCATACAACCAGCAAGCATAATAGAGGAAAATTGAAAAAAATTGGGGATAGATAACAACACGTTACACAAGAGCCTGAAGCGATGCAAGTATCACAAGCTATTAAAACCAAATACATACTGGCTTACGGTACCTGATACACATACGATTTGCAAGAATTATCGACAATAATTACAAACAACAAGTCACGCTCTTGAAACACATATATATAGTAGGAATAAAAAATATCGGAACGGTTAAAAAAAGGCCAGGCACAACGAAAAGACTCTAAATTAACGACGTCCCCAACAACCCACAATCCCAAAACATTCAAATCTAACCCTACCCAAACCCATCGGGCCACCTTGCCCAATTCATCGCTCCCATGCTATCAATACCCCTGATAAATTAGACGCAAAAACCGCTCAGGGAAAAAAACAACTTCGGGTTTCTCTCAGGATTTATGTCCCCGAAGAAACAAATTCCCGGGGTCCGATGGTTTGTGTCCGAATTTAAAACATAACCCCCAGACAAAACCCCCTCTCAGCCGGTTTATCAAATCGCTGAGAGATAATTAGTGTTAGGTTTGAAAAACAGAGGTTCCAGTATAGCAAATGAAAGATGTAATCATTCGCAATGCAAAAACTGATGATGCTGCAGCAATCGCTGATCTTTCGAATCAACTTGGCTATCAAAGTACAGTAGCTCAATCTGAAAAACGGTTGATTGAAGTGCTTAAATCAAGGGATCATGCTGTATTCTTAGCTTGTACGCAAGAAAATGAAGTAGTTGGATGGATTCATGCTTTTTTAGCATATCGCATTGAATCTGATTGTTTTGCAGAAATAGGGGGTCTTGTAGTTTCAAAGTCTTTTCGTAACAAAGGACTTGGAAAAAGTTTGATTGCTGCAGCAGAGGAATGGACTATTCAAAAGGGTATTAACAAGCTTCGTGTTCGTACTCAAACTCATAGAACAGACGCTTTAGCATTTTATGAACAACTGGGATATTCAAAGATAAAGTTTCAACAAGTATTTGATAAGCCCTTGAAATCAAAAGCCTGACAAAGATTTGCAGTGAACCGCCAGTTGGCCTTCGATAAGGTTACATATCCAAATGTCCGACAAATCCTTTGCAAACACCAAAACCTTGCGCGCAGTCACTGAAACCAGGGATTAAGTCCCAAAAAGAATCCCAAATTTCAAACTGCTTCTTTTGTTTTGCTTGCGTATGCGCTAGCATCCGGAAAAAACTTCTTATTTTTAGATTAATGTTAAAAGCCGTAATTGATACAAACGTTATTGTTTCAGCGCTAAAAGTGGAGAACTGCTATTTGAGAAACTGCAGATTATGACACCTGACGAATTCATAAAGGAGAAAATATGGCAACGATCACAGTAAGGCTTCCGGATGACACCCATAAAAGAATTAAAGAACTGGCAGCATCAAGAAATACAAGTATCAATAAGCTCTATGAAGAATTCACCATAATGGCATTGACTGAATTTGACGCCGAAAACCGTTTTAAGGTTATGGCAAGCAAAGGTAACAAAAAACGAGGACTTGAGTTATTAAACAAACTTCAGCGTCACTATGGCGATAACTAATACTCCCGGCTTAGCAAATAACCGGAGCTTACGGCATATCGTCCTCGATACTGTCGAATTTATTGGTCTTGGCAAACATGTATTTAACGCAAAGTCCGGTGCAGCCGCAGCTCGGTTTGGTATTGGCCTGCACTGGAAGTGATGATGACCCAACGGAGTTACAGATGAATGAAGAAGATGCACTGGCATTTATAAAGGCATTGGCTTACAGAGAAGTAGTGGAAGGCGCTGCGGTTGCCTCGTCTTCACGCAACATTATTGAGCTTTGCTACAACTCAGACCTCCAATGGCCCTGGCCCCGTGAATTCAAGTATCGACTGGAATACCTTGCAGTAGCTGAAGCATCCGAGGTCGCTTCGGTAATCAATCTTGAGCACGAGATCGTCGTGAATCTGTTTCATCAGGATTTGGCATCCCAGGAGGCAATTCTGCACGAGTCGGGTCTTACTCGTGCCTGGGTCAACCCCATTATGGGCCGTGATCTTGCACAGCCATGGCTGCGACCGGCTCCTTTAAATGCAAATGCTCGTGAAGTAACGTCCGGCAAAGATCGGAATCGCTTCAATTCCATCCCGGGAATATCGAATCAGTCTGACGTTACAGACGATCGCATCCACTACTTCTTTTTTGAAAACGACGTGCAAGTCATAGCGAAAGGTCAGCTTATCTACCTCGGGAAAGGAACAGCTTACATTTCTGATCTGTTTACAGATCAGACCTTCCGGCGGCAGGGATGGTGCAGCGCGATGATGGCGGTATTAGAAGAGAAGGCCAGGTCACTAGGAGCAACTCGGGCGGTGCTTGCGCCTGGTTTGGAACAAATAGAACTCCAACTCTATGAGCGTTATGGCTACTCCCGCACGGCGGAGAGGACATTGCTAATACCCTCGGGGCAAAAAGATGGTGAAGCCATTTTCACTTCGGCATAGGTTGGTTTCCCTTGCCACCAATGCTAACACCGGCACAAACCAAATAAGAGGTGCTCAATGAAATCTGAAATGACTCCAAACCTGAAAGAAAGACCAGATCACCTGACACTCGAAAAGCACATGAAAGCTAAGGCCGCCGATCTCTACAAGGCTTGGACAGAAGATTTTGATCTATGGTTTGCTCAACCAGGCGAACTCATTATGGCCCCCGAAATCGACAAACCTTTCTTTTTTTATAATCGACACGACTGGGGACGGCATGCTCACTACGGAAGGTTTCTTGAGTTAGAACAGGACCGACTCATTGAAATGACCTGGTTAACCGGCAAGGGAGGTACTTTCGGTGCCGAAACCGTCATTAGAATCGAACTTATTCCTCAAGACCAGGGCACAATGTTCCGCATGACTCATTCGGGGTTCGATGACGAGAAAGCGGCGAAAGCTCACAAAGACAATTGGCCACTGGCCCTTGACGAACTCGATCAAAAGCTCACTACCTAGCTTTGTCGCGATTAAGTGAAGACATGTTAGCATTGGAGGGGTGGTTGATTGCGGCAGCTCGGAAAGTAAAGAATACCATCTAACCTGTCAATCAAGTAGGACGGTGCACTGGGAGCATGGTTTTCGAGATTTGGGCAGTCTAGGAGGCAGGGGGTCATGGTGGTCCTGCCGGCTTCGTGCACCGCCTCTTATTTCTGTTGTTATATTGCCTAAAGGTGAGATTCAGCATCCATAGATTTATGCAATACACGGATAACTTGAACAATACTTTTGGAGGTGGATTTGTAGAAGATTATGTGACAACCTTGTGGAAACTTTCTATAGCCTTTGCTGATGTAGTCACATTTAATACCAAGATTGGGATTTTCTGAAAGTTCGGTAAAGCAGTCATCAAGTTGTTTAAGATATACATTCCTTTGCTTGATACCCCATCTTTTTGCTGTGTAACGACCAATTTCAATTAGATCTGATAGAGCTTTACCTGAGAGTTTATAAACAGGCATTAAAGATTCTCTTTATCAAGAGTTTCAATTAATTTTTCGTAGGAGTACTCAACAAAACCACTTTTTTCTCCCTCTTCAAGTAGACTACGGAGGTTTTTTAGATTTGTTTCCCTATCTTCAAGCATTCTTAATCCAGCTCTTACAACCTCGCTAACAGAGCTATAGCGACCAGTTTCGATTAACTGAGCAATGAAAGAATCAAAATGATTGCCAAGCGTTATACTCGTATTTTTTGCCATGTCGGCTCCTTAATTTAGAATTGTACCAATATTTGGTATCTTACAAAAAGATACTTTTTGAGTCAATTTCCCGATATCTGAATCGAAAGCACCATAATACTGTAAAAAGCCGCCCGGAATGACGCACCGTCATTTTAGAGTTCAGTTTTATGATTTTAAATTTACAGGCAGGGTTGCTGCCCAACGACTACAAAACATCTTAGATTTTTGGACTACGATTGTAATTGGCTGTCGAATCCTGCATGGTAAAACCTCTTTGAATTATACCCATAAACTACCCCAAACTACCTTGATTAATAACCAAAAATAGTCAATAATTACCCTGATTATTGTCCATTTCACTGCTATAACTAGCTAAAACGATTAACATTAGTCAAATAATGAAAAGAACACTGGAAAAATTGTTGTTGGATTGGCAAAAAGATCCGGATCACAAGCCAATTTTGTTAAGAGGGGCAAGACAAGTTGGAAAAAGCTATCTGGTTGATTCAGTGGGTCAGACTTTTGTTAGTTATGTGGCGATTAACTTTGATCTGGATGAAAGCTTTTCCAGGATATTTGAGCAAGACAGAAACCCGGAGAGAATAATAAGAGACTTGTCTCTTGCAACTGGAAAACGAATAAATCCCGGGAAAACACTTCTGTTTTTGGATGAAATTCAAGAATGTCCTAATGCAATCCGAGCATTGAGATACTTTTATGAAAAAATGCCAAAGCTTCACGTCATCGGTGCGGGTTCACTTGTTGATTTCACGTTAGAAAAAATTGGCATTCCAGTGGGCAGAGTTGAAATACTAAATCTGTATCCTATGTCTTTTGCCGAGTTTCTTCAGGCAAAAGAAAAGGACCTTTTAATCGAGGAATTGGCGAGACACGATCCAGGAAAAGAACTGCCTGAAATTGCACATAATCAATTACTAAGACTCTATTGGGAGTATATGGCTGTTGGAGGTATGCCTGAGGCAATAGCGAAATGGTTACAAACATCGGACATAAAAAAAGTGAAAAAAGTTCATCGTTCGTTAATATCAACCTATCAACAGGATTTCGCGAAATACACCAACAGGTTTCAAGAGAAGTATGTAGATTTGGTTTATTCTTCCGTACCAAGACTTACCGGTAATAAATTTATCTTTGCATCAATCAACGCTGATCTTAAGGCTCGTGAATTAAGACCTGCACTTGAATTACTTCAAAAGGCTGCAGTAGTGCATGCTGTTACACACACTTCTTCAGGGGGAGTTCCTCTTGCCGGAGAAAGCAATCCTCTTTTTTTTAAAGCTATAATGTCTGACATCGGCTTGATGCAAACAATGTTGAATGTTGATACAGGAAGATGGATTTTACAACAGGAGCAGGTAGCCACAAATTTTGGGGCAGTTGTTGAGGCTTTTGTTGGGCAGGAAATGTTGGCTTATGCACCAGCCGACCAAAAAAAGGAGCTTTTTTATTGGGCACGACAAAAAAGAGGCTCAACTGCAGAAGTAGATTATGTAACCGAAATAAAAGACCAGGTTATTCCTATTGAGGTTAAAGCAGGCAAGTCATACGTTTTGAAAAGCATGGAACTCTTTCTCAATGAAAAACAACACTCACCTTACGGCATTCATTTTTCACCAAAAAACTTTGGTTTTAAAAGCAAAATCAGGCAATTCCCACTATACGCTGTTCGAAAAGCACTTGTTCAGGAATAGACATGGCATTGCCAAGAGATTTTAGATCTTAGCTTTATGGGTGGTGTTGCTTCGCAACGTTCAATCAGGAGCTTCAGGATTTGTCCTGGTTCCTCACTTCAAGGGTGATTTTGTAAAGGATGGTCAGGATTAACATTCCGATTCCGTAAACTCCCAGCGTAATAAGGATTTCGCTGGCTGAAGGTACATACTTTACAACCCGGTGAAAAGGGTTGGGGGTAAAACCTCCAACCATCAACCCTAATCCTTTTTCTATCCAGGTACCTACAAACACTGCCAGACAACCAATAACCAAGAGCGGTGTCTTCTTTCGCAAGCTGGGAATGACCATTATTATTGCTGCGACTCCCAAAAGCGCCATCGAACTCCACATCCAGGGAACCATAATTGAACTCCCGTTCAAACCCTTGAACAAATAGAGGAAATGATCCATATGAGAGGGGATTCCACTGTAGAAAACGACGAATACTTCGCAAAGTAAAAAGAATATATTTGCCAAAAGGGCATAAGCCACGATAACAGCGATTGTCTGCAGAGTTCCCTTCCCTGCATCAAACCCGGTCAATTTTTTCAGCATCAGCGCCAACAGAATCAACAGGGCAGGACCGGACGAGAAAGCCGAGGCCAGGAACCTGGGGGCCAGAATAGCAGTCAACCAGTATCCGCGACCTGCTAGTCCGCAATAGAGAAAGGCGGTGGCCGTATGGATCGAGAACGCTGTTGGTATCGATAAATAGATAAGCCATTTTACCCACTTGGGTGGTTTTACACCCTTGCGGTCCGAACCTACCACGTTCCAGCCGATTACCAAATTCATCACCAGGTAACCCATGATAACCAGTCCGTCCCAGAAAATCATGGCTGAGGGTGTCGGGTGCAGAAACGCGTTGAGAAATCGTTCCGGTTTACCCAGGTGCACAAACAAGAATAGAAGACACATCATCAAGGCGGGGACCGCCAGGAATTCGCCAAGAATGGTGATTTTTGCGAATTTTTTCAAATCATGAAGGTAATACGGCAAAACCAACATGATACCCCCTGCCGCAACACCAACCAGAAAGTTGGATTGAGACGTGTAGATTCCCCAGGATACGTCACGACTCATTCCCGTTATTCCCAATCCATACACCAATTGTTTGTGATAAAAAAAGATCCCGATTCCTATGACACAGAATAAAAAACCGATCCATCCCCAGTATCTTCTGTCACCTTTTAGCGCAATTTCCAACATGAATACCTCCTCAAACCCCATGATTTCAATATTTAATTATAATGATCGCTTTCATTTAATGAACGTGATTTTTAAATGAACACGTTCATTTATTTAGACTAAAAGGTCGTCAGGGAGTTGGCAAGCATTATCTGAAGGGTGAGTCTCAAACAGGCTGCTGAACGCTGATACCGTCGAGTGTCTGCTTGTTCATTTGCAGCAGCATATTCAGCATGTTCTTGAGATTAGGTGAGGGGTTTCTGAATTCAGTGACAAGGACCAGGAAATAGTGGGACCAGAATGAGGCAACGGCAATCTGGCTGTCTACAGTTGTCTTTACCTGTCCCTTTTTTTTCATGATTTCCAGTTTTTTTACAAAATGCTGCAGGAACAGGCCGATCTGAACGTCAAAGCGTTGGGTCCATTCGGATGATGACAGAACCAATTCGACAAGGAAGCTTTTTGTTAAATCAGGGTTTTTCATCCAGTAAGAGTAAAAATGTTTTGCACAGTGATTAAACTGATCATGGATGGGTTTTCGGGAAGGAATCGAGTCGATTGCTTTCCACATTTCGGCTTCCAGATCATTGTAGATAAGGTCGGCCAACAGGGAAAATTTGTCTTTGAAATGGCTAAAAATGGTTCCGACAGCAATGCCTGCATCCGAAGCTATTCCCCTGATAGTGGTTTTTGAGTATCCGTTTTTTTCAAAGTGGTTAAGGGCAATTTTCAAAATCAGGTCGCGAGTATCTGATTTTTGTTTTTGCCTTCGTGTTCCAACCGGGTTCTTTTGAGCTCCAGGCATTATCATATCTCCAGAATGACTTGTGTTTCTTGAGGTTTCTAATATTCCATCATTGAACAGGTTCGGTCAATGAACAGTCTAAACCCGGTGATAGCAGACCACTTTCAATTAATCAGCACGATCACCACAACCTGATGACCATCGGTATCTTTCCTGGCCTGTTCTTAAAAAATCTTGAACGAATCGATTAAATACTTGTATAATATGCATTAGTGCTTGTAAGCGTTAGTGCTTTCTTAGGTAACCTTAACCGGCGTCTGTTGGAAAATACAATATTCATGGTATCGTTGAATTCCTTCAAAGAAATGACGAACATTCCGGTAGCCGATTCTTAAGACTCAACAAATTAAGGGAGACGTTAATGACCATAAAGAAAAAAATGATACTAATGATAATCACATTAGTTGTCTTGATGTTAAGTTTTGGAATAGTTGAGAACTACGCTCTTCAAGCAGTATCATCAGTTTGGGCGGAATATCAGGAACAGTCGGTAAAAAGAAGACTTTATTTATTCGAGGTTGAATCGCATTTCGGATACGGTGGATTCATTCATAATTTTAAGAACTATGTATTGAGGGGTCAGCCTAAATATATCGAACGGTTCAAAAAGAATGAAGAAGTGATGTTTAAGGCAATACGATCATTAGAAAACTTGAATCCTGACGAGAAAGAGCAAATTGCTATCAATAACATCAAGGATGTCGCTTCTCAATATGTTAATGCCATTAAGGTCGCCGAAAAAATGGTAAAAGAGGGTGCCACTTCGAACGAAATTGACAAAATCGTTAAAATCGACGATTCACCGGCATTTGAAGCCTTTGACGTTATCGAAAAAAATGCGGTAACGGTTGAGGAATCCTTGAAAGCATCAATGACACAAACCCTAAAATACCTTGTGCTGTTTATAGCAATGGCATCATTAGGTATTATAATTTTCTTTGTCGTCTACATATTGATGCTTTTCCGATTTATTAAACGTTTGGAAACAATGAAACAATTCGCCAGCGAGATCGGTTCCGGAAATTTGGCCGCTCAATCCCATATTACCGGTAATGACGAACTGTCAAAAATCGCCGCTGACTTTGACAATATGGCTGCCAATTTGAAAGAGATGTTTACCGATATCATGAAAAAAGCCGGTCAATTAAATTCCTCTTCCAATAAGCTGAGTGATATCTCTTCACAGCTCGCAGCCAGCGCAAACGAGGTTTCAAATCATTCCAATACTGTAGCCGCGGCTGCTGAAGAAATGAGCGCAAACATGAACTCCGTAGCTGCTGCCACAGAGCAGGCATCAACAAATCTAAACCTGGTGGCGACATCAGCAGGAGATATGAGCAGCACCATTGACGAAATTGCCCTAAACTCCGAAAAAGGTCGCACCATAACACAAAAAGCAGTGTCACAGGCAGCCAATGCATCGGATAAAGTAAGCCAATTGGGAAATGCAGCACTAGATATTGGCGCCGTGACAGAAACTATCAATGATATTTCCGAAAAAACCGATCTCCTGGCGTTGAACGCTACTATCGAAGCAGCGCGAGCCGGAGATGCCGGTAAGGGATTTGCCGTAGTTGCAAGCGAGGTCAAGGATTTGGCTCGACAATCAACGGTAGCCACGGGGGAGATCAAGAAAAGCATCACAGGCACTCAGGAATCGGCCAGCTTTACCGTTAAGGAGATAGAACAAATATCGACCATCATTAACCAGGTCAATGAAATCGTTGTTATGATCGCGACCGCAGTTGAAGAGCAATCAATCACAACAAAAGAGATCGCCCAAAATGTGCTCCAGGCATCAGAAGGTACCAAGGAGATCAATGAAAACATCTCCACCAGTTCAACCGTAGCCCGGGAAATCGCCTCGGATATCGGAAAAGTTAATACAGCAGTCGGTGAAATGGCAGATAACGGAGATCAGGTCAAAATTAACGCTGAGGATATTGCCAATCTCGCTCAAAAACTAAATGACATGATAGGTCGTTTCCGGGTCTAAACTAAAATCGGTTTGACATTACCGTTATGCTACCGTTATCTCCCCAGACGATGAACCCGTTGACCAGGCGATCTTTACTTATAAAACGTATCTGTTCAGCATACGTACCCCTTGTCTGTTTACCACTAAGGGCACGAAGTTTTTCAATCATGGCTCTACACAGGAAGTTGAAAAAGATCATTCACCGATCGCTTGGGTTGTTATGAGGATCTCCAAGAATTTTCCCAATGCCTCACTTTATTCACGTTTTTAATCTCTTGGGAGAGTTGCTTCTTTTTCTTTTTACGTTCCAGCCGGCTTTCAAGACAGGTTAGCTCGGTACGCATATCCAGGTAATTCTGGTAACACTCAAAATCCAGGGCGCCGTCCACCAGGAGCTGTTGAACCGCACAACCCGGTTCACCTTGGTGTGAACAGTCCCTGAATCGGCAGTTTCCCGCTGCCTCTTCAATCTCGCCAAAGATACCCTCCAATCCCTCTTTGGTTCCCCAGGGTTGCAATTCCCGCATACCGGGTGTATCGATAACCATCGCACCCCCCTTAAGGAAGAAGAGCTCCTTGTGCGTGGTGGTGTGACGGCCTCTGAGATCGGTCTCTCTCTGAAGACCTGTGATTTGAACCTCCTTCCCCAAGAGAGCGTTTAAAAGAGCCGACTTTCCCACACCTGACGGACCGACAAAGGCGATGGTAGAGCCCGCAGCAAAACTCATTACAAGATCTCGAATACCGTCTCCCCGCAGGGCACTTACAAGGAATACGGGGATTTTGCCGCTAATTGAACGTGTTTGATGCAGTGCCGCTTGCGGATGGGTGCATAAATCGGCCTTGTTCAATACAATTATCGGCTGCACCCCGCCTTCTCTTGCCATGACCAGATAACGTTCGATACCCCGGAGGTTGAAGTTACGCCCTCCATCAAGACCGCAAACAATGCCAAGCATATCAATGTTTGAGGCAACTACCTGTTCTTCAGTGCCTTTACCCGCAACTTTTCGGGAAAAAGCAGTTCTTCGTGGCAGCATCTCTTCTATTAATGCTCTACCGTCTTGCATCTTCAAGGCTACCCAGTCCCCAACCGTGGGATAATCCGACTTGCATGTAACCGTATAGTGAAAACGGCCGGAGACTTCCACCTGTCGCAAACCATCTTCACAATATACCTGGTAAATGCGTCTTGATTCTTTCACTACACGGGCTTGCTTCAGGCCCTGTTCCTTTAAGCTCTCAAAGTTCTTTTCAAAAGACTTATTCCAACCGAGCTTGCTTAATTTCATTGCCCGTCTCCTGATATTGAACCCTTTCCCAGGGTATCGAATAGCATCTCTATCGGAAACGGCAGTCTGGTGATAGGCCGAACGGCTAGCGATAAAAGCAGTGTTTCGTTATCATCTCCGGCAATTCTATTGGTACGCATAAAACCGCAATTTTTGCAGCGATGAATTATCGACCAATCTTTCTTTGCCGGAGCCCAAATCCCTATAGGCTCCATCAGTCCCCGGCAACCCGAACGACGATCGCCTACGCGCATATCGACATGCAGGCTGAAGAGGCAGTGCGAACAATGATTGCGATGCAATGTCCCACTTTCTGGCGGCATCACCATGCAGCCACAATTTTCGCAGATGAAGGGTGTATTCTCTAAATGTAGATGTGTTTTTTTTCTGGACATACCATTCTCCGTTGCGTGCGTAACTAGGCACACGAATACATGTATCATGAAGCGATCTTCATGATGAAAAACAAAAGAAAATCAGTATGGGATGTCCTGTTCTAACGGAAAGAAGAACGAAAAGATGTCTGTCCGGGGATGGAACTGTACCGAAGAGCTGAAATAGTTTTTAGCCCAGAAGTCAATTCCTAGAACAGGAACATCCTTCTCGCAAGAGTCAACATAAAAGACCTAAGTAAAAAATTGATTATCGTTTAAAAAGTAATTTTCTCATAAACTATAATTTTATTATTTTTAAACGATTTTCTGTCAAGAAGAAACCTAACAAACAGTGTAATCCACTGAAAATATTATTTTTACTTTTTTTTGAATTTTCTGTTCCACTCCATCAATCACCAGATGGATTGCCTTATCAACGTGTTTGTAACAATCGGAGGAACATTTTAGATTTACTTGGTATGTTGCTTCGCAATTGTTTATAGGTTTTATTGATAGAGGGTTTGCCCCAGCTTTTTTTGGGATGTTTACTACTCCATGTGCATTTCTATCAGTTCAGAAAGATCGGTGACCGAGGGTTGTTTTCCCAAATCCGGACACTTTCATGGCATCTTTAATGTTAACCAGGTAAAAGGGACAGGCCGTGACGATGGTGTTTGCACCGAAATTTTGTTTTCAGATTAATAACTCTTGGACAGGATTTAGCATCAAGATATTCAGCTTGACAAAATTTAGCTAGCTAAATACTTTAAAAACTAATCTTAAAAAAGCGAATGCCGAAAATCCAATCAGCCCGTTACGGGCGGCTATTTTAAACTGGAACACATAATGTCGGATAACAGTAGTGATAGATTGATATTCTTGATTTTAACGGCCCAGCATCTTTTGAAGAAGCGCCTGCAGGATGAATTTCGCAGGGAAGAGGTTCTGATCACGCCTTCACATACGGGCATTTTGTTTACTTTGGAAGAAAAAGGGCCGCAATCCATGAACGCTTTGAGCGAATCCCTGTTTATCAAAAACTCGACAGTGACCGGTCTGATCGACCGCTTGGAAAAAAACAGGCTGGTCAAGCGTAATTCCGTTGGAGGAGATCGTCGCGCGTGGAATATTTCCTTAACTGAAAAAGGGCTTGAAGAGCTCGACAAAGCTAGAAAAATCATCCGCAGAATCAATAACGAGATTAAGGAAGGGCATTCGGAAGCTGACATCCAAGGAATGAAGAACGTTCTGGGAACATTTTTCAGTAAGTTTTCCTAGCATTTCTTCAAATCCCATTTTGATTGCTTTATCCCAAAAATAGGAAGTTCCCATGACCATTAAACACAACCCTAAAGACAATCTGCAATTAAGTAGCATCACAAATGATGTCCTCTTGATTCACCAGATCAAGCCTCCCGCTTATTTTTCCTGTTCGGACGGCCTGCTGATCCTGCCCAGGAAAGGTCGAAATTCCACGGCGATTGCTTTGGATATCAACATTGAACCGATATACATCGAGGCCCTGGTTAAGGAATTTGGCCCGGTCTCAGATTATGTGAGTACCCATGGACACATGGATCATATAGCCCATGTTCACGCCTGGGAGAATTTCGGTGCAACCATACATGCACCGGACAAAGAGGCTGAAACGCTGACCGACCTCCAGGGGTTTTGCAATAGTTACAACTGGCAGAAGATGAATAATCCGGATGCCATTGAACAATTCGCAGAGTTAAATGGATATCAGCCCTGCAAAAAAGTGAAAGGTTTTAAACCCGAAACAACATTCCAGTTTGGTGAACTATCAATCGAAACCATTCCTTTGAACGGACATTCAGCAGGTCATACGGGCTTTTTCCTTCCTGCTGAAAAGGTTTTACATATCAGCTGCCTGGGTTTCGATAAACAGAACCCGGAAACCAATGGTTTCGGCCCCTGGTATGGATTCGAACAATGCTCTATTTCGCAATATGCCAGGGATATCAAAGATGCAGAGTCGTTATATCTAAAAAAAGCGGATTTTCTGACCTCATCGCATGGTTACATTATAGAAAAACCCGATGTTACTCCTTTTACATACATGAAACACAAGCTGGAGAAAAACCAGGGGATCGTTGATCAGGCTTTGAATGAATTGGATTCTAACCTGGCTATTGATGAGATAGTGAATGAGTTGCTGAAACAAGACCTCTTTTTTCCGAAAGCAAAGATGAAAGGATTTCTATTTGATATTTACTCGTTTTGGGAATCCTGGATGATCCGGCATCATATTAAACAAAAAAATGACCCTTGAGCATTTTAGATTTTTGATTTGAAGAATGTTTTTCTTATCTTCAGGTCTATTCAAGATATTGTCTGAATCCTTCCACCAGGGAGTCGAAGACTGCACGGCAAGGCGGATTGTTTCGAAGGTTTTCATGCATGGTGATCCAGGTTTCCAGCTGCAGAGAGAATTCATCGGACAGAACCCGCACTAACCTGTTGTCGCGTTCAGCCAACCTTACCTGACAGACACCAATTCCAGCTCCGGCACGAATCAATGCCAATTGTGCAAGGTCACTATCGCAACTAAATGCGAAATGTTCTCGTTCAAAACCGGGGGGCAGCATTTTAGTTACCTGGCGGATAAAATCGTTCGGCTTGTCAAAGCCGACTAGGGAGTGATGTTTCAATGACTGCATATGCCCCGGGCTACCGTTACTTTCAATATATGCTTTGCTTGCATGTAAACCCAGTTCAATTTGACCTATGCGTCGTACAACCAGCTGGGTCTGTTTAGGTTGAAACATGCGGACGGCTATGTCGGCTTCCCTATGTAAAAGATCTTGTGGTCGATTGGAAAGGACCAGTTCCAGCTTAAGTTCAGGATGTTTGGTCCGCAGTTTGACGATTATTGACGGAAGTACCTCTACACCGATCACCTCACTGGCTGTAACACGGACTGTACCGCGTATCCCTTCACCTTGATTGGTCGCTGCTCGTTCTAGTACAGCCGCAGCATTGGCCATTTCTTCAGCGTAACCTCGCAGTGCCTCTGAGGCTTCGGTTGGCAACAGACCTACCTGGGATCGTGTGAAAAGAGTAAGTTTAAGGGATTTTTCAAGTGCTGCAATATGACGCCCAACAGTAGGTTGCGTGGTACCGAGAGCACGAGCGGCAGCAGACAAGGAGCCTGTTTGCAGGACTGCCAGAAATGAGCGATAAAATTCCCAACCAATATGTTTAGTCATACGTAAATGTATAGCTGATCAGCTATTTTAGTCAATTGTGTTTAGCTGGGGTAAATAATAAATTAATTACATAACCCAAATAATCAAGGAGAAAAAAATGAAAAAGCAACAAACAGTTTTGATTCTTGGCGCAACTGGCGGAATTGGTGGTGAAGTGGCCCGTCAACTTCGGGATGCCGATTGGACCGTAAGAGCAATGAAGCGCAATGCATCAACAGACGTTGAGCAGAAAGACGGCATAACCTGGTTGAAGGGTGATGCACTCAGGCAGGCAGACGTAGAAAAAGCAGCCGAAAAATGCAGCGTTATCGTCCATGCCGTCAACCCGCCCGGTTACAAAAATTGGCCCGGACTTGTTCTGCCAATGTTGGAAAACACGCTTGCAGCAGCAAAAAAAGCCGGTGCAACCATAGTGCTCCCTGGAACCGTTTACAATTACGGACCTGATGCCTTTCCGGTTTTATATGAGGATTCACCACAGCAACCGCAGACACAAAAAGGTGCTATTCGCGTAAAAATGGAGCAACGCCTGTTCAATTACTCGAAAAAAAGAAGCCGCGTCATCATAGTAAGGGCTGGTGATTTTTTTGGACCACGGGCAGGTAACAACTGGTTTTCCCAAGGTCTTATCAAACCCGGTCGACCTGTTACCTCCATTAGCAATCCTGGCAGTCGCGGTATTGGCCATCAATGGTCTTATTTGCCTGATGTTGCCCGAGCGATGGTGCAACTATTGAAAAATCGCCACAAGCTTGAGTCGTTCGCTACTTTCCATTTAGGCAGTCACTGGGATGCTGACGGTACCCAAATGATAGAGGCTATTCGCAGTGTAGTTACCAGGCATTCCGGTAAAGCCCCAAAAACAGCGTCTTTCCCCTGGTGGCTGCTAAGACTGCTGGCACCATTTAACGAAACGCTACGTGAACTGATGGAAATGCGGTATCTCTGGAAGGTACCGGTTCGAATGGACAATTCAAGGATAATCGCTGTTCTCGGCAAGGAACCGGTCACACCATTGATCGAAGCTGTTGAGGAAACATTAAAGGGGTTGAAATGCTTACCTTAGTTTGGAAATTTGAGCTGTCGGCAATCAGCGGTTAGCTTACAAGGTGTTGCTTTGCAAGGTTCAAAAATTACATTGTTGTTTTTCGATTCTGTTGCTCAGGTGATGCGGTTATCAAGAGGTCTGTGGAATTTATAGTTATTACCGACAAACCTTGTATACCTTCGTGAAAAATTTGACAAGTGATTGTCAGTTTAACAGACTATGGTCATAGTGAATCACAAAAAAAATGGGAAAAGCAAAATTGAAGCGCACACCTGCAGGGGATAAATTTACTGATCTGGTATTGGAGATTTTTAAACTTAACGGAAGCTTAAAAACTGCCGGGGATCAGTTGTCAAAGAACTTGGGGCTTACCAGTGCCAGATGGAAGGTATTGGGAGCTCTGGGTCAGGGACCTTTAACGGTGTCACAAATCGCCCGTAAAATGGGGCTGACGCGACAAAATGTGCAGCAACTGGTTAACAACCTGGCTCAAAAAGAATTGGTATCCCTGAAAGAGAATCCCGATCATCAGACCGCCAAATTGATACAATTAAGCGAATCCGGACGAGACGTTTTAGACCGGATTTCCCTGAAGCAAATTGAATGGGCCAATCGCATTTCTTCCGCACTCGAAACAAAGGAGCTGGAAACAACCTTAAAAACCTTGGTAGTGATTTCAAAGAGTCTGGATTAATCCGCAGTTATTTCTTGAGGACAAGATATGGACACACAGTTTTTAGAATCGACAAAAGCCTTTATTGACCTTCTGGGACTTGATGAAGAGCCGTTAGGAGTGTTTTTCAGTGATGACAAACCTGATCCCGGTTTTGGTTTAAAACCTTCCGATATGCCAACACGGGAAAAAGAGGAAAAGAATGAAGTCGACTGGCATTCCGTTTTCTCAAGCTTTGGATGCATTATGGGCAACATTCGAAGAGGCAGGCGCAAAAACATCCCGGCTTATTTCTCCAAAGAACAATTTGGTTGTGCTGGCGGCGCGTTTTGGCTGGGATTCCTCAAACCGCAAACGGAAACCATCATCCAATATGTTTCGACCGGCATTCCCGGTCAGATGGAAGGTGAGTTTTACTGCGATTCTCCTGATCACCTCAGAGAAATTTTCCAATACGTCGATCCGCCTGCGATCGAAAAAACCTATTGTATCTTCAAACCTCTTAGTCAGTTTGTGCATCAGGAAATGCCTGAGCTGGTAGTGTTTTTTACCCACCCGGAGGTTTTATCCGGATTGCATCAACTGGCAACGTTTGTTAGCAATGATCCCGAAGTGGTTGTGTCACCGTGGTCTGCCTCCTGCGGAAGCCTGGTTGGCTGGCCGAGGCATTACCTGGCAAAGGGACTCAACAAGGCTGTTTTAGGCGGTTGGGACCCTTCCGCCAGGAAGTATTTTCAAAAGGATGAGCTTTCATTCACAGTCCCGTTCAACATGTTTGAGGACATGGTCAATCGCCGTGAAGAATCTTTTCTCATGCATGAAACCTGGATGTCCGTGCGCGAACGAATCGAAAAGGAGAATGGAAACAAAGGGGAAGCCCAATAGTTTTAGTTTTTCATTTCCAGTTCTACGAACCGGCTGGTACTTAATAACATTGAATTGATTTTTTGACGGTGTTTTACCAGCCTTTCCGTAACATCAAGTTTTTCAGAATAGAACCTGATCCCATAAACAAATCCTTTGGTTTTTTTCAGTTTAACTTTTACCTGACCTTTTAACCTGATCCTGTACTGCTCGACCTTAAATATAAGGAATACATCACTTTCTGTTTTAAGATTCAGAGTGCTTTTAATTGCAAAGCCACCCATTGATATATCGTGTAACATTCCACAAGCTGACAAATCGTGCTTTAAAACCGGAATATCAACCGAATAACGTTCAAACTGTCTTCTTTCCTTGTCCATTATTGTGCCGTTAAAATATTTGTTGCATCTCTGCTGATCAGAAATCTCGATTGTTGATTATACCGCGAAACAAATACCAGGGATTCTGATTCATTTGAAGCGGGGCAGACCAACAGGTTCGGTCAAATCAAAACCCGGTTCTCCTATGCACGGCCAATCGCTGATCAGCCATTATATAGTACAATATCGATTAACGATAAATAAGTTTCTTTTCCGGTTTGAAAGCAAAATTTACAAAAAATTTATTTAAAGATTCCCGTGTTTTTCCCTTATGGACAGCAAGGGTTTTAATTGCTGCCTGAACAAAAACCAATTAAACCCATACCAATAGAAGCTTTAAAAGCAGCCTGGTACTTCGTTGTTTAGTGCTTTCAGCAATCAGCGATCAGCTCTCGGCCGGTTTTTGCCTGTAATTGTAATATATTAAGCTGAACGCTGACGGCTGACAGCACGTTAATCGTCAAGCTGAATCCGGGATCTGACACAAGGTTGGATAAGGGTTTAGCGATTTTCCGTTCAGGTACAAATTAGCTTTATAAAGCCTGCAATCTGAATTCTTAAACTGAACAGGATTTGGAGCTATTTTACATAAATTTGACATCTTTTTTAGCTTATAGCTGGCAGTGGACAGCTTGCAATGTGTTGTTGCGCAACAATTTTGTATCATACCGGATTCCCGATCGCGGCCTGGAATGACACCAATACATTTTGGATCTTTTAGAGGGGTATGTGTTGGGCTGGGAGAATAGTGATTACTTTGAAGAGTAAACAGATAGATTCCTGAAAAGAGGCAGGGGTACATCCGACCCCATTGGGTGGGGATTCCCACCGGAAGGTAAAAGATAGCTCAACTCCACCATTATGAAGCCGCTCATTGAGGGGTTGTGGATTCAGCCAACAACTGATGGGCGGCTCAAGGAATTCACTCTTATTTCCTGACACATCTCTTTTTCTTTCGGCCATCAATCAATTGCCAGGTGCATTCATGCGAGTAGTCGTCTACCTTATATACTGAACCATGGGTAGCTTTCAGAGGCTTTTTAGGTCTCGCTTTCGGCTTGGAACTACAACTGGTTAGCAAAAATGCAGAAGCGATAAACATTGCAACCAATGAAATATAAAATCTAAGGAATCGTTCTGATACATCCTTTTGATAGTTGTTTAAAATTCTTTCTTTTTTCATCTGTTTTATCATCTGTAACTTTGGTTTCTTGAGGGAAGATTGATTCAATTCGACAACTTTAGTGAGCTTTGGTTTCTATCGCTAAGGTGAATATTCTCGCTTTATCGTCATTAAATTTCAACTGCCTTTCCTACAAAAATTTAACGAGCTGAAATTTTTGGTCAAAGCGATATCCAGATGAGTAACATAACACCAAAGCTGGAAAATTCAGTCCGGCTAAAATCGGTCAGAGGTGAAATGTTGATCCCGAACTGCAGACCTGATTCTTACAGCTCGGCATTTGAGCGAAGTTTATTTTCGCCAGAAAGAGGGGTAAAAAACGACCAGGGCTGAAAACATTTCAAGGCGCCCTACCATCATGTTCCAGGAAAGGAACCACTTTCCAATATCCGAAATATGAGCATAGTTTTGAGCCGGACCAATCGAACCGAATCCCGGTCCGATATTCATCAGTGTAGCAATGATAGCGCTCATGGCTGAGAAAAAATCCATATCATCGGACAAAACCATGAAGCAGCTTCCGCCAAAAATCAGGAAAATATTGACGATGAAATAGGAGATGGCTAGATCGATCATGGAGTAATCGATCAAACGACCATTCAGGCGGATAGACACGACAGATAAAGGCTGCAGGAAGATTCGTTTGATCGAAGCCACCATGTATTTCCAGATAATCACATAGTGAACCACTTTGATACCACTGGTAGTTGATCCGGCACAGGCGCCAATAAAACAAACCACCCAAAGAAACATCTGGGCCGCCTGGGGCCATTGTTCATAGTCTGCAGTAGTAAAACCGGTCGTCGTCAGCAGCGACATCACTTGAAAAGTCGCGTATCTCACGGAATCGGCAAGACTATCATAGCTACCATTTCTCCAGAGAATCCATGATACCATTCCGCAGAAAAACAACAGAAATCCCACATACCAGCGGAATTCTGTGTTGATTTTCAATGATTTCCAGTCCCCTTTAAGCATCTGGTAAAACAGGACAAAGGTCATCCCGCCCAGAAACATAAAGACAATAATCACCCAATCGAAATAGGCACTGTTGTAATGTCCAATACTGGCATTCTTGGGCGAATAGCCGGAGGTAGATACAGTACCAAAGGCATGGCACATGGAATCAAAAATGGACATTCCGCCAGCACTCAACAGGATAATCTGAAGCAAATTCAAAGCCAGGTAAATCGCCCAAAGCCGAATCATCGCATCTCTATTACGCGGCGTGAATCTTTCCTTGGTTATTACTTGCCCCGGGCTGGATTCGGCCCTGAAGATTCGCAGACCTCCCATTCCATGAGGCAGGAAAATGATCACCAGGGTCAAAAACCCCATTCCCCCCAGCAGGTGTGTCTGGCTGCGCCAGAAGAGCAATCCGTGAGGTACAACTTCAATATCTGTGAGAATGGTTGCCCCGCTGGTCGTATAGCCGGACATCATTTCGAAAAAGGCGTCAGTAAAAGAAAGACTGGTGTGATGAATCATGTATGGCATTCCAGACACAGCGGAAACCATAATCCATCCGAAGACCGCAATAAAAATGCCGTCCTTGGTGTCAAGGTCATTGCTACGCCTGAAAAACCACCACAGTGGCAGACCCAATCCGATTGTGATCAAGGCGGAGATTGCAAGTGGGGATAAATCCCCTTCCTGATAGTAAAGTGAAACAAAAATGGGCAAGACCATGGAAAGACCGGTTAGGATCAGCAGCTTACCCAAAACGTTGGCAATCGAGGTGAAATGCATAGTCTGATTTTGGTTTTAAATAATCAAGTATCGCGCCTTGTTGTATTGTTTTTTCCGATTACCGGCTACATGTGAAACTTCATTTTTGGCAGCGAATCCTGAAGTTAAGTCGGACAGCACCGGTATATTAAAACAGAAAAACAGTTATAAAAAGCAAAGCGAGTTATTTGGAGGTGTCCCAAGACAATCAGTCTGAAAACAGTTTTTGCAGATCTTTCAACATCATAGAGCCGCATACGGCAATCGCTTTGTCCCCTTCCTTCAGATGAGTATCACCGACAGCGATTCTCCAGTTTCCATCTCGATAGATAGCACCAATTAGAATTTTTCCGTAATAAAAGGAATCCAGTTTTTGTAAAGGTGCTTTGCAGATCTGGGAACCCCTGGTGACGTTGAATTCCACAATATCCATGTCAAATCCGTGAAGATGAGCCACAGACAGCATTTTTCCCCGTCGTATGTATTTGATTATTTCGTTACCGGCCAGAATTTTTTTGTTCAATGCGATATCCAGTCCAATCGTTGAACTGAGAACAAGGTATTCCTCCTTATTCACCATGGCAATGGTCTTTGCCTGACTTTTTGGATTCTTTTTATTAATCAGATTTTTCGCCAACAGGCTGGTCATGACATTTGCTTCATCATCCTGGGTCGCAGTAATGAACGTGTCTATATCAGCCAATCCAGCCGTCTCCAGTACCTCCGCATCCGATCCGTCACCTTGCAATACTTCTGTATGTTCTAAAAAGAATGAAAGCTCTTTGGCGTCATAGTCGTTCCGCTCTATCAGCTTCACACGCACAGACTTACCCAGCAGTTGTGCCACTCGGGAACCAATCAGGCCTCCACCCAGAATCATCACCCGGTGGCGGTTGTGACGTTTGATACCGGTCAGATCCATTAATTGCGCCAGTGCCAGTTTATTGGCCATGACCAGCACCTGATCATTTGGTTTTATGAAGTTGTTACCACCGGGAATGATCGTTTTCGTATCCCGTGCAATGGCTAAGACCCGAAAAAACATATCGCGATATTCTTTCGAAATTTCAGTAAGTGTTTTGTTGGCCAAAGGCGAGGACTCGTGAATCCGGGTCGCCATCACTTGCATTTTTCCCTCGCCGATTTCAATGATTTCGTTACCTGCCGTCCGTTTGACCAGGCGGACTATCTCCTGGGCAGCCAATTCTTCGGGGTGGATGATTAAATCGATCTTTAAATCCTCCATATTCAGAACTGATGCACCTGTACACAACTCCAAAGAACGAACCCGCGCGATTTTCCGGGGAATACCGAAACGATCGCCAATAATTGAGGAGAGGATATTGACTGCGTCATTGTCAGTCACTGCAATTAAGTAATCGATATTCCTGGCATTCGCTTCTTTCCAGCAATCGATGCTCATGGCGTCCCCCTGCAAAATTCTGGCATCAATCGCTCCATCAGCATGACGGATTTTATTGTTGTCTTGCTCGATCACAGTAACTGCATACCCATCATGGGCAAGTCGTTTGGCCAGGTAAAGGCCAACCCCTCCAAGCCCAAGAATCAGGATGTTTTCACTTTTCTGTTTTTTCGTAATATTCATTTAACATTCAATGGATTAATTCAAACGAAACTGTTGGTGATATAAAAATCTCTCCTCACTAAAGATCTTATCTTAACTCAAGTTTCACATCTTCGAATTTAAGTATTATCTGTACCATAAAGAATTCACAAATTATACAGTCCGCAAAAGAGTTCAATTGTTTTAGACATTTGCAGAACGTTTCTACTATTTTTCTGCAATCTGATCAATCAGCCATTGCTTAAAAAGAGCAATATCCGGCTTATCCGAGTACTCCACCGGATGAACAAAAAAGTAAGAGAAATTGGATTGTATTACCTTTTCAAATACGGGTACCAGGAGTCCTGCTTGAAGATCGCCTTCCACCAGGGATTGTCTTCCCAATACTATACCTTGCCCTGCAATCGCTGCCTGAACTGCAAAGTCGGCCTGGTTGAATTGTAACCCTCTGTTAAAATCCAGATGTTCGACTCCCATTTGTGTGGCCCAATGCAACCAATTGATATTACTTCCTTTAAATGTTTTTATGTCATGCAAAATCGGGTAGTTCTTAATCAATTCAGGATCTTTCAAAGGCAAATCCTGTTTAATCAAATCGGGACTGCAAACCGGAAAATAGACTTCCTCCATTAATGGCGTCACATTCAACCCCGGGTACACGCCCAGACCAAACCGAATCGAGCAGTCGATCTGATCATCAAGAAAATCAACGATACTATTGCTGGTGTGGATTCTGATGCTCAATCTTGAATGCTTATTGTGGAAATCGGCAATTCGTGGAATCAACCATTTAGTGGCAAACGAAGGCAGGGTCGAAACCGACAGTCGGCCTGAGCCTTCTGCAGAACGGATCACTTCAATTTGAGTCAGTATTTGCCTGAAAGCCGGTTGCACTGTTTTTAGTAGACGTTCCCCGTTCCACGTCAATTGTATCTGCCTGATTTTTCTTTCAAAAAGCTTAAAGCCCAATTCCTCTTCCAATTGACGAATCTGGACACTAACCGCTCCCTGGCTCAAATTAAGCTCTTTGGAAGCTTCTGTAAAACTCAGATGTTCGGCAACACGGATAAATGTAGCCAATGCCTGGAGGTTTCGAATCATCGTTATACATTAAAAATTTTTATTCATAAACCATAAAATAATTCGTTTGTCAGCTGATAGCAGGAGCGTGATACAATTTTAGCAACAAAGTATGGATCATATTATCTAAATCTTATCCTGATGTTGCAAGGAGGAAATCATGAAACGTCCCGGCCTTTTAAAAAAATCCTCAAAAGTATTCTCTATTTTCTATCAAAGATTTCACACCAGAAAAGCGTTGGCCCAATTGGATGACCGGCTCTTGAAAGATATCGGATTGAGCCGAACCGATCAATATAATGAAATCAGAAAGCCTTTTTGGAGATAAAAGCAGTTATTGTTATAGCTATCTGTTATCGGTTGGTTTGGGTTGCTTCGCAACGGCTGGAAAAACCTTTAAGATTGTAGATTTAAAGAGGGGTAGTTTTCAGTTGCGTTGTTTTGCGCCCGTAAGCAATTCCTATTCGAACTGATTATTTGTTCAATAGTTTTCCTCTGAAACAACAGCAACTTTAACCAGTAGCTCTCAAGGCGCTGGCAATGGCGTTGATGGTTAGACGCAATTGGAAGAGGATTTCTTCAGATTCATCTGATTGTTGTTGAGTGGAATTTCGCCATTTTTTTAGCAGGCCCACTTGTTTGAGGTGTAGCGGAAAAAGGGCCTCGCTCCTTAAACGATTGGAATACAAATGAGCTTTTCTTCTGGTTTCAAAAGGGACTCGAAACGCACTGAACACTTTGTTTTTGGCGATTTCAAACTCTTTCAGGATTTTTTCCAGGATCTCGGAAAGAGCCGGGTCGTCATCTAGCAAAGAAGTGTAGAGCCTGATTACTTTTTCATCAGTTGCGGCCAGGCTGGTTTCCACATTGGAAAGCACATAGCGGATCAACGTATCCTGGGGGACTGCTACCAGAAGTTTTTCATACAACTCCGGTTTTTCCTCCTCCATGTAACTCATTGCTGATCCCACACCAAACCAGCCTGTCAGGTTAAAACGTGCCTGGCCCCATGAGAATACCCAGGGAATCGCCCGCAGGTCTTCCAGGCTCCTTTTGCCGGTCCTTCGAGCCGGTCGCGATCCAATTTTGCATTGTTCAATGGCGTCTATAGGGGTTGCCTGGCTGAAAAAGCGAATAAAATGAGGATGATTAATCAACTGCATGTATTTTTCCCGGCTTTTTTCCGCTAATACTTCCAAAAACTCATGTTCGTTATTGTTTTGATGGGACAGTTGGTGATGCAGCGCTGTGGAGCCAGTGGTACAGGCTGTCAGCAATTCAAGATTATAGGTGGCGTTAGTTTTATTTGCATATTTTTGTTGAATGGTTTCTCCCTGGACGGTCAATCTCATATCGCCATTGATCGACCCCTGGGGAAGTGTTTTGACAAACCACTGGGTTGGTCCTGCCCCTCTGCTAATGGTTCCGCCTTTGCCATGGAAAAAACGAATTTGCACATCGTTTTCTTCTCCCACTGCGGTTAATTCAGTACCTGCTTTGAATAGATGCCATTGACTGGAGATGATCCCACCATCTTTGTTGCTATCGCTATAGCCAATCATTACCTGCTGCTGTTTCCTTTTCAGCTTGTAGAAATTCATCTGAAATTCCAAACTTCTCTGGGTAAAGGGATGTTGAAGATATGTTTCCAAAACTTCCGGACTTGATTCCAAATCCTCAATCGTTTCAAACAAAGGCACTACGTGAATCGGACAGACAATTCCCTGTTGGGTCTGCCGAATTAAACCAGCCTCCCTGGCAAACAGATAAACCATCAGCAAATCGGATAGATTTCTGGTCATACTGACGATAAAAGAACCGATGGCATCAAATCCGAACTTCTCCGTAAAAAATGCTACTTCCCGGTAACAATTCAAGATTGCATCGGCTTCCGGTTCCAGTTTTGCCTTGGGTAGGGAAAAGGGACGTGGGGAGTTCAGCTCTCGATAGATAAAAGATAAGCGTTGATCTTCATTCCAATTTAAAAAGGCAGCACCATCCAGGGAGGCTGCATTCATTAATTGTGATAGTGCCAGTTCATGATATTGACTGTTTTGCCTGATATCAAGATGAGCCAGGTGAAAACCGAACGACTGCAGAATCCGTAAAACAGGGTTGATATCGCTATTTGCGATATCCGGCGCTCCAGCTTCCACAACAGCATCTTTTAATATCCGCAGATCTCCTGCCAGCTCATCGGCATTCCGGTAACTATAGGGGAGCGTTTCAAGCTTTGTTGCATGATCTCGTTTGACATCCAATGGCAGTTTATCAATTACCAGGTCCAAATACATTCGAAACGCCTGGCTTTTATCCTCTTTTGTGGCATCAACACCAGCTTGATTAAGCTCGTCAAACATCTGTTTATATCTTTGTTGAAAGGCTGGTGCGGTTTCATCAAGGTAATAGAAAAGGCTTAAATTTTTCTGCAATTTTCTGAGTTGCCTGCGAATAACGACCAATGCATTTAAGCGCAGGGTATAAAGAGTGTTTTTTGTAACTTCCGGTGTCACCAGGGGGTGTCCATCCCTGTCTCCACCAACCCAGTTGCCAAATGAAATTTTCGGCAGATTGTCGACATCTTCAATCAATTTGGGATCAAATCCCATGGCATCCCAGGCAATGGCCAATCTTCTATCCAGGTTTAAAACCAGGTCAGGAAACACATTCATCAGATAATGAAGGACATTGGCAAGTTCGGAGCTGACATCCGGTTTGCGAATATGGACTTCACCGGATCGCCATAATCTTTCCAGCATCAACTCGATTTCGCGGCTTACCTCCCTGAGTTCCTGTTTGCTGTACATACTGTTTTCCCTTTTCACCAGCAGCAGGTACAACTCTCGATGCAGTTCCAGAACAGTAGGTTGTTTCGCTTCAGTAGGATGAGCTGTCAGCACTGGTTCTACCCGGGTATTGGCAAGAGTTTCAACGATCTGTTCTACCCCGATGCCTGATTCTTCCATTCTTTTTAAATTATTCGCCCACAGTCCATTGATACCGGTCAGTGATGTGTCTTCCATCCTGCGCCTGATCTGCACAACACCATTTTCCTCCGCGATATTCAGCAAATGAAAGCAGACCGTATACAGATGAATGTGATCGGATGTCAATGATTCGATTTTGGCTTCTTTAGTCCCGTTAACCCAGGGAATGGCTTCAGCTAATCCCGGCTTGTCTGATCTTAGCAGTACATTTTTTAAACAACCCAAAAGAAATTCCAGATCCTGATAAGTCCTTCCCATGATCTCTTGCGTCTCTTTTAGAGTATTCATAGCTTCTCCTTTTGAGTGATGTTTATGCAGATACTTTGTGCAGGCGATACTATTTAATCAAGCACTTAACTGTATTATGGCTTCTCTTGGGGTATCAATGCAAATTGCAAAATCGGATTTAAAGAAAACCCGGTATTGTAAGAATAAAGACGAAACGCTTCGTCAAGAAGCGGCGCAAAGAGAAGGGAAAAAGAAGGGAATCAGGAAACAGAATCAAAAAAAGCCTCCCTGGGGAGGCTTTTTTACATACCGGACTGGCTGATGGTATAGGTGTCCGGTGGGTAGATGATTACATTACAGTAACGTTTGCAGCAGCAGGGCCTTTCTGGCCTTCTTCGATTTCAAATGAAACCCTGTCACCTTCTTGCAAGGATTTGAAACCAGAGCCGTTAATAGCGGAATGATGAACAAACACATCCTTGCCACCGTCTCTCTCGATAAAACCAAATCCTTTGCTATCATTAAACCATTTAACTGTACCTTCAGTCATTGTGGATACTCCAAATAAAATATTAAAAATCACTAACGTCCAGCATCCACTTAAACCTCAAATGGTACTTTCGATCAGAAAAAAACCGGTTCAAACCGGGCAAAACTTTCGAGTGTTGATACTCAAAAAATCAGCATATCAAAAAAATCCAGGAATCCCCAGCTTTATTATTTCTTTATTGTAAGGCCTTGTGTTTAATCACTAAATCGTGTTTCAAGCTTAAATGGCCTCAATAGGATAGAGGATAGTTCGAAAAAAAACTGGGAGCTATACGTTAATTAAACACTTGTTGTTTTTAGCTATTGGTTGCAAAAAACCTGTAATGATTTAGAATAAGGGTAACTTTATCCCCGGGATCCGCTTTGAGATGAAATTGTCGGATATTCCCGAGTTTTAGTGAAATGTCTCCTATCGGCAAAATAGTTTTAAAAATCTCTCAGGAGGAATCTTTTAACAGAAAATCAACCAAATGCAATTGGTTGAAAATCCATCATTAAAGGTCTTGCCATGTATCGACGAGAGTTCTTCAAACGTGTCTGTCTGGCTGGAGTTCCATTTTTTTTGCCTGGTTTCGATTTTATTAAGGATTATAGTGATTACAAACTGATAGAGCCTGTAAAGAATCAGAAATTTGCCAAGGTGGTGGAATACAGAGACCCCCTCTGTGTCAGTGCTGATTTCAGGATCAACGAAGAGAGGGCTTCTGAGCTGTTTAAGAAGGCCTTTTTGGAATTTACCGGTAAGTCCACCATACCGGAAGCAGCCAAAAGCCTTTTCCCTGACTTTCGAGAGGACCTGAGAGTATCGATAAAGATCAACACTGCTTCGGATACCATGACCTCACGAAGATTTATGGCTTACACAGTGGCTGACTGTCTGGTTCAGGCCGGGTTGAAACCCGACAATATCATTATTTGGGAAAGGGCCGAATCCACTTTGAATAGTTCCGGATATGATATTGTAGACGAGCCGGGCAAGATTAAAGTGGTCGCAACCGACACCAAGGGATATAAGTACGATGAAAGCCGATCGGAACAAGTACACGGCGTCCATGTCCATTTAACTACTATCCTGACTGAACATAGCGATTATCAAATAAACCTGGGTGTCATGAAACACCACTGGTTTACAGGCGCTGCTGTTTGCCTCAAGAACCACTACGGCTCCATTCCTCTGTTGGATGCACCTTTTATTATCGGGCCATATGATGTCGCCAAGCTGCATTTCAATGCTTGTGACCCTTATATGTCCGAATTGTTCGCCACCATCGAGGACAAGGTGCCCACTGTTCTTTTTATTTGTGATGGACTGCTGGCTGCATACAACAATGGCCCCTTAGGTCCTCCACAGTGGGTACAAAACGAAATCATGCTAAGTAATGACCCTGTGGCAATCGACACACTGGCATTTTACAAAATTGAGAAAAAACGCAGAGATATCGGGCTCCCCCCTCTTTTGAACAAAGCTATGTTTTTACGAACGTCAGCACTGATGGAGCTTGGTACCAACAATCCTAATAACATGGACATCATCAAAAAGGTCGTATGAAAAAAACTGGCTTTATGGTCTACCTGGTCTTGATAAGCTTCTTATTCGTTGCTTCATGCAGCCCAACGATTCGATTTGATGTGGATGGACCATCCAAAAAAGAGAAGAGGGTTTACCTTCAGGAAGTATCGGACAAGAGGCCTGTCAATGAGAGAGTAGGATACAAAATCTTTTATGTGGACTCTATTTCCGATGAAGATTACCCGGAAGGGTTCGCAGCAGAATTTAGAATGGGTATACGCGACGCCCTGGAAGATTATTTTATCATCGTCAAAGATAAGTCTTCGGCAGATGTTGTTTTACACGTTGATGTCCACCATTTTTATGGTGAGTATTCTCAAACAGTTAAAACTGTTTTCTGGGAATACGGATCTGCCTTGCTGCTTTTTATTCCCAGGCTGCTGACAGACGCTATCCCTTATAATGAATTTGCCGGCAGAGTCGCCTTTGACATGAGTTTTGATTTTCAAAGGGGCAACCATATTCAAAAATCTATCGACGTGAAGGTAACAGATTCCGTAACCACATATATGAGAGGAAGCGCTGATACCGCATCGCGATTGAGTAACGCAGCCTCTCCGAAGCTAGATTCCGTCATGAAGGAAATCATGCATCAATTGTAACTTACGTTTTACGGGTTTCTTGAAATGTTCCGATTTCACAGTCCGTACCGTGAAACAATTTACAGGCATGGCATAGTTGCCAGATATCGATTATCTGCAACCAGGATACTTTTGGAACATATTGTATTTGTGCCGGATCAAGACTGCAACTGGTGTGATCCAATCGGAGTGAGGTTTGCGGGCTTTGACAAGAGTCGTCAGCTCAAATCATTGAGAGATTTGTAGAAAGCGTAGTCCATTGCCCCGAAATCCAGGTTTACGATCCAGTAGACAGGATACCAGGTTTCGTACCTTAAACGCCGGATAAATATCTGAGTATGTTCCAGCTTCACCAGGCATTTTATAATTTGATCGATAGTGAATTCTTTCCCCACCTTCTTTGAGTTTTCCCGAACAATCATCAACAGTTGTGAAATGCGTTCCGATTCGATTTCGTAAAACCCACCCGCTTTAAATTCCAGGCTGAGTGATTGGATAACAATGTGTTTGATTTCATTATCTAACAAGTTTGGCAAAGGAAGCTTTGCCCTGGTGCCATCATCCAAAACAGAATCGTTTTGCCTTAAACAGATGGAATACGCCTGATCACGAAAAACAAACTCACTGAAATGATCTCTTTGCTCAAATTGTTTGTTAAGAAAAAAACAAGGTGTCGTTGCAAACAAGGGGAGTTGCAACAAAAAATCCTTGTATTCCCTGTTTGAAATACGCAAAAAGTTTGTTGAGGCGTAGCTCTGGGATATATGCGTCGGCAGCATATCTATTCGTGTCGGTGTTTCCATTTTCATATATCAGACCTGGTGTTTTTCCGATTCTTAGTGATGCGGTCGTATTAGCTTTCCACCGGCGATTTCCACGCATCATTCATCATCTGTCACGGAATAGCGAACGTCCATGAAACTGCGGGGACAGATAGAATTCATTATCTATCAGTAAAACATAGGTTATTCAAGATTTTTTATTTTCATAGACTAGCTGCGATGAACGAATAAGCGAGTTTTGAAGGAAAATAGTATTACAGCTTTTAGCGAACATACCACTTACCGGCTTTCGGATTTTTCCAGAATCTTTTTTCCACACCGATTTCAACGGAATATGTCATTCAATAAATTATTGCGTTTTGAAGCCTAATCCGAATAAAATCAGGGTCACTCTCTATATTTGGTGCATCGATCGCTTCTTTGGATGAAGCATTAATTGTTGCTTGGGGAATTTACAATTTGTATAACTCATGAATAAGAATTCAGAATAAATTAAAGACTCGTTTGGTCCATGATTAAATTTAACAAATAGCAACGCCTCAACCCAGTTTTCACCGAACTGAACCATATAAGCGTTCCCGGTGAATCTCCAAAGCGGAAAATCGCAAAGTTATGGAAGACATTCCAGGAATAGAGCTTAAAGAGTGCATTTACGAAAGCCAGAGAGTGTCTATTTACAAGGGAGTTGACCTCCAACAGTCACCTGTCATTGTCAAAATACCTGCGGCCTATACATTCGGTGCCGAATCGCTGGCCAGGCTCGAACGGGAATTTCAGCTGGGGAGTCAAATTAACTCCCCGGGAATCATCAGAATGTATTCCCTGGAGTCTGTAGGGCACAACAAAGCCATAGTCATGGAAGATTTTGGAGGTATTTCTCTAAAAAAATACCTGGCAATCACCAAACTTGGGCTTCACGAATTTCTGAACCTTTCTGTGGGCCTTTCAGATATACTGCACCAATTGCATCACTATCAGATCATCCATCGAGATATAAAACCGGCCAACATCCTGATCGATCCCGCAACTGGAGAACTTAAGCTGATTGACCTCAGTCTGGCTCGCAAACTATCGACTCGCTCCCATATCCCGTTTGTTCAGACAAAACTGGAAGGTTCGCTGGAATATTTACCTCCTGAGCAGACCGGTCGGGTTAACAGGTCAGTTGGTTTTCATTCCGATTTGTATTCACTGGGAGCAACATTTTATGAAATGTTGTCCGGCCGGCCACCTTTTATAGCTGATGATCCGATAAGCCTGGTGCATGCTCATATTGCAAAAACCCCCGACCCTATTCAGGCGGAGTTCGAGGTCCCTGAAATTGTTTCGGAAATTGTTCTGAAACTTTTATCTAAAATGGCTGAAGATCGTTACCAGGAGGCGGTTGGTTTAAAACACGACTTGGAAAAGTGCCAAATTATATTAAAAGATGAAAAAGAGCTGGTAGGTTTTGAGTTGGGTGAAAAAGACCTCCCAAGGCATTTCAGGATTCCTGAAAAGATTTATGGCAGAGAAAAAGAGCTTTCCTGCCTGATCGATTCTTTTCTGGAAACAGTACAGGGGGACACACGCGTGATTTTTCTCACCGGAAGGGAAGGGATTGGAAAAGCCAAGCTGGCCGATGAGATGAAACGTTTAACCATGGAACAAAATGGCTATTTTGTCTCCGGCAGGTCGGAACAGTCCGCGAATCCTGCTCCCTACAAAGTTCTCACCCGGGTTTTTGAGGACCTGATTCAACTGTTGTTGGCAGATTCACCACAAAAACTTGAGAGTCTGAAAAAAGTCCTAATAACCAGGTTAGGTAGCCAATTTTCTGACATCACAGGAATTATCCCCAGTATGGAACTGGTTTTGGGAAAAGCCACCGAACCTGTTCAACCCGAATCCCAGCGGAGTTCTCACAGGTTTATTCCCGGTATGATTGCATTTCTGCAATCTGTTGCCTCGCCAGACACCCCGCTGGTTATTTACCTGGAAGATATTCAATGGATGTCCGAATCATCCAAAAAGCTTTTTGTGGAATTGCTCAAAGAACCAGGCTTATCCAATATTCTGTTTATTGGCTCATATAGGTCTACGGTTCCTGAAGCGACCGGGATTACCAGACTTATTGAGGAAGTCCGGCAAAGCCTCAATGATAGAATAACCGAACTGGAAATAGAGCCATTGCAGCTTTCGGACATCAATCGTCTCTTGTCTGATATGCTTCATGTCGAAATGGCCGAAACCAAAGAACTGGCACAACTGGTCAAGCAAAAAACCAATGGTATTCCTTTCTTTATGATCGACTATCTAAAACGGTTGGCGCATAAGGAATTGATCTATTTTGATAAGGAAAGACTAAAATGGAAATGGAAGATTAGTGACGCCAGAAGGCAGAAAGCTTCCATTAATGTAGTTGAATCCATGCTTGAGCAGTTTTCCGACCTTCCGGTATCAACAAGGGATTATTTAAGTGCTGCATCCTCTATGGGAAATTTTTTTGAAACGGACCTGCTTTCCAAAGTGCTTGGTATTGAACCATCCGATCTGACCCCATTGATCAGAAAAGCGGCTGATTTAGGCTTGGTCAATCAGCTAGGAGAAACCTTTGATAAAGACAATACCAATACCCTGTACCGATTCTCTCATCCTGATATCAGACAAGGCATCTACGAACAGATAGCTAGCGAAAAACAAGTTGATTTCCACCTTAAAACAGGCAGATTGCTTTTGGAGAGTCTGCCGGAAGAGCAGCAGGAAGAAAAGCTGTTCGACATAGTCAATCATTTTAACCTGGCCGGTGAATTAATTAAAGAACCCGCTGAATTGGTGAGATTATCGAATTTAAACCTTCGAGCTTGCCAAAAAGCTCGTTCCTCCGCTGCCTTTGAATTCGCCTCCAAATTCGCAGATAAGGGCCTTTCTTTCCTGCCTGCCGATCATTGGAAATACCATTATAAGTTATCCCTGCAACTATTCCGTGAAAAAGCGATTTCCGAATATGCTGCACAAAGGGATAAGTCGGCCTCCGCCATGTTTGAGGGCATTCTCGAAAACGCCCAATCGAAACTGGACAAGTTCGATGTTTATATGGATTGGATAAAGCAGTTGAAGTCCAGAAGCGATTATGCAACTGCTTCCCAAAGAGTATTGGAATGTCTTCGCACTATAGGTGTTGAAATTCCGGATTCCAAAACAGGCATGCAAGCTGCCCTGAAGGAGGAACAAAAGAAGATAAAAACGCTCCTGGAGGAAGTGCCCCTATCGGAACAGTTGAATCAATCGGCTATGACTGATCCCTGCCAGTTAGCTATTGTGAAAATTCTTGTTGAAGTTGGTATAGAATCACTTTTTATCAACGGAGATTTTTTCATGACTGCACTGCTGGGGGCAAAAGGCATTAACTTGGTCCTGGAGAACGGACACAGCATTTACTCCTCCTATCTCCTTGCTTTTTTGGCAAACTCGATGGCATTTCGCAAACAGTATGCAATTGCGGAAGAAGCAGGGCAACTGGCATTAAACATTTCTCGTAATTATCCAAATCCATACGTCGATCGCAGAATGTATCTTGAGTATTCGGCTTTTGTCCAACCATTTAACAGGCATTTAAAACTCAACAAGGAACAACTTCAGACCCATTTCAAATCCGGTCTTGAGGAGGGAGATTTTGACAGCGCCAGCAATATTTTGTGGCACGAAATGCTAAACGATTTCATTATGGGGAAAAATGTTCAACAGATATATGGGGCAAACAAACAGCATTTGGACTACATTGGCCGATATAAACACCTTTCCAAACCGTTGCTGGGATTGTTTGAAGTGCATATCAAGTATTATGTCGAAACGGCTGAGAACAGGAATGCCGATCAAGGTGATTATTTCAGTTCAAAGCGTTTTAAATTGATCGCCAACAGTCCTTCCGGCGTCACTGTATACTATCTTTTGACATTGATGCAGCTGTACCTTACCGACCAACATGAGCAGATGGCCATTTACGCTAAAAAAACCATCGTTGACAAAGCCATCTTTGCCACCACCTGGGTTTACACCCACTATTCCCTGTTTTATTTTGGCATCGCATTGTTGAGAGATTACCGAACCGGAGCCTATACAAAACCGGAAGAATACGATTTTTATGATGTCATTGAGTTGATTCGCTCCGAATACAAAATATATTCAGGGGCATGCAGGGTCAATTTTGAAGCAGCTTATCTGATCATTGAAGCTGAGCATGCCAGAAACTGTGGAAATGATATATCCGCTATGAAGCTCTACAGTCAGGCCATTGAATCAGCTTATAATGCAGGCTTTATCAGTTTTGAGGCGATTGCAAACGAACTGGCTGCCGAATTTTATCGTACGCTTGATATTAAGGAAGTCTGCGCAGTTCACATTGGAAAAGCCATTCAACTCTATAAACTGTGGGGTATGACTGAAAAAGTGGAATATCTGACCAAAGAGTTTGCCGACTTTCTGGTCCTCTGGAAACGGTCCCTGTCCTCACGTCAGGACTCGGTAATTTCTCCCCACGGCAGTCAGACTCATGAATCACTGACAGAGCAGATTGATCTTAAGTCGATCATACAAGCCTCCCGGGTACTTTCCGGTGAAATGGTGCTGGATCGGCTGATTGAAAATCTTTTGAAGATTATGATTGAGAATTCCGGAGCCCAAAAAGGCGTTTTGATCATGCCCAGGGGTAATGAACTGGTTATTGAGGCGGAAGGTTTAATGGAACTGGATAAGGTCCGTTACTTTCCTTCAACACCTTTGCTGGAATCCAAAATAGTCCCCCACTCGGTTATCGGGTATGTTCACAGAACATCTGCCACACTGGTATTGGATGATGTCTCCAAGGAGCATCACTATCAAAAAGATAGTTACATTCAAAATCGGCAACCTAAGTCGATTTTATGTATGCCGGTCATCCATTCTCAAAAACTGTTGGCTATTCTCTATTTCGAAAACTATCTCAGTACCGGAATCTTTTCACCTGAAAGAATCAAAACTCTCGAAATACTGGCCTCGCAAGCTGCCATTTCAGTGGAAAACGCTTCGATATACAATGATCTTCTGAAAGAGGTCTCCGAAAGGAGACAAGCCGAGGAAAGCCTGAGAAGCAGCGAGAAAAAATATCGATTGGTTACGGAAAATACGAACATTGTTATCTGGACCATGAATCTCCGCGGGAAATTCACCTTCATCAGTCCTTCCATCACCAGGCTGGTCGGCTATACTCCTGAAGAATTCGTTAAATTGAAATCAGCAGACTACCTTACTCCCGAATCAGAAAGGATGGCAACCGAAGCCTTTTATGAAAGTGCTGACAACTTAAAAAGCGGAACTGAGCAAAGGCTAAATCTGCAATTGGAATGTATTCGCAAAGATGGAACCCGATTCTGGGGAGAGTTGCAAATGAAAAGTTCCGTATTTGGTGAAGAACCGGAGCCCAGTTATATAGGTGTATTACGCGATATAACCACACGCAAGAAGGCCGAAGATGAACTGGCAAATTACAGAGAACACCTGGAAGAGCTGGTGGATGAGCGGTCCAAGCAATTGAAAAAGGCACAAAAGGAATTACTGGAAAAGGCTCATCGGGCTGGAATGGCTGATATTGCAGCTGATATCCTTCACAACATCGGAAACATCCTCAACAGTGCCCATGTTTCCATACAATCCCTGGAAAAGATGTCCTCTTCTTCAGGATTATCGGATCTTCAGAGGGCCAATCAATTGTTAGACGAAAACATGGATTCTCTGGAATCTTTTATTTTAGATGATCCCAAAGGAGTTTTACTGCTTAAATATTATGCCATGGTAGAAAAGGAGCTGAGTGAAGAATTCACGGGCTACTATGCAGATGTAAAAAGGCTGGGGGAAAAGTTGGAAATGATCTCCACAGCCATCAACACCCAGAAGAATTACATAGGAATTGACTCGCAAAATGAAATGCTTGAACTTTCGCAGGTTGTAGAAGATATTCTTACCATACAAGCCGGATTAATTGAAAGAAACGGTGTCCGGATAGTCAATCAGTTAAAACCCATGCAAAGTATTCCTATTCAAAAAGTCAAACTCATGCACATTTTAATCAGCATCATTAATAACTCTGTGGATGCGATGATTGATCTGTCTCCGGAAAACAGACAAATTTTGGTGCAGGGAGAAGAAAGCGATGAATCGGTTATTCTTAGAATTTCTGACAAAGGAAGGGGAATTAAACAGGAAAACCTCACCAAAATCTTCACCCAGGGTTACACCACAAAAAGGGATAGCCAGGGGTTCGCACTCCACACCTGTGCTAACTATATGGCTGATATGAGAGGCTCAATCAATGCAGAGAGCAAAGGTATTGGCCAGGGAGCCACCTTTATCCTGACCTTCAAAAAACAGACTGATTCTGCTCCGATATAACTTTCCCATTTCATCCCCAAGCAAACATAATCTCATTTGGTTAAGAGCATAATGAAAAGCTTACCTGGCTTTCCATTCAGCAAAAACTTAAATATTTCTAAGGGGAGATAATCGACTGCCGTTGCGAGTCGCAATGATATCCAGTCGAAGTGGTAATTGTTCCTTGAGTTCAGCTACATGGGAGATCACACCGATCATCCTTCCTGTTGACTGCAGGTCAACCAGTGTGCGAATTGCCAGATCGAGAGATTCCTGGTCCAGGCTGCCAAATCCTTCATCAATAAACAGCGTATCTAACCTGATTCCACCAGCATAGCTTTGCACAACATCGGAAAGTCCAAGTGCCATTGAAAGGGCTGCCATAAAGCTTTCACCTCCGGAGAGTGTGGCAACGGGTCGAACTTTGCCCGAATAAGCGTCTTCAACCGCCAGATCCAGACCGGAAACCTTGCGCCGATCGATGCCTTCGTCTACGCGCAATAGTTGATACCGTCCCTTGCTCATGGCTTTCAAACGGTGACTTGCTTCGATCAGCACATCGTCCAGCAATACACTGAGAACAAATCGTTGAAGGCTGATCTTTTTACCTGTCTGACCATTCGCAACATCACTTAACGTCCCAATTAAAGCATATTTGGATTCAAGAACCTTTTTGTCGAGCGCTGCTTTTTCCAGCCTTTCATTAGAGGCATTCAGTTGTGCATGGCGTTTGTCCAGGTCCTGCCAGATTTTTTCAACCTCGGCTTTCTCTGCTGCCAGCTTTTCCAGATTCTCTTCCAGTTGTTTCAAATCGGGTTTTTGTTTTCCCTCCAGTTCCTTTTTTTGATGGGCCAAAGCACCATTGGTGGAGGTGACCTGGGATTGATAGTTCTCCAACTCTTGTTTTATGTTTTTCATGACGGCTTCATCCAACAGGACCTTTTCAAACGCCTCTTCATCAGGAAAATTGCTTTTTTCCAAAGTCCGGCACCAGTTGGCTTCTGCCTGCTTTAACGCTTCGGAAGCTTTTTTATAAATATCATTCGCCGAGTCCAGAGAAGCAATGGCTGATTGTAACTCACCATGTTTTTCCTGATGGTTTTTTCGGATTCTATCAATTGCTTGCTCTTGTTTCTTGATCTCCTTTTTTTTTGTTGATAATGATTTCCGCAAAGCATCGGACTGTCTGAATTCCTCCGGTAACTCCTTCATTGCTGCATCCACCCGGGCTTTGATCCCGGCTATTTCCTCTTTTTTATCGGAATGCTCCTTTTTAATATCTTCCGTTTCTTTGCTGAGTTTCTGCTCCTCCTTTTTTTGATCAACCAGTTTGGATTCGAGCTCAGCTGCCTGCTTTTGCTGTTGTGTTAATGAGTGAACGGTCTCACTGAGCTCTTTTTGCTGTTTTTTAAGATCTTTAAGATCCATTTTGGCATAAGGTCCCAGTTTTTCTTCTGATGCCAGAACATCGCCTTGCAGGCTTTTTTCCTCCCCCAGCACCTGTTTGTAATCTTCTCGTGCTTTGATCAGTCTTTCAGTAACAGCTTGCTTGCTTTTCCTGGCCGATTCCAGCTCTTGTTGGGATGGTACATTATCTTCATTCTCAGCAGGTTTTGGATGATCTATGCTTCCGCAAACAGGGCAGGGTTGGTCCACTTCCAATTGGCCGGCCAGAATCGCTGCCTGTCCGTGATGCCATTTCAATTCCAACGTTTTGAGTTCATTTTCTTTCTTTTTATCCGTCTCAGCCAGTTGCTTGCCGTGCCGTTCTGCATTTAACAGATTTGCACGCAGATCTGTTAAGTTTGATCGTTTTGTTTCCAGCTCAAGCCTGGCAGTTACCTTACCTTCCAGCTCCTGCAAGGCAAGCTGCTGTTGGGAAAAAGAAGATAAGGATTGTTGCATCTGCCGTAACACCGATTCAGTTTGCTCCCTGAGCTTTGTTGTCTTATCCAATGCTTGCGCTGCCGATGCAACTTTGCTGACCAGATCATTTTCAGTCTGTAAAGCTTTTTCCAGACTCTTCTGAACGTTGGATAGGTTCGCCGCGCGATCTTCATAACCGGATAACTTGTTTAATTCCTGTTTGAGTATATCCAGCCCACCCTGCAGGGTATCCAGGTTTTTTAATTCTTGCTCGGCCTTAACCAGCTCAGTGCGTGCCTTTCCTTCAATTGACTTTGAGATTTCCCGGTTTTTAGCCGCTGATGAGTTTTCCGCTTGGCAGCGAGACAGTTCCTGCCGAACAGGCTTGATAATATTAGCTTTCTCAGATTGCTGCAAGTCATTGGATTTTTTTTCGATCCCTGGTTTTTGTTTTGTTAACTCTTCCAGTTTTTTGTTCGTTTCATCCAGTTGATCGAATTGCTCCACCAGGTTTTTTGCCGATTGCAAGTTTTTGCTGGCATCCAGGAAAGCTTGATCCTTGGTTTTTTTGTTTTTTACTGCCTGCTGATATTTCGGAACTATTACCTTTAACTCCTTTTCCAGATCTGCTTTACTTTCCAACCCGACGGCTTCCAAATGGACTCGTATGGTTTTATTAAACTCTTCAACCTCAGCTTTGATTCCTGCCGAACGCTCCTTGAGGATTTCTTCCAGCCGCTTGTAAATCCGGGTCTGAAACAAGTTGCTGAATATCTGCTCCCGCTCTCCTGAATTGGCCATAAGCAATTGTCTGAATTTACCCTGGGGCAACACCATAACCTGCCTGAACTGATCTGCATTCAGACCGGTCAGTTTTTCGATTTCTGCCGTGGCTTCTTTGACCTTGCTGGCAACAATCAGCTTCTGCTCACCGGATACCAGAATCTCAATCAATTCAGCCCTGGCCTTTTCCTCGGTGAAGCCTTCACCCCGGCTTTTAGGTCGTTGTTGTTCCGGAACTCTTTTAATTTTAAACGTTTTACCACCAAGCTCAAATTCGAGGACGACTTCCGTCAACACATCCGGCTCAGACAGATCACACCTCATCTGGTTGCCTTCACGTTCGTCTCCGGTACTCTTACCGTATAGGGCAAAGCAGATTGCATCCAGGATTGTTGTTTTACCCGAGCCTGTCGGACCGTTGATCAGGAAGAGGGGATTTTCACCTAATTCCTTGAATCGGATCTCCTCGGTTGAAGGATAAGGTCCAAACGCCGTCATTTTTATTTTAACAGGACGCATGATTAGGGCTCCTCCTTTTGATGAATCTCTTCCAGCGCTTTTTCAATTACCGATAATTGATCACTGTTCAAATCCTCGCCGCTGACCTGCTGAAAGAAATCCTTGAACATACTTAACTCACCTTTTTGCAAAAGCTCGCGCCGGGTTTTGTATGCCTCACCTCTTCCCATCAAACCGGGCCTTTCCAAGTGTAAGACATTTGGATACACTTCCCGTAACTTTTGCATGATATCCAGGATTGCATGAGTATCCGTCAATCGGACCAGAAGATAGTCCTCCTTGCCGGTATCAGATGTTCCCTGGTGCAATATTTCTTCCAATGTGCCTTCCAGGATCCTGAGATCTTTTTTGGGCCTAAGCGGAATTTGCTCAATAGTACATGTGCCCTCATTATCGATCTCTACAATAGTCACGGCCTTTTTCTGGTTCTCCTCGGAGAAGGAATATTTCAGAATAGAACCTGAATAGCGAATAGATTCCTCATCTTTTTTTTGTGGACCATGTAAATGACCCAGGGCAGCGTAGTTGAAAATCCTGAAATGGTCGGCAGCAACCTTGTCCAATCCTCCCAGTGATAAAGGACGTTCCGATTCCGAAGGATCCCCGCCGTCCAAAAACAGGTGTCCCAGTGCTACATTGCGATCATGGGCTGAGATTTGGTCCTTGAGCCCGTCAATTAAAAACGCAATTGCCTCATCGTGAGTTGTGGTTTCTGACTGGTATGCATGTCGGACAACTGCCGGATCAACATAGGGAATAGCATGAAAAGCAACAGGACCATGTTGATCTTCCAGTACTATGGGCTTTGAGGCCAGGGGAAGAGAGCTGATAATATGCAATCCGGAATCAGACATCTGGCGGGAACCAAACGCAAGCCTTTCCGCTCCATCGTGATTACCGGAAATGACGATTAGGGGTGTGTTTAAGTTCCTACAGATCCTGTTAAATACATCATCTAAAAGTGCCACCGCACTGGCCGGGGGCACCGATCTGTCATACACATCCCCAGCCAACAGCATCACATCGATCTTTTGATCAGCAGCAATAGACACAATTTGATCCAAGATAAATGCCTGATCTTCCAACAAGGATACGTTGTGAAATTGCCGGCCTATATGCCAGTCGGAGGTGTGAAGCAAGCGCATGATAAAATGAAACCAGGTGTTCTGTTCGGATATTTCTGAATTTAGAAGTGTTTCGATTCAGATGGCAATATAAATCATCCGGACAAGGATCGCAAGCAGGGTCGGATTATCGGGAGGGTAAGGTTTCGCCCAGGGCCTATCCGGAAAGAGGTTGAAGACAGGTGTTTAAAAATGATCACTTTCAATACTTTAAACGTGCATAATAGGTTTTCCTGGAAGCTTCAATGGCTTGTTTTAAGGTAAAAATGTTTTTTGTTTCCAACAAGGGAATCATTTTTAAAAACAATTCCCCAGTGGTTAAGGCATCACCCAAGGCTGTGTGCCTGCCGATCACACGTATTCCCAGACGCTTGGCAATGGCTTCCAGATGATGTTTCTTTTGGGCCGGATTGATAACAGCGGAAAGCAGCAAGGTATCCAATACCGGATTGGTAAATGAAATGCCCGTTGATCTTTCCTTCATTTGCAACATTTTCATGTCAAATGCCGCATTATGCCCGATCAAGACAGTATCTCTGGCAAAGTTATAAAAATTGGGCAGGATGACTTTGATATCGGGCTGACCTTTCAGCATATCCGCTTTGATGCCATGGTATTTGATGGACTCTTTGGGAATGGATCTATGTGGATCAATCAACCTGTCAAACGATTCTTCCCTCAGCAGGCGGCCGTTTACAATCCTGAGGGCTCCTATGGAAATAATCTCGTCTTCTTTGGGATTTAGACCGGTGGTTTCAGTATCAAATACAGTATAGGTGAGTTCGCTCAGCAGGCGGTCTTCCTCAAAATCGAGGATCTCAACCTGGTTAAAGATATCAAAATCATAAAACTCGGTTCGACTCTTAACAGAAATAGCCGTGTGGGGTCGATCGTTCGTAACAGGTTTTGATGTGACTTTGGGAAACATCATACGAAGACATGGATACCCATCCGAGGTAACTTGAGGCCAAATTTCCGTATTATGTTGTCTCATGGTTTCTTTCAAAGTCAGGGGTATTGATGCTTCGCCAATTTCCATTCTCTGAAATACCCATTGATTCAAATCCTGTGGTGAAATAGAGGCCCCCTGCCAGGCAAGATCAAACATCACCGATTTCCCGGACTGTTTAAATCTGCACTGAATCCATTCCGGTTCATTTTTTAAGACAAGTTTATGAAGTTGGAAAAGAACGGCATGCACAATAGAAAAGCTGTCGACATGAATCCATAGATTCTCATCGCCGGATTGGACCTCAATGGAGAGATCCAAATCTGACTGTGCCTTCTTTCTGATGATTTCCAACAGCTCATCACACTGAAAATCTTCCATGGGCCATTCCGATTTAGAGCCCAGGATGCTTTCAACTTCAGGGCAATCGATAACGCTCGACAGATTGTGGGTTTCATCCAATATAATTCGCCTGAGTTTGGTCAATTCATCCGCTCCCATGTCGGGAAAGTCGATGATCGTTTCCATGGCTGCCCTGATGCCACTCATGGCAGAACGAATTGAGGTAATCAGTGAATCCAGGTATACCTCACGTTGATCCTCAACAACCATTCTCTGGGTGATATCTTTGACGATCAGCACAAAACCGAAGATTTCAAAGTCATGGGCAATAATCGGGATTGCGTGAATATCGAGCATTCCACCACCATTTGTCGTATGGGCAAAATGATATCCCGATTGATCCTTCTCTTTTTCCAATCGGCTGGTCAGCTCATCAAAAACATGAACCACCTGTTTTTTATTCAAAATACCCAGAATTGATCGACCCAATCCGAGCGAGTCGGAAGGTATCCGGTTCCCCTGTTGATCGTCCGATTGATCGGCTAGTAATGACCTTGCCTTCTGGTTGTACAAGAGAATCTGCCAGTTTATGTTGCAGATTATGATTCCTTCAGGAAACCCGGAAATGACTGCTGCCAGACGGTTTTTCTCCTCTTCGGATTCGCGTTTGGCCTGTTGTATTGTTTTCTCTATCTCCTGTTCCGACAATTCAATACGATCTGCCATTTTATTGGTCATATCGACCAGGGATTCAAGTTCAGTGCTGCCTTCCAGGGAGATGCGATGAGACGAATTAACCGAAGTGACTATGGACAACTCCTCCACAGTTCTTTTCAACGGCAGGACATAGGTGTTTAGAAATTGATCAAACGCCAGACCAAAGGCAAAAACAATTAAAACAAAGGCAATAAAAATGGGTCCGATGTTGTCCTTGAAGATTTTTCCCAGCACCGTCTGCTCTTCCGGAGACAGGTTGAGCCAGAATTGGTAATAGATAACAGCCGCAATGATGCTGAGGATAACAAAGGATATCAGTGCAAATAGCTGGTATTTGTTCTTGAGCAGCATATCTACTGACTTAATTGATCATTTCGTTGATTTTTTTGACTAGTTCTTTAGTGGAAAACGGTTTGATGATGTAGGCATCAGCCCCCATTGCCATGCCTTTCTCAATGTCCGAATCGCGGCTTTTTGCCGTGAGCAGAATAATTTTCATATCCTGCATATCATATGCTGTGCGAAGAGTATGGCAGATCTCAAACCCGGTGATATCAGGTAGCATGATATCGAGCAAAACCAGATCCGGTCTGCTTTTGACCACAGATTCAAGAACCTCCTTACCATTACGAGCGATCATTACTTCATAACCGCTCTGCTTCATCAGAAACTCCAGGGGCACCACTATGTTGGGTTCATCATCAACTATCAGTATCTTTTTCGGCATTTGAACCTCTTGGTAATGATTTACTTTCCTTTGCGCAAAGTGCACCTGGTTCAAATGAACCAGCCGGAATGGATTTACATGATGACATACTCAAATCGTTCAATCTCGACTCCCTTTTGATGTTTTGGAAGGGTGAAAGTAAATGTTGACCCTTTTTTAGGTTTACTCTCCACCCAGATTTTGCCCCGGTGAGATTCAACTATCAGTTTACATATCGGAAGGCCCAGGCCACTTCCCGAATTGTTAGAATCAATCTGGCCTTTTAATTGGGTAAACCTCTCAAATACCAAACCCTTGTCTTTCGATTTAATCCCGATCCCATTGTCCTTGACCTCTACTTTCAAGTAATCTTTTTCTTCCGTCAAGGAGATTTGAATACGCCCATTCTCGTTGTCACAAAATTTTACCGCGTTTGAAACCAGGTTGATTATCACCTGGATTATCCGGTCCCGATCCAACATCACCAGGGGAACTTCCTCCGGAGAGTGAACATCCAGGGCGATCTCTTTTCCTTCAATCAGCTGTCTGGTGGCATCTATGGCATCACCTATGATTTTTTTAATATTGGATAACTGCAAGTGCAGCACGGTTTTCTGGGAATCAAATTTCTGAATATCCAGCACCTGGTTGATCAGACGAGACAATCTCCGGGTTTCCTTGATAATAATGGCCGTAAACTCCGACTGTCTTTCTTCCTCAAGACCAGGGGTTTGATTCAAAATCTCAGCAAGAGCACGAATCGAAGTTAGTGGTGTGCGTAACTCATGGGTCACCGTAGAAATAAAATCATTCTTCAGCTTATCCAACTCCTTTAATTTCTCATTGGCTGATTTTAGTTCGGTAGTGGCTTTCTCCAGTTCAGACGACTTGGTTTCCAGTTCTTTACTATAGGCTATTGCCTGCTGGGTTTCGTCGAGCATTTTGATAATTTCATTGCTACTGAGTGGCTCCTTTTTAGCGATGGAATCCATCATCACCCTTGCGGTAGCCGATCCGATAGCGCCTGCCAGAAGTTTCTCAGCATAATTGACCAGATCGGTTTCTGCCTCAAGCAAATCTTCCCAATCGATGTTTCGGTTATTTGCATAGGTTGTCAAAGCCCTGTCTGTCGCTTCTTCACCGATAAACCTGGCCAGCAGCGAACGCAGATCAAGGACACTGGCACCGGCAGTCTTCACAAAATGGGCATCGCGGGAATGATCGAATGCATCAACAAACAGGGTTGCCTGGCTGTATTCAAGAGGTGATGGTTTGCTGAACAAGGATATTCCCACATAAAAAGCAAAGTTGAACAGCAGGCTCCAAAACGCAGCATGGGAGATACTTTTAAATTCGGAAAATCCAAACAGTTGGTGTGGATTCAACCAGGACAGTCCGAATGGACCTTCTGTCATGATGCTCAACGGGACCAAACCTGCCTGGGCCAGCGAAGGCAGAACCAGTGTGTAGGCCCAAACCAGAAACCCGACAGTTAAGCCGCCGAGCGCACCAATTCTGGTACCTCTTTTCCAAAAAATTCCCCCCAACATAGCCGGACCAAATTGAGCCACAGCAGTAAAAGAGGTCATTCCGATCGAAACCAGGGGAGCATTTTTGGAAATGAAATGCACGTAGGTATATCCCAGCATCAGGACAAAAACGATGCTGGCCCTGCGAATCATCAAGATATGACGACTCAGATCCTTTCTGACCGAAAGATCCCAAAAAGGAGAACGGAACAGAATAGGCATCACCAGTTCGTTGCAAATCATCGTTGAAAGGGCAATAGAAGAGACAATCACCATGCTGGTGGCAGCTGACAAGCCCCCGATAAAGACAATCATGGCAATCAGCTTATGTCCCTCCGACAAAGGAAGTATCAATCCGAAATACTCCGACTCCATCTCTCTTCCCGGGAGACTCAGCAATCCCCCAAAGGCAATTGGAAGGACGAATATGTTTATAATCAGCAAATACAAGGGAAAGAGCCAGGTTGCCTTGTTCACATGCTCTTCATTAACATTTTCTACCGTCGACACTTGAAATTGCCTGGGTAAAAACATTATTGCCATCATTGAAATCACGGTCAGCCAGAGCCATTCTGCAAATGCCCCTTGCGCTTCCGGCATAACAAATAAATGACCGTAACTGGATTCAGCCTGGTTGAAAATATCACCAAATCCGTTAAACATACCATATGTGACGAAGACTCCCAGAATCAGAAATGCCAGCAGCTTGACAATGGACTCGAACGCTATGGCCGCCACCACTCCTTCGTGTCGTTCTGTTGCATCCAGGTGCCTGGTTCCAAAAAGCAGGGCAAATGCGATTAAAACCAGGGTCACATAAAAGGCCGTGTCCCGTGGTACAAAAACATTGCCGGATAGTGCCGGGAAGTCTATGTCGGGGTATTTGCTTACCACCAGGAAGCTTTCCGAAATGGCTTTTAGCTGCAGAGAGATATAAGGAACAATCCCAGCCACGGCTATGGTAGCGACCAGCCCCCCGAGCAGATTGCTCTTTCCGTAACGGGAGGAGATAAAATCAGCGATGGAGGTCAATCGGTGAGTCTTGCTGATGCGAATCATTTTGCGGAGAATGATCCACCAGATACAAGCCATTAAGGTAGGCCCCAAATATATCGGCAGGTATCCGATACCGTCCCGAACGACAAACCCGATGTTGCCGTAGAATGTCCAGGCGGTGCAATAAACTGCCAGGGATAGTGAATAAACGTAGGGATTGCTGATTATACTTTTACCTGCATCCGCGCGTTTATCCCCGTAATAAGCAATGGCGAACAACAGGCTGAGGTAACAAAACGCAGATAATAAAATGATCCAGCTTTCCAAATCGGCTTTACTTATGAAGGTTAGAGGTTTAACTAAAGAGAAACCGGCACACTATTCGCTGTGAACATCGCTGTCTTCCTTTCGTTTTTGTCGCAGTTCCATCAACACTATCATCAGGCCGATGAATACAGCCCAGACAAAAAAAAGATAGAGGTATAAAATCGGAATGCTGGCAATGGTTTTACTCAAATTCACCAGTGACAGGATCGGGTATTGCAGACCGGCCAGTCCGACAATAAATAAAAAGGTCAGTCGTTCAGCAAGATACGTGCGTGAAAGCATTGAGAGCCCTGGTTGATAAATTAGTTACGTGATTCGGGGTTAAACAGCTTTTTTATTCGAAAATTCATTGACCAAAGGCCGGGATTGCTGAAATCAGACCATATCCCAACCATAAAATCAACCGTATTTTAAAGTGCGTTGCTCGTTCGTTTATTCCAATAGATACACCAAAATCAAGCAATATTTAAGTGTCGTCCCTAAGGGACTTAAATGGTTAATGGAATGAATCACCAGCGGTTGACACCGCTGGCTACTTCTGTGCCATCCCTTCGGGATTTAACCCATAGTCAATAATACTTCATAATTATCAATCACTTACTAATTCTAACGTTAGACATAAATACCAATTCCAAACATAGCTTCAATCCAATGGCTTTGATTGATGACAAGCTCCATAGGAGCGACATATAGTAGCCAGTGGTGTAACCACTGGAACAATGCATCGCGCGGTTATAAAGTCCTGTAGGGACGACACCATGGTGTTATCAACCCCTTCAGATTGACAAGCTATTCGAATTTTCCGGTGAACCTTTTTTCCAACTTGGATATCGACAATTATTGTGGCTTGCTTTAAGTTAGCGGGAAAAGATGGCCGGATATGCCGGTCTATCCGCCAAAGATAAATGCTTTAATCGTTTGCCAGAGGAGAATGATGAAATTGGAACCCAAGGAAATCACCTGCCATCATTGCGGAGACTCTACCATGATAGAGAAAGATAGAGGCTGGTGCGAAAAATGTGGTCGCAGGATATTTTATGACCCCAAAGACCTGAAGCGCCACCAGTGGATGACCTATTATATGTATGCCGTGATTATTGGTGTTCTCGGGACAGGGTTTATACTCATCAGACGATTCTGGGATGCCTTTCAATAAGCATCGATCTAATAATCTTCAGATCCACAGCTATTTCTTTCTTCTTTTCTTAGCACCTGACTTTTGCAGTGAATTTCTCGTTTTTGTACGTTCCCGTATAGCTTTTTGGTATTCCTTTGCCGCTTTTTCCGCCTTTGCTTGGGCTTCTTCTGCTCTGGCCTTGAAGTATGTTATGGTTTCTTTCTTCATCAAATAATAGATCGAAGTCGAGAAAAGTAAAATGTTGATAAGCAGAACACCCACAATATTAAACTGTTTGGCTGCATAGAAAGAAACCACGAAATATACATACCAGATGATCGCCCACCCTGTGAAAAACACACAGATAAAACGCCCCCACTTTTTTACGAAAATCAGTCCCATAAACAACATCATGGCTATGACCAAATGAGGATAAGGGAGTTCTTCCTTTAAAATGTACAAGTATGCAGTCATATAATGTGCAGCCCAGGCGACAAACACAAAGATAAACGAGCGTTGCACAGAGGAGGGTAACTCAATAAACTTCTCAAGCAATATTTTTAACACAAAGACTCCTTGTTAGAATTTGTGGGCTCAACATGAAACATTCAGGGATCAATCAGCCAAATCCTCTTTTAGTGGGAGATGACGCAATGTTAGGGAATCGGTTTTCTATTGTCAAGTTCTGTCCACACCCATTTTTGAGTGTCGTATAATACCTTCTCGTCAACGAAATAGCTAATTCTTGACAAATGATCGCCGGTAATCGGCTATCTAATGCCATTAACTTAAGAAAAGTTGGCCAAGATGTCATTCTGAACGAAAGTGAAGAATTTCTCGAAGGTTCTGACAGATCCTTCACTTTCGTTCAGGATAACAACCAATCACAGTCCCCTTAAGTTAAAGACATTTATCGGCTGTCAGCTATCGGTTTGTGGAACTGTTATTCAAAGCACCAATATTTTGTAACCAATTGGCTTATTTAGATTCCAATCTTTTTTGGGCAATTTTAATTCATCAGTTATCATTTAATAAAATGACATTATAGAAAGCGGAGCTTTCACAAAAAACCGATAACCGATAACTCTAGTGGTCAATCAACATATGTTTCCAAGTACATTTATTAGTTACTGATATTTAGACAGGTAGGAAGTACAAAAGGCAAAAATGCCATTGAAAGGGGCCATGTCTTTTAACGGATTTTTTGTAAACCCTTTAAAAGGACTTACCTTTCAATGGCATTATATTTTAATGAATCCCATCCTGGTACCGAGCCGATCCAGGGATTCAATTTCAGGAATTAAAAAGCGTTGTTATCCCCAAACACCCCAAGTAAATGACCAAGTCAAAAGGATGCTAAAAGCGACAACACCAATCATCCACTTATCTTCAAGTTTCATAAATAGTCTCCTTAGTTAATCTACTGTTATTGGTTACGCTTCCTTGACCACGATCATTTGCTCGTTGTCTGCTCGCTCAATCTGTTTATCGTTGGTGGTTGACATTTCAGCCTTAAAGCAGAGAGCCCACATCAGCACAATTCCAATAATCCACCAGACGATCTGCCAGGACCAGAGTGGAGGGAACCCGGCAAATGCAAACGCATTGTTACCCAAGAGACAAGCAGGACCGATAGCAAAAAAGTACCAGATTGGAACCAGAACTTTCATGGCAGTTCGCCATTTCTTTCCGGCTTCAGATGGTTCATCCACGCTGTCCAACCACTTTCGCACTTCAAGTTGTCTGTCGATGGTTTCCTGTGAATCTTTAAGTCCAAGCCCTCTGCAGAGATAAGCGACTACAAGACCGGCAAAGAGCCCCCAGAACGCTGTGTGCATAGACAGTGGGTATCGATAGATAAAGTAGGTTACGAAACAGGCGGCAATGGCTGCGATCATACCCAATGTCGCCCCAATACTTGGAAACTTGAATCCGTAATGTACCCCCAGCAACAGCAGGTACATAATGAAGCCAAAGGCGGTTGCGAAGCCTCCGATCATAACGATGGCACCTGATGCCGTTAAACTCACCACAACTGCTGCTATGGTAATCAAGGTAGCAAATAAGCGGTTAACCCAGATCTGCTCGGCGTGACCGGCTTCCTGCTTCTTGACATAGCGCCAGTAAACATCTCGCAGAATGATTGTTCCCCCGGTACCAATATAAGGTGCTGCCGTGGAATGCATCGCTGCAATCGCGCCCAGGAATACGATTCCCAGGACCGGACCCGGCAAGAATTTGGTCATCAGTTTTGGCACCACATCACCGGTTTCGCCAAATGTCATTTCCCCGGCCAGTTCAAGAATCTTTGCTCCCATTCCCTGGAATGCAGCAAAAAAGATCAAACAGATACCTACCACAAAGGTAGACATGAATACCTGTTGCCATGCCAGTGGTTTTGGACTCTTGATTCCGAAATTCCAAAGTGTAAATGCCGGCGATGACTGAATACCCATCAGAGCGAACATATAGGTGAGAATCATCATCGCAGTCCAGCCCCCACCCAGGCCGAAGTTGATCAGGCCCGGAACTTCCAGCAACTTAGGATCCATGGTTTTCAACTGGGCAGACATACCTGACCAGCCGCCGATCACATCGGATGTTACCACATAAAATCCCAGCAGCATGATACCGCCTACCAGCAGCAAAAATTGGAGTACACCAACCCAGGTACTGGCTTTTAATCCACCGGTTACCACATAGAACCAAACAATGGCGGCCATGATGATGATACCATAGGTCATAGGTACACCGGCAACCCATTGAAACAGAGCACCTGCGGCGATCAGCTGAATTCCGGAGTAGAAAATGGAATAGAGAAAAGCTGCCAGCACTGTCAGCCAGCGCACTGCCTCGTTGTTATAATAGTAAGCGAACATGTCACCCGGTGTGACAAATCCGTAGCGCTTACCCATTAGCCAGTTTCTCTTCGCAAAAAAGGCACCGGTAATAGGGATGGTCAGCACATAAAACGAAGCGAAGGCGTATGCGAGACCTGCACCGTGAATCAAACGCGGATGCCCGATAAAGGTCCATCCTGAAAAAGACGCTGCGGTAGCCGCCATCAAAAAAGCGATAAACGGAATGGAACGTCCTGCAATTCCGTATCCTGAGGCTGTTTTTTCTGTGAAATAACCTCTCAGGCCCCACCAGAAAGCGTAAACAATGTAAAGACCTAAAAAAATGTAAACCCAAGTTTTTGGATCCATAAAACATCTCCTTTATTAAATGATCTAAAAGAAGTTAACAAAATCTTTAATAAAGCACGTAGGAAGTTCGGTTCGGTGTTAACAACCTTTTTGCTTCCCTATTTGCGGCAAACCAGCTCTTAACACCGCAACTTCACGGGACAAAATCATTCGCTTGCCCCTGCTGCCGGACTAATGCCCGGCTGGTAGGTCGGGTTATTAATCGGATTCGACCAGGTCCTTAATGGCATCAACCACATCAGGATTGGCAAGCGTCATTACATTGCCTACATCCCCCTTATTGGAAATCGCTCCCAGTACCCTTCGCATGATTTTGCCTGACCGGGTCTTTGGCATGTCAGGGACAATCCAGACTCTTCTTGGTTTGGCGATTTTCCCAATTTCAGTGCAGACGGCATCTGAAATCTTTTGTGCGAGGTCATTGGATGCTTCAAAACCCGGTTTTAAAGCAATATAGAGATCCGGTTCCTTACCCTTGATTTCATGGGCAACAGGAACTACCGCAGCTTCAGCGACCTCTTCAACAACGAGTGCGGCAGATTCGATCTCTTTCGTTCCCAGGCGATGTCCGGAAACGTTGATAACATCATCAATTCTTCCCAGGATTCTGAAATAGCCATCTTCAGCTTCCATGGCAGCATCACCCGTCAGATAGGGCCAATCTCTCCAATCCTTGCTCTTGGGATCATTGTTGTATCGGGCAAAATAAGTTTTGACAAACCTGTCACGATCCCCCCAGATGGTCTGGAATTGACCCGGCCATGGATTCTGGATACAAATATTACCGGCCCGCCCTTCACCACGCTTGATCTCTTTTCCTTCCTCATCAAAAATAATGGGATGAATTCCAGGCACGGCCGGTCCGGCACTTCCAGGCTTCATCGCTTTGATACCGGGCATGGTACTGCATAAAAAGCCTCCTGTTTCCGTCTGCCACCAGGTATCCACAATAGCTGCTTTGCCTTTTCCGACAACGTTGTAATACCATTTCCAAACTTCCGGCTCGATAGGTTCACCAACCGTAGTCATATGCTTGAACTTGAACTGGTATTTATTTGGTTCATCGGGCCCAATCTTTCTTAGTGCCCGAATGGCTGTTGGTGCGGTATGAAAAATATTGATGTCCAACGCCTGGGCAATTCTCCAGGATCTGCCTGCATCCGGATAGGTAGGAACTCCTTCGTAGATTACTGTGGAAGCGCACAAGGACAACGGACCATATACAATGAAGGAATGGCCCGTTATCCAACCGATGTCTGCCATACACCAATACACATCCTCGGGATGAATATCCTGAACATATTTTGACATCGCTGTGACATAAGCCAGGTAACCGCCTGTTCCATGCTGACACCCTTTGGGTTTACCGGTTGTTCCACTGGTATACATCAGAAACAGGGGATCTTCAGCTTTCATGGAAACGGGTTCTACCCTGACTCCGTAAAACTCCTTCAACTTTTCATTGACAATAAAATCACGTCCGTCGACCAAGGGAGTGTCAGTTGACATTTTTCCGGGATATCGTTGCCACACCAGAACTTTGTCAACCGTCTGACCTTCTTTTCTTGCCAGTGCACAAGCCTCATCGGCTGCTTGCTTGTGATTCAGCAATTTACCACTTCGGTAGTAGGCATCCATGGTTAGCAGGACCCTGCTTTGGGAATCCACAATTCTATCCGCACAGGCGCTGGCTGAAAATCCTCCGAATACCACGGAATGGATAACACCGAGTCTGGCACAAGCCAGCATGGTTATTGGCAATTCAGCTGACATGGGCATGTGTATGGTTACCCTGTCACCGGTTTTCAATCCGGCAAAGTCCCTAAGCAGGGCGGCCATCTCATTAACCCGAACGTATAGTTCCTGGTAGGTAATGTGATCAATTCTTTCCTCCTCCAACTCAGGGACAAAATGGATCGCAGTTTTGTTCTTATTTTTTTCCAAATGTCTATCAATGCAATTATAGCTGGCATTTAGCCTGCCTCCAACAAACCACTTAAAACATGGAGCATCACTGGTATCCAAGGTCGTGTCCCAGTATTTATCCCAGCTCAACAGCTCGGCATACTCATTAAAACACTCCGGGAAATTATCCAGACTGAATCGCTCAAAAATGCTGCTATCAGTCAAATTCGCCTGACCAATAAACTCTGATGAAGGATGGTAATATTCCTCTTCTCCCCAATGGACCGCAATTTGAGCTTCTGAGGTTTCAACAATGTTCTTTTCTGCCATTTGTGTCTCCTAAAAACACGCCAATGCGATTGTTAAAGCGGTTTTGCCTGAATACCGCATGTTTAGATTTATTAGATTCCAGTTTGTATCGCTGCCACAGTCGGTAATGAGAACCTCGCAGAAACCATCGTTAACTATCTTTGCATTGTTAAGGTTTGCAGCTAATGGCGATAGATTTGATGGTTAGTACATTTACTCGAAAACAACCAACAGGCATACTGCCTGTTGGCCCGTTTTGTTTGAGAGTTGAACAAGAACTCTCTATTGAGAACCACTCCGGCCGGCATTATCGCCATTGAACCGGGAAAACTATGAAAACTGTACTGTCGCTTTATGGAGAAATAACTCCTGAAAGGCCAATATGACTCTCTAATTAATATAGAATTTGACCTTGAGAAAATTCTCTGAGGTCTGAGTATCATCAATTTTTGATCAGTGTCAAGTTTTTAACTTTTTATGAATTTTTTGTGATTAAGTTACTCAAAAAATCCGGGCTAATTATTACCTATTGGGCCTTCATCATATTTATTAGATATGAATATTGCGGTCAGATTCCTAACAAAAGATTAGAAGGCAGGCAAACTAATGGAATAAAATATCCTCTTTTAAATTAGTATTTTATAATGGATGCTATATTTTAGAGTCACACGATCAACTCGATATTCGGCACTCAAAATCAGTTCCTGGCTTTGCCAATATGTTTGTATTCTGAAGATTTGCATATTTTTTAATATGCTGTTTATATTGACTTTTATATATTTTACCATTTGATGAATTCAAAGATATTCGGCACAAAAATCATACAACCCCATTTTAACCAGGCTGGATTATTACACTGTTTTTATACGGCTTTATCGTCTTTTGTGGTTTAAAAAACCGATATTCGGAACACAATTTGTATTTTTTTGGAGTGACGGATGGTAAGTTATTAATTTTTAATAGCCAAGTCGATTTTCGGAACATTTTGTTGACATATTTGCATCAGAAATGAGTAATTGTTGAAAACCACCGCCTTTTAAAAAACCCGCATTAATTAAATATTCCATTGCATTCTAAAAAGGGAATGCGATGCATGACGACATGTTTTTTATCCGGTTTTGATGATGTCGTTCAGTCGCTTTGATCGACAAACAAAACCTCACTCGTCGGTCGTCCGACAATCAGGGTTATTTGTCCCGGAACTGGTTTGTCCGGAAGCAATGCACCCCATGTCAGGCACTCACAGGATTTTAGCACTCCCGGAGTTTCAGAAGGGGAGAAGCAATCAATAATGGGAAAACGGAGTGAATTTATGACCAACAACTATGATGTTGCATTTCAAAAGTCCATCAACGACCCTGACGGATTCTGGGGGGAAGCAGCTGAGAACTGTCACTGGTACAAACGATGGAACAAAGTTCTGGACGACTCCAATAAGCCGTTTTATCGATGGTTTACAGGTGGAGAAATCAACTCCTGTTACAATGCTCTTGATTTCCACATCGAAAATGGAAAAGGGGAGCAATTGGCGTTAATTTACGACAGCCCCGTAACCGATACCATTCAAACCTACACATTTAATCAACTAAGGGATCAGGTAGCCAAATTTGCCGGACTTCTCGCCGCCCAGGGTGTAAAAAAAGGTGACCGCGTTTTGGTTTACATGCCGATGATTGCTGAAAGTGCCATAGCCATCCTGGCATGTGCCCGCATTGGTGCCATCCACTCCGTGGTCTTTGGAGGATTTGCCGCCAAGGAGCTTGCTGTTAGAATCGATGATGCCAAACCCAAAGTCATTGTCTCTGCATCCTGCGGTATCGAAGTAGCCCGGATAATTCCTTATAAACCATTGTTGGACGAAGCTATCAACATGTCCTCCAACAAACCCGAGAAGTGCATCGTTTTCCAGCGACCACAGGAAAAAGCAGAGATGGTGAGCGGACGGGATGTTGACTGGAACGAAGGCATTGAATCGGCTTCCCCGCATGAATGTGTTCCCTTATTAGCGACTGATCCGCTTTACATACTTTATACTTCCGGAACCACCGGCACTCCGAAAGGGGTGGTTAGAGACAATGGTGGCCATGTGGTGGCCCTTAAGTGGTCCATGAAAGGAGTGTATAATGTTGATCCGGGCGATGTTTACTGGGCAGCATCGGATATCGGATGGGTGGTTGGGCACTCTTACATTATATACGCTCCCCTGTTCCAGGGCTGTACCACGATCCTTTTCGAAGGAAAACCCGTCGGCACCCCGGATGCCGGTGTGTTCTGGAGAGTTATTGCCGATCATAAAGTCAAGACCCTGTTTACGGCTCCAACAGCTTTCAGGGCAATTAAAAGGGAAGACCCCCAAGGTAATCTGGTGAAAAGCTATGATCTTTCCAATTTTCAATCGTTGTTTCTGGCTGGAGAACGAACAGATCCTGACACACTGAAGTGGGCGGAAGATATGCTGAAAGTACCTGTAATCGACCATTGGTGGCAGACAGAAACCGGGTGGTCCATAGCAGCAAATTGCATGGGATTGCATCATTTCAAGGTTAAGGAGGGGTCACCAACCAAACCCGCACCTGGTTGGAACCTGCAAGTGGTGGATTCCGATACCAAGCCCTGTAAACCCGGAGAAATTGGCGCTTTGGTTGTCAAACTACCACTGCCTCCCGGCTCGTTGCCAACTCTCTGGAACAATGATGAAGGTTATCAGAATACATACCTCAGTGAATTTCCGGGTTTTTATAAAACGGCTGATGCGGGCTTTATTGATGAAGACGGCTATGTCTTTGTCATGAGCCGCACGGATGATATTATCAATGTAGCGGGACACCGACTTTCAACCGGAGCTATGGAGGAAGTTTTAACCGATCATCCTGAAGTGGCAGAAGCTGCGGTTCTCGGTGTTGATGATAAGCTAAAAGGTCAGGTACCTGTGGGCTTTCTGGTTCTTAATGCCGGAGTCAGCCGCGACCATGATGATATTGTGAAGGAGGTCATTCAAATGGTGCGGGATCGCATCGGTCCTGTCGCCTCATTTAAGACAGCGACGGTAGTTCAACGACTGCCGAAGACGCGATCCGGAAAAATATTAAGAGGTACGATCCAAAAAATTGCCAACAGTCAGGAGTACAAAACACCGGCAACGATCGATGATCCCGCTATCCTGGGCGAAATCAAGGAAGCACTAATTGATATCGGATATGCCGGCGGCAAATAAGAGCTCTGCGGGTGGTTGTTATCGACAATTTTGAATTCCCGTTTCATTTCGTCGGAAACAGCACCCGTTTAGATTTTTGCCTGCATTTAACGTTTCAGGTCGCCAAATCGCGGCCTTTTTTAATGTTTCAAATCGTGCAATTACGATTTACCCTCCCTTGTGATCGAACATTGCTCTGCATTCACTCCTCTTTTAACAATTGATATTGTAAACTTTCTTATCATCAAAAGAATCCGCCAGTTGATTTTTATGTTTTAATAATCGCTTTTTTCCGCTATATTTTCCTTGCTTTAAATTTCCTCGATTGTAAGCACGCATTTCAAAGTTTTCTTAAAATGTGCAACTTACCAATACTTGCCAAGCAAATCAGAAGTCACATGGCAGGGTTGTCAGTTATCGGTTATCCGTTATCGGTCTTTGGTGAAAGTTCTGCTTTCTTTTTCAATAAACAATTATAAATCGTTCAAAAGATAAAGGTAGAATCATCAACAGAGAGATGGTTTCTCATTTTTTTCCCGACTTTGAGTAATTGTTCCACAAACCGGTAACTGGTAGCCGATAACTGATAACCCATAAAAAAACCGGTGTTAACGGGCCAAACAAGGTTCATCAGGAGCCTAAGTCGTGTGCAAGTACGTTTCCAGGTATTACCCAAGCAAAGCCATGCGAGATGGGAGCGCGTCAAATACCTCCTTTTTGTGAACCTTTTTGATAGGTTTAAATTTTATCCAACCAAAGTCTGTTGAGTGCTATGATCCGTGTTCCAGGTTACAACATTATAGAAACTCTGCACGAAGGGACCAAGTCACAGGTTTATCGAGCTCTGCACAATGATGATCAGAAACCTGTAATCTTAAAAACCTCGACACAGGCTTATACTTCTCCCGATGATATAGCCCGGTTGCGTTATGAATTTCAGATTCTGCGCAATTTATCAATTCCCCAGGTGATTCGGGCGTTTGATTTACAGCAGATAGGCAGCGTTCCGGTGTTGATTCTTGAGGACTGGCAGGGAATTTCCCTGGATCGACTATATGACAGTCAGCCAATGGATTTGGAAACCTTTCTCAGCACTGCCGTTCAACTCACCATCATTATTGGCAATCTTCATCAGAAGGGCTATATCCATCGCAACATACATCCGGGTAACCTGGTTTGGAACCAGGAGTTCCAGATGTTGCAACTGATCGATTTCTCTTTTACTTCCAAGTTGTTGCGCGAAAAACATCAGTTTAACACAACGGAAAAGCTTGAAGGATGGCTCGCTTATATCTCCCCGGAACAAACCGGACGTATGAACCGAATGGTGGATTATCGCAGTGATTTTTACTCCCTGGGAGCAACCTTTTACAAACTGGTCACCGGGCAGGTACCTTTCAAAAGTTCCACACCACTGGAAGTTATCCACTGCCACATTGCCAAACTGCCTAAACCTCCTCATAAAGTTAATTCCGACATTCCCAGGGCGCTTTCCGAAATCATTTTAAAGTTACTGTCAAAGGAAGCGAAAGAACGCTATCAAGGCAGTTATGGAATCCGGGCCGACTTGGAAACCTGTCTGAAGCAGTTACAGGAATCGGGAACCATTTCCTACTTCTCCTGCGGCAAACAGGACCTGGCAGAGCATTTTCAACTGCCGCAAAAGCTTTATGGAAGAGATGAGGAAATCACCTACCTGGCTGATATCTACGACAAGATCTGCCATTTCAATCGAAAAGGCATGGTCATGGTTTCCGGTTATGCAGGGATTGGCAAATCAAGTCTGGTTTTTGAACTGCAAAAGTCTATTGTCAAAAGCCATGGCTATTTTATCTCCGGGAAATATGATCAGTTCAAACAAGATATACCTTACTACGGAATTGTCCAGGCATTCAGGGAACTTATCAGACAAATTCTGGGAGAACCACCTGAAAAATTGGAGCAGTGGAAGAATAAACTGCTGACTGCCCTCGGGCCCAACGGCCAAATCATTATCGACGTTATTCCCAAGGTTAAGCTGATCATTGGCGACCAACCCCCAATCGTTGAACTGGGACCGACAGAAACAAAAAACAGGTTTATTCTCGTCTTTCAAAGCTTCATCAGCGTCTTTGCCCAACCCGAGCATCCCCTGGTGATATTTCTGGATGACCTTCAAAATGCAGACTCCTCAACATTTCAACTGTTGGAACAAATAATCGCCAATGAGACTTTGACTTCTATTTTACTAATCGGGGCATACCGCAGCAATGAAGTAGGCGATGACCATGTATTGCACAAAGCTGTGGCCGAAATCGAACTCGTTGGCAAGATTCATCGTCTGTTTTTGGAGCCTTTACCATTGCCCATAGTACAGACCATGCTGTGCGATACACTTGACACCGATAAAAAGAATACGAATGAACTTTCCCGGTTAATCCATCAGAAAACCCGTGGAAACCCTTTCTACGTGGGCGAACTACTGCAATACCTTGTAGACAATAATGTTTTAAGATTTGATTCCGCCAAGGGAGCCTGGGAATGGGACCTGGACACGATTAAAACTCTCAAGGTGGCAAAAAATGTAGTGGACTTTGTTCTTACCAAAATGGATAAGTTAACCCCGGAATCACGCAGGGTTATTTCTTTGGCTGCCTGCATTGGCAACCAGGTTGATTTAAAGACACTGGCTACTATCTCTCAGCAATCGCCAACCCGGGTTAACAAACAACTTTGGACAATTATTCAGGAGGGGATGCTACTACCCCAGGAAAAGAACTACGAACTGTGGAGTAACATTGAGGAACTCAGCCAACAGGTATTAGACGACAAGATTTCCATTAACTTCCAATTCCAGCATGACAGGGTGCAGCAGGCTGCATATTCACTGATTCCTGAAAAAGAAAAATCCAACCTTCATTATCAAATCGGCCGTTTAATGCTGGAAAGCACAAGCCCCGGGCAATTGGATGAAGCAATTTTCATGATTGTACACCAGTTAAATTCAGGCAGGGATAAGATCCGCAAGCAGGAAGAAAAATGGGAGTTGGCAAGGTTAAACCTGACTGCCGGAAGCAAGGCAAAATCCTCCATTGCCTACAGATCTGCCTTACAGTACTTGAAAATCGCAAAAGATCTCCTGCCCGAAGATTGCTGGGAAACAGATTATGAATTTTGTCTGATCCTGTTCAAGGAACTAGCCGATTGCGCATACTCTTGCGGGGAGCTGGATGAGGCTAACACTTATGGTCGCATCTTAATGGAAAATGCCCGCCACCAGCTGGAAAAAACCGATGTCCTCTATATGCAACTCCTGCATTATACCGTAATGGGAAAGTCGGATGAAGCTGTAAAAGCCGGTGTTGAAGGACTTTCACGCCTGGGTCTGGTTGTACCGGTGAAACCTAAAAAGGCCATCATCTATAAAGAATTCGCCTTGATCAAATGGAAAATGCGCAATCGGAAAATCAAGCAGTTGATCGATCTTCCAGAAATGAAGGGTGAAAAAAGACAGATGATTATCCGGATACTGATGCAGATGATCGGCCCTGCCTTTATCTCCTGTAACATCAATCTCTATGTTTTTCTTTGCCTGAAAGCCGTCAATCTTTCTCTCAGATACGGAAATGCGAAAGAATCAGCGTTTGCTTATACCTGCTATGGAATGTTCCTGGGGGCCATGTTCAACGATTTCCGCAGTGGCATGCAGTTCGGTAAGCTGGGTCTTGAATTGAACGAAAAATCCAAAAACCTGGATGACAAGTGCAGAATAAATTTTTTCTACACCACCATGATCCACAGTTGGAACAAACCCTGGAAAACGATGTCTGTGATGCTTAAGGAAGGCATCGATGCAGGGTATCAGACCGGTGATATTTTCTATATGGGGAATTCTTACAACCACATTATTCTCTGGGATCCCGACATCGATCTTACCAACTATATCCAGGAAGAGGCCAAACACCTGGCCCTTTTAAAGGAAACCAGGTACCTCAACGCCTGGGAAAGCAGCAAGTTTGCCTTTCAATTACGATCCAACCTGAGAGGCCTAACCTCGGGAATGTATTCATTGAGCGATGATTCATTTAATGAAAATGAATGTCTGCAAAGAAACAAAAAAGATGCCTTTATACCTGGCATTACCAAGTATTACCTCTATAAAATGCAGATGCATTTCTTTTATGAGGATTACGAAACCGCGCATCAACTTCTCAAAGAAGTAGATAAGGGCATTGATGCTCTTTTTGGGCTTCCATACACTGTGGAACATTGCATATTTGCCTTTCTAACACTTTCCACCACCTTCCAGAGCCAAAATCGCCAGGAAAAGAAACGCAGCTGGCGACGCATTAACAAAGAATACCTGAGAATGAAGCAATGGTCGGAAAATTGTCCGGAAAATTTCAGCCAGCATCGTTTGTTGATGGAAGCTGAACTCGCCAGGATTTCCGGGAGAGTTAGAAATGCTGCCATAATTTACGACCAGGCTGTGGAATCCGCTCAAAAAAGCGGCTTTTTGCAGTATGAAGCATTGGCTAATGAAATCACGGCAAAGTTTTATTTGAATCTATCCCGCAAAAAAATGGCCGGGGTTTTTCTTAGAGACGCCAGGGATTGTTATCTTAGATGGGGTGCGACCGCAAAGGTAGAGCATCTGGAAAAATCCTACCCCATCCTCAAATTATTGAGTGATGCGGAAGACTCACAAAAGAAGTCCCTGGATATCTATAGTGTGGTAAAGGCTTCACGTGCCATTTCAGAAGAAATTGTGCTCGAAAAATTATTGGAAAAACTACTCACCATTGTGATCGAAAATGCCGGGGCTAAAAGAGCGGTTTTGCTGTTCGAAGAAAATGGCAATTTCTTAATCAAAGCCAAGCTGGAGCTTGAAGGAAGTTTTTCATTGAAATCCATTCCATTGGAAAAAAGCCTGAAACTGCCCAAAACAGTAATCCAGTTTGCCATTAGGACTCAAGAAGTACTCTTGCTGCCGGATGCCGCGAGCAAAGGTGACTTCACCAGTGATCCTGTAATTGTGAATGGAGAGATCAAATCAATTCTTTGCATCCCTATCAAGCGCCAGGAAAAGCTGATCTGCCTATTGTATCTGGAAAATAACTTAATTGCGGATGCTTTTACACCTGAACAAGTGGAAATGCTGAATCTTCTGTCTGCCCAGGTGGCAATTTACATTGAAAATGCACGCCTTTACAAGGAACTGGAAAAGTCTTTGCATCAGGAACAACTAGCCAGAAAAGCCCAGGAAAAACTCGATCAGCTCAAAGACGAGTTTCTGGCAAACACGTCCCATGAATTACGAACCCCCTTGCACGGGATGATCGGTCTGGCAGAATCTCTGATGGGTCAAAGCAGCCAATCTCTTGGCCCGGACGTCTTATCAAGTCTGCAGACCATATCCTACAACGGTAGAAGACTTTCCAACCTCGTCAACGATCTGCTGGATTATTCAAAGATGAAGCACATGGATATTTCCTTAAATCTGCAGGCAGCCAACCTCTGGGAGATGGTGGAAATGGTGCTTTCCCTAAATAAACCACTGATTGTTTCCAAGCAACTAAAGGCCTACAATGAGATAACAACAGATACACCTGCTGTATTAGCAGATGAAAACAGGGTTCAGCAGATTTTAAACAATCTGATTGGCAATGCTATTAAATTCACTGACCAGGGAGAAATTCGCATAGTTGCAGAAGCCGGTGTTGACCAGGTTGAGGTAACAGTTGAGGATTCGGGCGTTGGGATTGAGCAAAGGCGCCTGTCTGAAATATTTGAACCATTCAATCAGGGAGATGGTTCCAACGAAAGAGAACACGGGGGCACAGGGATCGGGTTATCCATTACAAAGCATCTTGTTGAGTTACACAAAGGCAACATTCGTGTTGAATCTGCCCCCGGAAAAGGCTCCCGTTTTATCTTCACACTTCCGATTGCCAAAGGTGAAGAAGCTCCGATCGGATCACCTCATGGCATAACTCGCTTCACAGCTCCCCTGCCTCAAGTGGAGGAATCCAAAAGTCCGAACCTGGCCTCCGGGGAGGACGGGCTTTATAAAATCCTCATGGTAGACGATGAACCCACTAATTTGCAGGTATTACAAAACTATCTTGCAGGAGAGCCATATATTACTATGGCTGCGACCAGCGGTCAGGAGGCCCTGGATCTGCTTGAAAAAAACGGCAAACCGGATTTGATTCTCCTGGATGTTATGATGCCCAAAATGTCCGGATTTGATGTTTGTAGAGAGATCCGCAAAACTATGCCGTCTCACCAGTTACCAATTTTATTCCTGACAGCCCGCAACCAGGTTCCCAGTCTGTTGGAAGGATTTTCCGCAGGTGCCAACGATTATTTACCCAAGCCTTTTTCTCGTGAAGAATTGCTGGTCCGCGTCCAATTCCATCTGGAACTGGCTTTGGTCACCAGAAAGCTTAATTCACTAAGAACATTCTCCAACCAGATCGGTGTGTTTAAAGATAAACTTCAGATCGCCCGATCTGCATACTCACACATTAAGAACCAGGTGCCTTCCAGCTTTGCCTGTCTTTTGAGTGATAACGCCGTTGTCGAAAAATCCATCCGGAACGATAGTGATAACAACGAAATCAATCTGCCCCTGGAACTATTGCCCACAGAACAAGATCCGATTGTTCTGGAAAACATGGACCCGGCCCATTGGCAGATCAATGGTACAAAAGCGGGAAGCCTGCTTTATTTTCAGTGGGACGAATTTCAGTTCTTTCTCTTCCGAGAACCTAACATCAGGGGTTTTACATCACAGGACCTGGAATATATCAAAACCTTTCTCAACGAAATAAGGATTGTACGCAAAAACATTCATGCGGTTATCTTTCAAACGGAACCGGAACTGCTTGAAAAGCTGATCCAAATTCGGGTACAGATTAACCAGATTATGTATCTCACCATCTCTAAACCCAACACGGAAGTTGTTTTCACCGACCCTGCAAAAACACTGGCACTGAGGCTATCCCTGCAAAATATCGAAATCTTTTTTGAAGAGGATACCTTTTTACGTGTTCATCGTTCCTATCTGCTCAATCCCAAATACATCAAAAAGATTATTCGTGACAGCAAGGTCCTCTCAGGTTACAAGATCAAAATCAGTGACAACCAAATCCCCATTGGAAAAACCTACCTGCCGGCGCTGATGAAAAAATACCCTCAGTGGTTCTAATACATTTTAGATTTTAGAAGGATGATTTTAGATTTATGGGACGTGAAAGCTTCGCTTTCGCTTTGGTAAATCTACAAATTGCACTCAAGATGGTGGTTTAATGTCAAAGTCCGTTGCCAAGAGTCTCGTTGGGGAATAGGTGAGTTTAGAAGGAAGATTTTAGATTTATGGAACGTGAAAGCCCAATTCTCTTTGGCCGCCCTAGGAACAGGAATTGCAAAATATTTAGACACATAACATCTGCTTACCCCTATCATTCACCTGTTAAAACTGCTTTGATAAAATAAGACGGTCACGTAAAATAGATGTGTCAGGCAGCAATCAGAATCTATTAAACAGGTTGCCTTACCATAGTACTTAGTCTCCCCATCGTTATGATGATTCAAAAACTAACCAGAGATGACAGCAAAACAATGATTGAATGGGATCTTTCCAAGTATTCCGAGAAAATCATTGATACCATGGCAGAAGCCCTCATCGTAATTAGCCCGGAAGGGACTATTTTGACAGTCAACCGTTCATTTGAAGTAATGTTCGGCTATACCTCAAGCGAAATTGTCGGACAATCCTGCAAAGTGTTGGAGTGTGATGTTTGTGAATTGATGGATCACGAAAAACAGGGATGCTGGTGTCGACTTTTCAAGTATAAAGAGGATGTCAGAAAACGATGTAAAATGAAGAAAAAAGACGGTACCTATGTTTCGTTGCTGAAAAATGCGTCGCTGATGAAAGATGATGACGGAAATGCCCTGGGAGCTGTTGAAATTCTTACCGATATATCTGAATTGGACAAACTGGATCAGAAAGTAGAGCTTTTATCCAGAAAATTGGCAGATGAGGGAGAGTTTCATGGTATTGTTGGTAAATCACGCAAAATGCAAAAGATTTTTGAGCTCATCAAAAAAGCGGCAGAAAGTGATGCCCCCATCATCATTTACGGTGAAAGTGGAACGGGAAAAGAGTTGGTTGCTCAAGCGATTCACAAGCTCGGAACTCGCAAAGATAAACCATTCGTGCAATTAAACTGTGCCGCATTAAACGAATCTCTGCTGGAGAGCGAATTGTTCGGACACGTTAAAGGTGCTTTTACGGGTGCCTATCGACATCGAATTGGAAGATTCGAAGTAGCCAGTGGAGGAGATGTTTTTTTAGATGAGATAGGAGATGTGCCCTTGTCAACCCAGGTTAAACTTTTGAGAGTCCTTGAGTTGAATGAGATTGAACGGGTCGGCGACCACCAACCCATTGCCGTCGATTTCAGGCTGATTTCAGCCACCAACAAGAATCTGCAGGAGTTAATAGACGCCAAATTGTTTAGAAGTGATTTCTTTTTTCGCATCAATGTTATCCCAATTCACTTACCGCCTTTAAGAGAACGACGAGAAGACATTCCTATTCTGGTTAATTCTTTTATCAGCAGGTTGAGAGAACGTAGCGGCAAAAAAATATCAGGCGTCAATAACCAGGCTATGGAACTTTTTATGTCCTACGACTGGCCCGGTAATATCAGGGAGTTAAAAAGCGTTCTGGAATACGCGTTCGTGGTTACCGAAAAAGGTTTGATAGCATTGGAACATCTACCCCCGCTTCAGCAAGAATCCGGACCGGTTCCTTCTAAACCCGAATTTAATTCCCTCAACGAAGGCGTTCCCCAGATCAAACTTGACCTCATTGATGCTCTGAAGAAGACAAATGGCAACCAATCCAGAGCCGCAAAAATATTGGGTATCAACAGGGTGACCGTGTGGAATAGAATGAAGAAATTTGGAATTGATATCGATAAGATCGTCCAAATCTAGAGTCAATTTGAACATTCACCGGCAGGTTTTCAAAAAAGCCTTGTCTTTGAAAGTCTTTTTGAATCACCAACAAGATCAAGTGGCAATGTTACTCACCACCTGACCTATAAAAAAACATATGACCTATCAGGAACCAATCTTAAAACTACCGTTGGCATCTATCTTGATCTTCTTGTTTAAAAATTCCACCTTATAACCATTCTGTTTCAGGGTTTCATATGCCATTGAAGCCCTGGTTCCTGTTTTACAATGGATAATGATCTTTTTGTTTCTAGGTATTTCGTTCAGGCGATAGATGATATCCTGCGTAGGAATATTCACCGCACCCTTCAGCATACCTGTTTTTGTTTCATCGACATCCCTGGCATCAAGGATAAAAACGTCAGACGGAAGTTTTGAAGCAATTGCGGCAAACTTCCTGGCATTGATTTCACCAGGCACCGGTTTGGGTATATAGACAATTTCACTGGTTAGCGAACCTTTTGATACCAGACCTTTCGCCTGCACCCAACCATTAAAGTTATCTTTCAATACGGCCGTTTTCGAGTATCCCCAGCCCCTTACGACTTTAAATGCTCGTTCCGCAACGGCAGTGTTCTCAGCATAAAGTACAATGGGGGCACTTTTGATTTTAGGGAACTTTGCCTGATAGTTTACCAACTGTCCTGCTGGTATCGAAATCGCACCTTGGATGTGTGATTGTCTTGCAACAGAGGCCTCTCTGAGATCAATGATCACAACAGGAATTTTCTTGGACATTGACTGTTTCAAGTAGACTGGTGAGGTATGAACGATGTTCTTTGCTTTCTTCCAAAAGGGCAATCCACCTCTAAACACTTTAACATTTTTATAACCTTTCTGTTCTGCTTTCCTAGCAGAAGATGGACTGAGGTGTCAGGTAGGCCCTCCGCAATAGAAGATAAGCAGCCGGTTTTTGTTTTTTGGAAGCTTATTCAGATTTTTATCAAAGTGAGCATCGTAATTTGAGATAGCACCAGGAATATGTGCTTCATGAAATACCTTTCCAGGTCGGGCATCGTACAGCGAGAAATTACCTGCTTTTGGTCCCATGGCAACCAGCCTGGTCATTTCTTCGGTATTGATCACCCAGGACTGAGGAATATCTGCGGGTTGCTTGACATCAATAGCTGTCGCTACGAGAACCTTGCCTCTTTGCTCAAAGGCAACCCCAATCTCTTTGTTTTTACCGATTTTATTGACCTTTTTAGCGCCATTAAGCTCAGTATTGTTGTCAAAGGTCAGCTGCCAACTGGTAGAACCCATGAATACTTGAAATGTTTTCGCTTTACGCGAAACTGATTTCAACCTCCCCCTTAAATACCCCGGCTCTTCCTCATGGCATTGCTTACAAGATTTTAGAATTATTGGCTTTTTGGAATCCGCTACGGCTGGTTGTCCTAGCAAAAGAGCTATCGATAACACAAACGAAAAGACCCCAAACGAGAATTGCTTAAACATAAAAACTCCGTCTGATCGTAATTTACAACATCAAAACCCACTGGTATGGATCGTTCAATGAGTTGAATCGAATGTTCAATAGTCAGCATTAACTATTGATAACCGCTACTCTGCAATGCACATGCCTCTGCGGGATTCAATTGGTCGTGTTATATATCTCTGTAAATAAAAGGAAAAATATACGGATGGAGTTTCAAATAGAGCACCTGTTTAAATATACTGTTTAATATTTAACAGGTGTTTAATCAGGTGTTTAAAAATGTTTTCGAGGAGTTGACCTGATATAAAACGCTGAAAAAATCAACTAAAAAATGTTTATTTTTCAGTAGTTTAAAACGATATTTTGATGCCCATAAATTCAGTAGACAAGAAAATGGATTTGTGCCGCTTCCCTTTAAAAAGTGTTTAATCCAACCCCGGGTGATTAGCAGATAAATACTGTTCAAGGAAGCTGGAAAGCAAGTAATCAAGGGAATCAAAGATTCTATCCATATCATGCTCATGGGGCCCCATTATTTGCTCTGTCCACATGATTGCATGTTTTTGGTAATAGTCCGCACCACTCTTAAACAATGATAACCTGCCTAACTCCAGGTTCATCATAAAGGCTGCATCTTCTAATTGAATTGATAGTCTCAATCGTGGAAAATCGTCATCAATAAACTCAGGATGGGGAGTAATACCATGTTGAAGGAGCCTTATTTCAACTCGATTCTTGAGTCGATCCTTGGAAATACATAGCTTGTTTTCTTCAACAGTATCAATGTGAATGGGTAGAATCCTATAGTCGGGAGATTCAAATCCCGTCGCTTCCCTTTTTAAGGGAGTATTAGTAGAAATTCGCGAGTTCAATGACGCCTGCAAGCCTGACTGAACTGCTGGCCCTTTTTCAAGCGTGGAACCTGCATTTAGTTCCGGAAAGGTCGGACACACCAGGAATAGTAGCAAACAAGCATGGGCTGTCAAATATGATAATTTCATAACTTTCTCCTTTGGGACCATAGTTGCGGACCCAATACCTGCGATATGAGAAACCGGTGAATCAGTATTATCGGAGTAGAGGTTTTTTGTTACTACATATAACACATTTTAAGCAGCCTGTAAGATAAATTTGTCATTACATAATGTGCACTATTCTTATAATAAAAGGACAATTGACATTGGTGTAGTAAGTATTAAAATTTATTTTATTGAAATGTTTTAGCTTTATGTTAAGTCGCAACCATTGTGAAAGCTTCGCTTTCCTTTTTTAAATTTTATTACACAATTCAAGCTAAATGCTGACGGCTGATAGCTTTTATATGCTGTTCATAGGATTGAAGCTGGTCGCCAGCTACCAAAAGCCATAAAAATAATGACTGAAGACCAAAAAGCATTGATTCTTGAAACCATTGATCTCATGTCCCGGGTGTTTTGGGGCGTCGATGCACAGTTTACCCAGACTTTGTGGGATGATGGTTTGTCTGATTTTCTTAAAGAGTTGAATGAATTTGTAGATGGAACTATTGACTCTGAAATCGATGAAATGAATCGCATCAAAGAAACTTTTGATTCTGCTGACGATTTGCACAGCGAATTGAACATTGCCTATGTGGCCTTATTTGTTAATGCCAAGGAAGGACTGCAGGTTCCTTTGTATCAATCCGGTTATTTGCCGGGCAGTTCCGGATTAATGGGAACCTCCTCGGTCGGAATGAAAGAGCTGTTTGAACAGCAAGGCCTGTCTTTGACAACATGTCATAACGAACCTGCAGACCATCTATCAATCGAATTGGAATACTTGTACTTTGTGCTAAAAAAAGGTTGGGAAGAGGAAGACGAGAAGAGAATTAATGAAGCAAAAAGGTTTGTTAACGAGCAATTAAAAGGTTGGGTTGGTGACTTTGCCATGCGCTTAAGAAAAGCGGACACTCCCCTGATCTACTCTCCTTTTGCAAGTATTCTGGATAAAGTATTGAAACATCTTGGAGAGTAGACGACACCGGAACAGCAGAAATTGGATGGATTGTCACCCTGAATGAAAAGATGGATCATTCGGGGGGCACCGGCAGAACCAAATTGAAACCCGGGGCTTCAACTTTTGCATTCAGGATGACAAAAACATGGAAAGGGCCGGCAGCAAAAACATAACGGATTACATGCAGCGTCTCCGCTTTATTAAATCGTGACCCAACCTCCCTGTTTCCCTTCCGTTTACGGAGTAGCTGCGATTTTATAAGTTTTATCGTCGTTGTAGGTCACTTCTGCTTCCAGATAATAAACCTTCTTCAAACTGGGTCGCAGGTCCTGCACCATATAAAACGCTTCACCACTTCTGGCACCTGTGGCGCACACAAAAACAATCGGAATGGCTGACTGCAATGTTGGTATCTTTGCTTCGAGCTGATCGGTCGGTATATTGATAGCAGTAGGAAGATGACCGGCAGCAAATTCATCCGGATCACGCACGTCAATCAGCATGATACTATCCGGGTTTTTCTCAATAATTTCTATGAATTGAGAGATCTGAATAGTGCCTTCCTCTCCACCCGCTTGCACTTTGGTGGAACCAACCGCCTTTTTCCAGGCGGGATAACCGGCAGCAAACACCTTGACATTGTTATAGCCCATTGCAATTGCTTTGGCTGCTGACTTGTGACTCAGCTTGCAATGGAATCCTCCGCAGTAGAAGACCAGTTGTTTATTTTTATCCTTGGGCAGTTTGCCGGTCATTTTTGCAAAGCTGGAATCAGGAATACTAATAGCATTTGGCATGTGCCCTTTGTCAAACTTGGTTCTTTTCGGCCTGGAATCAATGATCACCATGTCGGCATTTTTCACAATTTGTGATTTCATATAATCAACTGAAACTGTTGGGTAGGCTCCCTTCTGTTTCATCCAATCCGGATATCCGGCCGCATAAACCTTAACATTTTTGTAACCAAGCTTTTCCGCCTTAAAAGCTGACTTATGGCTCAGGCTGCAATGGAATCCGCCACAATAAAAGACCAACAAGGTATTCTTGTCCTTGGGAAGTTTGTCCACCATCTTGTCAAACTTGCTGTTGGGAATGCTTATTGAGTTTGGAATATGTCCCTTGTCAAATTTAACTCTTTTTGGGCGGGAATCAATCAGCATCGCGCCTTTGGGAGCCGGAATTTTCGCATATGGCTTCACAAATTCGACGTCAACAATGTGTGGATACTGCTTAAATTTCTTGGCTTTGGTTTGAGTGGTGGGTGTACATCCAACCCCGATAAATGCCACCAGTGCAATTAAAAGGGGTATCCATTGAAACATTTTCGAGGATCTCATCTTATCTCCTAAAATGTAAGAAAAGGGTTCAGCCCTTCCTATGTTGATTAACAGACCAGATAGCCCGGTCTTTGGTAAAAACGAAGCTCATATGAATCATCGGCCCAACCATTCATAGTGATTCGTTTTTGAAAAATGATTGACTCAGTTCTTCAACAACATTCCGCTAATTCTACGCATAAGACTGTTAATATCTTCGATGTGATCACTCTGGACAAATACAATCTGTCTTTGATCATCGCCAATTCGCTTGATCAGGTAGGAGGTCGGTAATGCCGGACTGCCCAGGCATTCAAACAGCTTCCAATTAGAGTCCGCAAATAATGGAAAAGGTATCTCGTATGTTTTCCTGAACCTGGCAACGTTACGACTTTTGCTGCCGGCCCCAATACCTATGATTTTGATTCTAGTAGATAATTCACTGTTTTTATTAAAATTTTCATATAGAACCTTATAGTTTTTAATCTCTTCGACACAGCCAGAACAACGTTCATTGTAGATTTCCACGTAAATGTAGTCGGCAGGTATATCTATCATACGAACAGTTTTTGACGAAATTTCTATCCCCAGGTAAGTTGCATCTTTCAACGGTTTCAGCAGGCTAAGATTACACTTTGGAAAGATATCCCCTGCGGATAATGGTTCAGGTTCGTCATCAAATTGTATTGACAGATTTGTTCTATGCCAGCCTTGATAACCAAGCGGTATTCTGGATATGTTGCTGTATCCCAGGCTCACGGCCCAGCGTGCTGCGATAGCACTTCGGATTCAGGTATAGCTTCTACAATAAATAAGTACTTTCCTGTGTTTGTCCGCACCTAATAATTTTCGGTATGCAGCTTTTCTATCCGAATCGAGCTTCATTCGATCGCCCAGGTGAAACTCCATATTCACGGCATTGGGCAAATGCCCCATCGCAAACTCATAATGCGGCCTGACATCAAGCAATAGCACCTCCCGGGTGCCATTGAGCAGCGATTTAACCTGCGACAGTTTCAAGACGGTGTATCCGTTATCCTTCGCTTCCTTCTCAGCCTTCTGCCACCAAGAGCCAGATTCCTCCACAGCAAACAGAGGCAACAACGACAGCATCAATCCTGCGATAAAAAGAGAAACAGCTGTTTTCATTTACTTTTCCCTGTTCAAAAACACGGCAAATCAGGCAAGACTTATTAAAATTGCAATTGTGAAAGCTAAAAATCTTCAAAGATTGATTGACACTCAGTCACCCTTGACTTGATCGCAAAGTCGACTTGATTAGGCGATATTCGTATAAATACTGGTAACGAATGGTAGGGCGGGGCTACGACCCCGCGATAAGCTCAAGTAATACAAAAACCTGAGAAACCCTGCATAAACTTAAATTTATACGGACAAACTCATTTAACGTTTTTTGTTCATTCTCCCAATCCAATCCTCCGGCGGCCACGTAGGGCCGCCCTACCGTCTGTTATCTGCTGCAATCTAGATTCTGATCAATTAATAGTCTTATCTAAATGATATTGAGCCTTGTCTGATGCCCAATTGTTTTCCTTGTTGTTTTCATAAGAGTTTTCAATTCTTAAGCTCCATCTGCTCCTCATACCAGAGCTTGTTGTGATGCTTGGCAAATGACTCCGGGATCTCCCCTGAAAACATGGAGAAAAAAGCCGGTCGTTCCTCCTTTAACAAGGCAGCCATATAAATATGGATCAGCAACCCGGCAAAAACCAGCCCTACGACAATGAAATGAATCAGGATGGACCACTGCACCAGTGCCGTGTATACATACATGAATTTGGACAAAGTCATGATAATTCCGGTTACAGCGATCACAACGCCACCAAAAGTGGCAGGAATGGCAAAAAACTTTTGTCCGAAATTATAAAATCCCTGTTCCGGTAATTTACTATCCATACCAAAGCGTTTAAGCATCTTTTCACCCAGGGTCAGAATCACCATTTTCTTGAACAACCAGCTTAGATCCCGCACTGGTGAAACAGTCAAAATCTCCCTGGTGTATTTGAACAAATGCTCTTTTGGATTCATCAAAATAAAAACCAGATAACCAACCATCCAGATTATACCAATCGCCACATGTATAAAAAGCAGTTCTCCTCCCCCTATAAGATTTTGCAAGGTGGTTGGCCACCACATCCCGACAGGAGACAAAGCCGGATTATTAATCAATCCCAGTCCCGTGGCCAGCAGAAGCAGCCAGCAAACAGCGTTAAACCAGTGGATAAAAATCGCTGGTTTAGTATGACGTTGAATCATTTTATCGCTCATGATGTTCCTCCGACGTTTCGCCAGTCTCCTTGGCAACTTTTGCTTTTCGATCTAAAAACTGCCGTCCCAACATGGTGGCGACGGCAAAGACATTAATTCCGGTAGCAGCCCAGACAACAGGCTTAGCCACGTTTTCCCACAGCCTGATGGGTGCCGGGGACCTGATTTCAACCGGCCAGTCCATCGGTTCTGTTTGATTGATGTAATGCATCTGGGGATTGGTATTGGACTTCTGGTTAATCACCTGTACTGTTTTATTCTTATTAAACAGCTTTCCGGCTTCGCTGCTTGGATCATTGATATCCCCGAACACCCTTGCCTTGGTGGGGCAGGTTTCAACACAGGCGGGCAGGCTGTCTGCGGGTTGCTTGGTGCTGCAATAATCACATTTATCCACTACGTTTTTTACAGGATGGCGATACCTGGCATCGTAAGGACAAGCTTCTATGCAACTGGAACAACCAATGCAGAGTTTTTCGATCACTTTAACAGCGCCATCAACAGAATCTTTATAGGTCCCTCCCGAGGGGCAGGCATCCACACAAGTAGGAGAATCGCAATGCATACAGGCTCCCGGCTGATAGTGAGCGGTTTTGTTTTTACTCATCCACTCCGGGTCTGAAAAATCAGGTTCCGACTGCTTGACCCAAATTCTGGAATATCCTCGCGGTACATTATTCTGCACTTTACAGGCAACCACACAAGCTTTGCAGTCGATGCATTTTGAGGAATCGATCACCATTGATAATTGTTTTTTCATATCACTCCTATCTTTTTCACATCGACAAAGGTTTCGTGCATGGCCATGTTTCCGGTCAATTCATCTGCATGGTCCTCCAATAATTCAACCACGCAAGCCCCCTTATCCTGTATTTGGGAAAGTCCTTTCGAGATCACGCCGTAGCCGCTTTCCATGTAAACCGTATCGGCTCGAATACCGTGTTTAAATGTGGCTTTTAACCTGGCTTTACCGACTGAACTGCTGACTTCAACCAAATCTCCTTCCTTGATCCCGAGTTTTCCGGCAGGTTTGGGATGCATCCACAGCACATTTTCGGGCATGAATTCATTCAACAACTCATAGTTGGAGGTGCTGCCGTGGGTAAAATAAGCATTTCTGCCGATCACCACCCTGAACTGATTATCAGATCCCCGCCTGGGAGGTCGATATACGGGCAATGGATCGATATCCATATCAGCATAACGGCTGTTGTAAAGTTCAATCTTTTTAGACCGGGTCTTGTAAATCTTTCCCTCATAAATGCCGTAAAGCTTGCTGGGATTGTAGTATACACCGTCTTCTTTCAATGCCTGTTCAGCATGAGGAAGCTTACGCAATTGTTGTTTGCGATATTCTTCAACAGTGAAGTTAAAATACTCGCCCAACTCCATTCTTTTTGCCGTTTCTTTGAGGATGTCGAATACGGGTTTGGATTCAAATAAGGGTTGAATAACGGGATCTCTGGTTACTACACAAGCACAGGCCGATGATCCCTGGAGACCGCTTGCCGGATCTTGTCTTTCCAGGTAGCTCGAAGAAGGTAAGACAAGATCGGCAAACCAGGCTGTATCGCTCATGGCAATATCCACACAGGCGACAAAATCCAGCTTGTTGATCATTTCGATGGTCTTCTGCCTGTTGGCTCCGGTCTGCATGGGATTGAACTTATACAAAAACCATCCTTTAACCGGATAAGGTTCCTGTTTGATGACAGCATCCCGGACATGTTTGAACGACCCTTCCTCATCAAACATGATCGGCGCCATTTCCGCATCTATTCGGTCATCCGGGTTGTCCTCATAAAAAGGAGGTTCTTCCAATTCGGGACCTGCCAAACCGACCTGCCTGGTAGCAGTCAGTCCTCCCGGCCTATCCCAGTTACCCAGAATGGCATTCACAATCGCCATGGACCGTCGAATCTGGGTGGAATCCAGGTAATCCGAGCTCCTGCGGCCCGGGTAAACAATGGCTTCCGGCGCTGCCTTGGCAAGTTCCCTGGCAATTCTCCTGATGTCTTGTGCCGGAATGTCGCATTCTTTCTCTGCCCATTCAGGTGTGTATTGCTTGACGTGCTGTTTGAGCTCATCCAGACCGTACAACTTTTCTGCGGCATAATTAGCGTCGAACAGTTTTTCCGTGATAATCACATGAGCCACAGCCAGGAAAAAGGCCATGTCAGTACCTGGTTTAATGGCAAACCACTCATCAGCCAGGGCTGCAGATTTTGTATAGCGAGGATCGAGTACCACCAGTTTACAACCCCTTTGTTTGGCGGTCATCAAATCGATACTGTCTGGCGTCACAAATGCTTCAAACCGGTTGGAGCCGGCCATGATTACATAATTGGTGTTGAGAACATCGGCAAATGGAACTTCGCCATAGGTATCTAAAAATGCCCTGTTGCGACTGATCAGACAGTTGGATTCATGGGTGGTGATGTTATAGCTTCCGAACACCTCCGCAAACCAGTGAACAAAGGTTGATTGCATATCCGACCCGGGAGTGAATAAAACACCGCAACGGGTATATTTATCGGCAATAGTCTGCAGATTCTCAGCTAATATAGAATAGGCCTTATCCCAGGAGATTCGTTCCCATTTCCCCTCACCTCTTTTACCTTTGCGAAGCAGTGGATATTTCAGGCGGTCGGGGTCGTAAACACGGTTAATGCCCGCATTCCCCCTGGCACATAGCATCCCTCTTGATTTCAGAAATTTTGGGTTGGGATCAAGTTTGGTGATCACCTCATTTTCCACCCGGGCGATTAACCCACATTTATTCATACACATATCGCATGCGGAATAGGCAGAACGATTAGTAGGGTTGTAGGGTTTTTTATCATCAGCCAGGGCTCGTAAAACAGGGGCAGTTCCTGTCGCCGCGATAGTAGTGGATGCAACGCTGGTCCACTTAATGAAGCTACGTCGCGAAATTGGGGTTTTTAATTCTGAAACCATATGTTCTCCAGACCGGAATAAGGAATTGGTTACTTACATTTAAGAGGAGAAGGAGAATCGTATGCGTGGTTATGCATATAAGCATAGGTATCAACCAGATCTTTTTCTTTTAGCTTTGCCCAGGCGCCGTTGCATGTTAATTGCTTGAATTCTCCATCTTTAAAAATTGCTGTCCACTCCGCCTGGGTTTTGCTGATTGGACTTAGTTCTTTTGCTTCGCCTTGCTCGCTGTGGCAGGTTCGGCAATGCTTTCGGAATAGATACTTGCCCTTTCTTGCATTAGGTTTCTTAGCGTAAAGAGTTTGGGCCAGCATCGTGGAGATCACCAGGGTGGCAATTGATAATCGAAGTATTCGTTTCATAATTCCTCGTGTTAACATCGTTGTTCCAGGCAACAGTTTGAGCTAGTTATTTGTTTTTTTAAAATCATCTCACTCGAAAACTGTATATTTAAAATAAGTTGGTGCTTATTTTGCAGCTAACATGCCAGTGGGGTATTAACTTTCTAAGTATCTGTTTTTTATGATTTTATTATCAAAAACACAAGAAAAAACCGAGAAAAAGTGTTAACTGGATTAACACTTGGTTAACAGCGATAATCGATATTTAACGAATTGATTACACTGTTAATTTGAAAACCGATCGGTTTATCGGAAAAACATAAAAAATAGTTAATAATCCTTTGGATATAGTATGTTAAAAAAGATTTTGGATGTTAATTGAAGGCGTTATCAAAATATGTTAACCTGGCATTAACACTGTTAATCAAAACTTAACACTGCAAACACTTGTTGTCGCATTTAAACACTGCAACCCATCAATCTAAAAGGGCAGTTGATCTACCTTGGTGGGTGAGCATGGCAACACGTTGCCTATCAACCAACGGTCTTTCACCGGTGAAACAGGCCGGGCAGAACGACTTTTTAACAATAAACACCGATCCAATTATGAAAAATCAAATGGATAAATCGGAATATGGCAGCGCCATACTTGATATCATGCAAGATGGACTTATCATCGTTGATCCCAAGGGAAATATTCTGGATCTGAATCCGGCAGCATTACAGATGCTGGGTTACGAACCTGACGAGTTGATTGGGCAATCGTGCCAGATATTAAATTGCAGCGGGTGTAAGATTTTTAATGAAATGCACGATGGTGACTGGTGCAGTTTATATAAGGAAGGACGAATACAAGCCAAAGAATGTTATGTGGAAACCAAGCAGAAAAAGACGATCACTGTACTTAAAAACGCTTCAGTGTTAAAGGACAGGGATGGTAAGGTAATTGGTGCACTGGAAATAATGACCGATATCTCCAAACAAATTAAACAACAGAATGAAATTAAAGACCTGCGCAGGCAATTCTCCCTCGATAGCAGTTATCATGGGTTGATCGGTAAATCTAAAGAGATGCAGAAACTTTTTGAACTCATCGAAAACGTAGCCCAAACTGCCGCTCCGGTGATGATCAACGGTAAGAGCGGCACCGGTAAAGAATTAGTCGCCAGGGCCGTTCACGAAGCCGGCGCAAGAGCCGGTAAACCCTTTGTGAAGGTCAATTGTGCAGCTCTCAACGACAACCTGCTGGAAAGCGAACTTTTCGGTCATGTCAAGGGCGCATTTACCGGGGCTGATCAAACCCGCATTGGAAGATTCGAAGCAGCTAATGAGGGAACCCTTTTTCTGGACGAAATCGGGGACATCTCCCTGTCAACCCAGGTGAAACTTTTGCGAGTCTTAGAAGAAAAAGAGATCGAAAGAGTCGGGGATAATCGCTCTATTCCTGTTGATGTAAGGATCATTACCGCCACTAATAAAAATCTTGAAGCATTGGTTGACCAGGGTGTTTTCAGGGAAGACTTTTATTTCAGAATTAATGTTTTTCCAATTCATTGTCCTGCGGTATCTGAAAGAAAAGAGGACATCCCCATAATTCTTCAAAACTATATTGATCAGCATATCAAAAGCGGACAGCGCTCCATAAAAGGGCTTACCGGTGATGCCTTGAAATTGATGTGCGAATACTCCTGGCCTGGCAATGTTCGAGAGATCCGTAATGCCATTGAATATGCTTTTGTGCTTTGCCAGGGAGAACGAATCGACGTGGAACATTTGCCTGCAAAGATTAAGGATGGAGATTCCTATCGTCCTGCAGATTCTCAGTTAGAAACCAGCGAACAAACCCCCAGGTCGATTCTGGTCAAAACCCTGCGGCAGGTGCAGGGAAATCAGTCCAAAGCCGCTGAAATTCTGGGTGTAAGCCGTGTAACAGTTTGGAAACGAATGAAAAAATACGATATTAAAAAAGGAGATTATATGCATACCATTTAGGACTGGCTTTTTTAATAATGATTGGCAACAGAAGCGAAGTTTGTTACACTGCGGGATATAACTCCATTTTCAGACCCGCTTGCTTTTAGATTCAAATGAGCTAATACCATTGCCGATCCAATTATGAATGCCAAAATAAAATCGATTTTTCGGAATATAGCTGGCGAATCGATGTTACTTGAGATGTTTCTTCTATGCCTGATCGCCATCATTGTTTATCCCATCTACAACCTGTTTTTCGTTTATCCTTCCTTTACAGAATTCCTGGCTACCAGTGTGGAGAAAACAGCTGTCCACACAGCTGAGTATCTTTCTGCCGAATTGATGGATGATTTAACCGACTCGGATCAGATGACCATCGATCCAGCCCCGGTGTATAAAGCCATGCAGATAAAAGACAGTTTTCAGCTCACCAAGCTTAAGATTCTCTCTTCCTCAGGTGAGGTTGTCTTCTCAACGGTGCAAAAAGAAATTGGTGATAAAAACAAAAGCCATTATTTTTTTGAGACTGTCGTTAAGGGAAACTTGCATTCAAAAATCATAACCAAAGGCATGCAAACCACGGAGGGAGAGCCCTCCCACTTCGATATCGTAGAGATATATGCACCGATCATGAAAAACGATCGGTTTCTGGGCACATTCGAGATACATTACGACATCACCGAGCGAAAAGAGAGCCTGGACTCTCTGCTCAAGAATTTTTCCTATAGCTCTTTTTTGATTTCCCTGCTGCTTTTTGTGGTGACAATAGTGGTGATTATCAAAGCTGGTTCGGCGGCCGCAGCCAGAAAGAAAGTCGAATGTGATTTAAAAAATGCCAATCAGGAATTGGATCTTAGGGTTCAAGAAAGAACCAAAGAGCTTTCTGAAACCAACCAGGAACTCAAAGCAGAAATTGAGAATAGAAAACAGGCGGAACAGAAACTAGTCACTGCAAAAAGCCAGGCGGAAGAAGCCAACAGCGCCAAATCGGAGTTTCTGGCCAACATGAGTCACGAGCTGAGAACTCCCATACACGGAATTCTTGGTTTTTCCAGTTTTGGTCTCGATAAGTTGCAAAAGGCCAGTTCCACTCAACAAGAGTCGATTTTAGGATACTTTTTGGAAATCCAGTCTTGCGGTAACAGGCTTTTGGCCCTAATTAACGATTTATTGGATCTTGCCAAACTGGAATCGGGAAAACTCAAATATATTTTCGAAAAGATATCGCTTTCCAACCTGGTAAATACCATCATTAAGGAATGCGCTGTTCTGATTGAAGAAAAAGGACTGAAAGTAAGTTTCGGTAATCCGGAATTCGATGATACTTTTGTTGCGGATAGCAATCGAATTATGCAGGTGATCCAAAACCTGCTTTCCAACGCAATAAAATTTTCAAAAGCAGGTGGGGAGATCATCATCCACATTGAAAACAAGGAAGATAAACTGGTGTTATCGGTCAGTGACAACGGCATGGGCATTCCCGATGACGAACTCACATTGGTGTTTGACAAGTTTATGCAAAGCAGCAGAAGCAACACCGGTGCTGGAGGTACCGGATTAGGACTCCCGATCTGTAGGCAGATCATCTCCGATCATGGAGGAAACATCTGGGCAAAGCACAATCCCGGGGGTGGCGCTGTGTTTAGCGTGCTGATTCCAAAAAGGCAGGAAAAATCCAAAAAACTTGGAGAAATTCTGATTGAAAAAAAATATATCACCCGCGAAATCCTGCAACAGACCCTGGATGAACATAATCTGTAGCTATTTATTTTTGATTCAAATCCTTTCGATATACTGTAGGATGGGACGACAAAGCCTGCCCAACTTTCCCATATTACAACCCATGTTGGGCAAACTTCGTTGGCCCAACCTACTATAGAATTGTAGGATGGGTAAGGATCTCGACAGCCCACAACGCACCTTAACCCATATAAAGCTTCAGCAACGTTATCACAGTGCATCAGGCAAAAACAGCAGTTGGTATTAAAACCAATATCCTCTCGCGGACACTGGTTACAACAGAGCCCAGGGCTTTGATACCCCTGTCGATACCGAGATACAAACCGGTCAACAGAAGCAACCCTTGAATTAGAGGTACCCACTGGGGATAAAAAGGTTTGAATGGAAAGGATGCTGTGCCAAAAAGATCCCAGCCAAAACCGAACGAATCTGAAAGTACCTTCAGAATGTAGTTGTAATTGACCAATGCAGAAGTTGGACTGAATACGATTCAGGTGAAGATGTCCACAGGAACCAGCATCTATGAAACATTCAGAACAGTCTGTTTTCGATCCGGATTGCCGGAAGCCGGTTTCCTGCCCAAATTGCAACCTAAATAACCGGAAGCGACACCTTAAAGACGGCCCCTTTTTCTTCAAGACTTTCCGCCCAAATGTTACCCTGGTGCTCCTTAATAATTTCTTTGCAGATCGCAAGGCCAAGGCCTGTTCCACCAGCACCGGTTTTTGTTTTTGAGCTTTGAGTAAACTTATCAAATACAGAGTCCAACTCATCTTTCGGGATGCCAATTCCCTGGTCTGCGATAAAGAAATTAACCTGTTCGACTGGTCTTTTCAAAGACTTCTCAGTCTTTTCCTTTTGCAATCCTACCCTGATTGTTTTGTTTTTCTCTGTAAATTTAACAGCGTTGGAGATTAGATTGCGAATCACCTGGGAAATTCGGAATTCATCATAAGTTAAAACTATCGGTTCCCGGGGCAAGTCCATGCTTAGCTGCAAATGTTTGTCTTCTATTATCGGTCCAAATTCATCCATCACTTCCTGGACAGTTTTCTTAAGGTCAAATTTTCCTTTTCTAAATTCCATTTTGCCAGCTTCCAGCTTTGAGAGATCCAAAAGGTCGTTCAGCAGGACCATTAATTTTGAAGCTGATTTATTTATCTGCCTAAAGTAGTGCAATTTTTTACTATCCTCTGCTTGATCAAATTTTGAGACCCCATACTTTGAAAAGTTAATTATCTGGTGCATAGGATTTCTGAGTTCGTGAGAGATGTTTGCCAAAAATTCACTTTTTGCTGCGTTTGCAGCTTCAGACAACTCTTTTGCATAGACCAGTTTTTCTTCCACCAGTTTCCTGAATTGGATTTCACTCTTTAATTGTTTATTGGATTCCGTTAGTTGTATTGTTCTTTCTTTTACCCTGTTTTCCAATCCCCGGTTCAATTTCTTGAGCTCAATTTCTATTTTTTTCCTATGGGTTATATCTTCAGCTATTCCTGCGATTCTATAAACCTCTCCATTATGATCAGTAACACCGAATCCACGAGCCCTGATACATCTTTTTGAACCGTCTGGTCGATTAATCCAATAATCAGGAAATTCAATTCGCTTCAAGTCACCACCTCGCTTTTCCTTAAGGAATGTAGTAATCGCCACTTTGTCCTCGGCAACAATAGAATCGAACCAACCAAAAGGTGACTTATATAAGGATTCGCAGGATAGACCCCAAAGTTCTTCATAGGCAGGACTGATGTAATAAACCTCGGTCCAGTCCGGTGATACAATCCAAAATACCTCTTTGATGTTTTCTGCCAATTGCCTGAATCGTTCTTCACTTTCTCTTACAGCAAGTTCAGCAATCTTACGTTCTGAAATCTCCATTTTTAATTCCTGATTTGCTGACAGCAGCTGCTCAGTCTGTTTTGCCACCTCTCTTTTTAAACGCTGATTAAACAAGAATAAAACCACAAGACTAATGGTAAAGAGACAAGCGACAATAACACCGATAATTAAAATTCTGGTAAACCATTTACCCAGTGATGCACTTTTTGGGGTGAAGATAAAGCCCCTCAAATTGGAAGGATCTGCAGTGTCCGATAAGTTTTGATAAGCATGAGCAATGTTTTCGATTCTGTGAGGATTAATATGCCCAAGATCGACCAGATCAGGAAGTATCTGCTTTTTAATGACCTCCGCTTCGAATGTCAGTTGCTGTTTGCTTTTGGCTGAGTTGTATTTAGACCAGATCACGTGAACAGTTTCATCTATATTATCAAGAGCATATCCCCATCCTTGGAGACTAGCAGAAATAAAACGTTCAACACGATCCGGATGACTCCCGGCCTCAGCTTCCGAGGTAAACAGACTATCCCCATAAAAATCGATCCCATAAGTAATGGGTCTTATCAATCTTACCTCAACTCCCCGTTTTTTAAATACAAAAGGTTGATTAGCGATACTGCCGTTCATGGCAGCAATGTTGCCATTTATCAGTTGTTCCACGGCGTCTTTTTCTTTTTGGATAATGATCAGAACCTTTGGATTAATACCCTCAAACTTGAACATTTCGAGGAATTCTGCTTGTTCATTCAGGTTAAGCATAGTTGTGCGACCCACCAAATCAGCCGGTGAATAGATTTCCGAATCACTCCGAACAATCAGGGCTCGAATGGAATGCTGCATAATTGCCGCTAGTAAGACCAGCTCTGATCCGTTTAGTCTTTTCTCAATTAACTCGGAAGCTAAGACTCCATAATCCGCTCTTCCCTCAAGCACTTCCTTATCAACCAGTGTGTTCGGTCCCCCTTCCTTGATAAAAACCAAAAGACCGTTGTCCTTGTAATATCCCTTCTCAACTGCCATGTAGTATCCGGCAAATTGAAACTGGTGAAACCACTTGAGCTGCAATATAACTGCTTCAGCATTATCTTTTGAACCTTTTGGTTCACCAAACACAGATGGAGGGCTGAGACAAACAATAAACAGTGCAATCAGTCCAATATGCAACTTTTTTATACTGTTAATCATCCACATAAAAACCATTTGCATTGATCTTCACCCAAGCAGTTTTAAACCATATCCAAAAGTTTAATAGTATTTTATTCATGCTGATTTAGAAAGTTCTAATTCACTATTATCATTATACGAGTTTTTCAACAGCGTTGAAAAATAATCCTTTGTATTGAAATAGGTGAAATGACAGGGGTGCAATACCTAAAACAGTATCCATTCTCGCTCTTGCGCACGGTTACGGTTGGAATCAAGGCTGGGGGTATTACCTGGAATTTATGGGTGACGGCTGGATGATGGTTATTTGATGATCATGATCGTATTCCTGATGGTTACGGCAGTAAAGTGGTTGTTGGGTTTGCGCAGAAATCCCGCGGCTACCGATAACGCCTTGTCAATTCCGGCAGAAAGATCCTCCAAAGGTCAGGTTACAAAAGAACGATACGAGGAGATAAGAAAAGTGCTTTAAGTATCCACCGCGTTTTTAACCTAATCCTGCCAAAGCAGTAAAAAAAGTCAAAATACTATAGGAAACCTGCCTTTTATTGCACTGTTCCTTGTAACTTCAAATAGGGAACAGTGCGTCGTTCCAAAAAACTATTGCGGTGAAATTCCGGTGACAGTAAAACCAGCATCGGTAATAGCCTTAGTGACCACTGATTCATCCACTGAAGCAGATGACTCCACCAACGCATTCTTCTCTTCAAGATTGACCACTACAGACGAAATATCATCCAGACTGTTTAGCTTTTCAGTTACGCTTTTCACACAGTGCTGGCAGTTCATTCCGTCAATTCCTATTTTAGTTTTCATTGCTTCCTCCTTTACAGGTGGTTCTGTTGATTGACTGGCAGATTCGATTCTCTCAGTCGGTTTAAAACGTTTTAAGCGCAGGGCGTTGGTCACAACCGAAACCGAACTCATGGCCATGGCTGCCGCTGCGAACATGGGATTCAAAGTCGGACCTCCAAACAAAAAGAAGAAACCCGCTGCAAGGGGTATTCCGGCAGTGTTATAAGCAAAGGCCCAAAAAAGGTTTTGCTTGATATTTCCCAGGGTTGCCTTGCTTAATTCGATCGCTGTAACCACGCCCACCAGGCTGTTCTGTATCAAGACAATTCCGGCAGATTCCATGGCTACGTCTGTTCCTGAACCGATTGCAATACCAAGATCAGACTGGGCCAGTGCCGGGGCGTCATTAATTCCATCCCCTACCATAGCCACTTTCCGGCCTTGATTTTGTAGTTGTTTGACCTGTTCGGCTTTATCTCCGGGCATCACCTGGGCTACGACTTCATCAATAGTCACCTGTCTGGCAATGGCCTGGGCAGTCAACTGATTATCGCCTGTCAGCATCACTATTTTTATTCCCATCTCCTGTAGCTTCTTAATCGCTTTGGCACTATCAGGCTTAACAACATCAGCTACTGCTATGATTCCGGCCAGTTTACCATTAATGGCCAGATACATGGCTGTTTTTCCCTCTTTGGAAAGTTTGTCAGCTTCAGATAGATCGTGTTTCACTACACCATTTTCGGACATGAAACCAAAATTTCCAAATAAAATGTTTTTCTCGGTTACCCTTGCCTTTATACCCCTACCCGGTACTGCTTCAAAATCTTCAACAGGAAGATATTGATTGTGTTCCGATTCATATTTCTCCACGATGGCAGCCCCCAACGAATGTTCGGAACCTTTTTCGGCTGAAGCTGCAATCTTAAGCACATCAGCCTCCTGCCAGTCATCATAGGTAATGACGTCAGTTACTTTTGGCTTACCCTCGGTAATGGTTCCTGTCTTGTCAAAAACCACTGTTTTGATCCGGCTGGCAATCTCCAGTGGTTCACCTCCCTTAATCAGCACACCAAGGGCAGCCCCCCGGCCCGTTCCCACCATAATGGCTGTTGGTGTTGCCAAACCAAGGGCACAGGGACAGGCAATCACCAGGACAGCAATAAAGATTTTGAGAGCAAAGGTCAGTCCGGCACCTCCAATTAACCATGCCAAACCTGAGAGGATAGCAATGCCGATTACAACCGGCACAAAATAAGCAGAAATAATATCCGCCATACGGGCGATGGGAGCCTTGCTTCCCTGGGCTTCTTCCACCAGTTTGATAATCTGGGCCAGGGCAGTTTCTTTTCCAACTTTTTCCGCTCGGTAGCGTATCGCTCCATTTTGATTGATACTGGCCCCGACCACTTTGCTGCCTGCGGTTTTCTCAACAGGCATACTTTCACCGGTCAGCATCGATTCATCAATGGATGTTCGTCCTTCCAGAACTTCGCCATCGACTGCTATTTTTTCACCAGGCTTGGCTATTAAAATGTCTCCATGTTGAACTTCCTCAATAGGAATCGATGTCTCTTTGCCATCCCGAATCACAATGGCGGATTTTGGCTGCAACCCCATCAATTCTTTAATGGCCCCGGAGGTACGGCTTTTACTGACCGATTCCATATATTTACCCACCTTAATCAAGGCGATAATCACACCGGCAGTTTCATAATACAGATTCATCACCAGCTGGGTATTTCCCATCAGAATCAATACCGTGTTCCACGCACTATATCCAATGGCTGCCGTGGTACCAATGGCGATTAATGAATCCATATTGGGATGCCCTCGAAAAAAAGTCGGATATCCCTTGGTATAGAAGTGGGAGCCCGCAAACACAATTGGTAAGACTAAAAATAGTTGCGTGAGAGCAAAAGCCGCAGGATTGTATTCCGGGCTGATAAATACCGGTAAAGATACCCCTACCATTTCTGCCATGGCAATAAAAATCAGGGGTATGGCCAGGGAAATCGAAACCACCAGGCTGGTATATTGGGATTTTAATTCTTTGAGTTTTTTGGCCTCATCCTGATCGATACCTGCATCTTCTTCTATTTTGGACAAACGATATCCCGCCTTAACAACGGCCTCTACGATCTGTGATTCTTTTAATTGTCGGGGGTTATAAGTAACCCGGGCTTTTTCCGTTGCCAGATTCACACTGGATGATTCCACACCTTCCAACTCTTTAATACTGTCTTCCACTCTTTTCACGCAGGAAGCACAGGTCATCCCTTCCACAGCAAACGATTTAGTAATACCTTCTATGGGAAGGCTCGCACCAAAACCCCGCTTTTCAACTGCAGTGATGATCGCATCCAAAGTCGTTTTATCTTTATCAAAGGTGACCTGCAATTTCTCTGAAGCCAAATTTACGGAAGCCTTTTCGATGCCGTCCTGTTGTTTGACAGCTTCCTCCACGGATCTCACGCATGAAGCGCAGGTCATACCCTCGATATCCAGCGTTTTTGTCTCAAGACTCATACGATTTCTCCATTTTCTTAAATTCGCTTGCTTAACAACAACATCAATTCGTCGATTTTTTCCTGAATCTCAGATTCGTTTTGAGTTTCCAAAGCGTGCTTTAAGCAGTGTTGCATGTGTTTCTTCAAGACTTCCTGCTCCACCTTGTGTAAAGCCGCTTTGGCAGCTTTCATCTGGGTCAGGATATCCACACAATACCTGCGATTTTCAATCATTCGCTTGATGCCCTTAATCTGCCCTTCGATTCGATTCAAACCAGGAATTTGATCATCATGTTCCGGATGCATATTTCCTCCTTCTTATAAAATCATATGTTTTTCTTTATAGTATACCTGGGTAGGGTACTGGTCAATTAATATGAACTGCATTTTCGCAGATTATCGGTAAGAACCTAATTTGTTTGCATAGTTGGAATCAAATTCGAGAAAGGACTATTAGGATGGTTTAAAATCCGCATGGGGTGGACCCGCGATCGCTTGATCCACCTTCACTGTCTAGCCGATCGACGGCGATACAGCATTCATTTAGTGAGTCGAAAAAACCTTATAATTACCTTTTTTATCCATACTTAACACGTTGTATGGCTGATAAGGCGCGCTTTCCATGCCTGGAGAACCTCCCGGCATGCCGGGTACTATCAGGCCTTTAATATCAGGCTGTTCCTTCATTAATCGTTTAATGTCATTGGCAGGAATATGGCCTTCTATGAAGTATTTGCCAATGGTGGCTGTATGACAGGAATTCATGCTAAATGGAATTCCAAACATATGCTTTATGGTTCTTGGACTATTGGTCTCAACCATTTTCACTGAAAATCCATGCTCCTTAAGATGGGCCCCCCATCCTTTGCAGCATCCTCAATATGGGTCATGGTAAACAGTGACTTGATGTTTGGTGGCCGGTGGCGGAGGTTCGGCGTTTAATATAGCTGCTGGGATGCCTGCCATTGCCACGAAAGCAAAAAGCAGTGCAAAAATTGTTTTCTCAAATCCAGTCTTCAAAATGTCTCCTCATTTAGTGTTCTGCCCAACGATGGTTCTATCATACACCACCAAATCCATTTTTATTTCATTTAAGTCAAAAAAAAATAAAAAAATAGTCTTCTTGACACCCGAAAAAGAGACTTCCTAAAATACAGATATGATTGTTGTATCTTCAATACTGCTTGTTTGTTGACACTAAATGCCACAACTGTTTCGTCTCGCGATGGCAAAAACATGGCGATGAGGAATTTTCGAACTTCCAGGCAGTACAAAAAGCCACCAGTTTATTTCCCTGCGAGCATTGTGAGAGATCTGGCTGGCATCTCAAGAAGAATAGATTGAAGTGGTAACTTATCTAATTGAAGTATCTCAGGAGTGAGTAATGGTATTTAGATACACACTGACCTTTTGCACTTTGCTTTTTTTCCTTTTCCCATCTGCTTTCGCTGCCCCTCTGCTACTGACACCACAACCGAGCATGCATCAATTTCCCTTTTTTAAAACAGAGACACCGGTCTGGAGTTACAATAACCAGATCCCTGGCCCTGTCCTCAGGGGAAAAGAAGGCACGACCCTGGAAGTCAAAGTGCAAAATAAGCTGCAAGAGGCCACTACCGTTCACTGGCACGGCTTAAGAATTGATAACGCCATGGATGGAGTACCGGGGGTTACCCAGGAACCTATAAAACCGGGAGAAACATTTACCTATCGCCTTGATCTTAAAGAAGCCGGGACTTTCTGGTACCATCCGCATTTAAACACCAGCGAGCAACTGGAGCGTGGTCTGAAAGGAGCACTGATCGTTGATGAGAAAAATCCTCTACCTTGGTCCCGGGATATTGTCTGGTTGATTGACGACTGGTTTTTGCAAAAGGATGGAACCATATTTCCCCATTTTAATACCCATCATGATTTGATGCATGATGGACGCTGGGGAAATGCCATAACGATCAATGGTAAATTTAAGCCTACATTGGAGGTTTCTCCTGGTGAAAGAATCCGCTTAAGACTCATTAACGGAGCCAATGCCAGAATATTCTCCCACACCTTGGCGGGTCTTTCACCAAAGGTAATTGCGGTAGATGGCAGACCCGTTTCCAAGCCATTTCCTTATGAGAATTTTCCCATCTCTCCCGGAAATCGGGTGGATTTGGATATAACCATTCCAAGTGACTCGGCAGGCAGGACCTACTTTCTCAAAGACAGGGCTACCCGAAACGAGTTTGAGCTGGGAAAGATTTCGGTCAGGAAAGGCGCCGCGATACCCACCCCGTCATTTGAAGTTCCTTTGCTAAGTGATTTTATTCCGGCCGACAAGTTTGCCAATCTGGAAGTAAACAAAACCTGGGATCTGAACCTGATTAGAGGGGGGAAATACGGCATTGGCTGGGCCATGAATCAAAAACTCTGGCCCGATGCTGATAAAGCCAAATTTAAAATAGGACAACCTGTAAAAATCACCTTCAAAAACAGCAGCAATAACCTGCACCCCATGCATATTCACGGAGTCTTTTTCCGGGTATTGAGTATTAACGGAAAATCTGCACCGGAACCATTCACCAGGGATACCGTCCTGGTAGGCCCCAAGGAAACAGTTACGATTGGGTTTGTTCCGGAAGACAAAGGGATCTGGATGAGTCATTGCCATATTGTCGAACACGCAGAATCCGGAATGATGACGACGATTGAAATAAAATGAAGACTGAAGACTGAAGACTGAAGACTGAAACAACCTATGAGGTGTTGAAATTACTTGCAACAGGTTTTTTCAATTGTAGGTCGGACCAACGAAGTTTGTCCGACAGCTCAACCACGAATATTAAGGAATGAAGCTCGTGAATTAGGCGACCTTTTTAATCACTCATCAAGTGCCGGATGCACAATTCTGCTATCCAGCCTTGAATAGCGGATAAACATAGCAAAGGAAATACTGATCATAAAAACGACAAGCCCCTCCATCATCAATTGTTGATTGTCTAAAGCCAGAAAATAACCCGCGATATCGTTAGCCACACATGCAAACGCTACCAGACTGCCGATGCCCACAATTTTTGATTGATATCTTTTTAACGCAATCCCTTTGATTAGCAGCACAACTAAAATCAGAAGACCGAAAGCATCAATAACAATGGCAATATTATAAATGATATGGGCATAGAATTTCAGAAGGGTTACGTGAAAAGGACTGATCAACAGAAAAGCAATCAAAAACCCGCTATAGGTAAAGAATCTGAGTATCAGGTCTTTGCGGAAACCATAAAAGGAATAGACAAACTTAAACAAAAACACCATGGCCAAATGTGCACCGGTATTTGTGATGATGTGCACAAACCAAAACCTGTCAACCAATAGATATGGCAAGGAGTAATAGCCAAACAGCAAGGTGCTCAGAATATATGTTAGAAGGGAAAAATACAGAAAGTTCTTTTCCTTGCTGTAAGTCCGATACAACATCAAAAAAAATGTTCCGAGAAAAATAAGAATAAAAACCAGGGAGCTGTTCCAGATAATAAACTTGGTAAATTGCAAATCCAGAAGTTCGTAACGACCGATCATGAAGTCACTTTTAGCAACACCACCCCATCCCACATCGTCAGCAACTCTCAACGCCAAGACATTTTCTTCATCCATTCTCAACAGGTTTTTTGGCATCTGGTAGATTCCGGGCAGGCTTCCCTTCTTAACGACCGTGCCATTAGAATCAATCAGGCCGGCTCCACCTATGAATATCCCGTTCAGATATAGCTCATGTGCATCGTAAATAACCGGAACCTGCACAGCGACAGGGATTTCTGCAAACCTGTTCGAGAGGGTGAATCGCAACCTGTACCAAGCCTGTTCGGTATATTCTATACCCATCATGCTCCAAACCCCCGGAATCGAGGCCCAACCCCACGATGAATCATCAAAGTTGCCGGAGGCATATTTCAGATCATCGCCTGTTTGAAAGCGCCATTTTCCAATCAAAGGATAAAGCTGTACTGTATTTTCAAGTGCGACTTTCCCCTGCTGTACCGTATTAGCCGGTAAGCACACGGATATCCCGGTAAATACCAATACAAAAACGGTAATGAAAAATTTTACCTTCATGGCGCTTTTAAAAATGAATGAAGGGAATCGTCGTCAGGGGGGCGTGAAGACTTGTCTTGGGTGCCAATATTCCTATATGTAACATGTTGAAGTAGCAAACTCAAGATCGTCAATTGTCTATGTATCGATACGGATCACATGTTAAGTCTCTCATGATCCCAGGTGCTTGATTATTTTCTCGTCCTGCCATTAAAGTAGTATATTCCATGCACCAGATTTTAAATTTAAACCAAAAAATTGATGAAACAGAATCCTGCCGACATCGTCAAAGAATATTGGAACCGAATGCAGAGCAATGATTTTGCATACGCTGCTGAGATGTTTTCTGATCAGGTAGTTATTGATTGGCCGCAATCACATGAAAGAATTACAGGGAAAGCGAATTTTATCGCAATTAACACGGAGTACCCCGCCAATGGGAGATGGGAATTCACCCTGGAAGAAATAGTGTGCGACGGAAATAAAGTCGTTACTGTTGTTTTGATAACAGACAGCGTAGTTCAGGCAAAAGCCATCACATTTTCAACTATAGAAAACGGGCTCATCATTCAGCAAACAGAATATTGGCCAGAAGACTACCCTGCTCCTGAAAACAGGAAACATTTAGTTGAACCGCTGAAATAAGATGAAAAAAGCAAATATCGTTTTAAGAGATCCAATTCCGGGTGATTATGGATGGATCATCTCCAATCACGGAGACATCTATTCCCGTGAATTTCATTTTGATCAGCAGTTTGAAATTGATATCGCAAGAAAAATAATCACCCTTTGTGATAACCCTGGGGCTCGATTTAAACTTTGGATTGCAGAAGTGGATGGTGAGCGAGCAGGATCCATGGCTGTTTCAAAATTAACGGAAGCAACAGCGTTTGCCAATTTTGTGCTGGTATTGAACAAATATAGGGGAATGGGCATAGCAAAAACTCTCATGAACAAAATCATTGAACATTGCAAAACATCCGGTTTCAAAACGTTGCGCCTGGAGACATACAGCTGCTTGCAAGACGCACGTGAACTCTACAAAACCACGGGTTTTCAAATGACAGAATCAACCAAAAACATGCAAAAATATGGACAAACTTTTGATCAGGAGTTCTGGGAATTGAATCTTCCGGATCCATCCTAAGGGGTTGAAATGAAAACACCACAATCTATCTGGAACTCCAGGTATTCAAATGCCAATAAGAACGCTATTAGCAGAAAATACGATGATTGGATGGATCGTTGGAAACATCTGTTGCAGCCTAAGCAACGGACCATGGCTCTTGATATTGGCTGTGGCATTGGTTTGGATACCAGGTACCTGACAGATCTTGGATACTTAACCATCGCTGCTGACCTTTCTGATGAAGCAATCGCTAGTTGCAGAAAATCTATGCCTGAAAATCCATATATTCAATTGGACGCCGGTGATGGCCTCCCTTTTATCGGCAGCAGCTTTCAAGTTATCAACGCCAATCTCTCTCTTCACTATTTTAAAAGAGTGGAAACTCAAAAAATAGTTAATGATATTAAACGCTGTTTGGCATCAGGGGGGATTTTTTTTGCACGCTTTAATTCAACCAGCGACACGAATTACGGTTCTGTCGGTTATGATACGATTGAGACCAATGTCTTTCGAGTAAACGGATTACAAAAAAGTTTTTTTGATCAACAATCGGTAAACGAGCTTTTTAATACCGCTTGGAAAATACACTCCCTCGAAGAGCTTTGTGTTGAAAGATATTCCAAATCGAAAATTGTCTGGGAAATAGTTGCAGAAAAAATCAGACGTGGTTAAGTACCCGGGAAGAAAACCATAAAGCCATTGGATTCTATAAACACTTGGGATCTCAGGAAAAAGGCGAGTGTTATTTTGTCTCAATATGGCAATAAAATCCAAAACATGTTTTGGAAAAAGGAGTGACACTTCGCTCCGATAACCGATAACCGATAACCGATAACCGATAACCGATAACCGATAACCGAT
>JANQGZ010000117.1:0-9584 GCA_028282825.1 SAR324 cluster bacterium
GTTGCACAATGGCTTGATGTCAATGGACATGACTATTCGGCGATCCAAAACAATACCGATAAACAGCCTGTTTATGTTGACGATCTACCAGCCAGGCTGCCGGTAATTCATTTCTACCAATCATGCCTTACATTCCCACGTTTAGTTGAAAACGATTTCACCATGATAGTGGTCTATCGTGCAGATTGGGATCTCAATGTCGAAGAATATATGCCGGTTTCAGAATTCGCCTTTGGTGAAATAGCTGGTATTACACCATCTGTTTCAAAAGACATGTGGGACGATCTTAAAGCTGTTGGATATTTTAATGATAGTGGAATTGTTCTCGAAAAGTTTAGGCCACACCAACCCGGTTTTAATTTTGAGCTGGATGATTCATATTATGACACACCCAATGAGACGATGGAGACAAAGGTCAGGGATATCATGCTCGACCATCAGAATAGAAAACGAGCTATTTCAAAGGAAAAATTCGTTTCAATCGGTGGGATCAATAAAACATTATCAGCTGAAATATGGCAATGGTTGGTTGACCAGAAATTCTTAATCGGTAATGGAGATGTAAAAGATTTGCTACCTGCTGCCGGATCTCCAGTTCATCAAAAGGTTCAAGAATTCAGATTGTTTTTGAACACAATTGTTAAGAAAGCCGTGATTAATGCAATTTTAGCCGATGACTGGTTTGAAGGAGTTGGTTTGATTGATGGTAATGCTCCGGGAGACTTTGAAAACCTTCATAAGAGAGACTTTGGATTATTGATCGGTAAAAATAACAGGCTGATTGGTGGTATTGGTATAATTGGGGAAGATGATAAAAAAGTTGAGGTAAATGCTTCAAAAGATGAATTTCATGTTGCTGTTTTAACAAGGGAAAGAAGTACCGGCATTGTTTCAATGACTGTTGACAACTCAGATACTGTCACGGCCAATATAGCACGTGGTCTTCCTTTGAAAGATTCCCAACAGTTCACAATTGGAGCTTTTAACACGGGGGGTAATCATTTCAAAGGAGACATAGGTGAGGTAATTATCCTTGATAAGGCACTGGAGGCTGAAGAAATCAAATCGATTCAGGGCTTTTTGTACAAAAAATGGTCTATCGAAATTGATGCTTTAAATACAATATCCAATGCGATTTTTCACTTGGATGCAAGTGAACCGGAATCGATTACTTTTGATGATAGCAACCAGACAGTAGCAAAATGGACTGATAAAAACGATCGTGATTTCTCAGCAACACAACCTGATACTGCAAAGCAACCAACATATATTACCGACAATCAAGGGCGATCACCTGTAATCCATTTTGATCAAAGCTGTCTTGAGTTCCCACAAATGGTGGAAGAAGATTTCTCAATGATTGTAGTTTACAAGGCAGATGGAGATCAAAACCCGGATGATTTTAAAATACTTCGCGGTAACGCCTTTGTATCGATCATTGGATTTACCTCTCAATTGTCGCAAAATACTTGGCAAGCGTTGAAAAACGGAGAGTTTATTGATGACGATGGTAGAATCCAGTCCTCTTTCAGTCCTTTTTATACGGATTTCAACTTAGGGCTGGATATGACTCAATACCAGGAATCCATTTCAGCCGTTGAGACCGAAATTATCAGTGTTATGACTCAATATGAGTCATCGAAAAAAGCAATTCCCAAAGAAGAATTTGCAAGTATTGCCGGTATTAGCAAAACAAATTCAGCAAGCATTTGGTCCAATTTGGTAACTGTGAAACTGCTTGATGAAGAAGGCCGCGTCACAATGGTTTTACCTACTGATCATGCAAGTTTTTCAGCCTACCTGGAAAAGATTATTGAAAAAGCAGTAATTGATGTAGTACTGAGCAGCAATTGGTTTGAAGGAGTTGGCTTGATTGATGGAAACAGCTTGCTTGCCAGGGAAAACCTTTATGAAAGGGGTATGGGAATCTTGATAGGTGCCGATAACAAGTTGATAGTGGGTGTTGGAGTTGTTGAAGAAGATGGTAAAAAAATCGAGGTGACCGCAGCTGAAGATGAATTTCATGTGGCAGTATTCACACGAGAAAGGAGTTCAGGAATCATAACCTTAACAACGGAAGATTCGGTTACCGAGTCAGAAGTTATTGCTGAGCATCAGCCTCTAAATGATTCACAGCAGTTTACCATAGGTGCTGTCAACACCGGTGGTCGCCATTTTAAGGGAGATATTGGCGAGATAATCATACTGGATAAAAAGCTAAACCCAAAAGAAATCGAAGGAATTTTAAGGCATCTTTCGGTTAAATGGAAAATTAAGCAATAATTTTCTCATCCCCTAGGATTCAGGAATTTTAAGAAGTTTTTTGATTTTTTACCGACAATGGAACAGCATCACGTCATAAAAAGGCAAATACTGGATGTCGATCTTGAAACAGATATCGGTTCGTTCATTTTCAAAAGCGAACTGAGCGATATATTTTATACTGAAATCGTGCCTATACTTGAAAAATGCTGTGATGAGATCGGTGACCCTGATGAGGTCTACAAAATCAATCGGTTGGAAATAGATTTAGGAACCGTTGATGAGACGAATCTTGTCAGAGATTTAAAACCCAAAATTCTGAAAACCTTTCACAATGCTCTGACCCAGGTAATTCGGGACATATCTTCACAAAAAAGCATCGATTTAAGGGACAAGCTGGCGTCTGAATCAGGAGCTTATCCTGGTGCCACTGAAGAAGATGCTTTGGTTCGTTATAAAACCAGCGTGGTTGAATCGGAACTGGAACTTCTGGCTCACTTCCTAAAAACCGGCAGGCTACCATGGTGGAGTCATAAACAAGCAGAACCTGATCTCTCAAAGTTGATGGATAAGAAACTTCAGGCTGCTGATTCTGGATTTACAAAATTGCTGCAAGAGCTATTTTTTGATCTGAATGCAATAAGAAGAATGGTCTATCAGCTTTCCTATGAGCAATTGGAGAGAATTATTGAGATCATATCCAAGCTTGACAAAACCTCCGTGCGTAATTGCATCGATTATTCAATTAAACAATTAGGATATTCAGCTGGTATTGGAGACAAGTCCAAACAAAACATTCCATTCGAAATCTGGCAGGCGTGTTTTCAAGTTTTAAGAGATTACTCTTCAGAGCTATTAAGTGAAGAAAAGCTCAATGAATTATTGACCACCAAACTTTCGGTGAGAAAGCATCAAAAAGCAGCCACTGGCCAATCAGATGCTTCGAAGTCCCTTTCCCATAAGCCATTTTCGGGAGAGGCAGTTGATGGTGCTGTTGAAAAAGAGAAGATACAGAAAAGAATCTGGAAAAATGCAGCAATTGTGGCCGCTTTGGATCAAGAATCCCTGCTAAATCAGTTGTTCACGCAGATTTCCAATGCAATGTTTGAGAGCAAGGTCTTGAATATTTTTTCAGACCACGACAAAAACAAACTCAAAGCTGTTGGTGATGCACTGTATGCATTGCTTGAGTGCTTGAAAGAAATCAGAGAGATGCAACTAAGCATCAACGACGTTCTTGAAGGCTTGGATGCCTCTAATATACCAGTCAAACATCGTTTAATAACAGCAGTGAATCTTCTGGGTGAGACGCTGGAACCCTTGAATCAACGCATACAAACGATAAACAGGGAAGAAGTATCTGCTGATAGAAAAGTCTATTCAGACCATTTTCGGCAAATCCTGAATTTGATCCAAAGCTCTACCAGCACTTTGAAAAGTATCTGGGAAGAATCAAGTGAAAGATCAGCTATCCGTTCAAATGTAATGGACCATGAGGTGAGTTCTCAACCTGCTGAAGAACTTGATGTAAAAAAACAGAAAGAGGACGACATCAAAGAACCGGTTGGTGACAGGAAGAAAAAACAGAGCGATCTTTTTGCAGATTCAAAAGAGCTCCATATTAATAATTCCGGGCTTGTCCTGTTTTGGCCATTTCTCAGTAGATTCCTTGAGGCTGCAGGGTTAATGGAAAGTAACCAGTTTATTAACCGGGAAAAGCAGCTGCGTGCGATTTGCCTGTTGCAATATCTGGCGTGCGGAAACCGGGAATTTAAAGAATATGAACTGATCTTGAACAAAGTGCTATGCGGTTTGGACCCCAATGAAGCGGTTCCAACTATTGTTCAATTATCAAAACAGGAAATAGCGGAAGCAGACACACTGGTTAACACTGTCATTCAACATTGGTCAGTGCTGAAAAACATGTCTTCGGATGGATTCAGGCAAATGTTTATGCACCGAGAGGGTATGATTAGTACCAGAGATGGTAATTATGTGCTGCAAGTCAAAGAGCAATCTTATGATGTATTAATAGATAAAATGCCGTGGCAAATTACTACTGTTAAACTGCCCTGGATGGAAAATCTGATATTTGTGGAATGGAGGTTATAATTGATTGGTCAAACCCTGGAACTAATTCGCAAAGAGGTCAACGACTATATCGATACTAAGCTTGGCGGAACTGCTGCTGAGAACAGGGTCGTTTTGACTTCGTTTGTAGACGAAACTGGCAATATTGCTATTCCCAGCGATACCGTTGGATTGAGCCTTTTGAACATTGAAGAGGAGAAAATCCTGAAGACAGCCAGACTGACACCGTTGCAATATTCTGAGCAGAACACCCAACTGGCAAATCCTCCAATCAATTTGAACTTACAATTAATGTTTGCAACCAATTTCACAAACTATGAGGAGAGTCTTAAGCACATCTCATTCATTATTTCTTGCTTCCAGACCAGACCCGTATTTGATGTCGATAACACTCCGTCGATACAGTTCCTCGAAACAAAAAAACTGGTTTTTGAACTCAATACCCTGGGTCTGGAGCAACAGCATTATATCTGGAGTATGATAGGGCTTCGATATATGCCTTCGATTATTTTTAAAGTTAAAATGTTGAGCATCGATGAGCAAGATGTTGCCAATGATGTTCCAAATATTAAATCAATTGGGACCGATCCGAATATAAAAGAAACCAACGACTGATGGAACAAAAACTATTATCTGAAATCTTCAGGTTGACCTGTTCTCATACCCGTTTTCCAAATGGGATTGGCGGCTTGTTTGAAATGGAACCTACTGAAGATTGTCGAAAGCAACTTCGAAGTTATAAGTTGAGCTTTAAACGCAAAAAGGATGGCTTTGTCATTGCTGCTCCTCACAAACCAGAATCAGGGAACGGATTGGAGCCTTTGCAGCCGTTTGATGATGGAGTCAAACTATCCTTTGCAATTTTTACAGACGATACAAGATTCTTTGAATATTCGGAATTACCGGAAGATCCTCCGGGGGAAGTTGTATACTATTATAACAATCTTGATGAAAGTGAGAATAGAACTCTGGTGCTGGGAGGTAAGGCAGGTGTTACAGAGTTGGATCGGGTGAATACTCACACCAAAAGGTTCATTCTGCCTAAAGATAATGCCAATACGACAACAGTTTACAATATCTTTGGTGAGCTGATTCCCGACTCTGAATATGACACTGAAATTGACCTTATCAAAAATGAGTTTATTGTTGACCTTTCTCGTAAACCGGATGGTCTTTATTTTATCCAGAGTGCTGGACAGACGAATGCATATTATTGCCTAAGTGCTTCATTTATTCGAAGAATTCCCCTGGCTATTATCGATGTTTTTGTATATCCCGAGATACCTGAAGCGTATCAAATCATCAAGAGAATAGACGGTGTGCAATATTTGGATCCAAAAAAATTCGAATTAAAATTTGGTGCCGCTCAAGCCAGCGATGAGTATTATTGGAGATATAAGATCAATCTTGTCAACATTTCTCACGGAAAGTGGTTCAGCGTTCAAACAGATGACGAAAACCGGTTTGAACCACCAAGAGCCCGGGTTAACTGGGATCGTGACCCTTTGATTTTCACTTCTAAGGAAATGATTAGCAAATCCGATGAAGATATTGATCCGGCGCTCCATAAAGTGCACTGGGAACACTATTCCCACTGTCATCACAGTCCCAGGTATAGATATTGTGACTCCCACTATGGTTTTGATTGCGATGACGGTCACTTCCGCTGTCGGCGTTTCTATTTTAATCATGGAGTAAAACATTATCCGGATCATTGTCCGGCAGAATGGCATACCCATTTTGTCGGTTCTTTACCAAGACCGGATGAAGTCGAAACCGACTATTACGTTGAGGATGACAAAAGCTACGCTGAGATGGAAATGTACCTGATCTACAAGTGGGGAGAGATGTATCTCTCTGAAACGTATGATGGCTGCGGTGGGGGTGATGACGATGATGATGACGATGACTAGAACCAAGATGGCAATTTCGAATACCGACAGAATCGAATAAGGACATTTAGCAGCAAAGAAACATGACAGATATCGAACTAAATGGTGATGTGATTGAACTGGAGATGCAATGGCTTCAATCTGTCATTAAAAACCGTATTGATGAGTATTTTCAGAACAGCGACGAACAGTATCCTGAAACTCCGCCTCCGGAAATACTTGAATCAGGCACCTACTATGCTGAGTTCTTGAAAAAATATGAACTTAGCGAGGATGAACGTAAAGTTGTGCTATTAGCCCTTGCCCCGGAGGTAAAGCCTGAGATTCTGGATGTGTTCTTTGTGCATGACAATATGAACAAACGCTCATTTGCAGAATTTGGCGGCATAATTTCAAAGACATTTACAGGCTTTCTACCAACCCTGAAAACAGCCTATTTTATCTTGGGTGGTAATTCCCTGAGTAAACAAATTCGGTGTGCCAAGGTGTTTGAAAAAGGACAGAAACTGTTTCGGGAAAATATTCTCAAGGAAATTACTGTCACAGAGACTGATCCCGGAATCAATAAAAACCTCTGTCTAAGCGATGAGGCTATCAATGCCATGCTAACAGGGAAAGACATCGAATATGAATACAGTTATGATTTTCCGGCCAACAAACTGGAAACCGAGCTGGATTGGGATGATCTGGTGTTATGTAAAACTACTTTTCAAAGCCTGAAAGAACTCATCGCCTGGTCAACCCATGGCCATAAATTAGTAAATGAACTGAACATGGGCAAGAATATACAGTTGGGATATCGAGCCCTTTTTTATGGGCCCTCAGGGACTGGTAAAACCTTATCTGCAGCATTGGTAGGTAAGAAAGTTGGGAAACCGGTTTATCGCATCGATCTATCCCAATTGGTATCCAAGTATATAGGTGAAACAGAGAAAAATTTGGAAAGGATTTTTAAAGTAGCAGGATCTCGGGATTGGATCTTGTTTTTTGATGAGGCAGATGCACTATTTGGAAAACGAACCAGTGTCAACAGCTCCAATGATCGATTTGCCAACCAGGAAACTGCCTATCTCCTGCAGCGCATCGAAACCTGCAACAACATGGTTATCCTGGCCAGTAATCTCAAAAAAAATATGGATGAGGCCTTCACACGAAGGTTTCAATCCATTGTCTACTTTCCTGCACCAAAAACGGATGAAAGATTGCAGCTATGGACCAATGTATTTACCAATGAGGTGGTATTGGATGATGCCATAGATTTGGCTAAAATATCGGAAAAGTATGATCTTTCAGGTGGATCTATCGTGAACGTCGCCAGGTATGTATCTTTGATGGCCCTTTCCAGGGATACAGTTTTTATTTCACAAAAAGATCTTATGGATGGCATTCAGCGTGAGCTGACCAAGCACGGACGCACTCCTTAGATTATCAAACAGACATAAAACAAGGTTTGGAATGGGTAAATCAATTCAAAAAAACAAAGACAAAACCAGCCCTGTAGTCTCTCCTGCCAGACACAACCAACAACCCATCGGATTGTATTCTCGCTATTTACAAATGAAAGAGGATAACACACCTCTGATCCAACGGCGAACTGCTTCTGCTTATGATATCTACGTTAATCCCAAAATGGACGTGGTCGATTCCGAGGATGCCTCTGAAAAAGAAGCGGATGCCACTGCTGATCAAGTGATGTCTTCTTCCGAATCGGATATGGATGAAGAAAAGATTCAAACCAAACCGCTGGCCGGTTCTATCAGCAGAAAAGGACAGTCCGGCGGATCTGGAGTTGCTGTCTCAGGAAACACCGCATCTTACGTGGGAGGACTAAGTGGAGGCCAGCCTTTAAACCGGCAGGAAAAATCTTTTTACGAACCACGCTTTGGTACGGATTTCAGCAGTGTCAGAGTACACAATGATCCAAAAGCCCATGAAGCCGCTCAATCTATTAATGCCAAAGCTTTTACAAGCGGTAACAATATCGTCTTCGGAAAAGGCCAATATTCTCCTGAAAGCCGATCTGGCAAACACCTCATAGCTCATGAACTGACACATGTATTACAGCAAAAAAGCGGACTACAAAGGACCTTAATTCAGGCTCAACAGCAACAAAATACAATAGTGATTAACAATATTACCTACTATCAAAATAGAGTAGATGCTGAAGCAGCTGTTGATGTCCATGTATCACCGAGTAATTGTTTTGTTTGGAATGACGGCCCTAATCCGCAATTCCCTTGGCGAGTAATCCCAGGTACTGGTTGTGCCCATTGGGTTGCTCACGAGGAAGGTATCAATGATAATCCCGGTTGTTTTGCGGGGAATGCCATTCGAGTTAGCCAAGTTACTTCTGGAAAAACAAGTCACGCCATAACGAATGCTCAAGTAGGAGATATCTGGACAAATAGTGGTGGAACCCATACTGGTATTGTACGGGCTTTAAATACCGATACTCAGGGGAATGTTACGAGTGTTCAGGTCGAACACTGCAGTTCGGGTCAAGGAGGAGTAGTAACAAACAATTTTACTACTGGACTGGTTTATAGATGAAGCATGTGGACCGCGATTTAGGAGATAGTTTGAAAACAAAAAAATACTTTTGGATTTTTAATTTTGTCACTAACAGGTTGGATTTTTCTAGTTTTCAAAAAAAAATCTTATTCTTAATACTGCTTGTCTTAACACTCCTCACGAATATTGGATGCACAATGAAAGAAAACGATACGGAAAAATACCTAAAAAATATAGAGCTTCAATATGAAACTGAGGAGCAGAAGCAAGAGATTATCAAAGCTTTAAATCATGTATTGAGTCTGGATGAAAAAGAACTGCAGAAACAAAGATACAAGGATTATCAAGGGAAAGCTAATTCTTGGGATCTGTCCACATTGATGTATAAATACATGGTACCAAACTCAAGTGGCTCAGTAATAGGAGCAAATTTTTATAAGGATTTGAAATCAGATAAAGCTCAGAAGATGATTTTAGAGATCTTAAAAAAGCTCGAATCACAGGAAATGTAACTTTCATTGTCTCTTTGATCATCGATTTCTAGAGGATAGTATTGTTGCAGGTTTGGCTCTTACACACATTTTAGAGTTCATATTGTCAGGGGGTATGGGCCTTCAAAGCTTGTTTTCTCTTTAGTAGAGAATTTGGATCTATCTGCAAGATTTTTGACAAAAACTTAGTCACTGTGTAACCAATTGTATCTTATTTGAAGTAGACTTTTGTGGTTCAACTAAATGAATAGGTTTCAAAGATGGTTTCGATACTTAAAGTGGTATCGGCGCATAAGAAGAAAGCAAACTCTTTTTTTAATGCTGATTTTATCTCCCA
>JANQGZ010000062.1:0-311858 GCA_028282825.1 SAR324 cluster bacterium
GTTATCGGTTATCGGTTATCGGTTATCGGTTATCGGTTATCGGTTATCGGTTATCGGTTATCGGTTATCGGTTATCGGTTATCGGTTAAACGATTGATAAGTTCCCCATATCATTGAAGCAAGTCTTTTATTTAATATTTCCTAAATAAATTAAATGGTTAAGAAAGCGCAGCTTTCACATCTCAACTGATGACCGATAGCCGATAACTGATAACCATTATCAAACCACTTGCAAGAACCCGAGTTGCTTTGCTTTATCGGGGATACATTTCGAGTTATATGGATTTCAAAGTTTCCGTTATATTTACCCAAATTGCAACCTGATTCTTAGGTCTGCATTTTGAGCATTAATTGATTCCAACCTACCCAACATCAAATTTTTTTTAACTTTTCAAAGGAAATATTTCAAAAATTTATCGCTGAATCCCGATCAAAGCTGTTACTGAATTGAAATATTGCGTTATAATAAGCTAAACCCTGGAACTTGACGCTTGTAAATAAATAAGTGCAGAATGCGTTTTCATGAGGTCAAATACCTAATTAAACTAGGTTGGGCTCAATGAAAGAAAAAAAAATCAGCCTTACAATCGAAAGCAGGTTGGAAAACGTCCGCCTGGTAAGCACAGCTATCAACAACATCTGTGCACAAATTCCGCTGAGTTCAAAAGAGGCGCATACAGTCGAATTGTGTGTAACGGAAGCCGTGGTAAACAGCATTAAACACGCCTACCTGGGCGCTACCGATCAAAAGGTTGAAATAATTCTCTACATCGACTCCGAAAATATTGAGATCAACATTATCGATTTTGGAAAATCGATGAATCCCGAATTGGTCAAAAGCAATCTGCCAACTGGGTCTGTCTGCCGGCAGGACGACCTTGAAAACCTTCCCATTTCGGGTCGCGGGCTGATGATTATTCAAAACCATATGGATTTGGTTTCCTACCGGATTGAAAAGAGTCGCAACACACTAACAATGAAAAAGAATATTAAAACAGCTAAGGGACATGGGTTATGAAGTTAGAGGAATTCAAGATCGATGATATTTCAATTTTACAATTATTCGACAGAATCGATGCAGCCTCATCCAAGGAGTTAAAAGAGATTGTTGTAACCAAAATCGATCAAAGCAAAATTAACCTTCTACTGGATATGAGCCAGGTTTCATTTATTGACAGTTCCGGACTCGGCATGTTGATAACCTGTCTTAAATCGATCAACAAAGCCGGCGGGCAACTTAAAGTCTCCAATATCAGCAACAACGTTAAAACAATTTTTGATACAACCAGAATGGATCGGGTCTTCGAGATTTTTGACAATAATGAAGACGCACTGAGAAGCTTTAAGATAAAATCAAATCAAGTATTGATGAATGGTCATTAAACCTGTACTGATGACCTTGAATCTGAACTCGATTAAATCGTATTGGAAAACCGGGGAACTGACTTGAAATACCCGGATCAATAACTGTTAACCTTAACACTTCCTTGACTCAACACTCGAAAATCGCCCCGGAAATCGATATTTCCACGATTGATTCGAAATCCTGAGGATTCAAGGAGAACCCGTATGACAGCTTGGAAACGCTACGCTCCCAGTTTTGGTTTTGTCTCAACCCGATTTGCAGGAACTGATGGAGTATCCCTGGAAACCCAAAAATGGGTTGACATACTTAAAGAAAAAGGCTGCAAGGTATATTTTGCTGCCGGAGAGTTGGACACCCCACCGGAAATCTCCCATTTGATTCCCAAAGCTCACTTTAAACACCCGGAAATTCTTGAGATCCAGGAAGAATTGTTTACCAAAAAGGTCCGTAACCGAAGTATTACCCAGAGAGTTCACAAGCTCAAGGAAGAGATCAGGGACGGGCTACAGGAGTTTCATGACAAATTCAAGTTTGACATCCTGGTTATCCAGAACGCCCTGGCCATCCCTGTTAATATTCCCCTGGGAAACGCACTTACCGAGTTTGTCGTAGAAACAAGGATCCCGACAATCGCCCATCACCATGATTTTTATTGGGAAAGACAGCGGTTTTTAAGTTATGCTGCCATGGATTACCTGCGCTCTTATTTTCCGCCTAACCAGCCTAATATGTACCATGTTGTGATCAACTCCATCGCCGGGTCCCAGTTATCCCGCAGAACAGGCTCTTCGTGGCGCTTGATTCCCAACGTCATGGATTTTAAAACCCTGCCGCCGGAACCGGATGAGTACAGCGCAGATGTGAGAAAAGAACTGGGAATCAGCGACGATTGTTTCATGGTGCTTCAACCCACCCGATTGGTTTCCCGAAAAGGGATCGAGACCTCGATCGAGTTGATCAGCCGCATGAACCGAAAAAACGACGTGCTCGTCATTCCTCATAAAGCCGGAGATGAAGGATTTGACTACCAGACCCGTATCCAGGAATATGCGAAGTTCATGGACGTAAAATTAAAAATCGTGGACGATCGTATTTCCAAACAACGTTATATCGATAAAAACGGTGTTAAACACTACACCCTTTGGGACATATACCCGCATGCTGATCTGATTTCATATCCTTCTATCTATGAAGGATACGGAAACGCCTTTGTAGAGGGGATCTATTTTAGGAAACCCATTCTTGTAAACCGATACCAGATATTCGAGGCGGATATTGAACCACTGGGTTTTCAAGTTATCGGCTTCGACGGATTTATTACCAATGAAACCATTGAAAGAGTTAAAAAAACCATTGGTAACAAAGAAAAACTGGAAGAAATGGCCGAAAAAAACTACATGCTGGGCTGGCGATATTTGTCTTACGAAATGCTCGAAGAGAAACTGGAAGCGATATTAATAACAATTTATGGGTCCTAAATTAGCAATCCCGAGGGTACCGGAAGTCGAACAACTTCTCAGTAGTATTGAATCCTTTCAAAACGGAGAATTCGGTAACATCAAAATCGATCTTACCTCTCTGATCGGGCATTCCCATTGGGTAAATATCGATAACAGCCCGCAAGAAGCACATAACAAACTATTCGAATTTAATATCGATTACATTGCCGTTCTTGACAACGACAAACCCGTCGGGCTTTGCTCCAAAACACAGCTCAGCAACCTTATTGGGAATGTTAAGCAAATAAAAAGTACCACACCGCAAAATCTCCGGGATTGCCTTACAGCTTTCCCTCTCCAGGTTTCATGCACCGATTCGATAGTAACAGTCTTAATCGCAGCCTTTAACCGGGATGAGGAAGGATTTTATGATGACGTGATTCTGACTTGCGAATCAGGGGAATATCTCGGATTGATTTCCATGAAATCCCTTCTGATCCTGCAGAACTGGGTATTTGTGGAAAATATCAAACAATTGAAGGAACAAACCGTCATTCTAAACAAGCAGAAAAAGCAACTGCAGCAGAATATGTCCCTGGCTCACCAACTACAGCAGGCCATGTTTCCGCAGCAATACCCAAGTTTCCCTTCTCATCGACCTGAAGAACAGTCGATGTTGAAATTTCACCATACCTACTACAGCCCGGATATCCTGGGTGGGGATTTTTTCCACATTGTATATCTTTCCGATTACCGTGCAGGCTTGTTTATGTGCGATGTGCTTGGTCACAGCGTCAGTTCGGCTTTAATCACCTCAATGATCAGGGCTTTGATAGCCAGTTATCGATCCATTGCCTATAATCCCGGGAAGCTGCTTACACAGATCAATCATAAGTTTATTGAGTTACTGCAACACTACCCGGAAACCATGTACGCCACTGCCAACTATATTGTGGTGGATTTGGAAAAGGCAGTGTTCACCTATGCCAGCGCCGGTCATCCGGTCCCTATCAAACTGAACAGCCAAAAAGGGACCTGCGGACAACTGGAGGTTTTTTGTCAGAAAAACGGTCCTCCCCTGGGAATACTGAGCGATATGGTATATGAAACTGCCATGGGAGAGCTTTCCCAAGGTGACCTTTTTTTAACTTATACAGACGGCCTGTTTGAAGTGTTCGACAGCAACAACGAGCAGTTTGGCATTTCAAGATTGATTGAGAGTTTCTCCAGACACCTCGACAAGCCACCCCATCAAATCTTTCAGAAAGTGATCCGTGATATTGAGCAATTCTCCGAAAACAAGACTTTTTCAGATGATGTCTGTCTGGTGGGATTGGAAATTGCGGAACTTCCTAAACAATAGCCCTCTTTACCCGAATCGCTGCTGATGCCTGGCTGCCGGTAGCAGCAACACCGGAAAAACCATAAAAAAGCAAAACAGAATTAAAACCTGCGGCCAGGAATGCCGGAAAACCAGGTTTTTCAGGAGTACATTTCTTACTAAGATATTGGCATGGGTAAGCGGCAGAACATTTGAAATCCATTGGAACACCTCGGGAAAAGCTTCAATACCCCGGATGATACCACTTAGAAACAATTGTAGGAGAATTACCAGCGGAATGAATTGCAAGGCTTGACATTCATTTGCAGCCATAAACGAAGCCGTTAGCCCCATTACCAGGGGAAACTGCGAAGTATTAGCAGACTAATCGGGGTGATTGTTGAATGATCTGATTTTAGTGGTTTATACGTCAGGCGGGCAGAGCAGTCGGACTTGAAAATCTTTCAAATGGTTTTAAGCAATGGATTTGTATCTGGAAGGTTTTTCGAATTTTAGTCGGTATTCCTTGGGTGACAATGAAGTATGACGTTTAAAAATTTTGCGAAAGGAATTCACATCTTCATATCCCACAGCCCAAGTGATCTCGCTGAAAGGAAGCCTGGTCGAGGATAATTTGATTTTGGCTTTTTCGATACGGATCTTTTGCAGATAACCAAGTGGCGAATCCCCGGTGGCTTCTTTAAATCGTCTTTGGAAATGACGTGAACTCAACCCGACGTTTTTTGCCAGTTGGTCGACAACAATATTGTCCGCAAAATGCTCATCCAGGTAATCCTGTGCCTCCATCACTGCAACATCATTGTGGTTACGCAATCCATCGAACATGACATACGGAGCCTGACTCTTTCGATTCGGATCTATCAACATCGCCCTGGCGCAGTTCTCCGCCAGTTCTTCCGATCCATATTTTTTAAGAACATAAAGACAAAAATCCAATATCGCAGTTGTTGCTCCCGTGCAAATTAGGCGGTCCTCAATGGTCAAAATATCCTGCGTCTGTAAGTCAACATCGGGAAAACGATTACGAAACGATCTTGCAAATTGCCAGTTGGTTGTGGCCTTTTTTCCATCCAACAAACCTGTAGTTGCCAATACAAAACTGCCCGTGCAGAGTCCCGCCAGGGTAGCTCCCTTTTTGTGGTGAAATCGAAGCCAATCTACGGAACTGCTAAATGCAGGCAAGGTGTTTCGAATCGTATGCAAATACGGAGGAATTAAGATCAATTCTGTCTGCTTCACCTCCGTCATTGATTTAACCGGGGTAATAGCCATGCCGGCCCCTCCTTTCACTGGTTGACCATCTGGTGAAACCACTTGAAATTCAAACAGCTTTTCCGCCTTTTCCGGATGCATAATTCGCCACCAGGTGTTTGCCAACAAAAAGACTTCCTGACACAAACTAACACCGGAAAACAAACATCCGTTCTGAACCAGCATAGTTACGGGAACCATTTTAACTCCTCCTTACTTCTATAAAGCCTCGACTCTACAAGGCACATAGCGATGTAAAGGTGTGGCAGCAAAAGGATCTCGATGGGTATTCTTGGTCAGGGCGTTTACATTCACCCCAATTCTTTTGCCTTCGAAATCCAGACCAAAGCCATGAGGTATCAGGACTTGCCCTGCTCTTGTACCTGCTGTGATTTCAAGCTCAATTTCCGCCTGGCCGGCCTCTGTTGAGACCAATACTGTTTGCCCGTCAGAGAAACCAAGTTTCTCGGCATCTGCAGGATTCATCGCCAGGGTGGAGACACGCTTCCCTTCATTCCATTTCGGATCACGCATGATGGTATTAGCTACAGTCTTCACATGGCTTCCGGCACTCAAAACAAGGGGATAATCCTCTGAGACCTCCAAAGCAGTTTTTTCAGAATCAACAGTTATGCTTTTCGTCCAATCTTCCATTTCCGGGAAATGCACGTGAATTTTTCCATCATCTGTTTTAACGAGATCCATGTTATTTTCGACATCACATTTTCCAATCCAGAAGCCCTCGGGGTGTTCCAACCCGTGTTGAAAAATCTCCTCTCCCAAGGCTGGTCCCGGGGTAAAGCCTGCCCTGGCTGCGTTTTCCCGGAATATATTGGGTGCTGTCAACAGGATTCCCCACAAAGCCGCCAAATTAGGGGAATTCATCGCTTCACCCAGTGTCTTGCCCAAAATAAAGGGGACAACTTTCATCGCTTTGGGATTGGCGCCAATATAGTTCATCAATTCCAATCCAAATGCTTCTCGACTTTGTTGGGCCGCCGAATACAATGACTCAGGCAACTCAGGGATCAATCCCAGGGCATCGGCCAGCCTGGTGAAAATCTCACCGGCCTCCAGTTGTTCACCATCGGGTTTTACCACCGGCTGTCGCAATTGAAAATAGACCTCCGGGAAGGTCCAGCTGAAAAAGGTGGTGTCCCAGCTTTCGTAACCGGACTTGGCAGGTAAAACATAATGGGAAAGTTTGGCTGTCTCAGACATGGCCACATCTATTGTAACCAGCAAGCCTAACCTGGAAAATGCCTCTTCATAAGCTGAAGTATCCGCATAAGATCTTAGAGGATTAGAACCGGACACCAATACAGTGCGAAGTCTTTGGGGATGGTCGCTAAGAATTTCTTCCGGCATCACATTGGGAGGATGGAACTTGCATATGGCAGGGAAATCGGTCGTCATGGTTCGCCAGGTTTTTGGATCACGTTCGTCAGAATGGCCCATAACCGGAACTACAGTACCAACAATTACATTGCCTCCCGGCACACACAACCTTCCGCAAATAGCGGCGATTGTCATCCAAAGATATGAGTTCAATGTGCTGTGACGACTCATATAAATGCCCAGATCGGTATGCATACACCATTTTTTTGTGGTTAACAATTTGCAGAGATCGTATACCTGATCGTATGCCAACTCGCACAACTCAATAGCCGCCCTGGCATCAAAATCCTCAAACCAGGATTTAATCTGATCAAAACCATTTACATGAGCATCGATGTAGTCCTGCTTTTGCCAGCTTTCTTTGAGAATAATTGAAATAATGGCTTTAGCCAGCAAGGCATCGGTTCCCGGTTTCAAAGCCAAATGCATGTTTGCAATCCTGGCTGTTTCCGAAAGACGTGGGTCGATAGTTACCAGCAACTTGTCCGGATCTTTGGCTAGATGTTTTAGTTTTTTTGGAGCTTGAGGCATCTGATGAGATTCCATACCATTCCAACCAATTGCCAACAGCATCTCTGTATGATCTTCATCGGGACCTGCCACCAGGATTTGTTTTCCAAAAAATCTCCCGTTTACCCAGAAATGGCCTGTCAATTCCTGGGCTATAGCATTGTAATGATAGTACGATCCGAGATTTCTAAACAGACTTGTCGCAAAGGCACCCTCCGTGTGAGAACCCTGCCCGCCTCCACCCATTAAGGCAAAGGTTCTGGGACCGTATTGATCCAAACCCTTTTGCATCTTTTCCGCAATTTCGGAAACAGCCTGGTCCCAGCTAATTTTGACAAACTCACCGTTCACTCTTTTTAAAGGGTGGGTCAGCCGCTGGTTATGGTGTTGGTAAAATGAAACCTTAGTCCCTTTTCTGCAGACATATCCTTCGCTACGAGGATTATCCTTATCTCCCCTGACTTTGACGATCTTGTTATCTTCAACCAGAACCTTTAAACCGCAATTCTGAGCGCAAAGTACGCATGCTGTTTTTAACCAATCCTCCATGATACCTCCCCTTTTAATTGTTTTTGTTTAATTCATCCTGTAAATTCCACTTAATATAATTTTTTAGTATCCATTCAGCATCATTACCCCCTGTCTCTTTTCACCACGAAGACACGAAGGGCACGAAGCTTTATCAATTGAAGTCAACTGTAGGATGGGCAACTCGTTGCCCGTCCTACAACTGGTGTCCGATGTCATTTAGTTTAGGTTGTTAATCTATTATGATCTTGATTGATGCAGATTACGAACGGTAGGGCGACCCTACGTGGTCGCCGACAGGCTAAATTAATCTCCAATTTAGAGTAATTTTTCACTACGCAAACAAACAGATCCAACCGCAATCGATAATCTATCAAATCCTGCCTTTCAATTTACAAGAATGTATTTTGAGTTAACCTTAGAAGATGAACTATTAAAACACCAGAGTCAGAAACGACATTTATAAGGTCATTTCAGACAAAACTTATGCAGTGCAATTTTTGTCATGGTCGCCTACAATGACAAATGTTAGCTACTGCCAATCAGATCACGAAGCCCTGGAGATAAATCGATGACCAATCCAAATGACAATTCCTTGCAAGATAATCCGGAACATTTTTTGATCAAGCTGTGGAAAATGGCTAAAGCCGGTCAAACAGATCAATTGAGCGAGGAAGAGAAGCAGTTGGCTCAAATCATGATCGAGCATGAAGATGAATATGGAGACGAATTCGAAACCTATGCTAACAGGGATAAATCAAGTGATGCCTCTGCATCTGAAGAAAATCCTTTTGTCCATATGACTATTCACGCCACCGTTGAAAATCAAATCAGGGATAAAGACCCCATTGAAGCCTATCAATTCTTCAACTCCATGCGGGCAAAAAAGATTGACAGACACGAGTCCATACACCTGGTTGGCTGTATTCTCGCTCATTTCATGTACGATGTCATGGTAGAGCACAAACCCTTTGACCATGAAGGGTACAAATTAATGCTGAAACGATATAAAGGTAAGAAGCCGGCCAGTATCTATGCTGCTTTGGAGACCGGTTTTGACTGATCGCTTTGAATTTATTTGACTCTATTTTCATAAACAATTACCTTATCAACAACAAGTATCAATAAAAAACCATTATCATTAATCAACATGAGTCATTCCACGGATCGTTTTGAAGAGATGGTTGAAGCGTTAAGGAAACGAGATCACCGGATGACTCCACAACGTTTGGCTATCTTGAGAATTCTTGCTGCGAGTAATGGACATCCCAGCGCTGAAATGATCTACGACGAAATTAAAAAGGATTATCCGTTTACCAGTTTTGCGACTGTTTACAAAACAATCGCCCTTGCAAAGGAGCTGGGGGAAGTGTTGGAACTGGAATTCAGCAATGATAGTAATCGCTATGATGGCAAGAGGCCTGTCCCGCATCCCCACTTAATTTGTACCGAATGTAAAAAAATAATCGATCCGGAGCTGGACTCAATTAACCATATGCAAAAGGAGATTATCAAGGAAACCGGATTCAAAGTAACCAACCATAGATTGGACTTCTATGGCATTTGTCCTGACTGTCAAAAAAAGTAAAAAAAATTTGAATTCAAAACAATAATGATTTTCCTTAAGTATTCATTATTATTAAATAGTAACTACTCAGTTTTTTTCACCCCGTCAGAGGAAATTGATGGATCATAAAATTGGTCAGCTTTTTCAAAATCTTGACTAATTGTATCGGCAATGAAAAAATGCGGCTGTTCAATAGATATGATTCCTGGCGGTTCTTTTCCAACTATTCAACTCAACCCCTGTTAAATCAAACAATTATAAAAAGGAGTAGACATGGCTGATTTAAAAACTTCCAAAACACTTCAAAATTTAAAAGATGCTTTTGCCGGTGAATCCCAGGCCAACCGCAGGTATCTCTATTTTGCCAAAATTGCTGACGTGGAAGGATACCCTGAAATTGCTTCCAACTTCAGGGAGACAGCCGAAGGTGAAACCGGGCATGCCCATGGTCACCTGGATTACATCAAGCCTGTTGGCGATCCCGCAACGGACCTTCCCATTGGTGATACCGAGCAAAATCTGAAAGCAGCTGTCGCTGGGGAAACGCATGAATATACGGATATGTATCCCGGCATGGCAAAAACAGCCAGGGATGAAGGTTTTGCTGAAATTGCCGATTGGTTTGAGACCCTGGCCAAGGCAGAAAAGTCGCATGCCGGTCGATTCCAGAGCTTATTGGATTCAATCTCTTAAGGGATCCATCGCTTCTCCCTTGATCCTCCCTATGGTTAACTTGTAACAACCTGTTTTTATATAAGGTTATCTCGAAAGATTTTAGGGCGGATCAAGCGAAGCGAGTCCACCAACATACAATGGTTGCCATAATAACATCAACGCGGGAAAAACAATGACATCAGAAAAGCAAATTGTATCATTCGCCCCTTCCGATGGGTTGTCCTATGACACATCAGACGACCTTTACTGGGAGGAAAAAGCGCTGGGCAAAGAAATAACGAGAGCGTTTGCCCTCTGCCACAGTTGTCGTATGTGCTTTAAATATTGCGACTCATTTCCCACTATGTTTGATGCCATTGATAACCACGACGACGATGCAACAAAACTAACTGCATTTGAAATCAAAAATGTGGCCGATGCCTGTTTTCAATGCAAACTTTGCGAAGTTCAGTGTCCTTATACTCCTAAAGAAGGACATGAATTCCAGCTTGATTTTCCCAAGCTGATGCATCGATACCAGGCCATACACTTAAAAACACGACGCAAAACATTACGCGAGCTGATTTTGACCAATATAACCAGTCTTGGTGTTTTGGCACGCTCCAGCCTGGGGTTGGCTAACTTGATGAATCGATTTCCGCCGCATCGCTGGTTATTGGAAAAAGTGGCCGGCATCCATCGGAAGAAGTTGTTACCCGATTTTGCCTCCAGAACCTTTGAAAAAACAGCGATCCGCAATCAATGGATCAAGGCAGACACCGATGTGGAAGTCGTTATCTTTCAGACCTGTTATGTCGATAACAATGAGCCTGATATCGGTAAAGACCTGGTGGAAGTGCTTGAACACAACCAGGTGAAATATACCTGTTTGCAAGGGCTGAAATGTTGCGGAATGCCGGCCTGGGAGATTGGTGACCTGGACACGTTGAGGGCCAATGCCCACCACAATTTAAACCTGATGCTTCCGTATGTGGAAAAAGGAGCAAAAGTCATCCCCATCAATCCAACCTGTTCCATGATGATGAGACGTGAATACACGGAGCTTCTGGAAGGTGGTGACAAGCAGCGGGCGCAGAAGCTGTCGGACGCCATCACCGAACCCTCACATTTCTTGTGGTCTATTCGCAAAGAAGAACGATTTAACACCGATTTTAAATCCAGCCCCGGAGAAGTGATTTCCTACCATGTTTCCTGTCATTTGAGAGCATTGGGGATTGGATTTCGCGGTCGCGAATTGATGAAACAACTGCCCGATGTAACGGTAAAACCGGTTATGGAATGTTGCGGTCATAATGGTACCTACGCCATGAAAAAAGAGACATTTGAAGATTCCGGACGGATTGGCCAAAAAGCGTTTGACGGCATGAAAGAAGCCGGAGGAGATACATGGGCAACCGATTGCCCGCTGGCAGCTGTGCAGTTCAAACAGTTTGCCGGGACCAAACCACTTCATCCGATAACTATTCTGGCCAAATGTTACCGGGGTGAGCCTTTTCAAAAAGATTGAGTTAAACGAAAACAGACAGGTTTGAAATGAAATTGGTTACAAGAGAAGAGATCATGGACTACGTCACCTATGAAGAGCAGCGGGAAGGTATCCGGGCTGAGGTGATGGAACTTAAGAAGACCTTGCGAGTGCATCTGGGTAGTGTTTTAACCTTTCTATTTGAGACCAAAGCCACAGTTCGATATCAAATTCAGGAGATGATGCGGATCGAAAAAATCGTTAAGGAAGCCGATATTCAACATGAAATTGATACCTACAATCAACTGCTTGGTAAACCCGGTGAAGTGGGCTGCACGCTCCTGATAGAAATCGATGACCCGGCCGAACGGGATGTAAAACTGAAGGAATTATTGGGGTTGCCGGAAAAACTCTATTTGACACTGACCGACGGAAAGAAAGTCTATGCGTCTTTTGATTCTGCACAAATCGGTGAAGACAGACTGTCCGCCGTCCAGTACCTGACATTTAAAACAAACGGAAAGCAACCGGTTGCAATCGGTTCGGAGCATGCAAATCTGCAACTTGAGGTTGACCTCTCTAAGGCACAGAAAGAGGCATTGGCCAAAATAGAAACGGACTAATTTGAAATCACCCATGAGTGGGCATTCCGGGTGAAAGATGCAGGATGGGCAACTCGTTGCCCATTAACCTGACTAACCGTGGGAAGCAAAATTTATTGATTCAAAAAAATTGATCTCCTAAAATCATTGACAGATCCTTCCTTCGAACTTGCAGACCAACCAAAAGACTAATGTTATGAAATAAGTTCAGTTATTTCGAGTGATTCTGATGCTAACGCGATTTTGTGCGGCGGTTGAACTGACTTTTGTATTACCCAAGATGTTGCCAAGCACCCCGAAACCAGAATTCACGGGTCGCAATATGCTGTCCACTCGATACTTTTGTTATCGTTAAATTAAGTTTTTGATTCTTTGTTTGCATGCCTTCTCAGTGAGCTCAAGCAGGTTCTTAACTGATTTTTCAAGAGCTTTAAGATTATCTTTTGATATTCGATATTTTGGATCGTAACGAGCGCCTATGTATGCGTAGTCTAACAAATCGAAACGATCTATCTCTTCTTCTGTTTCGGTAGGAAAAATGTTGATAAATACACTGTCCTCCTTGGTTACCATATTTCCAAGTATTTTGAGATAGTGTTCATTTGGATTGTAGTTTGTATAAACAAGAAGTATCGATTTATATGAAGCTTCAACGGATTGATGTAACATAAACGCGGCTTCATTGTTCCATTCTTTTGCCAAGTTATCCCGGTAATTCTCATAGAATCTTTCTGCTCTTTGACGCCAATGATCAAAGTGATCTTGGGCAATACGCTTTCTCTCTTTTGGTGTCAACTTCCTTTCGCTAGCAAGCTTAAAGTTACCGGAATCGTATAAAACATAACCCTCTTTTTTGATATCGGAGAAGAAGTACTGTCCTTCTGCAAGTTTGATGTTCAATTCTTGGATGTCATGAACAATCAGTCTGGTGTGAGCACTCAATTTTATGTTATTGCATTTATTGGCAAGATCATCCCAAAGACTAGTTTTATCAACCGTCTTTTTTTGCTTTGTTACGACTAATATGTCGTAATCTGATACATGACCAGATTTTCGATCAGAATTTAGATCATCTTTGACCTTGTAGTCACCACGAGCATATGAACCAAAAAGAATTACCATTTCAACATCATCGCAATTATCACGTATTATGGAGACAATACGTGATAATTCCTTTTGCTTTGATTCTGATAGATGATCTAGGCTCGTTTTCATTAATAATTCTCTTTATTTGATCATTACGACAATTTGAAGTGCCTGGCTCTAAACGTTCCTCGATAACGCTTATTTCAGTTACAGCCCAAGTTGAACCGAGTCGAAGCAGTTATAAATGGTGAAACATTGGGTAACCATAGGCCGCAAATCCTGAGGGGCTGCCGGTCTCGAAATATTTGTAAATCCGTTTGAACTTCATAACTTTTGAATTTCTTCCAATGAAAGCTGAGTGTATTTTTGAATCTCTTCAGTTGACTTTTTGTCTTTTTTCATCAACTTTGCCATTTCAATTTTTTCCTCTTTTCGTCCTTTTTCTTCTCCGATCTCGATGCCTTCACTCCTGGCGTTTTCTTCAAGTTCAAAAGGTAGAACCCATTTTTTACTTGCCCGCAGCTCGGCAAAGACTCCTGAATCTACAAAACTGTAATAAGTCTTGTCACTAATGATTAAATGATCAACAACTTCTACTTTTAAGAATTGTCCCGCCTGGATAAAATGGTCTGTGAAATCTTTATCCATTACCGAAGGAGCTACCTCCCCACTGGGATGATTGTGAACCATGACGACCTGGACTGCCAATTTATGAATCGCCAATCGAAAAGCTTCCCTAGGTTTAATGTTAGTCATATTTGAAGATCCCAAAGCAACCAGCTCGATATAAAGAATCTTATTCGCTTGATTTAAACCCACTAACCAAAAGTGTTCCTGACTCTGACTAATTTTATTCTCCCTACGAAGAATCTGACGCATGATTAAATAAATATCTTTCGAACTTGATATTTTGACTTTTTGTTTTTTGTTTAATTTTATTTCCATTGAGGTTCCTTTTTTTGCCCGCTAACGCCATCTTCAGTAGTGGCCTACACTGACCTAATTCGAAGCAGTAATGAGTCGTATAACTTCGAGTAGTGGTGGGCCAAAATCTGCGAAAAGCCATCGGCTGCAAATTCAAGTTATATGCATCAAAAGTCTGTAACCGGAAAAGTTCCGTTATTCGTTCCACTTCATTCCATAAAAAACATCAGACCACACCGAATTCAATATTTTAGGTTCAATAGCGAATATTTCTTGTTCACCGTCAACTCTGTAATTCTGTAGTCTACTGTGAACTATCTGTTCAAAAGAATATGCCTGATCACATGTTGTAAATGCTTGTGTTAATTCAATTTTCCATTGATATTTTGTAACAATAGAAACTAAACCTTTGTTAAGAATTGATAAGCGTTCGGCTACATCAGCAGAATATCCTACTTTAAAAATGTTTTCTGGCTCCGACTTATATACAAGCTGAAATACATACGCCTCAGCAGATGAATGCTTCGATACACTTCCTGACCTAAAGTCGCTTGGGCCTGGTCCGGTTACTCCACTGTTCTTTTTATTGAGAACAAGAGCATTATGCCTTTCTCTCTGATTCGATATTATTGGTACATCTATGATGCTTGCTTCTTCAACATCTAAATCTTTAACTTTAGAAATTACTCCTCGCCCAAGCTTTTCTTCAATATTTAATGCATATGAAGCCCATTGGGTTCCAGATAAATAGCTACCGAATAAATCAGATAAATCGGGCGAATCAATAAACCTGAACGCTTTCAAAATTGGCAATCCATATGGCCACTTGTAGTGACCATCTTCATTATAGTGCTCACTCGGGATATCGGTTCCAATTGTTCGAAGAATCTTTACAACATCAATTTGATCTGTTCCCAGTTGTACTTTACCGAGTAGTCGACCTTGATCTTTCGGATTAGTCGGTTCATTTTTAGTTCCAGCTAATATAATCCAGTCCCCCGGTTTAGATTCTTTCAAGAATTTATGTCTTGCTCCATCTCGGTTAAAGCCAATAACTGGATATGTTTCAGGACTAAATCCCCATACTTTAGTAAGAAAGTAGTTAGCCATTTTTGTTTAACTATCTATAATATGTGGATTTTAATTGTATCACTTGAGCATATAACGAGGCTGTAGAATAAGTCTTAAGACTTAATTGACCTCGAATAATTGCCGAAAAATGGTGCTTCTATGTGAATCTTTTATCAATTATAATCCGCGAGAAAACAAAACAAGGTGAATACGGGCACCATTTTTTCACCTCAAAGTTTTAACTTGTACTTATTCTACAGGCTCAACGCCACCATCACCAGAGTTTCCAGAGCGTAGCGACGAGGAAGCTCCGGTGTATGCATTTGTTGGATGTATTAATTGGTTCTATGCCAATAACCTGCAAACGAATTTAAAAAGCTTTCAATTTCTCTAGCAAGACGACGGGAAGAAAAACATATAAACTTTACTCGTTCGAGTAGTTTTTCCTGCTTAAGTTTAGCAGGTATCACTGTAATCATTTCTAAATCCCATTTGCTCTTTCCCCAACCAAAAATGGACATATGTCTCTCAGCAGAGTGCATAAGATATTTATCACGAATTAGTTTCAACGGGATCGTATACCAATCTAAACATGAGATAATAATGCTATGATATTCTTTTAATTCTTTTTCAACTAAATCTGAGTTCTTACTGAAAAAATCAATATGTTTACTAAAAGAAGTAAATGAAGGCTTTATACTGCTAAAAATAAACCTCCTAGAGATTGCTATGGTTCGATCCAATAATATACAAGCATGAATAATAAGATTTTGATAATCCAATTCCAAATATTGTCCAAAAAGTTTAATTTTATTTGCAATCTGAGTTTGCCGACGTGAGTATGGTTTATAGTGGGGATGATATTCCAGCTCGTTTCTAAACCTCCTACGCAAAGAAACATGATTTAGACATCTCTCTATGCAAAGGCTGTATGAAGAAAACGCCTCAAGATATCTCCCAATATCACCATAAAAGGTTATTGCTGCTGAATCTTTGAGTTGATTGATTATTGGTTCTAGAGGATCAATACCAAATCGTTTTGATTCACTATGAACATTCAATGACTCTAAAACTGGTTCGTGTCCGACAACATGATCGGGATTTTCTCGTACTATAGCTCGTAAATCCATATTGGAACCATCCAACGCGAGTTTCAATGGCCGCTACACTGAAAGTCGTTTTAAGATGAACTTGCCGTGGGCAATGGGCTAAAGCTCTTCGGTGGCCTGTAGCGGTCCACTGAAAACTCAGACTGTGTGAAAACTAAGAAAATTTAGTTGTTTAGAAATACTGATATTTTTTAACATATTGTTATTTTAACACTTTCAAATTTATGATTTCGGTTTTTTAATCAAAAGGGAGAGTATTCACACAGTCTGAACTTTTGTTGGACGTGCTTACCACATTTTAACTTTGAATTTGGGGTAGACCTTTCCAAATCTCACAAGAATATCACTACGAAGTCTATCCATTTCACTACAAGCTTTGGGTGATAAAAGATGTACAGGGCAGTCGTCTTGATCGCAGCCGCAAAGCCTGATTTCACCTTTTTTAATCAAATCTTCATAGGTTGCACGAAGCTTCTGAAGATCGACAACTATCTTTCTTAGACTGTCTTGTATGTTTGAGTCACTTATTTCATTAATACTTAAAAATCTTTTGATAACAGTGCCATCACGTAGTCGGTGCACACCAGTCTGTAATGCTTCGATAGTATCTGAAATTGCTTTTTTGAAATGTGGTAAATTACTTTCTTGATAAAACGGGGTTGTAAAAGCAGGCCGATCAAAACAAGATGCATACGCTGTCAGCAACGTATCATCATTAAGATTTTTATCTTCTAGTATAAAGGTTGAAATATCTGCTACTTGTTCTGGAAATGGGGTACCTTCACAAAAGCGACGAATCAATGAGGGTGTGTCTTTTCGTAGTCTTTCTTCAAACTCTCCCCCACTCCAAACTTGTGTTTCACGAATCCCAAGACTTTTTGAATAATCGATAATTCTTGATTTCATGTTAGCTGAAACGTGACCACCTACAATCAAGATGAATTTTGAAGGTAATGAATTTGGACCATTGCAGATCTTGTCAATATCTTCTTTTGCTTTGTCAAAATACATTCTTTGATGATTCGCGCATTGATAACACACTGTTGAATTGTAATCTGAATTTGAAAGTACACCCCAAATATCTCTTCCTCGGTCAGAGCCAAGTTGGCCATACCAATCTAGTGAATCCCATTCCTCTGTATGTAGAACGTAAGCAAATGACAGTCTTTCGAATTGTTGACCGCTGAAATCTTCAAAATGTATGGGGTGCACAGTTATTTTCATTTTTTTTTCAGTCCAACACCATTATAACCGACTGCTGCGATGATGGTGGTTTAACGATGCTCTTTGCCATGGAGCTTTGGGAAAAGCCCTATAGAGGGCGATTAGCAGTCCGGTTGATAAATTTGCTATAAGTTTAAAATTATTAATCTTTTCTTTCCCAAATAAGAAACTTGTTGTTGTCTGTTGATCCCATTGCTTCAATCAACAGGTGGTTACCAAATCCTGGCAGCTTGTTTTGCATTTCTGTGACCAGTTCGTTCTCTCCAGTTGCACCTTGAGGAAATATGCATCCTGATTTCATGTCTTTGCTTAGGAGTAACCAAAAAACATCTGGATGCATTGGTCCTTCATTAGTGGTTTCAACAACGACTGCATCGAGTTTATCCCAACGTATTGACTCTTCTTTGCTAAATGGTTTTTTACATCTAATAATTTCCAAGTCAAATGTTACGATTATTGAGGCTTCAGGTTGCAACTCATCGTTTTTTATCTGTGATTTTACAAATAGTCTTTTAATGAAATTGATCATGCTTTTTTCTCATAACACCATGATTTTATCTACGGCCGGAATTTCTTTAACGAAATTTCCTTAATGACTTTGTAGTGTTTGTCGTTACCTGTAAGTAATGGATAGCCATATGCAACTGCAGTTGCCCCAACCAATGCATCTGCTATTTTCACCGAATGACTTAAATAGTGCTGCTCAACATAAAACATTGCTTTACTTGATATTTCCTCAGAAATATAAATAATTTTTGTATTCCAGGATTTTAAGGCTTTTCGAAGTTCATTTAATTCATTTTTATTTTTCATCCCTTGAACAAGTTCCATGTATGTTACCACAGAAATCGAAAAGTTCTTATTTTTCTCAATTTCATCTAGAGCCTTGAAATTACCTTTCATATACCAAATCAGTACATCCGTATCAATCAACATCAAATCGACCTTTTCTAATGGTTCTCATGTATTTTTTAACATCCTCAACTTCTGCATTGTTTTTCCACATACCAAATAGACCATTAGGCTGAATGACATCTGATTCTTCCTCGTTTATTGGTACCAGCTTTGCGCAAGGTTTACCTCTGAAAGTAATTATGACTTCTTCTCCCCTATCCACTGTGGCTAGCAGTTCTTTGGTATAGAATCTAAGATCTTTAGCAGTTGCTTGCATTTTTCACCTCCTTAAATTTTAAGTTTATACTTCATGATATAAACTATAAGCTTTGAGTGCAATAGAAATTCCCGGATCACTAAGGAAGAGGAGTATTCACTGGTTCTCGGCTCTTTCCGGTTTTCAGAACGTAGACACCGCTTCTCCGCAGGACACGTCACAGTTGGTTGGTTGTAGCGAGGCGTGGTCTCCCTTTACGTGTTAAGCCGCATTTGATTCATAGCAAATATTTTAATTAATAATATCAACTATATAAACGTTTTTCCACAGCCTCGACGCCTGCATCAGCCGCAAGCCACAAAGCGAGGAACGGGCGGCGGGGACTGTCGGACTGCATGCTGTTGTTATGCTTTTTTTGATTCAGTGTTTTTTAATCTTATCAAGCGTTAATCCACCCACTCCGTAGTTTTCATCCTCATGTTCATTTATAATTACAGAAAATGCATCAATAGGAATTTTTGTGACTTCCACTGCTTTTTTAGTAAGAGTTTCAATTAAAAGCTTTTTCTGTTCAGAATTGATTTTTCCGATATCGATTTGAATTACTGGCATTAATAAATCTCCTTTGTTTTATTGTTTGTGGCACACGTTACTTTTTGTAACGTTCTCTTCACGTCTCAACTAGCTCTAGCCTATGTATTGCTGATCCTCTCGATGCTCTCAGTCGGAATCGGGTTTCTGCGTCAAACTCTGTCAAGTGACAGCCGCCATTTCCTCCCGCGACCGCTAATTCGATTACATAGAGATAACGGTTGGCGTTAATAACGTGATTCGTTATTATAGAACCATTAGTCTACTTAGAATTTATAGTTATGATTCAACTATTCCAATGTAAGGAGACAGAGAAGATCTTTAACAGGATTTTCTCAAGAAAGTTTCCCTCAGATATTCAAGCTAGAGCAAGACAAAACTGGTAATGCTTCATGCAGCCACGAATCTTGATGATTTAACCATTCCACCTGCAAATCAGCTTGAGGCTCTAAAACATGATAGACAAGGTCAGCATAGCATCCGGATAAACAATGGCAAGTTTGCTTTGTATGGGACAGTGGAAATGCCAGCCAAGTTGGGATCACTGACCATCACTAGCGTCACAGGAGCAAAATGGCAACTCAAGAGAAACTACCACTCATCCACCCGGGAAAAATACTGCTTGAAGAATTCTTGGAGCCTTTGAATATCAGCCAGTATCGACTTGCAAAAGATATTTCAGTACCTCCCAGACGAATTAATGAAATTGTAAAAGAAAAGCGCGGTATTACCGCTGATACTGCATTGCGACTAAGTCGATATTTTGGTACTTCTGCTCAGTTCTGGATGAATCTTCAAGATCACTATGAACTTGATCTTCAAAAGGAAATATTGGCTGATCGCTTGGTTAATGAAGTAAAAGTGTTACAAACTGCATGAAGTAACCAATCTGCCTTAAAGAACAATTATTTTTTGGTTCGAAGCATTGGGGAAAAACCACTCCGAGGGCGATTATTCTTCCGTGTTTATGAAATTGTTGTGGCGATTGTAAAAACAATTACTCATTAAAAATGTTAATCGTTTATTTATTCCTTTAGAATTGGCGCATTGATTGCGACTACCCCCAAAATAACAAATAAAAGTCCAAGTCCGATGATAAATGTGATTTTCTCGCCAAGTATAGACATACCTAATATAACTCCCACACCGGCTCTCAAATAGCTCTGGCTAGCGACGCCAATCGAGCCAAGAGTCCTTACAAGCCTGAAATATAACAGAAGAGCAGCACCGGTGCAAAATGTCGATAAGACAATTGCTGCAATTGTCGAGTCGACAGAAGGTCGTAGAGACCAAGGCTGCTCAATAGCTATGCTTAGAGGTACCAGGCAAATCGTTGCCCAGATCATCGTACCGGTCGCCGATACGAGCGGTGACAAATGAGATAGCTTTTTACCGTAAATTGCTGCGCAGGCATAAAGTAATGCTCCAAGTAAAACAGCTAGTTGGGCAATGACTTGCTGACCGAACCCATTGACAACATCAAAGCCAACAATAAGTATCACGCCAACAACACCTAGACAGGCTCCCGCCAATTTTAGAGCACCGGTTGACTCGTGCCGAGTAAAAAACAGTGTGATGAAAAAGACGAAAATAGGAGAGGTCGAGTTTAGGACGCTCGCAAGCCCGCTATCCACATATTGTTGCCCCCAGGCCAATACAGTCCATGCACCGATGCTATTAAAGATTGCTTGAATAAAAAGCATCCGCCAGGATCGTATATCCTTTGGCATTTTTACACCTTTCCACACTAAAACAGTAAAAAGGAAAAAGGTTGCGCCAGTAACCCGTATTGCTATCAATGTGACCGGTGAGATAGTTTCAACAGCAATCTTGATAAATAGGTAAGAAGATCCCCAAAGAAGCGCAAGTAAAACTAGTAAAAAAATCTCGATACCGAAATTGGTTTTTGGATCTGCCATAGTCAATGATACCTTTTATAAAAGGATGATTTGATCAAGGCTTAATTACGATAACGAGGCTGTGGAATAAGTCCCAAGACTTGGTTAGCCTCGAATAACTGCCGAAAAATGGTGCTTCTCCGTGACTCTTTATTTTTTTTTCTTCGTTTGCTGCATGGCATTCATCATCGAAATAAACATCTGCAATTTTTGCGAGCAGTGTTATTGCAGCTCCCTTCATTAAAAGATCAATTTCGCCATCACTCATATACGAGATGCTTTGACTACTATCTTTTACTTCCAAAAAATCAAAAGGATTGAAGCTACCTAAAAATAGTTCTGAAAAATCACCATCTTGGACGACAGCATCAACAAACATGTAAAGTATATCTTTTAAAGCATTAACAGCCTCTTGATAGGTGCTTTCACCAAGTTCCATGTTAATTTTTAAAGAGTTAACACCAGGATGAGAGGTTCCACCCAGAAATGATGTGGCGGGGAAAACCCCTCTCAATCCATTTGTTAAATGATTTTTTTACTCCAGTTTTAAAACAAGCCTCAGCATGTCTTTAAGCTGAATACCGTTTTCAAAAATTGGTTCATCATAGTTATTAATGAAATGGTCTTTACTAATCGTGTCCGCTCGAAAACCGTAGCGTTGATAGAATGATAATTGATATCCAAAAGTACCGGTTCCTAATTCCACCGATTTGAACTTCTTTTTTTTGAGACAATCCAAAACAAATTGGAGTAATTGTGACCCAATACCCGATTTCTGTTTCTCCGGTAAGACGGCTATATTGAATAACTCAATCCTGAATTCGTCTATGGGCTTTAAGATACATACTCCAACTGTTTCCTTTTTGAGTACAGCCACGTAACATAATGAGTCTTTTAGATATTGATTTACGTGTTCAATTGATGGGTCCGCTTCAAGCAATAGTTCTTTGGGTACCAAGCTTGAAGATACCTCTTTCATCTCTACCATTTTTTCCAATTAACGCTGGTTACCTGCCGCTGCTCAGTTGGTTGAATAACGATGATTTAGTCCAGGACCACTGAATATGAGCTCTGCAGCGGCGATCAGCGGTCAGGTCGAACCGTTTGTTGGACGGGCTTGTCCAACAAACGGTTCAGATTGTGGTTCGCTGTGCTCACACAATCTAACCTTATTCGTTATATATCGACTATTGAGTTGTAAGCCCATTTAGAAAACTATTTATTTCTTTCTGATATTTGCTTACTAGGTTTGACCCAGTGTAGACAATAAATTGAGTTGATCCTGAATCATCCGAATAATAATATCCTAAATATTTGAATTTTATCCCTTGCAAAGTACCTTTTATTTCCATGTAAAGAATTTTGATACCATTTACAATGCGATATTCCTGTTTGACAGTTTTTGCATCTAGAGCAACGGCTTTAGCATTTTCTAACGCAATGTTTGCCAATGATTCAATTGGTATCGGAACACCTTCGGTAATTGACATTCCCCACAAATCTTCTCCTTTGAGCTGAAATTGATACTCTGCGTCTTTATTGTCTGTTGCTTTTTTAAAACTCCATTTATTAGTGTTGATCCAATAAGCAGAATTATTTTTTTTGCTTTTAAGTAAAAAAGTAGAGTCTTCTGGTTTTTGGAAAGGCTTGGAATTGGTTTTAATTTGACTTTCTGACTGCACTGAACTACCAGAATATTCCCATGTGCCATCGCTGTATAGTATAACTTCCTCTCCTGTATCTGTAATAGCTTTTTGATTAGCATAAACAACTGAACATATGAAAATCAGCAATGTAGTAAACAATATCCTCATATTTTCTCCTTTTTTTGTATAAAGCCATGATCACCGGACTTGAGAGGAGCGAAGCGACGAGTAAGCTCGGTATATCAATTTGTTATAAACGTACTTCAGATGAATTCAATTAACTTCCCAAACACGTCTTTTATTGATTTCTTCTTTTTCTCTAAATGCCTTTTCCAGGTCGATTTGATACCTGTTTGCTATTGAACAAAGATAAATCAATATATCAGCTAGTTCTTCAGAAATGTTCCCAAAATCTGATGTTTTGTCTATTTTTAATCCTTCAGATTTTCTAACCGCTTTGAATAATTCTCCGATCTCTTCACCAAGAAGTAAGCATTTGTCTCTTGCTGACTGATCACTGAAACCACGTTCAATTTCAAGTTCTTCAACGTATTTCTGGAAATCAGATAGTCTAGGATTATTTGATAATTTTAACATTGTAAATTAGCTCGTTTGAACTTTATAACGTATAGGTTTTATGTATCGTGGTGTTCACAATTCACTTCAAACCCACTGCAACCTCTTTTGGATCAAAATCGGTCTTCAGAATGAAAATAAAAGTGATACCGATGATCACACCACACACACCAAAAACCATTCGGTAGGAGTCTCCGCCCAGATGGCTGAATCTATCCAGGAACGTGCCTGCAACCAGGGGTAGTCCGGAAGCAAATGGCAAAGTCATTAACGGTGCAATGGCAAAATAGCTGGTTGAATCCGGCAAGCCTGAAAGCTTTTTGGTTGCCGGTGCCATGGAAACCATTCTGCTCCCTCGTGCCATGCCTAATAAGGCACTCGCGACAAAAAAGGCCCACTGGTTACAGAATGCGATCAGCAAAACGATTGCCGTGGTCGAAAGACATTTGGCAAAAATGTACTTTTGTTTAAGACTAAACCAGCCCAAGGTGCCGAGGATAAAATTGGAAGTAATTGCACCGGAATAGATACAAGCGACAAAAATACCGGCTGCTATTGCCGGTTCAATGTTGCAATGGGTGGTTGCATAATCTGCATAAAAAGAAATGATCGTCACAACAACAAAAAAATCAAAATCTCCCGCCAAAAACTTCAGGAAATTCCGGTTGTTGATCATATGTCGTATCGAATCAAGAGTATGATCAATAAATGAAGAACCAAAACCGTTGTGCCCTTCTTCCTTGTTGGGCAATTCCTTAGTAATCAAAAAAAATAGTGACCCAATCGAAAACAACGCTCCTACAACGATAAAAGTCACGGCTGAAGAGTTGATGGAAAAGGCATAATTGTCGACCACTTTAAGGATCACAAGGGCACCAATCAATTTGGCGCAGTTCTGGGCAATGAGCATAAAAGCAATGCCGGACACCGATTTTTCTTCAGACAGTATCTCAACCAGGTAGTTAAGCCACACCGGCAATGTCATTCCCAGGCTCAGAGTAAATACGCTGTAGGAAAAGAAGAAGACCAATAAAACATAATTGACGTGACCAAAAAAATACAAAAACGCACCAAAAAGCAGCAGGGATAGTCCGGAAATCAAATGTAAAACCGTAACAGCAGTGCGTTTGAATTGCATACCGGAGGTCAGGTAACTGGAGAAGAGAGCAAAGATGGAACTGCCTATAAAAAAAAGTGTCGGGATCAGACCAATTGCAAATGTAGAACCGCCCAGACTTTTGATAAACAGCTGAAGAAAAGTAGATTCGATAACAACAGGAATACCAAGCCCCCAAATAAACTCCACAGAGGATATACCCAATACATTTCTTTTATAGTAGCTATCTATGGGTTTCTGATCCATCACCAATATTGATCTATTTATTGTATAAACATGATTGATGTAACTCCCTAATTTATCATCTGAATCTAGCTGAGGTTTGATTAAATTTGCAATAGAACTTTGATTTTTAATTCGATCATTCCTCATTGCTGCTGATCAAATTGACCGATAAGTTCAATTTTGACAGCTTGTAGTAAACAGCAAGATCAGATAAATCGGTTGACAATAATCACAGATTGTTTTTATCAAAAAGGGTGTAATTCTAACCTCAATCGCTGTTTGTGATTGATTTTATAACTGTCCGACACTGTTAAGGCATTCAATGAGTAGCGCGCTTTCCATAGAAAATCTTCACAAAAGTTTTGGTAATCTTGAAGTGTTAAAAGGGGTCTCACTTACTGCCAACAAGGGTGACGTCGTTTCCATGCTGGGCTCCAGTGGTTCGGGGAAAAGCACCATTCTCCGGTGTATCACCTTTCTGGATGTCCCGGATCAAGGAAAAATCGTCGTTGGAGGAGAGGAAATCCCGTTAAAGCGCAAACGTAACGGTGAAGTGGTGCCAAAAAGCATTAAACAGGTGGAACGAATTCGGACCAAGCTCTCAATGATTTTTCAACAATTCAATCTCTGGTCTCATATGACGATATTGGATAATGTTATTGAAGCTCCGGTTCACGTGCTTAAGATGTCTAAACAGGAGGCAAAGGAGAAGGCAAAATTCTACCTTGAAAAAGTTGGAATTTACGACAAAAAAGATGGGTATCCATCTCATCTTTCGGGTGGACAGCAACAGCGGGCAGCAATAGCCAGGGCATTGGCAATGGAACCGGAAGCAATGCTGTTTGATGAGCCTACTTCCGCACTTGATCCGGAACTGGTGGGTGAAGTGTTAAAGGTTATGCGTGATCTGGCTGAAGAAGGCAGGACTATGATCGTGGTAACCCACGAAATTGGATTTGCCAAAGAGGTTTCATCCAAGACCATTTTCCTCAATGAAGGAGTCATTGAAGAGGAAGGACCACCATCCGAGATCTTCGAAAATCCGAAATCGGAACGATTTCGTCAGTTTCTGGCAAGTAGTTATGAAACTTGATTACTTTAATAGAAACTGATTGATTTCTCGGTTGGTATATTAATCAAAATCAGATGTAGGTTTGAAGTTTAACCCCCTATTTTAAGGAGAGAGTCATGAAAAGGATCAGTTTAATCCTTATTGCACTAGCGTTTGCTCTAACAGGAACAGCTTATGCCAAAAACTGGAAAACAGTCAGGATGTCTTCTGAAGGTGCATTCCCACCGTTTAACTCAGTGGATAAAAACGGTAAATTGGTTGGATTTGATATCGATATCGGTAATGCGTTATGTGACTATCTAAAAGTTAAATGTACCTGGCAGGCACAAGCATGGGAAGGTACCATACCCGGCTTGCTGGCAAGAAAATATGATGCCAGTATTGCTCAAATGTCGATTACGGAAGAAAGAAAGAAAAAAGTCGCTTTTACAAACAAATACATGAATTCACCAACCAGACTGGCTGGTTCTGAAGACTTTGTTACCCGCGTCATCATGGGTAAAATTGGAAAATTGAAGATCGGTGTCCAAAGAGAAACCATCCAAGATCGATACGCATCCAATTTCTGGGGTAAAAATGCTGAAATCGTTCGCTATGGTTCCCAGGATGAAGTGTATTTGGATATAAAATCCGGCCGCATCGATTTGCTGTTTGCTGATGCTTTGTCAATCTCAGACGGATTTTTGAAACTGAAGGGAAACGAAAAGTTTCAGTTTATAGGGCCTTCTTATGATGATCCAAAGTGGTTTGGAAGTGGTGCCGGGATTGCCATCCATAAAAGCAACAAGGATTTGGTTGAAATGTTTAACAAGGCTATCGCTGGAATCCGTGCCAACGGAACTTACAAAAAAATTCAAGATAAATACTTTGATATTGATGTCTATGGAGAATAAGATCATCTCCCAACAATCTTGAAATTACTCAATTTCAGAAAAACTAAAGGGCCGGCCAAAACACCGGCCCTTTTTAATTGAGAAAATTTATGTTCACGCTATACGGTTATTTCGACAGCATCATGGAAGGCACTTGGATAACGCTGAACCTTGCGTTAAGTTCATTGCTGGTAGCTGTTATCCTCGGTATGCTGGCAGCATTGGGAAAACTCTCAAATTCCAGACCCCTAAGATTTGTAACGCTGACCTACACCACCATTATTCGGGGAATTCCAGACCTGGTGCTCATGCTGTTAATTTTCTATGGCGGACAAATGCTTGTAAACAACCTGGCCTACTCCCTGGGTTATGAAGAATATATTGATATTAATCCATTCGTAGCTGGTGTTGCTACGATTGGCTTTATCTTTGGCGCCTATATGGCTGAGACTTTTCGCGGAGCGATAATGGCTGTGAGTAAAGGACAACTGGAAGCTGGTGCAAGCTATGGAATGAGCAGGTTTCAAGTCTTTTACAGGATCCTTTTACCACAAATGATTCGTTATGCCCTTCCCAGTTTCGGCAACAACTGGCTCGTAATGATAAAAGCCACGGCAATCGTTTCGGTTATCGGTTTGGATGATATGGTAAGAAAGGCAGATTTAGCAGCGAAAGCGACAAGGCAGCCGTTTACTTTTTATATACTTGTTGCTTGCAATTACCTGATCTTTACCACTGTTTCTTCTTATGTACTGGCTTGGGCAGAAAGAAGATACAGTCTTGGAGAAAGGAGAGTGTAAGCATGGATTTTTCAATTATATTCGACAACTGCCTGCAGTGCATCCTGGATTGTAGCCAATCAGATGGCTTTATCGATTTTTGCAAACAATCAAATTGTGGTCTTGCCTACTATGTTGATGGTTTTCTTCTTACCATACAACTAACAGGAATTTCGCTATTGGTAGGACTTCTTTTTGCAATACCACTGGCTGTTCTTAGAACCTCCAAAAATGTTTTAATAAACTCACCGATACGTTTCTTTGTTTATGTCTTCAGAGGCACTCCGTTAATTGTCCAAATGTATATCATTTATTACGGTTTAGGGCAGTTTGACTGGCTTAAGGAAACGATACTGTGGGCATTTTTTAAAGAAGCTTATTTTTGTGCTTTATTCGCATTCACGTTGAATACCTGTGCTTATACAGTCGAAATCATTCGGGGTGCACTTGATTCGACCCCTTTTGGAGAAATTGAAGCTGCAAAATCAGTTGGCATGTCATACCTCAAAAGATTGAGGCGTATTATACTTCCCAGTGCACTTAGAAGAGCTTTTCCGGCTTACGGCAACGAAGTCATTTTCATGCTGCACGGTAGTGCTCTTGCAAGCGTGATAACGCTGCTGGACATTACCGGGGCAGGGGGAATAATAAACGCCAGATTTTACGCTCCTTATGAAGCTTACATCACAGCTGGTGTGTTTTACCTGGCCATCACATTCACCATAGTGTGGAGTTTCAAAAAGGTCGAGAAAAGGATTTATGCTCATTTGCAGCGGGCCGATTAGGGTCCGAAGTTTCAGAAGAAGTAAAAAAGCTTCAGTAAATTTTGTATTTGTTTGACTAATCAAGTCTCATCAAGATGCTAAAGACCAAAAGAATAAGAGAAATATCCATTCCTTCCTCATCGCTCGGCAATGACCGGAAAATAACGGTGATTGGCTACGGAAAACCCAGCTCAAGCCAAAAAGTATACATCCAGGCCGGATTGCATGCTGATGAACCACCCGGATTTGTTGTCATGCATTATCTGCTTAAATTACTGGATCAGGCAGACAAAGCAGGTAAAATAAACCAACAGATTGTGCTGGTTCCGGTGGCCAATCCGATTGGACTTAGCCAGTGGGAAAACAATCGTATTCAAGGCAGGTTTGAACAATTCAACGGTGTTAATTTTAATCGCGCTTACCCGGACCTTACAGATAAAGTGGCTTCCAAGGTCAAAACCAAACTGCAACAATCCCCAAAAAAGAACCTGGAAATAATCCGCAAAGCTCAACTAGCCTGTCTGGACAAGATTGAGACCACCGATGAAGGAGATTTCCTTAAAAAAACACTCCTCTCACTGGCTACGGACGCTGATATCTGCCTGGACCTGCATTGCGATTATGAAGCCTGTCTTCATATTTACATGGGAACACCGTTATGGCCTGATGCATCGGACCTGGTCGCTCAAATGGGTTCAAAGGTTACCCTGCTGGCAAAAAAATCCGGTGGGGATCCGTTTGATGAAGCCTGCAGCAAAATCTGGTGGGAACTGGCAGAAAGGTTTCCCGACTATCCCATCCCCAACGGATGTCTTTCCGCTACTGTTGAACTGCGCGGCGGCAGGGATGTCAGCCATGAAAACGGAAGCAGTGACGCCAAAAACATTTACCATTTCCTGGTACGGCGAGGGTATATCAAAGGCAAAGCCCCGGTACTGCCAAGAGTTCCAAGAGCAGCCACACCATTAGCCGGAGTGGAACATGTCAAAACTCCCACAGCCGGAGTGGTGATCTTCACCAAACAGATTGGTGAATCTGTTAAAAAAGGGGATGTGATCGCGGAAATCGTCAACCCCATTGCCAAAAACTCCGCTGAAAGAGTGAAAAAAGTCAAATGCAAGGCAGATGGGATTCTGTTTACAAAAATACCCGATCGCTACGCCAAACCCAACCGGTTGATCGCCAAAATCGCAGGAAAAAAACCACTCAAAGGCAAAGGTGATCACCTCCTAACAGCGAAGTAGCCTTTAGGATGGGCAACTTGATTAGATTGCGTCTCTGTTGTTGAATCAGAGGTGGATCCGTTGTTTCACTCCTTGATTCACCCTACAGCCGAATCCAACAAATGTTTGCTCTTATGTAATACGCTGACCCAATAGTAGGGTGGATCAAGCGAAGCAGATCCATTAACTTGTGTTGCGGTCAGGTTGCTCATCAATTTGAGCAAAAAAAAGTCAGCCGCCGTGTCGAATTTCGCAAACAAATTCCTTAAATCCTTGTTTTGAAAATTCCAAAATAAATCTTAAATCTACGATCCAAAATCTACAATGTAGAAGCCTTCCACCCTTTCAGTCCCCAAACCAGGCCGATCAGCCCCAGAAAAGTACATCCGGCCGATACCAGTCCGGTAGCCCACAATCCGCCATTTATCCATATAGGTCCGCCTATAACAGCTCCAATCATTCTTCCAATGCCAGCCAAAGCGAATATCCCTGACATCATGGTTGCCCTTGAATCAAGGCTCAGCTCCGTACCCAGGCTTATGGTGCAGACAACGGTAAATTCAAACGTCAAAAAGATGAAAAACAGGGCGATCAACGCCGAAAACAAACTGCCGTCAAAAAAGGGCAGCAGGATAAAACTGATGATCGATCCAATAGCACCGGCAATAACTGCTTTTTTAAGCCCTATTCTGTCTGCAAAAAGAGCGGTTCCCATTTCTCCGACAATTTCGGAAAAACCGATAACGCTCGTACCAATACCCAGGGCGACAATGCTTAAGGCAAAGGAGCTCTCCAGCCAGGAAGCATAAATCACAAAAATGTTATCGTTGGCGATGCTGATAAAAAAGGAAAAAATCAGCGCTCCCAGGGCAGCCCTGTTTTTAAGGAGGTTTTTCCAAAGTTGAAGCATTTTTACCTGGGAAGTACCTTGAGTGTTGATTCCCTTATCCCAGGGAACGATCACCAGAATCAGGATAAAACACAACAGAGATAACGCTCCAAAAACAATAAATGTATATTGCCAGCCAGCTTTGTCGATCAGAAGACCGGCCAAAGGGATTCCAACAATGGTGCTGCCTGCCCAGGCAAGTTCCAGAATACCTATCACCAGACCTCTTCTTTCAAAAGGTACCCTGATCCCGACATATGCCTGGATGGCAGGATCGAATATAGTTTTGCCAAGTCCGGCGACAATCACCGTAAAAACAAGAGTCGCATAAACCGGTAAAATCCCGGCTGCAAACAGACCCGCCGTTAGCGAAGCTAATCCTCCCAGCATCAGAAGTTTGTATCCAAACCGGTCACCAAGAGGAGCGAACATTATTCCGAGAACAGAAATCCCCTGGTTGATTGCGATGAGCGATGTAATTGAAGTTAAGGGTACCCCCAAAAATCTGCTAAGAGCGGGGGCAAAGGTGTAAATAAATCGTTTAGCCGTATTCAATAGCAAACGGCTCAAGGTGACGATAACAATGCGGATTCCGAGTTGGAAGGGAGTCATGTTCTGAAAAATACAATGCCGGTTTAAGCTTAATTAGATGAATTACCTCAATCTATTGAACTTAAGGTGATTCTTTAAGAATAGCAATGATCAAGAACCGGCTTCGTCCCCACTATTTTTCGCGATCTTCAACCTGAACTTCCAAAACAATGTTTACCAACCTCCGTATCGCACACCAACGTCACGGATTTAGCGCGGTGAGTAAGTTTCCAGCCCCGTCAAAAACGATTCGGTCTGCAAGTTTCGCATCTCATAACACGGAATCCAAACAGGCGAAATTGATTAACTGGTCTTGGATGCTGGATCAAGTCCCATAAGCGCTGGTTGATTTGGATTTACTTTGATTGATCGATGTTCCCCTGAAAGGGGATTTCATAATAGCCCAGGGTGTCAACCCTGGGAAGAATCAAACATCCGATTTGCACTCTGAAAGAGTGTTTCATACACGCAGTTAAACTATTCGAGCCCTTATTGAAATGCTCCTTCAGAGCATAATGACGGTCGACGACCTCTACATTGGGTTTCGCTACGCTACACCCTATGCTTTTATGAAATGCTCCTAGGGAGCATCTACTCAATATGTTAAAATAAGGTGATCCGTGTAGAAAATCTTAGATCTGAAATCCGAAATTTTAAATGTCTTAATAAACGTATCCTAAAAAGCCAAAGGTAATACAATTCACCACAATAGGAATCGCCCAGATAACGCTGACCGCCTTGATTTTATTCTTCATGGTCTTCAGACCGATAACCAGCAGGGCTGCTACAAAAAAGTGAAAGTAACCAAAAAAGAAAATCAGCCAAACTCCTCCAAAGGAGCGATACCAGAAGGGATATTCCCAAACCAGGTGTCCGCCCATGTTCAATAAGATCTCCACAAAAACACAGAAAGCGGCATAGCCAATACCAATTGCCCAGCGATTGGGAATACCCAAAATCTTTTGTTCCTTATGGTCCAACAGTGAGTGATAATAGATAATCCCCAAAATGGAAAACATAAACATGATTTCAATGTTCCACCCCATCATCGTTCTCAGCCCCGTATCCCCTGGTGTTGTCCAGAAGGCCGACCTTTGGGTAAAGTGAAACACCAGTCCGTTCCAGGTTTCATTAATGAAATCCATGCCGAATATGGTTGCACCGGCAAAGACTGCGTCCCAGTTGCCGCTTTGCCGGGCTTTTTTAATCTCGATAACATAGATATAGAACACAATGGCTAATAACGGTACTACATACCATTTGATCATTGTCAGGTTTCTCAGTCCGTCCAGAGCCTGTTGTGAAGCTTCAGTCATGTTTTCCTCCCCTTATAAATTGTTGTGATTTGCCCATTAAATTATTTATGGCATCAGGCAAACCTCCACCAGTGATTCATGGAAGGTTCCGCCTCCTGCCAAATCGGCGGTAGCCTGAGAAGTCAGTTCGTTCACTCCGAATATCTGCTTTTCAGGGTTCTCCCAGTTGACTCCTTCGGCCACCAGCAATCCTGGTTGGGTATCTTCCGTAACCTTAGCTTTGCGATTAATATGTCCACGTCGATTGTAGACTTTGACCATGGCACCATCCCCAATATCGCGAAAAGCCGCATCATCCGGATGGATCAGCAGCGTGCCCGGATCTTCGGTAAATCTTTCTCCGAAGGTGCTGTTTAAATAGTCGCCATTTGGCGGCGTTATCAGCTGCAAGGGAAATTCTGCTAACAACATCGGATCATCATTTTCAATTCGATCGCCCAGGCATGTTATGGCAGATTGATCAGGAGCCAGGTTATCGGAAACAAATCGAAAAGGTAAGTATTCACCCTCGTAAGTTGCTGCGTTTTTGTTTATTGATTCAATGTATTCACCGGGTTTAAGAGACTTTGTATCGATAGTATCCGGTATCCCGCCAACGGTTGACAGATAATTCTGCAATCGTTCGTCAAGGGTTTCCTGAAAAGCCGGTTCCGTATATCCCATCTTCCGGGCCAGGATCTGGAACAAGGTAAAGTTGTCAATGGCTTCTCCCCTTTTCTCAATTACCGGTTCCGTGATCCCAAACTGGAAAAAGCCATAGGTAAAGTAAACATCCTTATGTTCAAAAGAGGTAGTTGCCGGCAGTAACAGATCTGCATATTTGGCTGTCGGTGTCATCAATTGTTCATGAACAACAGTAAACAGGTCTTCCCGGGCCAAACCCTCTTTCACTTTTGAGGAATCGGGTGCCACGCTCAGCGGATTACTGTTGTAAACGAACAAACCATGGATCTTGGGTGTAAGGGTAGTCAGGGCATCACCCAGCTGAACCATGTTGATAATACGAGTTTCTTTTGTAGACAAAGATGGATGCTCCAAAGGTGTATCATCGGTTTGAAAGGCACCACTGGATAACAACACACCGGCCCCCGCCTTGTTTTCCATTAGCCCCAACGCCAGCCCCAGACAGGTTATCGCACGCACTGCCATGCCTCCCCGGGAGTTTCTGGAAAGCCCGATACCGATGCGCACAAAGGTACGCAGATTGGCAATTAACAAGTCTGCCAGTTCTACTATTCGATTTTTTTGAATGCCGGATTCCTTCTCGAACTGGGGCCAAGTGATGTCATGCAGGTAATTCCGGAGATCTGCAAAACCTTCAGTCTTTTGCTCAATAAAGCTCTTGTTGTGCTTGTCTTTTTCAATGATCACCTTCAAGACTCCCAGGGCCAGTGCAGCATCTCCGCCCGGTTTCACGGGATAATACTCGTCAGCTGCCTTTGCCGTTATGTTTTTATAAGGATCGATTACCAGCAATTTGCCGCCTTTTTTTCGACATTGCTGAATCATGGGCCAGAAATGAACATTGGTGACTTTGACATTGATTCCCCACACCACCACAAGACTTGCATCCGCAGCTTTTTGGGGATCAGAACCGGGACATGATCCCATGTGAGCTTTCCAACCCGCTTTGGCGGTCGCTGAACAGATAGTTCTTCCCTGTCGGCTGGCACCAAATTTATTAAAAAACGGCATTCCGGCAGCTTGAGCCACATGTCCCATATTTCCAGCATAAGAATAGGGCATCAGGGCTTCCCCACCATGCTCGTTTCGAATCGAGATCAGTTTGTCCACCAGAATATCCCAGGCTTCATCCCAGCTAATCCGTTCAAAAGAGCCTGATCCTTTGGCACCGGTTCTACGCAAGGGATGTAATATCCGCTGGTCAGACTCAACATGCTCCGGGTACTTTCTCATTTTTCTACAGATAAAACCCTTCGTAACCTTGTTATCAGGATCACCTGCAATTTTAGTTAGTTTCCCATTTTCTACAGTGGCGATAAGACCACAAGCATCAGGGCAGTCCAATGGGCAGATGGTTTTTCTTTGGCTAGTCATTTTCCAATCACTCGTGAGGCAGAAGTTAACAGGTTTATTCACAAAAAGAACTATTCGAGTGTAGCGGAGCGACTTTTGTCTGACCAGACCTTTGTGAGGTGAAGAGGAACCCAATAAATCACGTTGTCGGATTTTGGAAATCGGATTAATCTTAAGGTTTAGGACAGATTTTCGGTTGAAACAACATCTCATCAGGAGGTTAGGATGGCAAGAAAGGCAATCGGAACCACTATTACCGAACATTTACTAAAACAACAACGAGCCCATCCCCAAGCCACAGGATCTTTGACTCATCTACTCAGTGAGTTGATTGTGGCAGCCAAGGTCATTTCAAGAGAGGTCAATAAAGCAGGACTGGTAGATATTCTGGGCGCCACCGGCGACGTCAACGTACAAGGCGAGCAAGTCCAAAAGCTGGATATTTTTGCTCACCGCATTATCACCGAAAGAATGCAACATGTCGGGCAGCTCTGTTGTATTGCGTCAGAAGAATATGCCGATCTGATCGATATCCCGCCGAATTTCCCGAAAGGTGACTACATTCTCCTGATGGACCCGCTGGATGGCTCTTCCAACATCGATGTAAATGTCAGTATTGGCACCATTTTTAGTATTTTGAAGAAGAAGAGTAATGACAGCAACGTTGACTATCAGCTGAGCGACGCACTGCAACCGGGATACAGGCAGGTTGCAGCAGGATATTTTGTGTATGGATCAAGCACCATTCTGGTTTATACGACCGGTACGGGTGTTCATGGGTTTACACTTATTCCCAGTGTAGGAGAGTTTTTACTTTCACACGAGAATATCAGAATTCCGGAACGAGGAAACATTTACAGCGTTAACGAGAGCAATTATACCTATTGGGACAAGAACGCCCGGGATTTGATCGACTATTTTAAGGCTGAGGACAGCGAAACCAAACGACCTTATACCTCACGCTATGTTGGCAGTCTGGTGGCTGATTTTCATCGCAATCTGCTCAAGGGAGGGATTTTCATGTATCCGGCTGATACCAAAGACCCCAAAAAACCCAAAGGTAAATTAAGACTGATGGTTGAAGCCAACCCCATGGCAATGATCATAGAACAGGCGGGAGGTTATGCCAGTGATGGTCACGGTCCTGTACTGGAAGTGGAACCACAGTCGCTGCACCAGCGGACCCCCTTGTTCATAGGCAGTAAGCAGGATGTTCTGCTGGCAGAAGCTTTTATCAGTGGGAAAAGGGGTTAGTTCAGGCTGTCCTTTCAGTCCGATTGATGGGCAACGAGTTGCCCATCCTACAATTGCTTTTATCAGCGGGAAAAGGGGTTAGCCTGTCGGCGGGGTCGTAGCCCCGCCCTACCGTGCGACTAACACAATCCTTCTTTAAAAGGTAAACCAGAATTTATTGCAACCGTTAATCGAACACTATTCCTGAACATTTTCGATATTTGCTTCGGCAAAGGTTTTAATATCTGCCAGAATGCGGGTTGCTGCATCCAGGAGTTCCATGGCGAGAGCGGCACCGGTTCCTTCACCTAACCTGAACTGGAGATCCAGAACAGGTTGCAGATCCAATCGTTGATGCATGAAGACATGACCTGCCTCCACCGACCTGTGGCTGGCAAATAGATATTGTTTGGCGGCAGGAGCCAACTCGCACCCGATCAATGCCCCAGCCGTCGAAATCAATCCATCACAAACCACCGGAATGCCGTGTTTGGCAGCTCCAATCACCAATCCGCTTAATCCGCCAATCTCAAAGCCTCCAACTTTTGCTAACACATCCAGGGCATCCCTTGGATCTGGTTTGTGAAACGCAATGGCCTTGTTTATTACCTCGATTTTGTTCTTTAACATCGCATCGTCAATACCGGTTCCCCGTCCGGTTAATTTTTCGGCATCCATTCCTGAAAAAGCAGCAATGATAGCGCTCGATGGCGTCGTGTTTCCGATTCCCATATCGCCGGTTCCCAGCATGTCAACAGGTTCTTTTGCCACCAATTCGTCTACAATCTCAATGCCGGCCTCAACAGCCTGCACAGCTTCCTCCCGGCTCATGGCAGGCTCTTTTGCAAAATTTGATGTGGATTTACGAATCTTTTTATGAAAGATCGGCAAGGAAGGTTCAAAATCAAAATTAACACCCAGGTCTGCCACCATTACCCTGGCTCCTGCATGACCGGCCAGTACATTGATTGATGTCCTGCCATCTACAAAATTTGTTACCATCTGAGGTGTCACTTCCTGAGGAAAGAGGCTGACGCCTTCCTCCACAACTCCATGATCCCCGGCACAGGTAACAATAATTTTGTCCTTCAGCTTAACATCGATTGATCCTGCAATCCCAGCCAAACGAGCTGCTATCGGCTCAAGGATTCCAAGACTACCGGCTGGTCTGACCTGCTGTGATAAGCGATCCAAAGCTGCATCGGTTATTTCCCGGTTAGGTTGTTTAATCGCGGCTATCGCTTGTTGAAGCTTTTCCATGTTCTTCTCCTTGATTATTCAAAGCAGGAGTGTTGCTTTCTATCCCACTCTGATTTTTAGTTGTGTGCACCGCACAAAAAAAAGGGTTCTGACAGATCAATGCTGTCAGAACCCTTTGCCATCAAGTTCCGTTTGTGAATTTGTCGGATTCGTCTTCTGACTCCCGGTAATATCCAGACTCTACCTTCCCAATCGCTTAAAAACGACCAGTGGTCTTTTTGTCGAGTTCTGGCTTATATTTCCGGATACAGCGGCGGGACCGTCATGGATTTTCACCATGTTCCGTTAATCAAACAAATGCCTCCAATATGTAACTTATGAGATCGAAGATTATCAGGGTCTGCTATATAGGGTCAATAAAAGTAGTGATCAATTATATTTTTTACATGATAACCAAACTAAAGGTGGACCCCTCGTTTCACTCCTTGATCCACTCTACGGTCGTCGCCTAATTATCTGATATTTTTATTTAAAATATAAAACAACTTATAGAGTGGATCAAGCGAACAGACTGTGTCGCAAACGTGTGTTAACATTTAATCAAATCCAACAAACATGACAAATGTCCTATTCTGATCCTAAAGCTTTAAATAGAATAATCAAAAGATAAACAGTTTTCTAATCAATCAAGCAGTCCGACTATTATGAGTATTTCAAAGTACATTGAAACATTTGAGCTGGATGACGTTTTCAACGATGATCTGGTCAAAAGAATGGAATTGAGAACTCTTGCTCGTGGAGAACACCTCGTGCGAATTGGTGAGGCCATTGATTATTTCTATTTGTTGGTTGAAGGGAAATTAAAAATTTATACCTTTCAGGAAAATGGGAAAAAAGTCCTGATTCGTTTCTATAGGCCCCTTAACGCAATTGGCGATCTTGAATACCTGAGTGAATATATTCCAAACGCAGCCGTAGAAGCATTGGAACAATCCAAGGTCCTGTCAATACCCATGAAGGAGTTGCGTCACTATACTCATGACTGTCCAAAATTCCTAAGATTTGTGATCACACAATTGAGTCATAAACTCTATACCTATTCCAAAATTTCATCACTAAATCTTGTTTATCCTTTGGAAAACAGGGTTGCCAGCTACTTGTGGTCTGTTTCCCAGATAGACGACAACAGGCAGCTGGAGGAGATCAGGGTCAACAGTCTAGAGGAAATGGCAAATTTGCTTGCGACCAGCTATCGGCACCTCAGTAGGGTATTAAACAAGATGCAGACGAATAGGGTGATCAGCCGAACCAGGGGAAATATAAAAATCACAGACTTTAAACAGCTGGAGAAGCTGGCTATTGATCTGTTCGAATAGCAAACACATGACCATAAGGAGCAACTCTCATGATTCAGGGAATTTTTTATGCATTATTGGCAGGGACGCTGATCAGTGCCCAAAATGTATTTTTAACCAGAACAGGCGAAAAATTCGGTTTTTGGGAAACAGCCACCCTGGTGCACGGTCTGGGACTGGTCGCCGGTCTGATCATCCTCATGATCCTGGGAAGATCTGCCGAAAGTAATTTAAGGGAAGTAAATATCATTTACGTTATTGGCTGTACCATAGGAATTTTTGTTGTTTTTACCGTGGTCCAGGGAGTTGCCAGACTGGGTGTTGTGTATGCAGTTCCCCTGATCATCGGGGCGCAGATTATTGGTTCCGTGTTAATCAGTCGCTTTGGTCTGTTTGAGGAAAAAATCGTCACCCCGAGTCTGACCAATATTGCAGGTATACTGCTGCTCATGGCAGGAGCAGTGCTAACGCAAATTCGGTGATCAATTGAGTTGGTTGTTGGCATGATTTAGAGTGATAGCTATCACTTGCCCCGTTTCTTTGTTCCCATCGCTGGTTTTATAAAGAGAATGATTTCTTGAGCGTACATTGCGTTTTTTCTTTGTGTAGCTTGAGAAATCTGGTATGATTTCAGCTAAAGAATTCCAAATTTTATCAGCTGTAATATACTGATTTTTATTTAAAAACTTTTCTTACAAAACCGGACCCCCAAAAACAAAACCATCTTGGCAATCCTATTAACCCGGATTACTGGGAAGTGTTAAGTTGGTCACCAAGTCATATTTCGATAGTACTTTAAACTTTACCGGTTTCTATTCTTCCCTGAAGCATGGAATTATTAGGATATGAGAGTCGAGGATAAACTTAATGTAAGCCTCGGCAAGAGTATCTATAAAGTTAAATGGCGTAAGTGCTTGGCGAAACATGGTAACAATCCATAACAGCATGAATCATGAATTGGCGGACTCACGCTTTGAGATTCCTGCCAAACTGTATGGTCGCGATCATCAAATCGAACAGTTGCAGTCCGCATTCCGCAGTATCTGCAAAGGCAACGGTCTCTTGTTATTGGAACCGGGAACTTCCGGGGCCGGAAAGACATCCTTGATTCAGAATTTGGGAATCACCGTTCAAAATATGAGTGGCTGGTTTGTGCAAGGAAAATTCGAACAATACAATAAAAGTATCCCCTATTTTGCCTTTAAGAAAGTGCTTCATGAAATTTGGACAGCGATGCAGGCACTGGAAGAGTCACTACTTAACAAAGTGAAAACCAACATCCAAAAAGGTGTGGGAGAATTTGGATATATCCTGACAGATTTGCTGCCGGAGTTTAAGGATTTTTTGGACTTTCAAACCAAAACGGATGAAATCAATTTTCAGGAAGCAAGGCACCGATTCATAAAGGTTATTAAAAACTTCTTTATCAGCGTTTGTCGTCCTGAACATCCTGTAGTGATCTTCATTGACGATTGGCAGTGGGCGGACACCGCTTCAATGGAACTGCTGAAAAACCTCCGGATCGGTTCCGAATTGCGATATGTTTTGTTTATTGTCGCCTACCGGGATGAGGAAATAGATGAATCTCATCCGTTTTATGCAGCCTTATCAGTGCTAAAACGAGAGGATATCCCCCGGCAAATCATTGAAGTACCGAACTTAACAAAGTGTGAAGTCACCGAAATGATCAGCGATACGCTGCAGCCAAACGTTGAAAATCAGGAAGCCCTGGCTGCCCTGACGTACTCACATACAACCGGAAATCCTTTTTATACTCGCGCTTTTTTAGAATTTCTTCATGAAAACGGAAGCATCCGCTATGAACCAGGAGAGGCCAGATGGCGATGGCGTGTTGATGAACGTGAATTGCCCCCGGATATCGTTGAGTTATTCTTAAAAAGATTAAGAGGTTTTCCTCCCGAAACACAAACTGTCCTTTCCCTGGCTGCTTGCCTTGGCAATCGTTTCAAAGAAGAAACGCTTTCCATAGTTGCCAAACGGTCTTTGGACGAGTGTAGAAAAATTTTGGATCCGGTTTTGGAAAAAAAGCTGTTAATCATTCCGGACAAGACGGGGGATATCAGCAGTCACACAGACCACCCGGAACCGCGATGGATTTTGTTTTTTCACGATCGGGTACAACAGGCTACGTTCCAGTTGCTTGAACCCGAGAAGTTAACGCGGATCAGACTTGGAATTGGCAGATTGCTTCTCTCTACCTTGAGTGAAGAGAACCTGGACGAGCGGTTGCTTGACGTCCTGGAACAGCTAAATCTTTGCGTTGATTTTATTAGCGATCCATCGGAACGATTGCGTTTGGTGGAACTGAACATGGCCGCGGCTTTAAAAGCAAAGTCTGCTACAGCGTATGGAGCCATGCTTCAGTACTACCGGGCAGCTAAAAAATTTTCCAATGACATTCAAGGTGGACCTGAATGGTTTTGGGAGAATCGATATGAAGAGGCGTTGCGTCTTTCACGAGGATTAGCTGAGAGTGAATTTATAGAGGGAAACAAAAGCGAGGCCGAATCGATCATCCAGGCGTCTTTACAGCATACGCAATCAACCATTGAAAAAGCCGAGACCCTGAGCATTTTAATTGTCCATTTCACGCTGATGGCCCGCTATTCCGAAGCAATTCAAGCCGGAAGGCAAGCACTTGGACAGCTTGGAATTGAATTACCGGAAGAACATTTTGAAAAAAACCGTGACGCCGAAATCGAAAACATCTATGCGCAATTGAAGGATAAAACAGTCGCTTCCCTCGTCGAAACGCCGGTAATGACCGATCCGAAAATAATCACGGTCACGAAACTCTTGATAACGATGGGCCCCCCCTGTTACCGGACTCACCAAAAGCTTTGGAGCGTGATTGTACCAAAGGTTATTGATCTGACTCTGAAATATGGCCTGATTCCGCAGATAGGCTACAGTCATACGGCATTTGGAGGATTATTGTGCTGGGTTCACAATGATTACGATACAGCGAGAGAATTCAGTAAACTAGCGCCTCTTGTTATGAGTTCCAAATTCAGTCGGGCATATTCCGATCAGAGTGTTTTCTATTTGATGATGGGAAGCTCGACCAGACATTGGTTTGAGCATCTTGAATACGCGAGCCGGGATTATCAAACTGCGTATGAGATCGGGCTTCAATCAAGCAACCTCCAATATGCGGCCTATGCATTTGGTCATAACATGTATTGCTCCTTTTACAGGGGCGTATTTTTATCCGTATTAATCCAGGAAACAAGCCAGTCGCATGCATTCAGTATTTCCCGGGGTAACCAATGGGCCATTGATTTGCTCGAAGGCGCGCTTTTACTCTTCAATCAACTAACTACCGCTGATTCGGAATCAATAAAACTATCTGACGAAGCATACATCGCCCAGGTAAATGCGCATAAGAATATTCAGGTGATGTGTATTTATCGGATCATGAAAACATTTGTATTGCTGCTTCTGGGAGAATACCGTGCCGCTCTTGAAGAATCTGATAAGGCCGAAGAGTTTCTATATACCGTCGGTACCCAAGGGTTACTTCCCTGGCCCGAACATGTTTTTACCCGCTTTTTAATCCTGTCTGCACTGTATGGATCCTCGACGGAAGGGCAAAAAGCAACCCGGCTTGCTGAAATGGACAAAATCAAAAAACAGATTGAAATCTGGTCGCAACAATGTCCGGAGAACTACACTCACAAATTTCTGCTTGCTGCCGCGGAGATGAAACGAATTGACGATAAGGAAGCTGAAGCGATCTTTTTATATGATCAAGCGATAAAAGCTGCCAAAAACGGAAAATTCCTTCAATGGGAAGGCATCGCAAACGAAAGAGCCAGCCACTTATGGAAATCACTGGGTAACGACCGCCTGTCAAGTATCTATTGGCAACAGGCATACCTTTGCTATACGCGCTGGGGTGTCGCTTTCAAAGTAAAGTCCATGGAAAGCGATTATAGAAAAGAGCTAAAGGACTGGTTTTCTTTTAAAACGGGTATGCATTCAAAAACGGAAGCTGGTTTGACAGAATTTATTGAACGGCAAATGGACCTGCTTCATTCGATTGCCCGGGACAAGATCGAAGCACGGAAAAAAGAAGATCTGTCCAAGCAGACCTCCGAGCTGGCAAATGCTTCGGAACAGTTGCGGATCGAAATATCGGAACGGAAACAGGTTGAAAATGCTCTTCGCCTTAGTGAAGCTGAGCTGAAAAAAGAAATCATCGAAAGAAAAGAAATTGAAGAAAAATTGCAATCAGCACTGCTTGAGAAGGAAACATTGCTTCAGGAGATTCACCATCGAGTCAAAAACAATATGAATGTCGTATCCAGCCTTCTCCACCTGCATGCTTATTCAACTGAAAACCAGGAGGTGAAAAAAGCCCTGCAGGAAAGTCAGGGAAGGGTCTACGCCATGTCGTTCGTCCATGAAGCACTATATCAGTCAAAAAACCTCTCAAAGATTGATGTGAGTGATTATTTGATTAAACTGTCCCAATCGCTTATTCAAACCTATTCTGTCAGCCCCGATAAAGTTCAATTGAAGATAGAAGGAGATGAAGCCAAAATAAACATTGAAAAGGCCTCTCCATTGGGGTTGACCCTCAATGAGCTGGTATCCAACTCCCTCAAATATGCCTTTCCGGATGACCGGAAAGGCGAAATAGTCATCACAACCAGAATTCAGGATGATGAACTGGAACTGGTCGTTGCTGATGATGGTATTGGCGTACCGGAAGGATTTAAATGGGAAGATAGCAGTTCACTTGGGCTTAAACTTGTTCGCAATCTTGTTGAAAACCAACTCAATGGCGAAATCGTACTGAACAACAGGAATGGTACAACATTTACAATTAAAATCCCTCTCAAAATATAGCCATGAATAAGGCACGAATCCTCATTGTTGAAGACGAAACCATTATCGGGATGGAGATCGAAATCATTCTCCGAACGATCGGATATCAAGTGACATCTATTGTTGATACCAGTGATGAGGCAATAAAAAAGGCCGAAACAGACAAACCGGATCTCATTCTTATGGATATTCGTATCAAAGGCGATCGTGACGGAATTGAGACCGCTGAAATCATCCGTGAACGGTTTGGTATTCCGATTATATTCTCAACGGCCTACCTGGATGAAGAACGAATCCAACGGGCCAAACTAACCATGCCGTTTGGATACGTGTTGAAGCCGATCCAGGAACGGGATCTGAAGGTAACGATTGAGATGGCTTTGTATGTGGCAAAAGTAGACTTTGAAAGAAAAAAGAATGAAGAATGGCTGGCAACAACTCTCAAAAGTATCGGAGATGCAGTCATTGCCACTGATACTGACAGCAAGGTGACGCTTTTGAATCCCGTCGGCGAGGCATTAACGGGATGGAAACAAGCGGAGGCGATTGGAAAACCACTCAACGACATCTTTCACATCATTTGCGAACAATCTGGAGAATCCATACAAAATCCGGTTGAGAAGGTCCTAAAAGAAGAAAAGATTGTCGGTTTGGCAAATCACACCATATTAATCTCAAAGGATGGAAAAGAAATTCCCATTGATGATAGTGCTGCCCCTATTAAAGGCGTTCAAGGGGAGATAACCGGCGTCGTATTGGTGTTCCGTGATGTATCTGAGAGAAAACAGGCAGAAATGACGTTGTTGGAAAGTGAATCTCGCGTTAAACACAAACTGGAGGCGTTGTTATCCCCCGAAAGTCACATCGGGTCATTAAAACTGTCAGATCTCATTGATACACAGGAAATCCAGTCAATGATGGACGATTTCTTTCATTTCTCAAACTTCTTTGTGGCTATGTTGGATATTGACGGAACAGTAGTGGTAAGCTCCGGATGGCAAGACATTTGTACAAAGTTTCATCGGGTTCACCCGGAAACAGCCAGGTTTTGTATTGAAAGTGATGCAGAATTTTCGAAAGGAGGTCCTCAGGGAGTGATTGAACGCTATAAATGCAAAAACAATTTATGGGTTTTATCAACTCCCATCATCGTCGAGGACAAACACATGGGAAACATTTATTTTGGGCAATTTTTCTATGACGATGAAACAATCGATGAGGAGTTGTTTATCGCCCAAGCAAAAAAATATGGTTTTAACCAGGCTGACTATTTGGATGCATTACATCAGGTACCTCGGTTTGATAAATCAACTGTTGACCATCTGGTGAGTTTTTTTTCAAAATTCGCATCAAGTATCTCAAAACAGGCGTATCGAAATTTTATACACGCAAAAGCTTTAAGCCAAAAAAGCTGTTAAACCATACATACCAATTCATCACCTGATACCCGAAAAAGAAAAATCATTTAAAAAAGGTAACCGGTTTGCACAGTTATTCCTCTAATTTTATTCCAAGATTGTTTTGCGGAATCGTGTTCTTTGAACCATTGTACAAAATATAGCCTTGATGTAGATCGCCCTCATCAGATTCGGCGACCAGCATAACATCAATACGCCGGATGGCGTCAATTTGGGCTTTAGTCACCGTCGCTTTTCTTTTCCAATTGCCCAGGGACCTGCCCTTGACCGCCGGTGTCACAAAATCTCCGATATAATCCGTATCAAGTGAATCCAGATACTTATTATATTCTTCTACCGGGTCCCAGCCTTCATCCTCATCTGCTGCACGAGCATCAAAATAAGCCTGATCTTTTAACGGCATTTCATAAAATGCTTTGAAAAGCAATTCCTGGTTATCTGCATAGAAGGCAAAATACAATCCAAGAGAAGGGGCATTTAGCAGCCTGTCGTAAAAATAGTAATCGTGAACAGACGTCAACACAGAATAGGTTTCACCTACATCTTTTTTGAAAACAACCATGGTTCTGTGAAACAGATTGATATCGCCCTGGTCGTACAAATAGATCTGACGGGTAATCTTAGACATACTAGTGTCACGCCCCAAGTCAACGATACCATCATCCACGTCAAGTTCGATGCTATAAAGCCCTCTTTGGGCTGATGCAAAGGCATATTTGCCGTTTCCAAGATCCTCAACGGTGATGGCTGACCCGTCAGGACCTGTTACGGCGAGACCAAACGTCAGTTCTTCAGAATCGGCATCAGTAGATCCTGAAACATCCAAAATCATCTTTTCATTGCTACTCAGATCAATCGGAAATGAATTCTCCTCTTTGTTTTCCTCCGGGAGTGAAGAGAGATCAGTATTGTCGATTTCCGGCGCGATCTGAAGGGATGCCACCGGTGCAGCATTTCCGTTTACAACCTGGATTGTGCCATCACAAAGAAATGCTTCATTCAGATAGTAAACGCGGAAGTGGTAAAATCCGCTTTTTTCCGGCAGGTAATGAATAATCTTGTCAGAAGTATTGAATCTTTCAACTGCGTTAAATGCCCCAGAGGAGCCCGCCCTGTAGGAAACTTCGACTCGATGGTCCTTATCTTGGGTTAGAAAATCCATTACATCCAAAACAACTGTTTCTGCAAAATTAATCTCATCATAGTGCCCCCCAGGGGTTGCGGTTGAACCAAAAAGGGTAATATTACCTTCCCCCTTTTTTCCAGTGTCACCTGGAGGGTTTTCACCTGATCCACCTCTACCCCCACTGCAAGAAAGAATAGAAAGAAGCATCATCCCTACGAGCAAAGTTGTAAATTTCTTTTTCATGTCCCCATCCCCGGTTAATATTTTTTGTGTCAAAATGTTTGGTTGATCAAGACTTTTAAGCAGCATGCTAATTCTTTGAACTCTCGACATTGAATACAAATCCTTCTTTTTAAATTCGCGTAAATAGCAGCTGCAAATAAGCAAAAAGGGATATGTTCAATTCGCAATTCAGATAATCCAAGACAAGACCGAAAAAAGCAGAAATCTGAATTTTTGAAACTATTGTAAGATTAAAAAAGCACTGCAGAGTAGATTAAGCAAGCCTGATGTACTCACTGCTACGAGAAACAAGTACATTTATAAAAAACACTGTAATTTCAAATCGTTATATCTTGATGGATCAAACCATTCACGATGAATTTGTACTTGTTTTGTATTGGATTGTGCTGATCGTGGAGTGAGTTTGAAGTTACAATTACAAGTCCGGCTATTTAAATCAGGAAGATACGACACCTATCGGTTTTGAATAAACAATGATGAAAAAAAAGAAACATAGATTTTGGAAATACAGTTTTCGAAATACAGCTAGCTTTGTATTACATCAGTCGTCACGATCGTTTTGTACCCGTGAAAGGATTCCCATTTTACTTTTATTAAGGTTCAATAACAAAAATACTCGGCTTCATTATCATCAACTGCATGGTTTAATTCCATAACAGCTATCTAAAGTTGCTGTAGATGGGTAGCTGAAGATAGACGGAAAAAATCCTTCAGCAATTTTAATAATACTCAAACTCAAATTAGTGTATGAATTCCAGAAACATAGTGATTTTCATTTCCAGCCTTTTTATTCTGTTGAGCTGCAATGATGGGAATAAAAAGGAAACTACTCCCAAAGCAATTAAAGGAACACTGGATTTACAAAATTGGAATTTTGCAGAAGACGGACCGGTTAAACTGGATGGTAAGTGGGAGTTTTATTGGAATCGTTTGTTCGAGAGCAAGGCAAATGAAGAGCATCAAAGCCCAAGCCATATCGTCTATTCCCGGATACCTGGTTTGTGGAACAGCGAAGGCATGGAGAACCAACCTGTTTCCAATAGCGGATACGCAACCTATCGTTTGAAAGTAATGCTTCACGAACCAATCACTGATCTGGCCATCAAAGTAATGGCGATATCTACTGCGGCGAAGGTTTTTATCAATGGAAACCCAATTGTATCAATCGGTGAAGTCGGGATCTCTGAAAATCAATCCAAACCAAAAGTCAGTCCCCAGGTTGTTCCCTTTAAACTTAATACCGATAGTCTGGAGATCGTCATTCAGATCTCTAATTACACAGGATTAAAAGGTGGCGTTTGGGATCCGATTTTTATTGGCATTTATAAAGAGCTTCAGGCTCAAAAAACGAAAAACATCGGATTAGATTTTTTTCTGTTTGGCAGCGTGTTTATGATCGGCCTCTATCACATAGCGTTGTTTATGTATTGGAGAAGGGATCATGCTCCATTGTATTTTGGACTGGCTTGCATGTTTATCGCGGCTTACAGCCTGATGACAGGGGAAATAGCGTTGCTCAGTGTTTTTCCGCAGATGTCTTTTGAACACTTTGCGAAAATACACATGGTAAATGGACTGATCGCTGGTATCCTTTTGCTCGGATATTTTGCTTTGATCTTCCCCAGGGAATTCTCCAAAACCATCCTACGGACATTTCAGGCAATCTACCTGTTGTTTTTAGTCTTCACCATCTTTACCAGTTTTAAAGTCTATTCTAATTTGGCCAAATATGAATCATTACTATTTATACTAGCCGGAGGATATTCACTTTATTGTATTTTTTCCGCCTGGAAGAAAGGCAATCGGGAAGCAAAGCATTTTGCCCTGGGGTTTACCGTTTTTATCATCACTGTTTTAAATGATGCCTATAAGTTAATAGGCTGGGAGCTGACGACAGGGTATACTTTAACCAGCTATGGATTGTTCTTTTTTGTTCTTGTTCAATCCAACCTGCTTTCGAAAAGATTGTTTAACGCCTTTCATTCCGTTGAAAACCTTTCTCATCAACTTGAGACTAAAAACGTTGAACTAGTGCGTCTGGATCGGCTCAAGGATGATTTTTTATCAAACATTTCCCATGAATTGAAAAATCCAATTCACGGGATGATCGGCTTGGCTGAAACGATGATTCTTACCGGGAAGCACCTTCCCAAGGAGACTCATTCCAGCTTGTCCTTAATCGCCACAACCGGGAAACGTCTCACACGACTGGTTTCTGATATCCTGGATTTTGCAAAATTAAGGAACAGTGATCTGAAACTTAACCTAAAGCCCACTGACATCCGCCAACTCATCGAAGTTGTCGTCAGACTGCACAAACCGTTAAGTGACTTAAAATCGTTACGTATTACCAATTCCATTCCGCTTAACACATCCAGAGTGCTGGTAGATGAAGACCGGGTACTACAGGTTATGCATAACCTGCTGGGCAATGCGATTAAATTCACCGAAAATGGAGAAATTGAAATAAGTGCCGTAAACACGGGAAATCAACTTAGAGTTTCCGTCAAAGACTCCGGAATAGGCATTCCCCGGGAACAGCAGATATCAATATTTGAATCTTTCAGGCAGGCTGAGACATCAGAAACAAGGCACTATGAAGGAACAGGGTTAGGTCTTTCGATTGCAAAGGAATTGATAAACCTGCACGGTGGAGACATTGATGTGGCCTCTGTCCCGGGAGAAGGCTCTGTTTTCAGCTTCACCCTTCCCATAGCCGAAATGAACTCAGGGGAAAGTATCAGCCTGGCACCAGGGGAAACAAGATTGTCGCTTTCACCCCAAGTACCGGCAATAACCGAGCCGGATATTGAGTTAAAAACGGACAACTCTTCTGACAACCGCAATGAGGGCACAATTCTTGTCGTTGATGATGATCCGGTAAATCTAAAAATTGTCACTGCCTATTTGACCCCCCATAACTTTAAGGTTATTCATGCCTCGAATGGACACAATGCCCTGGCCATATTGGAAAACAACAGGAAGCCGGATATTGTCCTTTTGGACATCATGATGCCCGGAATGTCCGGTTTCGAGTTGTGTGAAGCGATCAGGAAACAAGCTGGTCACTCTCTGTTGCCGATTATCTTTTTAACTGCAAAACAGCAGGTTGAGGACCTTGAAAACGCGTTCAAGTTAGGAGGGAATGACTATATAACCAAACCCTTCAGCGCCGGGGAACTGCTATCCAGAATATCCAATCAGTTGAAATCGGCAAATGCAAGCCGCAAGTTGGAATCGCTCAGACGTGTTGCTGAGCTGTTAAGTCATCAAAAAGACAGTGCAAAGATAATGTCCATTGTTTTCAAGGAGATTTCCAAGCAGATAGAACTGGATGGTGCGTGCCTGGTAAAGGAGAAAATGATTGAAGAATCGCTCCATCTTGATCCCTCAATCATTTTGAAGTTCCTCAAGCAGAAAGGGAGATATGAAACCTTAACAGATTTGGTAAAAGAAGATATTGCCGTTTTTACAAACCTCCAGGAATCAGATGAGTTGTATAAATTATTGAAGGATTTAACGAATCAGCCCCTCCAAAACAGTGATTGGGTGTTGTTACAGTTTGAAGGATTCGATGAATATGTCTTTTGCCTATACAAAAAAAATTCATCTTTAGGATTCAGCCAGGGGGAAATTGAATATTTCAAAAATTTGATCAAAGAGGTAAAAGCGGTACTGGGCAATTTACGGAATCAATCGCTGGAACTAAAATCCAATTCAAAATATATTGAGGTGGCAAAAGACTTAAATCGTACAGTGTATATAAAAGGTGGTGGGGGAGGTCCTTATGTAACGGCTGCATTTGATTCGGAAGAATTTCAAACCCAAACCCATCGTATTTCATTGCAAAACCTGCAAACCTATTTCTCTGAAGAACTACTGCTGCGGGTTCATCATTCCTATTTGATTAATCCCTTACTGGTAAATAAAGATTCAAAACCTTGTGTGTACAAGGAGAAAAGAAACTACAAAATCAAAATGCTGGATTACTCGCAACAATCCTTTGAAATTCCTGTCAGCAATAAATATTACGACAAGCTCAAATCCAGCCATCCGGAATGGTTTGAGCAATAAGCAAATGAATCAGGTGCACTATTCTAGCTGGAAGCTCACTTCCATACCGGTTGAAACCATGGAATTTCTGCCTCCACCGGATACCATTTAATTGGTTAATCCCCAGGTAACGAGCAGCGTCCTCGTTTTGATGACATATAAAAACTAATCCGTTATTCTTAAACCTTTAAACGTTAAGGACTGAATTGATTTTGGATCAAATCTGACAATGAAAATGCTAAAAAACCTGATGGGGAAAAATAAGGATAGCGCCGAACATTCCGTTTGGGGAGAGAAACTGGTTAAGCCGCAAAAGGTTCTGGATATGCTGGAACCAGGCATGTCGATCTATCTTAGCACGGGATCGGCCGAACCACGAACACTAATGAAACACCTCATTGAATCGGATAATCACAACATTAGTGATTTGGAATTGATCCAGGTGGTTAGTCTGGGCGAAGCTATCACCGCTAAGGATCTCGATTCAAAAAAATTCAGATTGAAAACGTTTTTTCCCGGCTGGCTGGCCGACGAAGCGATCAGTTCCGGCAGGGTGGACCTGATTCCCGGTTTTTTCTCACAAATTCCCCATCTGATTGGATCAGGACAGATTGCAATTGATGTGGCTTTTGTGCAAATTTCTCCACCAAATGCAGCAGGATATTGCTGCCTGGGAATTGCCATGGACGCCGGCAGGCAGGCAATGGATCGTGCCAGACTGGTAGTGGGTGAAATCAATGAAAATGTCCCACAGACCTTTGGTGATACCTTTGTCTCAATGTCGGAGTTTGATTATGTGGTGCAGTCAGAGGAACCTCCCTTTTATTTTCCGCGATTGCAACCGGCTGAAGTCTATTATCAGATTGCCTCCAACCTGGCTTCGGTGATTGAGGACGGAAGTTGCCTGGCGTTTTCTTACGGTCCGATATTCGAAGCACTGGGGAAAACCCTGGCCAATAAAAAAGACCTGGGAATTCACACTCCTTTTATAACCGATGCCGTGATGGATCTGTGTCTCTGCAACGCTGTTACCAATAGAAGTAAAGGGGTATTCAAGGGCAAGTCACTGGCCTCTTATGCCATGGGCACTCCCGAACTAATGAAGTGGCTGGACAACAATCCCCTGGTTGAATTCCAAAGCGCTGATAAGGTCTTCAACCCCCTGGTGATCGGTCAAAATAAGAAGTTTGTAACCATTGTCCCCTGTCGCAAGGTGGATTTGGCCGGAAGGGTTGTTCTTTTTTCAGGCAGATCCAATACAGGTGTGACTCCGGGAGAAGTGGGAAATTTCGCTACGGCAGCCCGTCTTTCCAGGGGTGGGGTCTCCATTTTTGCCCTGCCCAGCAGGAATTTAAAAGGAGAATGCAATTTTCTCTTGTCTTTGGAAAACTTCGACGAACAATTCAGCATCAAAGAAGCAGTGGATATGGTAGTTACCGAATACGGCGTTGCCAATCTGCATGGACGGACAGTTCGCGAACGCGCTCAATCCCTGATTGAGGTCGCCCACCCTGAAGATCGAACAGGGTTAATCGAGAAAGCCAAAGAAAAACGTATTATTTATAAAGACCAGATCTTTCTTTCCGAATCATCCCATCTTTATCAGTCGGATATTAACGAAATTCATACCTTTAAAAATGATCTGCAGGTTCGGTTCAGAGCCATTCTACCTTCAGATGAAGATCAAATGCGCCGTCTGTTTTATCGGTTTTCCGATGAAACCGTTTATTACCGCTACTTTGCTCGAATCAAGTCCATGCCGCATTCCAAAATGCAAATGTATGTCAACGTGGATTATCGGACAGTGGTTTCAATTGTGGGATTGATAGGTACACCGGGAAAAGGACAGATCATAGCGGAAGCTCGGTATGTGAAGCACGCTGATAAACCGTTTGGTGATATTGCGTTTGTTGTGGACGAAAAGTTTCACGGGCATGGGATCGCAACGTTTATGTACCAATTGCTTTCAAGACTGGCTAAGGAGAGAGGATTACACGGATTTACAGCCAATGTGCTGGCCAGCAATACATCCATGATGAAGGTTTTTGAGAAGGAAGGAAAAATGAAAGCCAAAATGGAAGGCGGTGAATACGAATTGACGATCACCTTTGATAAGTGAATTAAAATTCAAAACTAAATTGGTCCGGAACCTCTATTTCACTAGCTTTGGTGGAGGCTTCGGCAAAAATGCCTTCCAGACTTTTAATAACCTCTTTCTCCTCCTTGCTTACCGGGCTGGTAACGCCCATAAAACCACCGGAAGCTTCTGCAATGGCAACAGCCAAATCCTTTAAATCGTCGCAAATAGCAAGCATAACCTTTGGATTCACACACATGGCTACATAGTCCATCGCATTTTTCACAATATTATAATCCTTTTTGATGTGACCGCCCTGGAAACGATTGGTAAGGGCAGAATAATTGATAACCGTTGCATGATACATTCTGCGAGTGTATTGATTGCTGCAGTGTTTTTCACGTTTGCTAAGAAATTCCTTGAACTGAGCCACTTCTTTGGGATCGATCTTACCATCGGCATCTGCTACCAGGAGAAAGATTTGAAAGGGCAGCATTTTAACCATTCTCTTATATTGGAGCGTTTGTTTCTCCTTGAACTGTTTTTTGGCTATTGTAGCTGCTGTCTCTTCGCTGGATTCTTTCAGCATTTTTTCCAAATTCGAATTTTCCTCTTCAGCCATGTCTTTAATCGTTTTCGTGGATTTGATTTATTGGGAATGTCTTTCAAACTTTCCCTGCATCATACTCCGTTTGAACACACTAAATCAAATTTTTGAATTTAGTAGTTTGTAGTTGTGAGAAGGGCAACGTCCAGAGAAAAACACTAGATAGTCAAGTCCATGCCCGTTTTGAAAGGCAGAACCCTGCCGTTGGTTTCGGATTGTAGATATTCAAATGCTTTGCTGCCCGTGCAATGTCCTGTATAAAATATAGTTTCAGGGAATTCTGACAGCTCTTTCAATAGATTGTTGATCTGCTCCTTGGATTCAGTTTCTCTTGTGATCGGATTGTAAAGATGAAACCCACCAAACACCGTATCTATGTTGTCAATCGACGCTTGTTTCTTAACAGAGCGCATCATGTTCCCCAAACCGGAATGAGAGCAGCCGGTAAACAAAACATGCTTGTTTTTCTCCTTGATTAACAAACAAATTTCGTGATCAAAAGGGTCGACTATATCATTACCGTTGGCATCTTCCGTCATTAAACTCGCATTCCCGGCTGGAATAAATCCGTCTTTTTGGAAATCCGTATGGATAACCAGCGACTCATCCAATTCCAGATGCCCCGGTATTAACTCCAACCTGCTTTTGTCAATCCGGTTTAACTTTAAACCAATATTGATCTTTAACAAGGCAAACTTCTTTACAAAAAACCGGTTGGTCGCCGTGTTTTTCATGATTATTCTGGCCCTTGAATTGTGCTTCAAGAAGGTAGCCAAGCCTCCGCCATGATCATAATGACCGTGTGACAATATCATAAAATCGACAGCCGACAGATCCACGTTCAGTTTGTAAGCATTTTTCAAAAAACTTGAATCAGGACCGGAATCAAACAGTATTTTCTGCCTTTCCGTTTCCACATATAATGAAATCCCATGCTTTGCCTTGAATTCAGAAGACACTTTTGAATTCTCCAGCAATGTAACAATTCTCATGCTTTATCCTGTTTACGAGTTGGAGGGCTTTCGGAACAATTATTAAAGCTTCCTTTAATGACTCTATTCAGCCTCTGACAAAACAGCAACTAATTCTGTTCCAAAGATGCTTAAAAAAATGAGTTAGCAAAGGGCAAATTCAGGTATATTTGAGTATCGTCCCTATGGGACTCAGTAATATGTAGGAGCTATCAAACCAGTGGTTAAAACCACTGGCTACTATATGCCGCTCCTACGGAGCTTGCAGCCAGTTTTGTTTAATGTTTTGGGGCTAGTTCATGATCTACCCCATAAAAACATTTCTGGTTTTAATGCTTAACGGATATTTATTAAGGATTATTTGTTGTTGGAAAAATCCCGAAGGGATGACACAGCAGTAGCCAGCGGTGTAAACCGCTGGTAGGTTCGTTGGAAAGGCAAATTGAGTTCCATAGGAACGGCCCCGCAGACTTATAACCGTTCACGCCGAAAAGCCATCAGAACTTCCTGCTGTTCCTATTCCAAGGGCACGTTCGAAAAATATTCATCTAAAACGTAACTGACAGCTCCTGAGGCAATCAGCGGATCTTCCCTGTGGTTAATTTGCAGCAGCCGGCTTGGGAGGCTTTGGGTTTTTCTGGTAAAAATAACGTTGGTTTTTGTAGTGTTGGTGCATATAGTATGACCTATCCTGTTTTAGCTTGGTCATTTTATTTCTGATTTCAACGGTTTTTTGTGCCCAGAATACCAGCTTCTCCTTCCTTTCTCTCTCTCTTTTTTTATCATTGTAAAAACGGGCATTACGCCAGAAATCCACTTCCTTGTTTGCCTCGATCAACTGCACTTCAAGAGCTGCAAGTTGCTGGGTAATGTTATGAGGTACCAAGGGGGGGCTGATACGACTGTTGATGCCATCTTCTATTTTTTGTGAAAAGCAAAAGGGAGTCATCAGAAAAGTCGCAATGAAGGTAAGAATTATTTTCTTCATCCAGTTCTCTGTATTTAAATGAGTTGGTAACAAAATTTGGTAAACACTGCCGATCCTGGTTGTTTTCCAGAAAAATGCCAGAACCGTACCTTTTGAGATGTCGGGAAGGATGGGCTGTCCGTTGCTGGTGGATAGGCGACTGATACTATTTTTTGATGTCCCAGTTAGCTACCAGTTTATCTAACAATGTTGTTTGACTCTGCAATTCTTCGTACAATTGTTCGACACTCAGGGTATTCAAATCGTCATTTGACTTAGGTGTGAAATCCTGAAACTTCAAAATGGCTTCATAGGTGGCTTTTATCTCCCGAATCAACCTGTCTTTGGATACATTCCAAGCGTGTCCCTTCTCATTTTTCATTCGCTTACTCTGAGTCAGTTAATCTCTTTTAAAACAGTCCTTTACGTCGTGTCGCAAACGATCTGATTATTAAGGACTTTTGAACGAAACAGCTGAAAATAAAAATGTTCTTACTCAATTATCATTGTCGGATCATTTGGGGCGCTTTGCAACCTTTTTTTAGTTTCTTCAATCAGAAGGACAATGACTCTTTGGTCAAATCTACTTTATAGAACCTGGTCAAGAAGGACTGGGGTCAATGACTTCCCGGTGACAGGTTTGAATTGATGAATTGTTTGGGATATGAATCGGAGTTGACGTTACCGGGTCATTTTTTGATATCTCTGACAGCCAGAACCCGATGCGCTTTTTGATGCATTTTCAGATCGGAGAAAAAGTAGCCCAGTCTGAAAGTAAATACATTGGCCGAAATATCTTTTCCCTCCGCAGACCAGATCCAACCGCAAGTAAGTTTGATCTGCGGGGTGATTTTCACCCGCATGCCGCAATCCGTTTGCACACCTTCAAACGTTTCGTCGTTTACAAAAAGACTTTTCAATTCGTTCACCGTCGGCATTCGCCAATCATCGAATTTGTTTCCCGGAAGCAGATAGTAGAAATTAAACTTTACCCAGCGATTGGCGTCAATCCAGTTGATATCCGCTGCGTTGTCTCTTTGCGACCACATCAGATTTAAGACTCGGTCTGTGACTGTTCCGTCTCCGTTGTCAATAAATCTATCTTCAGCCGTCAGGAAAGGAGTTACAGACAATATCATGACAGCAGTTATAATCAGCCACAAAAACTGCACAGTTTTCTTTTCGGCCATGTCTCCTCCTTGCTAATACATTGTCTGAATGGTGTTAACTGGTTGTGGTTGGGATATCTGAATGATAACAACAAAATTTTTGTAACAAAAGTTCTTATGTATGTCAAAAACAAGGCAGATTGGAAGGCCCTGTCACAGGGGCTCTCAACGAGTTCCACTAGTTGCGTTGGCACTACAGTTGCTTTAATTCAAAAAGAAATTGGATATGGAATCTTGTGTTTACAACTATCCCAAACTATGATGGTTCCATCAACACAATTAGTTAAACAAAATTGTGACCATCTTCTATTTTATAAAGTTCCCATGAAAAAATTAATGTTATTCTTGATTATTGGCTTGATGGCATTTTTTCCTGCTTCCGGATTTGCTTTGGAATTTTTGTGGATTGATGATTACGGCAGCCGGGTTTTTGATTGTGGCGGATTGCATGCTGGTGGTCGGGCTTATGTAAAAGACAAGGGCCAAGGAGTCTACCGAGTAAAGGCAGTATTAATCAACAGGGAGGTCAGGGCTACCTCCATCTTCCACGCTGCAAAGATTGCTTGCGGAGAAGCCCAGGAATACGCTCCTGTGGAGCAGAAGCCTGCCCAACAGACCCCGGGAAAAAAAGAATAGTCTACTTTTGACCTTCATAGTACCGAATAGTTACCGGCTTCCTTCCCGTCACTATTCGGTATTTCTCATTCGGCCAGCCTATCCCTATCACGGCATACGGATCTTCATCCTCATTTAGACCAATAAACTGATTGATCGATTTGTCCTTATTCATCGCTTTTATGGCAAAACCGATCAAACAGGTCCCTAACCCAAGAGAATGAGCACCCAACAGGATATTTTGGGTCGCCAGCAGGGCATCTTCCGAGGGGCAGCTGGCAGAATCGGCAGAACTGACAACGATCACAGCCTGTGCCCCGTGAAACAGCAGATCTGTTCCTTTTTCTTCCCATTCCTTCAATCCTTCTTTGATCTGCTCATAGTAATTTTTGTAATACCAGTTCAGATCAGGCTTTCCGATAAGCTTCAGAAGGTTTCTCAGCAAGGTTTTTTCAGCCAGCTTATTCAATCCGGAGAAAAATTCCTGAATTCGCTGACCAAAAGCCAGCACTTCCTCACGAGTGTGCAGGATAGTAAATGACCACTGCTGGCAATTGGATCCGGAAGGTGCGGTGATACCAATTTTCACCAGATCCTCCAACAAAGACTTCTCCACAGGTTGTTCCAGGTAGTTTCTACAAGATCTCCTTGATTGCATCAGATTGACCAGACTGGAGGTATCATATTCTCCAAACGGCATCCACGTTTCAGTTACTTTGAAGTGACTGAAACGTGATAAAAATCGATCTATCCCGTCCACCGAAACGGCTCCGGAAGGGCAGACCGCTCGACAGTGGTCGCACACCAGTGATTCCGATCCGGTAATAGAGGCTTTCTCATTAACCAGTGAAATTGTTTCCTTAGGGCAAACCTTTATGCACTCACCACATCCGATGCATTTGTCCTTGTCAATGGTCGTAGTAACCGTACGATCAATATCCACAATTATATCTCCTTAATATTCATCCACACGTTTTTAAATTCAATTACCATTTCGGGTCTTTATTCTGATTTTCTTTGTGTTATCAGTTATCGGCTATCAGCTATCAGTCTGTGGAACAATAACACAAGGCTGACTCTAAAACAAAAAATAACTTTTCTAATCAGTAAGTTACCCTTTTTTGATTCTCGTATATCAAATCAGAAAGCGAAGCTTTCACAAACCTCCGATCGCCGATAACTGATAACCGATAACTGTAATCTATTTGACCAATTTGGCGAAACGCACCCGAACATTGATACCGTCTTCATTCACTCTGACTGATGCCGTTTCAGGTTTTAAGGCAAGTTTCAAAGTAAGAAACTCTGTTACAAACTGACGATCCAGGGCAAGATAATCATCGACATTGATATTCACAAGCGGCGACAACAATTTGGATGTCAAGACCTCTGCAATTCTGGATGCTACCCAGTCTGGCAAATATTTAATATGAAATTCGGAAAACCAACCATAACCAACCAATCGAAATCCTTTCTCATCTTTCACTATTCCCAATTGAAGGGTTACCGCAACCACATTGGATTTTAAACCAATATTGAATACGGTTTGATCGTACTTGATCGCTGCATTGGTGATGCGAAGCTCCAATTCACTGGCAGGTTTCATATGAATTTCGGCGGCGGCAACAGATATTTCCACCTGGTTATCAGATCCAACAGGAATAGTCGTTACCAGAGGGAAATTCTGAATCAACAGCTCGTTCAAAATATCATTGGAGAGCCCGACTTCGGCATCCGGTTTTTCAATCGCTTCTGTCATGAAGTTTAGTTTGGGCCGATTGATTTCAATTCCGGATGTAATTGCCTTGAACACTTTTTTCGAAATATTGATTAAATCTTTCATATGAACTGTCTGGGAGCTTGTGGGCTCGATAGTGATGCAAGCAGTTAAAGTAGACTGGTATGATAAACAGAGGCGACAAATAGGGCAAGCTGAGGGAGTTAAACGTCAAATAGGTGAAGATTTATAGAATCAGAACAGACTCAAAGACTGAATCTGTCCTGTTTATCTTTAAACAGCAGGGTATTGAACGCCTATTGAGGCTTTTCTTCAATCATATCAAATTGAAATATCCGGCAATGGGTCATTATCTTCCGAATACCATCAACTTTCATGGCAGGATCAAGCCTTTTGGATTCGCATTCGTTTAAGGACCGGTTGGTAACAACCTTTTTGCTGGCACCGCCAAATGCGTATCCGCACACCGAAAACCCATTGTCAACAGCCATAGCCAGTGCGTTATAACCGACGGTTTTTTGACCCTTATAATTGTTGTAACAAGTCGCCACATCCTCCTGCTGCGCAAAACCATTCAGCGATAAAACAAATAGTACCAAACATAGGAAGACAATTTTATTCATTATAGACTCTCCAGATAGCTTTTTTTCTTTGTGATCTTGTTTTGAATGCATCATACATCCGGGAATGCAGAATTTCAATTTAATCAATACGACCGAAAGCAAAAGTGATGTCCATTGGATATCACCAATCATTTCGTCCCTATGCATCGGGGTGTAAGACTTTTTAAGGTTTTTTTCTTTATACCCGGTCAATGTTAACCAGAGATAAATGCAGGAAAAAGACCAAAAAAAATCAGCCATTTCCTGAAAGTCCACCAACAGCAGACTCAGCGGCTAAATATCCTGTGGAAAAAGCTGCCTGCAGATTAAATCCACCCGTATCTGCCTGAATATCCATCACTTCGCCTGCAAAATGTAAATTGTCGATTAAGCGGGATTCCAATGTTTTTGGATTTATCTCCTGAAGGCTGACGCCGCCAGCTGTTACAATTGCTTCATTAAATGGCCTGTATCCGGTTATATCAAAAGGTATATCCTTTAACCATAATCGCAAGGATTTTCTTTCTTTGGCCGACATATCACTTGCCTTTTTTTCCAAAGATATCCCCAGTTGTTGACTGCAATACGCAATCAGCTGTTTTGGCAGCAAACCTTTCAGTATTTTTTGAATCGATTTTTGTCTATTGTTTTCCAGGTCTCGCAGCAATCTTCGATCCAGTTTTTTGTGATCCAATGCCGGTTTTAAATCCAGTTTTATGGAAACCCGGGCTTTTTCCAGTAACGCATCAACCACCTGATGACTGATGGTGAGTATGACCGGACCGCTCAAACCAAATTCTGTAAAGGACATTTCTCCGAAAGCATCAGCCATTTTTCTCCCATTTATCCACATAGAAATTTCAATGTTTCTGAGATCCAGGCCTTCCAGACCAAGTACCTGCCCCTTATTCACTTCCAGTGGAACCAATGCCGGTCTTGGCATAATCACCTTATGCCCAATCGATTTCGCAAGTCTGTAGCCGTCCCCTGTCGATCCGGTCGCCGGATAACTCGCTCCACCGGTCGCTAGAATCACTCTTTTAGCGTTGTATGTTGTGAGTTTTTTTTGGTCAGGAATTATTTTTTGTTTGTGCTGTTTTACAGGACAGACTTTCACACCGGAGATGGAATTGTCTTCGATTAGAAGATCGCTGACAGTGGTACTTTTTAGAATAGTGACGTTTTGTTCCCGAAGCCATTTCATGAGTGCTTCCACAACTTCAGGTGCTTTACCGTTTTTGGGAAAAATCCGACCTCCCCTTTCCTCAACGGTTTCAATACCCAGCCGGTTGAGCAAGGATACCAGTTCACCGGAAAAGAATCTGGAAAAACTGTTTCTCAAAAACCGACCATTGGGATGAAAATGATTGAGGAACTCGGGTAATTCCGAAGAGTTGGTCAGGTTACACCGTCCTTTGCCTGTTATCGCCAGCTTCCTGCCCGGTTTGGATTTATGCTCCAGAAGCAAGACTTTTGCTCCCATTTCAGCAGCCCTGCCTGCTGCAATTAAACCTGAAGCACCACCACCTATGATTGCTATGTCGAAATTTTCCATCATTGCTATTTAGTGAATTCCAACCTCCAACTTGATTTATTTGCCAAATGATCAGCGAGGCATGGATTTTTCATTTCAATCAACCGTTTTACCTGTTGCAGCAAACCTGAAATTAACAAAATGGAGGCCGCTCTCCAAGATATATGCTTGACGGGCTGCCATAACACGTCCGGAGTTGGTTGCTTAAATACAAACAGCCCCATCCAAATCGATTGATTGAAACCTAAATTCATCGAACATCTGTTTATGCTAATGGTGAAGGTTGCAGGAATGCCAGCAGTTTTTGCTTTTTCAACAAGGATTCATTAAGCTTTGAGTAGAATTTTCTGACCTTGAGTTTCAGACCAAAGGACGTTACCGGGAAACCATGAGAAAACGCAGGATGCCCGACGAGAAATTGGCACAAATAGTATCCAGGGTGAACTTTACAACCATTCCCGATCTCTGGTTGCCAAAACTTGAAGAGTGTTTTCACCGGGTTTTAAAATACGAGTACTACCTGAACAACATTCCGGGCAATCTTTCTCTACCTAAATACAGAAGAATTGTTATTCGAATTGTGTACAGATTATTAGGTCAGGTTCATCCTTCAAAGTTTCAGTTTTCAAAAAGTATTCAACATCCGGATCCCGTAATCAAGGAATTCATGGATTATCTGGTGGAAGCAGAGATCCGGCGAAAAAGAGAAGCAATAAACAAACAACCGCTTTCTCAACCTCTCATCCGCTCTTTATTAAAAGGGCTAAAAAATGAACTTGAAATTTGACATGCACAAGCCACAGTGTGGCTATTTGTAACCGCCAACCAAGGAACATTATGAACATTGATGAATTAAATGCAAAGTTTGATGAGATCTATGCCAAAAACAAAGATATCCAAAAACTGTTTGTCGAATTGGAAGATCACAACGAAATCCTGTTTCATCTTTATGACACGGAAATTAAGCGTCCTAATGCTGCTTTGAATACATTGATCGATAATTATGAGACCCTGATATTTAAAATCAGGGAATCCCACAAGGATATCAAGGAGAGCCTGGACGCTTTTGGAGATGAACAGGAACTTGCCCAAGGAGTAAACAATAATGAAAACCTGACTGATAAGGTCAAAGATTTAATCCTTTGGAAATTGCGAAGACTTTATATGGTCTACGACGAAGAACCTATTTTGCCTTATGTAAATGGTGAATTTTTAAATACTGATCTGATAGGTAATCTGCCACCCGTATCTACTCCTCCAGTAGCAGCGGACGAAGAAATACCAGAGCCGGTAGCCGATGAACCGGAACCGGTCGAAGAAGTTGAGGAAGATTTTGAGCCTGTTACGGAAGAAGTAACCGGTGAATTGGAAGAGGAGGGGGAAGAACCACTGGTTTCCATTGATGCGGATGTTCCGATTGAAGATCCCGTTGATAACGTAGATGATAGCCATTCCATTGAAGAAGATGAGGACTATGACAGATTTGCTGATCCGGAAAATATTGATCCTGCCGGTGGAATATTCACCGAAACCGTGGAAGATAAAAACTAAAGCCCAATAAACCGTCAGCAGCAAGCGGTTCGCTTGCTGCGGTTATACCCACCATTATCTTTCCTATCTTCAGGGCGAAATAGCAACTTGCCTATCCAGCCTCTCCGCGGTATCTTGTAGACCACAATCAGGGTTTTAATCGGTCACTTTTGTCATAAGGTTTTATTAATGAAACGTATCGGGGCCCACGTCAGTGCAGCCGGCGGAGTTGAAAATGCTCCATTAAATGCCCGCAAAATCGGTGCAACAGCATTCGCTTTGTTTGTCAAAAACCAGAGGCGATGGGATGCCAAACCCCTGACCGCCGATAATATCAAAAAGTTCAAAGCCAATTGTCAGGAAGTGGGAATTTTACCTGCTCATATACTTCCACACGACAGTTACCTGATCAACCTGGGTCATCCCGAAGAGGAAGGTCTGGCAAAATCGCGGAAAGCTTTTATTGATGAAATGAAACGGTGCTCCCAGCTGGGTTTGAAATTACTCAACTTTCACCCGGGAGGACATTTAAAAAAGATTACTCCGGAACAATGCATCACCCGAATCGCTGAATCCATCAATCTGGCATTGAAGGAGGTGCCGGGCATGGTTGCGGTTATTGAAAACACCGCGGGACAAGGCAGTCACCTGGGACATGAATTTGACCAATTGGCTGCCATTATCGACCAGGTCGAAAACAAGGAACGTGTTGGTGTTTGTCTCGACACCTGTCATACCTTTGCGGCCGGTTATGACCTTTCGACAAAAAAGGGCTGTGAGCAGACCTTTGCGGATTTTGAAAAAATTGTCGGCTTTGAATACCTCAAAGCCATGCATCTCAACGATTCAAAGAAGGAACGGGGTAGCAAAGTGGATAGACACCACAGTCTTGGCAAGGGATTAATGGGGCTGGAAGTATTCAAATATATAATGAATGATCCCCGCTTTGATGAAATCCCGATGATCCTGGAAACAATCGACGAAACCATCTGGGATCAGGAAATAAAAATGTTGTACAAGATGATTGAGAAATAGATGACAACACTGCCCAACAACATAATCGATTTTCACGTCCATTTATTTCCGGATAAATTGTTTGATGCCATTTGGAAATATTTTTCCGAAGTCTACCAGTGGGACGTTATCTACCAGTACTATTACAGGGAATGTGTTGACTATCTGAACAAGAAAGGCGTGAGTCATGTGGTTTATTCCAACTATGCCCATCGCAAGGATATTGCCGGGGAATTGAACCAGTGGAACAAAAAGATTTTGGATGAAATTCCCAATCTATATTGTTTCGCTGCGTTTCATCCGGAGGATGAGAACGCCATGACAATCGCGGAAGATGTTATTTCTCATGCCGGGATATTGGGATTCAAGTTACAGTTTTTGGTTCAGCATTTCTACCCGCACGACGAACGATTGTTTCCCTTGTATGAACTCGTTTTGGAGAAAAAGAAGCGAATTTTGTTTCACGTTGGGACGGGACCGGTTGGCAACGATTATGTTGGATACGATAATTTTATCAAGGTGATGAGACGTTACCCGGATTTACATGCCAACGTCGCTCATATGGGAGGTTACGAATACCAACAATTCATGGATCTGGTCGAGGAGTTTGACAACTTGTATCTCGATACATCCTTCACCTTTTTTAAATCGGAACAATCGGGTTTCGATGTTGCTTTGGAGCAGATGGAAAAAAACCAGGACAAAATTGTTTATGGTTCCGATTTTCCGAATTTAATTCTCCCCAGGGAGGAAGAGCCGGAAACATTGCTCGGCCTTGGATTTTCAGAGGAATTTTATCAAAAATTGTTTTTTGATAATGGCATGAAGCTTATCAAACAACACTCGGGTTCTGTGTGACGTTGCAGGATGGGCAACTGTGTTGCCCATCCTGCAACATACTCACCCTACGCAAAAAGATGATCGATACCGAGATCCTTCATTCTCTCCGGTGTGGGACCACCGGAATCCATCTCCCACCCCAGCATATCGAAAAACGACTGCTGCATACCATCCATATCCAGCGTCACACCTTTTAAAGGACCTGACTTCAATGGTTCCGTGCCGGTAGCCCTGTCATGTAATCTGAAATCAGCCTGTTTGATACCTTCCCTGACATTAAATGCCTTTCTAAGACTTAATATCCGCTCAGCCGTTTTCAGATATTCCTCCGAACTCATATCCCAACCCGTTATAGCATTCAAGTAGTCGACCATGGGCAGGAAGACAGTCATCGGTCCAAATTCACAGATTCCACTGCCGTTCATCAACTGCATCAGCAGGGTTGTACCGCGATATCTTTGAATGTCTTTGGCAATTTTCCCTTTGGCTTTTTTTACCGATTTTTTGACTTCGGGAAGCATCTTTTCGACAGCAAAAAGATTAGCATAAAGAAAACAGGAAATGGTATGGCGGCCGGGAGTCGGCTCACATTGATAAGCGATACCAAAACCGGGGTCGAGTCTCGAATCATGCATGGGTAGTTCCTGTCCACCGGCATGTACTGCATATTTTTCAGATCCTTTACCTATCTTCTGAGCAGCAATTTTGACGCCATCGGCCAGAACATCACCAAAACCCTCCCGGTTAACTATCATTTCCGTTAATTTGATAGTTTCCTCCGGTTTTCCCCAATCCAGTTTTAGTCCCCCGGTTGTGGTTTCATCGATTAAGCCGTTGACAAAACATTCAATAGCAAAAGCGATAACAGCGCCTGCCGAGATGGAGTCAATACCCGCCCGATTACACAATTCATTGCACTCGATAATCGAATCGTAGTCATCATTTAGCTGCAAACCACCAAATGCCCCCCAGGTTTCATACTCAGGCCGATGTCCTGTTGTACCTTTATAACGACCTTTTTTGATCTCTATGATCCCGCCACAACCAAGCGGACATTGCTGACATGCATACTTCTTTTTTTGGTGTGCAATTGCCTTTTCTCCATTAATTTTTAGAGCGCTTTCATAGGAAAAATCCGTGATACCCACACCATCCCAATTTTTGATTGGCGTGTCACCCACCATGGCGGAATAAACATTCAATCCTGAAGTACCATAAAGTTTGAAGATCTCTTTAATGGTCGAGGATGTAGAAGGTATGTTTAGTCCGGTTCGAGCAATAATTTTGCTGAAAAACCCCATCAGTTTAACAGTAATGCGATCGGCCCCCTTGGAATGCCTGAGTTCGGCAAGCACACCTTTTGTAATTTCTTTGAGCTTATCCTTGTGGGCAACAGGGATTTTTTGATGACCTCTGAAGGAGACCGCCTTGAGATTCTTGGATCCCATCACGGCCCCTAAACCTGATCGAGCGCAGATTCTTCCATCATCCGTTGTCACTCCTGAAATTAAGGACAATTTTTCACCTGAAACTCCAATCGACGCCACCTGGACTCGCTTGTCCTTTAACTCCTCTTTAATGGCTTCATTGGTTTCCACATTGTCCTTTCCCCAAAGTGAAGACGCATCTTTAAACTCAATTTTCTCATCGCTGATATGCACCCAGACCGGCTTTTTGGAAATACCTTTGAAGAATACGGCATCGTACCCGGCTCTTTTTATTTCCCTCGATAAAAACCCTCCGGCATTGGCATCACCCCAACCACCTGTCAGGGGGGATTTGCCCACAATCATAAACCGACCTGAGAAAGAGGTATTGGTGCCGGTGAGCAATCCGGAACAAAATCCCAAATGAGCTTCAGGTGATAACGGATCAATGCCTGCAGGCTGTTTTTCGGTGATTATTGCAGCGCCAAGTCCGTATCCCGAGAGATACTTTTTGTAAAAATCTTCTTCCAGTTCAATTGTTTCAGCTTTTTGTTTGGTGAGATCGATCACACAATACTTACCCATAAATCCGCCAGCCATTGTTCTCTCCTCTGATAGTTTTCTAGATATTGAATCCATTCAATCCCGGGAATTGCTTTAGATCTTTATCCCTTTGGTATGTTACCAGAACCTAGTAAAATCGTACTCTGGTGTCAATCCTAATTTATCCTGGTGAAACGATGGTTCCCATTTTCAGATTGACATTACATTTTAAGCAAAAAAAAAGCGAAGAAGCTTCATCTCAAAGCCCTTCGCTTTTTTATCCGATTCGAGGATGTAATTTGCTTAATGTCTTTTATAGTCCGCCGAATCCTTCATCTGAAATATCGATCGCTGCAGAGCTTAAATCCAGAATGGAATTCATGCGACCCAGGCTGGTTGGTCCTATGGTTCTGATAAAGAACTCAGCAGATTTTACCTGACCTTCATAGAAAGCAAGATCTTTTTTCTTTGGTTTGTCTTCCAGTTTTTGACTGGCAACCAAAGCTCTCCATAACAACATCCAGGCCATGATCGTGTCACCCATGACATCCAGATAAGGTAAGGAATGTGCGAAAGCAGTTTTGTAGTTGAGACTCATGGCGTTTTTACCAAGATGAGCAGCAACTTCACCAATTTTGTTTACCATCTTTTCCACACGCTCAGCCAGATCCTTGGTTGCTTCAACTTCCTTGGCCGCTGCAACAGTCTTGAGTATTTCGCCCAGGAATGTCATGAAGACTTTTCCACCTTCCATTCCCATTTTTCTTCCGAGCAGATCCATCGCCTGAATACCGCAGGTACCTTCGTAAATGGAAACGATTTTACAGTCTCTCATATACTGCTCAACCAGGTAATCAGTTGTGTAACCTGCACCGGCGTAGACCTGCATTGCCTGGACACACACTTCATAACCCCTGTTGGCCAGATAACTTTTTATTACCGGAGTTAGCAGCTCATACATATCGTTAGCCAGCTTTCTTTCTTCTTCAGAATCGGCAAGATGGGAATTTTCCAGCTGATAATCCATGTACTGATAGAAGCTTCTCATACCGCTAACATAAGACTTCATCCACAACAGGTTTCTTCTCACGTCAGGATGGTTGATGATAGCCACCGGGGGTGCATCATGAGGTTGACCCAATTCACGCATTTGAATTCTTTCCCTGGCATAATCCACAGCCATCAGGTAAGAAGCCGATGCATAAGAGAGTGCTTGCAGACCTGTGTGCATCCGTGCACCATTCATCATGTTAAACATGATTTTCATTCCCTGGTTTTCTTCACCCAACAAGTAACCGATACAGGTTCCTTTAGCTCCCATCCCCAGACTACAGGTGGCACTTGTTTTGATTCCATGCTTGTGTTCAATCCCTGTGCACCAGATGTCGTTCCTATCTCCCAGGCTTCCATCCTCGTTTATAAAAAACTTTGGCACGATAAAGATCGAAATCCCTTTTGTCCCTGCCGGTGCACCTTCAACACGAGCCAGAACCGGGTGAATAATATTGTCACAAAGGTCATGCTCACCATTGGTGATAAAGATCTTGTTTCCGGTAATGGAATAGGTACCGTCATCATTTTTCACAGCAGTCGTTTCCAACGCACCCACATCAGAACCTGCATTAGGTTCTGTTAACAGCATAGTCCCGCCCCATTCAGCAGAAACGAGTTTCTTCACATAGGTTTTTATTTGCTCTTCAGTTCCATATTTCTGAATCATGTCAGCTGTTCCGTTACCCATACTCACATAGGCATTCAACGGCCAGTTACCAGCCATCATGTATTCGGAAACTGCTGATCCGATAAAATGAGGAGCACCTTGTCCACCCATCTCTTCCGGTACTGCCAGGTTTCCCCACTCTCCTTCCTTTAACAGTTCAAAAGCAGGCTTAAAACATTCCGGAGTTTTCACTTCACCGTCTTTGAATTCCAGACCTTCCTGTTCGCCTTCGCCCATGGTCGGAAGTACTTCGTTAATAGCTATCTTGCGACCTTCCTTCAGAATCATATCGCAAGTCTTTTTGTTAAACGCAGCATACTTCTCATTGTCCAGGAACTTTGCGTTGTCAAATTGTTCCCAAATTACAAATTCAAGATCTCGTTGATCTGCAAGCTGTTGTGCCATTGTTTTCCTCTCAATTGGTTTTTAACGCCGGACTATGTCCTTCAACTTAAGGTTTGAAACGTTTCGCTACCTGCTTAACCAACTCCTACCTTTTAAAAACATCCGATTTTCTAATCTTATCTGTTTCGTCGGTTGACGGCTAAGTGAAACATCCTGTTTGAGTTTTTTATTCTCCTATTGGTGTTAGGTTGACTAAATTATGCACCTCGCGCTGACACATGTCAACAAAAAACGAACGAACGCTCTTTTTATATTTAATTGAAAGAAAATGATGGGAAAGTATAAAAATCGGTTATCGGAGCATGTTTCCTGTAGAATGGATTGTCAATCAATTGCTGGGTGATTTTTGAAAATTATTGAGGGGAGCGGAAGCTCGGATGGGGCATTGTTTGGCTGAAACAAGCTAAGACTTTGAGGAGAAGTCATGCCACATCCGAGCAGCATCATATTGATACCGATTATTGCAGACTGATTTATTTCAATACCTTTCCCAAGAATTGGCCTGTGTAGCTTTGGTTGTTCTCAGCAACGGTTTCCGGTGTGCCTTCGGCGATAACCAAACCACCTTCCTTGCCGCCTTCCGGGCCAAGATCGATAATCCAGTCAGCGCATTTGATCACATCCAGGTTATGTTCAATCACAATAACGGAGTTACCGGCATCAACCAGCTTTTGTAATACTTTTAGAAGTAGGCGGATATCATTAAAATGCAATCCGGTGGTTGGCTCATCCAAAATATAAAGGGTCCTGCCGGTATCTCTTTTGGCCAATTCGCGTGCCAGCTTGATACGTTGCGCTTCACCCCCGGAAAGTGTTGTGGCAGGCTGACCCAGCTTTATATATGTCAGGCCGACTTCTTTCAGCGTGTTAAGAATGGTTTTGATTTTTGGCTGGTTTTCAAAAACTTCCAGGGCATCCCGTACGGAAAGATTCAATATGTCATTGATGGAATGGCCTTTATACAAGATTTCCAGGGTTGGTTCGTTAAATCTTTTACCCTTGCAGGCTTCACAGGGGACAAAGACATCCGCCAGAAAATGCATCTCCACCTTGATATAACCGTCACCTTTACAATGTTCACAGCGACCACCCTTGACATTGAATGAAAACCGGCCTTTTTTGTATCCCCGGGCTTTGGATTCCGGTAGTACGGCAAACAGGTCCCTGATCAGATCGAACACCTTGGTATAGGTAGCCGGATTGCTGCGTGGTGTCCTGCCTATTGCTTTCTGATCGATGTTAATGATTTTATCCAAATGAGAAAGGCCGGAAATTTGCTTGTGTTTACCGACCTCCAGACTGGCGTTATGAAGTTTTTTTGCCAGGGCCGGATAGAGAATCTGATTAATCAGGGTTGATTTTCCAGCGCCGGATACTCCCGTAACGGCTGCAAAGCAACCCAAGGGTATGTTTACATCTATACCGCGCAGATTGTTGGCTATCGCCTGTTTGATCACAATTTTGTGACCATTGTTCTTTTTAATTTTTCGCCGTTTTTTGGGAATGGCGATTTTTTCCTTTCCACTCAGAAACTTTCCGGTCAATGAATTTGCATCGGCACTGATCTGCGCCGGTGTACCGGCAGCGACAATTTCTCCTCCCAGTCTACCGGCTCCCGGACCAATATCTAAAATCCAGTCAGCAGCTTCTATGGTTTCCTGGTCATGCTCAACAACAATCAAGGTGTTTCCGATATCTCTCAAGTGACAAAGGCTTTTGAGCAACTTGATGTTATCTTTTTGGTGAAGCCCGATGGAAGGCTCATCAAGGATATAAAGCACACCCGTCAGCTCAGACCCTATTTGAGATGCCAGGCGAATTCTTTGGGACTCCCCTCCCGAAAGAGTGGGGCCTTTGCGTTCCAGGGAGAGATAATTCAGTCCGACATTGATTAAAAATCCCAACCTGTTGATGATCTCTTTGAGCAATTCCTCGGCAATCATCTGTTTATTGCCATCCAGTTCCAACTGGCTGAGAAAACCAAATGCTTCCGAGATGGTCATGGAAGTCACATCGATAATCGATTTGTTATTAATTTTAACGTGCAGTACTTCCCGCTTCAATCGTCTTCCCTCACACACCGGGCAAGTTTGATTAGACATGAAGGTGGCATACCAGGATTTGGTTCCTTCCGATTTGGTCTGCAAATATCGTCTCATGAGGGTGTGCATGATGCCTTCAAACGTTGTGGTAATGGAACCCTGCATCTTTTCCGAGCTCCAGTCCACCACAATCTCTTCCTCACCCGTGCCAAACAAAAACAGATCCCGGTGCTTTTTCGGCAGCTTATTCCAGGGTTTATCAAAGTCGATCTTCCATTGTCTTTGCACGGCTTCAATGTGTTTTAACCCCCATGAACTCTTCTTCTTGTTACCATTTGAAACAAAGTAGTTCTTCCAGGGCACAATCGCTCCCTGGTTGATTGAAAGCTTGGGATCAGGAATGATTTTATCCTCATCCATAGACAACACAGTGCCGATTCCATTGCATTCCGGACACATACCTCTTGGGGAGTTAAAGGAAAACAGGGTAGGCTCCAATTCCGGATAGGCAATGCCACAACAGGTTCTGGATTCACTCATGCGGATATCCTGGTTGCTTCCGGTATGCACAATGATTTGACCTTTCCCCAGTTTTAGAGCCGTTTCCACCGAATCGGTCAATCGTTTTTTGAAGCTTGCATCATCCTTAAGTTTAAGGCGATCGATCACCACTTCAATATCATGCTTTTTATGTTTGGCCAGTGCCTGAACGTTTTCCACCCTTTGCACGACTCCATCCACCCGGACACGTGAGTAACCTTCTTTTTTCAACTCATCCAACAAATCCCGATGCTCACCTTTTCTGCTTTCCACCAAAGGAGAAAGAATCAACATCTCCGTATTCAAAGGCATTTCCAGAATCTGCTCCACCATACCGACAGCATCACCACGACCAACCTCTTTCCCGCATTGATGACAGTATTGAATGCCAATCCTGGCAAACAACACCCTTAAATAATCATAGACTTCCGTAATAGTTCCAACGGTTGAGCGAGGATTCTTGGACGCAGATTTTTGTTCGATGGAGATCGTCGGCGACAACCCCTTGATAGTCTCGTACTTTGGCTTTTCCATCTGACCGATAAATTGGCGGGCATACGATGACAGGGATTCGATGTAACGTCGTTGCCCTTCAGCAAAAATAGTATCAAAAGCAAGACTGGATTTTCCCGAGCCGGAAACACCTGTAAAAACAATCAGCTTTTTTTTGGGCAGGCTGATGTCAATATTCTTCAGATTATGCTCTCTGGCACCTTTGACAATGATGTGATCCAACTCAAAAGAATCAAGGTTATTGTTCGGTTTCATTGATAAACTTTTTAAATAAAATTGTTAGGTGACAAACTGAACCCAACCAAATAGAGAATTCATTGCTAAGGACAGATCCAATTGTTCGCCTGAGATAACTTATAATATCAATTCTATCAGCCAGATGACACCTGGGCTTACAAGATATCCCACTGATCTTTCATCCGGTTGATGGGTAACAAGTTGCCCATCCTACAACTTCAACAGAATGGTCCGGATACAAGTCCATTCATCCACAGCTTTAGGTCGTTCATCACCTGAAACAGTAAAATGATTTAAAAGCTCTAACTATATGGACTCAATTTTAGTAAACCTATTTTTTTTATTAGGCTTATTTTGCGAAAATGATCGTTTTTGATTCGATTTCAGGTGACGGACTCCATTTCAGCATATGATATGGGAGAAAATCAAGCACAAATGTTCACTTTGATTTTCAAAATGTTCACCTTATGTAAAATATGGGAATGCAGCTGGTGGGAGAAGACCGGAATGGAAAATTTTTGATAATGCAGGGTAGACATTGGAGAGGATTAATGTGTATGGCAAAAGTATTTTATTCAAAACCCTTGTGATCCACCCTGCATTATTGTGCGCTTGATTCCGAGGCATGATCAAGGCAACCAAGTCAATATCGTTGCGAACGCTTGATTGGCAGGCACTTTTATCTTACAGTAAACTCTGTCATTCCTTGTCGATCAAGGCTTAGCCAGGATACGACTGTCACAGACTTACTGCGAGCAATTCCTTCCTTTTGACTTGGGATCGTGTGAATAGAAAAGATTTTAGGCATATGCCCATTTCAAGTCAAGACAATTCTATTAAAGAAAATTGGAATAAATCCATCAATAACAGGTTAAAAGTTTGTAATAACAAAGCTAATCCAAGAAAAATATGGTCAAAATTTTTGATGAGCTTGTTCAATGATATTGATATTCGTCGTCAATCTTTGACCTCGATTCTAAAAAAATATTTCAAACTTCACATGGGAATGAAAACCGGACCGAAATTAATCATTCTATTCCTGGTAGCCCTCTACACAGGATCGGCTGCAGTTGCACTGGAGCTCTATTCAGTTGTTCAGACTAAATGTAATCGAACCACCGGGCTGATTATTGATGTGAATGACAGTGACATTTTTCTTCTGAATACCCTGGGTCACATCGAAACAATTCAAAAACAGGGTGTTGAGCATATCCTTGTTTACAACACTTTGGATAATCCCATCACCCATCTGCATTTGGATGGTGATTTGGCAAGTTACCTAAGGTACGTCAGTGTTCAGGGTGATGAGGAGACAAATTTTGTAGGTTGGCCTATTCGCTTTATGGAAGAGCTGATTGTTTTTTTTGATGTCAAAGGAAATATTCACCTGGTGAATACCGATATGATCCAGGGATTTTCCATTCCTGAGAAGCCAGACCGGAGCGAGTTCGAAATGTCGCAATTCCAGACCTACCAATTTGGTTTTGGAAATAATCTACCTGAATGTGGCTCCAATCCGGGAGATAAGGACAATGTTATTCAGCCTACCCGCATGATCAGTGATCCCATAAGTAAAGTTGGCCAAGATGTCATTCTGAACATGAGAGACGAAACCTGCAGCTTTGAAAGAAGAACCTCTTGAGGGCTCTGAGAGATCCTTCACTTTCGTTCAGGATGACTACAGTCACAGCCCCCTTAAGTTAACAACATCAGACAACCGATATTACTCAGCCCAGGCCGGCATAGCCTGAAGATACAAATCGGCTCGCTTCATAAAATCCACACCATCCCCGGAAGGTGTGAACATTTTTAGCCATTCGGCAATCCCGGCTTGAACAGCTTCACGGGGATTCAATTTTCCATTCTCATCCGCACAATACTTACAGAAGGTTATGGAATGATCGTGTTTGGTGTCCTCTTTTAAGGGCATACCGCAGGACTGACAGAATTCATTGTTCATAAATACCTCGCTGCTTTTTAAAGGTTTAATCGGACGGCATTTGCTATGAAATGCAGCCATTGAATAAGGTCTTTTCCAGTTTAAGCGAGGATTTTGACACCGTTATGTCAGGTTTGATAAATCGATTGGACTTTTTTTGCAGATTCAAGAATAAGTTTTCTAATGTGTTTGGGAGCGATGACTTCTACCTCGCAACCATAACTCATAACCAGCGAATAGACCCAGTTATCTTCGGGAAACGACACTTTTACCAGCAAGCTCCCATCCTCACATTCCGTGATGTCTTCCATGTAAAAAAACTCCTGAACCCTCATTTTGACGGCAGGACTAAATTTCAATTCAAGATCAACGATCTGTCCAGAAGGATTTGTCTGGATGGCAAAATCGTTAAACTTTATATCTCTCCGATTAAATGATTTTTCCAGTGCTTCCAGACTTCGAATGCGAGACAGACGAAACACCCGGCCATCCTGCTTGGTCAGGCAATAACCAAACAGGTACCAGTTGTATCCCTTGAATATAAGTGTCATAGGTTCAAGGTTCCGCTCCGAATACTCCCCTTTGAGGTTTTGGTATTCCAATCTGATTAACTTACAGTCTGCAATCGACCGGTTTATTTGCCGAATACGATTTTGCATCTTGCTGTTAAATCCCCAGGGAAGGTGGTCTATGACGAACTGGTCCATTTGCCTGTCCAGTTCCGAGGCTTTCTCTGCCGGGACCAGTGATCTGATTTTCTCCATGACCAGCTCAACCTCGCGATCCTGCAAAGCTGTATTCACCCCTTTTAAGGCAGAGATAATCGCCCTTGAGTTTTCCAGCGATAAAAACTGGTGGTTCAGCCTGTAATTCTCCATGATGCTGAATCCACCGCCTGCTCCCTGGTTTGAGAGCACAGGAATGCCGGCTTCATTGATTGAATCAATATCTCTGTATATTGTCCGCAGCGACACCTCAAATCGTTCTGCCAGTTCCCTGGCCGTAATAGTTTTACGATTTAACAGCAACACTACAATGGCAAGCATTCGATCTATTCTCATCGGTTTGCCAGGTTAAACGTTATACTATTCAAAATTTATCTATACTACACAAAATGGAGCTTGCAGCGGCAGGTCCCGACTGCTGGGACCTATCAGCACCCGGAACTCTCCCGGTTCGAGGATCCATTTACCCTTTGAATCATCAAAAAACACCAGGTCTTCTTTTTTTACGAACAATTCAACTGATCGGGATTCCCCCGGTTCTAAGTGAATTTTCTCAAATCCTTTTAGTTCTTTTTCAGGTCGCGGCAGGGATAATTCGGTGTCTTTAATGTAAAGCTGCACAACTTCCGAACCGGGACGATCACCCTTGTTTTCCAGTTTTAAACTGATTGTCAGGTAATCGCCGTTTTCCAAAGACATTGCTGAGATCTCGGATCGATCCATTTTCAAGTCTGAAAAAACAAAGTCAGTATATGAAAGCCCAAAACCAAAAGGAAACTGAGGCACCACATTATTGGTGTCAAAGTGACGATAACCAACCATCAGTTTTTCACCATATTCCATATCCCATATTTTCCGAATACGGCGTTTCCCTTGTGGTCCTAAAAGACGAAGCAATGAAATCTTTTCCGGTTTTTTAACATAGTATTTTGTGGCTTCAAAATCTTCCCATTGTTTAGCCATGGTGAATGGCAACTTTCCTGACGGATTAACCTTACCAAACAGCACTTCGGCAATAGCCCTGCCACCCTTTTCCCCAAGATAGTATGCATGCAGCAAAACGGGAACATCATGAATCCAGGAATCGGTCTCAACATCGGTTCCGGTAGTTAAAGTCACAATGACATTTGCGTTAAGCTTAGAGACTGTTTTGATCAATTTTCCCTGAAAATCCGGCAGTTCCCAGCTTTTGTCATATGCCTCACTTTCGTCCAGATTGGTAAATCCCACTGAAACAACCACCACTTCAGCATCTTTAATCATTTTGATTTGTTCTTGATTCAGATTGCCTTTTTTGGGTTCCAGGTATGCGATGTCGACATTTTCATCTGCCTCATGTTTGATGCCATCTAGAATCGAAATTTTATCATGACTCCGAATACAACAGCTTCCACCTCCGCAAGTCGTAGTGTTTTTTGCCATTTCCCCGACCACAACAATCCTGGACAATTGGTTGCTATCCAGGGGAAGCAGTTTGTTTTCATTTTTTAGCAACGTTACAGCCTGTCTGGCTGTATCCAGAGAAATTTGGCTATGCTCCTCGGAGTATTCCGGGTAATTTTTGTCTTTTAGAGATCGGGAATAGATACCGATTTTAAAGAAGGTGGTAAGTAGATTGCGGATAGGTCTGTCGATATCCTGTTCGATAAGCTTACCGGAATCGATTAGTTTTTGAATGCGTTTGTAATTCAGATAATCACCTCTGGGCATTTCCAAGTCCAGACCGGCTTTGATTGGTTTTTCCGTATCATAAACACTGGTCCAATCGGAGATAACAAATCCTTTAAACCCCCATTCATCTCTCAATATATCCGTTAACAAGGTTTTATTTTCACTGGCAAATACACCGTTCACCGGATTGTAGGCGCTCATCACGGCAAGAACGCCCCCTTCTGTCACTGCATCTTTAAACGCCGGTAGATAGATTTCCCTCAGTGTTCTTTCATCCAGCTTAGAATTGGCCCTGTGGCGGTCATAATCGGAATTGTTGCAAGCGAAGTGTTTGATGGTTGCAATCACCCCTTGACTTTGAATCCCCTGAATATAGGGAATTGTAAGCTTGGCGGCCAGGTAGGGATCCTCTCCCATGTATTCAAAGTTTCTTCCACAGGTTGGAACCCGGTAAATGTTAACTCCGGGACCAAGCAGGATCGAAACACCCTTGGCCCGACATTCCTTGGCAATGGTTTCGCCAACAATCCTCATTTGATCGCGATTCCAAGTTGCGGCCATGGCTACCGGTACTGGGAACGCAGTTGCCCTTTTAAAGCAGCGAACACCGGCAGATGCATCACTGCACCAGACTTTTGGCAGTTTCAGTCGCTTATTGCCTTTAACAGCAAGATTATCAATGCCCCCCAGCATGTCTGTTTTCTCTTCAAGGGTCATTTGTTTCAGAATACGCTCGGCTTTATCTTCTGCCGGTAAATTTTCGTCCACATCAGGGACGATATGAGAATCTTCCAGCTCTATTCCTGCCATGGCATAGCTGGAGTTTTCTTCTGCGTTGATGGTGTTTTGAACTTTTTGTTTGATCAATCGGGCAAACATGGCTTTCATCCGTGATTGGTTAAAACGCTTTGTTTTTGAAAGTTTGATACCTGGTACGCAAGAAAGTGGTTTCCGGAATTAGACTGTTTTTTAGTAAATTGACCCGCTGGTTTTGTTTTTGTAAACACATCGATGTCATCTTGTCATTATCAACCTGATTATTTCCTTACGGGTATCCAGTTTATATCCACAGCCGATGGTTAGATAACTATAACAACCCAGAAAAAGGGGTTATAATATATTTAACCAGACCCAATTACAATGCTAGTTGGTGGATCTGCTACGCTTGATCCCCTCTGCAACCTTAAAGCATACCATATAAAAATCAGATAGTTAGTTATTTGTTTTAGGGTGGATCAAGGAGTGAAACGACGCATCCACTTCTGGATTGCCAGTTGTGACACGGTCTGTTCTGCTTACCTATCGTTTACAGAGCTAGACATAAAAATGACGGATAAGGAGTTACCCATCCTACAGCTTCTCAAGAGATTTTTACTTTTTCTCTCAAGACGGCTTACAATTACTGGCTAATCCTGCTAATGGAATGAAAATAAACTTTTGCGATTGTAATTCTCACATTTGATGAACAGCGATATGATGAACGATGCCCTTTTCATAGTTGATGCTTTCACCGACAAACCTTTCTCAGGAAATCCCGCGGGAGTCTGTTTGCTGTCCGAACCAAGCGAAGCAGAATGGATGCAGCAGGTTGCCTTTGAAATGAATCTTTCGGAAACAGCTTTTATTGTAAAACAGGATGATGGATTTCAATTGAGATGGTTTACCCCAAAAATCGAAGTGGATATCTGCGGGCATGCCACTCTTGCCGGAGCCCACCTTCTGTGGGAAACAGAGATTCTGAATTCCGAGGAAACCGCTCGATTTCACACTCGAAGCGGAGTGTTGACAGCCATTAAACAGGGAGAATTCATCGAAATGGGTTTTCCGGCCATGTACTCCAGGCCTGAAGAGTTTTCCCCAGAATTACTGAATGCCTTTAAGATCAATCCTTATTATGTGGGTAAATTTGATGAGAAACTGCTGATTCAGGTAGAAAACGAACAGATCGTTCGTAACCTGGAACCCGATTTTGCCAAACTAAAACAACTGGATGAAAGAGCAGTCGTCGTTACGGCAGAATCCGACTCGGAGGATTATGACTTCATATCTAGGTACTTTGCCCCCTGGGTTGGTGTGAATGAAGATCCTGTAACGGGTTCTAGCCATTGCTGTTTGGCAACCTTCTGGGCAAGGCAGCTGGAAAAGAAAGATTTGAAAGGCTACCAAGCTTCTCCCCGTGGAGGATTCATCACCATGAAATTAGATGGGGAAAAAGTTATTCTGGGAGGCCAAGCTGTGACAGTTTTCAAGGGTAATCTACTGGTTTAATGGGAATATTTTTTTCGATCAAATGTACTTTGAATGAGGAGTGATGCAATAATGAATGAATTACTTTTGATCTGGTTGTTTCCCATCGCCATTTCCTTTCATAATCTTGAAGAAGCCGTTTGGTTACCACGATGGTCAGAGAATGCCGGTCGTTGGCAAAAGCGGGTTGAAGCAGGATCTTTTCGATTCGCAGTAGTTGTGCTTACGTTACTTGCTTATTTGGTGTCCGCACTTACCGTTTGGGGTGGCAAGCAATCTCTCGGTGCATATTTATTGGCGGGCTATGCCTTGGCTATGTTGTTAAATGTTGTAATGCCTCATCTTGCCGCATGTGTTGCTTTAAAAAAATACGCTCCGGGCACCGGAACAGCAATCGCTTTTAATCTTCCGGTCACCTTCCTTCTGTTGCGTCAGATGATCCTGCAAAACTACATTGAATTAAGTTGCTTTTATTGGGCAGGTCCTTTGACTGTCGTAGGTATTCTCACCTTGATCCCTTTGCTTTTTGCAGTTGGGAGAAAACTGACAGCTGACAGCTGATAGCCGAATATCCATCCTTAAAACTTATATCCGGCCACAAGGTTAATTTTGAAATTAAAAGGTATTTGCAGATCACTAAGCGAACTACTCTCAAAATCAGAAAGAGTGCCATCAATCTGATAGGTTCTGACGCAAAATTCATTTCGTTCACCTAAATACCAATCACCGAAAAGATAGCTGATCTCGACCCGTGCACAGGTCGAAATAAAGGTAGAATCCACATTTTCAGCATCAAGCAGTTTCTTGAAAGAGTAATTCTGGTAGAGAAACCCTCCGCCGGCGTCCAAATCAAGAGGATAATTCGGAAGGATATTATAGCTGGCAAAAACACCAAGCGAATTGTACCGGCCGGATACTGAAGATTCAGCATATTTTTTACAAAATTCCGTTTCCTCATCTTCACTGTCACACTCAAATGATGAGGTTGAAAGTTGCCCGAAGTTAGCTGCTACCTCGTAACTTAGTTGTTCCTTCGTGTTTTTGAACCCAACATGCAGCATGGTGCCGGAAAGGGACGTGGAATCCTTCTCACTCTTTTGGGCATTTCCGCTATCCTCGTAGGAGAATTTGTAGTTGAGAATTGCCATATGAAATCCGAAACCGATGTTTAATCGGTAGCCATCCCTATCATAAAGAATGATTTCTTCCTCAACGTCTACTGCTTGTTCAGGAAGTTCCTGATCTTGCCCAGCAGAGACCGGCACAGACTGGGCCATGGCAGCTGTCAGTTCCTGGTCCTTGCGAACAAAAAAGAATTCCCCGCTCTCATCGTCAGCCATATGCAGACGGCCATATTCCGGAGTCTGAAGCGCATCCGCGTTTTTGACTTCTTTTCTTAGGTTCAATGCCAGCTCAGAGGCACTGAGAGGAGCTGTTCTTTTCTGCTTGAGAATGTCCAGCAATTTTCCGGCAAAAACCGAATTATTGCCCCACCCCTGGTCGGCAACAGGTTCGAGGCCTCCTGATGTGATAATTTGCCGACTTTTCTTGCTGGAGAGATCCCTGAAATACCGTGAATGAACAGCAACTCCCCTGGTGGTTCGAATCAAGGACCCGCTAAAACAGGAATCAGCAATGACCAAGGTGTGCCTGGATTGAATCGCTTTTATCTTGCTGAGTATCGTGCTTGTCGGAATAAACAGTCGTTGCGTTTCAGGACTTCCGGCATCACGTGGCACCCAGTAGCCTTCATCTTCTCCCGGCGGGTAATAGCCATGCCCTGCATAATAAATTAATAGGCTGGTATCTGAATCCGTGACTCTTTTGATGTCATTAAACGCTCCTATAATACTGTCAAACGTGGCGTTTTTTAACACAACCACGTCACTGTCCTTAAAAAAATAGTCACGCACAAGGACACTTTTTAACTCTTCAACATCGTTTATTGGTGTTTTTAAAGCTTGCCAGCTAGGTTCATCATAGCTGTTAATTCCAATTAAAATTGCCTTGTGACTTCCCGGTCTATATTTTTTAACAGCCAGTGCCTTGGTTTCTTCCAGTTCTTTGTTAATGTCGGAGAGTGTGACTTTTTGCAGGGCATCCATCCTCATTTCGCGATACACATAATTTGATCCGTTTGAAGAGGCATTAATTCGTTCCATGAGGAAAGCCACACGAGCTGCATTCCCTTGTTGCTGATACCAGGCAGCCATACCCAATAGTTCTTTATTACTGAATTGGGAAGGTTCCTGATTTTTCTCCAACACCAGTTGTTGCCACAAATCATCAAATATCTGCTGATCATCCAAACCCGTTCCTTCTGTTGCTTCCCCCCTTACACGAAGTTGGGAAATATAAGAACGGGGAGCAATGAGGCTGCTTAAAAAAGACAAGGATCGACCAGACGCAGGGGGCTGTCGAATGAATAGCTCAGACAATTCGTAAATCCCCTCCTTTTTTATTTCCACCAGCTTGTTGCCTCTTTGCAGGTATAGGGTGGCTGCTTTTTCGATTTGGACCCGGGGATACTGGGAGATTGTAAACTCTTGTCCCACAGTAGCGGACCTTTGTTTCTTTTGCTTGTCCAACAGGTAAACTTTTCCCTTGAACAATACTATGACGGTAGGCTTCTCCGCTGCAAAAACGGGAGTTGTAACAGATGCCAGAAACCAGCAGACTAGAAAAAGCAGGGTTAGCTTAGAAACCTGCCTGGCAGATCTTTCCCGAAAACGTAATATCATCTTAAATAAACAAGTTCTTTTTATACTCAAAGTACGGATGGCCAAATTGGGTGATATAGCCCTTCGGCCGCTATAACTGCGACATGTTGCGGATTGTTACTTTAAACCTTTCCTTAGCGGATAGGAAGCTTTAATTCAGCTTTCCATATATGGTCATCATGAGTGAAATCCAAATGAAAACCTCCTTCGGGATATGCAAGAACCAGTCGATCCTGCAAATTTTTCAAACCGGTTTTGGATGAGACGGTTTGAACAGCTGAGTTGTATGGATTGGTGACAGAAAAAACCAGTTTGTTGTCCAAAATTGAAAGATCGAGGACAACCTCTGCTTTGTCCAGAGTGGTTTGTTTTAATAACCCCTCGGCATGCTTGACCGCATTCTCAACCAGAGGAAAAAAGGTGTGCCAGGGTGCCAGACAGGATACAACGTCTTCCGACCAGTTAAACCTGAAAGTTATGTTTTCCCCGTGTACCATCTGCTGCTGTTTCAAATAAGATTCCAGGTATTCAATCTGAACCGTAACCAAAACCATAGCTTGATCCCCATATTTCAGTGAACTTCGGAGCATTTCCGCAAATTCAACCAGGTATTCTTTTGCCGATTTCGGATCATGCTGGATCATCACACTCAGCCGCGAGAACTCGTTGAACAAATGATGCGAGTGCAATTCGTTGGTAAGGAAATCTATTTTTGCCTGCTTCAAATTCAATTCTGCACTTAGCCTGAAGACCTTTTCTTGGACACTGCAAATTAATATTCCCGTAACGGTAAAAAAAAGAATCATGGAGGCCGGCAAGACAAACGGGAGCTCGATATTTTGAAAGCTAAAAATCCAACCGGCAAAAAGAAACAGACAAACAATTGTCACCAAGGATGTTATCATGCCACTGATGACGCCCCGATACACCAGTATTAAAGCTATTAAACACATCAGCAGGCACAAGATCGTTCCAATCCAGTAGTTACCCGGAGATCGCAGATAGTTGTTTCCGCTTATCATGCCCAGAACCTGGGCAACAACTTCTGTTTCCTGCAACATCAATTCGGGCTCGGCAATGGGAACCCGGTACAAGGGATAAAGATCGGGAAACCCGGTTCCAATCAACACTATTTTGCCCTCAAAGGCACCTTCCGGCAGTAGCGGTAATTCATGTGCCCTGATCACCGGAAAAGTCTTTATTTTGAAACTGTCATGTTCCTGTGATCCGAGACTAAAATTGATTTTCAACCAGGAAGTTTCCGGATGGTTTCCTTTGGGCCTCATACCGTTGGCAAATTGATAATAATCCAGAATTTTCTTATAAAATATATGAGGGCTTTGACAGGTACTTTGGTGATTACAGACTTCCTGAACCGTATCGGACGAATCCAATCGGAATTTAAGGACTCCCTTATCCAGGGCAGCTTTCGCGAAATCAGGATAAACCGGATAAAAGGGATCGGTTCGTAAAATAACATTCCCCGCCCGAGAGATTGCTTTTCTAAGCTTCTCATCCTCCAGCTTCATGCCGGGCCTGTCCAATAAAACATTCAGAGCTACTAACGTTGGCTTGCGAAGGCTCACAGCATCAATCAGATCAGCGAGCCAGATTCTGTCGATGGGTGATCTGGCTGAGTTTACCGGCAATGAGTGATCATCTATCAGTACAATAACCATGGGGGGAGAGCTAGCTTCCGGCTCCGTAAAATGGATCTTCCACAAATAATACCGGGCCTGAAAGCGATTTTCCCAGTCTTTCATTAGATTTGTGTTTAACAGGAAAACGGAGATCAGACTGTAACTCAAGGCACACACAGCAAGAAAAGCCAATAGACGTACTCGCCCCAAAGAGGTAATGTTCGATAAATTGTTCGTTTCAATATTGGTATTCAAAAACTGACTCCATTTCAGGTTTGACAATGCAAATTATAAAAGCCGTGATAGTGGATGACGAAGAATTTGCAGTCATCGATATTAAAGATCATCTGTGCGCCTTTCCAAACATTGAAATTATTGGAACTTATTCCAACGGTCAAGCCGGATTGGAAGGTATCAATACCCTCAAGCCGGACCTGGTATTTGTTGATATCGAAATGCCCGAGTTAAATGGTTTTGAAATGTTGGGTCGCTTAAATTACTCCCCCGTTGTTGTGTTTTGTACCGGATACAGCAAATATGCTATTGACGGCTACGCTTACGATCCTAGCGATTTTCTTTTAAAGCCAATCAAGGCCCAGCGCTTCAACGATGCCATCCAAAAGGTGTTTAAGGATCTGGACCGACGAAATTTGGAAAAACGATTAATCCGTCAGAAACAACAAGTTGGTTACCTGTTACTTGAATTCCGGGATTTGCATGGCGATTCCCGGAAAGTTTATGTTTGGCCGGATGATATCCTTTATGTTCAACCTCAAGAACATAATGCCAACTATATCGAGTATCAATTGGAGGATGGTACTTGCCACGTGGTGAAAAAAACCCTCAAAAAGGCATTGGTTGATCTGGAGCCCAAAGGGTTTGCCCAGGTTCACCGCAGCTACCTGGTAAACACCTCCAAAATTAGGGAATTATTTAAAAATGAAACTCTTATCCTGAACAATAATCCTGATCCCATCCAAATTCCAATCAGTAGAGGCTATCGTAAAATTGTTAAACAATTGATTGCCAATTTGCACTCCGGCGATTAAACCGCTTGCTGATTCTTCTAAAAGGCATACCCCAGGGCAAAGGTATAAAGATACGGCACTTGCTTTTCATTTGTCTGGATCTGCTTTTTCCAATGCTCCATATCTTCTTCATCTACCGCAGCAGTGCTTGTCACTGTGACATCAGGCGTTTGGGCATTGAGACCAAAATTTATGGCGGTACCCAGGGTTAATCCACAGTTAAATATATAGTTGAACCCAATTCCGGCAGAGCCTCCATACCACTCCTTGTATTCAACTTCGGCTGTCAGGCCTGTAGTGTATTCTTTGTCACCGATCGTTCTTTTTTCACTTTTAAATTCGGTGGTTGAGACCTGTTCTCCACGATACATGGCACCAAATGAGAAATACAATCCAAAATCCCAGGGCGTAACACGCAACTCCAGAAGATGCATCGGATCAAGCTTTGACTCAATAAAATCAGCACCATCCTGACCATAAACTTCCTCGTCATAAACATCGTCATCATCATATCTGTAATTCCAATGCTCATCCCAGGCATTGGAACCATCCGCAAATGCCGAGGAAGTCAGCCCAATATAAAAAAGATCGGATAGTTGATACCCTAAATGAAGTCCTCCTCCAGGAGCAAATGTATGTGGCGTTGCAGGTCCGAATGTCTGCACGATCTGAATTTGAAGCGGATTTAAATCCCGTCTCACCCCATGTGTAAAAACAGGGTCGTTGCCTTGAATGTCCTGCTCATAATTTGAATCGATACCTTCTCGATCGTTTGTGATTTGCCCTTCTTGATCCTGCGCCATTAAAGGAGAGGCTATCAAGGTTATTGATAAAAATAGTATTGTTATTAGCTTGGTTTTCATTTGTCACCTCGTATAAAAAACGGAATAGGTTAAATTTATGACCCTACTATGCGCCAGAATCAATAGTTTGTAGTGAGAGGGTGACAAACGGATTTAGTTTGTTGACAAACGGAGGAGCGAACGGCAGATTTACTCTTCAAAAGCAGATAATCAGCTTGATTTATCAGACCATTAAAAAGTAGTCTTTTGGGATGAACGGAGACTTCTTGGTTACTTACCATTGTTGACACCTTTTCTGCGGATCTTTATGACTATCAGAATTCTGCTTACAGGCGGTACCATTGATAAAGAGTACGATAAAATTCATGGACAGCTGGTTCTGACCAAATCGCATATCAATGACATGTTGGAACAAGCCCGGTGCAGGTTGGAGACTTCTATCGACTCATACAAGCTGCAAGATAGCCTGAATATGGATGATCAGGACAGGATATCGATTACGGAAAAATGTAATTCCTATCCCGAAGAAAGGATAGTTATCACCCACGGCACAGATACAATGGTCGAAACCGCATCAATACTGAATGAACATATCAAAGATAAGACCATAGCGCTTTTTGGCGCCATGATTCCTTATACTTTTGGAAATTCGGATGCGCTGTTTAACTTCGGAACTGCCCTGGCTGCTGTCCAATCCCTGCAGCACGGAGTATACATAGCTATGAACGGCATTATCTTCCCTTATAACAATGTTCGTAAAAACCGGGAAGAAGGTTATTTCGAGTACCTCACCTAACAGCGTTGTTTTATATGCTTGAATTCTTCAACTCTTTTGGTTTTTCCACCGCAGACTGGGTAATTTCAATGGTTTGTGGTTTATTGATAGGTATGGCCAAAGCCGGTGTTAGTGGAACCGGCATGGCCATTATTCCCATTATGGCAATGGTTTTTGGGGGCAAGCCGTCAACCGGTATTGTGTTACCCATGTTGATCACAGCCGATGTATTTGCTGTCCGCTATTATAACAGACATGCCGAATGGAAATATGTTCTCAAGGTAATGCCCTGGGCTATGATTGGTGTCTTTATCGCCCTTGCTGTTGGACACTACATTTCCGACTCTGTCTTCAAAAGTATCCTGTCGGTATCTGTACTATTGGGAGTCGGCTTAATGATCTGGCAGGATATTCGAAAAAGTCTGATTGTCCCGGAAGGACGCTGGTTCGCCGCAGTATTGGGTCTGGCAGGAGGTTTTGCCACGATGATTGGCAATGCTGCCGGTCCGATAATGGCGCTTTATCTGCTTTCCATGCGCATTCCAAAGTTTGTCTTTATTGGAACCGGGGCCTGGTTTTTTCTGTTAATCAATCTGTTTAAGGTTCCCCTCCATATTTTTGTCTGGAAAACCATCACCTTAAAGACACTTACTTTCAACGCTATCCTTGCACCAGCGATTATTACCGGTGTGTTTATCGGCATACAGATTGTTAAAATCATCCCGGAAAAACCTTATCGATTTCTCGTAATCGGAACGACGGTTGTTTCATCGCTATTGCTTTTCTAGAGCCGTATTGACGGCATCTTTTTCCATTATTATTGTAAGATGACGAGTTTATTACTATTGAAGATTAACAATTTATAGGGCAGATCCGGAACGCTAATCATAAACTTATTACTCTTCAGGACTAACATTGCGCCGTAGATCCAAAATTGACAGAAAAATACTTGACGGGTTTTTAACAAAAGAGACCAGTTTTTTAATGACTGCAGAAGTGAAAGCTCTGGTCGGGACCATGCGAATTTCAGTAGAACAGCTGATTGAGCAGCTATTGCCTTGGGCTGCGGAGAAAGCAATAGTTCCTGCTTCCAGGTTTAAGGTTGGTGCTGTATCCCGCGGTAACAGCGGCAATCTTTACCTAGGCGCCAATATTGAATTTAAAGGCATGCCTGTCTACACAACCATTCATGCTGAACAGGCATCCATTGCCAACGCCATGTCCCACGGAGAAACAGGCATCAAATCATTGTCGGTCACAGCTCCCCCTTGCGGAATGTGTCGGCAGTTTTTGAACGAGTTAAATACCTCAGCCGAGTTAAAAATCCAGATCGGCAATAATGAACCGGTTCTTCTTCCGCAAATGCTTCCCAGGGGATTTGGCCCGGATGATCTTGATGTTCGTTTCAAATTAATGGATGACGTAACCAAGGGGTTTAACCTTGAAAACCCTACCGATGACGAATTGGCCAACAAAGCCCTGGAAGCTGCCAACAAATCTCATTCCCCTTATACTTCGTCCCACGCCGGGGTTGCCATCAAAACCAGAAACGGGCAGATATTCATCGGACATTACCTGGAAAACGCCGCCTATAATCCCAGCATGTTACCCCTGCAGGCCGGTCTCTCCAATCTGGTGATGGCAGGCAGGAATTTCGCCGAGATCTCCGATGTTGTCCTGGTGCAATGTGAAGACGCTGCGGTGAATCATATCGAAGCGGCACAGAAATTGTTAAACTCCATTTCCTCCGTGCCTTTGAGGGTTTATAAGGCTGTTTAGATCAAAGGTGGATCTGTTTCACTTGATCCACCAATTTGCGTTATGACACGTTCCGGCAGGAAAGAGAATTTTCTATTTTTTAACTCGCACCATCAGCTGGTGCTCAATGTCAGCTTCAAAAAAGAAATCTCCTTTTGGTTCAAATCCATGCTTTATGTAGAAGTCGAGAGTCTGAGTTTGAGCATGCAGTTTAATGTTATTGTACCCGTTTTCCCGGGCTGTGTTAATCATGAACTCAATCAAACGATTTCCATACCCTTTGCCCCGATAGGCCTGACGAACAGCCAGGCGTTCCAGTTTTACCCATTCTCCGATAAATCTCATTCGTCCGGTTGCAAAGGGCTCGTTGTCGATTTCTCCCAACACATGCAAGGCTGAAAAATCCTTACCGTCAACGTCAATGTGATAAGGGCAGTGTTGTTCCTCTACAAATACAATAGATCGGATCGAATATGCCTTTAGCATTTCATCCTGGGTGGTTACGATCTTAAACATGAAATCACTCACAAATTCGGTTAAAATACTTCCTTGTTTTCCTTGGCAATAACAATTCTGTTTCTTCCTTCTTCCTTGGCCTGGTAAAGTGCATCATCCACCTTTCCGATTAATTTGACACTGGAGTCCCTGTAATCAGGAACAATACTGGCTATCCCAAAGCTGACAGTTGTATTGATCTCCTGATTAGCGTTGACAACTACTGTAGATGCCACCTGGGTTCTTACTTTTTCTGCCATTTCAAAGGCTTGAATTGTGTTGGTTTCCAGGAGGAGTACCACGAATTCTTCACCGCCAAATCTGACCACCAGATCGGTATCCCTTTTAAAAACGGAGCCCAGAATCTCGGCGAATTGCTTTAGATATAAATCTCCAGCCAGGTGCCCATAAGTATCGTTGACCTGTTTAAAGTGGTCAATGTCCCCCATGATAATTGTGATCAAACTGCCATCCCGACTCGCTCGTTTCCATTCTCCTTCATAGACTTCGTTAAAGTAGCGACGATTGAAAAGGCCAGTCAGCGCGTCAATCCTGCTCAGTTCCTGCAGTTTGATTTCATTTTCCAGTGCAATCCAATACTCACTGTTTCCTCGATAGGTAAGAATCAGCATAAACATGAAAAACAGGATGATCATCACAGCCAGGCTAAGGTTTTCCCCCAACACCACTAATACGATAGAAGCAGGTAATAATAACAAGGCGTTGTACAAAACAGCCAACATTCGCTTTGGTAGAAATGCAACCACTCCTCCTGCACAGATTGCAGCTGAGCAGACAGTCATTAAAGACTTATTGTACTCAACGCCTTCCTGTAGCATGAATGCAGCAAATCCGGTTCCCCAGACAATCGCTGTCAGCAGGATGGAACAGAGAAAAAAGGCCTTGTTTACCTTGGGTTGCCACTTGGCGAATGGTTTGAAAAACAGGATATGGATTAAACGAATCAGGCAAGTGATACAAACAGCGATAAAGAATACTCCGGCAAAAAACTGCTGCTTCAAATAGTAATCAGCCGCTGATAACAGAAGCACAGCCAAAATGAAATAGAAAATTAATCCAAACGAGGATCGCTTTTTTAAATCAAATAAAACGCGCTCGTTTATGATGTTTCGCGGTGATTTCATTACTTTATAATTAGGGATTAGTTCATATCGGAACCTACCCGATATAAAAACACAAATCCTAAAACGAGGCAAGCTTGCTTTAAACTCTTAAGACTGTCTCTTACCGTCTGTGGTCATCGGCTTTCGTGAATTCTGCTTGTAAAACTTGTGTAAAATTCAACAGCCAACTGTTTTCGATTTGATGCTATTGTGATTTCTTAAGATTCTGTTTTCTTTTTTAATCTATTGGCTGTGGACCGATTTCGACCTTGGTGCAACACCGGCTGACTTCTTCCCTATCTTGTGTTACCGTGTCCCAATTCAAGCAACGATTACCTGACAACTCGTAAAACGAATGAGAAAGCAGGCAATAGACATCCAAAAAATCATCTAACGGCTGAAACGACGAAAGAATTTACGTAAATGTTACTTGAAATCACAGGTAAGGCAATTGGTCAAGAGTAAAGAAAGGAGTATGTATGGAGATCACAGTTGACAAGAATCCGGACAAAAAAAAATTGGAATCAATGGCTATCAAAAAATGGTCTATATGGGAAGAGACTGTTTCCGAATTTCCCTGGTATTACCAGGAGGCTGAAACTTGCTATATTCTTGAAGGCAGCGTAATCGTGACCCCGGACGGTGGATCTCCGATTGAAATTGAAGCCGGTGACCTGGTAACTTTTCCCAAGGGAATGTCTTGTACCTGGAAAATATTAAAGGACGTTCGCAAACATTATAAATTTGTCTAAAGTCTAATGAGATGCCATCCAACCGCCAGATTTGCTGCGGCGAACCTAACGGTGTTCCTGTTTTTTCTGGCCCTGGTCTGTGTTGAAAACCTTCAAGCTTCCACAACCGATCCCAAGGCATTGGTGGTTCCACCGGATGATCCCTACGAAATCCGCCTGGTGACTTTCTCACCCCACGATTCTCTTTTTGCATGGTTTGGTCATTCTGCCCTGGAAGTAAGAAACAATCTAACCGGAAAAGCCCACATGTTTAACTTTGGGGGCTTCTTTTTTGATATGGAACATCTGCTTCAATTCACATTCGGAAAATTTGTTTTCTGGAGTTTTGCATCCGAATCCTCCCAGGCCTTGATTCCCTATCGAAGAGAAAACCGGCATATTGTATACCAGACTCTAAACCTCACCCCGCAACAGAAAACAGACGTTCGACGTCTTTTGCTATATCACCTGAGACAGGAAAACAGGTTTTATGTTTATGATCATTTTCTTGACAATTGCTCCACAAAAATCAGGGACGTTATTGACCAGGCTATGTCCGGGCAATTGAAACAACAATCCATGCAACCTGTGAAACCCACATTTAGAGACTTTGTTCATCGTATGATGGCAGGGGTTCCCCATCTGGACTTTACAACCAATTTCATCTTAAACGATTCAGTCGATCAACCAATCACCGATTGGGATACGATGTTTCTTCCCGATCGATTAATGGCAGTTATTCAAAAAGCGAAAAATCCCGCCCTTGGTAATATACCACTTGTAGCAGAGAAAATAGAAAAAAATGCAGGTGCCGGGGATTTCTTTTTTACAACAAAAGCTAATCTAGTCAACACTGTGGTCAAAGAATTTGTCTTAGGTTTTTTTTTACTGGCAATAATCGGTCTCAGCGCGATATTCTATATTAAAAACCATCAGCTTTTTAGTAGGCTATACCCGGCTTTGGTTTCCGTTTTTTCTATGATTTTCGGAACACTTGGCTTGATTCTTTTCTTCATGATGTGTTTCACCGATCACAAAGATACCTACTGGAACGAAAACATCTTATTGCTTAACCCAATTACATTTATGCTGGGTATCGCAGGATTAGCAGCGGTGTTTGGAAAGTTAAAAAAGCTGTTTTCATGGCTGAGTGTGGTATCTGGTTTGACTGCGTTTGCTGCATTCGGACTGAAGATACTTCCCATGTTTGATCAAGCTAACGGACAACAACTAAGAGTTCTGCTACCTGTGTTATTGGTTATTGGCATCACAGGGATGGTGGAAATAAAGAACAGTAACCAGCCACAATCTGGAAATATAAAATCGTAATTAAGATGAAAAGGAAAAACACAGCAATTCTACTTTTTGATGATGTCGAAGTTTTAGATTTTGCAGGTCCATTTGAAGTGTTCGCCGTCACAGACGAATTGAGCGAACACCAGCGACTCAACGTATACACGGTTGCAAAGGAGAACCGGCCAGTCATAGCCAGGAACGGACTCTCCATCAACCCGGATTATGCGATTGCAGATGCACCTGAGCCACAAATCATCATCATCCCCGGTGGTGATGGAACACGACCTGTTTTAGGCCAGGATGATATTATTTCCTGGATTGCACAGGGAGCAGTTACAGCAGACAAAGTTCTTTCGGTATGCTCCGGGGCCTTGCTGCTTGCAAAGGCCGGTTTGCTAAAAGGCTTGAAAGCCACTACTCATCACCAGGTATTTGATACCCTTGAGTCTTTAGCTCCCGAAACTGTCATTGTCAAAGATCAGCGCTTTGTTGACAACGGTAAAATCATTACTTCTGCGGGAATCAGTGCCGGAATCGACATGAGTCTGTACGTCATCGAGCAACTGTTTGGTTCGGAAGTTGCGGACGCAACTGCAGACTACATGGAATACCGGAGATAGGTTTTTTTGGACGTCCGTTCAAAATGGTTCCCCTGACATGCCGCCTGAAACAATCAGGCGGTAACCAGCCTTTTGTGCTTAAAAATTCCCCACAAATAACACCCCATTAAATGGTTAATCCCGGTTAATAGATGTTGTTTTTCACAGCAGATCACAAAGAATAATCCCTATTTATTGGTAATGGAAAATGGTGCCATCACAATGTAATTTTTAAGACGTTTTTGGGTGCAACCGCCAGGAATTGCGCCTTGTTATAATTTCATCGTTTCAGTAGAATACAATCCACAACGAACAGCAAATAGGTGTTAACTATTTGATTTTAAACTATAATCAACAACCCTGATGTTAAATCACCCAACCATTGTCGCTCGAATACCTGTGAAATCAAGAGATACAATACTAAGAATCTGCTCCCGGTTTCAGCAAAATGCAGCTTTATTGGGTGATCTGACAGCGGACTGATTCATCTTCCTGCCAAATTATGCAATGAAACATTATCACCGACAATTATCCCCATTACTTAAAAAAAGTCTGATTTTACTGATCTTTGGTATTATTATAATCGGGCCCCCATCGTTTGCCCAAAATCGTCTGTTTATAGGTTTTACAAAGTCACAGGCAATGAATTCACTTGCTTTCACCAGCGAGTGGCGGCAAAAAGAGATGGGCGAAATATTCTGGCCCCTGGTATACGACCAACTCTGGATGATGGGACCTGCCCCGGATTATAGGCCATTGCCAGGTTTGGCCAAACGATGGGAAACCGATGATTATAAAACCTGGAGGTTTTTTCTGGATAATTCCTCCAAGTTTAGTGACCAAATTCCTGTATCCCTTAACGATATCATTTTCTCGTTAAACCTTTTTGCAAACAAATCCAGTGAATGGAATCAGCGGGAAATAGAGATTCAGGACATCAAAGCCATGGAGAACAGTGTTCTGGAAATTACTTTGAAGCATGCCCACAGCGGACCGTATCCACCGTTTTACAGAATGCCTGTTTTTCCAAGGCATATTTGGAAAAAATATCAACATAGCCTGTCTCGAAATAAAAACAAACAAGCTATTGGCTCCGGCCCCTTTATAGTCAAAGAATTTAAACCGGGTGAGATGCTGAGATTAGTTAAAAACCAAAATTATCATGGCTACCCGGCTAAATTTGATGAACTGGTATTTTTAATTTTTCCAAACAACAATTCGCTTTCGTCAGCCCTTAAATCAGGTTTAATAGATCTATTTGGTTACAAAGGTATCGATCCTTCCAGGATCAGAGAGTTTGATTCTGCCATGGGAGTCAAAACAGTCGTTACTGAAGGGATGGAACTTCACTGGTTATCATTTAATTTTTCTCAAAATCCGGCTATTCGGGACATTAAGGTTCGTAAAGCAATAATGACGGTTATCGATAAAAAGCAGATCGTGCGTCAGGTGTTTGGCGGATATGCCAAAGAAATTGACAGTTTTATCTACCCAGAATTGTCCGGATACAATTTCGATTTGCCTGCTTACAAGCACAATGTGGATCAAGCGATTGATATACTCAATGAAGCTGGGTATATAGACATTGACGGGGATGGCATAAGAGATAATCCAAAATCTATGCGAGATTTGTCATTCACTTTGCTCGTATCGAAGTCCAACCGTGCTCAAGTTCGCACGGCCGGATACCTTAGAAGACAGATTTCCCGCATTGGTATCCGCATCAACTTGTTAAGCGCTGACTCCCCATCGTATAAGAACTATCTTCACAATCCCATGGAAAGTACTCACGACATCGCTCTCAACAGCAAGGCCCCGGGACCTTATCAAGATTGGATTTGGAATATGATGAAGAGTGATGAAGGCCTTTCTAACCAGGCTAATGTATCCAATTATATAAATCCCGCATTTGATAGAATTCTGACCAAGCTATTGACAACGGGAAGTTCCAAAAAGCGTTTACAATATTTAAAACTGGCTCAGGAAATTCTGGCTGATGAATTACCATACGGTATGCTTGTCAGGCCTTACAAAATCTGCCCGGTACGGCAAGATCGGATTGATGAAGTGGTTATTTCGATGGGTGGGGTGTCTTCTGAAATCAATCCCTGGAATTATTTACATCTGGAGATACCTGAGTGATCCGGACCACTTTTGCACACATTTTAAATTTTATTAAAGCGTGACAACATCCTGTTCTTTGCAAACCAAACAGGTCAAAACCGAACCCTAAATTTATAGTATTCGTTCTTTTTATTAATTGATTGATATTTTTTCGATTTATTTTTTGCCAATTTCCATCGAATCCGGAAGAAAAATAGAAGAACCTTGACTTTTTAAATCATTCAAAACGATAATATCACTCTGTCGAGGCAGAAATTGTTATTAAAATGAGTAGCATTGGCAAACCCAAAGAGGAGCAAATGGCCAAAAAGAATGAAAAAATCAAACCCAGAAAACTTGATAAACTGGATTGCCAGATTGTAAACCTGTTGCAGACAGATGGCAGGTTATCCAACACTTCCATCGCCAAGCAACTTGGCATTGCCGAAGCTACTGTTAGAACCCGCCTCAAGAGGCTGATCAACGAAAAGTATATCAAAATCGTTGCTGTTGGCTCACCTCATAAGCTTGGATTCAGTATTACCGGAAACATCAAAATTCGTGTGGACATCAAAAAGAAAGACCATGTGCTCCAGGAGCTGGTCAATTTGAAAGAATGTGTTCATATTAACTTGATGACCGGCAGTACCGATGTTGACGTGGATTTCATAGTGAAATCACTCGATGAGCTAAATGATCTGGTTTACAACAAAATCAGTAATCTCGATGGTGTGATTACTACTGAGACGTCTTTGATCATGGAACAAATCAAAGAAAACTATGCCTGGGGAACGGCCTTTGATGATGAGTGATATTTACAACTCAAATTTCTCCAAACCTGCCTGAAATCTAGCCGCATTAATAGTATTGTACATCAGCATGGCAATAGTCATCGGACCGACTCCACCCGGAACAGGTGTAGCTGCTCCAGCAAGATCCTTGATTGCTTCAAAATCCACATCGCCAACCAACCTTGATCCTTTGGGATGAGAGGGATCGTGAACACGATTGATACCGACATCGATCACCACGGCACCTTTTTTGACATAGTGGGCCGTAACGAAATTGGGGATACCAATAGCAGATATCAGAATATCTGCGGATCGGCAAACCTCTGCCAGCTTGGCTGTTTGAGAATGACAAACCGTAACCGTAGAATTCCATTCCTTGAGCGACATGAGGATTGACAGCGGTCTGCCCACAATGTTGCTGCGGCCAATGATAATAACATTTTTGCCCCTCGTTTCATAACCATAACGTTTGAGAATCTGTAACACACCAAAGGGAGTACAGGGCATGAATTTGGGAATTCCGGCAGCCAGCAAACCATAGTTGTAGGGATGAAAACAATCCACATCCTTTTCCGGAAGAATAGTCTGAATCACTTCCTGCTCATTGCATTGAGGAGGCAGAGGTACCTGACACAAAATACCGTTAACCGCTGGATCATCGTTCAATTCCTTGACCACGGACAGCAAATCCTCCTGTTTGGTATCTTCAGGCATTTTTCGTTCAATCGATTGAAAGCCCAATTCTGTACAGGTTCTTTGCTTGTTTCGAACATAAACCGCAGATGCCGGGTCCTCCCCCACCAGGATTACCGCCAATGTAGGTTCAATATTCATTGATTTGAGGTTGAGCACCTCTCTTTTTAGTTCTTCTTTAATTTCTTTGCTTGTTTCAGTCCCGGAAAGAATTTTCATATTTCCTTTTAGTGGTTTGCTCAGATAGTTGGTTACGAAATCACTCCAATCATTGCCCTCTGCTATAAACAGGTATGATTTCAGGCTCACATGAAGGCATTTGATTGCGCAAGGAGTCAGGTCAATAAAATTAGTTTCTGCCGATCAACCAAACCTGCAATCAAAACTTGTTTTTTAGTACTGCAGGGGCTATTGCTAAACGGATGTAATACAGTTTTTACCCTAATTTCGATGACCCAATACAAGGCAAAACAAACATGACCGAATACTTGAAAGACTATTGGAATCTCCGGCTTGCAGAAGTGAAAAATGTGCTGGAAGTAAACAATTTTGAAGTTCACCTTGCGGACAATAAGACAGAAGCCAAAGATATTGTCCTGAATACCATTGTTCCAGCTGCAAATCCCAAAAGTATTTCCTTTGGAGGTTCGGTAACGGTAACAGATAGCGGTCTTTACGATGCTTTAAAGAATAATGACGCATTTGAGATCTTAGACACCTACGATAAAAAGATCTCTCGCGAAGAAATGGTAGAAAGGCGCCGACAGGCATTACTGGTGGATCTGTTTATCACGGGAACCAATGCTGTCACCGATAACGGCAAGTTGGTTAACCTGGATATGATCGGAAATCGCGTTGGAGCTCTGACCTTTGGTCCAAAACACGTCGTGATTCTGGCGGGAAGAAATAAACTGGTGGCCGAAGTTGATGACGCCCTGATGCGAATTAAGAATTACGCAGCACCAGCCAATACCATGAGGTTAAAAAAGAAAAATCCCTGTTTAAAATCAGGATATTGCGAAGAATGCCAGAGCAAAGAACGGATTTGTAACACCTGGACCATTCACGACAAATCATTCCCCAAGGGGCGGATTAAAATCGTTCTGATTAATGAAGATTTGGGATTATAAGAACAAAGACACCTTATTGATAAACCGATTGCATAACATCAGTGCCGTCCCTATGGGACTCATTTGATTTTGGTATCAATTAACCAGCGGTTCACACCGCTGGCTATTATATGCCCCCCCGTTGGGGCTTTAGATGGGAAAGTAAAATTTGAATTAACTGGATCGATCGTTACACAGGGGAATCAATCCCGGAGGGATGGCACAGCAGTAGCCAGCGGTGTGAATCGCTGGTAATTCATAACCGAAAACCAATTGAGTCCCATAGGGACGACATGATGGACATAACACATTTACGAACTGCATTACCGGCTTGACACTAATCATTCTGAATGGTTTGCTTGATCAGTTTACGCAACCAGGAATGACCCGGATCTTTTTGATGTCTGGCGTGCCAATACTGATAAAACTCAAAATCTTCTATCTCAATAGGTAACTGGAGCATTTTAATTGGCAGCCAGCTCACATACTCTTTTGCAACCAGTTCGGCTATATTTGCGAGGAAATCGGATTGACTGACCAGTTGGGGAATGGTTACTTCATTCTCCACAGTCAACCTGACCTTACGCTTATGCCCCATTTCCTTTAGTTTTCTGTCGATGCGGGCCTGCTTGACATCAGAAAAAGACAATCCCACAAACTCACTATCCAGATAATCTTCCAGGGACAATTCTTCTTTCACGGTTGGATGATCTTGCCGAACGATGCACACTTCCCTGTCCCTAAACAGGTATTGCTGGAAAATACTGCTGCCAAAATCCTGCCGCACACCAATCACCATATCCAGCTTGCCATCCTCCAATGCTGTTTTCCGATTCTCAATGGTCAGATGAAAGGTACGAATGCGAATGTTGGGGGCTTGGTCTTTGATTGATTTAAGCAGTTTTGGCAGCACCACCATCATCGGATAGTCCTGCATGCCTATATGAAACGTCCGGGTTGATCTGTAAGGATCAAATGGTCCCCTGTCCTCAAGGGTTCGTTCGGTGAGCTCAAGCACCTTTTTGATATTCTCCTTAAGCTCCTCTGTAAGGGGTGTTGGCTCCATACGGTAGCCATGCCGCACAAACAGCGGATCATCAAACGCTGAACGAAGTCGATTCAAGGCATGACTGATGGCAGGCTGCGAGAGATTAAGGCGCTGACCGGCCCGAGTAAGGTTCTTTTCCTTGTAAATAGCGTCAAATATTACAAGCAGATTCAAATCAAATTCGGCTAAATTCATAACATTGATGCAATGAATCAGAAAAATAAATTAGGATTTCGATTATATCTTCTGGTATACTGCTCACATATTGAATGAAATACGATGAATAGGGGCTATCCATTCAATAAACAACAAGGGTTGCTCCTGCAGTATCTTGAATTTCATAGATTATTTACCATAATAACAGAAGATGCAACGATAAACCTGGAACCATACTTTCGATTTCAAATCACCGGTATATAACCAATTGAATCAACACGGAAAGGGGATCAGACATGAAACATGAAGAATACATTGAACTGGAAAACAAATTAGGGGCACACAATTACAAGCCTTTGGACGTAGTCGTGAGCAGAGGTCAAGGCGTTTGGGTTTGGGATGTAGATGGTAATAAATATCTTGATTGCCTGTCGGCTTATTCAGCCGTTAACCAGGGACATTGCCATCCTAAGATCCGCCAAGCCATGATCGAACAGATGGATAAGTTAACCCTGACTTCCAGAGCTTTTAGAAACGACCAACTGGCTCCTTTTTATGAGGAAATTTGCGAACTGACTAACTCACACAAAGTTCTCCCCATGAACAGTGGTGCAGAGGCAGTGGAAAGTGTGATCAAAACCGTTCGCAAATGGGGATACCAGGTGAAAGGCATTCCGGAAGATAAAGCGGAAATAGTCGTATGTGCTGATAACTTTCATGGCAGGACCATTACCATTGTAGGGTTCAGCACAGACCCAACCTCTCGCACAGGATTTGGTCCGTTCACCCCGGGATTTACTATCATACCATTTGGCGATGCCGATGCCCTGGAAAACGCTATCACACCAAACACCGTTGGTTTCCTGGTTGAGCCGATTCAGGGAGAAGCCGGAGTAAAAATCCCACCTATGGGATATCTGAAACGCTGCAAGGAACTCTGTGAAAAAGCCGGTATTCCTTTGATCCTGGATGAGATTCAAACCGGACTGGGAAGAACAGGTAAGCTACTGGCTGAAGAGCACGAAGGCATTGAAGCAGACCTGACACTGGTAGGCAAAGCCCTATCCGGTGGATATTACCCGGTATCCGCGGTTCTTTCCAACACAGAAGTTATGGATGTTCTCAAACCTGGTGAGCATGGAAGTACCTTTGGCGGAAATCCCCTGGCATGTGCTGTTGCCCGTATGTCATTGAAAGTTCTCGTAGAAGAAGGGTTGATCCAGAATGGAGCAAAGATGGGTGACTATTTTATGGGTGAATTAAAGAATTTAAAGAATCCAATGATCAAGGAAGTAAGAGGACGAGGCTTGATGATCGGACTTGAGTTTTTGCCAGAGGCCGGTGGCGCCAGGCAGTACTGCGAACAGCTCAAACAAAGGGGTTTGTTATGTAAAGAGACTCATGATAATATCATTCGCTTTGCACCACCTTTGGTCATCACGAAAGATACAATCGATTGGGCAATGGAACAAATCCAATCAGTCATTGGTTAATCAAGGAGAATTCACATGGCATTCAACCTTAAACACAAGAACTTCCTGAAACTGTTAGATTTTACGCCTCAAGAAATAAAATTCCTTTTGGATCTTTCCATGGATCTAAAGCGGAATTTTTACGCCGGAAACGAACAACCAACCCTGACTGGAAAGAAAATCGCGTTGATTTTCGAAAAAACATCCACTCGAACCCGGTGTGCATTTGAAACTGCCGCGTATGATCAGGGAGCTCATGTGACATACCTTGGACCAACCGGCAGCCAGATTGGAACCAAAGAATCCATGAAAGACACAGCACGGGTATTGGGCAGAATGTATGATGGCATTGAGTATCGAGGGTTTGAGCAGGAAAAGGCCGAAACGCTTGGAAAGTACGCTGGTGTGCCGGTTTGGAACGGTTTGACCAATGAGTACCACCCAACCCAGATTTTAGCTGACTTTCTAACCATGATGGAACATTCTCACAAACCGTTAAATCAGCAGAAATTCGCTTACATGGGTGATGCCAGGAACAACATGGGAAATTCCCTGATGATTGGCGCCGCCAAAATGGGGATGGATTTTCGTTCCGTAGCCCCCAAAGAATGTCAGCAGAATCCGGAGCTTGTAAATGAGGCATTGGAAATAGCCAAGTCAACCGGGGCTAAAATCACCCTTACCGAAGATATCAGTGAAGGTGTTAAGGATTGCGACTACCTATACACGGATGTCTGGGTTTCCATGGGTGAGCCTGAAGAAGTCTGGGACAGCAGAATCAAATTGCTTTCTCCCTACCAGGTGAACCAAAAAGCCATGGATGCCACCGGCAATCCTGATGTAAAATTTCTCCATTGTCTGCCAGCCTTTCACGACAGGGAAACAGAAATTGGAGAAAAGATCTACCAGAAGTACGGTTTGGAATCGATGGAAGTGTCTAACGACGTTTTTGAATCGGATGCATCCATTGTGTTTGATCAGGCAGAAAACAGGTTGCATACAATCAAAGCAGTGATGGTCGCAACCTTGGCTTAACAGGAAGCGTTGTAAGCGATTCTGCATTCATCATCTGAATGATACCGGATCGACCATACTGCGATGTGTCGTATGCTCCTGATCAGTTTCTTAAAGCCGGCCAGTCTCTCTCTTCCTGGCCGGCAGTATTGGCTGCAATGGATTTACGCAGCATTATCAATACAGAAGAGATTCGAAAAGCACACTATCACCTAGGGGCTAAATTTAATGAGCACATTCTTAGCGATATGGAGATAAAAATGATCGAAAAAGTAATCATCATGGGGGCTGCGGGCCGCGATTTTCATAACTATAACGTCTATTTCCGGGACAATGAGCGGTATAATGTCATCGGATTCACAGCCACCCAGATTCCTGATATTGAAGGCAGACTATATCCTGCGGAACTTGCAGGCAAAATGTATCCCGAGGGAATTCCCATCTATTCCGACGAAAAGCTGGTTGAGCTGATCGAAGAACATAAAATTGATCTGGTTGCATTTTCCTATAGTGATGTGCCCCACACCGAAGTGATGCACAAAGCGTCTCAGGTAACTGCTGCCGGGGCCGATTTCACTATTATCGGAGCCCCTTATACCATGCTTGAGTCCTCCAAAAAAGTAATCTCAGTCTGCGCTGTCAGAACAGGTTGCGGGAAATCACAAACATCCCGCCAGGTTGTTAAGATTCTTCAAAGTATGGGGAAAAAGGTAGTAACTGTCCGACACCCCATGCCATATGGAGATCTGACCAAGCAGATCGTGCAGCGATTTTCCAAATATGAAGATTTCGAAACCCATCAGTGCACCATTGAGGAACGAGAGGAATACGAACCGGTGGTCAGCATGGGAGCTGTCATCTATGCCGGAATCGATTATGAGAAGATTTTGAGAGAAGCCGAAAAAGAAGCGGACGTAGTGATCTGGGATGGTGGGAACAACGATACCTCTTTCTATAAGCCTGATATCAACATTGTTGTCTTCGATCCGCACAGACCCGGCCATGAGGTCGCCTATCATCCTGGCGAAACCAATATGCTGATGGCCGATATTGCCATTATCAACAAGGTTGACAGCGCCAAGCCTGCCAACATCGATCAGGTCAGAGAGACTATTGAAAAGCATAATCCCAAGGCAGAAATCATCCTGGCTGATTCAGAGTTAATCGTCGAGAATTCAGAAATGATTAAAGGCAAGCGGGTACTGGTTATCGAAGACGGACCTACTCTGACCCACGGAGAAATGGCATATGGAGCTGGTGTTATAGCCGCACAAAGATATGGAGCGGCTTCATTGGTAGATCCAAGACCATACCTGGTGGGCACTTTAAAAGAAACTTTTGAACACTATCCATCAATCGGGACACTATTGCCCGCCATGGGATACAGTGACCAGCAAGTAAAAGATCTGGAAGCCACTATCAATCAATGCGACTGTGATTTAGTGCTGGCAGCAACTCCGATTGATATCCTCCAGTTATTAAAGATCGAGAAGCCCACTCTTCGTATTAAGTATGAATACAAGGACAACAGCAGTCCGACTTTGGAAGAGTTGATCAAAGCAAAACTGGGATAGTCTCCACCCGCATTATGTAGTAGTCTTTTAATAGGCTCCATTGACTTTCAATGGAGCCTATTTTGTTTCTCAATCTAAAAAAGTGAAAGAAATGTCAGCAGAAGCCAAAAAACCGACTCTTCTCATTGCCCTGGGCGGTAATGCTTTAATTCGAGCCGGGCAAGCCGGAACCATAGAAGAGCAGTTTGAAAATCTTCGAGTTCCCATCAAACAAATTGCTAAGTTGTCCACGGACTACAGAATCATCATTACCCATGGAAACGGACCGCAAGTAGGAAACCTTTTGCTGCAACAAGAAAATTGTGATGCAGTACCCAAGCTTCCCCTTGAAATACTGGTTGCACAGACCGAAGGACAGATCGGATTTATGATCGAGTCGTCCCTGGATGAAGAGTTGATGGCCCTGGATATCGACTTTCAACCACTGGTAAGTTTGATTACTTATGTTGTGGTAGATAAGAATGATCCCGCCTTTGAAAACCCAAGCAAACCCATCGGACCGATTTTTACTGAAGAGGAAGCCAAAAAGCTGGACTATCCCACAGTCAAAACAGCCAAAGGTTACAGAAGAGTGGTAGCTTCTCCCAAGCCTGTTACCATAGTTGAGAAACGCGAAATTAAACTGTTGATGGAAAATGACTTCATTGTGATCTGTTGCGGAGGCGGTGGCATTCCTGTTGTGAGGCAAGGACGTGCATTCTCGGGAGTCGATGCTGTTATTGATAAGGATTTCGCCAGTCTGTGCCTCGCCAGGGAAACTGGCGTGGATATTTTCCTGATCGCCACAGATGAAGACGGCGTGATGATAAACTACGGCACCGATAAACAGGAAAAGCTGGAAAACCTCACTGATTCACAAACAGAAGCGTATATCAAAGAAGGTCAATTCCCGGCCGGATCGATGCTTCCCAAGGTAAAGGCTTGTCAGGAATTCATTGGTATGGGAGGGGACAAAGCTGTTATCTGTTCTGTTGAATCTATCTGTGAGGCCCTTGAGGATAAGGCCGGAACCAGGTTTATTCCTTGATTGCCGGTTTGGATTTCGAATCAGCTACCTCGATTCCATGTCAACCGAGCACTAGCTGATGTTCTACTGAGCCTGATACCTGGATACCATACCATGTGCACAATCCATCATAATACCCAAGGTTGACAACATCCTGTTTCCCCTATTTCAGGTCCTGTGGATTGATTCTGACTTTGCTGTCGGCATCAACCACATCAAGACTCTCACACTCGGGGCACTGAACGATGGGTCTTCTATCTTCAGTCTTTGTCAGAACAAATATTGGTTTGCCGGATTGGAATCCGCATTTGAGACACAGAAATTGTTGTGTGCCGGCCGTTCTGTAAGTTGTTTCCATTGTATCCTATTCCTTTTTGGTCGTTGATAGACTTTGCTTATATCAATAACTCGATACAAAAATTTTTAACCCTGTTGACGGTACCGTCAATCAATAAAGTATAATTTTATTATACAATTAAATACGTGCCTACCCCCAAAATTACTGGTGGATTCAATTTAAGGATGTTTCCGGTTGATGAACCAAATTATTGAGCTTACCAAATCATTGATTCAATTTCAGTCCGTGCATTCAAGACCCGAGGAAATCAAAAATTGTGCTGCTTTTATCGAAATCTATTTAAAACGGTTTGACATTGATTTTCAAGGTCACGATTTCGGAGGAACTCCATCCATATTGGTTTCTTCGTCCTCCAGAAATCCGCAGATATTATTGATGTCCCATTTTGATGTGGTTGAAGGCAGCGAAGAATTATTCGCAAAGAACCTCTCTTTAAAGCACAACCTTCCCCCTATCCGGATATGTTATTGAAATCCAACCCTGAATTGCGGACTGCTTGTGAACATGGATCCGGTGATGCCAGATTTCTTTCCATGCATGGGATTGATGGAATTGTCCGGGGTACCAACGGTGATTTAAGTCATCACTCGGAAAAAGGACGGATGGACTTTGAAAGTGTCAAATTCCTTTATCAAAAACCGGATTCTTTTGTGACAAAAAGCAGCAAAGTAAACTGAAACCAAAATCTGCTGTTTTTATCCCCGGGCCCGACCAACAGAAGTCCTGCCCTGCAGAAACAACACTGATCTTATTCATGTCATTCATATCTGCTATAAAGATTGTTTCATCACCTCTTTATACCTCGTCCGGCGTTGCCACTTAGCAATTGACATCAATAAGTTGTTTTGATAAGCATTCGAGCATTCGATTAGGAATTATCGAATAGCAATTTCAAATAAAATAAATTAGAATCATTTGTTGATTTGGTCATAAACCCAGGTTATAAGATTCATTATCACCTTCGATGAGTTTCTGAATCATGTGTTTTTTAAATATATCAACAATTAAAAAAGGAGAGAGCAAATGAAAAGACTATTAGCTTTTTTTTCAATCCTTGCACTGGCTATATCCTTTTCAGCTTGTGAGAAAGACAAAGCGCCAGAAGTTGCAGAGAAGACATTGGTTTATTGTTCTGAAGGAAGTCCGGAAGGATTTACTCCGTCATTGTATACTGCCGGAACAACCTTTGATGCGGGCTCAAGGCAAATTTTCAACAAACTGGTTGAATTTGAAAGAGGAACGACGAAAATCGTACCTGCCCTGGCGGAAAGCTGGAATGTAACGAATAACGGAACGGTTTACACATTCAACTTAAGAAGAAATGTTAAGTTTCATGCCACCAAAGACTTTACTCCAAGTCGGGATTTTAATGCAGATGATGTTATCTTCAGTTTCATGCGGCAGTTTGACAAGGGTCATGCATACCACAAAGTTTCTGGCGGTGCCTATGAGTATTTCAATGGCATGTCCATGCCTGATCTTTTGAAATCTATTGAAAAAGTAGACGATTACACAATCAAGTTTACTTTGAATCGGCCTGAAGCTCCAATGATCGCAAACCTGGCGATGGATTTTGCTTCTATCCACTCGGCTGAATACGCTGACAATATGATGAAAGCAGGAACTCCGGACACATTTGACCAGTCTCCTGTAGGAACGGGTCCTTTTCAACTGGTTTCCTACCAAAAAGATGCCGTCATTCGCTATAAAGCCCATCCTGATTACTGGGCTGGAAAAGCTCCAATTGATAACCTGGTTTTTTCAATCACTCCTGATCCTTCTGTCAGATACCAAAAGCTGAAAGCGGGTGAATGCCACGTTATGCCTTACCCGAACCCAGCTGATTTGGCTTCCATGAGAAACGATGCCGACATCAACCTGATGCAACAGGAAGGACTTAATGTAGGTTACCTGGCGTTTAACACCCGGATGCCTCCTTTCAACAACCAAAAGGTTCGTAAGGCCCTCTCCATGGCCATCAATAAGGAAGCTATCCTTAAGGCTGTATTCCAAGGCGCTGGTAAAGTTGCCAAAAACCCGATTCCTCCAACAATTTGGTCGTACAACGAAGCTATTCAGGATGATCCATATGATCCGGCGGCAGCAAAAAAGATGCTGGCTGAGGCAGGAGTCAAAAACCTGAAAGCTAAAGTTTGGGCAATGCCTGTTCAACGTCCTTACAATCCTAACGCCAGAAGGATGGCTGAATTGATTCAGGCAGACTGGAAAGCTGTTGGTGTTGACATAGAAATTGTTTCTTACGAGTGGGGTGAATATCTCAAGCGTTCCAAGGATAAGGATAGAGATGGTGCCGTATTGTTAGGTTGGACTGGTGATAATGGTGATCCTGACAACTTCCTGGCTGTATTACTCGGATGTGACGCTGTAGGCGGTTCAAACCGCGCTCAGTGGTGTCATCAGCCTTTTGAAAAGCTGATCCAGGAAGCGAAGGTTGTGTCTGACGCCAACGCCAGAACTAAGCTATACGAGCAGGCTCAGGTGATTTTCAAGGAACAAACTCCTTGGGTAACTATTGCCCACTCAGTTGTATTTGAACCGGTCCGCAACGAAGTAGTTGATTACAAAATCGACCCCTTTGGTGGACATCTGTTTTATGGTGTCGATCTGAAGTAGTATATTCTCCTTAACCGGGTGACATTGTTGCCCGGTTTCGATCTTTTCCCTACCTGTCTGTTACGGTTTCGAATTGAGTCTGAAGTTCTACTGCATTTCATTAATTCAAACGGTCTGACCATCAGTATTATCTGAACCAGCCTAAAATAATCAATCATGATCAGTTTTATTCTTAGAAAACTAGCCATTTTGGTGCCTACCTTTATTGGCGTGACACTCATCGCATTTATTTTCATTCGCATGATTCCGGGTGATCCGGTGCTGTTGATGGCTGGTGAAAGAGGTATGTCTGAAGAAAGGCATGCAGAGATGATGGCGCTCTATGGATTTGATCGTCCAATTTTAGAACAGTATCTTGTCTACATTAAAAAAGTCGTCCAAGGTGACCTGGGAACTTCGATTATCACTAAAAGACCTGTTCTGGAAGAATTTCTAGCGTTATTCCCTGCCACAATCGAGCTTTCCATGGTAGCAATCCTGTTAGCTATCTTTATTGGTTTGCCTATCGGGATGATAGCGGCGGTTAAACGTGGTTCTACTTTTGATCACGCCGCCATGGCAGGAGCTTTGGCAGGTTATTCCATGCCGATTTTTTGGTGGGGTTTGCTTTGCATCATATTTTTTTCAGGTATCTTAGGATGGACGCCCGTTTCCGGAAGAATCAACCTCCTTTACTATTTTGAACCGGTCACAGGATTTATGTTGATAGACAGCCTTCTATCCGGTCAAGAAGGAGCATTTACCTCAGCTTTATCCCATTTAATCCTGCCATCCATCGTTTTAGGCACCATTCCTATGGCTGTAATAGCACGCCAAACAAGATCTGCCATGCTGGAAGTTCTGGGAGAAGACTATGTTCGAACGGCTAAGGCAAAAGGATTGGGACCCGGCAGGGTTATCGGCTTGCATACCCTGCGTAATGCGCTAATCCCCGTCGTGACCATTATCGGTCTTCAAGTAGGCGTTTTATTCGCAGGTGCCATCCTGACAGAAACCATCTTTGCCTGGCCCGGAATTGGGAAATGGATAGTGGAATCCATCAACCGCAGGGATTATCCATCTCTGCAGGGAGGACTTTTGTTGGTCGCTACAATCATTATGATTGTGAACCTATTGGTCGATGTTCTTTATGGATTAATAAACCCGCAAATCAGACATACGAAATAATCATGAGTTATGTAACAACTACAGGCAATATGTTGGATAAACGGCAGGGAGGACGCTTAGCATTATTCCTTGAATTCTGGTCCTATTTCCGTGAAAACCGCGGAGCGGTGATGGGTCTGGCCATTTTTGTCTTTGTCATTTTGATCGCCATTTTCGCCGATCTTATTGCTCCCCATCTTCCAAATCAACAATATAGGGAAGCCATGCTGCAACCTCCCTTCTTTCAGGAAGGCGGCTCAACAGAATTCCTGCTGGGAACGGATGCCGTTGGCAGAGACATGCTTTCAAGGCTAATCCATGGTTCCAGGCTATCTTTGTTGGTCGGCTGCCTGGTTGTCTCTATCTCGCTGGTGGTAGGTGTGATATTAGGACTTTTAGCAGGTTTTTTCGGGGGTAAACTGGACACCATCATCATGCGTATCATGGATGTGGTTTTGTCCTTTCCCAGCTTGTTCCTGGCAATGGTTTTGGTAGCCATACTCGGCCCCAGCCTTGTCAATGCAATGATTGCAATTGCGATTATTCAACAACCCCACTATGTTCGACTCACCAGGGCTGCGGTACTGGGTGTCCTTACCAAAGACTATGTGACAGCAGCAAGGGTAATCGGTGTTGGGAAAATTCGCATGATGTTCAAAACTATTTTACCAAATTGTGCAGCACCTTTAATTGTGCAGGCAGCTTTAAGCTTTTCCACAGCCATTTTGGATGCAGCAGCGCTCGGATTCCTTGGACTTGGAGCACAGCCCCCCATACCCGAATGGGGAACAATGCTGGCTGATGCTCGTGAGTTTATTCTGAGGGCCTGGTGGGTTGTAACATTTCCCGGTCTGGCAATTCTTATTACGGTAATCGCAATCAATTTAATGGGCGATGGTTTAAGAGATGCCTTCGATCCAAAACTCAAGAGATCCTGACAGACAATGCCTCTTTTAGAAATCAAAAATTTAACCGTTAAATTTCAGACAGCGGGCGGTCTTTTCACCGCTGTCGACGGCTTTTCTGCTTTTATTGAACCCGGTGAAATTGTTGCAATCGTTGGAGAATCGGGCTCCGGGAAATCGGTAGCCATGCTGGCAATGATGGGGCTTTTGCCCTGGACAGCGCAAGTGACTGCAGATTGTCTGCAATTCGATGGAATCGACCTGTTAACCATTAGCAAGAAGCAACGCAGACAGATCATTGGCAAGGAAATTTCGATGATCTTTCAGGAACCTATGACCAGTTTGAATCCGTGCTTTACTGTGGGTTTTCAAATTTCCGAAGCATTAAAAACACACATGGATATGCCCCGAGCTGCCAGAAAAAACCGGGCAGTCGAGCTGTTGGAATTGGTCGGTATCACCGAACCGGAAAAACGCTTGTCGACATTTCCTCACCAGCTATCAGGAGGGATGAATCAAAGGGTGATGATAGCCATGGCTATCGCCTGCAATCCAAGATTGCTTATCGCTGATGAACCGACAACCGCGTTGGATGTAACCATTCAAGCCCAGATACTCGATTTGCTGCTCCAACTGCAAAAGGAAATCAATATGTCCCTGGTACTAATTACTCACGATATGGGTGTGGTCGCGGAAACAGCGGAAAGAGTTATGGTTCAGTATGCAGGTCAGCAGGTTGAAAAGCAGGGTGTGAAGGAACTGTTTGCGAATCCTCATCATCCTTATACCTACGCGTTACTATCCGCCTTACCGGAGCGAGCCAGCAGCAAGCATTTACCATCCATTGCCGGTGTCGTTCCAGGACAATTTGATATCATTGAGGGATGTCTGTTTTCACCAAGATGCCAATTTGCAACCGATTTTTGCCATCAAACACCACCGGAGAACAAAGACAAGTCATTCGGTCTGGCAAAATGCCATTTTCCCCTGGAGAATGGAAAGCCGGCAGAACAATTTATTAAAAACGGGAGTGCCTAACCGTGAGTGCTATTTTAGAAGCTTCAAATCTATGCCGTCATTACTTTATTAATCGCGGACTATTTAAAAAAGATTCCATACTCAAGGCTTTAGACGGGGCATCGTTTCAGCTGGAAAAAGGTAAAACCCTTGCAGTTGTTGGCGAATCCGGATGTGGAAAAACAACTCTTGCTCGCCTGGTGACGCTAATCGAACCCCCAACAACCGGCTCCCTTAAAATCAATGGTGTTGAACTGGCATTTGCCACCGAAGCCCAAGCCAGAGAGATGCGCACCAAAGTTCAGATTGTCTTTCAAGATCCCTACGGATCATTAAATCCCAGGCAAAAACTGGGACACGCATTGGAAGAACCGCTGCTGGTGAATACAAACATGAAAAAGGGTGAGCGCAGAGAGGCAGCCTTCAAGATGATGGATGAGGTAGGTTTACGCCCTGAACACTATGATCGATACCCCCACATGTTTTCCGGGGGACAACGACAACGAATTGCTATTGCCAGGGCCTTGATGTTGAATCCTGATATTGTGATTCTGGACGAACCGGTTTCTGCTCTTGATGTATCCATCCAGGCTCAAATCCTGAACCTCCTGGTTGATCTGCAGGCAAAACACAATCTGGCTTATCTGTTTGTGAGTCATGATTTATCTGTCGTCAAACATATAGCCGATGACGTGATGGTAATGTACCTGGGTAAACCGGTAGAGTCCGGAACAAGGGAGGATATTTTTAGCGACCCCAAACACCCTTATACCAAATCACTGCTTTCAGCCACACCGATAGCGGATCCCTTGTATGAAAAGAAACGGATCATTTTAAAAGGTGAGCTACCTTCGCCAATCAGTCCGCCAAAAGGCTGCACTTTTCATCCCCGCTGCCCTGAAGTAATGGAAAAATGCCATACCGTAATTCCCGATCATCAAAAAGCGGGTCAGGTTGAGGTGGCTTGTCATGCTGTCAACCTCTCCGATCGCTCTAATTAAACCAGGGAAATCAATAACCACAGGCTAGCGCTCGATGTAAATACGCACTACATCGCCGCTGGCGCTGGTGATATTCAAAATATCATCGTCTATTTCATCCACAAATCCGGAAATATTATTAACAATCTCCCGCAGGTTAACCCCATCCTGGTTTAACTCCGACATCTTATCTTTGGGAATCATACTCAAGGCCAGGTTTGCCAGTTTTAAGGGTAATTTTATTTTGACATTTTCACCCTTGGCGCTATTGATCTCTATGATAATTTTCCCTGAGAAAGGGCTTGAATTCTTGATTTTGTCAGCCAGTTTCACCAGACTGTTGGCAGGTTTTGAATGGGACTTCCTACCCTGAATGGCATTTAACAGTTTCTCAGCTTCTTCAACCGTGATTTTCCCTTCTGCCACCATTTTCAAAATTTTGTCTTTTTCCGGCATACGCTTCTCCAAATACTCATTCTATTTACCACCTAAAGCCCTGATCAGTTTTTCCGCTTCTTCTACGGTAATTTTCCCTGCAGAGAGCATCTCCAGGATCATTTTGGTATTTTCATTCTCTTCCACATTAGATTCAGCTTCTACCTCAACCTCGCTCTCACCCCTTGTGCCTGTGGTAAAAAACGAAGAAAACATATCTTTAAAAGAAGGAATGAAGGATTTAAAAGGATGATTTTTCAAAAATGGCATGCGTGGCTTAATGACGATGGCACCGTCAGGATAATCACCAACCAGTGATGAGTTGCCGCTCAATGTGGTAATAGTCAGAACCTTGTCCCCTCGGCATTGATGTATGTTCAAATGAACATCTCCGGAAACGGTTGAGATCTCTCCATCTTCTTCCAGATCAAAATCTCCACTTAGCCTGACATCGCCGGAAACAGAATTCAATGAAATTTCATTGAATTCACCAGCTTCAACAGTTAAATCTCCTGCTACTACCCTGCCTTTTAAAAAGCCTTTCAGACGATTTATAAAAACGTTACCACTGATGTTTTGCACATTTAGACCGTCTGTAGAGATTTCCTCGACAACTATCTTTCCGGATACCGTTTTCAAATCGCCACGATATTCCATTTTGGCAGCCTTAATATCACCATTGATACTGGCGATTTTTCCCGAGACCATTACATCCGCAGGGATCTTCACTATGACATCACTGGCAAGATTTGTATGTAAAAAGGCATCCAGCATTGGATAATGCTTTCCGCTGGTCTCTTTTACATACAGTCGGTTGCTTCGGAATCCGAACGAAAATAGCTCCTCAGCTGTTTTTTTTCTTAAGCCGGAAAATTCCAATTCCAAGGTCTGTTTGTCATGTTCCTGGATAATCACACTTGATTTGGACAGGGATATATCCAATTCCAGCTTTTTGTCTTCAATTGTGTATTCCATACTATCCTTTGGCTTTGGCAACAATCCGCCAATTTTGAAATCATAAGCGCCCAACCAGTATTCTGATATCAAAACGGTCAATCCTTCGCCTTTAATTGGGCAAGAGCTTCATCCACATCGATCTCTCCTTTTTCCAAACGGCTGATGACAGAGTTTTCGTTTTGCACCGATTTTTCTTCAAAACCCAGTGCAACTTTAGTTTTTTTTAATAGATTCTTAATTTTTGGATACGAACAATTTAGCAGCTTCTCTGATTGCTTGATGTTACCTTCAGCAAATATGAAAACTTTCAAAAAATTCATCAGCTCCTGATCAAGCTGCCACTGTGGCCCAGGCAGTTCAAATTTTCCCGAAATTTCCGTCTGGCAATGATGGCAGGTGTATCTGCTCACCACCAAGGATCCGGAACATACCGGACATTCTGATAACGTTTTTTTCATTGCTTCCTCGTGTTCATTAACATAATAAAAAAAATATAGATTATTTTTATAATAGTCAAGAGTGTTGTTAATATAATTAACGTATTTATGGTATATATGTTAATTATATTCATTTTGCAAAAATATTGGAATCATTCGAACAACGGAAGCAAGGATTCTGACAAATTGAGCAGTACCTTTGTTAACAGGCAATTACTAATCAGGCTTTAATAGAAAATATGGGATCGGTACCAAATCCTGCCCGGATTACATGAAGAATGGAATAAATGATGAGTTATCGTTGCGGGCAAGCAAACGCATGGGCTGGAACCGGCCCATGCAGGGAAAATGAGTTGGGGAGGATCGAACAAACAGGAGAGCGTCAACGCATATAGTAGATCTTATATACGGTTTCCCTGGCTAAAACCTGGTCTATTTTATAACGAACTTCCTTGGACTCTTTATCCTCCATAAATCCTTCCCAATCATCCAGAGACTCCCAGGAACTGATGATGAGATTTTCTTCCAGATTATCTCCACTGATAAGTGACTCACCTGAAATGTATCCTTTGTTGGAGAGCGCAAGACGGCGTAATTGCTTAAGAAAAGGGCGTACAACAGGTTCTTGTTCTTTGCTGATATACCTGGAAATTAATATTTTTACAGCCATAACCAACCTCCTTTTCCGTTCAACAGTCCGATATGAGCCGATCTTCAGGGCTCATACATTTGAAACACTTCGCAAGCACCTGTGTTTCAAAAATTGAATTATAGAATAGAATTTGTTCCAGTGCTAGGTACAGTCTAACTTAAACAATATTAAACTGCAATAATTCGGCAAGTTTGCTTCATGGAGGTGTCTGATTTTTAACCAGCTGGTTTTCGATGGCCATAACCAGTTTGTTGCGATCGATGGGTTTGCTGACATAATCATCCATACCGGCGTCCAGACATTTTTCACGATCTCCTTGCATCGCATTAGCTGTCATGGCGATTACCGGGATATGCGCCCCAGTCTTTTCCTCCCAGGACCTGATAGCTGCCGTGGCTTCAAAGCCGTCCATCTCCGGCATCTGGCAGTCCATCAAAACCAAATCATAGTCTTTAACTTTGAGAATATCCAAGGCTTCACGACCATTATTGGCAATCTCGCAGTTGAACCCAAGCTTGTTCAAAACACGGGTGGCAACCTTTTGATTGATCAAATTATCCTCAGCCAGAAGAATTCGGACTTTTTCTCGCTCTTTTGAGGTTAATAAGGAGATGACATCGTTATTTTTATCATTGGCACTGTTGTGGTCTATCAACAAACCGGTAGCGTTCAATATCTTTTGGTATAAATCGCTTTGTTTTATCGGTTTTACCAAAAAACCGGTAACCCCTTGGTCAATTAGTTTTTTGGCTTCGTTGCGCATGCTTTTGCCACAAATTACGATGATCGGTTTTTTAATGATCTTAGCGATCTGATCAAGCATCAAATTAAGTTTTTTGGCCTGAGCATTCAGAATGGAGATACTGACTAAAACCAGGTCAATTTCCTTTTCAGGCGGTAAACCTTGTGGTGTCAGCTGATATTCTCCTACAAACCCGGAAGAGCAGCTGACCTGGCAGCCTGCATGATTCAGGTAATTAGCCAGGATTTTTTGAGAGGTCACACTATTTTCAACGATCAGTATCTTTTTACTCCTCAAGGCCCCGACATCGGCAAAGGATCCCTCCGGCTCGTTATCTGTTTTTTCCAGCTTGGCACTAAACCAAAAAGTCGAACCTTTACCTTCAACACTTTCGACTCCAATTCTCCCGCCCATCATCTCGCTGAGCTGTTTTGAAATTGCCAGACCCAAGCCGGTTCCACCAAATTTTCTGGTGGTCGATACATCCACCTGTGTAAATGTCTTGAATAACCTGTCCATTCGAGCTTTGGGAATACCAATACCGGAATCTTCAACACGGATACTGATAGTGATATGACTTTCTGTTTCCATATCAAGGAACACGTTGACAACTATTTCCCCTTCATTGGTAAACTTCAACGCATTGTTCAACAGGTTTAACAACACCTGGCGAATTCGTCCCGGATCACCTTTCAGTACAGACGGAATCTTCACATCAATCAGGCAATTCAAATCCAGTTGTTTTTCTTCCGCCTTTATTGCCAAAAGGTCTACAGCCCTTTCAACGGTATCCTTGAGATTAAATTCAATAATCTCAAGGTCCATCTTTCCTGCTTCGATTTTGGAATAATCAAGGATGTCGTTGATTACGGTTAATAGCGCTGCAGCAGACGAACGAATCGTCTCTGTCAGCTCTCTCTGTTCATCATCCAATTCGGTTTCAACCAGTAACTCAGACATACCGATAATGCCGTTCATGGGAGTTCTGATTTCGTGGCTCATATTGGCTAAAAACTGACTCTTGGATGCGTTGGCAATCTCTGCCTGAAGCATTAATTCGGTTGTCCGTGTTGTTTGTGTCACCAGATGATCGTTGACCTCTCGAAGTTCTGCTTCCATTTTCTTTCGTAACGAAATATCGCGAACAACTGAAAAAACAAATGGCTTTAAATCTATTTCGATCACCTGGGCACTTATCTCTACCGGAAACCTTTCTCCGTTTTTGTGGAGGTGCTCTGTCTCGAAGATTACCTTGGATCCTTCACTCAATTTTTTATATTCTGCCTTCAACGAGTTGATATGGTCGGGTGAGCAAATTTGCTCCATCGTCAGATTTTTGTATTCCTCAAGAGTATAACCCAGACGCTGGCAGGATTCCTTGTTTGCATCAGTAATAGCACCCTCAACAGTGTGAATAAACATGGCATCAGCTGCGCTGGTAAAGAGGGCTTTGAAACGCTCTTCACTGGATTCCAAATCGATTCGGTCAGCCCGGGACTGGCGAAGAGCTTTTTTCAACGATTTTTTGCTCTCTTCCAGATGCCTGTTCATCACTTCGTTTTGGCGCGCTTTGGATAGAGTTTGCTTGAGTTTATCGGTCAGTCCTGAGGCAAGAATTTTGAAGAATTCATACCCAACTTCTTTTTGATTGTTGGTGTCGATGTTGGATAAAAAGGACTTATCAATGCGGCAAATCTGACAATTATCCGCATCGGCTATTGCTGTAATCGCTACAGGTCGGCCGTCTATTGCGTTCATTTCCCCAAAAATATCACCTTTGCGACCCAACGTGATTATCAACTCTCCTTTAAAATAGATCGCCACACAACCTTCAATCAGAACATGAATCTGACTAAATTCCGTTCCCTCCTTAAGGATTTCCTCTCCCTGGTTAAAAGAAAGCAGATCTGCAAACGGCAACAAATTGGATAAAAACTGTTCAGTAACCCGCTCTGACAAGCGACTTTGCCTGAAGCCCTCCACAATAATCTGCTGCTTGGATTCCTGGTTATTCATTATAGAGAGGTAGCTAATTTTAATTCATCAATTGCTTCAATATGTCAGCTACCAGTATAACATCTAATCAAGAAAAAAAAAATGTCAAAAAAAAACCGGAGTTATATGTCAATGGGCTCTAAACAGTTAAGATGCCTACCTTTGCAATGTACGGCCGTGAAACTTCATCTATTTGAAACAATTAGTGGATAAATGTGGTCAGGCAGGAAAACAGGAAATACGTCTGTAATATGCGGCCGGGTGATGACATGTTTGCCGGCCGCAGAATCTGGCAGGTTGCATGGGGCATTTATAGAGTTGCTATCATCTCATACTCAAGATTGGAATTGGCTTGTATCGGTCGTCATAGGCAAACATCAACCAATGATCCTGGTTTAAGAAGTTTGCCTTGACTTGCACCTTCATTATGCAGCGTTTGCCACAATTTCCCCAATTCGGCTTGGATCAGCACCGACAATGACTTCTTCCTGTTTACCGTTTTTAAAGAGAATCATGGTGGGAATTCCCCTGACTCCATACTTCATAGCCGATTGCCCATTTTGATCCACATCGAGTTTGGCAATGGTCACCTTGTCTTTGTATTCTTCTGCCAAATTATCCAGGTATGGTGCAATCATTTTACAAGGACCACACCAGTTAGCAAAAAAATCCACCAAAACAGGTTTTGTGCTGTTCAATACCTTTTCATCAAAATCGCCATCTGTCAGCATTACAATGTTTTCACTAGTCATGATAACCTCTTAATTTAAATGTTTGTGTTTGTTGTATTTTAATTTCGGATCTTATCTGACAATTTGCATTGGACATGCCACAGTATTTATATCCCCCAATGCTGTCTATCAATCTGTAATTTATGTATTTTTAAAATAAAGGTTTTGGTCGAAAACAGAATTGATCGTAACCATTGCGTTACCCGTTACCAAAAACCAGCTTAAAGGCGTTACTTTTTCCAGAACAATTACTCAATCCTCAATTGCAACACATTTTGGAAGAGATAAACAAACTTGCGGATCAAATTGAAAGAGACTTCAAGCCCGGATTCCTGAGCCGAAGTCTCTTTTATTGGAAAGGATTAGGCAGCTTTATTTGAATCGGCAATGATGGCGTTAAAAACATCGGCCTCCATTACTTCTATTTCAAGCAGTTTATTTGCAACGACATGCAACAATTCTTCTTTCTCTTTTAACAGGGAAAGTGTTTTTTCATATCGTTCGTCTATAGTTTTTGCAATTTTTTCATCAATATAATTTTGAGTATTTTCCGAATATTCTTTTCGCTCGGACGATTGCACGCCGCCCAGGTAGGACGTTTGATTACTACCCAGGTAGACATTTTTAAATTTATCGCTCATGCCATATTCGGTGATCATCTTGCGTACAATATCTGTGGCGCGGGACAAGTCATTGGACGCTCCGTTGGATATTTCTCCAAAAATAACCTGCTCGGCTGCTCGACCGCCCAACAACACATCGATTCTTCCCAGCAACTCATCCTCCGTGATCAGAAATCGATCTTCAGACGGAAGCTGCATGGTATATCCTAAGGCCCCAAGTCCCCTGGGAACGATCGATATTTTTTGTACCGGGTCGGCCCCTGGAGAGAACGCTGCTGCCAGGGCATGTCCGGTCTCATGATATGCCACGATCTTTTTCTCTTTTTCATTCATAACCCGGCTTTTCTTTTCCAGTCCCGCCACCAGTTTCTCGATAGCTTCCGAAAAATCGCCTTGAACAACCTTGGTGCGTTGGTTCCTGACAGCCAGGATCGCTGCTTCGTTAACCAGGTTTGCTAAATCCGCACCGGAAAAACCTACTGTTGCTGCTGCGATCTTGCCAAAATCGACTTTGCTGTCAACTTTGACCTTTTTGGCATGAATACCCAAAATTGCTTTGCGTCCGTCCAAATCGGGACGATCAACTAATATTTGTCTATCAAACCTGCCGGGTCTCATCAAAGCCGGGTCTAAAATCTCAGGTCGATTAGTCGCCGCCAGAATAATGACTCCTCCCTTGGAATCAAACCCGTCCATTTCAACCAGCAGTTGATTCAAGGTTTGTTCACGTTCATCATTACCGGCAATGGATGCTCCCCGACTCTTGCCAATGGCATCCAGTTCGTCAATAAACACGATACATGGGGCATTTTTTCGAGCTTCCTGAAACAGGTCTCTCACCCTGGCAGCCCCGACACCAACAAACAATTCAACGAAATCTGCTCCACTCATTTTGAAGAACGGAGTCCCCGCTTCGCCTGCAACGGCTTTTGCCAACATGGTTTTACCGGTACCCGGAGGCCCAACCAAAAGGACTCCCTTAGGCACTTTACCGCCAATGGCATCGTATTTTTCGGAGTTCTTCAGAAAATCCACTACTTCAACCAATTCTTCTTTTGCTTCATCTGCTCCTGCCACATCAGCAAAGTTAACACCGGTGTCTCCTTCGGAAATCAGTTGGGCTTTGTTTTTCCCAAAAGACATAACGCCACCGGCGCCTCCTTTGAGCCTCGAAGACAGAAACCACCAAAGAGCAATCATCAATCCGAGCGGTAGAATCCAAGTCAGCAGGACATTTCCAAAGACTTCGCCAGCTGAAACGGGTCGTGTGTAATACTCAACTCCGTTTGCATCCAGCAACGGGATGAAAGTAGAATCTTCCACCGGAACAGTCCGGTATACCCCCTGGTTACCCGGCGATCTGTTTGTGTTTTGATTATTTTTTAACTCAGCACTGGATAATGATGAACCGACATAATATGAATCACTAAGCTCCACTCGTTTAATTTCACCAGAGCTTACTCTTTGCTTAAATTCGCTAAATTCAATGGTTTGAGGCTTTTCAGCAAATAGCGAGTTAACCATAAAAATTAAAAGAAAAAATCCGGCGAAATACCACATGTTGAAGGAAAAAGGTGGACGTTTTTCGGGGGGTTTTAATCCGGATTCATTGTTTCCATCCTTTTTATCACTATCCTTGATAATGTTGGACAGGCGATCTCTTTTTATATCTACCTGACGTTCCTTTTTCGGGCGTTCAATCGTATCATCCATGGTTTCTCCATTAAATCAATTAAGTCATTGATTATCCGATCCGAATTAAGAAATTAACACAATTTTCGGCCCGGTATTCCTTTAAAAAACTGGTTAAAAAAATAATCGCAGTCTTTAGATATATCCTAAAAACTGCGAAGCTTGTGCCAAAAATAAAACAGGTTTGGAACGGCCGACTCAGTGATTTTGCGGGGGAAGCAACCCACAGAAAGCCGGTCCGCCTCCAAACCTGTCGGGGTAAGTTTAGGTTGCTTTTACTTCAATTTTGCGAACGTTATCCTTTGCTTTTTCAGATTTTGGCAAGGAAACAGTCAACACGCCGTTTTTAAATGATGCTTTTATCTTCTCTGCATCAACTTCCTGGGGAATCCTGATGGACCGTTCAAACGAACCAAATCGACGCTCAACACGATAAAAGTCCTTGGATTTCTTCTCATCACCGGATTTTTTTTCGCCTTTAATTGTCAGTACGTCTTCTTGCAAAGAAACCTGAATATCTTTTTCATCAAGACCCGGAAGTTCTGCATTGATTTCGATTGAAGATTCATCATTACTGATATCGATTTTTGGTGAAAAAGGCCCTATTCGCTCTTTGCTTGCTAACGAAGACGGGAATCGACCAAAATTAGTAAAAAATCCGTCAAACAACCGGTCTATCTCTGCTTGAAAAGACTGAAAAGTCCCCGGTAAATTTGCATTTCCATAATTATCATTTTTTCTATTCCGAATAACTAAATCTCTAAGTGCCATGGTAGTCTCCCTGGTTTTTCTTTTATGTTTTACAGTTTATGTTGTTGGTAAGCTGTGGAGTGATCCACAGCTTGTTCTATCAGGTGATTTGAATACTGCGAGGTTGTGCCTCAGGAATTTTGGGAAGTACCAGTGAAAGCACTCCATCTTCCATTTTTGCCTCGATACCGGACTGATCGATTTTATTGGAAAGTTCGAACTGTCTTGTATAGTTACCAACGTTGTATTCGGTGTATAGCGGCTTAAGATCGGAATAATCCTTCATGTTTATCTTGCCGTCGATTTTAAGAACATTTTTCTCCAGATTTACTGCGATATCTTCTTTTGCTACGCCCGGCATATCCATAAAAACAAGCAGTTCATTCTCATTTTCAACAATATCCGTTGCAGGAATATACCGCTTTACAGGAGTTGTATGCTCTTTTTGGGTTTCGAGTTCTTTTTTCTCTTGCATCACTAAATCCTCTTTTTGTTCGTTCATGATAATCTCCAAATGTTAAGTATATATTTATCGAATGTTAGTTTTGTTTCTGGGTTTTATGCGACCCTAATCTGCTTTGGTTTGTCGCTCTCAGCCCTGGGCAGTACAACTTTCAAAACACCGTTTTGATAGTCCGCTTTGACAGCTTCCGTTTCCACACGATGAGGCAGACGAATTGTGCGATCAAATTTACGTGCTTGTCGTTCAGCCCTGTGAAAACTTGCATTTTCCGGATAATTCAGATTTCTCTCACCTGAAATTCGAAACAGGTTGTCCTTTATTTCTATCTGAATATCCTCTTTCTTCATCCCCGGAATCTCTGCAGTCAAAACAACATCATCCCCTTGTTGGAAAAGATCCAGAGATGGATATGATCCTCGCGCCGTGGTACTTTTTTCAAAATAATCGTTTCGATGGGCAGCTTCGACAGCTTGTTGAACAGACAAAAGAGTTTCAATTGCATTTGAAAATCTACCAAACATAATTACCTCCGAATTTTAATTTACTGATAAACTATATTAAAAAATTTTTATGAATTAAGCTCTGTTCTGTAATTTGCATTCAACATGCCAAATATTATTATCTTTTATTTTCAAATGTTTACATTATTTTAGTGATTAAATAGGCCATTTTGGCTTAGTAATAATTATATTTACTATGGTTGACAATATTTTATGGCACTTTTTAAAACAATTTGGCCCAGCAGAGAATCAAATTACAAATTATTGGGCAGAAAAAAACACTCGTGAATTGAGTTAAAGAGGAGAGATCTTCGTCGGAACAGCTCTTTGGATAGACCAAGTCACTCTGGTTTTATTGCAATCCAAATCGACTTGGTATTGTGATGTGGGTCAGTCACCAATGACGGTGGATTAACCGGCTTTTTGACTGGGTATTTGTGCAAGATCTTGAAGCTGTTTGTTAAAGCTGACCAAATCCGTTGTCGGCATCTGGCAACTTCCCTCTCGGCATATGTATGCAGTGGTTTTACCTTCCAAAGCCTGATGACTGTATAAATAGGGGATACTCTCCATTAACATTGCCTGGGGATCTTGCTGGCATATCACCAACACCTCAACCTGTGGCAAAAAATACTGTTTGATGGCCTTAAGGAAGGGCACTCCTTCATCAGGGCTGTTTGCCGTAGCAATAACAATTTCTACAGGTTTAGCCAGGGAGAGTTCAAACGCTGCCAGCAATTCGGAATAGCCCGCTGATCCGCCGGACTCCCCACCTAAAAAACAGGAAAGCGCCTTTTCAAATCTCTTTTTGTAGGCAACATTCAGAGTAAGATTGTACAATCGCTGCAGGTTGCGAACACAGATTGAATTACCGGAAGGCAACGCCCCGTCGGAAACAGGCTTCTCCCTGGCTATTAAGGTCTCCTGATCGTTTCCGGTCATGTAAAAACCTCCCGTTGCCGAGTCTTCAAAAAATTCTTGAAGGGTTTGATCATGGGTCTGTGCCAGGCCTAACCATTTTTCATCCTGAGTCACCTGCAAAAGATCCAGGCAAGCCGCAATGTAATTTGCGTAGTCACTTAAAAAGGCTTTGTATTTTAATTCCCCGTCTTTGAATGAGCGGAAAAGCCTCCCTTTCACGGTCATTGAGTGATTGATAAATTCTGCGGCCTTCGCAGCTACATTCACATATTTCTCTTCATTCAATATGCCCCCTATGATAGCAAAAGCTGATATCATCAAGCCATTCCAGGAGGCAATGATTTTTTCATCTCTCAGCGGCAACGGACGCTTATTTCGTTCCTTATAAAGTATCTTCCCAATGGTTTGGAGTTGCTGTTTAAGCTCCCCGGGAGTAATTCCAAGCTCCCGGGCACTATCAGTGATTTCTTTGTTTAGAAAAAAAATATTGCGTCCCTCAAAATTACCCGATTCTGTAGCCCCCCATACATTAGCCACTAACTCGAATTGCTTATCATCTAATACAGATTTCAATTCAGCGGGAGTCCAGGTAAAGTAGTACCCCTCCTCCTGTTCTCCTTTATCGTTGAGACTATCGGCATCGGTTGCAGAATAAAATGCTCCTGAATCCGCAGTCATTTCCCTTAACACATATTCCAGAATGTCAGTTGCAATATCCTTAAACCCTTCATCCTTTGTGATCTGGTATCCTTCAATATAGGCCACAGCCAGTAATGCATTGTCATAAAGCATCTTTTCAAAATGCGGCACCAGCCATTCCTCGTCTGTGGAATAGCGATGAAATCCGCCACCAACTTGATCATACATCCCACCGGCGGCCATTTTTTTTAAACTATGCGTCACCATGCCCAATATATCTTGCTTTCCTGTCCGCATGTAATGTCTCAGTAAAAAACCGGTAGGGAGACTACTGGGAAATTTTGGCGCTCCCTGAATACCGCCAAAGCGCGAATCGTATGCGCCATTATACATCTTGGCAGCAGCATCCAACAGAGAAACCTGGGGCAGAGATGTCCCAGCCTGTGGATTCAAATGCTGCTCAATGGCTGCTGTTAATTGGTCGCATGAGCGTTGAATGTCTTGCGGGGCGTTTTTGTATACCTGGGCAATGCGATTTGCAATTGTCAAAAATCCATGAAGCGCTCCCCTGTCCCCGTTCCTGGCTGGAAAATAGGTGCCCCCCCAAAATGGTTTGCGTTCCGGGGTTACCGTCACATTTAACGGCCACCCTCCGCTGCCGGTCATTGCTTGTACGGCTGCCATATAAACGGCATCAACGTCAGGTCTTTCTTCACGATCAACCTTGATACAAACGAAATTCCGGTTTAAAAACTCGGCGATTTCCAGATCCTCAAAGCTTTCTTCCTCCATGACATGGCACCAATGGCAGGTTGAATAACCTATGCTGACAAGAAGCGGCCGATTCAATTCCTTCGCTATTTCAAAAGCTTCATCTCCCCAGGGATACCAGTTCACAGGGTTGTGTGCATGTTGCGCCAGATAGGGACTTGTCTCCAGGAAAAGCCGGTTTGTGTAGAGTGCAGCTCCCTCGCTGTTTTTATGTCTCGTCCTGGGTTGATAGGTCTTCCCCAGTTTTTGGTATTTGGTAGTCAATGATTCTATGAGTGACCGGTCCTGGGATTCTGCACCCGGCAGACCTTGGAAGGGTATTTCTTGTGAGGCTTTATTCGATGCATTCATAACAGTATCCACTTAAAAGGTTGAAATGCTTTTAAGGGATAATGTTGCAAGAATCAGGTAATTATACAGATTTGTGCAATATTAATGTGTTTAATTTTACATTAACCGATTCCGCCCGAACAATTAGGGGGATATTCCTTTATATTCAGCGGAACTATTCTTCCGGTTTGCTAAGTTGATGGTTCATCGCATAGGAAGGAATGTCCGCAAAAGGTTTCCCGATAATCTGGGCAGGCACCCCGGCAGCGGTGCTGTGGGGAGGTATGTTGGTGAGAACAACACTGCTGGCAGCAATTTTGCTGTATTCTCCAATTTCCACGTTTCCCAGGATCTTTGCCCCGGCACCGATCAGAACGCCTTTTCTCACCTTTGGGTGTCTGTCGCCAATGACATTTCCGGTTCCGCCCAGGGTAACTTCATGCAGTATGGATACATCATCCTCAATCACTGCTGTTTCTCCAATTACAACGCTGGTCGCGTGATCCACCAGAATTCCCTTTCCAATCCTTGCTGCGGGATGAATGTCTACACCAAACAATTCAGACATTCTGTTTTGAAGATGAGTTGCCAATCCTTTTCTCTCGCTTTTCCACAGAGCATGAGCAATTCTATAGGATTGAAGCGCATGAAACCCTTTGAAATGTAAAAACGGTTCAATTATATTGTGAGCGGCTGGGTCCCTTTCATGTATAGCGGCTAAATCAGCTCTATATTCCTGGCCGATATTGGGATTGGCTTCAAAAACCTCATCAATGAGCTCTCTCATTAACATGGGCTGAAGGCTGGGACCGGAAAGCTTGCCTGCCAACAGAAACGCCAGGGAATCTTCCAGGGTTTTGTGATTGAGAATGATTGCGTGAAGAAAACTGGCTAATATTGGCTCCTTGCCCGCTTCTTTTGTTGCTTCCTCAAAAAGTTGCGTCCATATTGAATCATTTTCCATAACTCAAAGCCTCTATTCTATCACCAGATGTGATTCGTCAGTGTATGATCGATGGTGTGGTTGGTCACTTGTTTTCTGCTTGCCGGATCTGCGAATTCCATTAAATCAGATTGCTCGTTATTAACAAGCTTGATAATGTAATCTTATTGTAAACTTTAACGATAAACACGGACTGTGGTCAACTACCATCTGGTATTTCCCAGGGAGTTGCATTCGGACTTTCAGCGCTCTTCCAACAGTACTTTAACGTTCACCTGAACCGATAAAATATCTTCTCTGAACCACCCACCGGGAGCTATTGATGAATTTTTCTGATGATCAGTTACAGCGCTACAACCGACACATCATATTGTCGGAATTTGGAATTGAAGGGCAACAGAAGGTTGCAAACGCAAAAATTCTGGTAATTGGAAGCGGTGGTTTGGGATCGCCCGCCATATTGTATCTGGCAGCTGCCGGTGTGGGAACCCTGGGCATAGCAGATGGTGATGTTGTTGATCTTAGCAATTTGCAAAGACAAATCATTCACACCACTCCAGGTTTAAATACTTCCAAGGTATTATCCGCCAAAGAGCGCATCCGGGTTCTCAATCCGGATGTCAAACTGGAGCTGATAGAGGAGTTTATTTCCGCTAAAAATATCATGCATACCATTGCCGATTATGATTTTGTGATTGATGGCACCGATAATTTTTCTTCAAAATTTTTGATTAACGATGCCTGCGTTTTATCTCAAAAACCTTTTGTACATGGCGGAATTTTAAGATTTCAAGGACAACTAATGTCTGTTATTCCCTCCCAGACAGCGTGTTACCGTTGCATATTCAACGAACCGCCTCCGGAAGGTTCCGTACCCTCATGCAGCGATGCCGGCGTATTAGGGACTGTCCCCGGCGTACTTGGTACCATGCAGGCAACCGAATGCATTAAATTCGTTATTGGACAGGGTACCATGATGACCAATCGTTTGCTGGTTTACGATGCTCTGCATGCCACATTCAGTCCCATAACCGTCAAGAAAAACAGCAAATGCCCTGTTTGCGGGGATCATCCCACCATAGCCAAACCAGTTGATTATAATACGGATTTCTAAAACCCGGACCAAATCCACCCTGAAGCTACTATAATAAGCTTTGTTGGCATAAAATTATCACCTGAAGGTTCTGACAGACGCTTCACATCCGTTCGGGTGACGTCCAGATCCAATTCTCTCAATTAAACAACATTGGGACCTATCCTGAACAAACCACGCAGCTAACAGCAGGATCATCGTTTTCAGTCAGATCCAAATCAACAATGGTTCCCGGCACAGTAATATCGTCCAGGTATTTCAAAGCTAGACGCAAGATACTTATTTGCCTGAACCGCTGCTTGGGAAATGAAAACGGGTGTCCAAGGGGAAATCCGGTGAATATTGATCTCGGAGGCTTAATCCGACTGGTAATTTCCTTGGAGAACGTAATGGATATTGTTGAAATTCCTGCTTTTTCAATTTCTCGTTGTATCAATCCGACCGATTGATTGCAAAGGCCTCAGGCAGGGGAGAGGACTACTACGTCCACTCCATCCTCCTTTAAGTACGCAGCAACTTCCGGCGCTGATTTTTGTACCAGTTTTTCCATCTGGCTGTTTTGCAAGTGTCCCATAAATGAAAAATGACGTTTATTCACCTCACCAATTTCACCGGCTTCAGCAAGGTTTCTCAATGGCTCAATGGGAAACACCACATTGATATCTGCGTCGGCATCCTTATGCTCATAATAATTATGGGTGATTTTTAGGTGCCTCATTTCTGTGTCAGTATATATTTCCCGGTAGCTATGGTCTCCATCGGGATCATTCATATTGAACGATTCCTGCGTGCGCAGATGAACGCCACCGGTTGTAACAAGGCTGACGTTGCAATCCTCAATTGGTTTGTTGAGGGGGTGCCAGGGAGAATCATCAAAAACCGGTCCCTGGCTTTTCTTCTCCCATGCCCTGAACAACGCCGGGTGACGTGTTAAAACCCTTGCAATAGTCCTGTCTTTAATTTGTCTTAATTTGGAAATCATTATTTGTCATCTGGGCTGATCAAAAAAATTGCCTTGACCAGACCCGTTGTATTTTCTGAATTTTATTCAACAGTCCGTCTGCATCCACAGTTTTCGGCAGCAACTCCTTCCTGCGAGTTGATGCCAAAAAATAACTACCGTCTTAAGCAGGCCTGTCGAAAACCAAAAGCGTGTATTTTAACACCTTTCTTGAGTGTCCGATATTTATTAGCAGTCAGTAAAGACACTGACCTGCTTTGTTAGTTAATTTATTGATTTTATAGACTATAATTAAGAAACCTGAAACGACTAAAAATATCTGCTTATAATGAAATCAAAACAGCAAGACATCCGTGACTATAATTAAAGGGAAATATACGATTCCCGAACATTTAGTGCCGGAGTGGCCAATCATGAGCAAGTTATTTACAAAAACAGAATACAATCAGGCATATCGTTACGCGATTTCCCTATGCAATGATCCGGATGAAGCTTTCGATCTCTTACACACATCGTTTGAGAAAATACTAAAAAGAGGTGTGGAGCATCTGGATAATCCCAAAGTGTATCTTTTTAGAATTATACGTAATGAATTTATCGATCGTTATCGCAGACGCAAAAAGATGCAATTGAGCGAATTTAACGATGAGCTGGCTGTTGTTCAGCTTGATGAAAACCAACTGGAAAAACTGATAATCAATAAAGATGAAATCAGTCATATCCTGGCTGACGTTAATCCGACCGATAGAGAGTTGCTCTATTTGTCAGTCGTTGAGGGATACAGCATTTCGGAGATTTCAGAGTTAAATGGCACGCCCAGGGGAACTCTCCTCTCCAAGCTGCATCGATTGAAATTGAAAATAAGAAATAAATTTCAAGCCAATTCAGCGGAGAAAACGGGATGAAATCAAACTTAAAAGAAGCAACCAAAGATTATTACAATTCCTTTAAGCTCTCTTCCAAACAGCTCAACCAGTTGGAATCTCTGGAAAGAGAACACCACTTTCAAGCATCAAAAACACCGACAAACAAAAACTGGTTTCTTCCAATTGCGACCCTTGTAGCCGGCATTTTTCTGGTTATGTATTTCAAACCTTCACCAGAACCTGAAACGTACCACAGCGGGCTCGCTAATGAAATTGCCTATAATTACAACAAAACCCTGTCACCGGAGTTTCGAGGCCGTTCTATACCGGAAATAAAACAACATTTTTCAAAACTGGACTTTCAGCTTGTCTCTTCCCAACACAACAAAATATCAGATTTTAAACTGATTGGCGGACGCTATTGCTCAATAAACAAACAACTTGCCGCTCAATTAAAGTTGGTAGGCAACAATAACAATGAAACGCTCTCTTGGTATCAACTTCCGTTGCCCAGGGATCAGCGAATAATCAATAGAAACACGGAGATCTATCACAACGGAGTAAAACTGGTCATGTGGACTGAAAAAGGTGTGTTACACGTTTTGGCAGGCAAGCATTGACAAACAAGACCCCCAAACCCCTGTAGAAAACTGATTGCGGAGATTTCCTCCTTTTGACCGCAATAAATGACGTTCCCAAGCGTCGGTTTAAAACCACTTTGTCATCAACGATTTTCTACAGGGGTTGAACTTCACATTCAATTACCATCAAGAAACCAGGTAGCCTTTAGCCAGTTCTTCATATTCCTTGATCTGTTCTTTTTTCCATTTTTTGCCCAATCCCAGTTCCTTTGCCATTAGGTCTGCAACCTGGGGTGCAGCTTCCAGGCTGGCCCTGGCGTTTAACAACAGGCATCGGGTTCTGCGTGACAAAAAATCTTCAACTGTCCGCGCCATCTCATTCCTGACAGCCCAAATAACTTCACCTGCCGAAGTGGAGAATTCAGGTGAAAGCTTTTTCTCGTATTCTTTTTTCTCACGCAGCAAGTCTTGAATTTGGGGAGCATCCGAACCATACAAAGCCAAATCGCCAAATCTTTCCGAATGTTTGTGGTAACCGTGAATATGCAGATTTTTTGTAACACACTCACGTGATTCGAGATGTGCTATCATGGCTGCCTGCTTCACGGTATCCTGAGCCATTTTACGATAGGTGGTCCATTTTCCGCCTGCGATGGTGACCAGACCTGACCTGGAAATGCTTAAGGAGTGATCCCGGGAAAGAGCTGCAGTTTCCATGGCATCTTCACCGCTGATCAAGGGCCTTAAACCCGCGAAAACACTTAAGACGTCCTCACGGGTAGGATCTTTGGTCAAGTATCTGGCTGCATGAGTGATCAAAAAGTCAATTTCCTCTTCTCTTGCCAATGGTTCCAGCTCGGATTGATCGACGGCCGTATCGGTAGTACCTACTAACACCTTGTCATGCCAGGGAATGGCAAATAAGACCCTGCCATCGTCCGTATGAGGAACCATTATCGCACTGTCTCCCGGCAAAAAGGATTTATCCAGAACTATGTGTATGCCTTGGCTGGGCTTAACAAGCGGTCTGGCATCTTCGAAATCCATTTTTCTAATCGTATCGCTAAACACACCGGTTGCATTAATCACAACCTTTGCCTTCAGCTCGTATTCCTTTTCTATTTCTTCATCCCGGGCAATAACGCCACAGGTTTGACCATCTTTTTTTATTAAGTTTACAACCTTGAAATAATTTAACAGCGTGCCTCCCTGTTCGGCTGCTGTTTGAGCCATGTTGATGACCAGCCTGGAATCGTCAAATTGCCCATCGTGATAGATCACACCTCCTCTTAGGCCTCTTTTCTCCACAGTCGGAATATGCTTGATGGTTTTCTCCTTGGAAAGATTTTTAGACGCTCCAAACCCTCTCTTTCCGGCCAATACATCATACAATTTAAGACCAATGCCGTAAAAGGGCCCTTCCCACCAATCATAATTGGGGACTACAAATAAAAGGTTATGAACCAGATGAGGAGCGTTTTCCAATAATAATCCTCTTTCTTCCAACGCTTCCAAGACCAGAGAGACGTTTCCCTGTTGAAGGTAGCGCACTCCGCCGTGAATTAGTTTTGTACTTCGACTCGAGGTGCCCTTGGCGAAATCGCTTTGTTCCAGAAGCAACACCTGGTATCCCCTGGCTGCCGCGTCAATTGCAATACCTACACCGGTTGCACCACCCCCGATAACAATAATGTCCCATTCTCCTTTTTGATCTTCAAGTCTCGAAATCATTTCACTACGCTTCATGAGGCAGTTCCTCCCTTGGTATTAGGTTAGATGCAAAGTAACTGATCAGTCCGTACACCACACGCAAGACTGCTGTTTACCGTTTATAACAAATAATCTTGTTGAGTGGCTGGCGGTTTACCCGATGATGGTTTTAAACTCCCAACAATTTCAGTCTACAATCTCCATGCCAGTTCATACCACATCTTTATTGCCTGGTATGGTTATCCCGAAAAGTCTTTTAACTTACCGCTCATATAGGCCGTAGTTACTGGCCATACTGCACGAGCCAATAGACCATCAACCTTTTATACGAACCGTTTGGACGAATTCAGCACCGAGGTTTAAAACTTAGTTTTTCAATTGTTATAGGTCAATAGGCGCTGAAAAATCCAACTTTTATTGAACGAAACATATTGAAACGCTCACTTTCAATGGATACTATTATATCCAATCGTCCATCTACTTGCAGCACATGTTTTTGCTCTTTGAGATAGATAAAAAAACCTTGATAACAAAGACTTATGTTTAAGGGCTTTTTCATCTATCCACAAAGTTGGTTTTGAATACCAAAAGCGAAATTTTAGAAGGCTAATCCATAACAATTTATTATGGCTGGTCGGACGTTTTCCAAATCGTGTGGGAGTCAATCGTTTCAATTCTTTTAAGCATACCGGCGTTTAGGTGTATTGATTTGTGAAATGATAACCTACATACATTTGGAGTTGTATCTACAAGTAGAATTCAAGACGATGCTCTTAATCAACACGTTGCTGTGTTGCACTAACTAGTGCCTGAACGAAAAATCGTTAACCCCTTATCCAGACTTATGCCAGATGTCGGAATTTAGCTTGAAGATTAACGTGCTGTCAGCCGTCAGCTTTCAGCGTTCAGCTTAAAACGTTAGAATTACAAGCAAAAAACCGGCTGAGAGCTGATCGCTGAATGCTGAAAGCACAAGACTTCGAAGTACCAGGCTGCTTTCAAAGCGTGTATTGGTGTGGGTCAAACTGGTTTTCGTTTAGGCACTAACTATCGCTGATTGGAAGGTTTTTGATCAGCAAAATGAACAAAATCACAATTTGATACCACGGAGATACTAAATGGGGAGAAATTATAAATGGCTTATCACTGTGATGTTAGGTCTATTCTCAGTGATGCTGCTAACATCTAATGGATTTGCAGACACAACTACTGCTGACGGAATGCCGGCCGGCTATCCGACTTGGTTCTGGCCCACCATATTGTTTGCAGTCACCTTCGTTATGGGTGTTTTTGCCGTACTTGGTGGAGTTGGTGGTGGTGTACTTTACGTACCCATTATCAGTGGCTTTTTTCCATTCCATCTTGACTTTGTAAGGGGTGCCGGACTTCTCGTAGCTCTTTCAGGTGCTTTGGCAGCAGGACCCGGTTTATTAAAAGCCAATCTTGCCAGTTTACGACTTGCCATTCCTTTGGCTTTGATCGCTTCAACCTGCGCTATCATCGGTGCAATGATCGGTCTGGCCTTACCAACAAACATCGTTCAGATTTGCCTTGGTGCGACCATCCTGGGAATCTGTGTGTTGATGCTCACAGCAAAAAAATCTGAGCTGCCGGACGTACCAAAGGCCGATAATCTTTCCACAGCCCTTAGAATTTACGGCGTTTATCGTGAAGACAGTACCGGCGAAACAATCAACTGGAAAATCCATAGAACTCCTGTTGGACTAGTTCTATTTGTGGGTATCGGAATTATGGCTGGTATGTTCGGTTTGGGTGCCGGCTGGGCTAATGTTCCCGTATTGAACCTGGTGATGGGTGCTCCCCTGAAAATCAGTGTGGCAACCAGTAAATTCCTCCTTTCAATTACTGATACTTCCGCAGCCTGGGTATACCTGAATCAGGGCTGTGTGATTCCAATGATGGTTGTTCCTTCATTGGTAGGTATTATGCTCGGTTCCTTCGTTGGTGTAAGAGTTTTGAAAGTCGCCAAGCCTACTTTTATCCGCTGGATGGTTATTGCTATTCTGGTATTGGCCGGTGCCAAAGCTCTTTCCAAAGGTCTGGGATTCTAATTCTGAGATAACTATCGATCAATTTAACATTAAATATCCTTAATAACCTGGAGGAATCTAAATGAGTGAAAATAACAACGCTTCCCTGGAAGCGACCCCGGAACAGGTGCTATATGCTAACTTGTTGAACAAAGGTATGTTGATCGGATTGATCCTGCTCTTTGTGACCTTTTTTATCTATGTATTTGGAATTATGAAGCCATACATCCCCATTGAAGAGCTCTCCAACTACTGGGGTTTGAGTGTTACCGAATATCTAAAAACTGCAAACATCCCCACCGGTTGGGGATGGGTTGACATGCTGGGTTTTGGCGACTTTGTCAATTTTCTCGGGATTGTAGTCCTTTCAGGAGTAACCATTTTATGTTATCTGGCTATCGTTCCCACTTTGTTAAAAAGTGGCGACAAGGTATACGCTGTCCTGGCCCTGATTGAAGTTGCAGTTCTGAGTCTGGCTGCAAGCGGTGTTTTGGTGGCTGGTCACTAATTAAAAGCTTGAAACCGGGAGAATACTCTCCCGGTTTCACTTGCCATACAGATCACTAATCATGCTGAACCCGTTCCGTCGGATTCAGCAGATTAGCAACCTCTCCCTTAGGACCTGCAATCGTGACCAATTCGAATTAACCCGCTTCGAGAATCGGCACGACATTTACTTTGACTTCCAGTTTGTTTTTAAAATCCGCCAATAGCGTCTCTATACTGGAAACAGTGTTATTATTCAGGAAATTCCCGGTTTCAACTGAAATATAGGCAGTACCGTCGGTAATGCTGACTTTAGCTGTGGGATGCTTATCAACAACTCTTGCATACAACCTGGCTTCCAGAGCTTTGTTGGCGAGTTCCGACTTTGACTTGTCGGTTGTTTGAAATCCCGGCTGCTTTGCTGCTTGCAGAATAACATCCACGGCTTCATCAAGAGATGTGTTCTTCAGATTCACCGTGAGATCGTAAAGATTTGGATCCCTGGTATCTAATCCATACAAGTGATGCCCCCAAGCCTGGCGCTCATCATCATCTTTTTCTATCAATCGTCTTGCTTCACTGGGAGTTACGTCGTGTTGGTTTACCTCTTCGGCGATTCTGTCTTCAATGTCAGAAACGACCAGGACTTTCAAAACATGGGGGATACCTTGAACGAAAAAATGTCCGGCCATACCATGATAAACCACATTGTCATCAGCCAAACGGCTCAAAATAGCTTCCTTAATATAGGCAATATACTTTTCCTTGCCGTAGAAGAATCTGTCCAGAATGGACGGGGCATTATCAATTGCCCGAGTCAGCTTTATTTCCGGAATATTAAAGTGCTCAGAAGCTTCCAAGAGCACTTCTCTTGAGATAACCCGGTAGGATAGCTTTTCAGAAAGTCGTTTTGCTACTTGCTTGCCCTTGCCACACAGTCCACTTGAAATCGTGATAACCGCCATAATTAGCTCCCTAATTTGGATTTTTTGATTTGAAGGCACCGGTGTAAAAGACCGAACTTCGATTTAGCGTTTTTACTAACCCGATTTAAACTTCAGCAATCATGCCAAAAAACCATTTATTCAAGCGCTATGTAGACTTCCTGACCATGGTTTAGTACATCCTTTGAAGCCGGATCACACCTGTACCCGCTTTGAGATTGTATCACTCATCGAGACACTTTTGTTCGAAACAGTGTCTCGATCTTGATTTATGAATGAAATTGAGGGAAGAATGATGCAGAAAAATATTATGACTGTTACCATTGTAAAAGCTTTATACCTGATGAGTAACAGCAGGCACTTCACAATTTAACTGGTCACCTGGATATGGACATAGCAATTCTGGCATTTGATAACTGCACAGCGCTGGGACCCATTGGTCCCCTGGAAATTCTTCATAAAACCAACCCCATATACAGCGAACTCAAGCCTGACAAAGGGAGCAATCCCTTCTTTGATCTCAAATTGGTAGGTGTAAAAAAGAAAAAGGTTATCTCGACCAATGGATTACCTATCCATTGCGAAGAAACAATTGACAGCTTAAAACACAGCGATTTGGTGATTATTCCAGCCCTGGATGACGATATTCTGGGCAATTTGGCAATTAATCAACCCGTGATCCCCTGGTTGAAAGCAATGTACGAAGCAGGAGCTGAATTGGCCAGTATTTGCACAGGAAGTTTTATGCTGGCTGAAACCGGGTTGCTCGATGGCAAAATGGCGACCACTCACTGGACCGCTGTTGAAACATTTAAAGAACGCTACCCGGCAGTAAATCTGAAGCCACAAAACATTATTGTAGATGAAGGCAGGATTTGTATGTGTGGTGGTGCCACCGCTTTTTTAAACCTGATGATCTATCTAGTGGAAAAATTCTGCGGCAAAGACGTGGCAATCATGGCATCCAAGATTTTTTTAATCGATATCAACAAAAATTCCCAGGACACCTATTCAATATTCAGTGTTCAAAAGAATCACAGTGACCAGGAGATCCTGGCTGCCCAGGGTTATATTGAAAGCAATCTCCATCGGCGGGTCAGCGTGGAAGAAGTGGCCAAAGCCTCCGCAATCAGCAAACGTAATTTTGTCCGTCGCTTTAAAAAAGCCACTGGCAACACTCCGGTTGAGTATATCCAGCGAGTCAAAGTAGAGCAGGTAAAAAAAGCGCTTGAATTCGGCAGGGACTCCATTGAGATTCTGGTGAGAGAAATCGGCTATGAAGATATCGACAGTTTTCGCAAGGTCTTTAAAAAAATCACCGGAGTTTCACCCCTGGAATATCGAAAAAAATACCAGTTGGTGCCCAATTAATACTCAGTATTAATTGCAACCGCAACTGGCGCTTTCCTTTCCCCGAAACCAGGAGCTTATGGTATGGGCAGCACAATCGATGCAAACGATTGTGAATCATGATTTTAAGGTCATTGTCCTACTTCAACTATACCTTGAAAATTCAGCGTGATAAAAATTGGCTATTTTTCTTTCAAGCTTGGCCTTTTTGACAGGATCGACTAAAATTGTATTAACAGTCTTCCTTTTTCACCGAAAACTGTGTAACTCATAGAAAAATCCGTGCAATAATCCAACGTTTAAAAAACCGAATAAATGAAATGAAAGCAAATGCTAAATTATACCAGAGAATGATCAACGCCTTTAACGTGGATGGATTCGAACTCCCCACAACACTGGTAAAGCTTTATAAAAAGGATCAACCGGTACCGGAGGAGGTTAAAAGGCATCAACCGGATTCGATTACCATTACCAGCTGCCAGGCTCACAAACAATCTTCCATTGGCGATGCAGTATGTCTTACCAGGGAAAACATCGGCTGTGTTGCTGCGGCGATCAGTCTCGGGCTGGCTGGAGAAAACGAGACAGAGCCACTTGGAGGTTCCAGGGTATATACCGATTTAATGAAAGAACAAGCCAAGGAAAAGGATCAATTCAAGCCTCCAACGCCAGCGGAATTTACGGAAGGTTTGGTTTATGCGTGCAAAGCGGCCGGCAGGCAGGATTTCAGCTTGTTTGGTGAGGAAGACAGCGGACGCTTCAAGGATGTCAAAACAGCAAAAGCCGCCGTTAAGGAGATGGCAGCCATTCAACCTGCGGATATACAGGCTGTGTTTTTCTATTCTCCGGATTTTGATGATCTGGATATAGAACCCGACGTGGTGCTGATGAGTGTGAGACCTGTTGAGTTAACGCGAATTGTCCAGGCTTATCAATTTTCAACAGGTAAGCGAGTGAATGCCAGCATGGGCGGTCTTCGCATGGTTAATTCCGATTTAATCGCTAGACCCTATCTTACCGGGGAAATCAACATCTCCAGCTATTGCCTGGGAGCAAGATTAATTGCCCAATTCGACGCAGACCGGCTGGGAATGGGCATTCCTTTTTCAATTTTTAAAATAGTGGTGGATGGAATGGAGAGTTCACAAACTGGTTATCCGTTTCAATTGTATCCAGGTGCCACAGACTGAATCAACTTTATGAATAATTATACTAAAGCTTTCATCTACCAGATGTCCCGAAGAACAGGGACTAAGTTAACTCGACGTCATTTTGAGATTTTGGAGTTTGCCAACGAGTATTATTACAAGCATCGGGTTGGTCCTCTCTTCAATATCCTCAAAAACAAGCTGGGTGTGGAACGAAACGAGCTGGAAGTTCTATTCCCGAATGGTTTGTTCTCTGTTTACAGTTGGATAGGTATCCCCATCCACGACCCTAACCATATCTGTAAACCAATTGCCACCGTCGAAGTTCCTGATTTTCGTGAAGTGTATTTCGATCACAACGGTACCACCTATATTCGGGATGAGGTTAAGAAAATTCTGGGGGATTATTATAAGGGGGAATTTGGCTATGGAAATCCCAGCAGCAGCACAAAGCCCGGTAAGGAGGCTTATGAAAGAATTTTTGAAGCTCGGGCCCAGGTAGCCAAGACGTTGAGTGTTGTTTCCCCTGAAATTATCTTTACGGCAAGCGGATCTGAAGCTAACAACACGGCGATCAAAGGGATTGCCTTAAAACACCTGGGAAAACGCAAGCATATTATCAGCAGTAAAACAGAACACCCTTCCGTTTTGCATACCCTGGCCTGGCTGGAAAATTTAGGTTTTGATGTCACCCTGCTGGACGTCAACAAAGACGGTGCCGTTTCCGCTGAGGATGTAGCCGGAGCCATCCGAAAAAACACTATTCTGGTTTGTATCATGGCGATCAATAATGAAATCGGCATGATTAATCCCATCGAGAAAATCGGCGAGATCTGTCAAAACAACAAGGTGCCGTTCATGGTTGATGGCATCCAGGCTTATGGCAAAATCCCCCTGAATCCCAAAAAAATCGGGATCGATCTGCTTTCTATATCGGCCCATAAAATTTACGCACCAAAAGGCATCGGGGCTCTGTTTGTGGATGAACGCATTGAGCTCGAACCACTTATACACGGCGGAGAACAGGAATTTGAAAGAAGAGCCGGGACAGAAAATGTCGGATTCATTCTGGCATTTGGAAAAGCAGCTATCCTCATGCACAAGGAAAGAGAGAAGGAACACAACCGGCTTAAAAAGCTGAGTAAATTGTTTATCGAAAAACTAGACCGGCATGTGCCCGGTTATATTGTCAACGGTTCTCTTGAAAACAGATTACCTAACAACCTGAACATTGGTTTTCCTAACGTGGATAGCGGTGCCCTGTTGTTAAGCCTAAATCAGATCGGGATTTATGTTTCATCCGGTTCAGCCTGCAGCTCAGGAAGTCATGAGGAATCGCACGTGATCAAAGCGCTTGGGGTTGATGTGGAACATTACGGTTCTATTCGCTTTAGCTTCGGTCTTCGCACAACGGAAGACGACATCGAATATCTCTTTACCTACCTGCCGCAAATTTTAGAGCAGCTCAGCAATGATGAAGCAGCCAACCTCGACAAAAAACCCCCGATGGCTGTAAATTCCAATTGAGCAATTGAGAAACACATTCAAACCACACCGATAAAACACATTTCAATATATTCTAAAATGGACAACCTGCGGTTAGCCCTGGCACAGATCAACACCACTGTTGGTGACTTCGAAGGAAACTTTAAAAAAATCTCCACCTATTTGAAACAGGCCCTGGATGTAAAAGCTGATTTGGTTTTGTTTCCAGAATTGGCAATTTGTGGATATCCTCCGGAAGATTTGCTGCTTAAACCGGATTTTATGGATACCAATCTACAGTATCTGGAAAAACTGAAACCCTTATGTAAAAACTTAACGGCTGTCATTGGTTATGTGCATACCAGCGATGATATCTACAATGCTGCAGCCATTATCCACAACGGCAAACAATACGGCACCTACAGAAAATTTCTGTTACCGAATTATGGCGTTTTTGATGAAGAACGCTATTTCAAACGAGGCTTCAACGAAGCCATTTACAATCTCTTTGATATCCCTATTGGCATCAGCATTTGTGAAGACATCTGGTATCCGGTGGGACCACCTGAAAATCAAGCTTTCAACGGTGCAAAGTTATTGTTGAATATATCAGCATCCCCTTTTCATGAGGGTAAAACCAGGGAAAGAGAACGCATGCTTCAAACCAGGGCTGCAGACAACGTAGCGGTAGTTGCATATTGTAACCTGGTTGGAGGTCAGGATGAACTGGTTTTCGATGGTAGCAGTGTGATCATCAATGAAAAAGGAGAAATAATTGCCAGGGCTGAATCCTTTGCTGAAGACTTTCTAGTGGCCGATGTGGATATAACCGGCGTTTTCAGACAGCGTTTGAGAGATCCGCGCCGTCGGAAAGGAAAAGGCGAGACTGAAAAAAGCCTTACCCCCATCCAAACTGTTCAGCTCGATGAGTTGCAGGCACCCAGCGACAAGACACCGGCTGTTCCCGCAATCAAACCCATGAGAGAAAGTATTGAGGAAATATACCTCGCTCTTGTCCAGGGCACTAGGGATTATATTCACAAGAACGGATTTAAGAAAGTCTTACTTGGACTTTCCGGCGGCATTGATTCGGCTTTGACGGCTGCCGTCGCGGTTGATGCTTTAGGGAAGGAAAATGTGGTTGGTGTTTCCATGCCATCTCGCTATTCATCTGATCACAGTAAGGATGATGCCAGGCAACTGGCTCAAAATCTTGGTATTCAATATGAAGTTATTCCCATAGAACCCGTTTTCAATGCCTTTCTGGATAGCCTTTCTCCTCAATTCAAGGATACAGCTCCCAACGAAGCTGAAGAAAACCTGCAGAGTCGCAGTCGTGGAAATATCCTCATGGCATTGAGCAATAAATTTGGTTGGATGGTGCTGACCACCGGAAACAAGAGCGAAATGGCTGTCGGCTATGCGACTTTGTATGGTGATATGGCGGGCGGATTTGCTGTTATTAAAGATGTCCCAAAGCTGCTGGTTTATGAATTGTGTGAATATAAGAATCGCAAGCAGGAAGTGATACCCGGAAATATTATTACCAAGGAGCCTTCCGCCGAGTTGCGTGAAAACCAGTTGGATACGGATTCTTTACCTCCCTACGACATATTGGATGCCATTTTGAAAGCTTACGTGGAAGAGGATCGCAGATTTGAAGAAATCCTGGATCTGGGATTTGAGACCGACACCGTAAAAAGAATTATCAAACTGGTAAACCAGAACGAATATAAACGGCGACAAGCGCCCCCCGGTGTTAAGATAACCAGTAAAGCCTTTGGAAAGGATCGCCGTTTACCGATAACCAACCGGTATAAAACCGGCTGATCAATCTTTAGTGAGGTTTAAAGGACGTATTGTTTTACCAGTAGTACTTTTACAACATCCATAGGACTGGCATTATAACGATCTGCAATATCGTGAAAGGATTCGTTGTTTGTTGCCCGGATGTTATTCTTTTTTAGACGACGACTGGCTTTTTCGGGCTCCAGCTTGAATTCTGCCAGTAACCAGCTAATATTTCTTCTGCCGACCCCTTTTCCTGCCAAAAGATCTTCAACTTTTGCCGGTGTCAGTAGGTCAACATTTACTTCTTCCTTGGCAGGTTCAAATTTACGGATAACCATGTAAATATCCACCGGGGCTATGTTGTTCGCTTTGGCGATCTTTTCCAATGAGTCTTTTCCCGCGGCGACTTTGATACCATTTGTTTCCAGTTCATTTAGAGCCTTGTCCTTATCAATTTTTAGCCTGGAAGTGAAAGAATCAAATGCCAGCAATTCCGCGTGGCCCAAAGGAGCCTCATACTTTTCCTCTATCACCCAGGCTTCCTTGGCAAAATCCCCAAAATCAAAGACATAACTGAAAGGAGGATAATCACCAATTGCCGCAACCACCAAAACGATAGAAATAACCGAAGAGATAGCCATCTCCTTCTTCAGGTTGATTCCTTGTTGAACTTTACTGTAAAAATAGTGCTTTAGTGGTTTCCAATTGAAATAGATATGGAAAAAACCGGCAATCATCAGCATAAATCCGGCAAGTATGTGTATATTGCCCCATTGTGTTTTAGTCAGACCTAACAAGGTCCAGTTAACCCAGTTTGCCACTCTACCTGCCGGAACGATGTAGAGCATCAGTCCGGTAACAACCAGCAAAATAAACCCCAGTGTCATAAAAAATGAGGTCATTCCCTTGTTGTTCATTGTCTTCTTTGCCATGAAATCGATCCTGTTATAAAAAACATTCTTAATTGGATCATCACCCGATGATAATTATTTATGGTTATACGCTGTATAAACGGATTTTTTAGAAGGTGAACACTCACCCTCTTTGTGCGAACTCGTTATTAGTTCCAATTCCTGCCGGAACCCATGCCTGGCCCTTTTCCTCTGCCACCCATCCTTCCGTTCTCCATGCGTTCCTGCATAAAATCAGCTTGTGCCTGGGTAATTTTACCATCTGTGACCGCCTGACTCAGGACAGACTTGGCTTTTTCCTGCATTTTCTTCCGAAAGGTCGGATAATCAACTTTTGCTTCATCAATTACCGCCCACATCGGTTTGTATTCAAGTTTAGCCTTGATATCATCCTGGGATAATTCGGATAACTCGGCTAATACCTCAACGCGGGCATTATACATCTCTTCCCTTAGTACATGTCCGGGTCCATAACCTTTAGGCCCGCTTTGAGAATAACCAGGCCCTCCCTTTCCGCAACATCCACGAGCAAAAGCCACAGAAGACACAAGCAAACTGATACCAACAAACATCACCACAAGAATTTTATTAAACCATTTCATTTATATTCTCCATAATTGATTTGAGTGGAAAATCGAAGAATTCGATTTTGTGAATCTATTTGAAACTCTCTATCGCATTCAATGTGCCACACCGTTGACCATTCTTTTAAAATCGTATTTAAGATACTGTTTTATATACTTTTTTAATGCAAAAATTCAAGCTGAACGAAGAAAATATCTTGCTTGTTTGAAAGCGATTGTGGATAGAATTTATCCAGATATTGAGGATAAAAAAGATCCAGTGGATAGAAAATATCCAGCTTAATAGTCTTTTTGTCCTTGTCAGACACACTCAAAATCCGGGGATTCTACTTAGTCAATAACGAGTAAAATTAGACAGATAACCAGATTCAAAAAAACCGAACGATATTTAAGCCTCTCGTTTTCTTCTTTACGAAAGCTGGGAATATGACTTGCAGAGAGCAGTCACATTGATTTTAAAAGAAATAATAAAACCACAGGCAGGATGAAAGACCACATCAAAAAAACTGTAAAAGTTCCGCCGTTTCTGATTTTGGGAGCAATACTAATATTTTTTCCCATCGTTATTTTTATCACTTACCAGAATATAGACAGGCAACGGGAATATACTCAGACCCTGTTGCTGGAAAAGGGTGCTGCACTGATCAGATCCTTCGAGGCGGGAACCCGGGTCGGTATGAGAGGCCGATTCTGGGGAGACAGAAGATTGCAACAATTGTTGGAGGAAACCGCTCAGCAACAGGATATTGCTTATCTGATTGTAGCGGAAACCAATGGAGTCATCATAGCGCATAACCAAATAGAAAAAATAGGTCAAATTCATGATAAAAACCTGGATTTATTAAAAATATCTGAATCAAATCAAATCCATTGGAGAATTGTCGAAGGGGAAAATCATTCAAGAACATTTGAAATATTCAAGGAATTCAAACCTACGGGCGGTCCTGGAAAATCCAAAATGCCTGGCATGATGAAACCTTTCGGCAGGCATTTTTCTCCGCTGGCACCGCGTGACCGTGGTGTAAAGCCTCCCGGACAGGTCATATTCGTGGGTTTGGAGATGAAATCTCTTGATGAGGCCGGTGATGCTACCCTAATCAACAGTATGATTACAGGTGCTTTGTTATTCATCGCCGGATTAACGGGAATCATCCTGCTATTTCTCTTTCAAAATTACCAATCAACAAAATCATCTCTTTCCAGAATTAAGGCATTTTCAGATAGTTTGGTCGACAATATGCCAATTGGGCTTATATCCCTGGACGCGACCCAACATATAACCTCTGTGAATGCTACAGCAGAAGAAGTTTTAAATAGTTCTTCAAAAGAATTAATCGGAGCCCCCAGCTCGAAAATGCTGCCTTCCGAGTTAATGGATTTAATAGAAAAATCGGAACAGATCGGGAGTATTATCAGTGAAGAAATCAACTGTCATGTGTCAGCCGAAAATTCATCACCACTGGAAATCAGCATTTCCCAAATTAAAGATGATTCAAACAAGATTGTGGGATATGCGGTTTTACTTAAAGATCTCACGGAGATTCATGAGTTGAGAAAAAAAGTGGTTCGAAGCCAAAAGCTGGCAAGTATTGGTCGACTCGCCGCCGGCGTGGCTCATGAAATCCGCAACCCTTTAAGCTCTATCAAGGGATTTGCCACTTATTTTAGAGATCGCTACAAGGAAGTTGATAAAGACAGGCAAACAGCCAATGTCATGATAAACGAAGTAGATCGATTGGACCGGGTAGTAGGCCAACTTTTGGAACTTGCGCGACCCATTCGGATCTTTCCTCAACTTACAGAGATATCAGAATTTATCAAAGATACGACTCATTTGGTTTCTCAACAGCTTGAAGACAAAGAGATACAACTATCTTTGTCCCGGACTGATCAAGCGTTCTCGGTAAACATCGATAGGGATAAAGTCAGCCAGGTATTGTTAAATCTCTATCTGAACGCTGTCGATGCTATGGAACCCCAGGGGATTCTTAAATTGGATTATTGGCATGATGCTGTTAACGATACGGTGAGCATCAGTGTGGTTGACTCCGGTAAAGGCATCGAGCAAAAAGACCTGCCTAAAATTTTCGACCCATATTACACGACTAAACCAACCGGCACAGGCCTGGGGTTGGCAATCGTCCACAATATTCTGGAAGCTCACCAGGGTAAAATAAAAGTGGAAAGTACTACCGGCATTGGAACAACCTTCACGATCACCATCCCCAGTGTCAACCAGGAGAACCAAAATGACTGAAAAAATATCTATCCTGGTGGTAGATGATGACCAAGGGCATAGAACCATGCTGACAACCCTCCTGGGTGACTGGGGCTATCAACTATTTGAAGCGGATGATGGATCTACAGCCATAAAAGCTGTTAAGAGAAGGAGCTATGATCTCATTTTGATGGATAACCGCATGCTCAAGGTCAGCGGTTTGGAAGCTTTAAACGAAATTAAAAGACTGAACCCCGTCATTCCTGTCATCATCATGACGGCGTATTCTTCCATAGAAATTGCCGTGGAAGCTATCAAAAAAGGAGCTTATGACTACCTAACGAAGCCGCTTGATTTCGACAAGCTTCGACTGGTCATGCAGCGCGCTGTTGAACATGTCAAACTGCGGGAAGAAAACCGTTTGTTAAAGGAAAGCCTGGGAAAACATTTTGACAATCGCAACATTATCGGCAACAGCCCTGCGATGAAAAGGCTGCTGGAAACGGTCGCCCAGGTTGCTCCTACCAATGCCACTGTATTAATCAATGGCGAATCCGGAACGGGAAAGGAACAGATCGCCGGGGCCATTCATTACAACAGCATCAGAAAAGACAAGGCTTTCGTCAAAGTCAATTGTGCTGCCATTACGGAATCCCTATTGGAATCCGAATTGTTTGGCCATGAAAAGGGAGCCTTCACCGGTGCGGATCGCAGGAAAGATGGTAAATTTCTATTGGCTGACAGGGGCAGTCTTTTTTTAGACGAAATAGGAGAGATGCCGCTTTCCATGCAAGCCAAATTGTTAAGGGTGCTGCAGGAAAAAGAACTAACACGTGTGGGAGGAGAACATACCATTGCTGTGGATGTCAGACTTATCGCCGCCACAAACAAAAATCTTCAGGAAATGGTTCACGCCGGAACATTCAGGGAAGATCTTTTTTACAGATTGAATGTGGTCATGCTTAATCTGCCCCCCCTCAGGGAAAGGCAGGAGGACATTCCTTTACTTGCCCAGTATTTTTTAACGATGTTTGCTGAGAAAAATGGCAAAAACATTGCTGCGTTTACCAATCAGGCAATGCATTATCTCACATCTCATCACTGGCCGGGTAATGTACGGGAATTGATGAATGCCATTGAACGGGGAGTGGTATTGTGTCGCGAGAACAGTTTGGATCAGACCGATTTTTCCTTACCGGACAATACAGCAAAAGCCAAACTGTCAGTTTTAGAGTCGGAAAATCAAGTCGAAATGATTGTCCCTCTGGAAGAGGTGGAAAAAAGGGCAATCCTCAATGCCTTGAGTATCACCGGTGGAAATAAAAGCGAGACAGCCCGCCAACTGGGAATCACCCGCAGAACCCTCCACCAGAAGTTGAAGAAATATGGGGTAATGCCGTAAGCCTTGTGAATGTTGATTCTTTGAAGATTATTCCGCTTTTTTCAGATATATCCATGAAATAAACGGTCCGATCTTCATTCAACAAAATTGATTCGGAGGCTACGATGAAATTCTTAAAAAGTGCTTTGGCTGTTTTTTTTCTGATCATACTTTCTCAACATTTGAATGGAGAAAGCGACAATATTTTCATCGGAAAATTCTCCGAAGGAAAGCTCGAAGACTGGAAAAATAAAGAATTGAAAGGAATAACCTCTTATTCCCTGGCAACTTCGGATGGGAGACAGGCAATCATGGCCAAAAGCAATGGCACTGCTTCTGCTTTTCTTAAACAAGTTTATATTGACCTGGACAAAACCCCTTATTTGAATTGGAGCTGGAAAATTGACCGCACCCTCAATATCGAAGACGAAACCATAAAACCGGGCGACGACTTTGCAGCACGAATATATGCTATAGTCAGAATCGGCTGGTCTCCCTGGGGGGTCAACGCAATCAACTATGTCTGGTCTTCTGCCGGCAAGGAAGGATCAGACTGGCCAAACCCGTTTAGCAACAAAGCCAGGATGATTGCCGTTAAAGCGGGTGACCGGTATGCCGGCCAATGGAAACAGGAAAAGCGAAACATACAAAAAGATTTCGAAAAGGCTTTTAATACGAAAATTCGTTACATCGATGCCATTGCAATAATGACCGATACGGATAATTCTCAATCCCAAGCTGTAGCTTATTACGGTGATATTTATTTCAGTGCAAGATAAAAACAAGGAGATTTCGGAACATGCAGGAATCCACATTAATTGTTATCCGCCACGGAGAAACAGAATGGAATATCCAAGGCCGATGGCAAGGACATAATGACAGCCCCTTGACCAACAATGGAATTGATCAGGCCAAAGCTGCTGCCCAAGCTGTAAAATCATTTAAAACGAGCGCCCTTTACAGCAGTGATCTGGGCAGAACCATACAAACGGCTGAGTCTATTGTTGCTGAGACCGGTCATACAATACTAACTGATGCTCGTTTGCGGGAACGACATCTTGGTATTTTCCAAGGGTTGACCATCCAGCAGATGAGCGAAAGCTATCCGTCAGACTACGAACATTTCAAATCCGGAGATGCCGAATACAAAGTTCCCGAAGGAGAAAGCATCCGGCAGCGCTACAATCGAAGCATTGAGTGCATTAATGAATTGGCTTCCAATCACCCTGGAGAGTCAATTATCGTGGTTACACACGGCGGTGTGCTCGACGGATTTTTCAGATATGTCACAGGATTAGGACTATCGGCTCCCAGGTTTTACAAGATTTGGAATTGTGGGTTAAATATATTCGCTAAGGGAAGTAACGGCTGGGCCTTGCATACATTTGGAGATGTCAGCCATTTGAGGAATCTGAAAACACTCGATGATGAGTAATAAAATCCCCAGCAGGGCGAGTGCTTGTGGTTTTCTCGCCGATCCGCCCTGCATCCGACTTTGCCTGAAGCGGGCGGACCAAAAGACATTTTACACCGGCCAACCTACCCTTTCATATCCTTTTGAATAACATCCAGAACCTTGGCAGGATGATCCGCAGCTTTCTGGACTCGTTTCCAATGCTTAAAAACCTTTCCTTCCTTATCAACCAGCACCGTTGAACGAATTACACCTACCGTTTTTTTGCCGTACATTATTTTTTCTCCAAAGGCACCGTATTCAGACATCACCTTCTTCTCCGGATCTGATAACAGGGTAAAATTCAAATCCTGTTTTTCAATAAACTTCACATGGGATGCTGTGCTGTCGGGAGATATTCCCAAGATAACAGCCCCTTCTGCTTCAAATGTTTCGTGTAACTCACGAAATCCAATGGCTTCTTTGGTTCAACCAGGTGTATTGTCTTTGGGGTAAAAATACACCACAACGATATTCCCTTTGAATTGGGATAATGACACTTCCTTGTCGTTTTGATCTTTTAGCGTGAAATCAGGTGCTGCTTTTCCTTCCGCAATTGGCATAAAATTCTCCTAATACAGTTGTTAAATGGCTTGGGTTAATTGTTTGATCATAAAGCCGAATTCTGCAATATCCTTGCCCGAATAAGAGATCGCTCCCTAATGATTTTTATAAAAATGGCCTTCGAACACTGGTCATTACAAATGAAACTCGCCTGCAATCATTGTATGGGACCTTATTTTGGCCGGGATTGCGGTTGGCAGGAAAACTGCGGCGATGAAAATCAAGAAGACTGCAGACCTTATCACAGAGGATATCTTTGGCGGGAGTAAACACCGGTTGAAATAAACGATTCATCCGGTGTTTGTATAAAATCATTTGCCTTGCTTACTCAAAACTGAAGTCAACTTCCCTGTTGATCAACATCCAAAACGTTTATCACAGGTGACCCACCTGCATATCTTGGATTTCAAGGCAATTTGCGTTTACGGGAGTTACAATCATCTTTGAACCAGCTACAACCGCTTAAAAAGATAGTTCCAGCCAGCACAATCAATAACCGCCGACTCCAAAGCGTCGTATTTTTCCTCATCTTTAAAAAGTCTTATTTTATTGGATGACAAACCTTTGAAAAAAACCAGTGTTAGCAACTGATTTTTATACACTTTTTTAAACCAGAAGCAAATCCATCAAATCAAATGAACTCACCTGCTGCCATGGTTGAGAAAAGAAATGCACAGCGTATTCCAACCGGGCAGCCCCCAAATCCACGCTTATATTTCTTTATTGCGGGTCAGGTCCCATGGACAATACAGCTGCCCACCCTTTGTATAAAAATAGTTATAAAAACCTTTATAATCTAAAAGAAGGAGCCCACGCCTTGCAGAAGGCTGATCCGGATTATCTTTAATACGGTTTGACGTTTTCAATCCCTGGTTATATCAAAGTAAGATATGCAACGTTTTTTAGCTGTTTTTGGCGTCCACTTCCAGGAGAATTAAATGAACCTTGCTCTTTCTGTTCGTAATCTCAAAAAAACCTTCGATGAAGGCATTGAAGCCCTTAAGGGGATCAGTTTCGATGTTAAACAAGGCGACTTTATGGCCTTGCTGGGACCTAACGGAGCAGGGAAGTCCACTACTATTGGCATTATCAGTTCACTTATCAACAAAACAGCGGGCAGGGTCAGCATATTTGGTCATGATATTGATGTAAATTTCACCCTGGCAAAGAAATACATCGGTGTTGTTCCACAGGAATTCAACTTTAATTTCTTCGAAAGAGCAAAAGACATTTTGTTTTATCAGGCCGGGTATTTTGGTATCGACTCCGGAACATCATTGAAGCGGGCCGAGAAGTATCTGAAACTCCTTGATATCTGGGATAAACGGGACGAACCATCCAGAATGCTTTCCGGCGGGATGAAAAGGCGTTTGATGATCGCCCGGGCTTTGGTGCATGAACCCAAACTGCTTATCCTGGATGAACCCACAGCCGGTGTTGATATCGAACTGAGACGTTCCATGTGGAATTTTCTGGAAGAGATAAATCGAAACGGTACCACAATTATACTGACTACCCACTATCTTGAAGAGGCAGAACAATTGTGCCGTACCATCGCTATCATCAATCATGGGGAAATTGTTGAAAACACTACCATGAAAGCGCTGTTAGCCAAGCTGGATAAAGAGACATTTGTGTTGGATCTCGAATCCGGATTGCATTCTCCTCCTGATCTTCCCGACTGCAACTCTCGATTGGTGGACTCGACAACACTGGAAGTGGATATCACCAAGGATCGTTCACTTAACGATATTTTTAATTCCCTGGAAAAATCCGGCATCAAAGTTAAAAGCATGCGCAACAAAACCAACAGACTGGAAGAGCTTTTTGTGAACCTGGTCCGGAACGGCAGGATAGAAAACCATCACCCCGTGTCTCATGAGACATAGGGCAGTTTCGAGACAGATCATTGCTGACTAAATGTGCTCCCATTGAAAAGGAAATATGAATTTCAAAGAACAATACATCGCTTTTCGCATCATCATTGTCAAAGAAGTGAAACGATTTTTAAGGATCTGGATACAAACTTTAATTCCGCCGGCTATTACCGTGGTTCTGTATTTTGTGATTTTCGGTCAATTGATTGGGTCCCGAATCGGTGAAATGGGTGGTTACGATTACATGCAATATATTGTTCCCGGCTTGATTATGATGTCCATTATCACCAATTCCTATTCCAACGTGGTGTCATCCTTTTTTAGTTCTAAGTTTCAACGAAGTGTGGAAGAGATGCTCGTCTCACCACTTCCCAACTATATTATCATTAGCGGATTTGTCATGGGGGGTGTGGCACGAGGGATTTCAGTAGGAGCAATTGTTACCGTCTTGGCCTTGTTTTTTACCAAGCTTTCTGTCTTTAATCTTCTCGTTACAGTCAGCATTGTATTTCTTACTGCCATTCTTTTTTCCTTAGGCGGATTTATCAATGCAATTTTCGCCAACAAATTCGATGATATATCCATCATTCCGACCTTTGTGTTAACGCCTTTGACCTACCTGGGAGGAGTTTTTTACTCTATTGATCTGCTGCCGCCATTCTGGGCTGCTGTTTCCAAGGCAAACCCCATTGTATACATGGTCAATGGATTCAGATATGGCATTCTTGGAGTTTCGGATGTTGGACTGGTCGAGACCTATGGCATGATTGCCCTCTTTATTGCCTTGCTATGGGGGTGGGCTTTATACTTGATGAACCGGGGAGTTGGGATACGAACATAATGCAAGCCCTTTTTGCTAAAGGGCTTGCATGACTTGTCAGCTGGCGGTTTCTTCCTCTGCTTCCACAGCTGCTGAAGCTTCATTGGAAACAGCCTGCACCATTGAAAGCTCGTCTACACTAAAAATCTTTTCAATATCCAGAATGATGACAAATTGTTCGTTTTGCTTTCCCATTCCTTTTATAAACTCAGTATTCAATTGGGTTCCTATTTTTGGAGGAGGTTCAATATGATCCGAATCCATATCCATAACTTCCTTTACAGAATCCACAAGGGCACCAATCAGGTTAATCTCTCCGTCAATAGAGACTTCAATAATGATAATACAGGTGTTTACGGTTCGTTCGCTCATCCCCATTCCGAATTTCAACCTTAAATCAATAACAGGAACCACACTCCCCCTGAGATTGATCACACCGATCATCATTTCGGGAGTTTGGGGAACCTTAGTTACCTTGGTGTATTCTAAAACTTCACGCACCTTTGCTATATCCAGTGCAAATATTTCTTCTGACAATTGAAATGTCAGATACTGATTAGTTTCAGCAAGTTCAAGTTCAGCCATTTTGATTTTTTTGAAATGAGGTTGCAAAAAACAGGAGCAGGAGAATCATTGCAACTGCAATCTAACTGTAAAGGCCTAACTTCCTATGAATGCAGTCAGCCCCCTGTTCTGTATCAGTAAAGTAAGTAACTTTTATGGTCTATTATATCATAATCTTCGGAGCCTGTGTCAACCAAAAGTTCCTGTTGCCCCGCCCCGAAATTCCAGGTTTTACAACCCTGAAGATCCTTACTACACTGAAGTTTAAGAGACGGGCGATTCAGGAAAACATAAAAACTTCGACCCTGATCCGGAAGGGAATATGTTTACCAGGCTGAAATTTCCGCACCTGACAGCTTATCCCGGCTATCTGCATTTAGGTCAAGTTTTTGCAGCTTTGTATTTTAAAAACAAATTGATAGTTGGTCCGATGTCAAACTCGCTGGCTCCAAGCATGGTGGATATTCATGAATCATAAATATACTCGTTTGACTTTATTGGGATTCTGGTTTTGTGGCATTTTGGTGTTTTTCTATAATTTCCTGAAATCAGATCTGACCTTTATCGACTTGCAACACTTGATTGAGGATTTTATTCAACGCTGGAGCATCATGGCTCCACTTGCCTACATTCTGGTTTATATAATCCGCCCGTTAATCCTTTTTCCGGCAACCTTGCTAACAGCTTTGTCAGGAGCTTTATTTGGACCCATATGGGGAATTGCCTACACTATAATCGGTGAAAATCTCAGTGCTAATGTGAGTTTTATTGTGGGCCGCTATTTTGGAAAAGATATCATAGAAAACCTGATTCGCCGCAACAAGGTCATTCCCGTCCTGGATCGAAGAATTTATGAAAACCAATTTATGTCGATCCTTATCTTGCGACTGATATACATGCCCTTTGATATGGTAGGGTTTATGGCTGGTTTTCGGAACCTCAGGCAGCTGGATTTTGCCTTGGGCACTTTTTTTGGAATTATGCCCGGACTCGTGACCTTTGTCTTGCTCGGAAGTTCTTTTACAGATCCCAAGAACCTGGTTTTCACCGGCATCGCTTTTCTCATTGGCATAGCCATCTCATTTTTCCTTAAGATGAGAACAGGCAGCCATCTTCAAAATACTTAACTCCCGGAAACGTCTCTTTTATGATCGACTCTAACAATGTTATTTACCCAAAAGTCTCTTTGCTAATGGTTATGTCCATGAATGGGGTGGTGGCGCAGAATATAGTCGAGAACTCCTTTGACTGGAGTTCGGAAGAAGATCGAGAGCAGTTTTTGGAAAAGACAAGGAATATTGGAACAGTAATAATGGGGGCTAATACCTATCGATCGATTGGCAGCAAGCCATACCAGGGAGTACGTTTTTATGTGATGACTAATAACCCTGACACGTTCCGGGAAAACGAAAAAGTTAGTTTTCACCAGGGTTCCATCAAAGAGCTTTTGTTTCAACTGGCTCAAGAAAATGTTGGTCATGTCGCCCTGCTGGGCGGCCCCCAAATCAATGCCCAATGCTTTGAGCACAATCTGGTTGATGATATTTATTTGACTATCGAACCGCTGCTAATGCCGGATGGAATGCATCTGGCTACAAGTTTTGGCGAAAGAGTAACATTAAAACTGGAAAGCCTGGAAACACTTAACGAGGCGAACACATTGCTGCTGAAATACCGGGTGGTTAAATAATGAACGTTCACCTCTTTTACTGCTAGCGATAGTGATAAAGCAGAACAAGGAACAAGGCGCAAAAGGCAATGATTTCAAATATTAGAAAATACACCAGGTTCACCTGAAACAGTATTATAATCGCCAGGACAGCCAGATGCATGCCAAATTCCAAAGGAGATAAAATACCGAGGGCTGATGCATGGAGATCCGACTTTTCAGGATTTACCACCAATAAAAAACTGAAATAGGAAATGATTCGCCAGCTATAGCGAAATAAAAGATTAAATACAGCCAGTTTGAATCCGTAAAAGGCACTTTCGGGACGGTCATTTTCCAATCGGCCGACGAATCGTCTGCGGACTTCCGAAGGATAAAGGCCTGAAGATCGTTCCAGTGCTGAGATGTAAGAAAACGCCGTGGAAGAGGTCAAAAAGCAGAACAGGGCTACGGAGGCTGTTGGAATCACCATGTCGGATGCTGTTTCCTGATGAACGATGAGGACGTACCCCAGACAAAGAAACAAGCCGATGGCAAAAATGAAATCGGACATTAAATCATACAAGGCGCCCAGGTTGGAGGTTTTGTTTGTATATCGTGCTAACTGTCCATCCACGCAGTCAAGAACAATTCGTGCCGCAAGTAAACCAAACATCGGCAGGGGATACAAGGCTAGATAATCAAGGAATAAAGCGACCAGAAATCCCATTCCGCTAAGAAATGATACAAAAGCCACCTGGTTGGGAGTTATTTTTGTGAATGAGAGCAAAAAAACCAGGGGCCAGGCAAGAAAACACGGAAGTTCATCAAAACGGAAGGAAAAAGACCAGTTGGGCCTCATGCTTTTTTTAAAACCGCTTACAAACTCAGATTGGACGAAGGATTTAATATTGTAACCCACAACAAAACTTTTAAGACAATTGAAAATCGTTCCGGGATGACTTTCCCGGAAATTAAAAACAAATCGTTTCAAGGTATCAACTTAACAAGCGTCTTTTAAACGGACAAGTTGCCTGATTCCGAGTCAAGAGTAGAACTTCAAAAGGAAATCAAATGATAGACTTGCAAAACACCAAAGATTACAGAAATATAGCCATAGACCGGGTTGGGGTAAAGGGAATCAAGTACCCCATTACCGTTTTGGATAAAGCGAATCAATACCAGTCAACAACCGCGTCCATCGACATGTTTGTAGACTTGCCACAAGAAGCCAGGGGAACCCACATGAGTCGATTCATCGAAATGCTTCATGTGTTTCGTAATGAGGTATCGCTAAAATCATTTTCCATGATTTTGGAAGAAATGAAACGACAACTGGGAGCAAAATCAGCACATATCGAAGTACGCTTCCCTTATTTTATTGAGAAAAAAGCACCGGTTAGCGGCGCTGTCGGTCTGATGGATTACAATTGCGGATTTATTGCCAAAACCCTTGAGAACGGAGACGCCGATATTCTTTTGGAATTAAAGGTTCCAATCACCTCCCTCTGCCCATGTTCCAAAGAAATAAGCGACTACGGTGCCCACAACCAAAGGGGTGAAGTGACATTGTTGACCCGTTTTAAGGAGTTTATCTGGATGGAAGAGATGATTACCATGGTTGAGTCTGCCGGCTCATGTGAACTATATTCCATCTTGAAACGGTCAGATGAAAAGGCAGTCACTGAAAAAGCATATGACAATCCAAAGTTTGTCGAAGACATTGTACGAGACATTGCCCTGTACTTGGAAAAGGATGATAATATCACCTGGTTTTCCATCAGCGTGGAAAATTTTGAATCGATTCATAACCACAGCGCGTACGCCTACATATGCAGTGATAAGAATTCCATGCGACTGGAAGGATTTTAATTTCCCTTCTTTCTTTTGCTGATCCCAAAACCAACCATTCAGGCTGGATGATGTATCTTCAGCCTGTAAGTTTCGTCTCTTAACTTCAAAGATACATTTTCTGTTATCAAATTGAGCTTGCTTTGATATAGTTAACACACCTATATAGACTGTCAGCAAATTACTTCAGGATGCACCGATTGAAATCCGAAGCGCTATTTAACCGGCGTAAACGTCGCGTTAACAGGTCCCACATCCCACCAGCTGAATTGATTATCTCATCAATAATCATCACCGGGTTGATACTGGTTATAGGCTGGATTTCCCTGCAACGGAATGAATACAACCCGGAAGACAGGGATTTACCGGATAAATACCTGGACACAGGCATTATTACTTCAGAAATATACCATCCACCATTACAACGCTGGTCCGAGGGGCAAGGTCAAGGACCAACCTCCGCTCCGAATACCGGGTTGCTTGCCACCGATATCTTAAACGATTCCTGGCAGGTAAACAGCTCCCTTAAAGAGTTCAATGCCGATACCTTGTTTGAGAAGATTAACGGCGAGGCCGACAAATTCCTGCAGCAAGGATTTAAAAATCTTCAGTTTATTCGTATTGTCGATGCTGAAAGAACCAATGAAATTGGTATTGAACTCTACGACCAAGGAGATTTGAAAGGCAGCCTGGGGGTTTTTGCAGAGTATGTCTCTCCCAATGCAACGGTGAAAAACCATGAAAGCGTTGTTTATATTGTTAACAGGGCTGGAGCAGTCGGACGGAAAGGCAGGTTTTTCGCCCGATTAATTGGCAACCGGGAATCACCGGTGATAAGTACCAAAGCGGAAGAAATTATGAAACTCCTGGTATCACTTCCCCAGGCAGAATCGGACATACCCTTTGAGTACAATATTCTGACAGAAAAACTAAAGATCAATCCTGCTTTTATCAGCTATCAGAATAAAAACGTTTTTCAGTTTGATTTCGCACGTCATTTTTGGTTTGGCACTCCTGATCCTGGATCGTCAGGGCGGGTTTTTATTCACAGACTCTCAGAAGGAGGTCAGGAACCCGGTTTACTTTCCAGACTGGTTCAAGAGCAACAATATGATTACAAAACAATAAGAAGCACTCCAAATTTTGCCGTCATGCAACATTTGTATTTAAAAACCTGGTTTGTTATTCGCCAGGAAGGTTCGGTGATTTATGGCGTGGAAAAAATGAAAAATGTCGATGTAGCCCAGCAATATATTCAACAAACTTCTGCTATTCTGGCCAATGAATCAGGAATCGAAAACTAATGCAAAAGGGAAAAAACCGCTGAGCAGGCGTCAATTCATCACCAGGGCTGCCACCATGGCCGGGCTGACCGCAGGAATGGGTTATTTGTCTTTCGCCCCGGAGGATTACCTTTTTTCTTTAAAAGACAAAACGGGTTTGAGAAGTTTGCCCAAGCCGGAAGTTTACACCCTCCAAGATTTCAGTATCGAGCCAGACAACTCCTTTCCGGATGTCGGCATAGGCAGACAGGGAGAAACCGGCGTCATACTCAGAAAAGCACTTGATGCTATTGGAGGCCTAAAACGATTTATCAAACCGGGGGACGTGGTTCTGGTAAAACCTAATGCTGCTTTTGATCGTTCTCCAAACCTGGGAGCAACCACCCATCCGGAGATTATTTTTGAATTGGTGCAAATGCTCTTCAAGGATTGTCGGGCAGCAGAAGTTAAGGTGGCTGACAATCCTATCGAATCGCCTGCTGACTGTTTCGAAAAAAGCGGTATCAAGCGAGCAGTAGAAGATGCCGGAGCCCGAGTGTATCTTCCGGATGGCAATGCATTTCAAAACCTGCACACACCGGATGCTGTGTTGATAAAAAACTGGTCTTTTTTTCATCGCCCCTTTCGAAACGTCACCAAGGTAATTGGAATAGCGCCGGTCAAAGATCATAATTTAAGCGGTGCTTCCCTGGGGATTAAAAACTGGTATGGTCTCCTGGGAGGTAAACGGAATCAATTCCATCAAGACATTCATGAGATCATCTCCGATCTGGCCATTATGATCCGACCTACCTTAACCATACTGGATGGTACACGGGTCTTGATGCGCAACGGTCCAACCGGTGGTATTCCCAGTGATGTTGAAATGAAGCAGACTGTTATTGCAGGTACCGATCCGGTAGCCATCGATGCCTGGGCTGTAATCAATCTTTTGGAGAGGGGCAGGGATCTTCCGGAATATTTAATGAAGTCCGAATTAAAAGGGGCGGGGAAAATTGATCCCAGCGGCAGAATAAGAGAGGTTATATGAAATATTCCCTGTTGCGTTTAACCAATGCCCGGATTCTGAGTCAGGTCGTATTCTTCATTTTTTTTGTTTTATCCCTTTACGCAGCCTGGACGTCCAGAATATTCGGCTACCCGGTTTCGCGATTATTGGAGCTTGATCCTCTCGTCTTCATATCTACTTTGCTATCCACTGGTTTTGTCTATGGTTTTTTGGGCTGGTCATTACTGATACTTGTTTTGACCTTTCTTTTTGGCCGTGTGTTCTGCAATTGGATCTGCCCCCTGGGGACCCTGCATCAATTTACAGGTTGGTTATTCAACAACAGAAAATCAGAGCAGCAACGAGAGAAGAATGCTTACAGATCCCGTCAGTTCATAAAATACTCGTTACTGGTAATGTTTTTGATTTCAGGTACCTTCGGAGCTTTGCAAATTGGCTTGCTTGATCCGCTTGCGGTTCTCTATCGATCATTTTCCACAATCATAATTCCAACCTGGGACATGTTGATCGGCACCTTGGGCGCTTTTGCTCCGGACAGTGTTATCGAGATGTTAACCTTCAGGCCGGGAACCACTGAAAGGATATTTTTGGGCTCATTCTGGATTGGCATTCTTTTTATCGGAATCCTTGCTATCAACATCTGGTATCCTCGTTTTTTCTGCCGCGTTCTTTGTCCGACCGGTGCTCTGCTGGGATTTCTCAGTCGATTTTCACTGCTGCGAATCAATCGGGATATCGAAAAATGTACGGATTGCAATGTTTGTCTGACACGTTGCGAGGGGGCCTCTGATCCACAAGGAAAACTGCGTCTCAGTGAATGCCTGGTTTGCCTGAATTGCCTGGACGATTGTCCCGAGGATGCCATTCGTTACTCAATGTTGAACCTCGACCAAAACCAGGTCAAACCTGCTCCGGACTATTCGAAGCGCAAGCTGGTGTTTGCAGGAGTGCTTGGTTTGTTAAGCTATCCGCTGATTAAAATTAACGGAAAAACCTCGGACGATGCCTATTCCCCGCTGATGATCAGACCGCCGGGTTCGCTGGAGGAAAACGAATTTCTCGCCAAATGTATTAAATGCGACCAATGTCTCAATATCTGTCCTACAAATGTTTTGCAACCCGCTGGTTTTCTGGAAGGCGGATTTGAGGCTTTGTGGACACCCGTCATGAAATTCAATATTGGACACTGCCAGCAAAAATGTACGCTTTGTTCCGAAGTGTGCCCTACAGGTGCCATACGTAAAACAACAGTGACTGAAAAAATGGGAAAAGGTCCTTATGAAAGCAACGGACCTATTCGTTTAGGCACTGCTTTTATCGATACCAACCGCTGCCTGCCCTGGGCCAATGAGATTCCCTGTGTGGTCTGCGAAGAAGTCTGTCCGGTTGCACCGAAGGCTATACAAACCAAGGATATGGAGTCGAAAGACGTTTTTGGCGAGCTGGTTATTCTGAACAAACCTTTTATTGTACCCGATCTCTGCATCGGTTGTGGCATTTGTCAAACTGAATGCCCCGTTTCGGATCAGGCTGCTGTGTATGTTACAGCGGTGGGCGAAAGTCGATCCCAATATCGAAAACTGTTGTTAAAATATCGCTATCAGGAGGAAGGATAGTCCAAACTGAACCAACACATCTCTTTGTTTGAAAAAACTGGTTGTTTCATCATAATTTTCTTTTTGTGGAGTCTTATGGAAAAAAAAGAAATCAAAAGGCGGAGTTTTATCAAAGGTGCGATGATTTCTGCCGCAGGTTTGGGTCTTACTTCAGCCGGCAAACTGGCGACTCCTGCCTTTGCTGCGGGAAAAATCCCGCACCGGAAATTCGGTTCGACAGGCGATTCCCTGCCAATCCTGCACTTAGGTACGGCCCAGTCAATGGATACAACATATGACAAGATCATGCATCGTTGTTTTAAAGAGGGTATTTACTGGATCGATACTGCTATCAGCTACGGGTGGGGATCATCGCACAAGGCGATTGCAAATTTTATTAGCCAGATTGGAGACAGAAAAAAGCTCTGGATCACTTCCAAATCCGGCGCCTGGACGGCTAATGGTTTTAAAGAAGAAGCCGATAAATGCCTTCGTCAACTAAAGACGGATTATTTGGATCTGTATCTGATACACGGAATTAACGGGCCAGGTGATCTCTCCCAGGATTATTTAAAGGTTGCCGATTCGTTAAAAAAATCCGGAAAAACCCGTTTTTTCGGTTATTCCATTCACAGTGGTGATGTGGTTGGTTCCATGAAAAAGGCCGTGCAGGTTGGCGGTATTGATGCCATTATGTTTCGCTACAATTTTCGCAGGTACGGGGATCGAGAACTTAACAAGGCAATTGATGAATGCAAACGCGCCGGTATTGGTTTAATCGCCATGAAAACCATGGGTGGCGTATCTTCCGATGAGGAAGCGGTGGTAAAGTTTCGTTCCAGGAACTTTTCGTTAGCCCAAGCCAAATTGAAATCGGTTTGGGAGGACGAACGCATCGATACCATTGTCTCAGAAATGCAAAATGTCCAACAGGTCGTTGAAAATGCAAATGCAGCGAGAACTGCAACAAAACTGAGTGCGAGTGAATTCCACCAGCTGAATCAATTGGCAGCTTATACTGATCACCTGGCTTGTAACGGTTGTTCGCACATTTGTGAATCTGCGATCAATGGAAATACCAGGATAGCGGATCAATTACGATACCTGATGTACTACGAAAACTATGGGGATCAAAAACGAGCCAAAAACAGCTACCAATCACTTGCGGCTACCCACAAAGCTTTTGAGAATGATGACCTTAAGCAGGCTTCAAAATTGTGTCCACAAAATATAGATATTGCCGCCAGACTGCAGAAAGCAAAAGAGCTGTTGGCATAATGTTTCTAATTATTGTGACTAGTTGCGAAGCAATTTTTGAGCGACCCGGGAGGTGACCTGGGGTTGAATGGAGCAAGTTTGTTGAATAAACGAAGCAACACCGCCCTCATCTTGCAGGGATTTAATAAACTGTTTCATTCTTCCGTATTTCTCTTTTGAGAGAGACTTTGTTTTTCTGTAGTCGCATTCAATGGCGTCCAGCATTTGCAAATCAAGCCGGTCTTCAGCTTCTGCCGCCATTGAGGCTAACAACGCCGAATAGGTTCCTGTTCTGTCCCTGCCCGCGTCGCAATGAATCAGCATCTTTTTGTCTTCCAGGATCGAAAGAAACATGTCACTAAGGGCACGGCATGCCGCTGTTCGAACATTGGGGTCCTGCCAGTTTTCGATAAATTCCAGATCTTTGAATTGGATGTCAGGATTAAAAAAACGACCAATAGTTTTACCGCTATCCGATTGACAAAAATAGCGTTCTTCCCGTTTTGGAGAATAGTTAAGTGAGTAGATCACATCCGGATTACCGACCTTGTCACAACTCCAACCGGAAAACCAGCCAGCTGAGCGAGAAACAACCGTTTCTGCCAGAAGGTTTTCTCCCAGGCACCGGTTAATACTGGAGCCAACATCCCTTAAATTCATATCGTGATAGAAACCTTCCCAGCGGATGGCCAGCGGCAGTCCGCCATCATCAACATCCAAACTTCGGAGCTTTATCCAACCGGCGTAAAGCATCAACATTACAAACAATACGCCTCCAACAACCAGGAGTTTCTTCATACCTTTTTTTTGCGGAAAAGCAACCTGAGAAGAACAAGCGGATACCCGATGTAGTGCTTCCAATCCTCAAGATTTCCCCGACCAAACATGTTTTTCGTCAGTTGCCAGAGATCACTGCGCTTGGGAATGATTACATTTTTCTTGGATTCTGAGCGCAGGGTGTGGTCCGGATTGACGTTCACGGTTTTCAAATAGTTTAACACTTCGGTGAGATCAACTCTGCTGGCTGTTCTGTCGAGAGAACGATAGCCTACTATTCCACCCGGTTTGATAATGAATATGGCAGGGTAGGCAATTCCCGCATGCTCATAGGGATTTAGAAGATTGAACTGTTTTATCACCTTTCTGTCGGAATCGCATAGGACCGTGAACAGAAACGACTTTTCTGCCTTGAAAGAGCGGGATTGCTTGGGTTCATCTGCAGAAATAATAACCACCTTGGTTTGCAGACCGCTAAGCGTAACCTGATGTTTACTTATTTCAGCCAACTGGCCGACGCAGAAAGGTCACCAGTGTCCCCGGTAAAAAACCAGCATCAAATATGTAGTATCGTTCAGCGCCTCTGACAGTGAAAACTGATTTTCATTCGAATCCTGAACAACAAAATCAGGAATCTTTTCTCCGATATCCGGTATATCTTTATTCATGCTGTTAATTCCTGAAAAAATAGATTAGTTCGATCTATTCAACGACCAGTCGTAATCCAGATACTCCACATCCACCTTTTCGCTGGCAATTAAATCCTGTGTAGCTTTGTCATCGCTAATCCAGGGAGCGACAAACGCCTCAACCGAAGGTTTTACCTTGGTAAAATCTTCAGAAAACCATTTAAAGATCGATGATAGATACAAGGTGTTGCCCGCTTCATCATATCTGTTTCGTTCCGGGTCCCTTAAAAACGAAATCATAGATCGATTCAATTGTTCATCGAGGCGATCCCCGGTATATGCTTCCGTAATCAAAGGCGGACAACCGATTGAAGCACATACCAGAGCAAAATGGATTCGCGGTTCCGTATAGTTGACTCGCAAGAGTTCGTGCTCAATGTGATCCAAATGGTGTTTCTCACCGAACAAAATGAAAAACTTAACCTTCCAGGGACCGGAGAAAAAACCACCCAGGTCTTTAATCGACTTTAAATCGGGATATTTGGTAAGAATCAGCTTAATGGTTAAAGCGTTGTACGCGTTAATTAAAAAGGCAATCTGCTGTGGTTCGGTCCAACCCGAAAACTCCCCAGCAGAGACAGCTTCCAGCTCTCTAATATAGCTATCCAACTGATCGGGATTTTTTTTGATCTCTCCATACTGGACCGAGCTTTGAGGTCCATTCACCACAACATGTTGTTTTAGGACACTGTCAAATAAGCTGTGGCTCTGATCAAATCCAAATGCATTTGGAATTATCAGCAAACCGACTATCACAATAAATCCAAAAGATAATGACACCTTTTTCATGTGCCTCCTCAGAAATTGATATGGTTTGATAAGGATCAGGTGGTACTCACCCTTCTCCGCTTGATAAGTTCCAGCGTCTTTTTTGCAAGCAAGGGAAAGATTCCCAGCAATACGAATGCGCCAATTAAGCCTGGAGAAAGGATTCCCTGCAACGAATCGATTTGAGCCAATTGGGTTCCTGCAAAAACATACACAATAGTGCCGGGTAACATTCCAAGCTGACTAACTATAAAAAATTTAAATGTCCTAATTGGGGTAAGCCCCATGACCAGGTTGATGAGAAAAAAAGGGAACAGCGGCACCAATCGCAACGTAAAGAGATAGAATTCTCCTTCTTTCTCTATCCCTTGATTGATTACTTTTAACTTATCACTAAACTTGTTTTGCACATAGTCTCCCAGTAAAAACCTGGATACCAGGAATGCCAGGGTTGCCCCCAGGGTACTGGCAAAAGAGACGACGATGGTTCCGGTTACCAACCCGAAAAGAGCACCTCCAACCAGGGTAAGAACAGCGGCACCCGGCAGTGATAACGCGGTTGTGATGACGTAAATGACAAAGTAAATCGCAATCGTCAAAACCGTGTTTTCACTATAGTAGTCAGCAAACGCTTGCTGCTGGCTTTTGATATACTCAAGTGTCAGGTATTGCTTTAAATCGAAGATGAAAAACAAAGCCACTAAAGCTATCAAAGCCGTTAGTATTACTATCTGCTTGATCCTTTTCGTGTTCATTTGAACCTCCCACTGTGTTTTAATGAACCATTGGTTTCAGCATTTGCAGCCCCAGGCTAATTCATTGGCATTTTTTGCAGCCACATGAGCCGGAGGCTGAATAATATCAAAAAGTTTGTCTTCGTATTCAATGTATTGATCTGCTGCAAATATTAATCCGTTATTGATAGATAACAAATCATCCGCCGGATTCTTTTTTTGCAGTGTAAAATGTTGAAAAAAACGTTCGCAATAAGCCAGCAAATCGGAATCAATCCGGTATTGACTGGTATTAAGGGCAAGCTCAAAAACCTCCCGACACAATTCAGGGAAGGCCTCTACACCTGTTGACGCAGCAGTGAAAGCCATTTTTTCCAACTCACCCTGGTAGGGAGAAAGCAGGGAGATCGTTTTTTCTGTCGCCTTTTCGTCATAGATAAGGGCTGTAGCAACAATTGCGGGGATAGCCCAGCAAGGTTTGGACTGGCCATCAATAAAACGACATTCCAAAAAACCTTTGGCCCTGACATCGGGAAACAACGTTGTGAGATGTGCCTCCCAGTCCTCAATAGATGGGAAATAACCATTATAGCCATTTTCCAACCAGGATTTAAAGGAAATGTCATTCTGCCGATAAACCAGGCAGCCGCTTTCATCCGGAAGTGTGAAGACATTGGCATTCAGAGCAAATTCCAGGTATTGTTCAATGATAGATTCGATACGTGGCTGGCCAATTCTAAGGTGTGGAAAACCGGTTCTGGTCTTGTCCAGATTCTGCCAGATAACCGTTCGATAGCTCTTCATCCCGCTTGCTTTACCTGCCAGAAAAGGTGAGTTTCCGAATATCGCACTAAAGACGGGCGACAACAAATTTGTTACTATCCACCGCTTTGTTATCGTTTCTGAATTTCCAAAATCCAGATTCACCTGGATCGAACCTGAAAGCCTCATCATTTGCCGACCATAAGGCCCGATTTGGTTAAAAAAGCGATCCATGGCCAGGTAACGTGGCTTTCTCATTTTCAGTCCAACTTCATCAACCGATTGCCAAGGATTGAGGGCACCAAAGAAAAACCTGTGCCCTTTGCCGGCCAGGACATTTTCCAATTCCGACATATGCATGATGAGCTCATTAACCACCTTGTTCAAATCAGTATCCACCCCAGAACTGTACTCAATCTGTCCACCCGGTTCAAAGGTAACGATCCCACCGGCTGCCGAATTCAAACGAGGCACATCCAACTTTTTGTCAGGATCAAACATACTGCAGCGACACAATGAATTGGTGTAGAGCAGATCATAGGTTCCGTTCATTTGCTCGTTTATAATGTCAGCAACCCTGTAATATCCCGCTTCATCCGCTTTCATCGGAAAAAGCTCAAGTTCCAGCCCGATGTTCCTTTTGTCGCTTTTGCCGGGCATGGTGTATTTTCTGGCCACGCTTTCCGCCAAAAAATCAATGGATAGCGTGGTTTGTTGTTCAGCCATAAATGCTTAGGTTTTTGATAGGTGTATTGTTTCGATGACAGTTAACATTGCAGAAAATGCAACCCCGGGCGTTTTAGCCGCAATGTTGTTTGATCGTTCTTCAATGAGGTTCGATTCAGCCAATCAAAGCATGCTGCCTCGTTTACTGTATCACAGTGAGTAACCCTCTACAACGACAGATTTACCTGGGCGGGCGTAATCGGCGAGATTCGATGAGGCTCAGATGCCTGCAGCTTCAGCCATTTTTATATATTTTTCTTCCTTGGCAATGATTTCAAGTTCCTTTTTCAAGGTATCAACTTCTTCATCAGTGAAGGGTTTCAGATGACCCTTGTAAATTTTATGTCCTTCCGGATAAATCATCATATGACTTCCGCGAACCTGATGGGTTTGTTCTTTCGCACGACCGAAGAAATGCAGATGCATGGTTGATCCCATGGGTTTATCCACACCCCAGTTGCCCAAATCTTCGTAATTCATACGCTCCACCCCAAGAACATCGTACATGGCCTTCCCTACCATCATGGAAATTCGGATAAAATCTATGGCCTCTTGCCAATCCATTTCAGAACGATCCTTAACAGTCTCTTTTTTAAGCAAAACCAAGTGTCCTCCATCATCTCGACAATTCAAAGGGTATTGAGGGCTTACAACTTGAAAAAACTTATCCTCGTAGACTATTTTATCTGACATACCGGCTCTCCGCTAAATTATTCGATTAAAACTCACGTTTCGCAGCTGTTTTTGCAGTAGATGATTTATATGGTGTAAAACCACCATCAGCTATTCAGTTAAAAGCATTTGGCTATTAGCGATCAGTTGCTAGCTTTGATACGACTCGCTTCGCTCCATTATTTTGAGTCTTGATGTAAACGTAACGAAGGTGCTCAGTTTAAAGCTAAAAGCTACCAGTAGCTAATAGCTTTTATGTAAAAGTCATCTTCCTCAGTGAACTGCAGAGCCACTGATAGCATAAAACAAGGGTGCGAAACTTGAGTTAAAATGGTGATCTTGTTTTCAAAACCTTCCCTGAAGGGTTATAAGTGCTTAAATAAGCAAGAATTCATTAATAATTCTCAATTAGCAATTCACAATTTAAAATTAGTCCGATTGATGGGCAACGAACAATAGAAAGCGAGGCTTTCAGCAAAGATCGATACCGGATAACTGATAACTATACCATATTGCGTAGACTTTACAAGGCATGGACCGGAGCGCCCTTACATATTTTAATGACCCAAATATTTGTTTTACAGAACCAAATTCCGGGCAAAGTCGGAGAGTTGCTCCACGGTTGCGCATTCAACCAGCTGGGTGCAGTACGGTTTATAGTCCATAATGGCACTGCCTGAAGAATACCAGTATTTCTCTTGCTCCGGATTCAGCCAGTAGGTTCTCAAAACTTTTTCGCTCATTTTTTTAAAGTCTTCTACCTGCGGATCGATGTAATTGTTCAATGCATCACCCAGAATTAACAAGGTCGTGTCTTTGGTCAATGCACCGGAATATCTGTCCAGGAAGGACTTAAACGATTTTCCGTAATTGGTTAGTTGGCCCATACCGATATGGTGTTGCTTAACAGCCTTTTCCAGGGCTGCTTCCATGGCATATTTCTCAAACAAATGCGAAATCTCAAAAGCATTCCTGATGAAAACAAACGAGCGAATTCGGGTAAATCGGTTCTGCAGGCGATAGAGCAGAAGCAACATAAATTGCGCGGCATGGGAAACCGACATGGAAATGTCGCATAAGGCCACAATTTTACCTTTTTTCTTGGCAGGAGTTCTGGTTTTGATATTAAACGGAATACCGCTGAATTTCATCGAATGGCGGATGGTGTTTTTGATATCCAGATGTCCCCGGCGGGCACGTTTTTTTTGCCTGGAAAGAGTATCATTCAGTTTCTGGGCAATACGTTCAACTTCGTGCTTTACCTTCTCTTGATCGGATACTGTCAGATTATCAAATGATATACTTGATAAAGCGCGCTGCTTTTCCCAGGGAAGCAAAAAATCTCGGGATTTTCGCTTGGGAGTTTTCTCTTTAAGTATTTCCGCCGCAGCTTCCAGTTGTTCTCTAATATGGTCCGAAAGTTTTTCCCGTTTTTCCTTGGGAAGATGAAATGAAACATTGGCAAAGTCGTTTGCCTGATCTGCCAATACCGAAATTCTCTTGAGAATCTCCTTTCTGGTCTTTTCCTTGGACATTCCGATACCGGAAGTAACATCGCTGTATACCAACCGGTATTCCTTACCATCTGCCACGTTGTCCAATACCTGCCTCACATCGCCTTCCAGAAAATCGGCCAGTACAGTCGACACATAATCGTTTTCATCTCGCAGGTTATTAGTGAACTCTTTAAGTTGAAGCTTAAAAGCCGCGCTTTCCCCTTCCAACTCAAAGATTGTATTATCCCTAAAAAACTTTTTATAGACTTCTGCGAATTTTTCGCGATAAGCCATATTTTGAACCAGACATGACTCCAAGGCAGCATACACCTGCGATTCGTCCAACAGGTCGACCCACTCCAGTGCTTGAACGGCAGTATGCAATGAAGACGTCGGAACACTAAGGCCTTCATGTCGCAGCTGGGTTGCAAACCGCAACATCATACTGACCATGAAGCTTCTCCCAATATCTTTTCAGTGTTTTCGAGGATTTGATCCATATCTGTCTTATACTTGCTGATGGTTCCCAGGGTTCGTTTTAACTCCGTTGGAGTAATATCATCAATCTGCAGCATCAGAATCGATTCTGCCCAATCTATGGTTTCAGAAATTGACGGTTTCTTTTTGATTTCCAATTGCCTGATTTCGTGTACCGCGCCTACCAGCTTTTTCACCAGAATATCTTTCATTTCAGGGAAACGAGATTGAACAATGCGCGTTTCCAGTTCCTGGTTGGGAAAATCGATAAACAGGTTTAAGCATCGGCGTTTCAATGCATCACTCAAGTCTCTGACATTGTTTGACGTGAGAAAAACAATAGGAATCTGTTTGGCTTTTTGAGTTCCCAACTCGGGAATGGTGATTTCGTGAGTACTCAAGATCTCCAGCAGGTAAGCCTCGAATTCGGGGTCCGATTTATCCACTTCATCGATAAGCAATACTGTTTGTTCTTCGGATCGAAGCGACTTCAGCAAAGGTCTTGGCAATAAAAAATGATCTGAAAAAAAGGCATCTTCAAGTTTTACCAGTCTTTGAATGGACTCATTCAAATCGTCACTAGACCCAACTACCTCATTGATTTTCTCTTTTAAGATTTGGGTATAGAGCAATTGCTTGGCATATTCCCACTCGTAAATCGCTTTGGTTTCATCCAATCCCTCGTAGCATTGCAACTGAATTAACTCCAGGCCCAACCCCTTCGCCAGTGACTTGGCCAGTTCAGTTTTTCCTACTCCTGCCGGACCTTCCACCAGGATCGGTCTGTTCATTTTCATTGCCAAAAAAACGATGGTGGATATATCTATTGAGCTGACATATCCTTGTTTTGATAGAACTTTGGATATGTCATCCGCTGAATCGATTTTTACCTTCATAAAATTAAAGTGTTGTATGGATTTAATAACGGAATGCAAATCGCCGGAGAAGTGATATCCAACCGGCCATAATGAAAGTTAAGTCTAGATTTCTCCCCTAATCTATGACTTCAGGGCTTTTAACCTTTCGCTCAAAATCCTGATATGAGACATTTCTTCTTCAATAATCTTATCGATCTTCTGTTTTGTAGCCTCGTCATCCATGCTTTGCCTGATACCAAGATAAAATACGGTGGAGTCTTTCTCACCCCAAATTGCTTCTTTTAGTACTTCCTCCATGGAAGAGGTATCGATCTCTTTTTCAAAAAAAACCTGTGTATCAATAATTGATTTCAGATAGCGAGCATTTTTCCCGCTGGGATCGTAAAACGTTTTATGCTCGTTGGCGCTGACAACCTCCTCACGAAGTTTGGAAAACAAAGCTTTATGCTCCGCTTCCATGACCGAAAGCTTTTCCAAGACAGCTTTGACTTCCGGATCATCAGCAGCAAGCGCGGCTTTAGCATAGAATTCAGCCCCATTTTCCTCCATCTGAATCGCCATTTCAAATACTTCATCAATATGAAATGCAAACTGCATCATGACTCACTCCTTCCAATCGAAAAAACGGTTTCGAAATTCGTTTACGCATCTGCTATCGACTGTTTTTCTTAGTGCTTCTAACACAAACTATCTGCTTTATACTATAGTAAGGCAGCTCTTTATAGTCAAAAGCTCACCAAACAAATACAGTCTGTAGTCACTTCCAGGTCAACGAAATTCCAAATAATAGCGGATATTGTCTATGTACAGCTTGTTCATTCTTTCCACCAGCCTTTCTTGACATGAGCCTGTTTCTCTTCTTCAGCCAGTTTTTTTATTTTATATGCGGAGTCAAGAATAACGCCATACAAAATTCCGCAACTGACATCTTCCCTATCAACATCACCTCTTCCTGCCAGTTCGATCATCCTTTCAACCAGCGCAAGGGTCTCCTTTATGTTTTGATCACACCTTCTCAATGTTAATCTACCTCCAGCAAAAAAAATCAGGTATATCGTGAAAGTTTATACACCATACCTGGTTTTCGATCAAAATAGTTAGGTTGGAACGAAAACTACCCCTGCACCCTCAGGTACAAACGGGCATCTATCTCTTGTTTCGTCACGGCAAATTAATACCCCGAATCCAAGCGTCTGCCTCTTATTCTCAAAATCCATACCAAGGTCTAAATATTAAATTTTTATCTTTATAATTCATATAGTTATCTTGTTAAACCAGACTTCACCGTTTTCCCTGTCATCTACTAAATCACTCTTGATACACGAGATTTACGATTTTTTTACAATTCACAAAGAAATTTTTAATTAAATTGCTGATATTACTAGCTGATATATCACATCGCTGTCTCGCTAAAAATCATGAGACAGTTGTGAATATTGTATCAATGCGAAGAAAAACTAAATTTTTAATTTATTATTTCAGATAGTTAAAGGACGGTCTTTTTAAAAACCAGATTTCTTCAATTATCCGGCGTGTTGTCTCAATTGAACAATGGTAATTAGCAAATCAGTTTGCAATTGGGTGATTGATCCACTTTCTCTCGGTATCGTACAAAAAACAGGTAAATCTTTATTGATTCGCTTCTAATAATAGTGCTAAAAAGAAGTGAGGCCTTGGTGTTTTAAAGATAGGGAAAATACTCTACAGGGAGTTTGTAAGATTTTATTCAGTGGTAAGCCCTGTATTTGAGCCTTCCGATCTAAAATTACAAGGCAGATTGTGTTTTGGGAGTGCTTGTTGCAGTAAATTGACAATATATTGAGTTTATTATCATAAACCAGCCCGGCGAGTCGCTAGTTACTGCCGTTTGTCAATAAATCTGAGCTGGTATTTGCTTTAGAGTACTAAGAGAATAGGGAGATATAATGGATAATGATAAGTTCGGCTGTAAAGACACAGTCAACCTCTCATCCGGATCATCCGGTTTTTATCGTTTAGACAGGCTGGAAAAGGAAGGTGTGGGAAAGGTCAGCCATCTGCCTTTTTCCATTAAAATCCTGTTGGAACAGACCTTAAGAAATCTGGATAACTTTCAGGTCAATGAAGAGGACATCGTAGCTTTAGCTAATTGGGAGGCCAAAACCAAATCTGATAAAGAAATTCCCTTCAAACCCACACGAGTCATCCTGCAGGATTTCACCGGTGTTCCCGCGTTGGTAGATTTGGCTTCCTTGCGCAGCTCCATGAAAGATTTTCAGGGAGATCCCGCGGTGATTAATCCTCGCGTTCCTGTGGATCTGATCATTGATCATTCGATACAGGTCGACTCCTTCGGCTTGCCTGGCTCACTTCAAACCAATATGGATAGAGAATTTGAACGCAATCGGGAAAGGTATGAGTTTCTGAAATGGGGACAGGGCAGTTTTAAAAACCTCAACATCTATCCACCGGGAGTTGGAATTGTCCACCAGGTGAACCTGGAAGCCCTGGCCAGCGTTGTTCAGCAGCGTGATGGCTTACTTTTCTCTGATACGGTGGTTGGAACAGATTCCCACACACCTATGGTCAACAGTCTTGGAGTGTTAGGCTGGGGAGTTGGCGGAATTGAAGCCGAATCGGTGATGCTGGGACAACCTATCTACATGCAGATTCCACAGGTAGTTGGATTTAAACTCACCGGTGAACTGGCAACAGGCACCACAGCCACCGACCTGGTTTTCCGTATCGTGCAAATGTTAAGGGAAATTGGTGTTGTGGAAAAATTCGTGGAATTCTTTGGTGACGGGCTCTCAGGATTGAGTCTGGCTGACAGAGCTACCATTTCAAATATGGCTCCGGAGTACGGTGCAACCATGGGGTTTTTTCCAACTGACGATGAAACCCTGCGTTATCTTGAACACACAGGAAGGAGCAAAGAACTTGTTGAGCGGGTTGAAAGCTATACAAAGGAACAAGGACTTTATCGAACAGATGGAATGACTGCACCTGTCTTTTCAGATGTGGTTGAACTGGATCTAGCGACCGTTGAACCCTCACTCGCCGGTCCTAAACGACCCCAAGATCGCATTAGCCTCTCCGACATGAAATCCACTTGGCATAAAACTTTAACCGATCCTGTCAAACAGAGAGGATACGAACTTCAAAGCAGTGAATTGGGAACTTCATCCGAGGTAACCTTACCCGACAAAGGTGAAACGTTTACCCTGAATCACGGATCGGTGGTCCTGGCGGCCATCACTTCCTGTACCAACACCAGTAATCCTTCGGTGATGATTGCAGCCGGAATTCTGGCCAAAAAAGCCACAGCCAAGGGTTTGGGAGTAAAACCCTGGATTAAGACATCCCTTGCCCCCGGATCAAGGGTTGTAACAGACTACCTTCACAAGTCTGGCTTGAATGAACATCTTGAGCAACTCGGCTTTTTCACCGTAGGGTATGGATGCACGAGCTGCATCGGAAATTCCGGTCCTTTGGCCGATCCTATCAGCAAGGCCATTGTTGATGAAGATCTGGTGGTAGCTTCCGTATTATCCGGAAACAGAAATTTTGAAGGCAGGGTAAATCCTTTGACTAAAGCCAATTTTTTGGCAAGTCCGCCCCTGGTGGTTGCATACGCTATAGCCGGAACTATTGACATAGATTTGGTAAACGAACCGCTTGGCACCGCAAACGACGGAACTCCCGTTTACCTGAAGGACATCTGGCCAACTGTTGAGGAAATTACCGAAGTGGAAAAGGTTATTACCCCTGACATGTACAAGGAACGCTATAGTAATTATGAAGATCTTTCCCCCATCTGGAATGCTATTCCCACAAAAGGCGAAGTCTCGTACGACTGGGACAACTCTTCCACCTATATCCGCAATCCGCCCTTTTTCAAAAATATGAAAAAGACAACGGAGCCGCTTCAGGATATTGTGAATGCCCAAGTACTGGTTAAAGTCGGTGATTCGGTGACAACTGATCACATATCTCCGGCAGGAGCCATAGCGATAAACACCCCTGCCGCAGATTATTTAACGGAAAGAGGCATTGAAAAAGCTGATTTCAATTCCTATGGGTCAAGAAGAGGCAATGATGAAGTGATGGTCAGAGGTACCTTTGCCAACATCAGACTCCGAAACCAGATGGCACCGGGAACAGAAGGAGGTATCACCACCTATTTGCCAACCGGAGAGCAGATGAGTGTTTATGAGGCCGCAGAGAAGTACAAAGCTTCCAATACTCCCCTGATTGTACTGGCAGGAAATGAATATGGCACGGGCTCTTCCCGTGACTGGGCAGCCAAAGGGACATATCTGCTGGGAGTAAGAGCGGTGATAGCAGCCAGTTACGAAAGAATCCATCGTTCCAATCTTTTGGGAATGGGCGTTCTTCCGCTTCAGTTTAAAGATGGGGCATCACCGGATTCATTGGGTTTAACAGGAAAAGAAGTTTTCTCAATCCTGGGTTTGAATGACGACCTGAAACCCGGACAGGATCTGACCCTGAAGGTAGACGACAAAGAAATTCCTGTAACCGTTCGGCTGGATACACCTGTGGAGATTGAATATTATAAAAATGGTGGGATTTTGCACACCGTACTGCGCAATTTCCTTAAAAATGCGGCGTAGAATGATCACCGCCGGATAGAGCCATGGGGAAAGGCTTTGTCAGCCTTTCCCTAAAAACCTTTTCACCAAAACCCCAGTTTTTTCCTGTCCGATCACCACTTAAGAATTAATCCCCCTGATCCGCAACTTTTAAAGGTCTAACTCGTTATAATACCTACAGATCGTAAATGACAGTAGACTCATCGGTTTAAATTCGCTTATCAATTGTGATATACTGGTTTTACTTCTCGCGGTAATCCGAGAAGTTAAAGACGTTAAATGAAGGCAACCCCCCTATTAGCCACCTTCAAGATTCAGTGATTAAGGCCAACAGGTTTGTTTTAAGCATTATTCATTAATGGTGTTCCCTGCACCAGTGCGGTTTATTTGGGCGTTTATTATCAGATTTTTTGAAATGTATAATTTAAAGAGGTCTACGTAGAATTTCATAGGTTTTTACCCTATGGTACGTGACTATTTTTTCAATATATATTTTAAATAGGTTATGATTCATCGGGAACTTACAATCACCACTTCAATATTCTGATCATACGACGTCAAAACCCTGAAACGATGCAGTTATTAAACAAACACCATTGGAATCCGATCTTGCTTGCTCACGAAAGTGACAACATCTGAATCACGTTTTTCCCACCGGAAAAACGAACACAACTGTGAAGTATCGTGGCATTAGATTCCGATAATTTCGGAAATGCTGTTTTTATTAATATAGCAAGGGATTGAATGAGTAAAAGCGTCAGTAAGAACAAGCTCCTTAAAAAATCCAAAGATCTGGAAAACGAAGTCATTCAGTTAAGACAATTGGCTACTATACTCATTGACCGGACCGATTGGTATCAGATCATTTTTAACAATTGTCCGTTTGGTATTGTTATCACCGACCTGGATTTCAAACTCCAAGACGTCAATTCAGCTTTTCTGGAAATGTTGCGTTATCCCTCATTTGAAGAATTGAAAGATTCAAGTGTAGTTAAGTTGATTCCTGAAGAACATCGCTGTGAAGATACGGATCAAAAGAAAATAATAGATAAGCTTCACAACGAAGGGATCGCCAGAGTCAATTCCAGCCTTCGCTCTACCACTGGTGACATTATTCCGGTCAATCTGACAGCCTGTGTTGCGAAAAATGACAAGGGTGCTCCATTGAAAATCGCCGGTTTTGTGGAAGACAATTCAGCACAAACTCTATTTAACAAGCAGCTGAATCAAAAAAACCTGGAGATTGAAAAGCTTAAAAAGAATCTGGAAGAGCAAAAAAATTTTCATAAATTAATTCTAAAACAAGCCAAGAAAAACCAGAAAGACATGGAAGACTCTATTATTCTGAATATAAAAGAGATAATTTTTCCAAATCTTGGCAAACTCCGGAACACCGCCAATCTTACAGATATTCAAAAGGAGTACATCGATTTGCTTAAGTCGCAGTTGAATGAAGTGATATCACCTTTTTACAGCGAACTGTCATCCAAATACTCCGACTTGACTCCCATGGAGTTTCGTATCGCCGGTTTAGTCAGGGAGGGAAAAACCACAAAGGAAATGGCTCGTCTGTTAAATCTATCTGCCGGTACTGTCGAGTTTCACAGGAATAATATTCGGAAAAAACTTGGTATTCGCAATACCAATGTCAATTTGCGTTCACACCTGCTTTCCATGGAATAGGCAGACCGATCTGTCGATTTATGAAACATGGATAATCAGGAAATTAGAGATAAATCCTTATCATCATGAACAAGAAACCATCATATAAAGAATTAGAATTCAAAATTCAGGAGTTGGAAAGCAAGCTTGAATTCACCAGGAAAAAGGCTGAAATAGCAAATGAAGCCAAAATAGAGTTTATGGCAAATATGAGCCATGAATTACGAACCCCGATGCATGCCATCATCAACTACACCAAGTTTGGCGCCCATCGGCATAAAACTGTCAGTAGAGAGAAACTTCTGCATTATTTTCTCCAGATCCAGTCATCGGCCAATCGTATGATGGAGCTTTTATCCAATTTGTTGACGCTTTTGGACTACGATGCAGGGCTTGTCAAACTTCTGATTGAACCTAAAAACATCGTCGAGATTGCCAGAAAGACAGTAGGTGAATTCAAAGACATATTGGAGCAAAAACAACTGGAGGTAGATTATTCCGAATCCAAAGGCGTAAAGCTTGTGAATTGTGATGAGCAAAGAATTATTGATCTTATCCGAAATCTGCTTTCCAATGCCATTAAATTCAGCCCTGCTCAAAAGCAAATTTCCCTTGTATTTCAGCCTGCTACAAGATCCGGAACGGCGTTGGGAGAGGATAGCAATGAATCTTCGGCAGTTTTGGTGTCGGTGCAAGACCAGGGTCCGGGAATTCCGGAAAATGAGCTTCAATATCTATTCAAGAGATTTACGCAAAGCAGTCGTACAAATACAGGATGCGGAGGTTCCGGAATCGGGTTGGCTATCTGTGAAGAGATTGTGGCTGCTCATGGGGGGCAAATCTGGTCCCGAAACCTTGAAAAAGGCGGTGCGGAATTCACATTTGTTTTGCCGTATCATCCTGTATAGCCTTTAGCTGGTAAAAGACAATGCCTGCATCTCGCAACTCCGAGAAAACTTTTCAAAATCCAATTCTTAACAGAATATCAGTATTGACCGTAACAGATCACAAAAACCCTCACTTTTTTTAAATACTTGCTTATAAATATCCAATATTTTAAAATGGATGCAATAAGATATCGTAGTTTAAAAAACAAAAGCGATCTGATCCCATGGATATTAAACCTGATATCGCTCCGAAGATACTGATTGTAGACGACAGTCCCGTTAATTTGCTTGTGCTCAAAGACCACCTTGATGTTGCCGGTTTTGAAGTGGTCTCTGCAGAGAACGGTGAATCTTGTTGTGAACTTGCCCTGTCGGAACACCCCGATCTAATTTTACTGGATATCATGATGCCCGGTATGGACGGTTTTGATACATTGAACAAACTGAAAGCTGATGAAAAAACCAGTCAAATCCCGGTTATTTATATGAGTTCCCTAAGCCAGACTGAACATAAAGTAAAAGGCTTTGAGTGTGGAGCGGTCGATTATATTACCAAACCGTTTCAACAGGAAGAAGTTATTGCCAGGGTTGCAACCCATTTGACTATTCAAAAGCAGGAAAAGCAGCTGAGAGAGTTGATTGTCACAAAAGATAAATTGTTCTCAATCATTGCCCATGACTTGCGTTCCCCTTTTAATTCTCTCATTGGATACTCCGATTTACTGCTGCAACAGTTTGAAAAAATGGATGAGAAGAGAATTTTAAGAGCAATTGAGCGAATCAATGTCAGTTCCAAAGAAGCGTTCGCCATGCTGGAAAACCTGTTGACCTGGGCTCGTTCACAAATGGGGACCTTAACCTGGACATTAAAAGAGATTCGGCTCCATTCCCTGGTAAACAGCGTCATGTCCTTGTTGAAAGTGAGTGCCCAAAAAAAAGAGCTTGAGATACGGAATGAAATCGACTCCGATCTAACGATCAATGCCAGTCATGAAATGCTTTCCACCATATTCAGAAATCTATTATCAAATGCCATCAAATACACTCAACCCGGAGGGTTGGTTATTGTCCGGGCTGAGGATTCAGACGATGCAATTGAAATTACAGTTAGTGATACCGGGGTGGGGATATCGGAGGAACTGATCAAGCGATTGTTTCGAATCGATTCCGTTTTCAGCACGGTCGGAACGGCAAATGAGAAGGGAACAGGACTAGGGCTCGTGCTATGCAAGGAATTCATCGATAACCACAACGGCGCTATATCAGTTAAGAGCGAAGAGGGTAAAGGCACAGAATTTACCATTCGACTTCCACAGTCATTTCCGCCGGAATCCGAATCGAGCACAACGTAGCTCAAATCACACGTCGCGACACCTCGTAAAGATCGGCAGCAAGCTTATTTAACATTAACAACGAAAAACTAGACTACCCGGGAATGACGCAGCAACTGTCTGGTTATTTCGGGATGGAAAAATAAAAAGTGGCACCCCTTTCGGTATTGTTTTCAGCCCAGATCCGGCCGTTATGATCTTTTATTATTTGCCGGGAAATTGACAATCCCAAACCAGTGCCTCCGGATTTCCTTTTTGTTTTGCTACTTTGAATGAATTTATCAAAGATAGCTTCTGTTTCGTTTTCAGGTATCCCCACGCCATAGTCCCGAACGGCCAGTACCAGACTGGAATCTTCATTTTTTATTTCAACGTTTATTTTTTCACCTTCCTGACTATAACGTAGCGCGTTTGAAATCAGGTTGCGTACAACCTGGGACAACCTTATCATATCCGCTTCAATCTCATTACTACTGTTTGGATGTTTAAATTGAATAACGATTTTCTTTTCTGCAGCCAATGCTTGTAACTCATCAATGACCGAATTAACCAGGTTGGTAAGACTGATTTTGCTATAGTCTTAAACCATCATCCCCGCTTCGAGTTTAGAAAGGTCGAGCAGGTCATTAAGCAGTGTCAGCAGTTTCAGCCAGTAAAAATCCCACTCTCCTTCCAGTTTGACAGAGCCATCTGTATTCAAATCCCAGTTTCGCAGATCCAGTATACCATCTATTGCCCTTGGACGCACAGCCTCGGTCTCCGTTGCACCCACTGTTGCACTGCAAAGCAACAGAACAAATAGAATTATCCGTTTGAAACCAGGTAGCATCATGCCAGACGAATAGATTTAATGAAATCAGATCGGCCTTTCCAAATTGATCGCACCAAGAAATGTCTTATGATAAAAATAGTCACGTTATTTGCAAATTAGCTAAAACAGACTGACAATACAAGTAGATACGAACAATTTACATCGTAGAATACAAATATAGTACAGTATTTATGAGTTATCTAGAAAGAATCTTGATTTGTGCGACTAGAATACGCCCTTGCGAGGCTTTCGAAAACTCGAAAAGGGTCACAGCCTGGCTTGCGGCTATTTTAAGGTGTGATCGGAAAAGAAAAAATGGTGGTACTTGGAAAAACAACTCAATAGTTAGAAAGAAGACCCGGGCTGCTTCAAAAATTCAAGCTCCTCTGCCGTGGATTCCCTGCCCAATATCTCGTTTCGATGAGGGTAGCGGCCAAATTTATCGATAATAGCCTTGTGCCTGAGTTCATAATCCAAACTCGATTCCATGCCTTTTCCGGCAAACAGGTTCACGGCCTGTTCATGAATAGCGGCAGATTCACTATGCATGAATGGCATGTAGAAAAAGGAGCGTTGATCGGATTCCACCGCTTGATCTGCTTTGTGTGTTAAAGCCTCCTGTGCCAGGACAAGAGCAAGTGCATCCTGGGCAAATGCCTGGGGTAAGCCTCTAAATATATTACGGGAAAATTGGTCCAAAACGATAATTTCGGCCAACCTTCCCACAGGTTCCCTGCGCCAGGCACTTAACTCACATTTGGCTGCAGACCTGTGAAGGTCTCCGAAGCGATCCTCGATCAACTGATCAAAAGCCTGGTCTTTTTTCCACCATTTTTTTGGATCAGTTTCCTCGAACCAGAAAGCAATGACCTGCTGATAGTGCATAATAAACCGATGTTAGGGGTTGTTCACAGTACCAAAATGGCCCTTTAATTTGGTATTTTAATTCGATCCTTTTGGGCAATTCCTGAAAGAACTTCGATTTTCAACCCATCTGAGATGCCAACTTTAATAGGCTTTTTTTCGAACTGCCGGGAGTCCGATTCCACCTCAACAAATGGTTTGTCTTTATCAAACTGCAACCAACGTTCCTCAATAGCCAATACCTTGGGTCTTTTCTCAATAACTATATCGGCATTGGCACTGTATCCGGCTCGAACAAATATGGATTCTTTGAGAATTAATTTGGCCCTGATATCAAATTGGACGGCACCGCTGACCTTTTTGCCCTTGGGCGAGATATATTCGATCGTCGCTTTAAAGGTCTCTTTTTCAATGGCCCCAATCGATAGAATCAGCTCCATTCCCTCCTTAATTTTTCCTACCTCAGACTCATCAATACTGCCTTCAAAAATCATATCGTTCATATCCGCGATAGTTGCTACGGTAGTGCCAACATTGGAAGTGCTGCTTTCAATAACCAGGCTGCCCTCTTTTACCGCCACATCCAGTATCATACCATCTGTTGTGGAGCGAATCAGGGTATTGGCTCGTTCCGCTTTGTCCTCGGAAACGCCATCCTTGATCAGGTTGAGATTGTTTTTTGCTGCAACGAACTCTTCCTGCGCTTTGTTAAATGACAGTTTAGCTTTTTGAAACTCCTGTTCAACTGTTTCCAGGGTTTCTTCTCTCACCAGTTGATGATTCTCAATAGCCTCTTTATAGTCCGATTGTGCCTTTTTTAAACTGAGTTTTGCGTCCTGGTATTCATCCGAAGAAGTAAAACCTTTCGCTAACAATTTCTTTTGGTTGGCAAATTCAGATTCTGCATCTTCCAGATCCAGCTTGGCATTTTCCAGACTGAACAAAGAGGTATTCAGCTTGATCATAGCCGGGTTGCTGTTCTGCAGTATCAAATGACCGTCGTTAAATGAATTTTGATAGAATTTCTTTTCTCTTTCATAAGTAATCCTGGCATCCTCCAGTGCAATTTTAGCCTGATTTAATCGAGTTTCGGCATTGTTTAGCGTGACCATATTTGGGGTCACCCTAATTTTCGCTATTAGATCGTCTTTCTCGACAAGATCACCGGCATTAACGTAAATTTCATCGATTATTCCAATAATCTGTGGTTTGATTTCAACCTCTTTACGAGGAATCACCGTTCCCGTTACCACGGTTTTTTTTATAATATCGGTCACAAAAGGCTCGCCAATTTCAAATATTACAGGTATTTCCCTGGATTTTTGATACAAAAAAACCAGGGTACCAATAAAAACAACGACAATTAAGACAATAACCCCGAACTTTATTATTCTTTTCATGATGATATGGACAGAAAATAAAAACTTGCTATTCAACTCGAATAGCATCTACAGGTTTCACGGCCACTGCTCGCCTGGCTGGGATTAAACCCGCAACAATACCTGAAAAAATGAGCACGCCAAGAGCAATCAAAGCTATATTAAAATCGACCTCGGGATTCGTAAACATCGTCTGATTGGAATTTCCTTTTCCGACAATTCTCGAAACAATTTCCAATATCAACACTCCAAAGGCTAACCCCCAATACCCCGAAAATGAGGTGAGCAATACCGATTCGGAAACGATTTGTCCCATGATCCGATATGGAGTTGCGCCGACAGCCCTGCGAATTCCAATTTCCTTGGTGCGTTCCTTTACAACAATCAGCATGATATTACTGACGCCAATTACACCGGCAATTAAAGTAAATATTCCCACAAACCAGATTAAAAAGTTGATGCCGGTAAACAGCATCGTTACTTTATTAAACTCCTGTTCCGTGTTCCAGTAACCAAAAGCCCTGGTATCATCCGGTGATATTTTATGCCTGCTGGAGAGAAGCCTGACCACCTTGTCTTTGACCTCTGATACGGGAATGCCCGGTTTTGAAGTCAACGACAGCCAGCCAATGTTTCGGCCGTAATTGAAGGACTGCTGAAAGGTTGTCAAAGGGACATAAACCCTCTTTAAATCGTCCTGGTCTTCTTCCCCCAGATCTTCGATATCGAAGACTCCCACCACCTGAAAATAGACACCGTTAATTTCGATCGAGGCTCCCAGGGGATTTTCATCCGGTTCAAACAACTCCTGATAGACCCTGCTCCCAATCACCGCTACTTTCCTGCGTCGTTCAATATCCAAGTTGTTTAAAAACCGACCTTTGGTCATATCCATCAAACGAATATGAATATAGTCGGGATAATCCCCAAACACGTCAAAGGTACCTGTTTTTAGTCCCCTGTTGACGTTATTCATCCCTTCCGAATTTGCCAACTCTATCCTGGGGGCGATTCTATCCACTTCCGGAATTGACCGTTTGATTGCTTCCGCATCATCCGTATTCATGCGAAAACGGCGACCTTTTGGCAGCCCCTGGTAAGGGATCGATGTAGACCTGGTCCACATAAAAACCGCGTTACTGGCCAGTCTGGAAAAATCACCAGTCACACCATTTTGCAAGCCACGACCTGCTCCCAGCATAATCACAAGCATGAATATTCCCCAGAACACACCAAAAGCTGTGAGAAAGGAACGTAGCTTGTTCTTTTTGAGGGTGATTAAAATCTCCTGCAGGCTATCGGTATCCAGAATCATATATTACTCATCGCGAAGTGCCTCCACCGGCTCAATGGCAGCAGCCCTTCGAGCCGGAAAATATCCTGCCAGGGTTCCCGTAATCACCAGCAATACAATCGCTCCGAATGCGACTTTCAAATCTACTTCCGGATTCGAAAAATAGTCCACACCCTTGATTGTTTTTGCCATTAATTCCAATGTGATAATACCGAAAACCATCCCAACATATCCCGAAATTGATGTCAAAAGAATCGATTCCGTAACAATCATTTCCACTATCGACCAGGGGGTGGCACCCAGGGCTTTGCGGATGCCAATCTCTTTGGTTCGCTCTTTGACGGCAATCAGCATGATATTACTTACCCCGACGATGCCGGCGATGATCGAACCAATTCCAATAATCCAGACAAAAGCCCTGATATTGGAAAACAAGTTCATAAACTTCTGAAATCGTTCCAGATTGTTCCTGATATACAAAGCCCTTTCATCTTCCGGTGCAAACCGGTGTCTGATCGACATATCTTTTTTAATGGACTGTTCTATGGTTTTGCTATTGCCAATTTCCGATTTGTCGATAGTCATTACAAAATTATGTATTCTGTTGCCTCCGCCGAAAACACGCTGTGAGGTCGAAATCGGAATGTAAATAATTCTCTCCTGCCTTTGATCACCGGGATCTGAAAACACACCCACTACTCGAAACACCAGTCCGTTGATCTGAAAATACTCACCCACCGCAGATTTACCCGAGAACAGCTCCTTTTCGATGTCCTTTCCGATCAGGGCAACTTTTTTAAATTGGTCAATATCAGATTGATTAAGCATTCTACCTGATTGTGGGATAGAACGTTCAATATACCGGTGTTCATGATGTACAGCCCAGATGCTGTAATTGCCGGATTCCCTTCCATAAACGATGGTGTTGTTACTCCACTTGAAGTAACGCGCAGAAATGTATTCAAGGCCTTTGGTTTGCGATTTGGTGAGTTCATAGTCCTGATTGGTAAAACGCAGTCTTCTTCCCTGCTCCAAACCCTGGTAGGGGATACTGGTTTGACCGGGACTGACTCGAATACTATTGGTGGCATCTTTTTCAAAGTCCTTACGAACCCCGTTTTCCAGACCGTTACCGGTACCCAGAAGCAATACCAGCATGAAGATTCCCCAGGAAACACTAAAGCAGGTCAGCAGCGTGCGCAGCTTATTCTGCAAAATATGGGTAAAGATTTCTTCGTACTTGTCAAGATTGACTATCATATCGCCCTGTTATTCGATTTTGCCGTCCCTGATACGGATAATACGCTCTGTTTGAGCGGCAATATCATTCTCATGTGTAATGATGACAATAGTGATGCCGGATTGGTTGATCTCTTGAAACAGTTTCATGACATCAAGTGAAGTTTGGCTGTCCAAGGCGCCGGTCGGCTCATCTGCCAGGATAATTTTTGGTTCGGTTATCATTGCCCTGGCGATAGCCACTCTCTGTTTCTCTCCGCCGGACAGCTCATTTGGAAAATGGTGGGCCCTGTCTGCCAGCCCCATTTTTCCCAGGTAATCAAGGGCTATCTGATTTCTCTTTTTACGAGCCACATTGCGGTAATACAGAGGCAGGGCAACATTTTCCACTGCACTTTTAAAAGAGATCAGATTGAAAGCCTGAAACACAAATCCGAGGTAGGTATTGCGGTATTTTGCCGCCCTGGTTTCGCTCATGTCTTTGATAAGAGTATCGTTCAGGTGGTATTCACCGGTATCGTATGAATCCAGTATTCCCAGAATATTCAGCAAAGTGGATTTGCCAGAGCCTGACGATCCCATGATGGAAACCAGCTCTCCCTTTTTGACATCAAGGTTCACGCCTTTTAATACGTGTAAGCGATTAGCGCCGGTATGATAGGTTTTGTTGATGCCTTTTAGACTGATCATTGTTTTTGGCTCGGCAGCCGAAGAGAATTGTCTTTTGATTGGCTTTTAAAGATGTGCATTCAATATCAAGCAATTAACATGAGCAACCGATTTCGTCACTACCTTGCTCAAAGCAGCTGCCAGCAGGGTACTGTTCGCTCCATAAATAAAACGAAACATCATGTACCCTGATTGCAGTATTTTTGGGATTTTATAGATGGAAGATAAAATCGGCCCTAGTTGGGATCTTTGAATTGCAAATCGTACAATCTTTTGTATTCACCCTTTTGCGCAAGAAGTTCGGAATGATTTCCTGATTCGATAATCTGACCGTCTTTTAAGACATGAATAATATCTGCGTGTTTGATGGTGGAAAGGCGGTGGGCAATGACGAGGGAGGTACGGTTTTTCATAAGGTTTTCTATTGCAGCCTGCACTTCCTTTTCAGATTCTGTATCCAGTGCGCTGGTTGCTTCATCAAGTATCAGGATCGGGGCGTTTTTGATGAGAGCTCTGGAAATGGCGATGCGTTGCCTCTGGCCTCCGGAAAGCATCACACCTTTCTCCCCAATTTCCTGATCGTATTGATTGGGAAGTTGCATAATGAAATCGTGTGCGTAACCTGCCTTTGCTGCGTCAACCAATGCTTCATCAGAACAATCCAATTGACCGAACACAGTATCCTGCTTAATGGATGAACAATCTACGTTGCCATAAGAAATGTTGTTGCGAATAGTGTCGTTGAACAGCACAATCTCCTGGGTGACAGTTGCCATTTGGTTACGCAGGGAATAGAGAGTTGCTTCCCGGATATCCATGCCGTCAATTGTTATTTTACCGCATTCCGGGGGGACATCGTAAAAACGCGGAATCAGATTGGCCAGGGTGGATTTACCGCTACCGCTGCTCCCAACCAGGGCCGTAATAGTTCCGGCTTTGAGGGTGAGGTCGATGTTCTTCAAAACTTCGGTATCCTCATAGGCAAATCGATCGATCTTTATGCGAATTTCGTTTTGAATGGGAGGAATCCGCTTGGCATCGGGTACTTCTTCAATTTTTTCATCGCTCTCCAGCACCTCAAAAATCCTCTTTGCCGCCGCTATACCTTCCTGGATCTTTAGCGTGATACCATTCAGTTGTTTTAAGGGCATATTCAGCATCGCAAATGAGGTAATAAACGAGGTAAAATCACCCACGGTAATCTGATTGGTATTAATCAAATGGCCACCAAAAATGAAGACAAAAACAAAAAACACTCCCGCCGTTATTTGAAGCAAAGGAAATGAATAGGAGCTAATGAAGATCGACTCCATGAAATGTTTTAGCAACTTTTGGTTTTTTTCGGCAAAACGGGAAGTTTCATATTTCTCCATGATGAATGCCTTCACCACCCTGATCCCTGTTATTGTTTCGGATAACAGCATAGACAATTCACCAAATTGATTCAGTCGTTTGGTAGTTGCCTTGTTGCTTTGTTGACCGAAAAAAGAGATCAATTTTGAGACAATCGGCAGCAAAATCAACGTCAGCAGCATCAACTTCCAGCTGCGATCAAACATAATAACAAACAGGAACAAAATCGTTGGAATATCCCTCAGCGGACCGACAATACCTATGACGATCGCTTCGTTCAGCGTGACAAAATCGACCGTGAAGCGAGAGATAAGTTCTCCTGAAGGTCTCTTATTAAAGAAACTGATTGGCATGTAGATGATGCGTTCGTAGAGCTTTTCACGCAATACACGAATGGTTTTTTGCGCCAGGGATCCCATCAAATAATTTTGAATAAAAAATGAAATCCCTTGCAAAACCAAAATCAGCATCATTGCCAGACCGACCAGAACATATCGCTCAATCTCAATGGTCTCCTGGGCTTTGACCGCCTCAATCTGGTAATCCATCACGGTTTTAATGTAATGGGCAGGAGCTACGGTAAAAATAGAGTACGACAGCATAAACAAAATACTGAAAATTGCTTGTATCTTGTATCGAAATACGAATCTGCCTACTTTTAAGATATACTTCATTAAGTTCTGATCTTGTTATTGGATGCCTGATCCTGCTTTTTGTCTTGTAAACGTATATACCTCTTTACCACTATTATCCAAATAATGAAAGGAGGCCTGGGCTGGTGTGAATTGAGCCCAGATATATCCATAATCTTCAACAAAAAACCTGGTGTTTGACAGAGGTTTTTTCTTTGCTTTTCGGATGGGTGATCCGCCACCACCGGATACAATTTGGTCGAATCCACCGTATGTCGTATGTTCTAATGCATGATTATGCCCAGAAATGAAAAAATGGATACCTGATTTGGCGACAATCATGCGCTCCAGCCAAGTCATTCCTCCATGTCGTCCGCTGGAGATTGCAGGGTGATGTCCCAATCCTATGCGCCAGGATTTGTCCGTTTTTTTAAACAATCGCCAGAGTGTTTTTACCGAACAGGTCGTATTGATGGCATAAATTTGGGCAGGGCCTGCAGTAAAGTCATAATCCGTTGCCGGCATGTTCCAGCGTTCACTGATTGCCGTATAATCTATTTGAGCCCGCCAGTTCCCTACCAGGTCATGATTTCCCAAGATAGCATAAAACGGCACCTGCAGGTTGTACATTGATTCAAACTTTGTATCCAGTTGCTCGTCTTCAATACTGCTTATTCCCTTCTGGATAAAATTGTCACCGGCCAGCAGCACGAGATCACACCCTTTTTCTCTGGCTGTCTTTTCCATAGCCTTTGCCACAATCCGCTGATTATCAGAGCCTGATCCGTAGTCACCCAGGATCAGCATTTTAATTTCATTCTGGTCATCCTTAAACATAAGGTTGGTCTCGCATTGGGCATGATAAGGCGGACAACCTCGCCTATCCAAAAGCTTGGCAACGGGTCTTTTTAACAAAATATACAGGAAAAACGCAGAGAGGAAGGAAATCCCAAGTATTTCAATCATGAAGTGAGAGTAAAAAAGAAACCATAAGATGGAGCAATGTTACTATAATCTGAATACCATTTATGAGTTTCTTCTCGATTTGGAGAAACTGTCAACCTGTTTCCCCAAATCTCAGGGGTTTGGTTTTTATTTCCCGGTAAATTTGGGCTTTCTTTTTTCGGAAAAAGCGGTGAACGCTTCGAACAGGTCATGTGAAGGAATAATGTTTGCACTCATGGAAGCCACATATTTCAATCCGTCATCCACGGATTTACCGACGCCATATTTCAGTACGTCCTTGCTGGCCTGAACCGCCAAGGGAGAATTCTCTGCAATCCGGACAGCCATCTCTTCTGCTCCTTGGAAAAGTGCGTCTTTGTCATCATACACCCTGTTGACAAGTAAGATATCTTTCGCACGTTTCGCATCGATATCAGCTGCCGTGTATGCAAGTTCCCTGGCAATGCCCTGTCCCACAATATGGGGAATCCGCTGCAAAACACCAACATCCGCAACAAATCCCACTGCGGCTTCTCGAAGGGAAAAGGTAGCATCATTGCTGCACAACCTGATATCACATGCAGTGATCATATCGAGCCCCGCTCCAATGCAAAAACCGTTTACAGCCGCAATTACAGGTTTTCGACAATTTTCAATTGCCGTCAAACCTTCCTGTAATTTGTAGATTTTCTGCAACAACTCTCTTTTGATACCGCCTTTTTGCTCTCCATCCATTAGTTCCGGCAGTTCGGGAGTCATGCCCATTAAGTCGATTCCGGCACAGAAATTATTGCTGCTCGAAGCAATGATAACCACGCGAATGTCATCGTCTGCATCCAAATCCCTGAAGATGGGAATTGTTTCCGTCCAGGCTGGCGGATGCATGGCATTCTTCTTTTCGGGTCTATTCAGATATACCCATGCCAATGGTGCTTTTTTTTCAACCTGGTAATATTCGTAACTCATTTCATCCTCCTATAATAATTTGAGTTTGCGCCGCACACCCTGCAACTCCTTCCGTGTGATCCAAGGGTGGATTGATGAAAACCATTTATTTTCAACATTTTCAATTTGGGTCATTCATCGAATCTTGGCACTTTGAATCAAAATCCGTCCATTCCTCGCTTTCCTGCTAACCATAGACCCCAATCAATACGGATGCAACACCTTTTACCACCATGAAATTCAATCCGATCCTCAGTCTTTGGTTGCTTCAGGTTGAGATCAGTGGCATTTTAACCTTTTTCCAATGTCCAAACTTAAATATAATTAAATTGAGTAACGATACAACATTTTAATCATTCTAAGGATTACAGAAATGGAAAAAGAACTGGAAGCAAAAGTAGAACAAAAAGTTAAAGAAATCATGGACCGTGAATTTGAGGCAAAATGGAATCAATACCTTGCAGAAAAAAATGACGCAAACAAATGCGCCATTATTGCTTCAAAAGGTTCCATGGACTGGGCTTATCCTCCGTTGATTCTTGGAGCTGCTGCATCGGCCATGGATATGGACACCTCAATCTTTTTTACTTTTTATGGTCTGGACATTATTCACAAGGAAAAACACAAAAAGCTGAAAGTTCCTTCCATCGCTAATCCAGCCATGCCTGTATCGATACCCAACATGGTAGGTATGCTGCCAGGCATGACTTCGATGGCAACCATGATGATGAAAAGCTGGATGGGCAAAGCCAACGTCATGTCGATTCCGGATCTAATCGAAGCCTGTATTGACGGTGGGGTAAAAATGATCGGTTGCCAGATGACCATGGATGTCATGGGAGTAAAACGAGAAGATCTTTTTGACGAAATAGAAATTGGCGGAGCTGCTGCTTTCCTTGGGTTTGCTTCAGGAGCAAATCTTAATCTGTTTATATAAATAGTTCCTGAATGAAAAATCGCTAACCCCTTATCCAGTCTTATGCCAGATGCCTGAATTCAGCTTGAAGATTAACGTGCTGTCCACCGTCAGCATTCAGCTGAAGATGTAACAATTACAAGCAAAAACCGGCTGAGAACTGATCGCTGAATGCTGAAAGCACTATACTTCAAAATGCCAAGCTGCTTCCAAAGCTTTTATTGGTATGGGATAAATTGGTTTTCGTTCAGGCACTAATTGCCAGTCTGCTATATTTAACTGCTGAATCATTAGTTTCCTCCTTTGGCGGGTGAACACCTGCCATTTGCCTCTATTCACTTTTTATTGACAAAAATACCATGATCACAGCATGTTGCAAGGTGATAGTTTTACTTTCCTTTGAACGGTGGAGGTATTTAAATATCTATTAAAAACAAAAAACCAACTATCCCACTAATGCCCACACCAACATGAATCAACACATAAATGCATTAAATCATGAATGTCGCAACTATTAAAGAATGGTTCGATCTCAGCAAAATCACTGAATTTATCTATCTGGATAAATTTTTTGGATCATTGATCATAATCTTTATTCTGTGGATCGTCCGATATTCAATCCTTAAGATCGTTAATCATCAGACAGACAGCGCAAGTGCTCGTTATTCCTGGAGAAAGGGGACGCGCTATATGTTTGTGTTTCTGTTGATCGTTCTCATTGGTCGCCACTGGTTAAACGGACTTGAGCCCATCCTGGCGTTTTTAGGTATCATTGCCGTCGGATTGACTATTTCTCTGAAGGAAGTCGTGTCTAATCTGGCAGGAATTGTGGTCATCCTATGGAGAAACGTTTTTGAAGTGGGAGATCGGATCGAAATTTCGAACTACAAGGGCGATGTTGTAGGATTAGGAGTCATGTATTTTTCAATCCTCGAAATCGGCCAATGGGTCGATGCAGAACAAAGCACGGGTCGGCTGATCAGAATCCCCAACAGCATGGTCATTTCTCAACCTGTAATCAACTACACAAAAACCTTTCCTTTTATTTGGGATGAAATTTCGATCTGCATTACCTTTGATAGCAACTGGAAAAAAGCCAGGGAGGTTTTACAAGCCATTGCCGATGAAAAAGTAGGTGATAAAACGGGGGAAAAAACCAAAGCTGTGCTGGAAATGTTAAAGGACAACAGAGATGATTTGATACACTTTAAATACCTTAGTCCGAAGATCTACATGAAACCCCAACAGAGTTCGCCGGTAGGCATCGTGTTGACCCTTCGATATTTATGCAATCCAAAAGAACGAAGGGGAAGAGAAAATGACCTGTGGGAAGCAATCCTGGACCAGTTTCAAGCTGATCCGGAAATTACCATCTGCCAGTAAAATAAAAACGATGGTGACTAAGCGACCCAAGGCCAGATTTTTGCAGCTTTAACTGGATAGAAAGGTCAGTGTCAATCAATCGCATATCTGATGCCCCAAAAAACAACCAAAAGGAGATTATGAACGTTTTTATTACCGGAGGTCGCGGATTTGTAGGTCAACACCTCACAAAATTCTTACTCGATAAAGGCTGTAAGGTTGTGTCTGTCAGTCGTTCAAAAAAGAGCGACGGACCATCACATGATAATTTTCGTTACCTGTCTGCAGACACGACAATTCCTGGGGCCTGGCAGGAAGAAGTAAAAAATGTTGATGTGATTGTCAACCTTGCCGGAGTCAATATTTTTAGTTACTGGACACAAAAATATAAACAGGCGATTTATGACAGTCGGATTCTTACCACAAAAAACCTGGTGGAAGCCATACCTGAAAATAACAACACAACCTTAATCAGCACTTCAGCCCTGGGATTTTACGGAGATCGGGGAGATGATATCCTGACTGAACAGGAACCGAACGGCACAGATTTTCTGGCTAAAGTCTGTGCTGATTGGGAAAAAGAAGCCTTCCAGGCCGAGAAAAAACAAACCAGGGTTGCCATTGCCCGGTTTGGTGTGGTGTCTGATAAAAGCGGAGGTGCCATGAAAATGATGTTGCCGGCGTTTAAGTTTTTTGTTGGAGGTCCTTTGGGCAAAGGTACACAGTTTTTTCCCTGGGTTCACCTGCACGATTTGATTCAGGCAATTTGGCACCTGGTCGAAAATAAGGAATTAAACGGGATATTTAATTTCTGTGCTCCCGAACCTATCCGCAACCGTGACATGTCAAAGACTATCGGCAAGCTGCTTCGTCGCCCATCCTTCATGGCAGTTCCGGGGTTTGCGATTCGAATGGTAATTGGCGAACTCGGCTCCATGGTTTTGTTTAGCCAACGAGGCAAACCCGAAAAACTTTTGAGCTCCGGATTTACATTTCAATTCGAGAATTTTGAAGTTGCCTTAAAAGAAATACTCGGCAAGTAGAACAGGTTATCAGGTTATGGATCTTCTGGTTTCTGTTTTTCCGTGATTTGATTCCCCACAGAATTTTGCCAAAAAGCAACGCAAAGCTATTGACAGGGAGACAAAATCTTCGGAGATTTTTCTATTTATAACGATTTGCTGAACTGCTTTGGACAGAGCAAGTTATTTCAGAATTGACAAGATTTACGGGAAGCAATGGCGCAAACAGACAAACCATCACTTTTTATTCAATTTGCGGGACAAGGCGTTAAATACATCGAAGAACTTCGCAGACTGTATCAGTCACAACCGGATATGCAGGATTTTATTCATCAAGCCATAGAAGTTGTAAAAAAAGAAGCTGCTTCCTATGATGATTCTGAGACAGGCTTTTTTTCGCAGGGTTTGGGTGCCGATGTCTGGATTAAAAATCCCGATAAAACACCCGATGCAGGTTATCTGTCTTCTTCTCCGCTATCGCACCCTTTCATTTTTTTAAGCCAGATCAGTAACTACCTTTCTATTCTCAAAGAAGGCATCGATCCCAAAATCCTTATCGCCAACACTCACAGTGTTACCGGTTTTTCCACCGGAGTGGTGGCAGCTATTCTGGCAGCCTTGGATCTGGATTTGGATGGGTTGTGTGAGATGGCTTTAAAGGTGCAAGCCATGTTTTTCTGGCAGGGTGTGCGTTGTCAACAATCCATGTACCGCTTTGGCTCGGAACCCGTACTTAATCCGGAAAAAATCGATTCCATCAAAGGACCGCCAAGTTGCATGGCCAGTATCACCCAGCTACCTCTGGATGACTTAAAACTGCTGATTCAGGACTATTCTGAGTATGGTGTAGTACACCCGGCATATGAACTTTTTCCCGGCCGCTGGATCGTGGCCGGATTGCCTGAAAATCTGATTGGATTTCGTAATTTTGTTCAATCCCAGCGAAAAGAATGTGCCTGGAAATATGTGCCTTCAACGATTGCCGCGCATTGTCCTTTCCTCAACTACGCCTTGGAGACTTCTCCCATCGATGCGAAAAACGTGGGATTGGAAATTTCCGGTTCCGATTTAAAAGTGCCGGTCTGGGCCAATGATATGGGAAAGGATCTAAGAGAAAGCCAAGATGTTATTCAAGACGTGATGACTGCCTACTTCACCAAACCTGCCATGTGGAGTAAACAGATCGACCCCTTGCTCAACGGCAATAAAGTCTCTTACGTATTGGATTTTGGACCCGGACCGGGAGTGGCCAGTCTTACAGAAAACTATCTCAGGGAATCCGATATTGTGGTCATCCGCTGCACCGTCCCGCTGGGTCGCAAACGGTTATTCAAAGAAGTCATGCCTTTGATTAGCTAAAGAATGAGTTTTCAACTCTCATCACGCAAAGTTTTAGCGGTTTTTACCAGGCAATGAAGACATCAGATTCATTCAAAAATCCAACACTTCATAGGTATTTAATTCAAATCGAATTTTCCCTGCTTCCATTAAAGACCCGAATTCCTGATTAAATTCCCCCCAATCAGGGTTTGACATGCAGGCCTCATGATTTTCTTTGCTTTCCCATTTGAAGTAGGTAGCGGTATGGGTGTCATCGTGAGACACATGCATACGGATTCCGATCAAACCTGGCTGTACTTTGAACAAATCCATGGATCTTTTGCACAAATCCATATACTGGGCCTTAATGTCACTATCGTAAAATGTCTTGGTCATCACAACGAACATAGCAAACTCCTTTGACAGCCTGTCAGCACCAGGCAATTATTGGCATATTTTGAAAAAATCAGGTCTCTTTCATGAAATTTTAATTCAATACAATTCACTTGTACCGGAAATTTCAAGTGTCCAAAACAGGCAGTTATGACAAAACCACCCGATATTCGGGACAAATGATTGATTCACTCTGCAAGTCAACCGGCAGTTGATGTTTAGCCCTGCCCTGCCTATACTGGATAAGCTGTTTCGTTCTATTTCCGGATATTTATTCAACCCAGACTGAAGGACCCAATGCGATATTTATTGATATTTTTGGCAGCCATCCATGTTTTGATTAGCGCCCAAGCTTTTGAAATAAAAGGAAAGAACTATGGAAACCCCTTGACCTTATCCGAGATCACAAAAATTTCAAACATCATGGCTAAACCAGAGAGTTTTGTCGGCAAAACAGTTCTGGTAAAAGGAGTGGTCGTTGATGTCTGTTCCCATCGCGGCTGTTGGATGGATATCGCCAGTGATGCCCCTTTTGAAAAAATACAGATCAAAGTGGCAGATGGTGAAATTGTCTTCCCGCTTGATGCCAAAGGAAAACAGGCCTTGGTTGAAGGAGTTTTGGAAAAGCTTGAGTATTCAAAAGAGCAGATTGTTAAATGGAGACGTCATCAAGCTGAAATGCATGGTGAGTCTTTTGATCCAAAGTCGATAACCAGCGGAGAAACCTATTATCGAATTCGAGGTTTCGGAGCAGTGATAGAAGAATAGGGAGCATTGCAGATGAAATGGAGAAAATGGAATAATATTCTGCACCGTGACATCGGCTACCTGTGTGTTGGATTAACACTTATCTATGTAATATCGGGGATTGCGGTTAATCATATGAGTGACTGGAATCCTTCCTTCAGTGTTGAGACTTCACACAGCACTATTCGGCCCGTTCAGTCTCAATCTATCCTGCTGCAACCCGAAGAAATCCGTTCTATTCTATCTCAGTTGGGACTGCCCCGCGAATATCGCAACAGTTTTCAACCCGATCCGCAGACACTTCGAATCTTTCAATCCGGAAATACCATCACCGTCAATCTAAAAAACGGCCAGGTGGTCCAGGAGAAACTTAAAAAGCGCTTTCTTCTCTACGAGTTCAATGTGCTGCATTTGAACCGCATCAAAAGCTTATGGACAATAGTGGCGGATATTTACGCTGTGGCCCTGGGGATTGTGGCCATTACAGGACTATTTGTCCTAAGAGGAAAAAAGGGAATCAAGGGACGGGGCGCCTGGCTAACGGGAGCAGGGATATTAATTCCCCTGGTTTTTATTTTGGTATATTTGTGATTTCTGCCTGTAGCTTACCTGTCTTATAGAGATCGGATATTGGCAAAAGATTGCTTTCTGAAGCGGAAGGAACTATAATAGAGGCATTATTGTAACGTTAGCTCAAGTTATAACCGTTTTCCCGGAAAACAGAATGATAAAGAAAAAGATCCTGGTTGTTGAAGATGACCAGCAAAGCTTGAATTTGCTGAACGAGTTTCTTTCAGAAAAGTATGACGTTGATTTAGCTGAAAACGGCAATCAGGCGCTGGAAATACTAAAAGATGCAGATGCCGATAACTCTTCTCCCATCCAGGCAATTATTCTGGATTGGATGATGCCTGAATTAAGCGGAATTGATTTGTTGAAAGTAATAAAAGCCAATTCCCTCTTTCGGAGCATTCCGGTTATCATGCAAACAGCCAAAACCAATAGTACCGATATTGTACAAGGGCTAAAACTGGGAGCTTATCAATACCTTACCAAACCTTATGATGAATCGGTGTTGCTCGCCATGGTGGATTCCGCTGTTGAAGAATACGAGCGCACTCATGAAGAAAAGCATGCTATTCGGGAGTATCAGAAATCAACCAGGCACTTTTTTAAAAAACAACTGCTGGATCTAAAAATCCTGGAGGTTTTGAACGAGTTTTCACTGGAAAGCTTTGCCCCGGCCTGCCAGACTCCCATAGATCTTGTTCAGCTCGTGGTGAAAGCACTGAAGACATTCCAATTTCCCAGTACTTCAGCTAAGGAAGCAGCCCTGGCCGGCGAAAAGGATATTTTACGCTGCAGTATTCTGGTAAAAAATGATGAAGAGGATGAAATTGGATTTTCCGATCGGGGATATGAAGAAAAGCTTTGCCTGGCAGATAAATACCTGTTGTCTCAAGCGACAGAGCAAAAAACCATCCTTAATAAAGGCAATTTTACTGCGGTTTCCTCCAAATCAGGATACGTTGGCTTTTTGATTCGAAATTCACCGACTGAGAAGGATGAGAGGGACCGGGCCGTGGATATTATCTCCAATATCATCGAATACTTTGAAAAACGATTTGAGCATTTTGAAGATCAACTAAAAATCAAAAAGCAAAAAGATGAATTGGAGAAGTCCCATGAACAAACCAAAGACGTTATCCAATCGTCTTTGGCAGAGTTTGAAGAAGTGAATGAAAAATACCAGAATGTCAAAGAAATGCAGATGGAGATCTGGGAAAACCTGATTCGCAATATCGACGACAGCTCTCCTATCAAAGAGACAGTATATTCCGCGATGAATGAAGCACTGCAATTGTATAGTGAAGATCATCTAACCGATCAACATTTTCTGGAGATAATGAAGGAATTAGGAGAAATCTTCGGCAAAAAGCAGGTATCCGATGAAGCATTTGCAGAACAACTGGGAGGCGCTTCTCAAGCGGATGTAGATAGCTTGCTGGCTTCGCTCGCGAAATAATCCGCTGAATTCTCCCGGGTGGTTTGTGGATAAAACCAGCCCATGAAACCGATTAATCATCCTCCAGATCAGCCAACTCATTTAATTCGGCTTTTTCGATAAGCAACCAACCGTCCTCGAATTTGGTTTGCAACTTTTTAAGTGCCATGGATGGATCTCCATCCAGTTGTCCGGTTTCCAAATTGTATCGCCAGCGATGCCGGCCGCAAGTCAGGTAGTTTTCTTCGATGAATCCTTCCACCAGCAATGCTTCCGCATGGAGGCAAACGCCACTGAACACGGACAATCCGGAATCCCGTTTAATGACGACTAACTCTTTTTTCCCGATTGTTACGCGCGTTAATTCTTCTTCAACAGCATCAACACGGATTATTGCCAAAATATGATCATCCCGAAAGCCGATTTTCGTATGGGTGCCATCACAAAAAGGTTTCACCCCGGAACCACCGCAGCGACAAATTGTATGCTGTTGAGCTGTCGGTTGTTTTTCAACGGATTCGATTTCGATACTACCCTGAACAGTGTAAGGTCCATTCTTCTCAATGATAATACCCGATTCTTTTGGGGGTTCCGAATTCGCTTTTTCAGTTTCGGAATGAAGCAATTCATCTGAAGGACTGCTGGTGCCGACTTTTTTAACTTCTTTCACCGACACGGCATAGTCTCCTTCGAAACCTATATCAATATGGGAACCATCACAAAAGGGTTTGTATCTTGACCCTCCGCAACGACAAAGTCTTCTTTCCTGTTTCTTTGCCAGCAAGGTGCCATCTGAATCAACCACCTTGTCAACATCATGAACAATATAAGGTCCGTTCTTTTGATAAGTTATTCTTGGTTTTTTTTCCACGTTTTTGCCGGTTACAAGTTTAACAAAATTATTTATCTCAAAGAAAAACCTCCCACCTTGATATCCAGATATTCCAGGATACCCTCGGGCCCTCCTTCCCGTCCCAATCCACTTTCCTTCATCCCGCCAAATGGTGCTGCAACTGCAGTAGGATTGATATCATTAATGCCGATAATACCAAAATTTAATCCTTCGAACAGCGTCATGGCGCTCGTCATTTTATCAGTATAGACGTAAGCCGCCAATCCATAATGAGTATCGTTAGCCATCTCAAGTAAATCGTCGTCATCCTCGTACTCGATGACAGGTGCCACCGGTCCGAATGTTTCTTCCCTGTAAATCAGCATGTCCGGCGTAACCCCTTTGAGGATCGTGGGGGCAAAAAAGTGCCCATGTTCCAAACCATCGTCCACCAATCGTTTTCCTCCCGTCACCAACTCGGCTCCATTATCCAAAGCATCAGCAACCTGTCGTTCAACCTTTAGCAAGGCATTTTCATTCACCAATGGGCCTACACTGACGCCTTCCTCAAATCCACTGCCGGCCTTCATACCTTCAACCCTGGCAGCAAATTCGTTCACAAATGCATCCATTTGATCTTTATGGACATAAAGTCTGTTTGGACTGATGCACGCCTGACCCGTATTCAAAAATTTCACCAACACCACACCTTTGGCAGCTTTGACCGGATCAGCATCTTTACAAACGATAAAAGGGGCATGTCCCCCCAACTCAAACGATGTCCGTTTCATTTGAATGGCAGCCTGTTGTGCCAACATTTTACCAACGTCGGTAGAACCGGTGAAAGTGAGTTTTCGGATACGCTTGTCCTCTAGAAATGTCTCTCCGACAGGACCAGGATGTTTGGCGGTCACCAGGTTGACTACTCCCGGCGGTAATTCTGCTTGCTCAAAGAGTTTGAAGGTCTCAACAGCACAGAGAGGGGTCGCTTCCGCAGGTTTAAGAACAACTGTACAACCAGCCGCCAGGGCAGGAGCAACCTTTCTGGTAATCATGGAGATCGGATAATTCCAGGGCGTAATCGCGGCTACCACTCCTACCGGACTGTAATTCAAGATAAATCTTTGATCAGCCCTGGGGGCTGGTATGGTGCGGCCATACACTCGTTTAACTTCTTCTGAATACCAAAGCATAAAATCGGCTGCATACTGCACTTCATTGCGAGCAGCTTTTAAGGGCTTTCCCTGCTCCTCTGTCATGGTATGAGCCAGCTTTTCCCGATTTTCGCACATCAATTGATAAATTCTATTCAGATATACCGATCTTTGGTAGGCCGTGGATTTAGACCAGGCCTTAAAAGCACTATCTGCCGCATCGATCGACCTGGTAGTATCTCTGTCGTCTCCGTCCGGTACTTCCGCAATATACTTTCCACTGGCAGGATTTATAGAATCAAAAGTTTTACCGGATATTGCGCTTTCCCAATTTCCGTTAATGTACATAGTCCCCCTTTTTTCAATTTCGCTGAATTCCCCGGCAGAAACCTATTAGGCGAGATATTCTGCCGGCCGGTCTTTTCTCTCAACTATCTGGTATTATTCTTATTGTAATCAAGTACCTTGGTCTTGTCATTGACTATGAAGCACTTGCAGTGCGCCGTGGATCTTTCTTGCCTGACATCGGCTGATTAAACGCAAGAATCATCTACTACTTTTCGATACTCAGCCATGATCTCCAACAAGTACGGATGATGGACGTCGTATGAATTTCCATTGACTGACTTTATCGGCAAAACACCCGGAGACGTTCCTGTGAGAAACAGGGATTGGTAATCACTCAATCTGTCCTTGTGAATCAGCTGAAACTTTACTTCCAAACCCCGCTTTTCCATGAGACCTAAAATTTTCTTTCTGGTAATTCCCGGCAAAACGTTCTCTGTAGGCGAGGTAAAAAAAACAGAATCTTTAATAAAGAACACGTTGCTGCGGCTGCCTTCCGTTACAAATCCTTTTGAGTTGACTATCAGGACTTCATAATACCCTGATTCGTAATCGATTAAATTACTTAGCTCCACAGGTTTTTCTTTGACAAGTTTGGCGTTTGGATTCGGTCTTTCCATCTGCAGCAGGGTTACAGGCACACCATTTTGATATTGTTCTGTCGATGGGAAATAAAAAGGTATAAATACAATTAACAGGGACTCACCAACCGATTCCAAACTACCGAAAATAATTTTTAGATTACCATTTGATCTGGTGCATTCCTTCACCAATACTTGAATTCGTTTTTCAATATGGGATTTTTCCACCTTAAAATCAAGTCCCACAATCCTGCTTGATTGGGCAAGCCTTTCCAAATGATCATCTAAAAACAACGGAACCGAATTGATCAGCCTAACCACTTCATAAACCGGCCTTCCTTTAAATTTGAAATGATGTTTAATCCAGTCAATAGGTTTCACAGAATCATTTACAAATCCAGCCTCTCCAATTAATTCCAACATCCTTCATTATCCAATTTGACGTCTACCGTTGTTTGCTCATCCGTCTATCTAAGCTTTGTATTTCCAGTTATCATCGTATTGCCTGACATAGCGATCGACAAATTCGATTGTGTTTATATAAGCTCAAGGTATTGTAAGTTGACCGATTTCGCAAAATGAAATCTTGCCGGCAATTACCGGTCGCATGTCAGCCGCCTCAGAATTGGTAAATAGCCGTCCCTGTCTATCAAAATTCTTCTTTTTCAGTTATTGATTTAATTATGGAAGCTTCTGTCGATCAAAGCTCCAATCTTGATATCCTTGGTGCCTTTTCGGCGCTTGGACTGTGCATTATGTTCGGTTCCAATGCCATTGCCGTGAAGATTACATTTACAGGATTAGGTATATACTTTGTTGCCGGCTTACGCTTTTTAGTTGCCTCATTCTGCCTGATCATCTGGGCCAGGATGACAGGTCAACAACTATTAGTCCGAAAAGGGAAACTGCTACCAATTGTGATCATTTCTTTTGCCTTTGCAGTCCAATTATTACTGATCTATAGCGGATTAAACAAGACCACGGTAGCCCGTAGTGCTTTAATAACCAACCTGCAACCGTTTTTTGTGCTTTTCCTGGCGCATTTTTTCATTCCCGGTGATCGCATTAACCTTAAAAAAACCCTGGGAATCATTCTTGCGTTCACAGGGATGATTTTTGTGTTTTTAGATCATTCTGTTTTAAGCCGTGATTTGAGAACAGGAGATTTACTAACACTGGCAGGTGCCTTTGGTTGGGCGTGCAATGCCGTTTATACCAAACGAGTTATCAAGGAATATAAGCCCATTCAAATTGCTGTTTATCCCATGATTGCCGCAATTCCTATTGCCTTTCTCACATCCTTGTACCTGGATGATGAGATGGTTCGCTTTGTCGATAGTGGTATCGTTCTGGCTTTTTTCTACCAGTGCTTTGTGGCAGCATTTGGCTATGTCGTCTGGAATTCCCTGCTTGCAAGGCATGGTGCTGTGACCTTGCATTCGTTTATTTTCGTGATGCCAATCTCAGGCGTGTTTTTAAGCAATTTGATACTCGATGAACATATTACTGCCAGACTGCTGACGGGCTTGGTGTTTGTGGTCATGGGCCTGCTGGTTACTCATTTGAAAGGTAAAAAGCTGATCAGACCTATTTTTAATATGAGCAGAAATGTTTAAAACGCTGGTTCCGTCTTAAAAAAGGAAAATTGATGACCGATAAAAAATTTGATCCCAAAAAAATAGATAAGTTAAACAATCCTGAACGGCTGAAAATCCAGAATCCGGACCTCATCTGGAGTGCTTTGGAGCTGGCCAAAGTAGAGATAATGGTAGATATCGGGGCCGGCACCGGCTTCTTTGCCATGCCTTTTGCGGATAAAGCAAAACAAGCAAACCTTTATGCCTGCGATACATCTGATGTGATGATCGACTGGATGCTGGAAAACCTGCCTGAAAGTTATACAGGCCGAATTATTCCCTTAAAAAGCACGGAAAACTCCATCCCCCTGGAAAATGGGGTCGCTGATCTGGTTTACATGATAAATCTGCATCATGAGCTGGATGATCCGGACATTATGTTAAACGAAACAACAAGATTGCTGAAGCCTGGAGGAAAAGTTCTGGTAATTGACTGGAAGGATGTGGAAACACCTGGCGGACCTCCACAAGATATTCGTATCGCAGTAGAAACGATAGTGAACCAATTTGAGAAAGCCGGACTTTCGAATGTTCAATCCAAAGACATTCTCCAACACCATTGTTATGTAGTTGGTGAAAAGATCTAGGCTAATTTGATGTTTTCTCTTCCAATAGTTTAACTGCCGAATCAATCATATGCTCAGCTTTCACATTTCCCATGCACAACAGCCAGATCAGCTTGTCTTCCTTCATGCCGATAGCCTTCATAATCTGTCTGGTATTCAATCCTTTCAACCAATGGACTTCTACCTCCTCTACCAGACTCTTTAAAAAATCCAGTTTTTTAGCCAGATGTAGCTTGCCGTTTTTTATTCTTGGGCTGTGCGCACAAAACAAGGCTTCAAAATCCAGTTGCACTGCTTTCTCCAGTGATGTTATTTGATCTTTCAGTATCTCATCAGCCCGAAAATATTTGATTCGCTCCGATAAGAATAGATCCCCGGATATGAGCCATCCATGATTTGATTCAAAATATACCGTGTGATCCCTGCTGTGCCCGGGAGTGTGTATTGCCTGAAAACGGTAATTATCAGTCTCTACAATATCCTTGTTATTGACAGTTACTTTCAGTGGTGTAGTCGGTCCCCATATTAATCGTTGATAGGGAAAAATAGGCAGGGGTTTGGATAGTTTTTCAGCCGTTATGGCATGCCCATAAACAGGAGCTTTAAGGATATGCTTGATTGCTGCCGCATTGCCACTGTGGTCTTCATGGTGATGTGTCAGATAGATGCGGGTAACGGTCTGGTCTGCAAGCCAGTCAACTAGTTCCTGCCGACAATGTCTGAGGCCGGAATCAAACAGAATGCTATCTACGAAATAGACCCTTGTTGTCATTAGTGGTCGGCCAAACGGAGAATAGCCGATTTCAACGCTTTTGACCGGTCCATGGTCAACAACGGAAAAAATCTTCATTATTGTTATGAGTTGAATTAGTCCGGCTCTTCTTCCGTCTTCTTTTTTGGTTTTGATCGCGGGGAGCATACTTCAAATGAATTTCCCTCTCTTGGGGAAGTACGTGGTTCTCCCTCACAAATTTCGATGATCAGTCTTCTGGTCAGTTTACCCCTGCCCTTTTTTTTGCGTTGGGTGTAAAAACCGGGATCCACCACACAGCCCCTCAAAGTGTTGTTGTAGGCCAGGTAATAAACGACATGCTTATCCCGTAACTCCTTTCGAGGAATACAGTCAGGTACAGCCTGCACATCGAGCGTAAAAAAAACAAACAAAAGGGGTATGATTGCCCATGTTTTACTCATTAGCTTACTCCGTTCGTTCTGATAATCGTTTTTGATATACATGCCCATAAGTATTATACCGGTTAAGTGGATAAGTAAATCAAGTTTTGTTCCAAGAACGAATTCCAAAAAAATCCTCTAGAAGATTATTTTCATGATCGTTAATCGGAAATTTGGCACTAGAGGATAAATCAGAAATTGAATTTCATTCAATTTGAAAAATGGGCCAGTTTTCCAGCATGTTTTGTCAAAAAAAAATAACACGGTTATTTCTGAAAAAATCAGTTCTGGAATCAAAAATTCGACAATTTTGTACTGAAGGTAACTCTTTATTTCCATGAATTTGAGCCGAAAATGAAAAAAATGATTTTTTTTTTGCTTCTCCTGTTTGTTGGGCGGGAAGGGCAGAGGTAGTATAAGTAACGGTAATTACTAAACTTATGAAAGGCCGCGCTGTAGATAGCGTGTAAACCTTCCCTTCTGCAGAATTTATTTTGCTTTTAGGCCTTGACAAAAATTTATAGAGGTATAAAGATATGAACGAAATCTTCTCAATCATTCTGAAACTACAATATATCAGGAGATATAATATGGCAAAAGTGGTAACCAAAGCAGATCTCGCTGCACAGATAGCTAAGAGTGCAGACATTTCTAAAGCCGCGGCTGGAAAGGCCGTAAACGCTATTATCCAAAATATTAAGGATGCATTATCCAAGGGCAACGATGTGACCTTGATCGGCTTCGGCTCCTTTACAACCGCAAAGAGAGCTGCTCGAACCGGCCGCCATCCTCAAACAGGTAAACCTTTAAAGATTCCTGCTAAAACAGTTCCGAAGTTCAGACCTGGAAAAGCTCTGAGAGAGACTGTTGATAAGAAAAAAGGCAAGAAGAAGAAGTAGTCAACAGGATGAAAATCAAACAGCGGAGACATTGTGCACCTCCGCTGTCAAATCCCCACCAAACAACGCGGTAGATTCCCCTCTATTTGGTAAAATCCATATTTACGATTGGTAACTGGATAATAAAGGTGGTACCTTTGCCTTCACCTTCGCTTTCAACCCAGATTTTTCCGTTCATTTCCTTGATAAAACTGGCACTGCTATGAAGGCCAAATCCATGACCCTCTTTTTTGGTTGTAAATCCATGGGTAAAAATCTTATCCAGGTTTTCTTCAGGGATACCTTTACCGGAATCCTTGGTTAACAAATACACAAAATCATCGTCCATCTTAATTGTAAAGGTCAGCACCCTGCTATCGGCTGGCAGATGAAGCATAGCATCCCTGGCATTATTAATGAGGTTGATTAATACATGAATCAACTTTGTCTTTTGAATGGGAATCATCGGTACATCTTCATACTGACGGGCTATAGAGATCCCATACCTGTCTATCAATCCTGCCTCCAGGGTCAAAGCGTCTTCCACGACCGTAACAAGGGAATAGTCTTCCGTTATGGAATCATTGCCTGCATAGGTTTGCTGGGCAGCGATCACATCAGAAATGATGTCAATCTTTTCGTTCAAACGTTTGATTTCGGTCTGTATCGTTCTGTTTTCTTCAAACAGACTTTCTTCCAGCTTCAAATAATACTGCATGAGCGTTTCACCCTTGGCTCCAGCAGCGACAAATTCGGCAAGATTATCCATGTTTTGTTTTAATAAATTGTTTGCTTGAGCAAACCCCATCAGGTTTGAATGCTCCACAACCTCGTCGATTGCACTGGCAGATGTCTTAATGCTGTTGAGCAAATTACCGACGTTGTGCAGGGTTCCGGAAGCAATATCGGCTACACCGGCCTTATGAGCCTTTTCTATCAGTTGCCCCTGTACCAGTTTCAGCTCCGAAGTTCTTTCTGATACCATTTTTTCCAGTGTCTCCTGATATTCGGTCAATCGTTTCTCATTGTCTTTTTGCTCCGAGATATCCCTGGCAATGGTTGAGATAAACTGTAATTTTCCTGAGATGGAAATATGGGCCATGATCACCTGAGACGCCGGAATTTCTGTGCCATCAGCATTTAAAAGGGCTGTCTCTCCACTCCAGGTTCCGTTGTTAATGGCACCCGGAATCCCCTCATTTCTAACGATTTGCATTGCCCACTTGGGGTGAAACCTTTCAAATTCAAGGTTGACAAGGTTAACGGCATCGTCAAGGCCAATCATCCGTTTTCCGGCAGAATTAATATACTGAACATTCATATCCGGCAAAAATATCCCGACAAAATCACTTGTAGCCTCCAGGATGGTGGACAAACGCTTCAGCTCCTCTTCTGCAGCCTTGTATTCGGTAATATTCTGGGCCGTCACCTGGATAGCGACTGTATTTCCATGATCATCCTTAACCGACTGGTAATTGGATATAAACCAGAATTCTCCGGCAGGCAGATCAATATAATCTTCAAATGTAGCCCCTTCTCCGGTTTTCACCAGACTTCTGATTCTATCTTTCAGTTTTGTGTGAAAAAAATCTGAGTATCCCCTCACGTCCTTGCCAATTAACTCAAAAGCTTCCAATTTAAAATATGCAGCTCCGAATGAGTTAATAAACAAAACCACACTCCCGAGGGAGAGGTGCATGACGAGTGCGCCGGTGTTTTCCACCAGGATTTTGTACTTTTCTTCACTCTTGATCAGTTTCTTCTGAGTGGAAATTGTTTTTTCATACAACCTGGCGTTCTCCATCGATACGGACGCCTGAGCCAATATGGTGCGGATAAACTCTACCCTGTTGTTTGTAAAAACCGATTCCGACAAGTTGTTTTCCAGATAGATGACACCATAGGTGTAGTTTCTTAATTGGAATGGCGCACACAAAAGGGATTTGGTTTTATTCCTCTTGATGTATTCATCCCCGGTAAAGGGACTGTGTTTGTAGGTATTGTCAAATAAAATAGTTTCGCCGCTTCTGAACACAAAACTGACGATTGCCTCACAAAATCTCGTTTTACTGGAATTCAACACCGGCTCATAAACTGAAACGATACCATCTTTTCTGGATGTTGCCGCTTCTTCTATAACCAGCTCCTTGTCTTTTTTTGTAATCAGAAAACCTTTTTCCGCTCCCGAATGTTCTATAACAAGTTTAAGAATACTGGATAGCAGGCGCTTGGTGATGATCTCTCCCGAAACCTTGCGAATAGCATCCAGAATGGCTTGGAAATCTACCTGTTGTGTGGATGTTATTTGGGGGAAATCGCTCGTATATTGTGAGGCTGTATAAATATTGGGCTGCTGTTTTAAAAACTCAGGGTAGGCATTTTCCATTTCCTTCGTTTTCGCTACTGCCCCCCACCTGCTGTATAAACTATGGGCTTCCAGCAGAAACAATTCTGCAATTTTAGGTTCATTTCGCTGTATCCAATATCCGGCGAATCTTTCATTAGCGATGGCCTGCTCATAAACCAAACCACTTTCTCCCGATAGATCTATCGCTAGTCGATATAAATCAGACGCATCTCCGGCAACTCTGACTCGACTAAACTCAGCCTTTAGCAAAAAATATTTGTTCAGGTAATTAACCGGACAAGCAGTCGACATTTTTTTAAACAGAGCCAGAATGAAATCCAGTTCTTTTAGAAAAGATTTTTTCTCCTTTGCAGGTTGAGCTTCAAAGATGGCAAGGACAGACAGGGCATAATAAAAATTGATTAACGCATGAGTCAAAAACCCTATGCTTTTCTCCATTCTTGGTTGAAAGCTTTTTACACTGTTTACGGCAGTATCGTATCTTCCAAACAGAAAGTATAAGAAGATTTTGCATCCGTAATAATGAGTCAAACCATTTATGTCATTGTCTCGATTATACTTGGCAACAATATCCGATTCCCTGAAGTAAGGATTTTCCAATTTACAGGGATCATCAGACCTGCCCAGTAAATTCAATACCATCTGACGTTGAAATGAGCATATCAGTATGGCTGCCCTGTGCTGGTGCTGACGAATTCTCTGGAAATGTTTTTCAATGCTTTTTTCCACATCCACCAAAAACTCTGCTCCAAAAAAAGCTGCCATACTGCTGGAATACAGGCTATTTACCGCAGTTTCCATATAACCGGTTTCTAATCCCAGTTTGTATGCCTCCAACAACCCGGGTATCGAATTTTTCAAAGGTTCCTTCCAGAAGCGAATTAACGCTTCAAACACGTGTATGTTTGGAGCCCTGTTTTTACAGTTGGGAAACCTGTCAGTCATCTGAATGCCTAGACTGCCGAACTGATAGCCCAGATCGAAATCCTGATGGATACTACAGACAATGGAACCATAGTAGGTAAAGAATATACACTCTTCGGATACACCCCATTTTAAAGTGTAACGCATCATTTTCAGGATAATCAGTATGAAAAGGTGGGGATTCACTACGTAAGCCGACATAAGTGATTTTCTCACCAGACGCAGGATCAGGATTTTATGTTTATCCTTGATTTCGGGAAGTGTTTTTAGATCTTTTAGATTAACACGCGCCAATGCCCATTTGGTATGCATCAGTTCTTTGGTTAACCTGGATTTGCCCGGATTGCATGGAAATGAAAAACCAATTTTTTTTAAAGATTCAAGACTAAGTTCCAACGCTTGTGCCATCATATTTCGAGCCATAAAAGCGTTGATCTGCAACTCGCTTACCACCACCTGCTGTTGCTGGCTTAAGCTCTGATCGCCCAAGGCTTTAATGATGCGCTCCATTTTATCAAAAGTACTCAGCATGTAATAAGCATCAGCAAGTTCGATCTGCAGAGAAAACAAGTTCTCGTCTTTGACCGTTGTTTCCAGCTCATCCAGCAGGTCTATTCCTGTTTCAAAGAACACAACAGCAGATTCATGCACATTTGCCTGTTTTGCTCTGATGCCAGCCTGATAATTTAATCTCATTAACCGGGAAAGCTCTTCCTTTGATTTTATAAGCGCTCGGCCTTCATTTAGATGTTGTACGGTTTGAAAAAGCGTTTCAGCGTTAAAGTTCTGGTAGTGGCGTTCCCACAAATACTTTCCGATATTGTAATGAATTTTCTGTCTGGAACTCTCATCCTCAAAAACATCAAAGGCTTTTTTTAACCGGGGATGGGCAAATCGATACGACATCCCGAAATTTATAGCACCAGGATCAATAGCCAGTAAAATCCCTTCCCTGACAAGGTGATTCAATTTCCTGCTGATTTCCTTTTCCTGTTTGTTCAGCAACTCCTGCAGGATATCTATCGTAAAATCCATGCCTATACACGAAGCAGCTGCCAGCATTTTTTTTTCATCGAGATCCAGATCGGCCAGTTTGGATTCAAGAAAATCGATAACATTATCTGTTGCTCCCTGCTTCCTGATAGTGCAGAGGTCAAATGACCATTCCTGAATATCGTTTTCATCATCTTGCCAGAAAATTCTATTCTCCTGGTACATCTGCATCAGGAATCTGGCGATATAGTGTGGATTCCCCGCCGTTTTAGGAGTGACAACGGCCGCAAGACCATGTGCTTTTTCGAATCCACAGCGAAAACTGTCGTTAACAAAGTCAGTAACTTGCCGGGATGTAAGCCCTTCCAGGGAGGTATGATGAACGGTTACGTTCTCTCTGCCGATTTTACCGATAAACTCTTCAACGTCTTTGCTGGATTCAGGCACTTCCGAGCCATATGCTGCCACAAGCATTAAATGGGAAAGAGAGGAGTCGGTTAAAACAATTTCCAGAAGCCGGAAAGAGGCAGCATCCGCCAGATGAAGGTTATCAATTATTATTACCAGCGGCATGGAAGGCTGGCACAGCGTTTTTACCAGTTCCAACAGTGTAAACGGGAAGCGGTTTTTTATTTCATCCGCTTCCAACTGATCAGGAATATTTACTTTTCCCACCACAGATACAATTTCCGGAATCAGATCTGCTACCACCTGGATATTGTTGTCCAGGGCATTGAGGAACCGTCTGCGCCAGGTTTCAAGGTTTTGATCCGATTCAGTCAAAATCGTTTTAATACCGCGCCGCAGTGCCTGTATGATCCCAAGAAACGGCACCCCGGATCGATTTGACTCATAATTCCCACTTATGATTCTTGCCCGTTTTAAGGATAAAACCCTTCTCAACTCTCTAAGAAACTGGGTCTTTCCAATCCCTGGTGCTCCAGAAATGAAGTGCGTATGTGTTTTATTCTGATCCAGGGTTTCAAATGCTTTGACCACATCGGCTAAATTTTCATCTCGGCCGTAGATTTTATGTGATAGTCGCAACCGAGGCAAAAGATCACGCTCTCCCAACTTGAATGATTCAACCCGCCCTGTTGAATGATAACAATTGTTGCTTTTTTCCAAATCAGCCATCAATCCGGACGCGCTTTGATACCGATCTTCCACATCTTTTGACATCAGTTTCATCACAATATCAGAGAGGGCATCAGGGATGGAGTCGTTCAGATTTTTAGGGGTAACCGGATACTGCGCTATGTGCGCATGAATTAATCGGGCTGGATCTGTGTGTTCGAACGGGAGTTTACCAGTCAGCAGGTAGTAGAAGGTCACTCCCAGGGAATAGAAATCCGAACGAATATCCACCGGCCTGTTGATCCTACCTGTCTGCTCCGGAGATATAAACGAGAGACTACCGCTGATATCATAAGGCGACGATTCAAAATCTGTTTCCCAGTTAAGCTGGTATGCCAGACTAAAATCGACGATTTTAGCTATATCTTTGGCGGGATTAAAAAGAATCGACGCCGGATTAATGTCGCTGTGGATAATTTTTTGCCTGTGGATACAATCCAAAGCACTTGCAATTTGGATGGCAAAAGATAGAAAAGATTGATGGGTAAAGGCGTTTTGCTTTAACAGGAAACTCAATGCCTGGGAGCTAAAATCTTCGGTTATGATGGCAAATCCACCGGCACTGGGAACTAAATCGAGGTAGGAAAGGACATTCTCATGATCCAGGGATCTACCTATTTCATAATCATGCTGAAATCTCTTCAAGTCAGAGTTTGCGGGATTGTCAACAGAAAGGGTTTTAATAAAAACCGGCTTATTGTCTTTTAACCGTACCCCTTTGGAAATTGTCCATCGAAGATTGGAATGAACAATATCGCCAGTAGTGTACTCCTTCAATGAGATCATGCTCAATACTCGAATGTTTTCTCAGTTCCGCATTCAAGCGGTTTGATATTCAGACCTGCTTTTGCAAATAATGCAACATGCCCTTGATACTGTTGCTGATAAAATACTCTTCCCTTTGCTGAATATCCTGTTCAAGATGGTTGAATTCTGCCGTTAATCTGTCCGTTAAGATTAGCTTTTGCACAATCCTTGATGTCAATTCGTCAGTACCTTGAGCCGACTCTTCCCTTGCGGTTTCAACCCAATAAAGTAGCTGTTCCCTGGCCTGACGCAAAAAAGGGTCGGGCTTATCCACAAAACCATAGTGCCCCAGACAAAGGGTTTTTGGTTTCAGTTCGATAACACGATCAAGTGATGCCAACGAAATTTCAAGCTTAAAAACAGGCGGTGTGGCCGGTCTGGCATAAACACCATGCTCAGAAAAATGACGTACGCCTGCAACTTCCCCGGCAAAAAGCCAATCCTTGAACTGAAAACACTGGTGATGGATGGCATGTCCGGGAGTCGGAATTACAGCAACCTGGCCTTCATCCGTCTCCAATAAATCCTTGGCAACTATTTTCTCTGCAGAAACCGGAATCACCTCACCATATGCTCGTGCAATATCGCCCAGAACCTTCAAACTTCCTTCCCAGAGTTTTTGTGGATCGATCATGTGATCAATGCCTTTGGGATGGCATATAACCATGGCATCGGGATATTTCTCAAGAACTGCCCCGGTCCCACCGGCATGATCAATATGAATGTGCGTCAGAAGTATATAATCCAGGTTTTTTACATCAAGCGTTTCAAGGGTTTCCAGCAAGTAGTTGACGGAAGATGATGGACCGGGATCAACCAAAAACGTGGTAGATATGCCCTTGTATAACCAGGAACTGATAAATTTTCGAAAACCTGTAATGTTTTGGTCCAGGTCTATCAAAAACAGGTTATTCGAGATAGTTTTATACACCATAATTCACCTTGTTATCACCCATAAAAGGCTCATTTTACTAGATTTTACCATTAAATACTAGGGATCTCCAAGAACTTTCTGTAATCGTTTCAGATAACTATCCTGAATCCCAAGATCCAGTAATCCACTCACAGTATTCATCAGATAGTCCCTGCAACTGCCAAGTTGACCTTCTCCTTCTGAAATTGCCTTGGCAGTGTCCTCAATGTTCAGTCCTCCCAGGTATCTGTCGTGTTTCCGGTTTACCACAAATGTAAAGCCACGAACAGGCCCCTTTTCAGTAAACATGGTCAAACAGTGAGGCTGATAGGCACCCGATATCATTTCCCGCATCCACAAAATTTCAGTTTCACTCTCCACCTTGTCAGCAGCAATTTTGAAAGCAATGCCATTGCAGGAACCGCCTTTGTCCAAAGCCAGCATCAATCCGGGTTTTTCAGGGCTTCCCCTGCCAATGGTCAAATGCAGACAGAACTTGCGGTGAAAACCATAAATCCTGGCTTTCTGTTTTTCCTCAAAGAAAAAAGCCGGATTCCAAATAAGTGACCCGTAGCCAAACACCCATAAATCTTCATTTTTTGGGAAACGATCTAAAAAACTTTTCCGATTTCTATCTCTTTCCTCATGAGTCAATACCTGAAATGGTCCGGATTTCTGTGCTACTGCAACCAAGCGATCAACCCTTTCCCTGGTAATCTCTTCTCTTTTTAACATCGACTTCTGTTTCGTTGCTGATTGCACCAAGAGCTTTCTTTGGCGATCAATTCAAAAATTACGATAAAATGTGAAAATTCACAAATGGACTATGCAAATTGATTGATATCATTGTAAAATTATTGCGACAATACGGTAAATAGACAATTACAGTAATCATACAACGTTCGCAAACCTGATCAATTTGTGTTCTTACAGCCACTCAGACACGCAATTTAGAAGACTGATGACAAAAGGTTGCTAAAGCGTTATAAATAAAGGACATGAACTGTTTGATCAGACTTGAAAATCGAGTATTTTACTCGCCCCCGAGGACCCATGAGTTTAAAAAGTTTATTTTCCGGAAAGAATAAGCCGCAAAAAGCCGTCACCAGCAGTCGTAGTAAGAAACCAAATTCCAGCCTGTGCGATATTTTCCGTGAAGGGATCTATCTAAAAAAGGAGCTCACGGAACGATTAAAATCAAGAGCGGAAAAAGGAGCTGAGTTTTTCAAAGAATATAATGATTCAAGAATGAAACTAGCCTTCGATTCATTTGATAAATCGATGAAGATGGCTCTTTTCGAAATCTTTTATCTTTTGAACAACAATGAAAAATGGATGAAGAAGCACAGCTTCAAAATAAAGAAACTGACCGGAAATACGCTTGTTCCGGAGGGTGAAGCTTCGATAGATCTTTATGTAAAGGAAGCTCCATATGGCATTAGAGGAATTGAAAGTCTTTCTCCTGTGTTTAAGCAGGAATACGAAGACTATATTTTAAAAGAATTCGGACGAAAACCCATTCCTGAAAAAAATGGTCGACATCTACCAATAGACGGCGTTTACAGTATCGGTTCAATCGGCACCATCGGACACAAAAACGGGGCATCCGATCTGGATCTTGAAATACAGTATGATTTGGAACCCTTTCTGATCGATTCAAGCTACTGGACTGATGATACCTTAAAAAAAGCCCTGGGAAAAGAATGTAACGGGCTGGTAGATCGCTATTTTGAAAAGAAGCAAATCGATAAATCCAAAGTTAAAAAGGAGAGTATCGAAAAAGTAAAAACATTTTTTAAAAAGAGGCTGGCCTCCAAATACCCTATTCTGTTTGCCTATTTCTTCAGAAAGCCTAATGAAATATTGCACGCCGTCGGCCGTTCCAAAGATAACAAGTGGCGATCAGGCATGGTTCGGGAAATAATCAACCTGATGAAGCTTAATGCACGGACAGGGTTAAGCGACGATATTCGTATACAGGAAACATTCTTAAAGAAAAGAATCCTGAAAATACAGGATTATATCCAACAGAAGTTTCCCGATTCCGAGGTTTACCTTTTTCCCTTTTCTCTACACGAATTCCGAAAGGGACATTTTGGTTCAACCATAGAATCCAAGGAATCTTCAGGTGGTGCCTATGAGCTGATTCTCAACTATGAGACACTGATGCCGGGGATCTATTTCACCCCGAATATCCCGAGCCATTTTCTGTTTCCGAATGATATCAACAACAGCGACAAAACGTTTGGCAAACTGACAGAATACCTGCGATTCGGAGTCGTGGATATTTTTGATGATATCACCAATCGTATTATCAACCAGGGTCATACTCCGGATCTGCAACCTTCCTATGTAGCAGAACATTACACCGCCGTTTATTGGGAAGCTTTTAAAGCATCCTATGGAAACCTGCCTAAAGCCACCTTAAATCTTTTGCGATATGAAACCCTGCTTGAAGCAAAACTAAACAAAACCATTATCCAGCTGATCAAAGACCCGCAAATGCTGGATGAAATGGCATATTCCTCGGACAATATTGAAGACATGATGAATGCTAGCCAGGTGTTCTCTCCTCAAAGCGTTGTCAAACTGGAAAAGGAGTTTCCGTTATTATCGTATGATCCTTGGTGGTTACGCTATAAGGCACTAAAAATCGCCTTTGGTGTTCCGGGATTGGTTTCTGGTGTTGAGAACAGGGATTTGATTGAGATTTCCGAAAATATCGACCTGGCATTCGCCCTTCATGTGAGGTTATCTGATGTTTTTACAAAACCGGGCGATCAGCGTAATTTCGAAAAACATCGGGAACAGGTCTTGTGCAGATTCCTGGAACTTGCCTTTCCGGAAAACTCATCTCAACGCACCAAATTACACGCAACCTTTATAGGGGATGTGGAGACAGTTAATGTGTTCGAGAAAAGTCTTCGCAAAATCTTTCAGGGCTGCATCAAACGTGTCCATTCCAAGGCTTCCAGATATCATGTGGACGAAAAAAGTACGAAGGAATTCGAAGTCTGGCACCACTTTTATACAAAGAATTTTACCCCGCCCAACAACATGGTCCCCAGGTCCATATTAAATCATCTGCAGATTCCGAGGGGCAGGGTTCAGGTTGGATTTGATCAAAAAAAAGGCTGGTTTTTTAAATCGCTGCAACGGGAATCCAAAGTTGGAAAACGCTTTGAAAAATCTATACTCAGTCTGCTCCCGGAAGAAGTCACCCTGATTAAGGACACTCAATTCCTCTATGGGCTAACCTACTGTGTAATTAACGGCTATTATGGTATTTATTCCACAGGAACCCTGAAGGAAACGTTAACAGCTGTCGAATACGATCGCTCGCGTGCCAATACCGGAACACGTTTTGACAACCAGCTGGCCTTTGTGCGTCCTGATCAGATAGAAAGGATCATGAAAAAAATCCTCAAGATCAATTCTCCTATAAAAGTAGGCTACCTGGATTGCATCAATAAGAAGCGAAAGATTATTTCGGTCATGATTTTTCTGAATTTACAGAAATACGGTAGAGTCTCCGCCCTTTATCGAGATAGTCTTGACACTTTGTACGTCGATACTTTCGATATCCCTGCTCTCGAAAAACAGGCAGAAGATTTTATAAATTCTTATCAAAAGCTGATAAAATTTGTTCCCATCCATAAAACCCTGGGACGCTTTTTCCAAAACAGGAATATCGACTTATCGAATGTTCATTTGGATGCTTGGGTAAACACGAATTGTGTGGAGACAAGTCATGCGGCTACAGCCGAAGTTGCAAAAGAGCATGAATTATCCTCGGCTTTCAAAGATGTCATCATGAGTGTTCATGCTCCGAAAGCCGCTTAAAAGGTCGGTCTTGGGGGCAAGTGTTATATTTCTGACTCGTTCTTGAATATCAGATTGGCTGAGCGGGACATTGCCGATTTGAGTTTTTGAATTAACTGGGGATCCAAATCCTTAAACGATTTTGTTTCCGGGCTGTCAAGCATCATTCCAAAAAATCGGTTATTTAGTTCCTTGGTAACATGCAGATGTTCCAACAGAAGATCCGTAACCAAATTAAACGCCTCCATTCTGTTGAGTTCAGGTTCGTTATTGCCGATACATATTCTGTTTTCCTGTCGCACCTCTTCCAGAATAATGTCAACATCTTCAGCACGAATTTTCTGTCGGTCAGGTGAGCCTTTTTGAATCCCCAGAAGGGCATTCAACGCATCCAATTGTACTTTTATCATTGTCATGGTGCATCTGTCGTCCAATCCACGATGACCTTTTTTTTCTGCCAGGGCATTGCACCAGTTTTCCACAATCCTCCGTCCCGAACAATGAATATCACCTCCACAGGTACCATAATCACCAGTGAATATCATTCTATCGGGTCGTTCATTTTGAGAATCAGGTTCATTGCTCTTAATTGTAGGGATTACCAGCTTTTTCATAGCTTAACCGTTTTTTGATGTGCTTCCTGAGGATCGCCAGACTAATTTCCCTGTCGATTGATTGTTTGACCGTTGAAAGAATAGTTCATTTCAATTAAATCTGCCATGCAAAAATGAATCCTGACACCAACCGCCTTAACTATTCACAGAGACCACCAAATCTTGAACTATCCGACTGAAATAATCCAAAAGCTCGCCGGGCATTGGAGAATCCGTCGCAGGAAAAACCACCCGCAGACCTCTGTTTTCGTGATTTCATCAAAATCCTGATCATTTGACTGAAAGCTCCATGAGCTATAAATTATGCAAGGAAAGACATCAAGAACCTAAAGCTTGCAAAAAAAAGTATCACACATGCGAGCCAGAAATTGCGGACATTTTCGGGATAATTTTTAATTAAAAAGTCCGCATAATCCAATAAAACGGACTATGAGATGAAAGATGTTGTGATAGTTAGTGCCGTAAGAACGGCTGTGGGAAATTTTCAGGGGGGACTATCAGGATTTACAGCTACCGAACTCGGAGGGCTGGTAATAGAGGAATCGGTAAAACGTGCCGGGATAGACAAGGAACATGTTGATGAAGTGATTATGGGGAACGTGGTTCCCACAGGGTTGGGACAGAATCCTGCCCGCCAGGCCATGATCAAGGCTGCTTTGCCGATGGAAGGAGGTGCCATCACAGTAAACAAGGTATGTGGGTCAGGGTTAAAGGCTGCAATGCTCGCAGACCAGGCAATTAAATGTGGTGATGCGGACGTGATTGTTGCCGGTGGGATGGAAAGCATGTCCAATATCCCTTATTATTTGGAAAAAGCCAGAACCGGTTATCGGATGGGTCATACCAGCATGGTTGACACCATGGTGCACGATGGCCTTTGGGATGTGGTCAATGATTACCACATGGGACATACAGCTGATCTGGTTGCCAAAAAGTTTGATGTCACCAGGGAAGAGATGGATCAGTACTCGCTGGAATCAAATGAAAAAGCGGTTGATGCCCAATCAAAAGGCCTGTTCGATCAGGAAGTCCTGTCGCTTACCATCAAACCGCGCAAAGGCGAACCATTCCAATTCAACACTGACGAAGGTCCCCGAAAAACTGACCTGGAAAGTTTAGGCAGACTTAAACCGGCCTTCAATAAAGACGGCAGGGTGACAGCTGGCAATGCATCAAAAATAAGTGATGGAGCTTCCTGTGTAATGATGATGTCAAAAGATAAGGCTGTTGAATTGGGATTAAAACCCCTGGCGAAGGTAATTGCACAGGCTGCCGCTGGAATCGAACTGCCGGATGTATTGGTAGCCCCCATAAATTCCATTCCCAAGGTATTGAATAAGGCCGGGCTTAATCTGGATGATATCGGCTTACATGAGATCAACGAAGCATTTGCAGCTTCTTCCCTGGCGATTATCAAAGAACTGGGGATCGATGCCAGGCTGGTAAACATAAATGGAGGAGCCATTGCAATCGGGCATCCCATAGGTTGCTCGGGAGCAAGGGTTTTAACTACTTTGATCCATGCCATGAAATTAAAAGATGTTCGCTACGGCATGGCTTCACTTTGTCTTGGCGGTGCAGAAGCTGTTTCAATGATTGTAGAAAACATCAATTAAACAACCATTAGTTTCAGGAATACCAACATACAAGTCGTGACAGGGAACTGTCACATATTACATGCGGGGTCAAAATTTTATAAGTGCTTAAATAAGATTATTTTGGATGGAATACAAACGGCAGGGCGGATTTGCACCAATGCCATCTGGAGAAGAGAATTAGGACGGATTGTCATCCTGAGCGGATGTAAAGGACCTGTCAAAGCCCTTGAGAGATTCTTCGCTATGCTCAGAATGACATCTTGGCCGGTTTTGCTTGACAAAATGACGTTGATGTAGGATCGCCATATGGTTTGTTGATAAAAACAGCCCGAATGAAGCGCATATAGGTTGATGTTCCCGTAAACAATTCCATGAGGAGAAGCAGACATGAAAGAGGTGGCAATTGTAAGTGCTGTGAGAACAGCCATCGGTAATTTTGGAGGAAGTTTGCAAACAGTTCCGGTGGTTGATCTGGGTGCTGCAGTAATCAAGGAATCTATGGTCAGAGCCGGTTGCAGACCTTCCATCGATGAAAAACTGGAAGCAGCCGGACCGGATAAACTGAAGAACAAATCATCCGAAGTGGAGGAGCGTTACAACAAATGGGACGATGCCTTAAAAGCGATCAAGGTTGATGAAGTCATCATGGGGAATGTGGTGCAATCCGGACAGGGACAGAACACAGCCCGTCAGGCTTGCATTAGATCCGGTCTAGCAAAGGAAACAGGCGCTTTTACCGTCAACAAAGTATGTGCCTCAGGCCTTAAAGCCATTGCTCTGGCCACTCAAGCCATCATGACCGGAGATGCTGAGGTGATGGTTGCCGGCGGTATGGAAAATATGAGCCAGATACCCTTCGCATTACCCAGCACTCGTTGGGGAGCCCGAATGGGCAATGCCGATATGGTTGATCTGATGATCAATGACGGTCTCTGGGAAGGTTTTTACGGATACCACATGGGAATAACAGCCGAGAATATTGCTGAACTTTACAATATTTCCAGAGAGGATCAGGATGCCATGGCACTGAGCAGTCACCAAAGAGCTTTGAAGGCTAGCTCCGATGGGACGTTTCAGAGGGAAATTGTTCCCGTTTCTGTTCCTCGACGGAAAAAAGATCCTATTTTGTTTGATACGGATGAGCGCCCAATGGAAACCAGCACCGAAAAAATGGGCAAACTAAAACCGGCTTTTAAGAAGGATGGTTCTGTCACCGCAGGTAATGCTTCCGGAATTAACGATGCAGCGGCTGCTTTGGTGTTGATGAGCAGGGAAAAGGCCGAATCTCTGGGTCTGGAAATAAAAGCCATTGTGAAAGGGTATGATTTTGGTGGAATTGATCCTGCCTACATGGGACTGGGTCCGATTCCGGCAATCAGAAAATTGCTGGGTAAACTGGAGATGACACTCAGCGATATAGACCTCTTCGAATTGAATGAGGCATTCGCTTCCCAGGCACTGGCTTGTATGCGAGAACTGGAGATCAGTGCAGAAGTAACAAACATTTATGGCGGAGCTATTTCACTGGGTCATCCCATCGGCTGTTCCGGCGCCAGAATCGTAGTTACTTTGTTGAATGCCCTTGAGCAAACCAATTCCAAAAGAGGATTAGCATCTCTCTGTATTGGTGGTGGTTTGGGTGCTGCTATGGTTTTCGAACGTCCGTAATCCGGGATTCTTTCCTTTCCAATTCGGTTCCCGCCCGACAGCTTCCTCATTCGGCGGGAGCTTTTCTCTCCTCCCCATGCATTTGACAGACTTTCATCGAACTGGTTAACCTACCAATTCAACTTGGTTAACGAATAAAGAGAGCAAAATGAAGCGCCAACTTATCGAATTACTACAGAAAAAACCTAGTGAGTTTTTTTCCGGGGAAGAACTTAGCCAAAACCTTGGAATTTCCAGGGTTTCAATCTGGAAACATATCAAGAAACTTCAGGAACTTTCTTATCAAATAGAATCAGGCCCTACAGGTTATAAACTGATAAGTTCTCCGGATTCACTCTACCCATGGGAATTTGGCGATAAGGAAGAATTGATTCACTATTTCGAAGAAGTCGATTCAACCATGTCTGAAGCCAAACGACTTGCGCGTAAGGATTGTCCGCCTTACACGGTTGTGATCGCAGAAAGGCAGTCAAAAGGCAGGGGTAGATTGCAAAGAACATGGTTTTCGGATGATGGGGGGTTGTTTTTTACCCTGGTCTTAAGACCTAAAATCCCTGCTATGATGATGAGCAGATACAGTTTTGCGGCCTCTCTTTGCCTGGCATTGATTATTCAACGTGAATTGGGAATCGAAGCCAGGGTTAAATGGCCAAATGATATCCTGGTTGACGATAAAAAAATTTGTGGCATGCTGGCAGAAATGGAGATGGAATCGGACATGGTTTCATTTCTCAACATCGGCATAGGACTTAATGTGAACAACAACCCCGCAATCAATGAGCCCAATGCCACATCCCTCAGTATCCTTGCCGGAAAAAAGCTTTCCCGCAAAAAAATACTGGCATCGTTTCTTGACGAGATGAAGCTCCTGTTGTCTCAGCCTGATCTGAACCAAATCATCCCCCAATGGAAGCAGCATACCATTACCTTAAATAGAGCAGTCAAAGTTATGACGACTTCCGAAGAATGGGAGGGAGTGGCTGTTGATATCGACGAAAACGGAGCGTTGATTTTGAAGCAGTCAGATGATTCGTTACAAAAAGTATACTTCGGTGATTGTTTTCATCAGGCTTAGTGCAATGGCTTCAGGCTGAATCGCTTTAAAATAGCCGGTAGCGCATCTGTACTTTGTTAATAGTAAGGTTTGCATGTTCGGAACAGATTGTCTCTAGGGCCATGACAGATCGTTCACTATCGTTCGGGATGACATGCAATCTCAACCTTTTTTAGCTGAATGAAATTGTGCTTTCAGCGGAATAAAGCAAGTCTAAACATTACAAATTCATCAAACTTCACTTTAGGAGGTTTTTCCATGTCCACATCAGCTACTCAACTTCGAAATACTGTTTACTCCTCCTTAATGGCTGCATTGATTGCTGCTGGCGGATTTATTGCGATTCCCGTGGGTCCGGTTCCAATAACCCTTCAGACTCTTTTTATTTTTCTTGCAGGTCTCCTGCTGGGTATGAAATGGGGCGCTGCTTGCGTAGGTATTTACTTGTTAGCCGGAGGACTGGGTCTGCCTGTTTTTGCTGCCGGCAAGGGAGGTTTTGGCGTATTTGCCGGTCCTACAGGTGGCTATCTGGTTGGCTTTTTAATGGCTGTTTTTTTAATTGGAATAGTAACTGACAGTTTAGATAAAAGAACCGACCTATCCGGAAGCAAGCGCTTTGTTTTCGATTTGATTGCAGTGTTGATTGGATCAGCCGCAATTTACGCCGTAGGAGTTCCCTGGTTAAAGAATGTAACCGGAATGCCCTGGCAAAAGGCTTTTATGGTAGGAGCAGTGCCATTCCTTCCCGGAGCTGGTATCAAAATAATTGCAGCTGTCATTATTGCCAAAGCCGTAAGACCTGCATTTGGAAGATCAAATATCACAACCGATCAAACAGCAGTATAAAGAACAGCCCCATCTGACTTACCATGTCACACATTGAAATCAAAAATTTAGGACACAGGTTCCCTAATGGTCACTGGGGAATTAACGAGATAAACCTTTCGGTAGAACAAGGTAGTTTCGTGATCATTGCCGGCAAAAACGGATCTGGCAAAACTACCTTTTGTCGACATCTAAATGGGCTGCTGTCCCCAACAACCGGCTCCATAACGATTGATGGGTTGCATGTGGAAAAATACCCGGAAAAAGCCCGCCGCAAGGTGGGAATGGTGTTTCAAAATGCGAATGCTCAAATAGTTGGTGAGACGGTCTACAGCGACGTCGCGTTTGGTCCTGAAAACCTCGGATTAAAGAGGGCGGCTATCAACCAAAGAGTTGAGGAATCGCTTGAACTAACGGGCTTAACGGGAAAAGAGCTCCAATCTCCCCACACGCTTTCCGGGGGAGAAAAAAGAAAACTGGCCATTGCCGGTGTCCTGGCTATGAATCCGGACATTCTAATTTTTGACGAACCCTTCTCCAACCTGGATTATCCTGGCTCAATATTGATCTTAAAACAGATCCTTGATCTTCATGAAAGCGGGCACACCATATTTATTGTGACCCATGAATTGGAAAAGACCGTGGCCTGCGCCTCTCAAATTGTGTTATTCGAAAATGGCTCCATCGTTAAAACCGGCTCTCCTCTGGAAATACTGGAAATCGTCGAACAATATGGCGTGCGGCTTCCTTGCTCGGCCAAGCTTGGACAAGGTATTCAATCATGGCTGAATTGATAGTTTTAAGCTACAGACCCGGAACCAGTTATTTACATAAACTTGATATTCGCTGCAAATTGTTTGTTTTGCTGCTTATCAACTTTTTATCTTTCAAAGCAACCTCACAATTTTTAGGGCTGATTTCCATATTGTTGGTTGGGCTGTACATCTGGCAGAAAATCCCGTTGAAATCGACCCTCTTCCAAACCCGTCTGTTTTTCCTGCTTTTGTTGTTTGTGTTTTGCAGCAGGTCTGTTTTTACCCCGGGAGATCCCCTGTTCAAAATTGCCGACATCGTTGTGACTCAACAAGGTGTTGTTTCCGGAGCTTTCTACTGCTGGCGGCTTTTGGTGGTTTTAATCGGCGGTATCCTCCTGATATCCACATCCCAAACCTTGGAAATCAAGACAGCAATCCAGTGGTTTTTAAAACCGATTCCCCTGGTTCCGGAAAAAAGAGTTGCCATGATGATCAGCTTAATGATCCGTTTCCTGCCGCTGATTCTGGAACAGGCGGATGAGATATCCGACGCTCAGAAAGCAAGGGGAATCGAGCGGGTAAAAAATCCTGTGAGAAGACTTTCCTTGTTTACAATCCCTTTGTTGCGCAAGTTTTTGAATACTGCAGATCGGCTGATACTGGCAATGGAATCCAGATGTTACTCGGAACAAAGGACAGACCCCGAATTGAAGTTTTCCAGGAATGATATCATCGTATTGGTCATGGCAACGAGCTACACCATTACTGCGTTCCTTTTGTAGATGACTACCTGCCCTAATCTTACAACTATACCCCAAGAATCATTGAACTTTACGAAGGTCTAAGAATACGATATTAATAAAAATATTCTAAAGTCGATAAAACATGCATGAGGGCGAACGGAATCGGATGACCACGGAGGAGTAATGATCAGTATATTTGGAAAGATCGCGAAAATGGAAAGAGATGTGAAATCCTATCTCTACCATGTGCAGCGTTCCGCCCTGATATTTGACGAAGCGATGCAGGAATACATGAAGGATGATGTAGCCCGCTTCGAGATCAGGTTGGATGAAATTGGCAAACTGACATCAGATGCCAATCGGCTGAGAAGGAAAGTCAGGGATAAGCTATACGAACATATGTTGATACCGGAAGTTCGCGGGGATGTCTGGGACCTGCTGGAATCCCTCGCCAAGGTGATCGACGTCACTAAAAAAATTATGGAGAATTACTCCTTTGAAAAACCAAAGATCCCCGACTTTGTCAAAGCCGATTTCCTTAACATGTCCGAGTATATCACCAAAACGGTAGAGGAACTGGTTAACGCTGTATCCGCTTACTTTTCCAATATCACCATGGTTACGGAATTCTCCAATAAGGTTTTCTTTTATGAAAACGAAGTGGATAAACTCGAAGATACCATAAAAAAAGTTGTATTTTCCACGGATAAACTCAATACGCTGGCAGAACGCATTCAATTAAGATATTTTGCAGAAAAAATGGCACTGGTAAGTGATGTTGCAGAAACTGTCTGTGAAAAACTATCAGTGTTTGCCATCAAAAGGGAGATTTAAGGAAAATGACCATGATGGCAGTGCTGTTTTTTCTATCCAGCGGCTTGTTTTTAGGCTGGTCCCTGGGAGCTAACGATGCAGCGAATGTGTTTGGTACGGCGGTCGCTTCGCGTATGATTAAATTCACCACAGCGGCGGCAATCTGCAGCGTTTTTGTGATTATCGGAGCAGTTGCAGGCGGAACCGGAGCTTCCATCACTCTCGGTAAACTCGGATCGATCAATACCCTGGCAGGAGCTTTCACTGTTGCACTTGCAGCGGCGTTTACCGTCCTGGTGATGACACGTCTGACGCTGCCTGTGTCCACATCTCAAGCAGTTGTTGGAGCCATAATCGGCTGGAACTTCTTTGTCGGAGTGCACACCGATGTGGCAGTTCTTTCCAAAATTGTAGGAACCTGGATATTCAGTCCGATACTTTCCATGATTTTCGCTATCATTCTGTATTTAATTGCTCGCATTTATGTAAAAAACTCCCGGATTCACCTTTTCAGGCAGGATTCACGAACCAGAGTGGCATTGATTCTACTCGGCGCTTTTGGTTCTTATAGTCTGGGAGCCAACAATATAGCCAATGTAATGGGTGTGTTTGTGCCTTCCTCTCCCTTTCAAGCTCTTTCCATTGATGGGTTTATCTCATTTACTGCCGCACAGCAGTTGTTTTTACTGGGTGGAATTGCCATAGCTGTTGGTGTCTTTACATATTCAAAAAGAGTCATGGAAACTGTTGGCAGTAACATCTATACCCTGTCCCCGATTACTGCATTGATCGTTGTTGCTTCGTCTTCATTGGTATTGTTTATTTTCTCATCCAGGGAATTAAACGAACTGCTAATGTTTCTGAATCTACCGCAAATACCGCTTGTTCCGGTATCCAGCTCACAAGCAGTTGTGGGTGCTGTTATCGGGATTGGCCTGGCAAAGGGAGGCAGGAATATTCATCTGGATGTGATAGGCCGAATTAGCCTGGGATGGGTGAGTACGCCAGCGATATCCGCAGTTATCGCTTACATATCACTCTTTTTCATGCAGAACGTTTTTATGAACCAGGTTTATCAATAGCTTATTTAGCTTTTAAGTAACCTTTGTCAACCGCATCATGGAACAGCTTTTCGGCATACCTGGCAAGTTCCTTTGACCCTTCTTTTATGGGATCATTCAAGGTTAAGACACGATCGAGTGTGATCCCGTGTTGTTTCCAGCTTCTGCCTTCAGTATGGTAGGAGTGCAAGGCGGGCATAAATCGATCCAGTGCATAAGCGAATTTCGCTTCGTTGGTTTCACAAGCTTCATATTCCTCCCAGATATCCCTGAATTCTCTTTCCTGATCAGCCGGTAACAGGCCAAACAGGCGATCTGCAGCCTTGGATTCCCTTTCTGCCTTGTTTGCGTTGCCTTCGGTATCAAAAAAATAGGTATCGCCTGCATCGATTTCAACAATGTCATGTAAAATCAGAATTTTCATCACTCGCAACAGATCCACCTCCAAATCGGAGTGCTCAAGCAAGGTCATAGCCAGTAAAGCGACATGCCAGCTATGTTCAGCGGAGTTTTCCAAACGATCCGCTCCAATTAAAAAGGAGCGACGTATCACCCCCTTTAACTTGTCCACTTCCAGGATAAATTGGATCTGCTTTTCCAGACGGTTCATGGTTTCCTCAAGGAGTGGATGAATTAACCCGATATATCAGAACTTTGACCTGATGAATTGCCTGCAGGGAATATGGGACATCTATCGGTATGGTAACAAAATCTCCATCTTTTATCAGGCTGTTCTGCCCGTCAATTCTAATTTCCGCTTTGCCCTCCACCAATTGAACCATTGTAATATGCGGGGATGTATGCTCCCCCAACCCTTGTGCTTTATCAAACGCATAAAGTGTTAACGATCCTCCGGCTTTCTCGATAAGAGTCTTGCTTGATATAGAGTCTGTTTTATAATCCAGGGTCTCAAGTAAATTTTCTATTTCTGACATAAAAATGTGATATTGGTGTTTCCTGGTCTGAGGCTATGCAACAGGCAGGGCTGGTTTTAGGATGGGTCAGGCGACTGAAACCGGGCAGCTTGCGTTACCCTGGGTTCTAATATTGCGATTTATTCCCGCTATGTCAATGAGAACAGCAAGGATACAGGGATTGTAGAGAAAATTTCCCGTCAATGATTCTTTCTGTCGACAACAGGGTGCAAAATGCCGGCAAGGTCATTGCTTGACGGGGTTCAAACAGGGCTGTAGGCTCACATAAACCCATAGAACCTGAAGTGTTTCCATTGTAACCATTCAAACATCCTATTCAAAATCCCATTAGTTTAATGAAGATGCTTTCTCACCTGTCAGGATTCAGGAATTTCTTTTTGCTTCTAGTAGCGCTGTCAATGTTGGTATGCCCCACTTCACCAATTATCGCTAAGGAACACCAACCTGTTTCGGCCGCTGAAAAGGAAGACCTTGGTTTCATCAACAATCTCTTCAAAGACAAAATCTATGAGTTCGCCAGACAGGAAGCGGAGAGTTTCCTGGACAAATATCCGGGCAGCAGGTTAATTCCCGATGTGATTTTAATCCAGGCAAAAATGAACGTCGCCGAAGGTAAATTTGATCTGGCACTTCGGCAGTATCAAAAAATTATCAGCCATTTTCCGGAATCAGAACTGGTTGAACATGCGATGTATTTAAGCGGTACTTTGAAATTACGCTTAAAGCAGCCCGATGGAATGGTGGATTTAAACAGATTAATCACCAAATTCCCCAAAACCACCTACCTGGCCGATGTCAGTTTTATCAAAGGCCAACAGGCGTACCAAGCCGAGCAATGGCAAGTGGCGGAATATCAATTCAAACAGGTATTGGAATCTGAAGGCATTACCGATCAGCAGAGGATTGAGACACAGCATAACCTATCCTGGATTTACTATCACACCGGCAATACCTTGATGGCAAAAAGCTTGTTCTTTGATGCGTTGGATTCGCCCATTACCAAAGAAGAAAAAGCCAGAATTGCCTATCAATTGGGAATCGAAGCACAGAAGAGCGGTCGGCATAAAAACGCCCTCTCCTGGTTTGCACGACAATTATCCGAATGGCCTGATCCCGATATCAAACCCAAATCCGACTTAGGTATCGCGCAGTCCCATTACTATATCTTCAAAGAAAATCCAAAACAATCTTCAAAAAAAGATCGGGAAACATCCGTGAAACTGCTAACCACCAATATCAAATCCAAAAACCCCATCTCTCTTGAACAGTCCCGATACCAACGAGGTTGGTTATTAAACTCCCTGAATCGAAAAAAAGCTGCGGAAAGCGACTTCGCCTGGCTGCAAAAAACCAGTGAAAAACATGCGGCTGATCTTGAAATATCAGCAACTCGAGCGCAGTATTATGAAAACAAGAAATGGTATAAATCAGCCAATAAAATCTATGCCACTGCTTTGAAATATCAAAAGAAACAAGAGATCCGCAACATGCTGTTGCTCAGCATAGTTCGCAACTCTCATGTTGTTAAGGATTGTAATTCGGTCATTAAATGGCAAAAGCAGGTGAAACTACCGGCTCAACATAAAGACAGGTTTGAATTGAGTTATTACTTGGGCAATTGCTACTTTGCGAAAAAGAACTGGAAAAAGGCAGGATTGGAATATGCAAAATTACCGTTAAACAATCAATTTTCCAGGGCAGCGTTTGGCAATTATCTTCAAGTATTCAAAAAGACTAAAAACTTTCATGCCGGTTATGCCTATCTTGATAAAGTTTCAAAAATATCCTCCTTTGGTAGCGAGCAAAACAATTTGCTTTATAAAATAGATCTTTGTTTAACACTCGAACGATGGGCAAAAGGTGTTGAATTGATGTTGCTTCTCAAAAAGCAGGACCAGAAAAAAGCAAGAGACCCCTGGTATCTTCTCAACATTGCAAAAACAGCAGACCAGGTATTTTACGCTTACAGCAACAAAAAGCACCCCATGCGGCAACATCCTTTAAAAGCAAGAAAATACTATGCAAACCTGGCGCTAGGCCATTACACCACTGCATATAGGTATTTGCCTCGTAAAGAAAAAGAGACCAAACTTTCCGTTTTGGATATCCTGATTGCCCGTTATAAAGCAATCGGCAGCCATCAAAAAGTTGTCGGTTTTTACCGGGATGCTATTAAGTTGGTTGACAATCAACGGCAAAAACTGGAATTGCAAATCGTCGTTGCTGATATTATGGCGAGCAAGTTAAACCAGAGAAAAAAAGCTCAAAAGGAGCTTTATGCCATTCACAATACCGGTGATACAGAGGCACATTTCAAGGCTTCCAGCCTGTTAGCCGAGCTTTATGTAGGGCAACAGCGATATATTCAGGCAATAAAAATCCTGGAAGACCTGGCAAAACAACCGATTCAAAAAACCCAATGGTATTCCACCACTCATTACCGTCTTGGAGAACTTTACCAATCAAACGAACGGTGGCAAAAGGCCATGGAACATTACAATTCGGTGGTAAAGGATAACCAGAACAGTACCCTTGCCCAAAAAGCCAAAGTAAAAGCTGACAAAATCCAAAAGTACCTGGATCAAAACAGCTAGCCCACCCTCCCCTTATCCAGGTGCTGAATTGGTAGGCACTTGGATCAGAGCTCCCGAAGCCGGAATGGAGTTAACGTCCATTTATCATCGCCTACTGTCAATTCAAATCCATTTGCTTGAGTTATTGGGTTGTTTTGATTATCGTAAAGGAATTAACTGTCATTCACCGTTTATCATACAGGAATAAAGGATATGAGCGACAAGCAGGAAGAGATTCTGGATAAAATTCGGGAAAAAGTTTTAGCTCGGGAACGCGAAATTCAGCTGGAACAGGATAAAGATGCTAACCTGGAGGCAACGTTGCAGGCTTTGGAAGATATTACCGAAGTACCTCGCGCAGAAATGGACAGAATTGCTCAAGAAATCGAAGCATCTTATGCCGATCCCCCTGCAAAAAAAGATGAGGTGTTGTCGCCCACAGGGCAATTCCATTCTCAACTCCCGGCCAGTGTAAGAGAAGCCGTTTCAATGCTGCCACAGGTGCTAAAAGAAGAATTTTATGAGGAATATGCCCTGGCAGAGAAGAAAACCGGTCTTTCCTACCTGTTCTGGCTGATTCCACCTCCTTTCTCCTGCCATTATCTTTACAACAATAGAATTTTCAAGCAGATCCTCTTTTCAATGACGATGGGAGGGTTGATGATCTGGTGGATGGTTGATGCATTGAGAATGAAACAGATCGTTCAGGAAGAAAATCGCAAAACTGCCCGAAAATTCCTGAAAAAGATGATGAAACGATCCCTGAGAAGACAAAGAAGTCGGCCATCGCTCCCACAATTTCTTCGAGATGATAAGTGATTCGTAAACCTGAAAATACTGTATGATCGCTGATTTTAGTGTTGACAGCGGTTAGCGCAACATGTTGGGCAGATTTGCCAATGTTCAAAAACTGGCCAGTTCTTTCAGAAAAATATCCCCAAAGGTCATCAGTTTCTTTTTTCCAACTCCGGATATTTCTGCCATTTCCCCCAGGGTTTTGGGCTGCAAACGAATCATATCCTTCAATGTATCATCCTTAAATACCGCATAGGCAGGCACACCCAGCTCCTGGGCTAATTTCAGTCTCAGTTTTCTAAGCTTTTCCCAATTAGCTTCATCTTGAGGGTTTTTCCATAGGTGAGAATTAGCACCGGATCGAACCTTTTTTCTGGATTTTTTAATGGGATCTTTGCGAAACAGCACCTGTTTTTCCCCCTTTAGCACAGCCTTGCATTTTGGAGTCAGTCTGAATCCTCCAAATCCTGTCAGATCGATATTCAGAAGATCTGCTGCAATCAACTGCCTAAACACAGATTGCCATTCATCTGCAGTCAATTCAGTTCCGATTCCATAAGTCGAAAGTTGATCATGATTGAATCGGTCGATACGTTCGTTGCTTTTTCCCATTAACACATCGGTTAAATATCGCGCACCAAACTTCTGCCCTGTGCGATAGACACAGGATAATGCCTTCCGTGCGGCTTCGGTGCCATCCCAGGTTTTAATGGGTTCCAGGCAGGTATCACAATTTCCGCACGGCTGATTCAGTTGCTCATCAAAATAATTCAACATCACCTGTCTTCGGCATTCGGTCGTCTCACAAAACCCCAGCAATGTATCCAGTTTTAATTTTTCGATCCGCTTAAATTGTTCATTGGCTTCAGAGCTTTCCAACATTTTTCTAAGCATGATTACATCTGACAAACTGTAAACCATCCAGGCAACGGCTTTATTGCCATCTCTCCCCGCTCTTCCTGTCTCCTGGTAATATGCTTCCAGGCTTTTTGGTAAATCCAGATGCGCCACAAAGCGGACATCAGGCTTATCAATTCCCATTCCAAAAGCAATGGTTGCGACCATGATAATCCCTTCTTCCTGCACAAACCGTCTCTGATGCCTTAACCTGGTATCCGATTCCAGTCCGGCATGATAAGGAAGAGCGGTTATCCCCTGTTCACAGAGAAATTGAGCCGTTTCTTCCACTTTCTTTCGGGTCAGGCAATAGACGATTCCTGAGTTGTCCTCTTGTTCGTACCGAATAAAATCCAACAGTTGTTGCTTTGGTTGATTTTTTAATTTTACCTGATAACGAATGTTAGGTCTGTCAAAGCTGGAAATAAATTGCCTGGCGCCTGTTAATCCGAGTTTGGTTAGAATCTCTTGCCTTGTTACCGAATCAGCCGTCGCTGTCAGGGCAATTCTGGGTATCTCCGGAAAACGATTGGGGAGGATAGATAATCCAATGTAATCAGGCCGAAAATCGTGCCCCCATTGGGATACACAATGCGCTTCATCGATGGCAAAAAGTGCTACCTTTGTCTGTTCCAGCAGTTGCAGGAAACGATCTGTCAACAATCGCTCAGGAGCAATGTACAACAGATCCAATTCCCCATTAACAAGAGCTTTTTCTACCAAATCCGATTCGGCATAGGTTTGTGATGAATTCAAAAAAGAGGCACGTATACCTGATTGAACCAGATCATCTACCTGATCCTGCATCAGCGCAATCAGTGGAGAAACAACAATCCCTGTTCCTTTGCGCGCAATGGAAGGTATCTGAAAACACAAAGATTTGCCGCCACCGGTAGGCATTAATACCAGTGCATCTTTTCCCTGAATAAGATGCTGAATAATCTCTTCCTGATGACCAATAAACCGATCAAATCCAAAAAATGTTTGGAGAATGGAAGCAGGTGTTTTGTCAACTGTTTCAGGTTGGGACTGGCTCTTCATTCCTGCCGCTTGGATGAGAAAGTTAGAGAATTGAAAAACAATGGTCTTACTGTAATAAGTCTCCATCGATTCGTCGAGAGCAAATACCAAGTGTCAAGAAAATCAACCATAAGAGTGTTTTTTCAAACACAATTCTCTGGTCAATCCATTTTGTCACCTTGACCAATTCGATTCTCATGGTAGGGAAATTGCACATATTATTCCGAACCTCAAACCTGCTACAACAGTGTTTTGCATAGATTTATGAAGACAACCATTCAGAAGTCTTGATAGGTGTATAAATGAGGCTGTCAACTGTCTCAAAGGATTCAGTTTCATTAAGTCAAGAACCGGTTATCCCTGGAATCGGGGGATGGTTCGTATTGTCTTGGTTTAATGGTATTGACTCCGAAATTATTGAATGCGGACAATTAAACCTTCGAGTCGGTTAATACCATGACTACACATGATAGTATCCTGCCGGAACCCTTTAACGACGACACACCGGAAAGGCTGGACGAACTTCAGCAAACACTTGATTATAAATTTAACAACATTCGTTTGCTGGTCCAAGCCTTGACACACAAATCCTTTGCTCATGAAAATGACCAGGAAAATAACGAACGACTGGAATTCCTGGGAGATGCTATCCTGCAATTTGTCATGAGCGACCACCTGATGACAAACTATCCCGATTTACCGGAGGGCATGCTTTCCAAATTTAGAGCCGTGCTGGTATCAGAAAAGGGCTTAAGCAAATTGGCACAAAAAATAAACCTCGGGCAATACCTGTTTATTGGCAAAGGCGAAGAAATAACAGGTGGCAGGGCAAAAAGCTCCATTCTTTCCGACGCCTTGGAAGCCCTTTTTTCAGCGGTTTATCTGGACAGCAAAAAGGTCAAGGGAGTGGAAATAGTTGCCAGCATGATCAAAAATCTATTTGCCGAAGAGATAGAAAAAGCCGAAGAAACATTTGCATCGGTCGATTATAAAACCGACTTTCAGGAGTACGTGCAAAAAAACAAACTAGGCACACTAACCTACAAAGTCATCGAAGAAAGAGGCCCGGATCACGATAAGGAGTTTGTCACGGCATTGATCGTTGGCGATCAAGTATACGGAGTGGGTACGGGCAAAAGCAAAAAAACCTCTGAACAACATGCAGCAATTGATGCATTTAGAAAATTGAGAAACAAAGATGTCGGTTAGGTTACAAAAATACATCGCTGATGCCGGTATCGCGTCCAGAAGAAAGGCAGAATCAATGATAGCCGAAGGCCGCGTCTCTGTTAATGGCTCCATAATCACCGAAATGGGCGTCAAGATCAATCCAGATTCAGATCATGTACGAATCGATGGTCGGAAAGTGGGAGGACAAAAATCCAGAAAAGTGGTATACGCTCTATACAAACCCAAATCATGCATGACAACTCTGGACGACCCTCAAGGCAGAGATACGATTGTCAGTTACTTCCCGAAAACCTCAGCCAGATTGTTTCCTGTTGGTCGTTTGGACTATGATGCCGAAGGTCTCATTCTATTGACCAACGACGGAGATCTGGCCCAAAATATCGCTCATCCTGCAAAACATGTCTGGAAGGAATATTTTGTAAAAATTAAAGGGAAAATCAGCAATAAGCAGTTAAACGAGCTTAAAGCAGGTCCGATTATCGATCGTAAACAAAGGCAACCGACCAGAATTAAGCTGCTGCATCATGTCAATGATAAAACCTGGCTCTCTGTGTCTCTGCAGGAAGGGCTGAAGCACCATATTAAAAAAATGTTCGGGCAGATTGGTTATCCGGTCATAAAAATCAAGCGATTTGGCATTGGAAATGTGGACCTCAAAGAGATGAAACCCGGTGAAGTAAGAAAACTTAGTGATGAGGAGGTATTTGATCTGCTGGAATTAGCCGGGGTATCGATATGATAAGATTGATATCGGTAATAAGTCTTTTCTTACTCCTGCCTTTAACTAATGTTTTCGGCGAATACCGGGCTTTTCTGATTGAGGTTTATGATCACATCGATAAAAAGAAGTTCGAACAGATCACCGGCTTCTCACCTGACAAATACATCACTACCCACGGTGGAGGCAACCGTTTCTCCGTTTTCGTGAAAGCCACCTGGATGTGCTATGGCGATACATCCAAATTTAAACAACCCTGCCCAATGCCCGATCCCATCCAACCTAAATTCCAAAAAGGGCAACGGGTCAAAATAAAACTTGAGAAACACATTACCCAAGGCTGGATCGGTATTGTTGAACTGGCTTACTTCCAGGGCAGCGTCAATAGTAACGTCTATGGGGTGCGCTTTGGAGAAAAGCGACAATTGTACAACAGGTATTATGAATTTGATCTGGAAAATGCAGCTCTCGCCACGCCTGCAATTCCTGCCGAAGGGGAGGGAGACCAAACAGCCCAGCCAACTGCCGCAGCCGGGGCACCTGCTCAAAATTAGTAATTATACACCAACTCATTATGGCCTTTACCATTCCTGAAGGAAAATCCAAAGCAGATTACGTCCAAAAGAAATTCTCCGAGATAGCCAGAAAATACGATCTCTTCAACGATATTGTCACCCAAGGCATGCATCGCTACTGGAAACGGTTTTTGGTAAAAAAAGCCAGGCTTAATCCGGGGGATCAAGTCCTCGACATTTGCTGCGGAACAGGTGACATCACCCAACTGCTTCAAAAAAAAACGGGCAAGCAAGGCACTACCTTGGGATTGGATTTCTCTTCCGGAATGCTGGCTGTTGCAGCTGAGAGAGATCAAACAGGGTTGTCCTCATTTTTGCAGGGGGATGCGGCCGTGCTTCCAATCAGTAGCGGAAGCATGGATGCTGTGACAGTCGGTTATGGATTGCGAAACCTTATTGATATCTCGCCCTGCCTTAAAGAGGTTTATCGGGTTTTAAAGCCTGGCGGGCGCTTTCTCTGTCTTGATATGGGGAAAGTTAAGATTCCAATTATTCGGGAGATTTTTGCTTTTTATTTTTTTAAGATTGTGCCGAGAATTGGGAAACTGATTTATCCGGGTGAGGATATGTTTGATTATTTTCCGGAATCTTCTGTTGAGTATCCTTCTCAGGAAAGACTGGCCGAAATGCTTCGGGAACATGGATACATAGACGTGTCGTACCATGATTTTCATTTTGGCAGCGTCACCGTTCACTATGCTGTAAAAAAGCAGGACTAGGGACCGTCCTGCTCGGCTTGCTCTTTTCTTGCAGCGTCTTTTTCGAACTGTTTCATTTTTTCTTCGTGCGCGACCATCTTCTCCCAACGCCGTTCCAAATCGTTTAGATTATCCATTTTTTTCAGGCCTTTATAGAGAGCAGCCAGTTGTAAAAAAACTTTACGGTCGACCTTCATGCGCAGAATACTTTCGTAAATTTCGATGGCTTTGAGGTAGTTCTTTTTACCTAGTTCCTGTTTACCTTGCAGTATCAGGACCTGTCTTTTCTCTTCCTGTTCTTTATCTTTTTCGGCATCCAAAATCTCCTGGTACTCTTTTAATAATTCTTTTTCCTTTTCAGGTACGTTGAGTTGTTTGTACACCGAAGCTGTTTTCTTGAGGGTATCGGGCAGTCTCAAGACACCAAGAGCCTTGTGAAGATAGTCCGCGGCCGGTTTAAACTTACGCTCATCCATTAAAACATCGGCTTTTTCAACATAGTAATTATGGATTTCCATAAGTTTACTGTCACCAATTTCTGAATTGGGGTCCAGTTCTTTCAGGCGGCGAAAGGCTTCCACCGCTTCATCGTATTTTTTCCTTTCAATATAGATGGTTCCAATCTGATCCCAGATTCTTGGAGTAGGGATTTCGGTAACCGCAATAGTGTAGTAGTTTAACGCCTTTTTCAGGTTACCGGTTTCGTAACATTCATCCGCTTCTTTCACCAGTTCCTTCATGCTGTATATGCCGTTGGATTTTTCCAGCAGGACTGCGGTTTTGATCAGGTATTTGGTAGCAAGAAATGTCTTGTTCAGACGGCGGTACATTAAGCCAAGATTAACGTTGTTGTATCGATTGAATTCGTTTTTCCCCAGGAGCTTAATCATTCTGCTCACGGCTTCTTCTCGTTTTCCCTTTTGCTCAAGCGCTATGGCTTGCAGCAATCCCAGTGTTTCATAATCTTTAACGGATAGCTTGCCGATAGTCTCCAGGGCTACGTTGGCCAATTTGTTTTTAACGGCAAACAGTACTTTATTGTACAGATGGTCGTTCCCATTTTCGGAGTCTTCAGCTGCCATTTTATCAAATTCGCTCAAAATTTCTTCCGGAAGCACCTTGTCGGCATTTTCTTTTAGCTTTTTAATCTCCAGATCGATGCCTTTTGCTTCAACCGCGGAACCCTCTTCTATCATCCGATCTCTTTCCACGGTCAATTCCTGTAATTTCTCTTTGACCGATGCCTTTTTCTCCTGCCCCACCTTTTCAGTCAGGGTATCTATCAGCTTTTCCTCACCCAGGTACTCGGGGAGGACATAGTTTTCCACCTTTTCGAACTTGGAAATTGCACTGGGAACAGCATCATCGTAAATATTAACCCTGGCCTGTGAAGCGGCCAGATTGTAGAAAGCTTTCTGGTAACCTCTTTTGACCTTCAAAGCTGTTTTATATAATCCTTCGGCCTGTTTATAGTCTCCGAGTTCCCTCGCATAGTTGCCCAGCTTGTTGGCCAGTTCGAAGTCTTCGTTTTTTTCTTTTATCAGGTTCAAGCCGATGGACAAGGCAGATTGCAGATCCCCCGAAGCCGCTGCATTACTGAGCTCTTCTACCAATTTTGGATAGACTATTTCCGGATCGAGTTCCATGGCCTTGTCAAACTCAATCATTGCACCATTGTAGAACTTTTCAGACATCAACTTCATACCTTCCGCCAGATGCTCATCTATTTTGGCTCTAATTTTGTCTTCTTTGCTTTGAAACAGTCCTTTCAGCATGAAATTTTCTCATATTGCAGTGTTGGATCAGCACACAATGTAATTGGGGGTTTGGTTACAATCCAGCTGACTCCTTTTACTCTAGCACAGTCAACCAAAAAAACATATGGAGAAAAGAGAAGCATTTGAGTCAACTACCAGGAAAGCTTAGGCTTTTTCAATTCACCAAGCCGCAAAAATACCATATAAACAAATGATTCAATACTCAAGGCGTAATTTCAAGTACGAGATTGATTATTCGTAATTTTGTGAAACAGCAGTGAGTACCAGACCAAACAAAAGCGGCAAATTATCCATTCTTCAATGGGCTCATTTTGGCACTATAATTTCCAATTGTTTGATTTTACGGTGCAGGTTACTTCGTTCAATTTGGATGTTTTCAGCTGTTTTTGAGATATTCCAGTTGTTTTTCAGCAACATCGTCTGGATAAACTGCTTTTCAAAAGTCTCTTTGGCTTCTTTAAAGGTGGTTGGAAATGAATCCACCTGCAGCAGCTCTTGATTAGCCATGCGGATGACAGGAGGGACGTGTTTTAACGTGATGGTAGGGGTTTTAACCATAATTATCATTCGTTCTACAATGTTTTTCAATTCCCGGACATTGCCTGGCCAATGATAAGCCATCATGCTGTTTAATGCTTCCTTGCTGATCTTCTTTTTTGAGCTCTTGCCGTTTTCAACGAATTGATAGAGAAAATGTTCGATCAGCAGCGGTATGTCTTTTTTTCTTTCCTTCAAGGGTGGAATATCAATAGGGATGACGTTCAGCCGGTAATACAAATCTTCACGGAAATTCCCTGCCGCAATTTCTTCCTGGAGATTCTTGTTGGAAGCGGCGATTATTCTGATGTCCACTTCAAACATCTCCACACTGCCCACCCGTTCAAAGCGCTGTTCTTCCAGAACTCTTAAAATCTTCGATTGAGTTTTCAGACTCATATCTCCGATTTCGTCCAGAAACAAGGTACCGCCATTGGCCTGGTCGAACTTACCGATTTTAAGACTGGATGCACCGGGAAACGCTCCCTTTTCATGTCCAAACAGCTCACTTTCAATCATTTCGTCAGGAATCGCGGCGCAATTTAATTCTACAAAAGGACCGGATCTTCTTAAGCTTCTGTTGTGGATTTGTCTCGCTACCAGTTCTTTCCCGGTTCCGTTTTCACCGTTAATCAAAACCCAGCCATCCGTAGGAGCCGCAAGTTCAATTTGCTCCATCACCTTTTTTATTGGGGGAGAAACACCGATAATTTCAAAAGATTGTGGTTTTTGCCTGAGTTTAAGCTCTTCATTCTCCCGTTCCAAGGCTGCTTCTTTGAGAGCATGATTCAAGGTGATTAATAATTCTTCCAGTGAAATCGGTTTCTCGATAAAATCATAGGCACCGATTTTGGTGGCTTTTACAGCTGTTTCAATTGTTCCATGGCCTGACATCATGATAACGGGTAGCCTGGGATATCTGTCCTTTAGCCATTCCAGCAGTTCGATTCCATCTATCTCTTCCATCCAGATGTCCAGTAGCACCGCTTGAAAACGATTGACACTGCTTCGTTGCAATATCTCCATGGCAGTTTCCGCAGATTCGGCTGTTGTCGTTTCAAAACCTTCATCTTCCAAAACATCTTTCAAGGTTGAAAGGATTGATAGCTCATCATCTACGATTAAAATCTTGTCTGCCATTGTTACCTGATTGAAACGCTAACTATTTTTGGAATTCCGCAAGAATTTACAAAGTTTACCATTTAATAAGTAGTCTTCCGGGATTAACTCATTATCCGTTATAAATAACCGATATTTACAAAGGGATCAAGCCGGTAATTCTATGGTAAACTTGGTACCCTGATCTTCCATGTTTTTTAAACGAATGAATCCTCCATGATCTGAGATTATTTGCTGTACAATAGCCAAACCGAGTCCTGTTCCCTCTTTTTTGGTAGTCACATAAGGATCGAAGATCCGGTACATCATCTCAACAGGTATTCCCGAGCCGTTATCCACCACGTCTACCGTAACAATCTTTAATTCTTTGTAATAAGAGCTGATCAGGTCGATTCGTCCATCCCCATTGATAGCAGAAATAGCATTATCAATCAGGTTTGTGAAAACTCGTTTCATCTGTTCCGCGTCAAGCAGGGTTTTAGGGATTAGAGGATCAGGAATCAGGTTCAACTGTATCCTTCCCGGCAATCCCTGGTTAAAAAGATCACACACATCCTTCAAGATATCGTTGATGCTGTTGGGCGAAGGAATAATCTCGGGCAATCTGGCAAACTTTGAGAACTCATTCACCATTTTTTTAAGTCCATTTACTTCACGGATAATTGTTGAAGTGGCACTATCCAGCATATCCGGTTCTTCGATGTTTTCCAGGTACTGACGACGAATGCGCTGGGTTGAAAGTTGAATCGGCGTCAACGGATTTTTGATTTCGTGAGCTATCCTGCGAGCTACTTCCCTCCAGGCATTAGCCCTGGTCGAACGATCAATCTCTGTCAGATTATCCACAACCAATAGGCGTCCAAGAGGTTCTCCTTGTTGATTTTCCAGTTGAAATAGTTCCATGGAAACATGAATAGTGCGCTTTTCCATTTTCAGGTGCAGATCTTTTTTTACCGAGGTTTGCTCGGAATCTGTCAGTTCCTGGTTAAGCTGTTCAAAATACTTCTTTTGTTCTTTTGTCAAAACACTCAAATAGTGCTTTTGGAGAACTGCCGGCGGATCGATCTGAAAGAGACGGATCATATAGGGGTTGATTCCATTGACATAGCCGGAATTGTCCACAGAGAGAATTCCTGTCTGAATATTTTGCAATACGAGTTCCACAAATACATTGCGCTCTTCAAGAGTTTTATTGGTATCAATTAATGCTTCCTGACTGATCGCCAGCTCACGACGGTTGCTCAACAATTCTTTGGTCATGGAGTTAAACGAATCCAGAAGCATGCCGATTTCATCATCCACTTGGAGATCGATCTGAAAATCAACATCCCCTTTGGATATCCGCCTGGTTCCTCCCACCAGAATCTCGATCGGCTCTACAATACTGCCGGCCAGATAGTATCCAAACCAGATTCCCCCAAAAATGATTAAAACGGTAAACAGAAGCAGATAGGTTGTGAAATTTGCCCGTATCGGGTTCTCCAATAAGGTTAGATTTCTGAAATTCGCCAGGTTTGCCTGCATGATGACAAGATCCTCAAAATCGGATCCGGCCAGAATCTTGCTGATTTCGAGATAAAAGGTCTCATCATTGAATTGAATCGGCACCATGGAACGACTGATTTTACCATTATCCGATTTTCTGCTGAGCAGATAAGGAAAATCAACAGAATTCTGGGCAAGTATTTCCCTGGGCAAAGGTTCCCAGATTTTTTCGTTCACTTCATCCACAAACCAGTTGCCGACAGGAACCAGTGAGGCATTGTAGATGGTAATCCCATCCAAGCGATAGCGGTTGATGGTATTGGTAAACCACTCTGAATCCAACAAGGGTTGCTTGCTGATGCCTTTGGTTTTCAGATACAGCTTGTAGTCATTTGCCACCGTCTGAACAAATACCTTCAGATCATTGTTTTCCCGCTTGTTGAGGTTATTGACCACAATCGATGAGTTCTTTACGGCAAGGGATATTTGCCCTTTAAACCAGAAATCAAGACTATCCTTCAGAAGTCCGTGTGCTATAAAAAAGAACATCAACATCGGCAGGGAAGAGACTAGCATGAATGCCAGGGTCAGCTTGTATTTTAGGCGAAATCCCAGTTTTCTTTTTTTGCGCTCATAAACCAGCTTCACCAGATTCCTGATAATCAACAGAATCACCGTAACCAGCAACAGGATATTCAGGTTAATTAACAGAAAAATATTGAGATTGGCATCGATGCTTTTCCAATCGGTCAACCCCTGCTGATAGTAGTTAAATAGCAACAAGGTAACGATCAGGACGAACAGAAACAGAATCAATCCAATCCGGTTTCGAATTTGTCGTTGATGTTCCGGCGACGACTTCAGTTTTTCTTTTTTATTGCGAAATAATGCCATTTTATCTTTTTGTTATTGAGGAATTAGCTCATTGCGTTACTTTTTAGACGATTGGAATATAGGCCAGTTGTTGGTTCTCACATTGAAATAGTGATCAAAACAGTTTTTGCCAATGACACGGAGGCGGTTTTGAGTACCTGGATAAAAGGGTGGGATGTTGTTTCCGGGTTGGGGTCAACCCGGTTTGTTATAACACACATTTTAGGATTAGTCTCAGCTTTGTTTTGTCTACAAGTACGACTTTTGTTCCGGCTTTCATTAGGCTATCAGTTACCGGGTATCAGTCTGCGGAACAATTAATCAAGCCCCGAAAGGTACTGAGAAACAATCTACCCATTCAAGAGCAACATTTGTCCTTTTAATCGTTGCTAAAACAGAAAGCGACGTTTTCACCAACAATCGATAACCGACTACCATACCATGTGAACTTTGCTATATGTAACAATAACAGGAAGTTGGCGTACTCTAAGAAAACCCTAAAATGGGTACTATAATTGGAATCCTTTAGGCAAAACCACAATTCCGTCAGATATAAAAAATCTCGACATATCCTCTTCCGGATTCACCCCGATGGTTGTGTTATCCGGGACTCGTGCCCCATCATCAAAAATAGCATTACGAATAACGCACCCTTTGCCGATCCTGGAGCGGGACATAATAATAGAATTTTCTATAACACTGCCCTCATCAATCGTCACTTTTCTTCCAATCAAAGATCGCTTTAAATGGCAGGAACGGAGGGTTGAACCGATATCGACGGTAGAATCTTCAATAGTAACCGCAGAATCCCCTCCCAGGTAGGTCGGTGCCAGTCTTACTCCCAGTGAACCAATCGGCCACTCAGGGGTGCAAATCAAGCCTGTGCTCAGGTGATCCAGAAATTCCATGTTCGCTTCGAAATAGCTCTGTATCGTCCCAACATCACGCCAGTAATGGCCAAATCTACTCTTGGGAAAATGAAATCCGCTTACCCGGTAAGAATTCAACATCGCAGGGATAATATCCTTGCCAAAATCATGAGACGAATTTTCCCTGGCATCCTTAGCCAGCATTCTGACCAAAGGTTCCGTGCGAAACAGGTAGATACCCATGTTGATATAGCAATCATCACCTTCACCGGGAATTAATGAAGGATCCTGGGGTTTTTCCAAAAAGCTGGTAATTCTGCTGTCTGGATCCATGGAAAGAACACCAAAGGGCGAAGCCTCTTTCTTTTTGATCGGGATAACGGAAATCGTAAGATCCGATTCGGATTCGACATGCTGACGAAAAAGCTCTCCAAAATCCATGCTGTAGATGTGATCACCGGAAAGGATCAAAACATGTTCTGGTCTATGATCCTCGATCAAGTTCATGTTTTGAAAAATAGCATCCGCCGTTCCCCTGTACCATTGCTCCGATATACGCTGTTGAGCAGGTACAGCGGCTACAAACTCGCCAAGTTGGGCCGGAAGGTAGTTCCAGCTTCTCCTCAGGTGTTGTTCCAGTGAAAAACTCTTGGTCTGCGTTAAAACATAAATCTGCCTGATCCCGGAGTTAATGCAACTGGAAAGCACAAAATCTATAATCCTGTAACGAGCAGCAAAGAATACTGCAGGCTTGGAACGATGCCGGGTGAGCGGATACAGTCTGCTACCTTTTCCACCTGCTAAAATAAACGTTTGAATATTCTCATGTTGCAATCTCATAGATTTCCCCTTTGTCAGACAATCAACTCAACAGCTTTTCAACAGTTTTAACCAGTTCCTCCAAATTACCGCTTTTCACAACATAGGCCATGGCACTCCAGGTCAGATAATTCTCTTTGTAATGGCTATAGGCACTGTGAATTACCACCGGCAAATCTCTTTTGATACTTATTATTTTTTCAAGCGCTTCAATTCCATCCATGCCAGGCATTTTAATATCAAGAATTATCAGATCCACTTCTTTGTCTTTAAGGATCTGAATGCCTTCAAATCCTGTTTCAGCTTTTAAAACCGTATACCCGAGATCACCAAATTCCAGTGAAAGTAACTCTCTGATATTATTGTCATCATCAATTACTAGCAAAGTCTTCCTGTTGCTCATATTGATCTCCTAAGTCGTCAATAGGAAAAGATATAATGAAAGTCGTTCCTTTTTCCGGTATGGAACGAATATCGATAGTACCGTCGTTATCTTCAACCAGTTTTTTAACCACTACCAATCCCAAACCGGTGCCTTTTTCCTTGGTAGTAAAAAACGGTGAGAAAATTTTCTCTTCTGACGCAGGTGCAATACCAGACCCGGTATCCTGGATAGTGATAACTACCTTGTGATCAATGGTTCCCGCCAGAATCAGCAATAGTCCCTGCTGCTCGATGGCTTCCAGGGCGTTCTTTACAAGGTTGTTGATTATTTCAAACAGATGATGTTCTTTTATGGAGATCTTAGGCAAATTTCCCTGAATATTCAAATTCACCGAAATTTTCCTTTTGTGGATCTCCTCTTCCAATAATGCCAGCACTTTATTGATAGCTTTTGTGCAATCACACCCTTCGGTGTCTTCCTTGACCGGCAGGGAGCCGTCCAGAATATCATTGATCACCAGTTCCAGGGTTCCCACCGTATCCACAATCCTGCTGATCGATTCGTAATGTTTATCATCCTCGTTTAATTGTTTTCGTACCCGAGAGGCAAAACCACCAATAGTCGCCAGGGGGCCCCGGACCTCATGGGCCATATGTGCAACCAATTCTCCCATAGCAGCCAGTTTCTCTTTCTGCAGCAACATGGTCTGACTGGCTTTGATCTTCATATTTGCTTGCCTGATTTGCATAATGCTTCGATCCAGGTTGCTAAGGAGTTTGGACGATTCAATCGCTGTGCTGGCTTCCGTTGCGAAACGGCTCAAATCCTTAATATCCAGGTTGGAAATCGGCACTTTGGTGACCACATTGTCCGCGATGATCAAGCCAGTTGAACGACCATGCCAGATCAACGGAACTACAATACATTCATGGACCTGCAAGGTGTTTCTAAGCCAGTTGACGCTGGTATCTCCGACCAGGGGAGATTCATCATTGATCAGTAAATGCTTCTGGTTGTTGAGCACTCGAATCAGGATATTGCTGGTATCATCCAGACTGATTCGGATATTTTTGACAATGGCGTTTACCGTACTGTCCGTGTCTTCAAGCAGGCGGTAATGCTCAATCATTTCTGTCAGTGTTTTTGGGGCTCTATCAAACAGACTGTAGATCATTCCCGCTTCTTCTCCGGAATCGGGTCCGATTGCCTGAATACCTTTCAGTACTTTTTCTTCGCGATCCACAAAAAAGAGAAAAGCCCTGTTAAAACGCAATCCTTGACCTGCGGTGATGGAAACCAGAACAGCCTGCACAATATCACTGATCGATTTAATGATAAAATCTTTGTCAAACAACCGGAATTTTTTTCGCAACAGTTCTGTTCTGGTGTTGAGCATTTTTCTCAACTCCATCAACTCTGTCACATCATCAAAAATAATCAGTTTGAATTCCTCTCCCTGGTGTTCCAGGAGATGCATCGATAACTTGACATTAATGATGACATCGTTTTTGAGCTTGAACTGAACCGGCTCATCAACAACCGTTCCCTGGTATGCGCGGACAATAAGATCGTTGATGAAGGTATCACGATTTGGTTCGTTTTCCGGGAGCAGGCGGAGAAATGACTGGTTCTGCAACTCCTCCCTGCTATATCCCAGGTGATGACTGGCGGGGTTGCTACAATGCACGATCTGGCTATTTTTGTCGATTATCAGCCACAAATTGAGGATTTTATCCAGATTCCCGCTAATTAGTTCCTGAATGTCCATGGTCTGCTTCCGTATAAGTCTCATTAATCCCGTAATTCCCGAAAATATGGGAATTGCGTCAATAGGTCCATTGATTTCAGGTTTTTTTACGCCGTGAATACTGCTAGCATATGAGGAAATCCACGTCTTATTCTTACAACAGAGCCAAAGAAGAGTCTATCATTTTTTGTTTCTTCTAAAAATCAGATATCTAAAATTTCTGATTTTTTTTAAATGTTGAAATTCCCCTTTTTGCCATGATTAATATTGCTAACATGTCGGAAGATCATCCCATCAATGTTTCCGAAGAAGAATATGAAACACTGAAAAATAAAAAAAACAGGGGGTGGTCCCATTGCGAAAATCAAAAAGAATGGATGGTAAAACTCCATTACCTGAGAAAGGGATTCAAGGAAGGTAAAATCTCCAGGGAACAGTTTTTTGCCAAAGAGCAGGAACTGGTGCTGAACTGGTGGCGAAGATGGTGTTAATCGATATCGGATGGAAAACAGATGAGTCAGTTTGATTGGGATGTTATCGTAGTCGGTGGCGGTCATGCGGGTTGTGAAGCTGCCCTGGCAGCGTCAAAGCTTCACTGCCGAACACTTTTGTTGACAATGACTGTGGACAGCATCGCAGCTATGTCATGTAATCCGGCTATTGGTGGCTTGGCTAAAGGGCACCTGGTGAAGGAAATCGATGCCCTGGGTGGAACCATGGGAATAGTCGCTGATGAAACAGGCATTCAGTTCCGCATCCTTAATCGGAAAAAAGGACCTGCAGTCCAGGGAACCCGTTGCCAGTCGGACATGATTGTTTACAAAAACACCATGCGTTCCATTCTGGAGAACACCGAAAATCTGGACATTCGGCAGGCAGAAGTGACGGGACTTTCCTGGGATAAAGACAGGATTAACGGGGTCCAAACCAATCTTGGAGAAGTTATTCGAGGAAAAGCGGTTGTGCTGACCACAGGAACTTTTCTGAACGGTCTGATTCATATAGGGCATCAGCAGTTTCCAGCCGGCAGAGCCTGGGAATTTGCCTCGGGTTCGTTGTCGGAACATCTCAAGGAAAAAGGTTTTCAAATCGGGCGCCTGAAAACAGGGACAACTCCAAGACTGGACGCCAAAACCATCAATTTCGATGTGTTAGACAGCCAACCCGGTGATGCGGATAATCCCCGCTTTTCTTTCTGGAATACAAAAAACGAACTCACACAAGTCGCTTGCCACATCACATACACCAACGCCCGGACTCATGAAATTATCCATGAGAATATCGAAAAGTCCGCCATGTACAGTGGTGCAATCACCGGAATCGGTGCGAGATACTGCCCGAGTATTGAGGACAAGGTCAAGAAATTTCCCCAACGGGAACGCCATCAGGTTTTTTTGGAACCGACCAGCCTGCAGTCCGTGGAATATTATCCAAACGGCATGTCCACCAGCCTGCCCACAGATGTTCAAGTGGCTTATCTTCAAAGCATGAAAGGCCTTGAACATGTCAAGGTGATCAGACCTGGTTACGCCATTGAATACGATTATGTCATTCCTACCCAGCTGAAAAGTACCTTGGAAGCCAAGGATGTTTCCAATTTGTATTGTGCAGGTCAGATTAACGGCACATCCGGTTATGAGGAAGCAGCTGCCCAGGGTCTTATCGCAGGACTCAATGCTGCTTTAAAAATCCGGGAAAAGGATCCGTTTATTCTTTTGCGTAATGAGGCTTATATTGGCGTTCTGATCGATGATCTAATTTCAAAGGGAACTGAAGAACCATATCGCATGTTTACTTCCAGGGCCGAATATCGGTTGCTACTGAGGGAGGACAATGCAGACCAGCGTCTGACCGACAAAGGTTATCAAATAGGTCTGTTGGAGGAGGAAAAATACAAGGTTTTTCAAACCAAACAAAAAGAGATATCCGAAGTCAAATCTGTGATTGCGTCGATCAACGTCAAACCTACAGACCAAACCAAGCAGGTGCTGAAAGACAACGGAATCAATCCTTTGAATCATCGCATCAAAGTGGGAGAACTGTTAAAAAAGCCAAACGTCACCATGGATGTGGTCTCTCAACTTGATCCGGCAGCTGAACTGGCAAAGCTTTCCCAATGGAATGACACAGTCAAGAAGTATGTGGAGACAGAAATCAAGTATGACGGCTACATTCAAAGGCAGGAATCCCAGGTTCAAAAATACCTGAAAATCGAATCGATCCAAATTCCTGAACGTCTTGATTACGATACGGTTGGCGGGCTTTCCACTGAAGTGCGACAGAAATTACTTTCCCACCGTCCCCAAACCCTAGGACAAGCAAGCAAGATCAGTGGCATCACTCCCGCGGCCATCACCATTTTAATGGTGGCTATTCAAAAGATGCACAAGAAGCAACCTTCGGTTTCAGTACCAAAGTCTCTGTAAAAGGAAAAAATTTTTTGTTTTCACGGACCTAACCCAAATTCAAACGGCAAGATCCTAAAATTCGAATCAGGCAGCACAACAGAAAAGTACTGCAAAATACTGACTATTTCTGTTAGCGAACGGTAGGGCGGTCCTACGTGGCCGCCGAAGGATTTGATCGGGAGAATGAACAAAAAACATTAATTAGGTCAATTTTATAAATTAAGCTTATGCAAAATTTCCCAAGTTTTTGCATAACAAGAGTTTGTCGGCGGGGACGTAGCCCCGCCCTAGCGTTTGAACTGCATACCAAATCAAAATATCGAGACCTCAAGTTCCTCTCTATATCAAAAATGACAACATCCCAAACAATTCAAACAATTTACTCAAAAAATCGGCAGGGTAAGAGAATCTCACCTGCTGAAGCACTCGTTTTACTGAACGATGCACCCTGGCTGGAGATCGCTCAACTTGCCTGGGAGAGACGCATGGAAAAAATTGGTTCGGAAACCGCCAGCTATACGGTATTTCGAATCATTAACTATACCAATGTTTGTTCAATTCAGTGTTCATTTTGCAGCTTTAAATGCAGTGAAGAAGATGATAAAGCCTATGTCCTGTCACAGCAGCAGGTATTTGAACTGATTGAGCAAGCCCGTGAAAAGGGCTCAGACCAGGTATTTTTCCAGGGTGGTGTAAATCCTTCTTTGCCGCTTGATTACTATCTGGAAGTATTGTCGGGTATCAAAAGCAGGTACGGGTTTCATATCCGTGGATTTTCACCGGTGGAATTAAAACACATGGCTGAGTTGTACAATCTGGATATAAAGGATTTAATCTCTGAACTAAAAGATGCCGGTTTGAACTCGGTGCCGGGTGCCGGAGCCGAAATACTGGTAGAAAGGGTTAGAAAGATTCTTGCTCCTCAAAAATGTACAACAGATGAATGGGTTGAGATCATGAAGTGCTGCCACCAGCACGGGTTATATGGCTCGGCAAACATCGTTTTTGGTTCGGTTGAAAGCAATGAAGAGATTATAGAGCATCTTGACGTGGTACGAAACATTCAAGATGAAACAGGAGGATTTAACAGTTTCATCCCCTGGACGTTCCAATCCCAGACAAAGGACTTCCACCGCAGAGCTGTGAAACATCATGAATACCTAAAAGTGCTAGCCCTTTGTCGCTTGTTTCTGGACAATATCGATAACCTTGAAGTGTCGGTAATGGTTCTGGGCAAAGAGATCGGTCAATTGGCCTTGCGAATGGGGGCAAATGATATCAGCTCACCTGTGCTGGAAGAGAAGGTATTGAGGTCTTTTGGAGTGAGAAACGAGGAAGAATCCAAAGCGTTGATTTCAGCCGCGGGATTCAAGCCGGTCCGCAGGGACTTCAGCTATCAGAAGATCCAATAAAAAAAGCTCCGTTCCGAGCATCGGAAGGAGCTCTTCCATCAAATAGAGACTTACGGCTAATCGAGAATAGGATTCGTTTCGATTGGTTTACCGCCAGTCTGAAGCAATGTATTAATTAGTCTTTCCAATGAATACATTCACCTGGGCAAGCATCGATTTCCTCCTGGATCTCATCTTCACTTGCGCCTTCATGATTAATAACGATAGCCAGGTCTTCATCGTCCATTGCAAATACTTCTGGTAAATCATCTACACATTGTGCGCAGCTTGTACATTCATCTCTATCTATATATATCTCTCTAGCCATAATACCTCTGAATTGACAAAAAAAGTTGATGTTTAAAACTCTCGGTCTACAAAAAAACCAGATCGTATGGTCTGTTGCCAACCATAATAGATAAAATAAATTGACTAATATAAGCCCGCAATCCCCAAAAGATAGATATTAGTCAACATTTAAACACACATTTTAGGTACTTCGAAAAAGGTCCTGACCTTCTCAACCATGCTCTCTAAAGCCGAAGGTAAGAAACACGGTTGTCAGTTATCGGCTATCAGTTATCAGTTTGTGGTCCAAGGACTCATAGCTGGACAACAACTTGAAACCCCATCTCTGCGGTCGGGCTTGCATCTTTATCTGTTGACTCATAACTCTATGATCTTTTCATCAATAATCTTTGAAAAACAGAAAGCGGAGCTTTCACTTCAGACTGATAACGGATAACCGATAACTGATAACCTTTAGTTAAATATCCTTTAACTGATCCAGTAAAATCTCTCCTGTCTTCGCTGCTACTTCCCTGAAAGACTTCCGCCACTGCAAATGCCCGGAACTACCAACCTGATTGGTGATCCCGATGATGGCATTCCAGGGTAGTGAGCGTTTCCGGCAAACCTGGGCGATTCCATAAAGCTCCATGGTTTCAAGTTCTACGTTCAGTTTTTTTTGAATGGTTTCTGCCAGAGCGTCTGATTGGGTTAATGTCAGCAAAGTAGCTATTTTAGAGGGATACAGATCATTACTGAGCTGGAAGGTAGCCGGAATTGCCGTCCTGGGCAGTGGTTCAGCGTAGAGACTGAACCCATGCTCAGCCGCTCCATCCGCCAGTACAGTCTCAAGACAACTGCAAATATCACCGGGTTTAATACTGGAGATATTGGGGTAAACCCCTGCAGATCCGGTAAAGAGGAGTTTATTAATTTGAGGGTATATGTCCAGCAGTTTGTTAACGTTAATAGCACTTTCTAAAAAGCCTACACCTACCGGAGCTATTATAACGTCGGGTTGGGAAGCAAACCAGATTTTATTGCCAGTCTCCTGCCTTGCTCCCAATTTTTCTATTAGCCAGCGAAGCTCTGTTTCAATAGCTGAAATCAGGCACAGCATACTAGTACTTGTTCCTCTTCAGGTTTTTTTCCACATTGAAACGATCGATTGCCAGTTGCACCAGACGATGAATGAGTTCAGGATAAGGGATTCCGCTGGCTTCCCACAGTTTTGGATACATACTGATGTTGGTAAAACCAGGCAGTGTGTTTACTTCATTCAACCAAACCTCTCCGTTTTTCTTCACAAAAAAGTCAGCCCTTGTTAACCCTTCCAATTCCAGCAACCGGTACGCTTTTTCTGCTGCCAGTTGAAGCTCGTCTAATACTCCCTCAGCAAGTTCAGCCGGTATTTTCAATTCTGTGGTATCGCTTTCAATATACTTGGCATCATAGGAATAAAATTCTTCTGTCGGGATAACTTCTCCTGCAATCGACACTTCCACATTCTCATTCCCAAGAATGGATAATTCAACCTCCTGCCCCTCAATGAATTCCTCAACAATGATTTTCTTGTCAAACTGAAAAGCGTAATCCACAGCTTTGTCATACTCTTCTCGATTGCGACATTTGGAAATTCCAATAGAAGAACCCAGGTTCGCAGGTTTTACAAACAAGATAGAACCCAGCTCATCTGCCAAGTCCTCATACTGAGGTCGGTTTTCCTGCCAATAGTAAATTACTTTGTGTCGGGCACAGCGAATGCCGTCATGGATCAGCAATCGCTTCATGATATCCTTATCCATTCCCACGGCCGATCCCAACACCCCGGAGCCAACGTATGGAACGTGTTGCATCTGCAAGAGTCCCTGCAAACAGCCGTCTTCCCCGTAGGTGCCATGAATGATGGGGAAAATGGCATCGATATGCTCACCTTCCAGTTTGCCTCTTTCCAATCGAACTTCTTTTAGTCCCTCGGCCAGGGAGATGTTGGAGGGATCATCTTCATTGGCAAAAAGTGGGTCACCACTCAGCCATTTTCCACCCTTACTGATACCCACTGGTATCACCCTGTAGCGATCTTTTGGAATATATTGGATTATCGATTTTGCGGATTGCAATGAAACTTCGTGTTCTCCGCTTTCTCCGCCGCATAAAACAACAACAGTTTGCATAATCAGCCTTGTGGTTGTAGGTTATGGTTGCATTAGGTTTTTTGAATAAAGTAACGCGTCACATTCAGGATGGTGATAATAACGATTTCGATGTCCTATTCGTTGAAATCCGTAGTTTTCATAAAATTGAACCGCTTCAGTATTGTCTTCTCGAACCTCAAGAAACAAAAGCCGGCCTCCCTTAGCCTGTACTTCCAAAGATGCCTGATCCAACATTTTCCTGGCATTGCCTTGGCGGCGGTAGTCCTTTGTGACGGCAATTCTCAGCAATTCCGCCTCATCACCGATCGTTTCAACTACACAAAAGCCAGTCAATGTTGCTTCCCGGAACTCCAACCTAGCAAACAAATCCCGGTTTTTAAACAGCTTTTCCCACGTTTTCTCATCCCAGGCAGAATCACCAAAGCAATCCTTCTCCAATGCTTGAACCAAGGGAAAATTGGGGATCATAGTTTGCCAATCCTGGACAATCACTTCTTGATACCAAATTGTTTTTCGTAGTTGATTTCAGCTTCAGACAATCTGATATAGATGGGCTCCAACGGTTTAACAGACGGTTCTTGAACCTCATGCTCTAAAAAATGCTCGATGACAGAAATTCCTGAAACATTCCGATGAAAGTCCTGATTCCAATGTACTTTTTTGATCGGCAGATCAAATCCCTTTTTAAACAAAGTAGTCAGCCCTGTTCCCAGTACCATGTCACCAGCTATCAGGTCTTCGTAGAATGGTTCAGGCTTGATTAGATGCAGTGAATCCTGCAGGACGGGTTTTCCGGTCTCTGTCTTGTATGTGGCTGCATAAAACTCTCCTTTGTAGGCGTTCTGAATAACTTTGATCTGCCCCTTATAAAACGGCAGACTACCGGCAATAATCTGCAGGGTATCCACACCATAAACAGGAAGATCTAAGCCCAGACCGATCGATTCTGCCACCGCCAGGCTGATCCTTAATGAAGTAAAAGAGCCCGGTCCCAGGGTAACGCAAATTCCGTCCAGATCTGATTGTTCCATTTTAAGTGTGGTCAGCAGTTGATCAATCGTGGCCAGTAAAACTTCAGACCCCGGAGACCCGTCATTTAGATAAATCATTCCCTTCGGTACGCGGTTTTCCAAGACACCGACTGAAATTGCAAATCCGGACCCATCAATACCTAAAATACATTGATCACCTACTTTCATTTGATTCCCCGGTCGTTTTAAAACAATTGTTTCACTGTTCTCTTTCTCAAATCGAGCAAGCAATGCCACTGTTTTAGAAGCATTATGCCATACCAGCCTACGTTTTTTCCGCTTTTTAGACAAATCCCTTTTTTCCACAGGATTGCCTCAAAGTCATTATCGGCAGAGATATCGATTTTGTTTTGCGAACAATCACTGTTGCTGTTTGCTTATTGATATTTTTACAAATGGGATCAAGCTCCGTAGGAGCTATTAATCGGTCTGATTTATAGAACTGGCTGCGAATGATTTATAATCAGATACTTTTAAAATTTTTATGTTTTTTCATTACAAAAACTCAAAATAAAAAACCTGAAACCAAGTTTTTTCGATCCTAAACGATACAAAAGGGCAAAAGCTATTTAAAAATTATTTAGCTTGTCAAGCACATATTCAAATAGGTGTTAATAATATGATATTGATCAAAAATATTCCATAGCTTTTAAAACTATGAAATATAAAAATAATTAGTAAAAAATATAATCAGCAAACATAATAATCGTTTTAATGCAATAAAACATTTTTATTGTAAAAGCTGTCATACATGGATATAGAATTACGGATTTAACAAGTTTGGATTAATTGTAAAACGAATCGAAAATATTCAGGATTATGTTTGAACCACAAGTTCAGATTTTTAGAAAATATATCAGTATATTAGTATGATTAAGATACTTTTTTTTATATGTTTTTATTGATTGTTCGCAATTAGAATATTTACTAAAAGAATCCCTCTTCCCACTCTGGTATTTTTGCCAATAAGTGTAGCTGTGTTCTGATTAGAGATCATGGTTATGACGAATATACCGCCATTTAAAATATGTGTTTCATGGGAGCTGATGATAAAACAAACAACAATAAAACAAATGCTACTTTTACTCACTCTTTTTTTTTTGCATCAAAAGCCCATCAAACAATCCATATATCGATAAATTAAGTAATGAAAAGCACTCCTTAATTTTTAGTATTCAAAAACATCTAATTCGACTGTTTAGTATAAAACAAATTAAGGCTTTAATTATAAAAAAATTCAACAACAAAAGAGGTAAAGCTATGAAATATAATAGAAGTCTATCGCTCATAATCACAACATTCCTTCTGAGCTTATCACTCATAGTGGGATGGAATGATAGTGCATCCGGTTCTTCCAAGAATGCTCAGTCTCTGCAGGAGATACGTTTCTCATCTGCCGTAGTTCATGCAAATTTTGCCAACAACAGTATTGATATTGGTGAAGCCCCCATTGCCGGATCAACGACTCAAGAGGGTGAAGAGACCGTTATAACCACTTCAGGAAAAACCATCTGGGGGCAAAACGATTCCTTTCGCTATGCATATCAAATCTTTGCAGGCAATGGCTCCATGGTTACCAGGGTTTCGGATATTTCTAATTCAGATGGATGGGCCAAAGCAGGCATCATGATCCGTGAAACCTTGGATGCAGATTCTCCCTATGCAATGGTTTTTGTCACTCCCGATAAAGGGATCAGTTTTCAGTATCGCTTGACCAAAGGGGGAAACAGCAGCAGAAAAGACCTCTTTTCCGGATCAGCCCCTTACTGGCTTAAACTGGAACGCAACGGCAACAGCTTTGTCGCCTATAAATCGATTGACGGCACAGAATGGGAAGAATTTGGCCAGGTTGCAATTCCATTACAGGAGTCAGTGTACATTGGTTTAGCAGTTTCTTGCAGCAATACCGAGCAACTCAATACCTCTCGTTTTGATAATATCAGTATCATTATTGATACCGGTACAGGTGCAACCATTTTTCCTGACAGTATTGATATTGGTAATGTTCCTATTCCCGGTTCAGCCAGTCAGATCAATGAAGAGGTAACTATAACCAGCTCAGGACAAACCATTTGGGGTGAAAGCGATTCATTTCATTATGCGTACAAAGCCTTACAGGGAAATGGATCAATCGTTACAAGAGTTACAGATGTATCCAATTCTGCTGCATGGGCCAAAGCAGGTATCATGATTCGAGAAACCCTGGATGCAAATTCTCCACACGCAATGGCCTTTGTCACTTCCGGTAAAGGGATCAGTTTTCAATACCGGGTGACCAAGGGAGGAAACAGCGACAGAAAGGACCTCTTTTCCGGTTCAGCCCCTTATTGGATTAAACTTGAACGCACAGATAATGTATTTAGTGCATACAGATCAATCAATGGAACAGAGTGGGAAGCATTGGGCGAGGTTACCATTCCAATGCAGTATTCGGTTTATATTGGTTTAGCAGTGTCCATTGGTAACAGTGAACAGCTCAGTTCTTCTCGTTTTGATAACATCATACTTACCAAGGAATATATAAATGACCTTGAGCAGTTGAATGGTGTTGATATCGGTGATATTGCTCTTGCCGGCTCAACTACTCAAAATGACAACAATGTAACTGTAGCCAGTACAGGCAACATTTGGCACAACAGCGACTCATTTCATTATGCATACCAGGGCTTGCATGGCAATGGCTCCATGACAGTCAGGATTGCAAGCATTACAGATACACATCATTTTGCAAAAGCAGGTATCATGGTCAGGGAAACCTTGGATGCCGATTCTCCACATGCAATGGCGTATCTGACTTCCCAGAGAGGAATAAGCTTACAATACCGGCTGACTAAAGCTGGGTCCACTAACAGGTATGACCTCCTACCAGGATCAGCGCCTTACTGGCTTAAACTGGAACGCAAGGATGATGTCTTAAGCGCATACAAATCAGAAGATGGTGCAGTGTGGCAAGCATTAGGTCAAATCACCATACCAATGCCACGATCCGTCTATATTGGTTTAGCTGTGTCTTCAAATGACGGGGTCCAACTCAACACCACACATTTTGAAAATATCACTTTTATTGAAGAAACATTACCGGTTATTGCCAGGGTAAAAAGCAAAGATATTGGTAGCGTCGGAATTACCGGCTCTGCAATAGCTAGCCACAATGGTGTTACTGTTTCCGGTTCCGGGGATGACATCTGTTGTGGTAGTGATTCGTTCCATTTTGCCTATTGGACGATTGAAGGGGACGGTACCATGATCACCAGGGTATCTGACATGACCGATACCGATCCATGGGCTAAAGCGGGTATCATGATTCGAGAGACATTGGATGCTGATTCTCCGCATGCAATGGCTTTGGTTACACCTGAACAAGGTACCAGCCTGGCATACCGCCTGACCAAGGGAGACCAGGGTGCCAGCGCAAACTTTACACCAGGGTCTGCACCCTATTGGCTTAAGCTGGAAAGAAGCGGTGAGGTTATCAAGGCATTCAAGTCGCTTGATGGCAACACCTGGGAGGATATTGGCCAAATAACACTACCAATGGACCGATTTGTATATATTGGCCTTGCCGTTACGGCGAACAATAACGCAGCCCTCAACAGGTCACATTTCAAATATATCCGATTTTCCGAAGATACGGAATTGGTCTATGATACGACCGCAAACATCCCGGGCAGCCCTCCGATTGCATTTCTGCCACAGCGCTTTGGTTACAGAAACATTTCCGGGTACAAAGTTCGCGTAGATATTGATGATACCTCAAGTGGTGATGATTTTTATATTGCTCCTGAGTTCAACAAAAAAAGCCTGACCTTAACACTTGAAGACAATACCTACCTGACTACATCAGCGATCACTATCTCTTTTAAGATGACACCGGATGAAGGTGCTCCGGACAGTGTCCTTATGCAGTCCGATGACTTTTTTGAGATAAAGACAACGGCTGGTAACATTGAAAGTACATTCTACGACAATGGTTCACCGGCAAGTTCAATCACAACCAACCAGAGTTCGCTGAAAATCCACAGAGCAAACCATGTGGCAGCAGTTTTGGGAGCCAATAGCCATAAAGTCTATTTAAATGGCACGTTGACCGAAACACAACTCACCCAGGCTATAACCGAATCACAGAAACGGGTCGTAACCATTGGTCCATACCAGGGTAAGATTTGGGACATAAAAATACACAACTGGGAAGTCCCCCGGGAACAATTAGCTGAAGATTACATCTATGGTATAGATGATTTGAATAAAGCTGCCATTTCCCCTGACCCTGAATATCCCAATGGATTGTGTGGCGTGTACAGATGTTTTTGGTGGCCTTTGGATGAAGACCTTCAACCGGATGAAGCCCCTTTACCTTACGAAACATACCTGTACTATCTCTATGCCCATGAAAATCTCTCAATAAAAAATTACTACTTCAAGGCATCCATGATTCCCAAAGGAAAAGAAGTAGAATTTTTAGGGACAGCACCGAACAAGAATCCGATCCTAGGCTATGGAATTCGTAAAACATTTGTAAGACCTTTCAGTTTCGACAGGCCGTTAGACCCTGATAATTCCTATTACTGGCTTCATGAAAATTTTCATTCCCTGCAAGGATTCATCAGCGATATGCCGAAATGGTTTATGGAAGCCACGGCTGAATGGGCGCCAGAGATTGTTTTCCCTGGTAGCAGCACAGACAGTGACCTTCTTGGCTTTTATACCTATGCCCCTCACATGCCTCTTTGGATAAACCAAAACTCGGATGTTAATGACCTTGCCGGATGGCAGTACAAAGGTGGCCACATGTATGGTGCTAAAATTCTTATCTGGTACTTGGCAAACTATTATTCAGACGCATCATTTATCGGGGAGATTTATAATCATCCATATGCCGGTCACAGGCCACAAGAGAGCATGTTTGAACTCATGGGATCAGATCCGTTGACAGGTGGTTCCATGATGGGTAAAGAGTTTGCTAATTTTGCTGCGAGAACCATAACTTGGGATTATGCCATGGGTGAAGCCTTTGCAAAAGAAGAGCGGGACTCTTTAGGGCGGATAAAGCGTAAAACCGGCTTAACTGAGGAAGAGATAATCAACACTTTTCCAATGGAATACCTTGCAGAGGGGACCGGAGATGTGTGGACCTCTGTGCCAGCTGACCATATGCCGGGGTCCTGGGCTTATAATGCCTATAAATGTGAAAACACCGATGCGGGAATGTACACCATCGAATTTGAAGGAGACATTGGTAATATCCCGGAATCATTGTTTGAAGTACGAGTCGTTGTGCATGACAGCGCAACAGATGAAAGGACTTATTACAGCAGAAACAACATCAGTAATGGTGAGCAGATAGTCATTCCGGAAATCCCGACGAACCAGGGAGACACTCTCTATTTGGTTGTGGCAACAACTCCACATATATTTATAGGAGAAACCGAGCGATACAATTATAAATTCAAAATTTATAAATAAGGTCATTCAACCTGTTATCCCGGGCATAGACCCGGGATAATAGGATTGAAATCAAGTGAGCTTTCAGTGTAATAAAATCAATGGAGGTATGTCGTGAAACTTAAAAAAAGCATTTTATATTTATTCCTGATGTGTGTTTTTATGTTAACAGGGAGCGCAACTGCTTCCAGTATTGATATAACTACAATGACAAGTAGTGATATAGGCAATGTGGGTAGTGAAGGTTCTTCAATCATTACCACGGATAGTATTATCATATTCGGTTCAGGGAATGATATTTGGGGCACTAATGATGCTTTTCATTATGTCTACCACCAATTAAATGGGAATGGTTCCCTGGTTACCAGGGTTGCAGAAATGGATAATACCGATTCATGGGCAAAAGTGGGAATCATGATAAGAGAAACCTTGGATTCTGATTCTCCGCATGCAATGGCCTTTATTACACCTGAGCGTGGAATCAGCCTGGCATACCGTTTAACAAAAGGTGGGGACAGCGCCAGACATAACCTTACCGCAGGCACAACGCCTTACTGGCTCAAATTGGAACGTAACGATGATGTATTTAGTGCCTATAAATCTATCAATGGCACGGACTGGGAAGCGGTAGGCGAGATTACACTTTCAATATCCGAATCCGCATATATCGGTTTGGCTGTCACCTCCCATGCACATTCAAAACTCAATACAACAACGTTTGATAACATCCTGCTTACCGAACAAACTTCAAACCAGTTGGAAAGTACTGACATAGGAGATGCTCCAATAGCCGGATCGACTTCTCAAAATGATGATGAAGCAATCGTTTCCAGTTCCGGTGATACCATTTGGGGGCAAAGTGATTCCTTTCGATATGCTTACCTGCCATTAAATCGGAACGGTTCACTTGTAACAAAAGTTACTGATATTACCAACACACATGATTGGGCAAAAGCAGGTATCATGATCAGGGAAACATTGGACAATGATTCTCCACATGCAATGGCCTTTGTTACATCCGGTAAAGGGATCAGTTTTCAGTACCGGATAACCAAGGGGGGAAACAGTGCACGAAAAGACCTCTTTTCCGGTTCTGCCCCTTATTGGCTAAAACTTGAACGCAGGAATCAAACGTTTACAGCTTACAAATCAGTTAATGGCACAGATTGGGATACAATGGGCGAAATATCTATTCCCATGCAAGAATCTGTGTATATCGGTCTGGCTGTTTCTGCCGGTAATTCCGACCAGCTCAATACATCCGTTTTTAATAATATTTCACTATCTACTACGGATGCGCCAGCCGATGATGTTGATGTCCATGAAGAAAATGACACCATGGCGCAAGCCAAGGACATTCCGGAAAATGACATCCAGGAACACAACTTTTTTGATGATCCGGTTGACTGGGTTAAATTTTCAGCAATAGCCGGCGTAGAGTATAACCTGATAACATGGACAACTGGTCAAACCAATACAATTATCACTCTGTATGGTGCAGCTGAGCAAGTATTAGCAAGTAACGATGACAAAGCGGCTGGAGAACTTGGGTCAAGAATTTTATGGACAGCCCCATCAGATGGTACCTATTACTTAAAAATAGAATCGTATGCTGGTGTGTACGGCGAAAATCAAAAATACACCGTACAAATTGGTAACAATGATCCACCTGTTGCTATTAACCAGACAGTGTATCTACATTCAATGACAGAAACCAACGTGACACTTACGGGTTCTGACGCAAATTACGACCCACTTTCATTTCAAATTGTGACCCAGCCAACTAAAGGTATCATTTCCGGGACGGCACCAGATTTGATCTATACTCCAAATCAAGATTTTACAGGTTCTGACCACTTTTCATTTGTTGTTAGTGACGGTAAAGACACCAGTAAGATTGGCACAGTGTTATTTACGGAACCGCATACAAATGCACCGGTTAAAGTATTCATCTTAGCAGGGCAATCCAACATGCTGGGTTATGGTGAAGTTTCTGAAAATCTTCCTCATGTTGACCACTTGCCAAAACTGACTGCAGAAGACCCGGCTACCTATGGTAAATATTGGACAAAACGTAATGACGTATGGGTCTGTATGCCAAACAGAAACCCGGGTGAACTAAAAATCGGCTTTGCTGCAAACAGGGAAAGAAACCTGGGACCAGAGCTATCCCTGGGACACGAATTTGGAGACCATTTTGCTGAAGAAGTCCTATTCATCAAAGTTTCAGTTGGTGGCACCACACTGGCTGAAGATTGGCTGCCACCCAGTGCAGTTGACCAGCCTGATGAAGTAATGGGACCACTGTATGCTGAAATGGTTGCCTATGTTAATGATGTTTTAACAAACATAGGCGACTATTGGCCGGCATATCAAGGCCAAGGATATGACATTGGCGGTTTCATCTGGCTTCAGGGTTGGAATGATATGCTTAAACCGGATTTTCTAAGCATCTATGAAGAAAACCTGATGGCCCTTGTAAGTGATGTACGCTCAGAATTTGGAATACCGGACTTGCCCGTCATGATCATGGACTCTCCAAATGATGGTGTAAGTGCAAACCATTTAGCCCTGGCACAGGCAAAACAAAATGCAGTAGTAAGGCTTAATGATATCCATGCAGGAAGTGCTGTTTATGTGTCCACAGATGCAACGACAGGCTTTTGGGATCCGTCAGGCTGGGGACCAAGTTTTCATTTCAACCTCAGCGCCAAAACATATATAAAAGTTGGTAATGCTGGTGCTGCGGCATTCTTACCCCTGGTTCAATAAAAAGATTGAGGGTAATTGAAGAGCTATATGTATATGTAGTATTGTATAGCTCTGACTCGCTTTTTCTTTGCTTCACTTCGTATTATATCCCCGATTGTTTCAGGCGGCATTTTGGGGCTTTTTAAGCTGATCAAAAGAAGTTATCTTAAATACGGTTCCTCCCAGCTTTTTAAGCTCGAATCTGCCTGTGTCCCAAAGGGACGACTCTGACACCTTGCAAGCTGCTGCATTTGATCCGCGACAATTTTATAGCAAACAATCAGGAAAGCGCTTGGCTTTGATTGACAAGCGAATTTTTCAACCGCTAAGATGTATTGATGGCGTGGGATAGAACACCACTCGGAATAATCAGTCTATTGTTGCCTGGCTCAGAATATGGGGTCTGAATCAGATCAATCAACAACAAATCAATTAAATACTCACCAGACAGAAACGTTCATAACAACCAAAGAAATGCGGAGGCAATTGTGGCGACTTATATTGCAGATCATCCTTTAATTAAACACAAACTGGGCTTAATGAGAAAGAAAAACCAATCCACCAAGGATTTCAGGGATCTTTCATCGGAAATTGCCCGTTTGTTGACCTATGAGGCCACTAAAGATCTGGAAACCGAAACCACACCTATCGAAGGTTGGGCTGGTTCTGTAGACGCAGAATTCATCAAGGGAAAGAAAATAACTATCGTTCCTATTCTTAGGGCCGGACTGGGCATGATGGACGGTGTCATAGATATGGTACCTTCCGCTAAAGTCAGTGTTGTGGGATTTTACAGAAATGAGGAGACTCTGCAGCCTGTTCAATATTACGTAAAACTGGCTTCAAATATCGAGCAACGAATCGCCTTGATTTTGGATCCCATGCTGGCAACCGGAGGGACCCTGCTTGCAACTATCGATCTTCTGAAAGCGGCCGGTTGTACCAAAATTAGAGGGCTGTTCATTGTTGGTGCCCCGGAGGGCGTGAAGAAAGTGGAAGAACTGCATCCCGATGTCGATATTTACCTGGCAAGCATCGATGAAAAATTGAACGATATTGGGTATATTCTTCCGGGACTGGGAGATGCAGGTGATAAAATTTTCGGTACCAAATAAACGTTGAGAATTTCTTCAATCAGCTTCGATGCTTGATGGAGCGCTCAAAATAGATGTTCTCCATGTGATAATCGAAGCTGCCTTTACGTCGATCCTCAAAGAAACGTTCCAGGGTAACCCGAATGACCTTGAACGCGATTTCATCCCACGGGACATCCTCTTCTTTAACCAGTTTTACTTCCAGACTCTCCGCCCCGGCATCAAAATTTGTATCTGACAACTGACCGTAGAACATGTAATAGATTTGATTAATCTGAGTCATGTTAAAAAGGCCGAACGATTGCAGATTTTCTATCCTGGCGTTTGCTTCTTCGCTTGTTTCCCTGAGTGCTCCGTCCAGAACACTTTCCCCGTTCTCAAGATATCCCGCCGGCAGTGTCCACCTGCCGTAGCATGGCTCTATGGCCCGTTTGACAATTAAAATTTTGTCTTCCCAAATCGGTATCGTTCCTACCACCAATCTTGGATTAAAATAATGGATAAAGCCACATTTGGTGCAAACGTCTCTTTCACGATCATCGCCTTGCGGAATTTCTATTTTAGTAGCAGAACCGCACTGTGTACAAAAATTTATCAAACTCTTTACCCCGTACATGAATGTCCAATGTTTCGTCAGATATAACAATCCACCGTTTGTTTGTATACCTTAAAAGTGGTCAACTGTATCACCTGGCGCGTCAATGGTGCCGTCCCTGCGGAACTCAATCAATCTTTGGTATAACGACCAGCAGTGTTAACCGCTGGCTATCGATGGCAGAGACCATTTGAGTCCCATAGGAATGGCACTGATGCCTTCCAACCCATTGAATTAAAATATATCCTGTAAATTTCGATACAATCCTGGGGAGTTGTCTGTTGGTTTTTTCCAGCCTTCAAGCTATGATGGGCTGGAAATCACAGCTATATTTTTGAATCTATTGCAGGTATCAAGTGATGACGGATAGTCAAGAGTTTAATATCCAGGGAATTATGAACAAAGTCCTGAGAGTAGATCTCACGACTCAGCAGGTATCAACGGAAGATCTGGATAAAACCCTTTCTTCCCTGTTCTTTGGTGGGCGAGGATTGGGTGTCGCATACCTGTTTCAGCACTTTCAGGATTTGACCGCAAAGGGTTTGTACGCCAATGCCTTTGCCGATGTCGATCCGCTATCCCCTGACAATGTCATTGTCATTTCAACGTCTCCCACTACGGGAACCAGAATGCCCACGACCGGCAGGGTGCACATGAATTACAAATCACCCGCGACAGGAGGATTGGGGAGCACAAATGCAGGTGGACGCTGGAGTGTGGATTTTAAGCGCACAGGCCATGATGTTCTCATAATTACCGGTCATTCCAAGACGCCCGTTTATCTGGTTATAACCGATTCAGGCGTTCAATTTCAAAATGCAGCCAAATTTATCGATCTTAATTCCATCGATACCAGGGAACAGATTCGTCAGAACCTGTCAAAAAAAGCCCAAGTGTTAACCATAGGCATTGGAGGGAAAAAACAATCCATGTTTTCGGCTGTGATGAGCGACAAGGGTAAGGCTCTTGGCAGAGGGGGTGGGGGTGCTGTTTTTGGTGCTAAAAACCTTTATGCCGTTGCTGTTTTGGCAGATCCGGGAATACCAGTGGAAGTGGCAGATCCGGAACGCTTACGCGTCAAAAACAGATCAGGAGCAGGTCATCACGCCAAATTAAAATTGGATATGGGCAAGTTTACCCGAAGGGAAAGTGCCTATGGCATTCTTTCTTCAATGGGATCACTCGGTTTGCTGGGCATGGTGGACAATTTCAACCAACTTATCCACAACAACATGAAAGATACCTGCCATGATCCGGCTGATATTGCTCAAATAAACGGTGAGGCCTTGAGAAATCATGATCGGGATACAGCTCCCGGCAAACCCAGGGTTAAAGTCAAAAAGGGCTCCTGCTTCAATTGCCCGATCATCTGCAAAAGGGAAACCCAACTGATTGATGGGGATGGCAGGGTCGTGGAAAAAGGGGAAGGACCTGAATTCGAATCGGTCACCCTGCTTGGCGCCAATCTTTCAATTTATGATTTGGCAGTTATCACTCCCGCCAATTATCTGGCCAATCATTACGGACTGGATACCATCTCCCTGGGATCAACCATCGCTGCTTTTTTTGAACTCTACCAGCTGGTTTCAGAGAAATCCAAATCTGAACTTGAGGAACCGGAAGTGCAATTCCTCCGGGAAGTTGAGCCATTCGTCAATGAATACGGTGAACCTGCTTTTGGCAAGGCAGAATTGCTAATTCCGCTGATTCACCTGATTGGCAACCAGGAGGGTATAGGCAGCCAGCTGGCACAGGGTTCCTATCGATTTTGTTCCCGCTACGGACATCCGGAGTTCTCCATGAGTATCAAAAAACTGGAATTGCCCGCCTACGATCCCAGGACTTCATACTCCCAGGCCTTATGTTATGAAATGAACAATCGCGGTGGATGTCATCTGGAAGGTGGATATACGGCACCTCATGCATATTGTGCAGGATACGGAGAATGGCCCGGAGATCGCACGGAAGGAACCCCCTTGGTTGCAAAAAATGCCACACTGAAAAACGTCACCTTGGATGTCATTGGCGTCTGTACCTATGGCTCCTTTTCCCTGGGACTGGATGAATATGCATCGTTGATTTGCGCGGTGACCGGACACCATTACAACTCTGAGATACTGAAAACAATCTCACTGAGAACCATCACCCTGGAAAGATCATTCAACACCTTATGTGGCTTGACGGAAGCAGACGACTGGCTGCCCGACAGGTTTTACAATGAACCAATTATCGCTCGTGGCAAGCAAGTGATTTGTGATCGGAAGCATTTTAAAACAATGCACGAGCAGTACTACCATTCGGTTGGTTGGGATAAGCGTGGTATACCGCTACCCCAAACTTTGGAGGAACTCCGTCTTGACGGGTTTTTCCAGAAGCAATCAATACGAGAATTGATGGAAAAAAGATGACAAACAGCAATCCGCAGCAAAAGAATAAAGATTTCATCTTCCAGAAACTAAAAACCATTGCCAAGGCAGTGGGACGAGTCAACGGTAACAATACCCACAGCGGCAACTTCAGCATGCGTGATCCCCTGGACGAAGATCTATTCCATATCACTGCCGGTGGATCGCAATGTGGTGATCTTATTCCACAAGATATTGTGCCAATACGGTTTTCCGGGGTCAGTTGGGGTGACGCCAGGGGATCATCCGAATCCACCATTCATCGTTCGATTCTGAGCCAACCGGGTGTAAATGCCGTCATCCACTCACACCATTTAAACATTATATACATTTCCTTTGACACCAAGGAAACCGGGCTTTTTTTGGATTACCTGGGAACAGATGATCAAAACAGGGAAGAATACCTCTTTCACCCCGTAGATCTGTATGGAAGTCATATTGTGGGAGGAGTGAAAGTAGGGAGTTTTATTCAACCCGTAGGTTCCGTAGAGATGGAACAGCGTATCCCTCTCTACCTGAAAGATAATCATCTGACTATTGTCAGAGGCCATGGTCCCTTTGTCAGGGGCAATTGTCCGGAAGATGCCCTGTGTCGATTGGACCTGCTTGAAAGCAGCGCTGCCTTGTTGCTTAACCTGGCCAGACGAGGTGTGGATGTGGTTCGACTCCAAAAGAAACTGCGAGCAGATAAAAACGCCTTTTTCCCTTCTTCGACAAGTATTTTTGATTTTACAAAACCCGTTGAGCGGGATGTGACCGATGCTTCAATCATTGCCGATTTTGAACAAAGGTTGAACTACAACTACAATACATCTATTGCAGCATTTGGGACGGGTTCCATGAGTCAGAAAATTTCTGCTGATGAAATGATTTACTGCCCCATGTCTTCAGTACCGGAAGGATTGGAATTCCCCCTGGTTCGCAAATCACTAGTTGCAACTGACACCGACTCAATGGATGAAAGCCTGCACAAGTTGATTTACCGACATACCCACCAGAATACCTGTATGCTCACAACCAATCCCTTGGCAACAGCTGAAGGGATGACCATGTTGGCAGAGCTTTATGGAGAATCGGTGTTATTCGATTCAAACCCGAACATTGAATACTCTGCCGATAAGCACCCCGTGGTTCTACCGATCGATGCTGAAGCTATCTATCTGAATCCCAAAGTCGGTTTGGTTGATATCAGCCAGGTTGCCAACAGGACACCTGAAAACCCAATTCTCAATATGTTGCGCTGGTACAAGGGATGTTGCATTGTAGCAGGATTGGGAGTGATTTCGACCGGTGAGACAACCCTGGAACAGGCAGCCCACAACGCTTCCTCAGCCGAGAGAATTGCCCAATTTCGCTCTTCCGTTTTCATCAATCATCACTTATTAAAGGGACCACCCCTAACCCATTTCGAACCGGGATAACTCCCATGTCGCAGAAAAATCAAATTCTTCACCGGCACTTTGATCAGAGCTTAAACTTCCGGCAAAAAGCATGGAACGGCAATACCCGGGTTCTGATACCACCAACTTCATAGTCTCGTTTGCCCGAATGAACCTGGTAAAAATATGGAATATCGGTCCTGTCTGCGAAATAAGAAATGTGTTTGCTGACAGCTTGATCCGAAGATTTACATTCAACGGCAAACAAAGGTTTCTTGTTTTTAACAACTATAAAATCAATTTCCCTGCGGCTGTGATCCCTGAGAAAATTCAACTCCATATCGTCACCTTCTGTGTCTTCAATATAGTGACAATACTTCAAAAGATGGGATGCAACCAGATTTTCAAATTGAATGCCCCCAGATTCACACTGGGACCAATCCCACAGATAAAGTTTTTTCTCCTTTTTTGCTGTTCTGAGATGTGAAGTACCAAAAGGCTTTATGCGATAACAATGATAAAGGTTTTCCAAAATTTGCACATAACGTTCAGCAGTTTCAAAAGCAACTTTTAGGTCTTGTCTTAAAGAATTTATGGAAAGCAGTGATCCCACCTTTTGAGGAAGTATCTGCGCCAATAAATCTAACTGACTTACTTCTTTTACTGTTTCAAGACTCACAAGATCTTCTTGAATTATTCGACTTTGTCTTTCCCGCACCCATCTTTTCCAAAATCGTTCCTCCCCCTTAATAAAAGGCTCAGGAAATCCGCCAAACTTAAGTAACAAATCTACATCCCCAAGCTTGCAGGATTTATTCAGTTCATACAGAGTTATCGGGTGCAGTCTGTGATAGTGATATCTTCCCTGCAACGAATCCCCTCCTCTTCGATAGTGGTCTAGCCTGGCTGATCCTGTAATAATGAAGCTTCTTTTTGATTTGTACTGATCAAAGAAACCTTTGACCAGATTTCTCCAATCCTTAAATTTGTGGATTTCATCCAGAATAATCAGTTTTTCATCGCTGGGAAGTTCCCCATTCAGAAGCATCTTCTTCGCATGAATCACATCCCAGTTTAGGTAGGCTGGGTGGTCTTCTTTAGCGTTACCAAGGGCATGCAGGGCAAGTGTGGTTTTTCCCACTTGCCTTGGTCCACCGACAAATACCATTTTTTCTTTCAAATCTCTTTTGATGGCGTCTTCAGAGTATCTTTTCATCGAAGCATAGGAATAGTCGTGAGTATTTTAGAGTTGACTCTAGTATACTCACGAGTATTTTAGAGTCAACTCTAAAATACTCACACGTTTACAACACTATTTTATCCAAAGCAGTCTCTTTCTGAAGGGCAATAGTGAGGGCCTGTTCGAGGGTAATTTTGGTGAAACGCAGGATTTGATTGGGAGCGTATTGACCGAGGAGATCTATATCCGCACTAATGACATTAAAAACTCTTGGGTATCCACCGACCGTTTGTCGATGCTTCAACAAAACGATCGGACCTTTGGGTGTCAATTGAATGGTGCCGTCTGCCACAGCTTCTGAAATCATATTCTCTAAAGTTACTTCCGGTAACTCGTCATGAGTGGACAACCGGAATCCCATATCGCTGAAATCATTGGTAATGGTCCAAAAGGTCCGGGTGAATGATGATTCGTTCTTTAAAAAGGGATATTCCGGGCCTTCCAAGATACGGATCTTTCCATGTCTATCCACCCAATCATACATTTCCGAATACTCGGGTCTAACTCTACCTGTCAGATCCTCACCAATGACTTCAAAAGGCAATAGGGCAAGATAGCTTCTAAAACCTGCGATTTTGTTGTTAAAAGATAGACAATCGCCCTTATTAACGCGAAAAACAGTCGCAAAATTCACATTTTGAGCCGATCCGTCTGCTTTTTTTACTTCAATTCTTTCATATCTTGCACCGGTTAACACACACAAGCATTCAGTCTCAAACCTGACTATGGGCGGGATAATGATCTCAAGGGTCTGTACTTCCGAAAGGTTTTTCAACAACCTTTTACCCATTTGCAGGGAAAAAAGATCCATCGCGCCACCAGGGGCAATTCCCTGGTGCTGTTTACCGAATACCGGGTTCGATACCGATTTAAAAAGTCCTTTTTGCACTTCTTCAAACAATCTTTTTTCCATGCTTTAACTGCCGCTTTCTATTAATTGTTTGAGTCCTTTTGCCAGTTCCAGAGCAATGGTCGAATCGGAATGAATGCAAAGTGTTTCCGCTCGAATAGGAATTGACTTTCTTTCCAACGTCCCATCACTTTTTTCCACAAATGCCATCACTTGACCTGATTTAATTATCAGTTCTGAATGTTCAAGGGCTTCCTGACAATCACTGATGGAAGCATAATCCTTTTTACGACTAACCAAGGTCAGTCTTTGCGCCTCGGGATTATAGTCGTAGCGCCTTTCTGCAAAGGCCTCATGTATACATTCTATTTCAGCTTTTTTGCAAGTGATGGCCAATTCCGATCCATTGGGTGTGACGATTTGTTGCATATTATGTTCATACAACCATTCCGTTAGTCCCTCGGCCAGCTGGCGGTTTACCACAGAATCGTTATAGAGAGCACCATGGAATTTAACGCAGCGGACATCCGGCAACATTGAGATTTGCTCGGACAAAGATGTTTTCAGTTTATCGATGGAAATATCCATGCTGGTTCGACCGAAATTATCCCGATCCGGATAGGACAGGTGGGCTGCAATCTTTACATTGGTCTTTTCGGCCCTGGATCGAAAAGCATTCACACTTTTTTCATCGCCGGCATGGCCTCCGCAGGCAATATTAGCCATCTGAATCCAGTCCATCAAAGCAACATCAACGGGATGATCAGGACCGCGTTCTCCAATATCACAATTTATAATCATAATGTTTCAACCTTTTCAAAAATAACGATGTCTCCCGGATTAATCGGTTCCAATAGGGTCGGCCTGGTCAATCCGATGATATTCCAACCGCCCGGAGATTCACTGGGATAAACCCCGGTTTGTGCGCCTCCGATTGCCACGGCACCCGCAGGAATTTTCGTTCTCGGACTATCCAGGCGAGGTGTTTCCAACTTCGGGTCCAGCCCAATCAGATAAGGGAAATGTGGCAGGAATCCAACCATAGCCACCTTGTAATGGACCTTTTGGTGGAGCTCTATAACCTGCTCAACTGTGAGTTCATTCTTCTCCGCAACAATTGTCAGATCATCCCCATCGTAAGTGGTGGGAAGTTTGTGAGTTGCAACTTGTACAGGTTTATTGCCTACTCCTTCAGCCAGCACTTGGTCTACAAACCCATCAATTTTTGCTTCCAGATCTGTTAAGGAACTGTCGACCGGATCATAATGGACAGCCAGGGCATTGTAACTGGGAACCACGTCCAAAAAACTCAACATGCCTGTCTGCTGCTGTTCACGAACCACCCCATAGATTGTCAGAATAAGCTCTGACAGCTCATTACTGATTACGTCTCCAAGTGACCAGCAAAGACAGGAATCACCAAGGTGGTATTTTTTTTTGTTTATTTCTGGTGGCATAAATAATCTGGTTTGTTATTAGCGAGATCGATTCAACGTCGTTTTGATAAGAAACATTGGCTAGAAAGATGTCATTCTGAGCATGAGAAGCGAGACTCGCAGCTTCGAAAAAGCATCTCTCGGGAACTGTGACAGATCTTTCACTACGTTCAGGAAGACAAATGATCTCAATTTGCTTAACCAAATTTTAATTGAGGTCGAGTTTCGTTCCCCATCAGCCAAGTAAGGCTTAATGTTGTTCAGTCAAAGGAAATAGTAATATCAACCGTACTGAGTTTGGAGCAATTGCAATGGTAGGGCGGGGTTATATCCCAGCCAACAGGCTTTTAGAATGCAAAAACCTGGAAACCCAATGTTAACTTAATCTAAAAAATAAACCTAAGTCTTTGTTCATTTTCCCAATCTAATGCTCCGGCGGCCACGTAGGGCCGCCCTACCGTTTGTCATCCGCATTATTCAAAAGCTTGTTGCACTAAGTCACTTGCCAAGCATCACCGAGGGCAAGTAGGTCGCAATTGGCGGAAATACCGTGATAATTGCCGTTGTCAGCAACATCAGGATAAAAAACGGAAACGCCGCTTTAGCAATATCACCGATCGATTCCGAGGTTAATCCCTGGATAACAAAAAGGTTAAAACCAACAGGCGGCGTGATTTGACTTAACTCCACCATTAAAATCAGAAAAATACCAAACCAGATGGCATCAAATCCGGCAAGGGTGACCAGCGGCAGCGCAATGGGCAAGGTCATCACGACTATTGAGAATCCATCCAGAATGCAGCCGAGTATAATATAAACCAACGCCAGCATTATCACCAGCACATAGGGGGAAAGACCCAATCCACCTATTACGCGGGTAATCTCCCTGGGAATTCCCAGGATACCCATGGCTCGTGAGAGGAAACCGGCACCTATCACAATAAAGATGATCATACTGGTTGTTTTCACAGCAGCCAGCAGACAATCCATTAAAATGGACCGGTTCAGACGCTTGTTATAAAATGCGAAGGCGGCAGAAGCCAACACTCCCAAAGCAGCCGCTTCGGTCACCGTGGCAATACCCGTGTATATACTACCCAGTACGGCGATGATCAGGACAAAAACCGGAAATACGTCCCTCATTGACCGCATTCTATCGATCCAGGTATAGGTTTCACCGGTGTGTGGCGCAATATTCGGATTCAGCACCCCCCTGTATACCAGGTAGGAAACATATACTCCGGCCAGGAGCATACCAGGAAGTATCCCGGCGATAAACATTTTACCGATAGAAACCTCCGCCAGAATCGCATAAATAATCATGATCAAACTGGGAGGAATGAGAAACCCAAGTGTTCCGGCCCCAGCCAGTGATCCCAGGGACAGTCTTTTGTCGTAACCCAGTTTTTTGAACTCAGAGAGAGTAATTCGTCCCACTGTTGCCGTAGTTGCCGCACTTGATCCGGAAACGGCTGCAAACAGTGTGCAGGCGACAATATTGATCAGCAACAATCCGCTTGGAAAGCGATTAAGCCATGGAACCAGGGCTTTAAAGAGATTTTCCGAAATTCCGCTTCGAAACAATATCTCTCCCATAAAAATGAATAACGGCAACGCCACCAATTCCCATTTGTTGACAGACCCCCAGATTGAAGAGGCCATATTCGGGCCTGGAGGTAGAACTGCAAATATCTCCATCCCTACCATTCCCACAATGAACAAACTAAAACCGATCCAGATTCCTGATCCCAAGGTGATTGCCAGGATTCCAAACACGATAAACGACATGGTCAGCAGATTAGCATCCATGATTTATTCCCGGGTTACAGATTTTTAATATAGTTTAAGCCAGCAACTACAACAGAATTAAATACCGCACTATTTTATCCGGCAGTTCCTTCATTTTCATCCATGTATGCCCTGATCGTGACGGCAACCAGCTGCAGGAAAAATGCTACAGCACCTACAAACATAATAGCCTGCGGAATCCAAATTGGTGTTTCTGTCAATGTTCCTGAAGTGGTTTCGTACCTGAAGGTAGCAGCAATCATTCGATACAGATAATAAAGCAAGTAGGCCATAAATATCGTACTGACCGTGGGTGCCAGCTTTTTTAAAAATGAAGAAAAACCGGGAGGTACATGGTTTACGATCAGAGTAATTCGTATGTGCCCATCTTTCCGCAAGGTATATCCTGCACCAAGAAAAACCAAGGCAGCAAGACCGTACGCGGAGTATTCATCCGCAATAATCGTGCTGACTTCAAAGGCATTCCAGAGAAAGATCTCAAACAAAATCAAGAGAACGATCGCAGCAAGAATAAATGCTGCCAGATAAGCAAATGCATCATTAATACGATCAATTGCCTTTAATAATTGTTTCATGTAAATCTCCTGAATTCGGTTTTCCGTAATCCGTGCAGTACGGAAAACCGCTCGGGTGATATTAGTTGCGTCTTTCGGTTATTTGATTGTAAAGACTGATTATTTCCTTTGCATCCTTGCCAGCTTTTTTAAGCCATTGATTTCTTAGTTTCACACCGACTTCATCCAGTTCAACTCGAAATTTCCGGTTAACCTCCAGAACCTTAACACCCTTTTCCTTGAGTGTTTTTGTGCTGTTACGATCCATATCTCCTGCCAGGTTCCACATCTCATCTTCCATCTGACCGGCAATTTCCTGAACTGTTCGTTGAATATTTCTGGGAAGTTTGTTCCAGGCATCAAGATTCACATTGATCATATTTACCGGCCCCAGGATATTGATACGGGTGAAATAGTCCAAAATCTCCCAGGATTTTGCATCCACTCCTGATACAGAAGAAGTATACATCGAATCGAGTAGACCAGCTTTCATAGCCGGGTACACTTCACTAAACGGCATTTTTCTGGCGGCAATGCCTGTCAGTTTTCCAAACGCCAGACCGGTGCCATCGTACACTCTCATTTTCAGACCTTTCAGATCGGAGACTGATGTGATTGCCCGTTGGGTATAGATTCCTGAAAATGGCCAGATGCTGGTATAAAGAGTAAACTGGTTGAACTTCTTCAATACTTTTCGATAGGTCGGTTTGGCTAATTGATAAAGGAGTCGTTGTTCGAATGAATTGGTGGATATAAATGGTTGGGCTGTCAAAGCTAAAATAGGCGCATCGCCTTCTACCATTCCCGTTGGAATTTCCGAAACCGCCAGTTGTCCTTCAGCCACTGCTCTCAAAAGCTCCGGTCCTTTAAAACCTAAAGCGGCCCCCGGATGTAAACGTATGATCAACTGACCGTTAGTCGCTTCTTTGACCCTATTGGCAAAGCGTTGGGCTCCCATGGAGTGAAAGTTTTTCTGGCCATAATTTAAATGCATATCCCACTTGGTTGCCGCAAACACATCAGTAATACCACATATTAAAATCAGCGATGACACGACTATCATGATTTTCGCAAGTTTCATAAGAATCTCCTTTGTATTTACAATCAATAACAATGTGATTGACATTTTTTACCACAACAAATGGCAACCGTTTTATAAATTCGCTGTGATCTTACAATGTTCTCCGGTTAAGTCAAAATCAAATTCGCGAATGCTTCGTGTGATAGTTAACCGGTTCGGAAAGTTTTCAAAAATAAGTAACATCCCACTCTTGTCAACCTTTACCAGATGAACCCTGAGAGTGTCTTTTACCCATCCGGATTCTTGGCATTTTTTTGTTGTATTTCGTGGTTGATTCGCGAAATATTCGTAAAAAAAAAAGTGAATGAGAAGTGGTTGCCTTGATTTGATCGCCAATTATCGATAGGTTTGGAAAAACTTTTGACACAATTAATGGCTGCCAATCAACGCACCCCATCAACTCACGTAAAAACGATCTGACGCTTCGACCCAAGGTAAGCAGACTATTACCAACCGGATACTGCCGAAACATGAAATCATCCCCGGAACATGGACCTTTGAGATCGATAAGAACCAAGTTGATCATTATTTTGATAGCACTGACAGGCATGATCATCATCGGTCTTGAACTGACGACTCTCTGGAATGATTCGGGATCATTTCAAAAGCAGTTCTCACTAAATCAGCAAAAACAATTGCGGTTGCTGGAGTCGGAACTAGAATCGGAAATACGGCATTTGGTCCAGATTTTTCCCGCATTTGTCAAATCTCAGGAATTACAGGCCAAAATTATTGAAGCAACGCTAGTCGGTCCCTATTTTGTTTATTCTCCGCAACATTACGGTCAACCCATCGATTATTGGGACCGAGTCCAAATTTTAAGGCGGCAAATATGGATGGTAAATTACTTTTTGCCCTTGTTGCAAAGCCAACATCTTGATTACCTGGGGGTTTATCTGTTCGACCCCCACAACAATCTTCTAAGGAACTCACTTGCTCCATTTGTAGAGCTGAAACATCAGGAAGTTTCTTTTTACTCTTATCCCGTCAAGGGATTGTTTCACCGACTTATCAAACATATTCAAACCCAGCTGGATAGTATTGCATTGTCCGATGAATACTTTGATCAGGTCATATACAATATTTCGGAAAAAGATACCTTGTATTCCGCCCTGGGTTTTGAAGCATCGGAAATTCCCTCTTCACCCATTCCCGGGAACGAATTCCTGAACAGAAACAAATTAAGAATTAAAAAGGGGGATAAAGGGCTCGTTCTGGAAAATGTCATCACCCTTGAAGAGGAGATCTACAACTGGAAATCTAAAAAAAGGGAATCCACTTCCATTGTCACTTTAATTGCTCAAAAACATCTAAACAGTGCATATTTGGAAGGCATCAGGGATAAATTCGGTAGTGATGAGATGGTAATCGCGACCGACTCCGGCGATGTCATTGCCAGTCTGGAAACATTTAAGGAAGCTCCTGCCAAAAACGAGGGATATATCGACATTGATTCTCACAGGTTTCACTTCACCGGCAAAGATTTTCAATCCGACTCGCTTGAATCGGATATCAGATTGTTTGTATTGACCAGGCAGGATCAGGTCGTGCTGAATCCATCAAGTGATTACAGATCCGTCGCCTTAACAGGCATCATCACTATTTTGCTTGGTCTAATGGCCTGGTTTTACTTCAAGACCAATCAGAGACCCGGTCACCAGACAAAGATTTCGGAATCTCCCGGTGTTGACTGGAGCAATCCGGCCAACGGCATTACCTTGAGCAATCCAAAAGAAAATCAGAAAGAAAAATATCTTTTAATTGAGGACAACGGCAAGTCTCAAACAATTGAATTGAAAGATGTTTCCCATATTCGCGTGACTGATCACTATTGCACCATTGTCTATTTGCAGCAAAACCAATGGAAAAGCTGGATGATTATGGAGCGTTTAAAAACCTTTGAGATCCGTTATAATCGTTTACTACTGAAAATAAATCGTTCAACCCTGATCAATCCGGAACGGATAGATAAAATACAATTGCTGCAGCGCAAACTCACTATGCAAGGGGAACCAGATTTTTTATTAACCATCAGTCAATCCAGTTTGGAAGCCGTAAAAGCCATTCTCAAACCCTCTTCGGAAACGTAAATTACCGCAAGTGAACTCTAAAACATTCCTGGTTTGACATCTTTTTCTACAATTATCTACGATGGAAGCTGTCTATCGCTCTCGTTTCAACCGCATCCCGAATAAGAGGGGTTCACGAGGAACGGAATCCTGTCCTGGGGTTTTTGGTATTCATTGCGAAACGTGAAAACTGCACACTATTTACTATAAGGAAAAGCGGATGTCCGATAAAAAGTGTTCATATACAGTCAATGACGGTGTTGCCGTTATGACAATCGATAACCCGCCGGTTAACGCACTGAGCGGTCCTGTATTAAACGATATTGAAGCAGCAGTCAAAGAAGCCTTGGCCGATGATTCTGTCAGGGTTATAGTGTTCACCGGTGCTGGTGACAAAGCCTTTATTGCCGGGGCTGATATTACCGAATTTACCGATTTGGCAGAAAAGGAAAAAGCCACCGAATTTCTTGCATACGGACAAAATCTAACCAATTTAATCGAAGAGGCCGACAAACCTTTCATCGCAGCCATTAACGGATTCTGCCTGGGAGGAGGAATGGAATATGCTTTAGCCTGTCATATCAGGCTGGCTGATGAAGAAGCCCAATTAGGACTTCCGGAAATCAAACTCGGAATCATTCCCGGTTATGGCGGCACACAAAGAACACCTCGATTGATAGGCAAAGCAAGAGCCCTGGAGTTAATTCTCTCGGGAGATTTTATCAGCGGTGCTCAAGCAGCCGAATACGGCCTCGTTAATCGAGCCGTTTCAACAGGAACCGTTTTGGAAGAAGCCAAAAAACTGGCAAAAACCATTGCCCAGAAAAGCAGAATGAACATCAAGGCTGCGATAAAAGCCGTAAACGAGGGTATGGAAATAGGATTTAAAGAAGGTTTGAAACTAGAAGGAAAACTTTTTGGAGAACTCTGCGAAACCGAAGATAAAATGGAGGGTGTTGCCGCTTTTATGGAAAAGCGACATCCGTCTTTCAAGGATAAATAACTTGATTCCTTTCAGCACCCAAATTGAGTTCTCCCTCCCGGAGAGCAAAGGTATGGCAAAGCTTCGACAATAGGCCATTTTGAATGAGAATTGGAGGATGGGCAACTCGTTGCCCATCAACCCGGCCGATCAAGAAAAGCAGGCTTACTGTACTGCCAAGTTTACCACGGAGAAACCAAGCCCAGCTGCTCCAGCTTGGGAATAATCTCCTTGGCTTCTCTACCCGGCTTCCAAACACCGTCCTTTTCAAGCAACCAGCCCATTTCTTTGGCCTCTGCCAAGGCCTTGTCCTGATCACCCTTTATTAAGACAGAAATAAGCCTGACCTCCTGATGGGATAGATTCATCGAGTTGGTGCGGTAATCATTAAACGCTTCCCAGGTGATAGGAACCCATTTAGCAACAATTTTCCGACCGATGATGGCGGCATACTGCCTTATTTCATACTGGGCGTGGGAATCCATTCTAAGATTTAAAAAATGCAGCAAATTATGAAGATCAATTTTCCAATATGCCTCTGTGTAAGTCCCCAATGGCAGATCTTTTCTGGCCTGCTCTCTTGCAATTCCCTTGGTCAGTCTTTCTTCGTAAACATCCCGACAGGTCTGGTGAAATTTGGCTTCTGATTTGGTCAACAATTCTCCGGTCTCAGGGTCCAAAGTCCCCTGGCTTCCTTGTTTGTTCATTTCCGATTGCAATCGCCACTCATCCGGTTTGGTGGTTCGCAACGAATCAATTGCAACTGAATATCGGGTAGAGTACTCATTGACATTTGCCGTTCGATGTCTGATCCATTGTCTCCAGCAATCCATCGGAACACGCACATGAAGCTTTAATTCACACATTTCAAATGGTGTTGTGTGTCGATTGCGCAGAAGATAGCGAATCAGCCCCCTGTCCTGGCTAATTTTTTTTGTTCCTGCTCCGTAGGACACACGTGCGGCTTGGACAATCGACTCATCAGAACCCATGTAATCAATCACCCGAATAAACCCATCATCCAGTACGTCTATTTTTTTACCCAGCATCTCTTCCAATTCCGGTACCCGAGTTCTGGTTATCATTTCCGCATCTGCAGTCATTTAAAGCCTCCTATGGAACAAATCAATATGGTAAATGTAAAGCGTAATCCTGATTATAGTTCTCTGCTCTAAAAAGGCAACTCAGTTTAGAATCAACTGGAGTATTTTCCGATCCGGCGGTGATGTGCGGACTCAACTCTCGGCAACGCCGGTCAATTCGGGTCAAAAGACCGTATAAAGCTATTTTGTTTTTTCGTTTAAAAAACAAGATCAACCTGTTACGATATGGCTGTCTAGATTATCTTTCGATCCGGTAATGGATGTGAGTTATTAATGCATATTACTGGTTTCATTAATTAATAAAACCAAACAGGAGTCATTATGGCAGAAAGCGTCTATAAAATCATAGAATTGGTCGGATCAAGTGAAGTATCCTGGGACGATGCTGCAAAGACAGCCGTAGAAAGAGCAGCGAAATCATTAAAAGATCTCAGGATCGCAGAAGTCATTCAACAGGATTTAAAAATCGAAAACGGAAATATTATAACCTATCGCACCAAATTAAAAGTTTCCTTCAAGTATCTCGATTAGGGGAACAAGGGTTAAATCAGATTTTTCCTGCACAACTTTGGATAGAAGTGGTGCAGGATTTTTTTTTTTGATAGCCTGTTTGACATTGTTTCAGTGCTGATTTTCATCCCTTGTTTTCAAAACAATCTCGTAATTTTCCTGAAGATTGTTAATTGTTAAAAACTAACAATTACATGATTTCAACAAGTTAATAAAATGGGGTTTATCGTAAATATTAAATTTTGTTGAAATTTGGCGCCGTTGTGGCATGCTTTTAGTGTTAACGTTCACTGGCATTCACATTGGAGACAATCAACCATGCAAAACAAAACAATTGAGCAAATGGCTCCACTGACCAAGGAGTGGTTCGCTAAATCCATCGTAGGTATGATATTGGCGGACGGTCGCATCGATAAAGCAGAACTGGACTATTTAAACGATTTGATCGGATTTTTGAAGGATGAATCCGTGGTTGATACAATCTCCGCAATGCTTAAACGAAATGAAATGCCAACCCTTGAACCCTTGGAACCTGTCACTAATGAGGCACTTGAAATAGTTAAACATTTAACAATTATGGCGGTTGTTGATGAGGACCTGGCAAACCGTGAAATCCGTTTTTTAAAATACGCCACCGATCAACTGGGATTGTCTCCCGACATTCCTGAACGGTTCCTGTCGCTGGCCAAGGAAAAACTGAATAGGGTGAAATATATGGCCCGCGTCACTACCAAGGAGTTTTCTGAACAGGTAAAGTGCTTTGATTTAACGGAAGAAAGCTGTATGTTTTATTCCTATCACAAGTTCCCCTCCAACGAACATGTTAAGCTGCAACTGTACAAAGAAGCTGAGGACTCTACATTGACAAGCCCCTACCAGGTTATTGACGCAGAAACGACGTGGAGTCGGCCGGTACAATCAAAGTATGGAAATTACGTGGTGGGAGTCACATTTCTAAATTCCCTTGACGTAGAGCAGGGGCTTGAATTAATCCGTTATACTCATCACGAAACAAATAACTTTTGATCCCGGACGGTCACTCTCAAAAGCTGTTCGGACCTCTTGCCTGAATTCCGGTAGGTTCTAAATCGTAAAGCGTATACTGCACCAGCATTTTTGTTGCACTTCAGTAGCATCTGAATCGGACTTTCCGCCATTCTACTTGACAAAAAATATCAAAGTAGAAAAACTATACGACCGAGCGCTCACTCATAGACATTGGCCAGGAAGCTGTTTAAATCCATTGTCAAACTGTCATTAGAATGACAGTTTTTCAGCAATAGATTGAATTTTCAACCAATTTTCCGCATTGCTTATTCGATGAAAAAGAATCCCATTGGCACCAGTGATGTTCCAACGCAAGTAAAGAATCCCGAGCTGGTTGAACAGAGACGTCAGCAGATTGTTGAAGCAGCAGTACCCCTTTTTATAGAAAATGGTTTTCATAAAACCACTACCCGGCAGATAGCGAGGGCTGCAAAGGTTTCAGTCGGTTCCATGTATGAGTATGTGGCATCAAAGGAAGATATACTGTATCTGGCTTGTCTTTCCATACACGATCAGGTTGAACAAGGTGTGACACAGGCAATATCCAGGACGGATAACAGCAGGGATATTTTAAAGGAAGTTATTCGGGAGTTTTTTATGGTATGCCACCGCATGAGCGATCAGATATTGCTCATGTACCAGGTTACCAAGTCTCTTCCGCAGCAGTGGCAGAAAAAAGTTTTGACCAATGATATTCGTATTTCCGATTTGCTTCTTGACGCGTTAAAAAAAGTCATGGCTGCCGGGGATTTGCCTCAACTGGATGAGGCAACAGGAAATTTAATTGCTCAGAACATTACGGTGCTGGGTCATATGTGGACATTTAGAAGATGGCATTTAGCCAGCATGTATTCCATTGAACAATACATCCAACTGCAAACGGATTTTATTATGGGTCTCCTGGTCAAATAGCCTGTTTTTAGAAGCGAGTGATACTGATCGATGACAAAGAAATCAAGGGTCTGTTAGAGTGATTGGATTAAATGAAACCAATTTCCCATTCAACAAACCTTGACTGCTCATGGCATACCAACACGTATTTCTGGATGGAACCGATAGTTCCCTCCCGGCAGGCAAAGTCGTCTGTGTAGCCCGCAACTACTACGATCACATCAAGGAGCTGGACAACCCTGTTCCCACTGAGCCGATCTTCTTTATCAAACCGTTCACAGCTTTGCAGCCCATCGAAAAAAAGATCGTTATTCCTGAATACAGCAATAGTTGTCACCATGAGACGGAACTGGCCATCCTTTTTGACAAGCAAATTTCCAAGGCTAGCAAAGAACAGGCGGAAGACTCTATTGCCGGTTACGGTATTGGCTTGGACCTGACATTGAGAGATGTTCAACAGAAATTGAAGGACAAGGGGTATCCCTGGGAAAAGGCCAAGGCATTTGACGGTTCCTGCCCATTGTCACCATTCGTTCCCAAGGAAAAGCTTGAAGACCCGCAGGACACAAGATTAAAGCTTACCGTTAATGGAGAGATCAGGCAGGATGAAAGCACCAGGTTGATGATCAATAAGATTCTTGATCTGATTGCCATATCGTCCGAATATTTCACCTACCTGCCGGGCGACGTTTTGCTGACAGGCACGCCTGCAGGTGTCAGCCGGCTGCAATCAGGTGATTTGCTTGAACTCGAACTGGACAATAAGTACAGATTTCAAACCAGTGTTAAATAACTCTCATCCGGAATCATATTACCACTCATCGCAATGAGCAAAGTTATCGTTATTTTTTCCGGCGGTCAGGATTCCACGACCTGTCTGGGCTGGGCTAAAAACCACTATGATGATGTTACTGCCATTTCATTTTTCTACAGACAGAATCATGATATTGAATTGCAGCAGGCTAAGAAAATAGCAGATGCCCTGGAGGTCCCTTTACAGGTCATTGATATCTCGTTTTTTGGTTCGATGGTTCGTTCGGCCCTGATTGGGGAGGGAGACGTCAATGCTCCCCATGAAGACCGGCCCGACCTGCCGGCTTCGTTTGTACCTAATAGAAACGCCCTGTTCATTTTACTGGCACACTCCCTGGGCCAGACCTTGAAGGCAGACACGTTGGTGACAGGTGTCTGTCAGACAGATTATAGCGGATACCCCGACTGCCGCCAGGATTTTATCGATGCTATCCAACAGACCCTTAACTTGGGATCATTAAGCAATATTAAAATAGAAACACCATTGATGAATTTGACGAAAGCTCAAACCTTCAAGCTGGCAGAAGATGAGGGTGTTCTCGATCTGGTTTTAAAAGAATCCCATACCTGTTACAACGCCAGTACCGTAATGAACGACTGGGGCAGAGGGTGTGGTGAATGCCCGGCTTGCCAGCTTAGAGCGAAAGGTTTTGCAGAATACAGATCACAATTTGGAGACACACCATGCCAGTAGCAGAAGGAATGACATTTCCCTTTGACGGACCGGATAAAATTCGTAGCGATTTTCTTGAGACTTTTGATTTCGACAGCCCTAGTCAATATATTCAAACGGAAACCGACGAGTTCTCTGCCGTCTGCCCTTTTAGTGGCCTGCCCGATTATGCAAATTTAAAAATTGAATACTATCCCGAAGGTGGAAAATGTGTGGAATTAAAATCCCTCAAATATTATATGATCAGTTTTCGCAATGTAGGGCTGTACCAGGAAGGCGTTACCAAAAGAATCTACGATGACTTGAAAAAACTGCTTGACACCAGTCGAATACGTATCACAACTGTTTACCTGCCCAGGGGTGGTTTTCACACTACTTGTATCGAAGGCGAACTTTGATACATTTTAGGTTTCAGATTTTAGAGTTATGATTTACAGGTAGTGATGGTCGGCGTTGCCTCCCATCGATCCAATATTCAATCATTCTGACCAATAAACTTAAATAGATCATCTAACAACTATTTTAATATTCGATAAATGGAATTGAGACTATACAACACCTTAACCAATCAAAAAGAAGTTTTTAAACCTGTCGAACCGGGCAAAGTGAAGATCTATACTTGTGGAGTGACTGTTTATGATCACTGCCATTTGGGCCATGCCAGGGGCGGGATCAATTTCGATGTTATGAGAAATGTTTTCTCAGTCCTGGGATACGATGTTACCTATGTGAAAAACTATACCGACATTGATGATAAAATGATTGCCCGTTCCATCGAGCGCAATATCAGTGTTTCAGAACTGGCAAAGGAAAATATCGAATCTCATGACGAAGATATGGCAGCCCTCGGTATCAATCCACCGGACATCGCTCCGCGTGCCACCGAGTACATACAGGGTATGATTGACATGATCCAGGGTTTGGTGGACCAGGGATTTGCCTATGAATCCAATGGCACTGTCTTTTTCCGAGTTCGACGATATGAAGAATATGGCAAGTTAAGTGGAAAAAACATCGATGATTTGGTTTCAGGAGCACGGGTGGAAGTGGATTCAGATAAAGAAGATCCTTTGGATTTTGCCCTTTGGAAAGCTTATAAACCAGGGGAACCTAAATGGGAAAGTCCCTGGGGTGAAGGCAGACCCGGCTGGCACATTGAGTGTTCCGTCATGAGCAAACATCATCTGGGAGATACATTTGATATTCACACCGGCGGAACCGATCTGATCTTCCCTCACCACGAAAATGAAATCGCCCAATCGGAATGTGCCAATGGAAAGACTTACGCTAACTATTGGATGCACAATGGCATGATCAAAATTCAAAGCCAGAAAATGTCCAAATCGTTGGGTAATTTCGCCACTATCAAAGATCTGGTGCAACAATACAACCCGGAATTGATCCGCTTTTTTACGCTTTCATCACAATACAGGCAATCGATCGATTTCAACAAGGAAGCCCTGGTAAAAAGTGCTGAAGGTTTGGATCGTATTTATGGCAGTTTGGAAAAGTTCACCTCCTCAGTAACCGGGAATATCGCGGCTGAAGCCAAAAACAACGGCAACCTGCTTGAAGGTCCCTGGAATGAATTTCTGGCGGCTATGTGTGACGACCTGAATACGCCAAAAGCCATTTCGGTAATATTTGAATTGACCAGAAAGCTGAATACCCTGGATGCTGCCGGCCCAGAAGCCGCTGATGTGTATCATACCATCTTGCGACTTGGAGACATGCTGGGATTGCTGCAGATTCCTGCCGACCAGTGGTTTAAAACGCCAAGGATCAAGGGAGAGGAAGCTCCTGCAAATGAACTCTCCGATGCCTGCATTGATGATCTGATCGAAAAGAGAAAACAGGCACGTTCCGATAAAGATTGGGCACTTGCAGACCAAATCAGGGATCAACTCCAGGCTGCATCGATCCATATCGAAGACAGGGATGGCAAAACGGTTTGGAGAAGGAAGTAACAATGGCCGGTAAACTCTTTTTGTATGGCATTGCCCCGGTACAGCAATGCCTGCTTCACCAAAACAGGGTTTGCCATGAATTGTTTGTAAAAGATCTTAAAACCAAAGCACCCAGAATCAAGGAGATTATCTCCCTGGCTTCGCAGCAAGGGGTGCCTGTTAAAACTGCTGACCCCCATACCCTGGGAAAAATGGCCAACACCAGGCTGCACCAGGGAGTTGTTTTAGGTTGCGGGGAGCTGCAGACCTTGTCAATGCAGGATTTTCTCGATTCTGAAGCAGCCAGGTCCCGCCATTTGTTGATCGCCCTGGATCAATTGGAAGATCCACAGAATGTCGGTGCCATCATCCGATCAGCCGCTTTTTTGGGAGCCGGGGGTTTGATAACGCTGAAAAAAAACTCGTCGCCGCTTTCGGCAACTGTTTCAAAAGCATCAGCCGGTGCCTTAGAGTATTTCCCCGTTATTGAAGTCAACAACCTTTCCGAGACCCTGCAGCAATTGAAAAAAGAGGGCTATTCGGTAGCCGGAGCCACAATGGGCAAAAACTCAGTGCCTTTTAACGAAGCTCCTGTCACCGATTGGATGGTGCTTGTCATGGGGAATGAGGGCCAGGGCCTGAGAAGGCTCACCGAAAAGCGGTGTGATACTTTGATCTATATTCCAGGTAAAAAACACACCGAATCGTTGAATGTCAGTGCAGCGGCTGCTATACTTGTCCAGCATTTGGTTACAAAAGGCTGACCGGGAAACGTCATAAACAGGATCGAATTCCGGCCAACAGGGATTATTGAAAATATTCATTGCTCTAGCTTATGAAAATTCTATTGATGAACGGTCCCAATTTAAATCTGTTGGGACAAAGAGAACCTGAAGTTTACGGAAAAACGACGCTGGATGATGTGGAAAAATCACTTGCTGCATTCTTCCAAACGAAAGGTGCGGAACTCATCTGTTTTCAATCCAACCACGAAGGTTACCTCATCGATTTTCTGCACGAACATAAAGACGCTTCGTACGTTATTATCAATCCGGGAGGACTAACCCATACCTCGGTTTCCCTGCGCGATGCTTTTGCCGGTGTTGATCTGCCGTTTATTGAAGTTCATATTTCCAATGTCCACGCCCGGGAAGAATTCCGCCACCACTCTTACCTTTCCGGTATTTCAAGCGGTATCATCGTTGGTTGTGGCGTATACGGCTACCGGATGGCTGGCGATTTAATCGCCCAAAGACTGGAGTTGTAATTCACAAATAAGTATCGTGGCAAATCAATTTACTCCAACATCCCTGCCGAAAATTACCGATTTCACCTTGGATGAGCTGTCCGACTGGGCAGTTTCCGCGGGTCAAAAGAAGTTTCGTGCGCAGCAGCTTTTTCAATGGCTTTATCTGCACAAAGCAGATTCCTTTGAAAGCATGAGCAACCTCTCTAAAAAGTTCCGGGAATTGCTGGTTGGAAGTTTTCGGATCGAGCGCATCAAGATCGTCAATCGTCAAACAGCCCCGGATGGCACCATTAAAATACTGCAACAATTAGACGATGAGCAGGAAATCGAATCTGTTTTGCTTGCACATGACGATCATTACACGGTTTGCATTTCCACCCAGGTTGGATGCGCCATGGGATGTAAATTCTGCCTGACTGCGGGAATGGGATTGAAACGCAATCTAACGGCTGGTGAGATTGTGGAACAGGTATTGAACTTGTGGTCCTTGTTACCGGAAGGTGCGGGCATTCGCAACATCGTTTATATGGGTATGGGTGAGCCGTTCCATAACTATGAAAACACCATCAAATCCCTCAATATCTTTTTAAACGATCACGGCTTTAATTTTTCTTCCCGGCGCATTACTGTTTCCACCAGTGGCATTATTCCCGGCATTGAACGCTTTGCCAAAGAGGCTGATAAAGCCAATCTTGCCATTTCGCTGAATGGGGTAACCCAGGAAGCACGAAAGAGACTGATGCCAGTCAGCAAACGCTATGCTTTGGAAGACCTCATTCAGGCTTGCAGAAATTTCCCCCGGGAAGCCCGCAAGCGCATTACTTTTGAATACATTTTGATGAAAGACCTGACAGATTCCCTGCAATCAGCAAAGCAGCTGATCAAACTGCTTCATGGCACCAAATCAAAGGTTAACCTGATTGTCTACAACGAGAATCCGGATCTGGAATTTAAATCTCCGGACCAGGGAACGGTGAAGCAATTCCAGCAGTATTTGCTGGATCATGGATTGATTGCCACCCTCAGAAGTTCAAAAGGACAAGGCATTTCGGCCGCCTGCGGGCAATTGGCAACCAGCCGGAAAAAAGACGATTAGAGAAGCGTAGGATGGGTAACTCTGTTACCCATCAACTTAAATCACTGATACCGTCTAATAGCCCGCTCATAGTGATAATAGATCCGTTTATCCAGCAGCTTATTAACATCCTGAAGTGGGGATTCCAGGGCACCTTTCCCAAAATGCATACTGGCTGAAATCAATTCATTGGTGATATACCGGACATCAGCCGGAATCGGTTGAGGCTGATTGAGCAATTGTTTCAAGCCATCCTGCCCATATCTTTCACGATGACCAGCCACCCACCATCCCCAATCACCAAAAGACGGAACATGTTGACGTAGTGGTAAAGTTTCCAGTCCAGCTGCACGCATGGTTCTACCCACAGTCAAAAACACCTCTTTTGCCAACGACGGCGTGGAGGACTGCTGGATGATCAATCCATCAAATGTGAGCTTGTCTTTTAAAATGGAATAAAATTCAAACGAATACAATTTGGCCAGATCTTCATTATTAGGATCCGGAAAATCAAGTATAATGGCATCGTACATACCGGAAATGGATTGGACAAAGTTGTAAGCATCAATGTTGTAAAGGTGAATTTCCACCTCTTCATGCTTTCTGTGTCGGCGAAAATGCCCGCTGCCATACTGGGTCAAAGTCGTTTTCTCTCCTTTTTGAATCCCCGCAGCCGGGAGAGTTCTGACTTTTGCATTTTTCAGGCTTCCCTGATTCAGTGCAACCAGCTCGGGATTAGTGACAGCCAGTTTGGTCATTTCAGGGTCGATATCAACCAGGGTAACTGATTCCACATCCTCGTATTTAAGAATTTCCCGCACAGCCAAACCATCACCGCCGCCCAGAACCAGGATATTCTTGCGATGTGTAAGAGACGACATAACGGGATGTACCAGAAATTCATGGTAGATATGTTCATCCAGACTGGAAAATTGCAGATGTCCATTGATATAAAAATAAAAATCCCTGGTATTGTTCTGCGTAATCACGATCCGCTGATAGGTGGTAGTTTTGGTGAATACGATTCTGTCCCTGTAAAGCTTTTGTTCGGCATGAGTCGTTATTCGTTCCCCATTGATGATACCGATGGCAAGGATAATCATAACAACAATTCCAAACGCCGGAATTAAGCGGGGATATTGCATCCACGGGTAAAACCAGAACCAGGCGAATAGCGCCACGCTAACATTGATAATGCCCAGGAAAAAGCTGATTTCCAGAACATTGAAAAATATCGGTAACACAAACACCCAAACCAGTGCTCCGATAAACGAACCGATATAGTCCATTTTCAGGATTAATCCCAGGTTGTGTTTGAGACTGGGGACCGTCATCTGATTAACCCTTGTCAACAAGGGAATTTCAAGGCCTATCAACAGACCTATGGAACAGATAAAGAAATAGTGAACCAGAATAAAATGTTGATGAATGCTGCCAAAAGCATACAATGTAAGGCTGGGCCCCACACCACCCAAAAGTCCCAGAATGATTTCCAGGACAATGAAATTGTCGACGTTGTATTTGTCGGGAAAGTATTTTTGCAGATCGGCCCCGATGCCCATAAATAGCATCATCAAGCCGATAATTATGGCCCATTGCCTGATCGAGTTTCCTAAAATATCCGCAGCGAGACGGCTGAAGGTATATTCATAGCTGATTCCGCAAATTCCAACGAACAGCATGGAAATTCCCAACACCACCACCAGAGTTTTCGGATTGCGATTTTTGCTGTCAAATTGTTCCATTTTCCACTTACTTTATTATCCAAGTCATTATCGGTCCGCTTGCACACATCTTCCGGGCTTGTTTATTCATACTGTTAGGAAAATTGATAGAAAACGTCGATGTACTGTTGATGTGGCTAGTCCCGATTCATTTCGATTGTTTTGGACAAATTTGATACCGCATCCAGCTTTTCACAGTTGAGTGATGGATCGACCAGGCTTCCCATGCTGATTCAGCCCATTGTTTAACCAGTTTGATATGCTCTTTGGCGCTGTTTGCGTCAACCACATCAATCACTGTTATCTCGCCTCTCGATTCGGGAGGTTCCAGCCAAACAAAATTTTCTTTTTGTTTGATGGCTTTAAGCATGGCGTTATTGGCTTGGTTCTGATTCAGTCCCCCTTCCAGAAACAATGAAAGGCGAATCAAATGGGTTCCTACCGACTGAATGCTTTGGGGTGAAGGTGTCCCCGGATGTTGAATAGCATAGCAATCCACAGACATTCGGTGAACCGGATAATAGTCCGGATCACTATACTCCCGGGCCAGGATGGTTCCATACACCTCCCAACAACCTGGACAAGATTCCATGTAGCGATGCACCGGACCTTCTTTATCCGGGAACAGACCGCCGCAGCCAATGCATTTAACTTGGTTCATTTCCGGAACAGTCTTTTTTTTGTTGATCAATCAATAAATCCACATAGGCATGGCTTATCAGTTGATGATCACTGATGTTAAATTGTTCCATCAACCTTCCGGCTTCCGCCTCACCAATGTCACTATCTTCATTTTCAGCTAAAACCACTTCGAACTCCAGAAAATCCCCCAGGTCTTCTACATGATCGATATGAATACGTGTGCGACCTGCCAAAAACAACTGCCTGGTTTTCTTTACCACTCCCTTTACACCATATGACCGTTCTAGTAACCGCTTCAAATTGTCTGGTTCACCGGTCAAGGATATATGATACTCGCTGGTTTTAGGACCTTTCTGATCGGCACGATTGTAAAAGATCAACTCTCCGCGATCTTCTGACAGTACCCTCAATTTAAGACGACCGTTACTGCAGTTAAAAAAATAGTCCTCCTGCACTATTTCTTGCCCTGGCAGACCGGAAAGCTCAAGGGCTTCTTTCAGGCAAAATGCAACATCATCCACTTTTGCCTTGATTTCAATATTTCTAGCCATGTTGATAACTCATAAATTCTGCTAATCGGAGTGTTTCGTAAAGAATTCTTATATTTCCTTTCCGGCTAACAGTAGGTGTAAACTATTTCAAAATTATAGGAATAAAAGAGGTTTATTGAAACAATAATTCTTGAAAATGATTTTGGGAATGTAATGCACGAATCAAGAATGATTCGAGGATTCTTAATCCTAAAAAGTATAATCATGTTAAAAAAAAATAATTGTTTTTATCCTCCAATATGTTAACAATATGGCAGCGCTTATAATTTTCACCAGTTCAAAAAAGGAGATGAACAATGAGAACTCAAACTTGTTTGATTTTATTGATATCAACATTGGTATTATTGGTTTTACAAGGATGTTCCTGCTTGTTTGTTGGCGAGGACAAAACAAAATGTTTGGAGTGCAAAGCCATTGAAACAGAGTTTTTGCGGGATATGGACCATGAGCCCTTCTATTATAAAGATGACGATGCTTGTAAACTTGTACAAAATCCTGATGAAACTGACGAGCAGGAATTCTACAGCGATGCAAGCTGTCAAAATCCTTTCCCCTATTACGCCCAGGATTACACAACTTACTGCCGCAACAATCTTTTAAACGACGACAGGACCAGGTTACACATTGGTAATCCGGACTCGTGGACTCACCTGGATACTTCCTCTTCATTTAGAGAAACCAAATGGACTCTTTCCATGGGAGCACGAATAAATATCATGGTTCCTGACCAGACCAAGAAAACACGACCTTTCCTGAAAAAAGTCAATTTCAGAAAGGCTGATCACTGCGATCTGGAAATGAATATTCTTAAAAACCAAGCGAACGGCCGGAATTTAAAACCGATCCTGTTCTTCTTTGGCGGGGGGTGGAAGGCTTGGGGACCCGGTGCTCCTCTTAGTATTGAGATTACCGGGACGAACCTGACAGATAAAGGATACATAGTATTTGCAGCCTATTATCGCCTGCTTGATCATCAAGATGCACGTCCCGAGTGCAATAGAGCAGATGGAGAAAAAATGCTTGAAGATATTATTGCCGCCAAGGACTGGGTTTATAAATACGGACAAAACTACGGCATGTCAGCTCAATACGGTAAAGAACCGGGAAAGAAAAAACTGTCTGTTTACGGTCAATCTGCCGGTGGACATCTGGCTGGATTTTTAGCCACCAATTTCCCCCAGGAGATCAACAAAGCCGTATTAATGTACCCTGCCACCGATTTTAAGTTCTTTATTGATCAATCGAAGTCCAAAGGCTTGTATAAAGACAGTTATAATGACGTTAAACCGCTCGTGGTCAAGTTCCTCAACCAACCCGGGGTATCGAAAATCAAACAAATCGATACCAGCCTTTCCCTTGTCGAGAGGAACAGCTTTCCCACATTAATTAACCCCAATCCTGGTAGTTATCCGGATTATTTTATGGTACAGGGCAGCTCGGATGAAATCGCCCCAACCCAAATGACCACCAGAATGTGTCAGGCTTTAGATCCCAATCAATCTCCAACAAACGACCCTTATAAAACCTGCCATTCGGTGCAATCCTGTACAACTACCGAAAACTGTAGCAATAACAGCCAACTCAGAATTATTGGGAAAGCCGGTCACACGTTAGAGTTAAGATGTTTTAACGAGACTTTGGGCAAAATTATAAACAAATTGTATCACACAGATGTGGTTTGTGCTCCGGGAACCTATGAGGGAGAAACCATGGTGGAAGACACAATCAACGAAATTTTGAATGATTTTTTGGATTAGAAATGACTTAAGCAAAAGATCGTTAAAACAACCCAGGACGTGCAAGCGTGCTAACATGACCCTGGGTTATGCCAGTTAATTTGACTTTATCAGGTTGGAACAATTGCTTTTTTTCCCAACCGATTCAATCAACCTTATGAGTTCTATTTTTTCCGGCTGATTGTCCGTAACTGCTCGATGTTCAAAACGACATCCAACCCCTGTTTGAACTTTTGCCGACCTGGTTCCAAAGAATATTAGACCCGTTATCATTCCAAAAACCAGTATTGAAAACACAATAAATCGTTTTTTTGGTATCATATTACCTCCGCTGAAACGATGATCTTTCCGTGAAGGTAAAGCACAGCCGGCTTCACAGCCTGTGATCCTGAGTCCAAACAGGCATCATTGACTAGTTGGTTTTGGATGCCGGACTTGATCCCATAACTGCAGTCCATAAAGTATCGGTTTATAAATGGAAGACTGCAGGTCCGCTCATCAAACGCTAAACCTGCAGTTCCACAGTAAGGACCTGCAACCGGTTTTTAAGCGTAGGTATACACCACGGAAAAATCATCAAATGTAATGAAAAATGAGATTTTCTAGAAAGGAAATATGGAGGCTGGGGGCGGAGGTAATATGCAGCTCAAGGCTGTTCGATTTATTGTTATTGCCATTTTAAGAGATAAAATGATTTGTTTTTGAGACTATTTTTAGATGAACAATTTGTGTCATTGCGTTTTAATTAACAGGCTCCGGATTATGAGGTCAATCATTTATTGCACCGTTTTTTCCAAATCCCGGAGCGCTTTCCTATCAAATCAACTATTGCTCTTTATCCTTGTTATTGAATATGGAGCTCCAGGCATCTGTCGCCTTGTCTTTTAAATCGGAAGCTTTGTCTGATACCGTATCAACCGCACCGAAAATACCTTCTGTTGCCTTATCTTTCAGGTCGGCTGCTTTTTCAGAAACAGTATCAACGGCGCCAAAAATTCCGGAAGCAATATTTGCCAAAGGTCCCTGGGAATTGTCGATGTCTTCCCTGTATTGTTTGGCTGCTGATTTCAAATTGCTAAATTGCTTCTCCTTTTCTCCCCGCTTTAAATAGTCCCCGGCCAGCATTGCATCATATCCGCCACTGTCCACCCAGGTTTTGAGTTCAGTCAACCTGAGGACCGGGAATGGATGACTCAGCATCATCAAATTGAGTAATTTGTGAACATTGTCAGTCAAGCCATCCATATTTTTATATTCGGCAGCCTGGCTAAAAAACTCATTCACATCCATTTGTGAGTATTCAGATCCCCCGGACATTTTCATCAACAAGGAATACTGGACACTTGGCTCCTGCACTACCAAAAGTCCGGCACGATCAGCACTTAATTCGCTTTTTCGGTCCCACTCTTTTAACGCCAGGATAATCGGAGTGATAGCAAAGCCGCTCAACGGTATATTCAGCTTGTAAATGGACAGATTGATCAACAGGTACAGCAGGGTTTTATATAGCAAATGGCCGCTCAGACAATGCCCTAACTCATGACCGATTATAGCCAGAATTTCCTTGTCAGTTAGTTTTTCAACCACCGACGAGTTAAGGATAATAAAAGGATTTTCGACTCCCACAGCCCCTGCGTTCATAAATGGGTCCTGGGCCACATAAAGTTCCGGTACTTCGTGGATGTCGAGTATCTCACAGGCTTCTTTCAGCAAGTTGTGTATCTTGGGAAACTGCTTGTCTGACGTGCGAATGGCGGAAGCCAGGGTCGCCAGTTTTAGTGATTTTTCGGTAGTTATCCCGACAAACTTTTTAAGCAGAACATTAACCCCGGGAATTTTTTGCAAAGCAGACAAAGCTGCCTTATCAGCGGGATGCTCCCATGCTTTCGCGCTGATATTGTTAAGAACGGTTTTTTGTGTGGACATAGATTTTATTAGATTCGTTTGTTAATAAACCGGATAAAAACAATAACGATATTTTATTAAAAACAGGTGCTTTCATGAATTTGTGGAGTAAATCCCAGCTCGAAGACTTTGATTACCGATTGAGGTGTCAACACGCTTACTTTGTCTGTGACATCAAATTGTTGCAACGGGTTATACCCGTTGAAAGACCACTGAAAGACCCCTCCTTGTGATTTTAAATACACAGCCTCTCCTATAGCGAACATGCAACCAATTGGCAATTTATCAAAGGTGTATCTGCAAGTAACTTTCCGACCGCGATGGACACGTTCTTTGTGCATGAAGGTATTGATTTCGGACACTTTCACTTGTTTTGCCGGTTTATCCAGGTTTGCTTTTACCCACAAATCCTTAAATTCCTGATAACGCTCTCTCCTACATTCCCCGCAGGGCCTGTGTCCGGCAGCAAAGGCAGTGGCCTCATCCAGAAAAAATAATTCCGTGTAAGTTCCTGGTGACATCAAATTTCGTTTTCTGTTTTTGAATGCCAACAGACAGGTCACCCAGGCTTGGTGTTGGTGGGATCTAATGATTTGTTTAGAGTCATTGTGCAGAATACCCCGATTGCCTAAAAAAGCTCCCCTGGCTTTCACTGCATGAATGTCGCCCCATGGATCCACCCTGTTTTGAAGTGGCACGGATTTCCTCCCACTCTGGTTGTTTTAACGATGGTAATTTACCAAAAGCCTAAACGTGCTGATCGATCAAAATGGGATTTCCATCGGGATCGATCAAAGTGATACTGCCGGGACCCGAAGTGGATTCATCTACTTCCGATTCAAGCGGTAACCCCTTTGCCTTAAACTCCTTTTGCAACTCGCGAACGTCTGCAAAGGAATCCAGGTTGTTGGCCGAGGTATCCCATCCCGGATTGAAGGTCAGTATGTTCTTTTCAAACATACCTTGAAACAAACCGACTGTGGCATCTCCGTTTTTCATGATCAACCAGTTTTGCTCCTCTTCCCCGTGAAACACCTCAAATCCAAGCTTTTGATAAAATACCTTTGATGCTTGTAAATCCTTCACAGCCAGACTGATCGAAAATCCTCCTAATTCCATACAAACCTCCCGAATAAGGTGCAGAAGTATTGCGCTAAATTCTGTATAACACAGTGTGCGCGAAGCTTACTGTTCTTTTAAAATACAGGAAGTCAGCATCAAATAAAATCAGAATCTTGAAAAATAGTGTTATTGGTGGATCCGCTATGCCTGATCCACCCTGCGGAAGAGGTAATCAATGCCTTTAAGTGGGCATGGTATCAGTCTGTTGGGTGGATTATGAGAAGCTAAACCTGCAAATTCGAAAGCAACGACCAATCCACCCGTGAGATTATCTGTCGTTTCTCCCATCCAAGACAAACAGGATTGCGGGTAGAAAAAACAAATCACCCAGCAAAGCCATGACCATAACTGCCGCTGAGATTAAACCCGTGTAGATAAAGGGTGTGAAAGATCCCAGTAACATCACACTGAATCCCAGGACAAGAACAATGGAACTGAAAATCACCGCCCTGCCTGATTCGGTCAAAGCAAGGTGTATTCTTTCCTTTAATGGTTTACCATCCCTAAGGGCTGAGAGATAGCGGTTCATGACGTGAATGGAATCGTCCACTGCAATCCCGATCGTCATGGCGCCTATAATCATCGTGCCCAAGTTAAGGGAAATTCCCAGTAAATACATGATCGCTCCTGTGAAAATAACAGGAAAGATACTTGGAATAAGAGCTAACACACCGTATTTAAAAGAGCGGAATATCACGAAGAAGCACAACCCGATGATCAGCAGGGCTAAACCAAAAGATTTCACCACGCCTTCCTGAATATAAAAATCATGTGCTACATAAAGCACCATGTTCCCCGTAAGCTGGACATTTAAATCCGGAAAATTTGTTTTTAAATCCTGGCGAATTCGTGACATCAACCTATGCATATTCATGGAAGACATGTTGCTTAAAGGCGCATATATTCTGGCATAACGTTCATCCGATGTTTTCAGATCGGAAAGGTCGTTTTCAGGACCGCTGTTTTCATACAACAAAAGGTACTGCGCAACTGCTTCCCTGCTGTCAGGGATGCGAAAGTAAGCCGGATCATCATTATGCATGGCCTGATTCATTTTTTTGACAAAATCCGCATATGACACAGCTTTTCCGGCACTTTCCAATGTATCCAAATATGCTTGAAGCCTGGCGATATCGTTAAGAATTGCCGGGTTCTTAATTCCTCCCGGCTCTCCGGAGTCAACCATGAAATCCAGCATCATGGCACCTTTGTAGACCCTGTCAAAGTAATCAATATCCTGTCGCAATATGCTGTTCTCTTTAAAATAACTGGCATAATTCGTATCAATTTCAATCTTACGGGCTAAAAGGACACTACCCAAGACCAAAATAAGACAGAGGGTGCTAAGCAGAAATTTGTATTTAAACGTAAATGAAGCCAGTCCACCGGTGAATCTGGCGATAAGTCCCTGTTCCATGGTATTTTTCACCCTTTCCGGTTTCAAACGAATATAACTGAGCAACGCCGGAAGGATGGTTAATGAAACCAAAAAAGCCAGAAAGGAAGCGGTAGCACCCAACAGTCCAAATTGACGAATCGGAACCAGTCGAGTAACTGACAAGGCCATAAACCCGGCTGCCGTCGTTATGGAAGTAAAAAAGCAGGGCATCCAGAGGACTTTGATTGCGCTTTTTGCAGAATCCTGCGGCTCTTGTCCCTGGTATCTAAAATGATAATACTCAACAATCAGGTGGACCGAGTCACCAATTGCCACAATGATAATAATAAAAGGCAATGCCGTTAGCACGGTGTTATAGGGCCAGGCTAGCAATCCCTGAAGACCGGTTACATATAAGACGGTAGTAATAATCACCACGAACGGTACCAGCGTGCCACCGAAAGACCTAAAAGAAAAGGCTAATACAAACACCACAATACCCAGCATGGCAAGCAACACCCAGGATTGATCTTTTTTTGCCAGGGTTTCAAATCGCTCGGACAACACGGGAATTCCAAACAGATGGATTTTGTATCCTTGCCGTTCCCAGTTATTCTCTGCAATCAGGTTCATAACAGCATGGGTAACTTCAACCTTATGCTCGGCACCACCTTTGATATAAACAGTTCGGGCAAATACCACCGTATGCTTCATATCCTCCGAAACCAGGGAACCGTGAACCAGGGTTTCTCCCTCCATGATCTGTTTCATCTTTCGCATAAGTTCCGGACGATCATCCAGAACATCCCAGTTTTCCACCAGATCTGTCGTTTCCAAGGTATCGTCTTTTGAATGGATGTATTGGTAGTTTGCTAAAGATGACACTTTGTTTACGTGTTCATGGTCTTCCAGGAATTCCGTGATGGTTTTTATCATTCTCAGTGTGTCGGGCGTAAAAACCGAATCCTCCCCTTCCCTGGCTTCAATGCCGACACTGATAGACTCGCTGTCTACAAATCGATCTAAAAACTCGTTGTAAAGCTTGAGGTTTGGATCATCTTCCAAAAAAAAGAGTTCGTTGGAATTGTCATAGTAAAGATTTTTCATGGGAATAATCGCCACTCCCATCAAAAGTATGGAAATGATGATCACCCTGAATCTTTTGTTGATCACTAATTCCGCCCAGCGGTGAATGAAATTTGCCATGTTATTGTACCTTGTTTATTCATTAATTTTGTGTTCTTAGATCGACTTTACCTGACTCAATCGGAATCTTCCAGAATATGACATTAAATTAATGTATCACATTACGCACATTTTAGCATAAAACTTCGCTTTGCTTGGTCCGCCAACATGTACTTTTATTCCGGCTTTGGTTCTGTCTTAAGCTATCGGCTATCGATTATCAGTCCGCGGGATAAGTATTCGTGGTTTTTCGGAACCTTAAAAACCACCTCTTCGATTTGTCAGCAACCTTTCCTATTAACCTATTCCAGCCCGAGCTTGATAATGGTTCATTAAAACAGAAAGCGGAACTTTCACGAAGGACTGATGACTGACTAAGAGGGCATACGTTTTATGTTTTACATGGCATGGGCCAAGAGCGTGGCATGGCAGCCACTGTCACTCTGCACATTAAAAATGTAGGTTGGGATAAACAGTGATATGCAGCAATTATTTCACCTGCCAGCCGATGTCATCCTGAACAAGCCTGACCGGTTTTAAACCAAACGGTTCATCGACCAGATTGCGCTTGAAATTCATGATTTCAATTTCCTGAGCTTCGACTTTGATTGATACGAAGTCTTCACTGGCAGGGCCACCCGGAAAAAAGAGAACCCATGATCCCATCCAGTGTTTCTTCCTCACCTCTTTATCCTTTAAAATCAATGCTCTCCCATATATGATCAGATTGGCATTTTCCCGATCGTTACCAAAGGCCAGGGTCACATGAGGATTGGTTTCAATCTCCTTAACCTTTCTCAAATTTGGATTGGTCCCCAGCCAGATATCCATGGTATCGAAGTCTACAATTGGCTGCACCATCCTTGCACTTGGCCAGTCTCTATTGCTATGGGATATTAAGAAACAGTATTTTGAAGCCTTTAACATTGCTCTAATGCTGATAAGACAATGATCAAGGGAGGGATCAAATGCTGCCTGCTTGCCCTGTTTGAAACGATCAAGCAGTTTATGACCGATTGTTTTTTTTAATCGAGTAAGCATCTTGAATTAATGATGACAGTGAATAACTCCTACATCCCGTTGTCTAAATGGGAAGGCAAATTGAAGGTAAAAATCATGCCGTTGGTTTGTCCGGTTTTAAATCACATGGCGGCAGTCTTTTGGTTCTGAACCATCCCCACCAGCCAAACATCACCAGACCTAACCAAACCAGGATATCGATAAAGGTCATACCGTTTACATCAATTGCCACTTTGCGAAAAATGGAATCCCAAAACAAACGACCTGATCCTTCTTTCCATTTGTAGACTTTCCCCGAAGAATCCAAAGCCCACAGACAGTCGTACGAATACGCATAATCGTGCACCAGCCCCGGAATAAACAACAACCCCGTAGGAGAAAGGATACTCCAGAAGATTCTGGGAACAGAAGCACCATTAAACACAAATCCTTTGGGAATGATGATTGTGGGATCATTCCCCGGTAAATCATACTCCCAATCCTCAAGAAGCTCCCAATTTCTGATTGAAGTCATCCAACGCCAGATTCGAACCAGGATGAAATGACCTTTCGTTTCAATGGGTATCGGTTGTACTTTTGGCATGTTCATGCAATGACCTCCTTTCTACGGCTCGATAAAAACTGCTTGTATGATTTCATCGGTAAAGATTTTAACAAAGAAACTATCAGGTGTTATGAAATACAGACTTAGCTGAAGTTTAATTTTGCGTAAAATTTCAATGAAATATTTGCTAAGCAATCACTACCTTGTCACTTGGACTTGCTTTCATCATATGGTCTCGGAAAGCAACAAGACATTTAAGGGAATGGATCTTTCAAGTATAGCTGTCATGGGCATTCAGAAAAAAAACAAGATCTGTGCATACAATGCATAGTTGCGGTAAGGGGAAACCCACAAACGGTTTGAGTATAGTAGAAAAAAGGTGAAAGCTGAAGGAAAAGGGGTCATCAAAAATCTTGACTGATGCCCTGTATAATGATGCACCACCATCCTCAGCGCGAGAAGCGAGGCTCACAGCTTCGAAGGATCAGCGAAATAGCATCCCACTGCTTTATGGTCCGATACAAAAAGTTTCCCCGTAAGACGTCAATTCGTTGCTTTAACCAGGGCAGAGGGGGTTTGAGGGGTTGAAAGAATATTTGCAAACACCTTCCAGGTTTTTTGGCGGTCTTCAGCGATATTGACTTTTGATTCAACATAAGCTTTGACTATATCCTCTCCCAGGTTGTAGTTGATCACATAGCTCCCGGCATATTCGAAAAAGGAAATCATCTTCTTTGCCCGCTCAGGTGTGGCAAGCGTGTATAAAACGAGCCATTCTACCACATCATCTTTACTGAACCGACCATCCTGATAATTACGGGCAGCCTCGTTGCTAGCATAGTCAAGACCATGTTTTAACGATATGATTTCGTAATACTGTTCCACTTGTTCGGCATCCAGTCCTGCCAAAGGAAACAAAACTTCTTTTTCGAAGCAGTGTCTTTCATTTTCCGGAAAGGTTATTTTTATCCCGTAGTTGGCAGTTCCTTCTGCAATAAGAGATTGTGGACTGAACAAAGGGTAGACCGAATATTCCATCCACCCCAGCCCTAGGAACAGCTTGTTTTCCAGAAGCACATTATACACATGATGCCCCGGATACCCTTCATGGGCAGCAAGGTCAATCGCCCTGTCAATATAACTGGGCAGATCGGTATTGAGCTCGATCAGGCTATGACTGTTGCCCTTGTACCAGTTATAGGCTGTCCAGACCTTATTAGTGACATAGGCCACGGTAAAACTTTCGTGCTCTGGGAGAGTGATATATTGATGAGTTCTCCTGGAGCATTCTTTAATGGCGGCCTTGAATACTGAATCGAGTTTATCTTTGGGTATAATAAAATTCTCGTTGAACCGGTTAAACCTATCCGCGATTGGTCCGTTTCCGGGCAAGGCATTTTCAATTTTTGTCAGCAGCTTTTTAAAGTAAGTCTCATTATTGATCGGGGCCACGGCATCATAAAGACGTTCAGATTCTTCATCAAAAGAAAACTTTCTTCCCGAAAGCATTTCTATCTTGGCTTGAACCGCTTTAAGCTGTTTTCCCAGGGCAGCTTGTCTCTGTTTTTCAAAAGATTCTAAAGAGTCAGATTTCAAGCTATTAAGCTGATCGATCAGTTCTATAACTCTGGAATTTAACTGATCAAAGGGAAATGGCTCCTGTTTCTCAGCTAATTCGGTTCGCCATTCTTTTGGACCGTAATAGGCATCCACATAATCTTCGTCATAAAGTCCTATTTCCAGGACAAGCTTCACGTAAGCTTCTGCAATCTTGTTCATCACTTCGTTTTCCTTTGTTTTTACAATTCACGTACTCCCCAATAAACACGATCACTTACTTCATCTTTTCAAAATCCAGGGTTTCAATGATGTCAGTTTTTTTTTTGAACAAAACTTCCCATCTGCTCTGTCCTGAAAAATGGTGGTTCTTCCAAGGTAAGTGCGCTCTCTCCAAGGCAGATGCTCTCCAAAACCGCATGATCAATCATGATTTCTGTGTTGTTATTGGCTTGAAATGTTGTTCAAAAATCAGGTTTTGTTTTGGCGATAACGAAAGTTGCAAAGATCATCTCCATCCATGATGGTTTTGGTTCGTTCCAATCGGATATCCGGGTTGAATCCATCCATGAAGGCAAAATCGCGGCAACAGGATAATACAGTGCCAAGATCCTTCACTCCAACTCTTTCGTACATATCAGCATAACCGCATCGCGTGACGTCAAACCGGAGTTCATCCTGCTTCAGCTCAACATTCCGGATCTCCATGATTCCATCTCCCGCCCAGACTTCCTCAACGATTTTTAGCAGGTCGGCCAGTGAATTTCCTGAGTAATGCTTGGCCAAATCTTTGCCTGATTGAACAGCATCCTCACAAATGATCTTCTTTGCCAGTTCATGAGTTTTTTCCTCTCCAAATTCTTCAGCGAAGCCCCGGATCAGGGAAGCTACCAATGGAGCCTGGATTTCTCGTTTTTCCAGGTGGGTTACGTTTGGTTTCTTTTCCTGTTTGTTCATCTTTTTGTCTCCAGATTTGATATTCACAAGCGTTTTGTCGGGATGTGTTTGATTAATTCATCGATTCGTTTTGCCAAAATACTCGAAGAGCAAATGAAGGGCACCCAAAGCAGCTCCTCCAAAGATAAGGGCGTTGGAAGTCATTGAAGTAAATTCATAATTGCTATTCCCCATAAAGACGGCATGTAGAATTCCGTGGACAATTAGAAAAATACTGACGCCCAGCTGCGTTCGCAACCTGATCCGTTCATTGGTACTGGCCACCAGCGAGATAAGAACTGCAAACAACGGTACATGGAACAACAAAAACACCAGTTGACCGGTATCGTCAGGTAACCAGCTGGTCAAGGGTAGGATTCGCCATTCATGGTGAGTCATTGCGTCCATTTCGTGTGTCAAAAGAGTTCCCAATCCTAAATAAAATACAATGTTTTTCATAGCCCTTTCCATATCAGTTTTTCTCAGGAATAAATGTCGTGTTGCTGCCCATTTTGTTAACCTTATTCAAATTGTTTTCATGAAGATCGCAATTAAAACAAGCCGTTTTGCAAGGTGCCGTCAGTGTTCTTTTGTCACTCGCAGCCATTTATCTCCAAAAGCTAAAACGTCTTAATGAACATACTTATCTGGCTTGGATTTATAATTAAAAATTTCAACGACTTTTTCCATAGTGATTTGGAAAAAGCTATAAATTATAGTGTTGAATGTGGGCTGTGCAGGTTAATAGCAAGGGCAGGAAAAAAAATGAAGAATTGATTTGGTGTTGTGGTGTTGAAAAACAAGTGAGAATCAAGGATTTTGAATTGCCCTCTTTTGACTCTTCAAAACCAATCATTCAAGTGTTTTAGCCATTTCAAAAGCTTCTTTGAAATCATCAACAGAACCTGCCAGATCAATAGAAGAGATATAATGGAGTTTGTACAGCTTTTCCATTAAGGTTTTATCAACAAGTTTTGATTGGCTTTTATCACGATTTTTTCGTCCAACTTTTACTTTTTTAGACCTGTTATCGGCATTTCCGGCCCGAAAAGTTGACGATCGCGGGAGATGCGAGAATCCCTCTGACATAGCTTTATAAAAATCATGAATGGTTTTTTCATAGTTATCGATAATGTCAAAAACCTGCGACATGCTCAGACTAGAATTCATTTCCATGATGCCCCTTTTTCCTGTTAATGTTGAATGCAACATATTCAATGGTTAGATTATCTCATAAAAAACCAAGCAAAACAATATTTTATTTCATTGATCTTGGAAAGATTGGCATTATTATTGACTAAATTTTTAGAGTGCAGTCTGTACACAGCGACTATTGCCGTTCATAACCTTATCCAAATTTATATGACGAAAAACTGATTTTTTTTAATAAAAACTGAGAAAATATTGAAATCTTCAGCGATGTTGTATCGAAATTTTTAGGAGATCCTTGCAATTTTAGAAAATTTAATCTGATTATAAATGATTGACATCCCAGTCTGGAAAACTTTTAAGTCAGGATTTATCGTTATAAACATTCTTCATACCGGTATCAACCTCCGTAGGAGCGTCAGATAGTAGCCGGCGGTTTTCACCACTGGCTACTATCTGTCGCTCCTCTGGAGCTTTATTATGTAACAGCTCCTCAATATGATTCATAGAATTGGCTGCGAATCATTTATAATCAGAAACTTAAAACCAGTTTTGAATGGCCATTTGAGAGTTCTGTTAAAGAAGTGAAAAACAGTGTAAAAAGTGCTGATCAATCTGCAGAAATACTTGGAGAAATAAGTTCCAGTATCGATTGTTTACCTGGTCAGCTTTTAAAAGTGGAATCATTTGAAAATAGAAGAATCAACATGAAAGTGATAGCATGCAAAGAATACAGTGCAGCCGATGTTTTGAAACTGGAAGAGGTTAAAAAACCGGTACCCGGTGGCAATATCGATAGAGCATAGCCCCTGTAAGAGATGACCCGGGCTCACGCCTATGTGGAAAAGGACCATAAGAAAGGCAATGTGGTAATTATAATTTCATAAATGGCTAATTGTCTCCCTGAGACAAAGCTGGTAAGGTTGAATAAAAAAATAAAAATTTCCTTTTCAAAATCAACCAGTTGCCAACAACCCTTAAAATGTCAAAAGCGAGCATTCTGTTTCTCAGCAGACGAAATTCCATACGTAGCCAGCTTTCTGAAGCCCATGCCAGGGAGTTTAATCATTTGGACCTTTCCATCTGCAGCGCCGGTGTTGGCAAAGTTGCCAAAATCCACCCCCTTGTTTCGAGCCTATTGAATGCGCAAGGCATTGATACTTCACGGCAATCAAGTAAGTCGATTACCAAAATCAAAGATCACAGATTTGACTTGGTCATTACCCTGGGATTCACCGCAAAAGACAAGTTTACCGCACTTCCGGGTGCACCTATCATTGTACACTGGAATGTATCTGATCCTTTGTTGCCTGAACAGACTGGGTTGAACCTGGAGCAACGAATTGAAGCTTGCGCCCGAAACGTCAAGGGACTTGTCTCCAATTTGTTCTCAGATGGATACCTGGATGCGTTTGTGGTGCAAAAAAGGAACACAGATCGCGTGTTTGACAGTCTTGCAGAAGGCATTATCGCTCATGATATCAATAAAAAGGTATTTCTGTTCAGCAAACGAGCCTCGGAAATTACTGGCATTTCCGAAAAAAAAGCCATGTCCAGTGAATGCCACGACATTTTTGATGCTCCTTTATGCGGACCTCAATGCTCTTTTTGTGATGACAACTCCATTGATGATTTTGAAACCAAAAGCTACAACTCCGTTTTTTATGATTCAAACGGAGTAAGAAAGGATTGCCGTGTGTCTGTGGTCCCTATCAAGAGTGAATCGGGAAAAACGCAGGGAGTCGTGGCATCACTACAAGACTTGACCAATCAGAAATCCCTTGAGTATTTACTGGGTAAAGTTACGGCTTACGAAGGAATCATCGGTAATGATTCCAAGATGTTGCAAATCTTTCAACAGATTCGTGATGTTTCTGCTTATGATTATCCCGTGCATGTCTATGGTGAGACAGGTACCGGAAAGGAATTGGTTGCTAAAGCCATCCACAATGAGAGCACACGAAAAAGCGAACCCTTTATTCCTATTAACTGTGGAGCCTTGCCTCCAGGGCTGATTGAAAGTGAATTATTTGGTCATATCAAAGGCGCTTTTACCGGGGCCATTCGTGATAAAAAAGGACGTTTCGAGCTGGCTGATGGCGGCACTATCTTCCTGGATGAAGTGGCAGATTTGCCAAAACACCTTCAGGTAAAGTTACTGCGGTTTTTACAGGAAGGCACATTAGAACGAGTAGGCAGTGAAGACAGCATTAAAGTGGATGTTCGGGTAATCAGCGCAACCAATGTCGATTTACAGGCCGCTGTGGACCAGGATAGATTTCGTGACGATCTGTTTTACCGCCTTAATGTCATTCCGATCGATCTTCCTCCACTTAGAGAGCGAGTCACCGATATTCCGCTTTTATGCGACCATTTTCTCAAACACGTAGCTGAGGAAAATCATACTTCGCCTTTAAAAATATCAAGCAAAGCCATGTCCATATTGATGGATTATGACTGGCCCGGAAATGTCAGGGAGCTTGAAAACACCGTCAGTTTTGCTGTTGTCAAATGCCAGGGAAAGTCGATATTGCCCAGCGATCTGCCTCCAAAAATCACCAGTAAGGAGCGTACTGCCAGGACCGCTGGCAATGCTGTTGAATTAGACGAATTCTGCGTACTGGAAGCTTTAAGGGCCACCGACGGTCACAAAGGAAAAGCGGCCAAATTGCTTGGAATTGGCAGGGCGACTTTGTATCGTTTCTTCGATAAAAATCCCGGCATAGTAGAGAAAAGAAAATCAAAATAGCATTTGTCTCCTGAGACAAATTTTGTCTCCAAGCTTGCTGAGACAAAACAACTTGTAAATTCACCCGAGATATCAACCTATTATCCATATCCCTCCATCTATCAACAGTTATTGCCACTATTGTTTTTGTCTCTGCAACAATAATTTCTGCATCCCAGCTTCACATCACCGACGATAAGCTATTAATTTTATTAGTTTTTCAGTTATTCATTCTTCTGGTATAGATTTTGGAGTTTTAAAACCGATCCTTATCATTCAGCTTTACAAAAAACACAAAAAGGAAGTGAAGCCCCATGATTCCATTCATCATAGAAATGATAATCAAAGGATACCGGAGAGCCTTAAACAAGGCTGCTTTCTTAATAAGTAAATACCGGACAAAACAGCAAGGCAGAGTCAAACCCCGTTTCATGTAGTTATGGTAAGTTTGCTAGCGAAATATCGGTCAGGGTGACGAATCTTTCAAACTTCCGGACCAGGTGACATCAACTGCCTAGTCGTTTACTTCCTTGGCAAGAAACCATCATCAACAGGAGAAACCATGTTAAACGGCATACATTTTTTACTTACTTATACCTGCAATTTCGGATGTGATCATTGTTTTTTGCATTGCAGTCCTTCTGCTAAGGGTGTGTTTACCCTGAAGCAACTGGAAGATATTATGGAAAACGCGGTTTCCATGAAATCAGTCGATACTATTTTTTTTGAAGGAGGAGAGCCCTTTTTGTACTATCCTCTAATGGTAGAGGCAATGAAAAGCGCTCGCAATTTCGGATTTGAGGTGGGTGTTGTGACCAATTCCTATTGGGCAACGTCGGTTGATGATGCTGTCTTCTGGCTAAAACCTCTTAAAGACCTGGGCATCTCATACATTGGCTTAAGTGATGACACTTTTCATTACGGAAATGCTGAAGACACCCCTCCTAAAAACGCCCATCAGGCTTGTAAGCAACTGGATTTGGACGCCGATTTTTATTGTATTGACGCACCGACCGTCAAAACTGTGGGACAAACAAAGGGGAAAAAAGGGGAGCCCATTGTCGGCGGAAACACTGTATTTAAGGGAAGGGCTGTTGAAACGCTCACCGAGGGCTTACCCCAAAAAAACTGGCAGATTTTAAGATCTTGTACCCGGGAAGAATTAATCAATCCCCGCAGGGTTCATATTGACCCTTTTGGCAACGTGCATGTTTGCCAGGGATTGATCATTGGAAATGTATTTCAGACACCACTGGCAAAGATCATGAAATCCTTTGATGCAGCCAAGCATCCTGTTGTAGGCCCACTTATTGAAGGAGGACCAGCTTGTCTGGCCGAAAAGTATAAAGTGCCTCACAAGGATCAATACGTGGATGAATGCCATTTCTGTTATACGCTGAGAAAAAGTTTGCTGGACGAGTTCCCCGAACAGTTGGCTCCAAGGCAAGTATACGGATTACCGAATTAGCATTTCTTTTTCTGCTAATCTACAAGGTTTTTAATAATGAAAATTGAGCATCATCCAATCGGTTTAGATATCAAGCCTTATTTGCAACTATTCACCACAGAGACACAGAGGCCATAGAGAAAAGATTTGGAAAAACTTCATGCCCTTTGTGGTGAAAACAAACAAGGTGTAACTATGCCGAACACATACCCTTGTTTCAGGGAATTCGGATCGGAAACTATTATCCAAACCGGTTGGATGGAGCACGGGTAATCCCGGCTAATTGACAAATCGGTACTTTAACAACGTCCAGATGGCTTCAATTCCGTCCTGCCATTTGATTTTTTTTCCTTCTTCTACGGTTCTCCCCTTATAGCTGATGGGCACTTCGTGAATTTTATGCCCGCGTTTAAGTACTTTTGCAGTCACCTCAGGACAGAATTCAAATCGTTTGGATTTAAGATTGATCTCTTTAAGGATATTGGTTTTAAAGAGTTTGTAGGCGGTGGCCTCGTCAGTTATTTTGGAACCATAGAGCGTATTTGTCATTATTCGCAGGAATATGTTGATGAACCAGTTCTTTAAGGCCATCCCTTCCAACCTTGATTTTTTTCCTAAAAACCTTGAGCCAAATACAACCTCCGCGCCGTTGTTCAAGACGGGCTCCAGTAATTTTGGATAGTCATTGGGATCATATTCCAAATCCGCATCCTGAATCAACACCAGATCTCCCGTAGCATAGGTTAATCCAATTCTGGTGGCCGTACCTTTGCCAAAATTGATTCTGGATTCGTGCACAACCATGGTTTTTTCGTCCTTATATTTTTCCAGTTTTTCTGTGGTTCCATCAATGGAACCGTCATCGACCAAAATCAATTGAAGTTCCGAAACATCCCGGGGCATTTTAACGGCGTTGATGCGGCTGATCACTTCATCGATATTGTTGTACTCATTGTAAATCGGGATAATCACAGATAGTTTCAAACGAAGTCCCTCCCAGGTTGCATCATTATAAGGTATATAAAACAAGTTAATATAATTTCCTTCACTACAAACACTCTATTCTCTAGCTTAGCCAAACTCCGTATGCAAGTACGAACATGTTCATCCGTTTTCTGTGAGTTATCGGTTTGCAGAGCAATCAATACCGTCCACCGTATTCATCAAACATTGTGTCCTGAAAGTGGATAACTGAAAAGAAAGTTTACATTCTAATCCTGGCCATCGAGTATGCATCGGTATAGACACCGTCTCGAAAAGCAAATGCCCTGCAGGTACCTTCGATTTCAAATCCAAACTTTTGGTACAGGGAAATCGCGGCTTCATTATCCGTATACACTTCAAGCTCGATTCGCTTAATTGACAGCCATCTGTCGGACATTTCAATCATGGCTCCCAGCAATGCCTTGCCAACTCCTTTCTTTCTATACTCTTCATGCACAATCATCCCGATTTCAGCGACATGCTTTCTTCGGGGATTTGATTCGGTTTTAATTCCCGAATGACCGACAATCTGTTCATCGATCAACGCCACAAAGCTGTAATACTCACCCGGGATTGCCTGAAAGCGTTTTTCCAGCGCTTCAAACGATTGATAAGGTTGTTGCATCGTCTCCCGATAACAGCTGGGTTGTTCAATGATCGCCTTGAAGGCTTCTAAATCACCTTTCTCAAAGTGACGTATTTTGATATCCACTTTATTTCCTCCAATGATGAAAATCTTGTTTTTCCAAGCGCATTATCTTATAGGAATCTTGAGATCCATATTGGTCGGGTAGCTCCACAATCTCCCTCCATTTCGTAAACTAATTGAGGAAACAGGCCTTTGTCATGACACGCAGCAATAAATCCCCGTTTTTTTACATCTTGATGTGTTTTAGGAACCGCTTTTACACAACAAAAATAGGACCTGATGATATTCGGGAATGATTGTTCCATAGTTTATCGCTGATTCAGCATCCATCAGAGACACACGAATAAAACGCTAATAAATAATCTAAAAAATACATCGCAGGAGTATCAGGATCGATGATTTGTTTTTTTTGTATTTTGATCTCGTATTAAAGTTACCGTAAAAAACCGATTAACCATAAGGATCAACCTATACAAGGCAATCCTTCTAAATTTAAGGATAATTGTTTTAAAAGCAGGCCCGAACGGAAGCCACAATGTTTTTTGACACAATTTGACATCTGTTATTCAGCTTTAGATAATATAAAAGAAATCTTGTTCTGAGTTGGAAGTTTCGACACTATCTATTATATTAATATATTTATTCTTTTTCAAAATGATCAAATTAAAAAAGAAGATCAAAAAGGTTTTGTTTATGGAAAAACAGTTTCCATGATAACCGACAATGGCGATTATTGAAGTATTGGAACGGATCCGGTTGGTCTCGTGGCTTACTTAACTGGAATTGGAAAAAATGACATAAATACCCCATAATCCGATATAACGTTTTCTGGGGGCAGTAGATTAATTTTAAAACGGCAATAGGGGGTCATTAATGAGCATGCAGTCTCTTTTTAACTGGTTTATACCAAAAATCGTTGAAGACAAGGAAATTGAATACGCCAGGGCCAAGCGCGTTGTAGGTATTGGAATTTTCATCTCACTGTTCGTCGCTACAAACTCTTTGAGAGCATTCAAGTTTGAAAAGTACGGAAACGCTGTTGTAATTTTAACATTAAGTGTTTTGGCGTTTCTGGCAGTTATCAGTCTAAGGTACATCAAGTCCCCTAAAATTTCCGGCAGCGGCGTGGTGATCTGCATATATCTGCTTATCACAATTCTGGTTTTTCGGGATCTGGATGCCAACTATACCCTGGCGATGAATTATAGCTTCATTATCCTTTTGGCTTTTATGCTTTCCGGTAGATTAATGGGTGTGATTACCGGTATCATGTGCATTTTAGCCGTGATGGTAGAAACATTCATGATGTCTAACGGCATAGGATGGTCCCAGGAGTTTACCATTTTAATCAATGATACCCTTTTGGGCTTTATGGTTGTGAATCTGTTAATTACTTTTTTTGGATATGTTTATGAAGCAGGGAGCAATAAAAATTTACTGCAGTTTGTCACACAGAGAAACGAATCGGAGACCATTGCGAGCAGTTTGGAAGTTCTGATAAAGGATGTCAAACAGGTCATGGAATCAGCTGCGAACAGCGACCTTTCCGGGGTTGTAACGGTAGATCTGGAAGGTCAACTGGGTGAGCTTAAAAATAGTGTAAACAACACCATGATTCTGTTAGGCCAGACCATTGCTGAAGCGAAGGAAAACTGCAAACACCTTAACGCTGGGGCCAGGGAACTGAATAATTCTGCGGAAACCTTGGCTAACGGCAGTTCTGAGCAAGCAGCAGGAATCCAGGAGATTTCCAGTTCCATGTCAGAAATAGCAGATCGGACAGCAAAAAACAGTGAAAATGCCACCAAATCTCTGCAAATTACAGGACAGACCCTGGAAACGGTGCAAGACGGGAATAAGCAGATGGATGACATGCTGGTTTCCATCAAAGAAATTCAAAATACCAGCTCTAATGTTGCCAAGGTTATCAAAGTCATTGATGAAATAGCCTTTCAAACAAATCTGCTGGCCCTTAACGCTGCTGTAGAAGCAGCTAGGGCAGGAAAATATGGAAAAGGATTTGCTGTCGTTGCCGAAGAAGTAAGATCGCTGGCCAGCCGTAGCGCAGAAGCTGCCAAAAATACAACCGAATTGATTGAAGCATCCGTCAAAGAAGTCGATAGAGGTGTTTCCAATGCCGATAAGACAGCCGAGGTATTTTCCAGGATTAATGAAAGCATTGCCGTGGTAAACAATCTGGTGGGAGAGATATCGGTGGGTGCGGAAGACCAAAAAACAAGAATCGAGGAAGTCAACACCGGCTTGAACCAGATCAACAATGTTGTGCAATCCAATTCGGCTGTATCGGAAGAAACTGCTTCCTCATCCAAGGAACTGAATCACTGGGCAACATCGCTTAACACCATGATGGAGCGCTTCAAACTCGGAATTGACCTACCTCCGTCCGCAATCAGCAAGCCGTTGGCCGATACCCTGCCCCATCGGGGAACTTTCTGATAGCTTGTATGAATCCGGGTGCCCGTATCGATCAGTTCCGGTTCTATGTTCTGATTCACTGGGATCCTGCTTTCAGGCATTCGTTCACCTGCCCTTAAATAGGACAAACAGGCAAAAACAGTAAATACATATACAAACCAGACAAACAATTTATTAAACATATTATTATGGTGACATTAGCTTTATTGTCGTTCAGCCAGGCGAAATCGATCTAACAAAATTGTATTTGACTTTGTCTGGTACCAATCATTAAAAACAAGTTCCAATTGATTCACTTCCAAGACTCCAAATTCATGATCTCGATACTTCTCCAGTAACTTTACAAAGGAGTTTGAATCACCAACTGGATTTTGAAATCTGATAACCGTACTGTGTGCGGTTTTGATAGGGTATCTTGAGTCGATGGAGTGATGAAAATGAGATGCACTGAAACCTTCCCTGAGGTCTTCACGTAAACTATTCAGCCGATCATCATCAGGAAACCCCTGTATCATGATGCATGAAGTCGACGCAGTCAGCCCCCTAAACGCTATCTTAATCGGATGATACTGACTGCAACAATTGCTGATTACCTCGGCATATTCCTGAGGGTCAATGCTGGATAAATGAAATCCTTCCACACAGGTGATGATAGACAATATGGTAAGGTGCAGATCGCTGGCTGGATAATAATATTGATGCGGTTCCAATGAGTTTGCATCGTTTAAAAAATAACTGATTTCCTGATCAACCGGATTTGTAATTCTTGCCAGAAGGGTAATGCCTCGTCTTTGATCTTCCGGCGATAGGATTAAGCTATCAAGCTGAAATACTCCATTTTGAAATTGCGGATAGGATTCGTCCCACAGCCTGCCATAGATAGCGTTCAGCTCGTTCATATTTTGTACAGGAGCCATAACTATAAATCTAGTTTTATCACAACTTCGTCGTCTTCCATTTCACCGGTAGGTTTGAATCCCATCCTTTCATAAAACCCCTTTGGACCTCCATCTATGGGAACATAACTGGCAAAAAGCTCTTTTGCGTTTGGTCTGGTTTTAACGTATTTGCACAACAGGTCAATTGCCTGTTTGCCATATCCAAGTTGTTGATAAGGTCCTGCGATCATCAATCGCCAAAGACAATACTCCGGCTTGAGTGGATCGTCATGAAGCATGATAAATCCAACAGGCGTGTCATCAGCATAAATTGCCCGAAACCAGGCTTTGTCTGAAAAATGAGCCTGCGCTATGGATACTGCATTGGGGGCAACCGTTTTCTGTTGGGTCGGTGTCAGAGTATCCGACAATTTGCATATTTTGACTACTGTATCCTCAGTAACTTCACGCAGACTGACTTCTGATTGTGCATTCAACTTCGAACTATTCATTACATTCTTATCTTCAAGCGGTTTATCTTTTTGTGTCTATTTGTATTCACAAATTATTAAGGTGTTATTTTGCTCTTTTTACCAAGACAAAACAAGTCTATAGATAGCAAAATAAGCCGACACGGCAATGTTTCCCTGCTTATCCACGCACCGACCAGCGTATTATTGATCGTCAAGAGCTGAAATAGAGCTATCAAAGGAAAATGTCACGCCTTAAGAAGGTTTGGAGGTGAGTTTGAAGAGCCATTCCGGCCAGGGTGGTGAACACAAAAATAACTTATCATTCGCTAGAATATGAACTATACTGATACCAATAACCTTGATTTATTACACGTTATGCACCGTTTTACTCTACCATTTGTTATTTAGGATGAATAACACCTAAACTATTTTATCCCTTTGTTTGGGCGATGATTCATACTTACTTTTTGTGAGAAAGAAATCGAACCCAGCAAACCTTACTGACTATTCGGTAATTTTTTTTAACAGGATTATGAGAATTTCACTCAGGAACAGATTCAGGTTTATGTTTTTGATTCTGGCGGTCGGTCCTTTGCTCATAGTTGGCCTGTTTATAGGCTGGCAGGCCTACCAAAGTCAGTTAATACATGCCATGTCATATCAAAAAGAGATCAGTCGCGGTGCTGCGGTTAGCATTCAATCTTATTTCAACCTGGCCATTGACCTACTGGAAAACCAGGCAACCGTTAACGATTTGCCGAACATGCCTGTTAAAAAACTGGAGCGTATATTTTCTTTCCTCGTTAACAACAAAACCAAATCCGGTCGGCAGTTGTTTCGGTCTGTTGCTTTGCTGGATGAGAAAGGAAAACTGAAAGCCTGCAGTGCCTTGGCCTTTTATTGTTCCGAAGAGTATTTCCAGAGGTACTACGATGTCAAAGCTATAATCTTCGGCACACAATTTGGCCAAACAAACATGGGTCAACTGATTTTCGATGACTATAGCGGGGAACCTTATATCACGATAGCTATACCCATAATTGATTTACAGACAGGATTGATTCTGGGGATTTTGACGTCCAATATTCGGTTCAAAGAAGTCTGGGCAATCATTTCTGAAATTCAAAAGGAGGTAAACGGTCAAATATACTTAATCGATCCACACCGAAGAATAGTTGCTCATGCCGATTCAACCGTGGTGTTAAAACAAACATTTTTAGATAAAAGCAAAACACCAGGACTACAAAAAGGACTAAACGATGAATGGGTTATAATGAACCGGACAGCCTGGAACACGGGAAACCAGACTCTGCACGTCATTGCCGAGCAACCGTTTCTGGATGCCATGTCACTGAGCTTTAAAATTCTCGCTTATCTGGCCGGAGCAATTTTGGTGGGACTCCTATCTGTGCTGATTTTTGCTTTAATTGCTGAAAAACGCTTTGTGAAACCGGTGGAAAAACTCACAAGCTTTGCAACCGAAGTGAAAAATGGCGATTTACATGGAACCATAAACATTGATCATGAAGATGAATTGGGTGATTTGGCCCGTATTTTAAACGAGATGACAAAAAACCTCTCGGACATGGTCAACAGGCTTCAGTTAACGATACAAGTAAATGAAGAGGCTTTTGATGCTTTATCTGCCTCTGAATACAGGTTTAAGGCGGTTTTTGATAATGCAGGAGATGGCATAATCATCGCAGATACGGAGACCAGAAACATTATCTCGGTCAATGCAGCGACATGTGAAATGTTTGGTTTTGGTTCGGAAGAACTACTGGGGATGAACATTGAAAATATTCATCCGGAAAGTATGCACCAGCAAGCGATTGCAGCCTTTGAACAGATGGCTGGGCAAACAGCCGGCAGTATAGGGCCATTCCCCATGAAACGTAAAAACAACAGTATCTTTTTCGCAGAACTCAATACCAGAACCTTCATTCAATCCGATAAAAAAGTAATGGTTGGTCTCCTTCGGGATGTAACCAAGCAGAGGTTGACGGAACAAAAGCTGGAGGAAGCGAGGGATTCAGCGGAGGCAGCCAACAAAGCCAAGTCCCAGTTTCTGGCCAACATGAGTCATGAAATCCGCACTCCGTTGAATTCTGTCATCGGTTATAGTGAGTTTCTGGAAGGAATGCTGACTGATAAGCAACAGAAACGGTATTTGAGATCCATTAAAACTGCCGGGCAAAACCTGTTAACCATCATCAATGACATTCTTGATCTATCAAAAATCGAAGCAGGCATGATGGCAATCACTCCCCAATCCATCGAACTGAAAGGTATTTTTATCGATATAAAAAGGCTCTTCGAGGGGCAAATCGAAGAAAAAGGCCTTAACTTTGAGCTGAAATACCAGGAAGGCCTTCCAAACGTGGTTATTACCGATTCAACAAGATTACGCCAAATTCTGATTAACCTCCTGGGCAATGCAGTAAAATATACCGAAAAGGGATTTATCACCATGGAGGTAAGCAAAACTGCAGTCGATGAAGAGAAGAACACCCTGGATCTTTCCATCATCATTCAAGACTCGGGCATCGGCATTCCGGAGGATGATCTTGATCTTATATTTGAATCGTTTCGACAGCAGGATGCACAATCAAATCGGAAGTTTGAAGGAGCAGGCCTGGGATTGTCGATCAGCAAAAAGCTGGTCGAACTTTTAAATGGAGAGATACGGGTAGAAAGCGTAGTCGGTGAGGGCAGTCGTTTTGAAGTCATACTGCGCGGCATTCAAGCCTCCTCACAAGTAACGGAAGATAATCTACCGGGTTCATACGACAATGATATTCAATATCTCACCGGTACAGTGCTTACGATTGATGATGAGCCATCCAGCCGCTATACCCTGGATGAATTACTCAAGAAGATGGGTTTAAGATCGGTCACGGCCATAAATGGTAAAGACGGTGTGAACCTTGCCAGAGACATCAAACCCGATCTAATCATCCTGGATATGATAATGCCGGAATCGGCAGGGTTAAATGTTGTAGCATCATTGCAAAACGATCCCTTAACTCAACATATTCCCTTGATTGCAATTTCAAACTCATCCGAACAATTTGAAAGCTTCAACAATTCGGATCATAATATACAACACGTGCTAACCAAACCCTTGAACATAGCGAAACTGGTCGAAACGCTTGATCGGCGATTTGAACGAGCAACCGAATCGACCCAAGAGAAAAACAATACCAAAGTCTCAACTGATTTAATTGAAATTGATAAAATCCAATTGTTGAATTTAAATGAGATCATCAGAACGAAGTACATGCCGTGGTTTCAGCAGATGAAAGGGGTTTTTAAAATTAACGATGTCAAGCAGTTTTCTTCCGAATTGGAACAGCTAGGCAGTGATTTCGGCTGTTCCCAGCTGGTTGCTTGCAGTTCCAGGCTTATGCAGGCTGCCAAAACATTCGATATTTCTGCGATCCAGCATTGCCTGTCTGATTTTCAAAAACTGACTGAAGCGTTGCTACAACAGGAGCAAACCAATGGATGAGAAAAAAAGGGAATTAATTTTGATCGTTGACGATAACCCCCAGAATATTCAACTTCTGGGGAGTATCATCAAGGAAGATCAGTACGAACTGGCTTTTGCAACCAGGGGCGCAGATGCTTTGGCATACCTGGAGGCTGAGAAACCGGATTTGATCCTGTTGGATGTAATGATGCCGGAAATGGACGGTTACGCGGTTTGTGAAAAGATCAAAGCCAACAAAAAGCTGAAGGATATTCCTATTATATTTCTCACCGCCAAAAAAGAGGCCGAAGACATCGTTAAGGGATTTAAGATAGGCGGAGTGGATTACATCACCAAACCGTTTTATCCCATCGAACTTATGGCCCGGGTTGAAAACCATCTTGCCATTAAAAGGGCCAAGGAAGAAATTAATACACTAAAAGGAATTATTCCCATCTGCTCAAGTTGCAAAAGTATTAGGGATAGCGAAGGATACTGGAAACAGGTTGAAGAATATATTGAATCCAATACGGATGCAGAATTCAGTCACGGATTGTGCGAAAACTGTGCGGATACTCTTTATGGTAAGGAGGAGTGGTATGTAAAAAAAATGAAGAAAAAAAAGTGATTATGGGCAGCAAACTGCCCAAACCGGTATTATGCCTTATTCTTGATGATTTCCATAAACGCTCCGATACGCGTCTCGATCTGACTTTCGGAAAAGCTCCTCGAATCTACCATATCTGCTTCAATGATCAACGTTGGAATCTCACAACGTTTTTGTACAATTTCCTGAATATCGTATTGTCCCAGCGAATACGGTTTACAACTACGATTGGAATGCATGACCAGACCATCGGCGCTGTACTTATCAACCATACCAATCACCTCTTCCGCCATGGCGTCTACTCCGATATTTAAATAGATCCTTGAGTAACCCTGCACCATTGATTCAAAAAAATTGTCCTCATCCAGGTATTTCAGCGAACCACACCAGGCTGAGGTATAAGTATCTGCTACCAGACAGGCATCGTGAGCGGCAAAGGTTTCCGAAAGCCATTTGGTGCGGTACCAGATTGGCAAATTATCCCACAACAGCCTTATTTTCTCATCGGGTACTGCACTGATTCCCTCTGTTATTCTCCGGTTCATCTCATCAAGCAGTTCCTGGTAGTATTCAGCGACAGTTTCAGTGCCGCGAAGTGTTACAATCAGGGCTAGATGAAAAAATGCATCAAACGCACTCATGGGTGACGGTTTGTGCATGGTTGTATCCAGTACGGCCTGCCAAAGCTTCTGGCCCTTGATAGACATTTTTCCGATTTCCTGAAGCCTGTCATAATCCATCTTGCCATCACAATGCTCCTCCAAAAAGACCATGTATTCTTCAAATTGTCTTCTGACATAGCGATGGGCTTCGTCACTAAATTCCGTGTGACTGATCGGCGTATCCAAAATAAACAAGGGCACATCGAAGTAACGAGCCTGGATTTCATACCATTTTAGAACTGTTCCGCAAATATTGTTGCAGCACACCAACATGTCAGGTTTGGGCAACCCGCCAATCGGTCCTCCATCCACTGTGGCACAGGATATATCCGATCTGGCATAAGAGCATAAATCCCGCGGGTATCCCATCTCTTCAGCCTTTTCACAAAGATCAGGTCCCATTTTTGAGGCACCTATCATAGCAGCATGATTCTCCGGATAAACAGGGATTACATCCATAGCCAACAATGGTTCTACCGGACCACCACTCGTAATCCAGGCAATTTTCTTCCCACTCTGGTCCGCGGTTTTTGCCTCAATGTAATAGTTGGTCATGATCTCTTTCATCTTTTTGACGCTTCTGATTTTGCGTCGTTCCTTTTCAGGATCTATTATTTTTTCCGCATCCGACATTGTATCTCCTAAAACTTAAGCCATTAAAGCATTTCCACAAAAGCTTCGCACCTGGTTTCAAATTGTCCGTCACCGGATTGCTGCTCTTCCATTTCGTAAAGCATGCAAGGAATTCCGTTATCCTCCAGCATCTCTTTCAGGTATGGATAATCAAATCCGTGCGGATCGCAAAACTTCAGAAATATATAAATAACACCGTCTGCCTGAACCTCTTTTGCCAGTTTAACCAGGTTCTCCCCCCTGGCCCTGTTACCGGAATGTTTAGCCGGGCAAACATTTCTTTCAGAGTAGCGTCTGGCTATGTCTGTTAAAATGTCACTTTCCTCACTCACTGTGCCCTGGTAAAACCGGTTCCCCGTGCAGAGGTCATCTCCGACCACAACGCCTCCGGCATTTTCAATGGCCCCATACACATTAGGCATGTTGCACAAACCACCGGAAAGGACAAATCGTTTCTTGTTTGATAAAGAATCAGCAGCCCTGCCTTGCAATTCAGTTGCAATGTTCCGCACAGCAGCCAGGAATTCGTATCGATCCATTATCATGCCGGCCTTGACCATGACATGCATGTCCTCCCCCCTAATCACTTCCGGAGATTGGATTCTGATCGAATAAAGCTGTTGCATTACTTCTCTGATCTCATTGCAGGTTTTAGCCGCTTCTTTTAAGTCATCTTCACTGATCTCCCTTCCCAGGGTTTTCTCCAGATCGGATTTAAATCGTTTTATCACATCTGCCATATAATCCCTGGCACTTGCAGTGTTCAATTTAACAGGCATTATCAAATCCAGATGAAACCCCGACTTGACGTTGATCCTCCAGATATCGGAAAGACGCTGGATCGAATCGCAGGTATGAGGAAACACCACACCATCAATAAATGCCAAGCCTCCCGTTAAGCTTTCTTCCAAAGCTCCACGTACCAGGCTACAGCTGTAGGCCTGCATATGCGCATCCGCTTTTGAGATTTCAGTCCCTGTTCCAAAAATTCTATACCCCAGCGCGCCTGCAGCCAATATCACTTCTTCCGGGGCATAGCTGCAAAAAGTGCCAATCACCTCCCTTTGATGTTTTTCCTTCCATTGGCGCGCATACCCCGCCGGATCATCCACAAGATCGTGAAACGGTTGAAACAAATCCATGATATCTCCTTGCATTTTTAGCCTTAATTTAGCCTTTTGTGGTCCGCTGGCACAGGCTTTTATTCCAAATATAACCGATAGCTAATAATTGTTGATGTCTTACGGTTTAGTTACCGAACGCTGGTCGAAATGTCAACCAATACTTGATTAAGCCTAAGAGCCTGTGATATGACGATTTGAGATACCACAAAAATCAACCCATTAAGGAATTTCATGGAAAAACAGGGAACTCTCGGCAAACTCAAAGAAAAAGAAAGGGAAGTCCGACAAAAAATTATTATCGATGCAGCCAGAAAGGTATTTGAAAAAAAGACCTATGACAAAGTCAGTATGGCAGAAATCGCTAAAGTCGCCGGAATGGCCAAATCTTCTATCTATACCTATTTCAGCAGTCAGGAAGCCTTATATGTGGAAATTGCTTGTCGGGACTCTAACCATTTCATTGGTGATTTAAAGAAAAAACTAAAAAACAACCAACCCAACTCCCTGCAGCTGGCCATCGAACATTTCTTGGATTACTACATCCATCATAAAGCCAGATGGAGAATGATCACTCATTTTGCACTCCATGGCAACAACGAAAACGAGTCCTTGGAGAAGTTGAACGATATCTCCAGGCAACTAATGGATCTGTTTGAAACAATCATTGCTGACTCCGGGTACCAGGGAAATACCAGGTTGCTGGCTCACTCCCTCTTTTCCTCCCTGAGCGGTATTTTGATTGCTTTTAGAAACTACCCCGGCCGTAGCGAGGAGGAACGTATCTCCCACATGAAACGGATAGGCTCCGTTGTTGAAGAGATGGTAACGGCACTTGTAGAAAAAGAAGTGGTTAGTGGTTAGATGCTAATTCAAGCCTTCAACAACCCACCGATGTAAGTTTATAAAATCAAAAATGTTCACAGCCATCGGATTTTCAGACCAAACCAGGGTGCCGTGATCTCCCCTAAAGCTGCCAAGATCAAAAGGGTCACCAAGAAAGCACTGAATGCTTGAATCAACCGGCATCAAATACACATGATGTTGTTCTTTAATACCACTTGCTGGTAGATCCTCTACGTATTCTATAAAAAACCATTTTCCATCAGGCGAGAAATCAAATTTGACAGGATATTTAGGCAGATAGATTATTGGATGAATTTCAGCTTTGTTTTTTTTCCATGTAACAACCCACAGTTTTGTATCTCCTTCAATCACAGCAAGTGGAAAAATAGGATGGATAATAAACCGATTCCGATCACTCACATCTGGATGGGAATTATAGATTTCAACGATTGGATGATGAGTTTTATCAAAGGCTTTATCCAACACTTCAAGATTGTCGGTGGCAAGGTCATTAAAAAATACATAACCGTTAAAGGTTGAATGGAAATATTTATTTCTATTCTATGTACCAGCAATTCTTAATTTTCCGAAAAATAATATTTTTTTGTCCATTTATTGGTTGATCAAAACTGTAAATTGCTGTTTCTCCATTTCCACTAATTTTTGGTTTAAGGTTCTGTATTGTTCTAATTTGATCTAACATTCTCTTTGCCCCATATTCAGAAAACTCATTTACAAAACTACTATAGGTACGACCCCTAAGTGCTTCTTTTAAAAAACTTTCAGACAAAGCAAGTTTTAGAAACTTTGCATGATTTTTGGAATCCTCAAGCAAAGTAAGTAGTTTTCGTACCTTTTTTTCAAGGTTTCTACATAAGGAAAGATTTTCTTTTTGGCGAAACAAAGAGCTATTTGGATCTTGTGTTAGTACAATTGAAATAGATTCACTAAATTCATCAGAATGTGAAAAATAATAGCTAATTAATTTTTTTAAATCGCTTGTTGTAGCTTTCAGGATAATTAAATTTTTATCTTTATTATATTCGACATCCCCTTTTTTTATCAGATAAGGTTGTGAAATCAATAAATTCTCAAACTCATTTATATTCGACTTGGGGAAAGAAACATGTATTTCTTTCTCATTTTTAGTAAATTTCACAAAAGCAAATGTATGTCGTTCATCTTCTCGACCTTTTAGTAAGATATCTGCATATAGATTATCGTCTATTTTTAATAACCTTAATTCAAAATGCTCATCTCTTTCACGGCTACTATATGGATCAATATAATTGACTTTAACATCATAAGCACCATGTGATTTTGACTTAACTTTAAATATAGGTTTGTTGTTTTTAGGTGTTTTTGGTTCTTTATTGATACTCAATTGGCTGAGTGTCCAATGCCCAATAATATTAGGCTTATAAATAAGATCTTTTTCCAGGTATAAAGCGTTTTTGGATTGAATGTTGGAACAAGAGCTTGTAAAAGATACAGACACAAAAAAGCATACTACCCAAAAACAAATACACACATTTCTCATGATTCCTTCCCTTGCATGGCAGCAGTTTCACTGGCCACTGCTCTCAAGTGTTCGATTAGTGATGAATCTATCGGATCCTTTTAACTCCAGTTCAACGGTAGCTGTTAGCGAGCAAGTGCAAACAATTTTCTACCGACCAGGAAAAATCTTTATGTGGTGATAGTTATAAGAATTGTCCCTGCTGTCATTCAGAAAGAAGCGAAGGGTTTGGAGCCAGGCAATTTAATGCCGGGAAAAAGCTGGCAGAAAGGCACTGAAATTTACCTCATGACTGACAAAATTCTTTTTCTGGCTCTCTAAGCTCAATCCGTCACCAAAGGACAAATATCATTTTTCTTCGAGTTTTAACAAGGACAAGGCATTTACCAACATTACAAATGCTCATCCATGGAGTTGCAAATAATATAATACTTATAAGTTGATTCTTTCAAATTAAACAAAAGAAAACGACGTGTTTGGATGTAACCCATATACTGGCTAGAAAATGCCGGCAAAAATGATGTTACACCTTCCACGTAATCGGAAAAGTCCTTTTTTAGAACGTCGAAAGTTAAAGCATTATGTTCAAATCTGATGAGAGATATTGAGTTATCCCAGGTTGTACCAATCGCATTATCCACAAACACTGGGAACACTTCGATGCCGTGTGTTCCGGGAACTATAAACCTTTTTCTTGATAAGTCTTTTTGTGCAGCTAATTCAAGATTATATATCGGTTGCTTTTCCGCCAAAACGGGTATTATAGAAAAAATCACTGAGATAAAAATAAAAAGTAAAAAGTTGCGACCCATCTGATTTATTATGTTTACTGATCTTCTAAAACCCATCGGGTAATATGGCTAAACTGATTAACTGCTATAAGACTTGTGGGATTGACGGTCCAAAGTACCTCGTCGGCTCGTTCATCGGTTCCTAAACTGACTGGATTTCCCACATAGTAGGGTAGGCTTTCATCAATAGGCATTGCAAAATATTCGTCTGTACTTCTACCTGTTGAATTGAAATTTTTTGTTTGTGAAATAAACAGCCATTTTCCATCTAATGAAATTGAAAAACTGGTCGCAAGTTCTGGTCGGTAAATTATTGGTATTGATGAAGTAGTCTGTTCCTTCCAATCCACAATCCAATATTTTGACTTTCCCCTTACAATTGCAAAAGGTAGTTTGGGGTGGAATTCGAAGAATGTTAAGTCTGTTTCTTTTAAATCTTTGTGGCTATTGATGAGTTCAACTAGAGGGTGAGTAGTTTGTCTAAATTCATAATCCAAAACTTCAAACTTTTTAGTATCAATATTGTATAAAAAGAACATGTTATTTGATACGCCTAGCCATAATTTTTGATTTTTACCGTCTTTGCTTAGAGGATACGCTTTTTTTTCTTTTTGCTCACCAGTGCTCAAATCAACAATTTTTAACTTGAATTCATGATGTCGTCTTCCGTTTGTTTTTGTGGATTTATGTATTTTGAAAACGAATTGTTTTTTTGAGAAATTGTATAAATTAACATCAATTAAATGCTCATTAATACTGGTAGTTATATTGTAATACTTGTGTTCCCCATTGATCATATCAAAAAGAAGGAATCGCC